>CAXXBX010000092.1:0-24454 GCA_964274945.1 Dehalococcoidia bacterium | reverse complement strand
TGGAGAACAGAAATTTCAGTGGTCAAATCATTGTCAAGAGGCACCTAATACTCTAAAGCGAAAACTGTCTACAGCACCGATCTTGGCTCATCCTGTGCAGATAAAGCATTTGTTTTAACTACAGATGCATCAACTGTAGGGACTGGTGCAGAACTGGCACAAAAAGTTCAGATGGACTACGACCGACTGCATATTTTAGTAGAGTTTTATCTAAGACAGAGAGACGATACTCTACATATGATAGAAAACTTCTTTCAGTCGTAATGGCAACTCGTCACTTTCGACAAAATTTGCTTGGAACAAAATTTTTTCTGCGGACTGACCATTTTCCACTCCAATATCTATCTACTGCCAAAGACCCATAGGGCCGTCGTGCCAGATGGATAGCGGAATTACAAGAATACTGTTTCGCTACTGAATACATAAAAGGAGATCAAAATAGAGTGGCGAATGCCCTCAGTCGTCTTAGATTTGGTAATGACGAAGAACAGTTTACTCAGAAAGACAATACGACAAGTCTCGCGTCATTGTTTTCACTCAAATTCGAAAACCAACAAGGTAACGCAATGGTAGAACCGGAAAGGGTCACTCTAGAAGAACTGTACCGATGCCACTCAAGCAAAGAGTTACAGTCGTAGACCTGGGACAGAACTGGAGCAAATGGAAACATGCCTGAACGTCGTACGAGATAGTGTCAAGACGAAATAGACAAGTGGATGATTACAAAATTCCAACGCTTATAATTTGAATTGCTTTGAATGCGCGAGAAATCTACATTGCACTACCATTTGAGTATGATACGGGAAAAATAAAGTTAGAGAAAATGTCAGAATTAATGGAAGTCTTTGTGTAGACAAGACAAACGTTATGTGTGAAATATTTCAATTTCAAACTGGGCACAAACTGGTGAAAGAGCTACAAGATACATCCTGTGCTGCATAGCCTCGTACAAGACCTTCTCGTGCATCCATGCCCCGTTACTCTATGAGACGACGCCTAATTCCTTGTGTCATGCGGGAACAGGGACAACGGAGCGAGAGGGTTTGGTACAAGGCAAGTAATGTGCGCCTTGGCAAAACGCGTCAGTTTGGAGTATCACTAGATGATCGAATGCAAGATCAAATCATGTATATGATGCGAGAGAAACGGACTAAGGAAGTAACTCTTGTAGGTGTGAGATTTGTTTGGATATGTAATGTGCGTTTGATGCAACAACCAGACAAATGAGAGTAACGGGGGAACACCTTACGTTGTTAATCTGTGCTACAGTCGTAGCATACCAATCGTTGGTCTGGAAGTTCGAGACAGACCAAGAGAAAGCCTAGCTCCTGGTGAAAAACCGCTATTGAAGTCACCGAAGCAGTCACGCCCTACCTATCAAGACCGTGGCAAAAGTATGCCAGAAGAAAGATGCAAGCTGTGGAAGAAAGGGATAAATTAGCGTCCTGCGTATGAAAAGAATTGTGTATTTGTGTAACAAAACCAATCATTTCGCCAGAGTGTAATCAAGCGAGGTACTTTTCTTTTTAATTAATTAAATATGATCCTGACCACAGTACAGCCCCCACCCGGCTCTTGGACATCTTCCTACGCCACCGTAAAAGTTTTGCTTCACGCTATCCCCAGATGAAGTCAATAGCCTACTAGCCACTATGATGGCTAATACAAAGTCGAATTCCCAGTGGACACTCGCGCTACCTGTAACGTGATAAGGTTAGGTGACCTGCTTTCAGGCAAAAAGCTGGAACCTGTAGACAAACTTCTAAGCATCTACAATGTTGTGGTGCTAAGATGAAAGAACTTGGAAAATGTGTATTGAATGTAAGGAATCCGAAAAACAAGGCAGAAGCACAGACCAGAGTTTGTTGGACTGAATGAGGCAGCGAACTCCATACTAGGTGCACAGATAGTACAAACGATGGGACTAGTGGAAGTAGGCTATGATTGAATTCAAGTAATAGATGATCCCAAGCTACTGCAACAAAAACTACTCACAGAGAGTAGTTGTAAATGGGGATGGCAAAAGCTGCGACTGCGACAAACTTCATCAACCATTGGAGTCCAGGTGGGACCTCGGGAGTCCAAACCAGAGTTGGTGTCGCAGTCGGTGCCCCTGCGAGTTCCTGGCCAAGCTGCAGGGCATTGCTAAGCACGGCCTACAGCTCCTGCTTAGTGCACATAAACCCATCCAACTGGTTGGGAGCATGACCGTTGCTTCTTATCAAGTGTGAAAATATTGGTAGGACAGAGGACAATGTCGCACCAAATGTGTTCTTTTTCCGACTAAATACTGCACAAGTGTTGGTCCGTGTTTGGACAAAACATTCACCCATACGCATTATAGTGTAAGCATTTCTCTTAGCACGTAATGGCCTTTCCAAAAGTGAATTTCATAAACATAGGTGCTTTATAGCATGCTTTATCCAAAGAAAAATTCAGCTGCCTTTAACGCAAGTTCTTTACTTTAAGAATTACATGCAAAATGGCTGGAGTAACGGGAGGCACTTAATTATACATGTAACCACCATATAAGAATGTCCTATCTAGGCTCAGTCTGTCCGACGCAAAATACATCCCTATTTCCACACAGCCGTTTGCCATTCTTGCGATTTATGTGTGTGTGCGCATGCATGTGCGTTTGTGTCCGTGCGTGTGCGCGTGTGTATGTGTGCCAGTGTATGAGTGCAAAACCTGACTTGCTATCCGAATGTGCTCAATTTCAGTTGAAGTCATTCACATTCTAAACACCTTATTCTTACTGTGTAGTGTGGTTTTACCTTCCTCCTCTTCTTTGCTTTGAACATCTGATTTTGCTTCAAAATGTTTATCAAGAGCAGTTCGTCCTTCCTAAAACACAGAAGCGAATCTTCAACTTCGAGCATCACCAAAATAACAAAGCACTCATCAATAACCATGTAAACCCTACTCTCCCGTTATAATCGCTATTCAACCAAACTTACTATATAACAAAAGAAGTATATCTGAAGCAGACAGAATCTATATACAGCAACCATCCAATTCTGATCACTACAGTCATGTACACTAATGCACAACTCTGCTCATGCCAGGCTCATGCGTCAGGACAACTGGCATAAGTTAACATGTAGAACAGTGTGTGAAGTGTGCCACTTTATGGCATCATCACCTCCTTATCTTATGTGTTAATCAACCCAAGTAAACAACGCCCAATCTGATAACAAATGAAAGACCATTTACACAGTACTGACAATGGCAGGTGAGACGTCTCAGTTGATCAAGATATATGTATGTACACAGAGCAGGAGCATATCAAGACAGAAGATTTATATGCTCCTTTATATGCTCATTTATGGAGCTAAAACTTTGCAAACATGAAGATGAAGTTAGAGCAAAACTATGTCACATATCATGTGGTCAACCAATACCCAAACCAAATGCTGAAATCGTTGACAGATCAACTTGGCAATTTTAGAAACTCTTGAACTATGCTGTAGTTAGAGATGTTCTCACCTCATCAATATATTGTGTTTCTGAATTCAGATCTTGCTGATCAGAAACATGTATTTCTTCTTCTAAAATGCTTGTATTAGTGCTATTTGTCTCAGTTGAACGTGCTTGCACTTTATCCATTACAGTACAGAACATGTCAAACGTGGTTGGTAGACAACCAGACAAGACATCCAACAGACACTTCACTTGTTTACTACGAGAACGAACGTCAGGAATGTCGTCGAACTCCTTAGTGACAGCCCCGGCTTGAAAAAGTGGATACAATACTCTAGCGACGTTGATGCCCTGTAGATCTGGGTAGCGATCTAGAACACGCTCCTCAAACTGCTTGTCGTCACCTTCAGCTGTAGACGCAATGTTGATGATCCGCTTGTTCATACGCCCTTATCAAATGAGCAAACAAAGCTGGTCAATCTCCAGCAGTATCGCTGCTAGTCTCAAGCGAAAAATCATAACTTCAACCGGAATCGAACTGTGATAGGAATGTGCGATACGGATATAATATAATTACCATATTTGGTCACTAACAAACAAAACTTTGCAGACATTTAGCGATCATGGTCTGCTTAGTAATACACAGCTACCTCTTTAAACAAGGGCTGGACATTCTATACTCTTGTTGCTGGATGCGTGCTAAAAGAAGAAACTGCAAGCTCGATCATATCTACGTGATTCACCTCGTTCCACCCTCACCTGGGTGCGTCTGCTAGCTCGTGCAATGTCGTAGGCGGAGACTCAGAAACCGCCATCACATGTCAGTCCACCCACGTATGTGACAGTCGGCCAATAATTTTGCTTAGCTTGTGCGCAAATCAACTCATTTGGCAAACTTTTAATTAATTAAACAGAAAACATCGCTTTTCCTTAGAGGTCACAGAAAATGACCCAATTGACAGGAATTTGATGTATCATGTTGTAAGGTATTGTATCTCTAGTACGGTGTTACGTACGTCATTCCCTTATTCACTCGTGCGCAATTTGAATTTATGTAAATTTGGTTCCAATCCCCATCGGACACAACATCATATGATCAGGGCAGAATGTTTCCAATAACTGCAATAGTGGATGCGACGTTGTTTTCCATTGTCAATCAATCGACTTGCTAACATGTACTTTCTTGTTGGGTCGCTGTACAAGTAAAGGCAAGAAGGGCTAATGAGGTACTTAGTGTGATAGACTCCTCCCACATAATTGTTTGTGCATCAAGAAACAAGGAATTCAAAATCCTGTATGTTGTAACATTGATAGGATGCAGTGGTTGGACTAGTTGTCAGCATGATTTCAGTTGTTCCTATTTTTCAGAAACATGTGTGTGTGTGTGTGTGTGTGTGTGTGTGTGTGTGTGTGTGTGTGTGTGTGTGTGTGTGTGTGTGTGTATGTGTGTGTGTGTGTGTGTGTGTGTGTGTATACATACATACATACATACATACATGCATACATACATACATACATACATATACTGCCATCTCAATATTTTTAAAAACAGAACCTCAAATTTTACAAATATGAATAACCATGATGTAAATAATATTCTAGTAATTGACATGACAGTTTGCTATTCAGGCTGTTGACTAACTGATTGGCTGGGTATATGATTGTCTGTTGATTTTCTGTCTAGTTGTCTGTCTGTCTCATTGTTTGGCTGTATGTCTGTCTGTCTGTCTGTCTGTAACTCTGTCCGCCTGTTTGATCCATATGATATATAAATTTGAAACATAAATTATCATACAATAGCAATAACAGCTAATTATCTCTATCTGCCTCTTGTTTGTTTGTTTACTTTGTCTGGATGTAAGTCTGCCTGTCTGTATGTGCCCTGTTAGTCTGTCTGACTAACCGCATGTTTGCCTGTTTATCTGTCTGTCTGTCTGTTATATATTTCCATTACAGTAAGATTTCCATCAAACTCTACAGCAAACCTGAAGTCCACTAAATGATAATTACTACATAATACATTAGCCCATATGGAGAATAAAACTTAAAAGAAGCTACTTAAATACAAGTTGTGCAAAGTCAGTGTTTCTACTAAGGGTCTTAGGTCCAGAACCGACCATCACGAGTTTTCTTGTCAGCACACCTGCATTCTGTCTGTCTGTCTCACAAATTGTTATAAATACACACTGAAACATCTACATATTATGAACTAAAAGAATGTACAACAACAACCAAGGCTGCAAACAAACTGTAACCTATCTAGCTAACAATTGATCAGAATACGAGTCAAACACTACATGTCTACAGCTAGAGAGTCTACTGAATTTACTGTTTGTCTGTCTGTATGTATGTATGTCTGTCCGCCTGTTTATCTGTCTGAGTCTGTCTGCAAATGTAAGTCCATTGCTTTTTAGTACAACAACAACATGTGTGCAAGCATACGTACGATATTAAATAGAATAGAGCAAATGTCTGTTTGTCTGTTTGCCTTGTCTGTCTGTCTGTCTGTCTGTCTGTCTGTCTGTTGTCTAAATATATATATATATATATATATATATTGGCAGACAGATAGACAGATTGACAGACATACTGTAAAGACACTGGTAATCAATGAGTGTTTTTCAATTTGAGTCTCTTCTTCTGAGATTGCTAGAAGCATAAGCTAATAGTCTTAAAGCAAAAACCCTTTGTAAACTCATAAAAAGTTTGATCTAGCTTTTGCGCTTGCAGACTCCCATATATTGACCTTTAGTCCTAATTATCCAATTAGGCATGACGTCCACTTTACAAAAAATCTCTAGAAATTAGGAGTTAGGCAATTTATTGCCAAAAGTACCCCCAACGAAACAATAAAACTCGTAAACAGATGAAATTATAAGTTTAGAAACTCTCCAACTATATCCTAGCTACCACGTTGTCTTTCATGTAGCTGATTAGAAATCAATACCATGCAGGTACTCACCTCACGAGTAGCTTGTGTTTCTGTCTTGAGCTCTGGTTGATCAGAAACATGTGCTTGCTCTTGTAGAACGCCTATCTCAGCTAGACGTGCTTGCTCTTTATCCATCACAGTACAGAACTTGTCAAACGTGTTTGACGGACCACGAGACAAGACATCCAACAAACTTTCCACTTGCTCATTACGAGAACGAATGTCTGATATCTCGTCAAACTCCTTCTTAGTGATAGCGCCGACTTGAAAAAGAGGATGCAATACTCTAGCGACGTTGAGGCTTCGCAGTAAATCTGGGTAGCGATCTAGAACACGCTCCTTAAACTGCCTGTCGCAATCGTCAGCTGTATAGGCCAAGCTGACGATCCGCTCGTCGATAAGCCTCTACGAAATAAGCAAACAAATCTGGGTACTCTTCAGCAGTACTGCTGCTAGTCTAAAGCGTAAAATTGTAAATTCTAGAAGAACTGAGCTGTGATAGGGATGTGCTATAGTTACGCATATATTATAATTATCATATTTGGTCAACAACAAGTAAAGTTATTTGTAGACATTTACAGAATGTGTTCTGTTTAGTATTGCACATCTTCATCTACAGACAAGCATTGCACATTCTATAAACTTGTCAGCTGGGTGCGTGCTACAAGAAGAAACGCAGGCTCGATCTTATCTACGCGATTCACCTTACTCCACGCCAACCCTGGGAGGGTTTGCTAGCTCGTGCCATATGTCATCAGCTGAGATTCAGAAACCACCTGAGTAGCTATCACATGTCAGTCAACCCACATATGTCACGGTTGGCCAAAAATCTAGCTTAGCGTGTAGACAAATCAACTCATTTGGAAAACGTTTCATTAAGCAGGAAAAAGCGACTTTTCTATAGAGCCACATGAAATGTCTTTTTTGACTGGAGCTTAGTGTATCATGTTGGAAGGTATTTTATCTCTCGTATTGTGTTATGTCATTCCCTTATCACTCGTGTGCCATTTGAATCTGGTTTCAAACCCATTGCGCGCAACATCAAATGATCTGGGCAGAATATTTCCAATAGATGCACACCTCGATGTGACGCTGTTTTCCATTGTCACTCAATCGAACTGCTAACCTGTAGTTTCTTGTCGGCTTGTTGTACAGGTAAAAGTAACGAAGGCTAATGAGGTACTTAGTCTGGTAGGCCCCTCCCACATAATGGCATGCATATAATCAAGAAACAAGTAAGTCGACATCCTGCATTTGCGACTTAGATAGGACAAAGAGGTTGAACTACAGTTGTCTGACTTCAGTTGTTGCTATTTTCGGAACTTGGCGTCTTGATATTATCTGCAGCCATTAATTTCTAATCACTGAGTCACACCAAAGCACAAAGATTTCAACTGCCAACTAGGTTCTTGCCTCAGAGCAATACCCTTCAATAAACAAGTCCACAAATGTATAAAGTGTCCATCAGATCACTCAATCACAAGTAAAGATGGAACTCCCCCACTCTGATAACAAAGACAGAACTCATTCACACAGTATTTGCAATTACACGTCTAGTGAGGTTCCAGTCCTTTTGCCACGAGATCAGAATTATAGGAGAGAACTAGTCTACTGACTATGGGTGAATTCTAGATGCAGTTATCACTCAAGACTACACACATAGTACTAGGCAAACTTTAGGTTAGTACCCAATCAAAATCATTGACAGATATAAATCATTGACAGATATACTTACAAGTTAAACTATCCAACCATTCCTACCATGCACTCTGTCTCTTATGTAGCCCATTGCTTATTAGAGATACTCACCTCATGAGTAGCTGGTGTTTCTGTCTTCAGATCTTGCTGATCAGAAACATCTGGTTGCTCTTGTAGAAATCCTGTCTCAGCTAGACGTCCTTCCTCTTTATCCATCACAGTACAGAACTTGTCAAACGTGCTTGATGAACCACGAGCCAAGACATCCAACAAACGCTGTACTTGCTCACTACGAGAAGAAACTTCAGAAATGTCGTCGAACTCCTTCTTAGTGACAGCGCCGTCTGCAAAAAGTGGACCCAATACTCTAGCGACACGGAGGCTTTGAAGTAAATCTGGGTAGCGATCTAGAACACGCTCCTCAAACTGCTTGTCGACACAGCCAGCTGTAGACGCCATGTTGACAATCCGCTGATCGGAAGCCTCTACGAAATAAGCAAACAAAGCTGGTCAATTTACAGCAGTGCTGGCTAGTTCTCAAGCGTAAAATTGTAAATTCGAGAGGAATCCAGTCGTGATGGGATAGAAATGTGCGTCACGCCTACATTATAATTACCATATTTGGTCCAACATCAAACAAAGCCATTTCTAGACATTTCCTGGAGATGGCCTGTTTAGTATTACACAGCCTCATCTCTAGACAAGCATTGCACATTTTAAAATCTTTTTTCAGCTGGGTACGTGCAACAAGAAAAAACTGCAGGCTACTACCTACACCATTCACCTCGCTTAATTAACTCCCACCCTAGGTGCGTCTGCTAGGTCAACCTTGCCATGTCATAGGCGGAGACTCAGAGACCGCCTGAGTAGCCATCACATCATGTCAGTCAACCCACGTATGTGACAGTTGGCCAATAATTTCCTTAACGTGTACACAAATCAACTCATTTGGCAAACGTTTAATAAAACAGGAAACAGCGTCTTTTCTATAGGGTCACACGAAATGATCTTTTTGCCAGTAACTTGGTGTATCATGTTAGAAGGTATTGTATCTCTGGTATGGTGTCACGTCATTTTCTTATCCACTCGTGTGCCATTTGAACTTATGTAAACGATCGATTCGATCCCAATCAAGACACATCATATGATAAAGGCAGAATATTTCCAATAGCTGCAACACTTGATATGCAACGTTGTTTTCCGTTGTCACTTACTCAACCTGCTAACCTGTAGTTTCTTGTCGGCCTGTTGTGCAGGTAGGGGTAAGGAGCGCTAACGAAGTACTTAGTGTCGTAGGCTCCTCCTATATAATGGCATGCATATAAAAAAGAAGGAAGACAAAATCCTGCATTTTGCAAAATTGATAAGATAACTGGTTGAACTAAGAGCATGACTTCAGTTGTTTGTATTTTTAGAAATTGAGTATTATTTACATCATAGCTATTCATATTTGTAAAATTGATGTTCCATTTCGAAAGCATTTGAGATCCATGGCACTACCGAATTTACATGTCAGTTTGCTTTGAGGCTGTTGATTGACTGATTGGCTGAGTATAGAATTTGTCAGTCAGTTGTGTCTGTCTGTCTGTCTCTCTGACTGTCTGTCTGATCCAAATGACATATTAGTTTGAAACAAAACTATCATACAATAGCAATAATAGCTAATTATCTCAGTCTGTCTCCTGTTCGTTTGTCTGTCTGTCTGTATGTCTGTCAGTGGTAGTATATTTTCCTAAATGAAGTTAGATACAATAGCAAGCAAAGGCTACATACAGTTCACATTGTCAAACTGCTGGCAACACGCAAAGTAAATAAAGTAAAGGGACATAGAAGTCCTATTCAACAAAAACTATCTTGTCTGCCTGTCTGATCTACATGACATATTATTCTAAAACATAAACTATCATAAAATAGCAATGACAGCTAATTATCTCCGTCTGTCTCTTTATTTTTTGTTCGTTTGTCTTTCTGTCTGTCTGTGAGTCTGCCTCTGCAAGTGCCCTGTTGCTCTGTCTGTTCATTCGCACGTTTTTATGTTTATCTGGCTGTCTGTGTGCCTTGCCTGTCTTTCTGTATAGCTGTGTGTATGTTTATCTGTCTGTGGTGTGTGTGTGTGTGTGTGTGTGTGTGTGTGTGTGTGTGTGTGTGTGTGTGTGTGTGTGTGTGTGTGTGTGTGTGTGTGTGTGTGTGTGTGTGTGTGTGTCTTTTGTCTCTCTGTCTGTCTCTCTGTTAGTCTGTCAATAGTGGTATATTTTTATAAATAATAAATAGAACCTAAAACATGCACATTTCATAAAGTAAAAGAAGGTCCAGTGACCACCAAGACTGCAAAGATCAAAAACACTAAACTATCCATAGATAACTAATGCTCAGAATACGAGTGAAACTGTACATGTCTACGATTAGAGAGTACTGAATTGTCTGTCTGTCTGTCTGTCTGTCAGTTTCTGTCTGTCTGTCTATCTGTCTGTCTATCTGTCTGCCTGTCTGCCTGTCTGTCTGTCAGTCTATCTGTCAGTTAGAAAATGCAACAAGGCTGAATTCCGTTCCTACTGGAGAAAAAAATTGAGTGTAATCCTACAGAGATGCAATGCTAAAGTCTTGCTGAAGAAGATTGACAGACTTCATTTACAAAGTTCTAGTGCTGATATAGCTTTAGACTGCGAACTTCAAAGTAGCATTCATTAGTGGGTTTTAGATTTCAGTAGCGACTATTATGTTTCGACTTCCTATGATGTACGTAGTGCCTTGTATGTTCAATAAATGATATCTGTCAGTCAGTCAGTCAGTCAGCCTGTCGGTCGGTCAGTCTGTCTGTCTGTCAGTCAGTCAGTCTGTCAGTGAGTATGTCAGTCAGTCAGTCAGTTAGTCAGTTGGTCGGTCGGTCGGTCTGTCAGTCAGCTGGTCGTTCAATCTGTTGGTCGGTTTGTCTGTTAGTCGGTTGGTTTGGCAGTCGATCGGTCTGTCAGTCGGTCGGTTTGTCAGTCAGTCGGTCTATCGGTCTGTTGGTCAGCTTGTCGGTTTGTATGTCTGTCTCTCAATCTGTCTGTCGGTGGGTCCGTCAGTAGGTCTGTCGGTCTCTCTGTTTGTTGGTGGGTCGGTGGATCGGTCTGTTGGTCAGTAAATCTGTCTGTAGTTGTGTCTGTCTGTCGGTCGTTCCATCTGTCGGTCAGTCGGTCGGTCGGTCAGTCTTTCAGTCGGTCAGTCAGTCTTTCAGTCAGTCAGTCAGTCAGTCAGTCAGCCAGCCCGCCCGCGAGCCAGCCAGCCAGCCAGCCAGCCCCTATGTGTCTGTCAAAGGTAGTATATTTTCATAAATAGACACTAAAACCTCCAAATATCATAAACTAAAGAATGTGCAGAAACCATCAAGACCGGACACAAAACAATAAACAGTCTATAGCTAACAAATGCTCAGAATATGAGTCAAACTCTACATGTCCACGACCAGAGAGTCTACTGAGTTTTCTGTCTGTTTGTCTGTCTGTCTATCACATATAATTGAACTTTTATCTCTGATACATTTTGCAATGCAGGGTACTATGTACTGTCCAACTACTAGTAGTGTTCATCAACAAAACTAAGCTAAAATTGATACTCGCGTAAAACAAATGAAGACTACACTTAAAAACTACAGTGTACAAGCAAAGCCTTCAGTACCAGCTAGTGGCTAAAACTAAAAGAATGTCCAGCGACCACCAAGGCAGCAACAAAACACTAAACTATCTATAGGTAACTACTGCTCAGAATACAAGTCAAACTGTACACGTCCAAGACTAGTGAGTCAACTGAGTTCTCTGTCTGTCAGTCTGTCTGTCTGTCTGTCTACAAACTGCAAGTCATCTGTTTCTAGTATAACCTCAAGTTGTGTACCAGTACACAATATATTGATTTAAAAGAACAAATGTCTGTTTGTCTGTCTGTTTGTCTGTCTGTCTGTTGCCTAAATATATGTACTTAGGCAGACAGATAGACAGATTGACCGACATAAGGACAGTGGTAATTAATGTGTGTCTCCAGTGATTGCCAAAAGCACAGCTAATAGTCTAAACATGCAATAAAGAACCTTTGAACACACTCGAAATACCTGATCTACCAGCGACCAGCAACCATCCAAGTCACACTGATGTACAAACATTTCAACTGCCAGTCTCATGCCTCAAGACAATAGTCTTCAGTTACAAGTCAAGCAATGTGTGAGGTGACACCATTTCCCCCTATTTCATGTGTTACTCAATCCCAGTTAATTAATTAAACAGCTTCCTATCTGATAACAAAGAAAGTATCTATTCACACAGTAATGGCAATGTGTCAATCACTATGCCCGCAAGTGGGTCTCTACTCTCATCTGGGCAAGCACCAACACTGCAGATGAGTCCAGCAGGGTACATGTTTCCGTGTAGTACACACGGCGATCAATGCAATTACAACTGAGGATCGTTCTAATACTAGTTCTAGAACTAGAATATTGACGGGGGGAGACAAGTTCTGTAGCGTTCGATTGGTAGTTCTACTAGTTCTGTCTAGCGAGTTGCAACGGTTGCAACTGTTACGCTCTAAAATGCAAAATTCCCGGAGGTGGCCGAAGTGAAATGGCGGGTACAGATGCTGAGGCCGTTGTGGACGTTCTGGTTGGTTATAATGAGCACTCGTGGCGACCATCGGCTTGGCAGACATCAGAAGGAACGACATTTGGAACTGATTACAGTGACCTTCTCGGCGCGAGAAGTCCCAAAAGCGAAAGCGAAAGCACTGCTGATGTTCAAACAGACTACAACAAGAGTGGAGTCGAAACGCCACGCTACTTCGTATTGACCTTTACCGGAAGTATGAGGCTTTGCGCATGCTCAACTTGCTAACAGTTCTCAGCGTTCGTTTGCTAGCATGAGTTCTAACAGTTCTGACAGTTCCAGTTCTAGAACTGGGACTAGTATTCCAACGCACCCTCAGTTCTCAGTCGAATTTTCATTTTCTTACGTTACCTCGTTACAGAAGCCTCGCACCATAGCGCGAGGAGATGGTTATCTAATTATCTAGTTGTATCGGTAGGCGCCTCGCGTTTGTGAGTAACACGTCAAACGCAATTTTCAGACCGTCTACCGAAACACCAAGTCCTAAATCTTTTAACTAGACAATACGTATTTGTTGAAGCTCTAGTCAATGTTTGCCGATATCAATTTCTATGTCAGTAACTACCATACCACTGTCGCTACAACGGAACTGAGTGCGTATATACCTAGACTGTACAGGTCACGATAATAAAACGACGGCTACCTATACCAGGCCTATAAACGTAATTTAGCGCTTTCGGTCCGGAGAACGCCGATGTCCTGTATTCCATATCACGCGTTGTTGGCCTGACTGACGACAGGAAATCTCAAACAATACCTAGAAAGGCGACGAATCCACTAACACTCTGGCACGTATGATGGCACGTAGCATACGCTAATGTTTTTTCAATGTCTAGAAACTGTACAATGCATTGAACTAAGCACGGGCGCGTTTCTTTCGCCGTAGTCACTACCAGGAAGTTTGCATGTTTACTTCCATGACAGCTATCGACTGTTTTAGATGCAGCACAGTGTAGTAAAGGATTGATTGTAGCATGGGACGTGTGAACAGTTGGCGGGGAAGATGAAGGCGGGGAGAGACCGGCTCGAGTCTAGATCGCAACGCCCGCAAGTGAATCTTTACTCGCACACCAACCCTGCAAGTGAGCCAAGCTGGGTACATGTTTCTGTGTAGTCGGTCTCTCAGTCGAATTTACATTTTCTTACGTTACCTTGTTGTTGTCTTACCTGTAGGTAGACGTGTTCTAGTCTTGTGAGCTTGCACTCTCCCAGCCTCACGATCGGATTTCAAGAATTTAAAGAGCTAAAAAGACACGAAGATGCAGACCGGCAGTCGGTTGTCGGACGTTGTAAATTCGTACGGGAACCTCGCATCATAGCGCGAGGAGATTGTTTGGTGCGATGCTAGCATCGTTTGACGTCCAAAAATTACGTCACAAAGCTTGACCAATCACAGGGAAGCTTGTCTTTGCAGTCTTGGAATTTTCACACCATTTACCTACGAGAACAATGGAGGGTCGTCGCGCTTCGAAGCGAGTTCGTAGGCCTGTCGCCGATCCTGAAATGCTCAATTTGGAGTACGTGGACTTTAACGGTGATGAAGAGGAAGAGTTGGGAGTCACCGATAATGACTCTGATTGGGACGATGAGTTTCAGCGTCGAATTGATGCCCAGGCTGCAGTCCTGGGGGCTGAAGAGTCCGATCAGGAAAAGGACAAGCCCACGGAGTAAGCTTTGCAAGTGCTTCTGTTCATTTTTGTTTTGTATCTGCCGAGCTAGAACGTTTTTCGACTGTGTTCTTCGACTTCCGGTTTGCACGACGTCAGCCCTCGCGTCGGCCGTTGCACCGCAGCCGAACTATTTCGTCGTGTTGCTTAGCATCGTTTTCTAGAGAGAAGTAAACGCTGCAACTGCGTAGAGGTATATCTGCAACGCGTTTTTTCGAAGCTGGTCGCGTAATTTTGATTAGGGCTACGTGTACAGTAGGGCGACCGTTTTGTGTTTGGTATGATTTTGAATCTTCTTCTTGGCAGTGACGAGTCGGGTGTAACAGGAGCGGAGGAAGAGGAGGGTGACGATGATGAGTTTGCGGACTTGCTCGCAGCCGACGTTCCTGGACCAAGCGCAGCGACTGTTCGACCACGGTATCTTGTTTCTGGTTTTGTATTAATTGCTTGCGGTTTCTGTATGTGTGGATTGAATTTTCAAACTCCTTCATCTCCTTTACAGGCAACGTAAAGGAGCCAGTAGAGAAGGAGTGGGTGGCTCCATTCTACCATCCAGACCGGAATAAGAAGTACACGTTAACAGTAAATCTGCTTTTTGTCTGATGTAGGTAATTCAGTGTGTTTTGGATTTGAAGCCATGACTCCTGCTTCCCTAATGTGTCTCTGCCGAAAGGCAGAAGAAGGCCGTGTGATGCAGAAGAACAGTATGTGCATTTATTGGTGTAGGGCCAAGTTTTAATTAATAATTAATTAATTTTGTAGAAGGCTGGTTGGTCTTGGTCTCCATCATCCTGATTGCTGCGATATGGATGGGGTCTGGAGTGTCAGGTAAGTGTGCCACAGTACAAACTTGATGCTAAGTAGTATTTTTAGCATTGATTACTGAATTTGAATTACTTCAGAATTGTGATTTCGAACCTACCAGAAATCCAGGCCCCTAGCTTCCAGCAGGTATGGTGGGACCATCACCAATCCAATTGTTTCGTGTCTTTTTTCTCTATGCCATCCTCCAGGATATTGCTCGACATACCAACACAAAGGGACGATATCGCGCTGAGTCTTTGAACTGCCAGTGGCAGCACGACATCTACCCACAGGAGCTGGCGGCCTTGTTTGGCCTCCTCTTGGGCATGGGAATTGTCCGGTTGCCAGCTATAACAGATTACTGATCTCATATACGATTTCTTGGACACGTTGATTACAAGTCTGTGATGTCTTGCCGGTGGTTTAGTGCCATCATGCGAGCATTTATGGTATGTCATTGTCTATAGGCAAGCTGTTTGTCTGTAAAGTTTTGATGTAAGTTGTGAATAGATGAACACTTTTATACCACCAAGGCTTCCTCAGATCGCACCTGGTCTGGCTGCAGCTGAACCAGCAGCTGCTGCACCACCAGCAACTGAACTACCAGCAGCTGCACCACCAGCAGCTGAACCAGCAGTTAGCTGCACCACTAGCAGCTGCACTACCAGCACCACCAGCTGCTGCACCAGCAGCCAGACCAGCTCAACCGCCAGCAGACCAGCAATCGTACAATGCAGGTGTGCCTGAGGACAGAGACTGTTTAAGTTTCGTCCTGTTCTCCACCATGTAAGTACTGCGTAAGTTTTATAATAATGCAGATGTCATTGCAATTACATTTTCAGATCAAGCAAACCTGCCGCCAGCTCTACAATCTGGGCCAGACATTTGCATAGACGAACGAATGCTCCTTTTTAAAGGTAATCTGCTGGCACTTGGTTGTTGTGTTTGTTTGTTCTAATGCATGTTTTCACAGGTAGATCTGGTATGAGTAAATCTGCTCTTTGTCTGATGTGATTAATTCAGTGTGTTTTGGATTTGAAACCATGACTCCTGCTTTCCTAATGTGCCTCTTCCGAAGGGCAGAAGAAGGCCGTGGGATGCAGAAGAACAGTATGTGCATTTATTGGTGTAGGGCAAGTTTTAATTAATAATTAATTAATTTTGTAGAGGGCTGGTTGGTCTTGGTCTCCATCATCCTGATTGCTGGATACAGATGGGGGTCTGGAGTGTCAGGTAAGTGTGCCACAGTACAAACTTAATGCTAATTAGTGTCTTTAGCATTGATTACTGAATTTGAATTATTTCAGAATTGTGATTTCGAACCTACCAGAAATCCAGGCCCCCAGCTTCGTCGCCAAGTCACCATTTGGCAACCACTTTTAGTTGGTTGGCTAAATGAACAGTGTGGTCGCCAATTTAGCGACTAGAAATATTGGTAGTCTCTAGTCTTTGGTGGCAGCAGCTCTTGGATGCGAACCACCTGCTCAGCAGATGTTTTGCGTTCAGCTTTCTTCTTCTACCATTTAGTGGCACTCTTGTGACGTATGCCGCCTACTTAGCACCTTCTTACATATCCTGTAACAACGTATCACCTAGCAATCTATTGCGAGTCATTGCTATTCTCTGGTACACCATCGTTTTTACAGACTCTAGTGCCTGTACCGATCTGATTGGTCTGTGCCATCAGCTCCAGACAAATCCAACTAATGACCCGCAGCCGCGCCAAACAATTGTGGTCACTCCTATCCTTCATAAGCTCCACCAACAAATCCAAGTTAAAAGCTCTATCATTGACAAGACGCTGTTGCGCAACAGCTTCTCCCGAATGAAACATGAAATTCTCAGCCAATCATAGTTGAAGGTGACGGCAACTGCCTATTTAGATTCTTTTCTATGCTGTTCAAAGAATCTGACCATCTTGTATTGAGACAAATAAACACTATTATGCAGATGTTTGCAAACGGTGGGAGTAGGAAGTGTCCAAACAAACAGCTTTTCCCCAGCAATCTGCCTGACTGTCTTTCTATCAAAAGAACTAGACCAAGGTGTACGTCCAGAAGCTCATACGTCTCCTAGTGCTACATAGTAAGAAAGGTTGTTCAGACAAAAGTTTCTGCATGTGAAATCTAGGCGTTTCAGAGATTAACACAGCTAGCCATAGGAAACCACGTGGGGTGTGGGGTTTTCCCTCCAGAGTTGCCGGATGTCCTGTACTCAGCAAATCAGTAGTGGCACTGAGTCATATAGAGAATTTAATTTAAAAAACTCTCAAAGAATGCTCATGTCTTATTGATGGATAGCCAGGATGTGGATGTGATGACAAACCACATAATCACGTTATTAAATTACAAAACCACACAAGCACATTTTGTTTGGTTGTAGCTATACAATTAGTGGAAAGTTTCTATAAAATATGAATACTCATACTATTACATAAAGAGAACCCCAAGTACCACACTGTAGATTGAAGTGTTTACTAGCCGATGTTCATCCAACATTACTGCAAATTCCTAGTTAGGTCTTAATTTAATGTCAAATATGAGAATCTGGGAAAGGGTCTCAACAGTGATAGTAATGACTTGTTTACTTCTGGAATCTCTGACTTAGAAACTAGTGAAAGTTTGGCGACCACCCGTTCCTCTAGGTTGCCAAACTGGCGACTAGATTCAAACACATTTTTCGAACCCTGCAGCTTCCTGCAGTTATGGTGGGACCATCACCAATCCAATTGTTTCGTGTCTTTCTCGATGCTGTCCTCCAGGATATTGCTCGGCATACCAACACAAAGGGGCGATATCGTGCTGAGTCTTTGAACTGCCAGTGGCAGCACGACATCTACCCACAGGAGCTGGAGACCTTGTTTGGTCTCCTTGGGCATGAGAATTGTCCGGTTGCCAGCTATAACAGACTACTGATCTCATAAGCGATTTCTTGGACACGTTGATTTCAAGTCTGTGATGTCATGCGAGCATTTATGGTATGTCATTGTCTATAGGCAAGCTGTTTGTCAGTAAAGTTTTGATGTAAGTTGTGAATAGATGAACACTTTTACACAAGCAAGGCTTCCTCAGATTGCACCTGGTCTGGCTGCAGCTGAACCAGCAGCAGCTGAACTACCAGCAGCTGCACCACCAGCAGCTGCGCCAGCAGTTAGCTGCACCACAAGCAGCTGCACTACCAGCACTACCAGTAGCCAGACCAGCTCAACCGTCGGCAGACCAGCAACCAGTAGACCAGCAACGGTACAATGCAGGTGTGCCTGAGGACAGAGACTGTTTAAGTTTTGTCCTGCTCTCCACCATGTAAGTGCAGCGTAAGTTTTATAATAATGCAGATGTCATTGCAATTACATTTTCAGATCAAGCACACCTGCTGCCAGCTCTACAATCCCGGCCAGAACATTTGCATAGACGAACGAATGCTCCCGTTTAAAGGTAATCTGCTGGCACTTGGTTGTTGTGTTTGTTTGTTCTAATGCATTTTTTCACAGGTAGATCTGGTATGAAACAGCACATGCCCAGAAACCCATCAAATGGGGGTTAAAGCTATAGGTCCTAGCAACATCATGGGACCCAAACTTCTCCATGGGAGGCGGCTACGTTGTTGATTTTGAGGTATACCTTGGCTATCAGGAAGGCGCTTGACCTCCAGGGTTGTCATGGAGCTCCTGCAACCCCGTAACCCTGACGCACCAGCAAGGTCTCTCGACAAAGGGTACCATCTATACCTTGACAACGATTATTCATCAAGTAGTGTTTGGTTGTGTTTGTTTGTTTGATTGAGGAGATTTCCACCAATGTTGTTTGTTCTTTAGAACAAGTTTTTGAAAAGCTGAGAGACATACACAAGAAAAGCAGCTGGCATAATACGTTGATTAAGTCGTGGTTTCCACCCTAGCTGAAGGGCAAATTGTGCCTGGAGGTGGACCAGAGAGAGACAGTGCCTCTATGTAGTCTGGAAAGATAGCGTGGATTGTGCCTTGCTCACCACCATACACGCTGGCACGTATGATGGCAACATCGTGGAGCGTAGGAGCAAGGCCACCGGGGGTATAGGACTTTAGTTTAGCTAAGTAGATGTGCTGCAGGTTGACATGATCTCTTTCAGATGCAGCAAAGGAAGTGCCAGCACCTGCAGTCATTCCAGACTACAACAAGCTCATGGGAGGTGTCGACCTCTTCGACCAGATGAACAGCTTGTATGCGGTCTTGACGAAGATTTTCTGTTGACCTATGGTTTACCTCCTCAACTTCCTCGAGACCGCTACCACCAATTTGTACATCTTATATAGAAGCTGTACAGACAACAAGGTGATTTTGCTTATATGAGTTGTACAGTTGATATTAATAGTCACCTATCTTTAAATCACTCATAAAAATTTCATTCTGAAGCTGGTCGAAGAGTTAGTTGCTGGTCTAAGTGCCAGCAACGAGTACCAGGCTCAGCGCGCTGGAGGGCGACCTGGCAACGTCGCTGCGGCTCCTGACTACATGAAGCCAATGTATCACATGCCGGCGTGGATGCTAAAAACTTGTTCAGGACGACAGTATGCAAACATAGCATCTACCAGTACTGCAATCGACTGTCATTATTTTTAGGTGTATTGTATGTAGGTTACTGGAGAACCATCGAACATGTATTTATATCTGTTGTGTAGATTGTGGTATTTTTTATGTTTTACTGGTCAGAAATTGTTTTAAGGTTTATCATCAGTATAGTATGTTAGGTGAATGATGTAGACTAGAGGTAAGTAGATTAAAACGTGAAAGGCTGGAGGATCAAGAAGAATTAATGTAAATAGTTGTATATGGTTGTAGTTATGATGTGGTAATCACAGTCTTGGCTTGAAGGAGAGTAAGTGTGTTTGATACTAGGGCTGGAACTACTAGGTAGCTCTGTGCCTACAATTATTACCTTGACAGATAAAGGGGCGTGTTCCATGTCTGGAAGTTTCCTTTTTGGGGGTACTCCTGTAGTTGAAATCAACATTTTCCTGTTGCTGTGACGACGTAATACATGTGTGCCAAATCGCCCTTCGAAATTCGCAAGGATGTATTTACAATCGATTTTCTTCTTGCTCTAAGTGCCTGGTGGTGTCTGCGAGGCCCGACAACGTGAAAATCAAATGGCTAGCTAGGCAGCCTTCTCGCCAGTCAGAAACGTCTTCCTAGGAGTTCACTAACACGATGAGCTCTTCATCAACTGTTCAAATCGACGGCATAATGACGAAAATTGAAAGCGAAGCTATCGTGGAATGCGACCACGCCCCACCACGTGAAAATCAAGAGATAATGATTGTATCTAAACGAAGCCTCCAGTAACTGACTCAGTTTAGAATAAATTACAATACTTAAAACAAAACAGTCACACTATCAAATACAAGCAAAGCTAAAAGAGCCACAATATACTCACATGATTGACTGGTGTCAGCATTAATTAATTAATTAATTAATTTTAGATTCAAACATAATATAAAATGCAAAAGGTTTAGTTATTGCAAACATTTTGTAATCCAAGGATGCAGAATACTCTGACCTATACTGATACAAAGCTAAACAGCTAATTAGTGATAGGTAAGCAACTCGGAATGTAGCTACAATTGATTAATTAATAGAATCTGATCGATTCCCAACTGTCTCATTCGATCAGCTACTCGTGTTTGAGAGCTCCCAACAGTACGCTCTACCACTATCAGTATGCAACTTGTAGAGTGTGGGCTCTTGATCACCTTTCTTATTCCAAGTGCAGATCACTCTTTCAAATGTAATGTCAGTGTTAACCACTGTTGCCCAGTCCACCTCAACAACTCCCAAGTAATAGCAATTAGCCAAATCAGATCATCTATGAGCAGCTACACGGCAAACCTCACGCACAACAAAGACTGGGATGTCTGTAATTCTGAAACAGACACCAAGTACAGCATAGCCATACTCACAAATTGTGCTCTTCTAAACATTAGCACTGAAATCAAATAGAGACATTATATGCGTTTGTTTCAGTATGTAACTTAGCTACAATACGAAATCAATTGCAGGTGTAGGAACTTGAAGCAAAGAAATTTTCTGGTCGATCTGATGCTACAACTAGGAGAAGATCGACAGCAAAGTATTAGAAAACAAACCTGCATGAAACGTCATCAATAGTAAATTCGAATTGATATGCCTGTACAATTGTCAATATTTGATCAATATTGTGGTAAACAACAAAACAGTATAGCTGAGACACCTATCTAGCAGGATTGAGTTTCAAAACATTTTTGGACACAGTTTACTTAATTATGTTTGTTCTATATAATACATACACACCAACATACGCACATACATTTGCACAAACACACACACACACACACACACACACACACACACACACACACACACACACACACACACACACTTATCATCAAGAGACATCTATCAATCTGACAGGCTCAATTAACTGTTGAGTTTTCACTCAATCAATTTGCATATAGTGTTGAGACAAAAACTGCTCTCACACTGAAAGTGCCTTTACTCAATGGTACATCAAAATAATAGGCACATGACAATTATACCCCTTCGCTCTCACAATTAACAAAACAACTAAACTAAGTTGTGTATGCAAGAAAGACTCACTAAGTATATGCAATTCTGCTTGACCATCAGTGTCAAGACCATCAATGCAAACACACTTATATAGGATAACGTGTGCTAGCAAAGTGATGAACCAAACAGAAACAGACAAAAACTAAAAATGTGATACAAATTCAAAAACGTTCACAGTATCACATAAAAAGTACCAATTGTTAAGATGCGGTTTCTGATCGCTGTAACTCGGCCTTCAAATCACTTCGTCGTGCTTTCACACGTTTCTCTGTTATCATCCAATTGAGCAAACTAGGTGCATACTGTGATGTATACGTGACTGTGAGAGTTGGCTGTGTGCTTATCCAACCCTATAAAAACATCACACAAGGAACAGTCACCAACAGACTGACATAACTACAAATTCTACAATCATCACTACAATTCAACGAATTCAAAATTACATCACCTCTTGCACATTAGATGCCATTGCCTTGATGATCAGCTCGGCACACCTCTTCACCTTCATTCCGGTTGCAATAAGTTTGTCTGTCTTTCCAAATGCTTTTGCCATCGGCAAGAAGAGAATTCTTACTGACATTTGTGATAACAGGACCAGGCATTATGTTACACACTGAAATGCCCTTGCTGGTCATCTGAAAAGAGAAAAAAATATTAGATCAAATAGTATTTAAACAACAAATGGTCTTGTCTGAGTAATGTCACACTATCACAGCTTCATCCTTCTAATCAAATTAAAATAACTTTGTTGCAATTGGTCAAGTAGTTTGTTCACTTCATTGTGTGTGTGTGTGTGTGTGTGTGTGTGTGTGTGTGTGTGTGTGTGTGTGTGTGTGTGTGTGTGTGTGCGTGCGTGTGTTACACTTATGTCTACGTCTACATGCAATCCTCTAAGAAGTCACAATGCAAGGCCGTCATATATATAATCAAAAAATTCTCTCAATTCCAATAGATGCATGACCACATACCTCAAGTCGAAGAGTAGACATATATCCATTCAAAGCAAATTTGGCAGCTGAATAAGGTGCCCTCAATAGATAACCAAATTTCCCAAGAACAGAGAGAACGTTCACAATCTGACCACACCTACGCTCCAGCATATCTAAATTTTCAAAAACTACTAGTACATGTAAATGAATAAATTAATTAATAATGTAAAGTTAATACTTAACTAAAATATGTAAATGAAAATGTACATGTAATAAATAAATAAATAAAATAATTAATTAACAATGTACAGGTAACTAGTAAATTAATTATTTAATTATCAAAGTACAGTTTATAAGTAAATAAATTAATCAATTAATTAATTAAAAATGTACATGTCATAATTAATTAATTAATTAACCATGTACATGCAATAAATAAATAATTAATAATTACCAATGTATAGGTAACAAATAAATTAATTATTTAATTAAAAATTAAAGTACAGGTAACAAATAAATAAATGAATCAATTGACAATGTATATTATTTGGAAATTATATAAGTATTGTTATAATATTCAATGAACAATAACTAATCATGATTCACACATGAATGTGTAATATTTGCAAATAATACATATATAAAATTAATTAATTTTATTACCTGGTAAAACCGCCTGTGTGAGAGCCACCTGACCAAAGAAGTCTACCTCCATTATCTTTCTCAGCAAGTCGTCGGTCACTTCTTCAACTGGAACCCGGCAGAATATGCCTGCATTGTTCACCAACACGTCGATGTGTCCATACATGTCCAATGCCTGCCTCACCAATTCTGGTGCATTTGGAATGTTTGATAAATCAAGAACCAACACCCTGTAGATCAAACAATACATTATACTTATTAAAATCAAATCTATTTATTACATATACATAGAAAAAATGAAAACAGAACAAAAGGTAAAAATTAGTCGCTATGCAATAGACTCAGATATCAAGACATTGACAAACGTAAACTGTACATCAGTCTGTCTGTTAGTCGTTCTGTATGTGTATCTGTCTCTCTGTCAGTCTGTCTGTGTGTCTGCCTGTCTGTTAGCATGATTGTCTGTACGTCTGTCTGTCTGTCTGTCTGTCTGTCTGTCTGTACATCTGTGTGTGTTTCTGTCTGTACGTTTGTCTGTGTGTCTGACAGTACATTTGTCTGTCTGTCTTTGCGTCTGTCTGTCTGTCTGTCTTTGTGTCTATGTGTCTGTCTGTCTCCCTGTGTGTATGTTTGTCTATCTGTCTGTCTGATTGTCTGTCTGCTTGCCTGCCTGCCTGTCTGTCTGTCTGTCTTCTTTCACTATTGAACACAAAAAGCAAAATTTTACAGGAACACTATAGGTAAAACTGCTAAGTTAGATGTTCATCTACTGACACATACAGATCGAATACTACTAAAACTCTAATAAATGCTGTCTGTCTGTCTGTCTGTCTGTCTGTCTATCTGTCTCTTTGTCTGTCTGAACTCATCTATTTATTACATGTAAACAGAAATGTAGACAAACTTCACATTGTGTCCATTGTTCATTGACTTTTGGATGTCCTCAAGCTCTTCTTTGTTTCTAGATGAAATAATGAGTCGAGCTCCTTGTTCAGACATCATCCTTGCCAAAGCTTCACCAACTACACAAAATTTGATTTGTTTACATTGCACCAATATATGAGGCATGTAATCTGCATTCAATGGAACATATTCAACCATCAATAAATAACCTGTTTACAACATTTACATATATCAGTGTAATGTGTGT
>CAXXBX010000091.1:0-20995 GCA_964274945.1 Dehalococcoidia bacterium | reverse complement strand
GACGAGACTCAAATTGACAATGTTGCAATAATTGACAAATGAAAGCAAGAACAACCTGTTTTGTAGTCTACATTTTCCATTCATTGATTCATTGCTGCATGTTGCTGCATCAACGAACCCCAACGGCAGATGCTGTCACGAAATTCCAACTATCACTGGAGGAGTAAATACCACAACCTCCAAAGTGCATCTCTGTAAAGAAGAAGTACTTTCGAGGCATCTCGAGACCTGCTGGTATTGCAGTAAAGGAGTTACGCCACCTATCAAAAAAGTCATTCCGTGGATGATATGAACGTGGAGACAACTCATCATGATTTGGAAACAAGGCAATGTATGAATTTGGGTTGGCATCACAGTTGGTAAAGTTGATTGGAATTCCGTTGGATTTGTATCCCTGCAGTGCACCTTTCACTCTAGCTGTCACAGCGTCGAGTATGCCCACAAATAGGTAACCTGAAGCACCAATTGTACCTTTGTTGAGTGGTTGTGTATAGCCAGCATCACTGTTTTGTGCAACAGACAAGGGCTTGTTTTGAACTTGTCCAGTTGCTCGACGATTGAGTAGTACTGCTCAAACTTATCAGTCACAAATCGAAAGAGTACAGACGACTTGTTGGTCATCAGCTGATTTATGCTTGATGATGTTGCACTAGCAGTCACTGCCCTGGTTGAGACAAACGTGAATCCGCCTCCATGTACATCCATCTCACAAGAGACTTGCATTTTGTCTGACCCTAGAGGTCGAATCCAGTGTTCACCACTGGGTGTATGCTTGTCCACATTCAGAAGATGCTGGCACGACTGTGCTGGATTTTGAAGAGAGCCAATGGGTGCTCTTGTTGCTTGTTGATTGAGGTTCTAGAGAAGCAGCGACTGAATAATCATTCACGCATGCACAATTAGGCACATGTACATAGCAATCAAGGACCTATTTTAGCTTACTGGGCGTCAAACTGGTGAATTACACACTTCATAATTAACTTATTTACTAATTTACACTGAACGTGTCCAGTCTTCTGCATCAACTAGACAGGAGATGCTACGAGCAAAACCCACTATGTATAATTTATAATTTGTATACACCGTTACTAGTAGAAACATTCATTACACCTTCATCGATGGAGGTACAAAGCACCCTTGACTGGGTACAAATTGTCGATGTGGTGTGAGCATCCTGATTGATATAGTACAATGAAGAGCGTGATACCCTTTGTAGTGTTGCTACGCGTAGAACAGCGCTAGTACAGTAGTACTGTAAATGATACCACAGAAATAATTGGATACACATGTGTACCTTCTAGCCAATTACACCAGACGGCGTAACAGAAAATTTGTAGACTAAATGCATGGCCATGCATGTAGAAAACCTACGCGATTCAACAGTACTCAATTAGAAATTGATATAGTACTGTACAAGGGCGTTGCAACAGGGGCTGGAGGTGGTTTTAGAGGTGTATGGCTCTAGAGGTGGCTTTAGAGGTGTATGCCTCTAGAGGTAGATCAGCCCCTCACTTTTGAGGGGCGTGGTCAAAGTATGTCCCTTGATCTAGAGTATCACTGTATGGGTTTCAAACTTTGTCTATAGAGGTGAGATGACTGCTTATTCAAACCAACCAGTCCCGCGTCGCAGATACAAACCGTCACGCGTGTTTGGAACTGCACTTAAATCAATCAGTTATTTACGAGTCTACAGCGGGTCCATTTCGTATCAAGATGAGTGTACAGCGGGTATTAGACTTTAGAAATTGTCGGTTCAACCTCGAGTGAGTGGCAGCTGACTTATAATTGCTTGATAATCACCATCTCGGCTTCTTTGATCTTGAATCTAGTTGTATCTAGCTGCCACTCCCCTCGAGAGCAATTAGCAACAACAACAACAACGATACCCGCTCTTAGCCCATAGAAAATGGCTAATTTACCTGTGTCGCACTAGATACTGCCGTCAGATTTTGCCTAAGCTGCTCGTTTGCTGTCCTCAACTGTTTGTTTTCGTTTTCCAAAACTCGAACCCTTTGCTGCAGCGCTTATAGAGACAACAACGTCACCAATCCGTTTACTCTCGTACGTGCAATATGACAGAGTTTAGAGTTAACCTGCATTGAACTATTTAAATTTGTAGACAACCGTTTATTGTCCGTTTGCAATAGATTGTCTGTTTTCCACAGATCGTGCAGATTGTGGGCGATGTCAGTGAAGTTGACGATTCTCAATCCGTCTGTTATCAGGCGTGTGTTGTCGACGTGGACTGCACCGCCAGATCCAGGGAGCAACTTGATGTCGCCTCCTGAGGTTGCTTTCAGTTCGATGCCTCCCAAATCGTTCACGTAGACGACAGCATCGTCATCCAAAGCGTTTGTAAGAGCTATGCTTGCCAAAATGCACAGTTTGCCAATGTTAAAGACATCCATAACTCACGTGACAGACTCGCTAGCCTAGCTAGAGTTTTCCAGAGCTTTTTTTGACTGTTTTGTTGAGAAATGTCGCCTAAAGATTTACTAATTATTTGATACTGCCAACTGACTGGCTCAGAAGACTGCACTAGACGTACTGACGCTATCTGAATCAGGTAGTTCCAATATTGAAATCACGTTTTTATTACCAACTGGACTGAACTGCTTTTGCCAGTTGTGGGCGGTTATTAATTTATTAAGTGAGTCACTCAATCCTTTGCATAATGTCAACTATGTGCATGGAGCCCACTCGTTACGATTTTCTTCTGAAACGTAGATGGTGGAAGTTAATTAATTAAGGGTAAAAGTGAAAATGGTTAAGGAGGCACTCGTGACAGGCAGATACTGCCACTCATACAATTAATCCGTCGTACAGGACCGCTCGAGTACTTCGAACACACACACACACACACACACACACACACACACACACACACACACACACACACACACACACACACACACACACACACTAAGACACACACACACTAAGACACACACACACACACACACACACACACACACACACACACACACACACACACACACACACACACACACACACACACACACACACATTAAAACACACACACACACACACACACACACACACACACACACACACACACACACACTAAAACACACACACACACTAAAACACACACACACTAAAACACACACACACACACACACACACGCACGCACGCACGCACACACACACACACACACCATCCATCCATCCATCCATCCATCCATCCATCCATCCATCCATCCATCCATTTGCTGCTTGCGCTCCATGATTACCATGAGGGTACAGGAGATGCAGGCCAAAAACATCAAGTCTACACTGCTCGAAGTCTATCTCGACAAAAACGCTGGTGATAGAGACCCTGTTGTTTGAAAGTCTGATGACAAAACAGACATGGAATCCTTGAAGCGGTAGAAACCTGCCTTGTTAATTAAATGCCTGAAATGAGCAGCCAGAGTGGTTACAGAGCAGAAGACTCGCCGTTTCTACGAGTCGTTGTTCACGCTGTCGTTTTCTGTCATCCCTGAGGTCTCTTTGCTTCTGCTTCCTTTTCAAATGCTCTGCAGTTTACGTTTGATGATGGAGCGCCAAGAGTTCTTCAGCTTTCTCCCCCCAGGATTCTAACAAGTTACAGGCGCGGATCCAGGATTTTTGAAAAGGGGGTTGCAGGTTTCGATAATCAACACACTTGTATTGTTAGAGGTGCAAATGGCCCAGGCTTCTTAGAGCTTGGCTAAAGTAAATGGCAACAACTATGGTAACATATCTCTAAGTTATAAACTCCCTAAATCACCGAAACTGTTTAACAGAATCTATGCCTATACTACTGCTATATAAACGTTAAGTAAATTACGGTGCAGTTATGTCTCTTTCAAACAAAGACGGTAGAAACAATCTCCGTGGATGATTTTGTACAAAGGCGTGACGAACTTCGTCTACTGGTACCCGCTCTTTGAATGCATGGCGATAACTGATAGGTTTGCAAGACGCTCCTCTGCCATGGTAGACCTTGCCTAAGTCTTCAGTAGAGAAAATGGCGTCTCTGCTTCTGCACTTGTGATAGGCAGTGTACATGCTATCAATAGCAGACGATGAACATTCGGGTACAACAGAGAGTCACAGGCTCCCAAGGCCATTAGACGGTTTTATGGCCTTCTTGACTCTTGCCCTTTTTTCCCTGCTTCTTGCATTTCCTGGTACACTGTATTTGCTTTGCTATACTGACTGCCACTTTCTCACTTCGTCTCGTAGAGACTTCGGGAATGGAAGATCGGCTTGCCAGTGCAACGTTCCATCTACGTCAGAACGAACCAGAAGGGTAGGCAACAAACACAGCAATGCTCGGACATTACCTTGATCACCATTAAGTCGTTCGCGCATTTGAAGAAGCAGGGAGTCTAGGAGGGCCGGGTCTCCCAACGGATCATTTGTAATCCTCAATCGCACTCCAACTAGGTGTATTGCTCCGGTTTCGCTGTAAGTTCGTTTTACTTGGAACAGATTCAACGGATCCAATACTGTCTACAAGTCGCAGAATGTCTTGATACCAGAAGTCAAAGAGGTTGTGTACTATATCCTGCCTTGTTGCCTCAATTCTTTCAGTTACTGAGTGAACCATTCCTTATGCAACAGATATCCTGGTCATGAGTCTGGAGTTTCGCTGCCAGATCTCTCACTTCGTCAAGAATCTGCTTAGTTTTCTAAATACTGCCACCGTTTGAAATGAGCACAATGCGGCTTTAAGACCTTGTGCTTTAACTCCGACTTCGAGGCTAACAAAAGGGGGTTTGCAAACCCCACAACACCTACTCTAAATACGTCACTGAGTTACACTGTTTGAGGTCACCAGATACAACATCATTCCAGCGACGCTTCTGTCCACCAACATTGCGCTTGCAACCAACAAGAGCAGACACAAGAAGCTGCTTGGGTAGCAATCATAGGACATCCTTGAGAGATGTCCAAGAAAACGGAGACGACGTTGTAAGAGAATTATAATTGATGAGATCCTTTGCTGTTTGGCTACCTTGCGTATCGTAGTGTGACGCTTCTGCTCTCTGACCGAGATCCCCAATATATTTCGAAGGCAACGAATAATAAAGGACTCAAGACGACGAGCATGAGGCTCAAGGAGGACGGTGCACTCGAGACCATATACAGCAAGGTTGGAAGGATCGCACTGTTCAAAAGACGAACCTTGGTGCTGGTCTTGATCTTACGTTGGTACCACAAGATCCGACAGAGTGACTGGAAGGCATATGAGGCTTTACAGATTCTGGAATTAATTTTTGTGTCCAATCCGCAATCATTTGGAACAATTCTGCCCAAGTACTGGATATGAGAGACCTTCAATAGGCTCGTCTCTTGGCACAAGGTGGATGGTTACAGGAGTTTAAATGTGTGAGCACTCAGATGGTAGAACTGCTAAGGTTTTCGTCTTTTTGCAACTAATAGCAAGACCCAGTTTCTTAAAGCAGTTTGATAGGGAATCCAACATTAATTGTGGTGAGGTCAAGCCAATTGTCAGAGAGAAGAGCCGTATCGTCGGCATACTCCAGATCAGTCACCAAAGATTCAAACCTCAAGGTCTTCATGTTCCCAACAAGATCAGCACCACGAAGGTAGGCTACGTTGATGCCCATTCCTCGTCATCTGTACTCATCCAGAGCCATGTGAATGGCAATTAATGTCAAAGTACAGATTGAATAAGGCAGGTGCCAAAACAAATCTTGCCGGACACCGTTGGTGACAGGGAACTTGTCCGATACCTCTCCATAAGCCTGTACTGCAGCGCTGGAATTCTCGTTGGCACAAATAATGGCCAGCAACTTGGGAGGCAATTGATATAAATAATGAAGGATGTGCCAAATAGTATTGCCTTTTTTAAATCAACAAAAACAAGCATAGATAGGCGTGGGACGGTGATATTCTCGTGCTCTCTCCATCAATAATCGAAGAGAAAAAAGTTGGTAGGCACAACCTCTACCGCGACGGAAACCACACTGGCTTCACGGAGTTGTTCTGGTCTGGGCTGGAGCCGATTTAGGATAGCTTTTGGCAAACACCTTACCAGGGCGCGTTTGATTGGGCTCTTCCAGCCTCTTCCAGAAGAGGCTCCGTGTGCACGACACTCTTCCAACTTGTACAGTTCTGCCGCTATAGTCGAAAAAGCCAACTCTACCGACTCTACTGCTCGTTGGAAGAGCACTCCCCTCTTCCAGCCTCTACCAGCGTAGGAGCTGGTAGAGGTTGAAAGATGAGCGTGCTCTTTCAGGCTCTTCTGGAAGAGGCTGGAAGAGCCCAATCGAACGCGCCCCAGGTATTCTTAAAAAGGGCAATGCCACGGTATAGTTATTGCAGATGGTACGGCTTCCTTTCTTGTGCAGGGGCACAAGAAGTTGACTTTGCCAGTCCGCCGGAACTAATCCAGTCGCCCAAATGACATCTAACATAAAGTTTAGCCAACGACTAGTCACATCCTCACGCAAACTGAGCATCTCTAAGGAGAGTCCATCTATACCAGGTGCTTTTCCCCGATCTTAACTGGGAGATGACTGATTTGATCTCCTCTTCAGAAACGGGAATAGACAACTCGTCGTTTGACGGAGATCAGGTCAAGGAAGACACAATGGGAATATCGTCAATGGAGACAGCATTGATGTTAATCACACACGCGCGCGCACGCACGCACGCACGCACACACACAACAAAAACGTCTTTATAATGTGTGTGTGTGTGTGTATATATATATATATATATATATATATATATATATATATATATATATATATATATATACAGCAGAGCCGTATATAGAGGCACAGCAGAGCCAGGCCTGCAGCAGAGCCGCAGGACAATCTTGGTACGCCAGAGTGCTCTCTGCACGTGATGGGTGGAGAGTAGGAAATAAGAAGAAAAGCAAGCAGCTCTAGCAGGTAATGTTTGAAAAGCATTTGATGAAGCATTCATGTGTTATCTGTGGCTCACTGCGCCAGTATACAACCGTCTAATAACTTACTGACTTCAGGACTTACTGAACCAGATACCAAAGCAATGCATATACTAAAGCAGTTGCTACATTGAATTTATAAAAACCGGAATTTCAAGTTACCACTAAAGCAGACATGCAGTAGAACAGAAGAAGCGCCTCAGATGGCAATGTTGCAATAATTGACAAATGAAAGCATGCAATAACAACCTGTTTTTGTAGTCTACATTTCCATTCATTGATTCATTGCTGCATGTTGCTGCATCAACGAACCCCAACGGCAGATGCTGTTACGGAACCCCAATTATCACTGGAGGAGTAAACACCACAACCTCCAAAGTGCATCTCTGTGAAAAAGAAATACTTTCGAGGCATCTTGAGACTTGCTGGTATTGCAGTAAAGGTGTTACTCCACCTATTAAAAAAGCCAAGCGGTACATGATATGAACTTGGAGACAACTCATCATGATTTGGAAACAAGGCAATGTATGAATTCGGGTTGCCATCACAGTTGGTGAAGGTGATTGGAATTCCGTTGGATTTGTATCCCTGCAGTGTACCTTTCACACTAGCTGTCACAGCGTCGAGTACGCCAACAAATAGGTAACCTGCAGCACCAATTGTGCCTTTGTTGATTGGTTGTGCATAGCCAGCATTACTGTTTTGTGCAACAGACAAAGGCTTGTTTTTGAACTTGTCCAGTTGCTCGACGATTGAGTAGTACTGCTCAAACTTATCAGTCACAAAACGAAAGAGTACAGACGACTTGTTGGTCATCAGCTGACTTATGCTTGATGATGTTGCACTAGCGGTCACTGCCCGGGTTGAGACAAACGTAAATCCACCTCCACGTACATCCATCTCACAATAGACTTGCATTTTGTTCGCCCCTTGAGGTTGAATCCAGTATTCACCACTGGGTGCATGCTTGTCGGTATCCAGAAGATGCTGGCACGACTGTGCTGGATTTTGAAGAGAGCCAATGGGTGCTCTTGCAGCTTGTTGATTGAGGTTCTAGAGAAGCAGCAACTGAATAAACAAATCGTTCATACATGTGTTTGGCACGTGAACACACACCAATACTGCATGGGTTAATTAATTAAACTGGTAAATTGCACGTCTCATCGATTAGAATTCCACACTCAATACAACATGTCCAGTTCTACATTAATTAACTAGATAGGAGATGCCACGAGCAAAACCTACTATGCACTAATTTATAATGTTTATGCACTTTCATTGATGGAGGTACAAAGCACTCTCGATTGATTGGGTACAAATCATCACGTGGTTTAATTAATTGGGCACCCTGATTGATACAGTACAATGATCGAAGAGCATGATACCCTATCATTGCTAGCTAAGCGTACAAACAGTGCTATACTACGTACTGTAAACGACAGTACAGTAAAATATAGTACAGAAATAATTTGATGTACCTCTAACCAATTACTTTAATTAATTAACAGAAACTTGTAGACTAATCTGATACCTGCATCGCCACGCATGCAAACATGCAGAAAACCTACGCAATTTCAACAGTATACTCAATTAAAAATTGATATATATATATATACATGTATACATATATATATATATATATATATATATATATATATATATATATACATATATATGTATATTTTTTTACAATGGTTCATAATTGAATAAAGATATAGTCCCACCACCTATGTTTAGAGTTGTATTTTGCGCTCATCTTTAGGTGGTGGGACTATATCTTTATTCAATTATGAACCATTGTAAATATATATATATATATATATATATATATATATATATATATATATATATATATATATATATATATATGGCTCGTACAGTGGCGTAGGAAGACGTTCAAGCAGGGGGAGGCTGTACTGTGAATGTCATTAATTAACTACCTCGCTTGCCAGACCGTAAACATATTTGCAAGAGTCACTGCATGGCATAGAAAATTTCAATTCCTACACCCTATCCCTCGCTTCCTACGTCGGTATCTTATAATTTCAAACTTTGTCTAGAGGTGGGACGTACAACTGCTTACATAAAATTATTCAAACCAACCAGTCCCGCGTCGCATGGTCTACGTTCCATCACGTGTATACGTATACGTAGCTGCACAATTAAAGTTGTAGTGCGTGAGCGTGTCACTTGCTAAAAAAATTTTAGATTGTTCAACCTCGAGTGAGGGGCAGTTCTAATTGCTTGCTACTCACCACCTCGACTTCAATTATCTTTGAGCTTTGAGTCTATAGTTAGATCTAGCCCTTCTATTCCGACCCTATTGTGACGTTTGTTTACGTGTCTCCGTCTTCTAACTCCGCCTCCGTTTAGTACCCGTCTCTACGTAGGCCGTTTTCCCGAAATGGAGCCTTGCTTTCGCTCAACAAACTATAGTTCAAAAGAATCGCTAATACATTTCCTTTCGAATGAGCCTACATTCAGCTGTGTACGTTGTAGCAATCTCCAGATATCGCATTTTCTAAGATGCCACACCCTGTGACATCAAAGGCCTATTTCCGGCCACGTGACTATGACGTTCAATATCCAGCTTCGGGCGTTTTGTTAGCCAATCAAAATATTTTTAGCCGTTAGACACATCCTTTGGGCGTGTCCTCGCATATGGGCAATATTTTAGTGGCGCATGCGGCTTGGTAACAATTTTTGCCGACACGTTGGTCTGGGCGGTCTAGCCGCGTTACCGTGACTTTGGGGATTTCGCCAAGATTTTCGAGTCAGAAACAACGCCTGTTGCTGTCATTGATGTGTTTTATGCTTTCGACTGACGACGCGACGGAGAACAATGATGAAATTGCCGTTGGTGAAGACAGCGACGTCGCCACGCTCTAAGTAGAGCATTTGGATGTCTAATCGCTTCGTTTCTTCGCCAGATCTTGTTTTTAAAGTGTTTCAGTAAGTGTTTTGTAAGTTCGGGCTCTAGCCGTTGGGTAGAATTTGAGTTATGCCCATAGTAACCAGTTGCTATGGATATGTACCCGTATGTTGTCGTTACAGAACGTGGTATTTTACTATAATGCAAACAGTTTTCTAATATTTTATATATTTTTTAGCTCTCTAAACGGCGATGCGACGCACCACAACGAAGATCTTGCCGTTGGTGAAGACAGCAATGACTCAAATAGAGTAGCGTTGACTGGATGTCGAAATCACTTATCGAAACAAGTAACAATAGTTATCAAAATTATATCATCCGAAAGCGCAGTTAATATGCTTATCAAAGATATATGAATTGCAATTTTTACTGCTATGATATGGCTGCAATTGCAAATAATAGGTAAGCGACTACTGCCTTGCGCGCGCGCTAGACAATTAGATAATTAGATAATGAGACGGGCGCGACGTGTAGGCGGGATAACTAATGAGAAGTGGCCTGAAGGGCTAGAGCTGCCACTCCCCTCGAGAAGTTCGGAGAACAGAGAACAAAAGCAACAACAACAACGATACCCGCTCTCTGCCCATACAAAATGACTAATTTACCTGTGTCGCATTAGATACTGCCGTCACATTTTGCTTCAGCTGCTCATTTGCTGTCCTCAACTGTTTGTTTTCGTTTTCCAAAACTCGAACCCTTTGCTGCAGCGCCTATAGAGACAACAATACATAACTTACTTTTCAGCACACGTGCAATATGATAGAGTCAGAGTAACCTGCATTGAACTATTTAAATTTGTAGACAACCGTTTGTTGTCCGTTTGCAATAGATTGACTGTTTTCCACAGATCGTGCACATTTTGGGCGATGTCAGTGAAGTTGACGATTCTCAATCCGTCTGTTATCAGGCGTGTGTTGTCCACGTGGACTGCACCGCCAGATCCAGGGAGCAGCTTGATGTCGCCTCCTAGGGTTGCTTTCACTTCGATGCCTCCCAAGTCGTTCACGTAGACGACAGCTTCGTCATCCAAAGCGTTTGTAAGAGCGATGCTTGCCCAAATGCACAGTTTGCAAATATCCATAGCTCCGCCCTCGTCACTCCTTAGTCCTCGCCTAGTCTCGCGTAGCCAAACCCCTCCCCTTTTTGATATCTACCGGCGGGGAAGGGTTTGGTGAAATTGCTTGTGTAATTGCACACAAGCAGTGGTGCCAGGCATACGCCCACGTCTTTCCAACTAGTAATTAGATGAAGGTTAAGCTGACAGGTGATAATTACTGGAAACATTCTTCTCTCTGTTGTCGACGAGAAATCACTTGTTGGAAGGCTTACAACAATCAATGGACAGACTTTACGATAGTATGGTATTGTTCTTGGTATAGGGCGTTTAGTTAGCTACGAATTCACGCAAACTGCGCGCTAACCTCTGCATAATTAATTATTTCCACCTGCCGTGCCATCGCCTCGATCTCTTCCCGCAATCCTTGAATTTGCTGATCTAGCCTAGGAAACGAAGCAAGCTACGTTCGGCAATGTATCACAAACAGGCTCGACCCAGCTGCTTCTATGTAATCAGCTGGTCCACAAAAGAATGTCCGACTAGCTTACACTTGCCAAGATGTCTACATTACTTGAGCATTTCGAGAGCCGTTTCTTTTACTTTGTTTTGCGTTTGATGAAAAGAGACTCCAAGCACAAAGCACAACAGTCCGGATCCATTGTGTAACTAACAATCAACTTGCGTGGGATTGATTACACGTTTACGTTAATGTAATTATCTGCTACCCGGCTTTCCCGCCGGTAGATATCAAGAAGGGGAGGGGTTTGGCTACGCGAGACTAGTCCTCGCCGTCTTGACAATCCGGGGAATGACGTAGCCTCGCCCAGGGGTAATGGCAGCGCATCTGGGGCTGCAAATTATCCACGTGCGTCTATGGTGGGTGAGGCGGAGAGAGGCTGGGTCGAGTCTAATAATTATCTAACTCACATGACAGTCTCGCTGGCGTATACATAGAGATCAAGGACAGTAGGTTGCCGTTTCCACGGCGATGGGGCAAATTGTGGCTAAAAATCGTGGAGCCCCAGTGGCGGATCTAGGGTAGGGGTTGTGGGGGTTGAAACCCCCCCTTTTGTTGGCTTCGGAGTTAAAGCACAAGGTCTTGAAGCCGCGTTGTGCTCATTTCCAGTATTTAATTAAAAATTACTAAGCAGATTCTTGACGAAGTGAGATATCTGGCAGCGAAACTCCAGACTCGTGACCAGGATATCTTTGTTGTCTAGGCAATGGTTCACTCAGTACGTAACTGAAAGAATGAAGGCAACAAGGCAGGATATGTACAACCTCTTTGACATCTGGTATCAAGACACTGGGACTCGCAGACAGGATTGGATCCGTTAAATGTGTTCCAAGAAAAACGAACTTACAGCGACACCGGAGCAATACACCTACTAGTAGTCGAAGACCGATTGAGCACTACAAACAATTCGTTGCGATACCCCTCCTAGACTTCCTGCTTCTTCAGCTGCGCGAACGATCTAATGGTGAGCAAGATAATGTCCGAGCATTGTTGTGTGTAGTGCTTACCCTTCTGGTTCGTTCCGACGTTGACCCAATGGAAAGCCGATCTTCCATTCCCGAAGTCTCTAGGAGGTGAAGTGAGAGGGTGGCAGTCAGTATGGCAGAGCAAATACCAGGAAATGCAAGAAGCAAGGAAAGAGAGCAAGAGTGCAAGAAGGCCATACCCAACAATTAATTAACCTTCTCCTGGTTGTGGAAGCCTGTGACTCTCGGTTGTACCCGAATGTTCATCGTCTGCTATTGATAGCATGTACACTGCATGTCACGAGTGCAGAAGCAGAGAGGTCATTTTTCTACCGAGGAGACTGAAGACTTAAGCAAGGTCTACCATGGCAGAGGAGCGTCTTGCACACTTATCAGTTATTGCCATGAATTACAAAGACCCGTCACTGGGTACCAGCAGACGAAGTTTGTACAAAATCATGCTCGGAGATTGTTGATACAGTCTTTGTTAGAAAGAGACATAGCTGCACCGTAGTTTACTTAACATTTATTTAGCAGTAGTGTATAGGCATGATGCAGTTAGATTGTGTTAGACAGTTTTGATGATTTAGGGAGTTTATAAAATGACACATTGCTAGAGATATGTTGTCATAGTCGTTGCCATTTCTACTTTAGCTAAGCTGTAACAAGCCTGGGCCATTTGCACCTCTAACAATACAAATGCGTTGACCGAAGTAGGCGTGGTCTATCAAAATTTGCAACCCCTCTTTTAAAAAATCCTGGGCCCAGACAAGTAAAAGAGGAAAGCCAATTAATTATTATGTACTTTTTAGCATTCTAATTAACAACAAGTTTTCTAGATCTTGACTATTTTGTTGGAAGATGTCCCTAGATGGATCCTCGCTATTTAGAGAAGAATTTTGGAAAATGATATGCAGGTCTAGAGAATGATGAATTCAACACAAGTTGTATAACTAAATAAATACAGTTGGCGTACATTAATTAAAGGCAGATCCAGAACTCGATCGAAGAAGGCACAAAAACAAATCAAAAATAGCATGGCGTCAGATTCAGTAATTAAAAGTGACGTAGAAATTGCTGGGGACTAGACATCCGGGGATGACGAAAGCGCGGCGAGAATGATCACGAGTCTACAACCTAGCTATTTCAGTGACAACAGCTAACCAAAACGAGGCTAGGTAATTTCACAATTACAGTATTTTCATATGTCTATTTACAAAGAATTAATTAACGAGCACTGACTTGGATGCTTGGATAGCCTCGGTTCCAGACGCTCGCCCCACCTACTTTGACCCCATGTACACATATGTACCTGTCACGTGCAGTAGTACATACGAGAGAGCGTCTGGAACGAAGGCTCTAATTGCTTGAAAGGCTCAGAAGTGTAAAAATCAACTACTCAGTACTCAGGGCCGGCGGAGACCTCCAGACGTTGGGTGGGCCAGCCAGGCCTTGCTTGGATAGGTTCCGCCCACTTGACAACTTTTGACTAAAGCCGTAGAGCTAGGGTGGAGCCTGGCTAAAGACAGCGTTACTAGAGGTAGTCTAACGTTGGTTGGTTTGTCTCATCTGTAGAGGTGAACAATATCTAATTTATTTAATCACCTATACCATTTCCGGAAGTTTTTGCCAAACGCCTGTTGATGGAAGTCCCATTTTCGAACGATAGGTAGGCCATGGCCCACATGGCCTACCCTGCTCCGCCGGCTCTGGTACTGTGTCGCAGTCGTAGAGTTGAAGCAAGTTGACGGGAAAATCTGGCACTGCCTGACGACAAAAACCAGATTTTCTGAAGAGGGCACGTGTCCCCTGTGCCTGGCTTCGTCATTCGATAGAATGAGCAACCTGCAAACTGGCAGTTTAATTAATTAATTAATAATTGCGTTTTGTTACTGTACTGTACGTAATTGCTCCACATTTTTAAAGACACCGCAAGGCATCGTCTGGCTATGTTGATAGTTTATGTTAGTTAATTGACTACTGGTAGTTTGCATGCAAGTGGTAATCACATTCAATAAACAATTGAACCCGCCTTGTAGGCGTGTCAAACGTTTAACGCGCGCACGACAACATGCCTATCTAATATATAAAGCTCAAATTGTCTGTGTGTGTGTGTGTGTGTGTGTGTGTGTGTGTGTGTGTGTGTGTGTGTGTATGTATGTATGTTCGCGTTTGGCGGCCACGTCTTTTGTCCGTTCGCAACCGAAATCGGCATGCACACTCGGCACGCACAGAGGAAGGTTTGCGTAAAAAATAAAAAAATAATGCACCGGGTCCCCTCTCGAGGGATCGACCCACGCGTAAAATTTCTCGACGACGCAAACGCTACACATTGCAGTTCATTCGAACACACGCCCGCACCAGTCCCGTGTAGACCCTATGCATCGACGTCCTTCGCAAAGCTTCGAGCAATCGAATATCTCTTGCCGACGAAACTTACTCTTCTATCGCTTGCGTTTCTCTCCAAATTCTGATTGCATTTGCACCGAATCCAACCTACACGTTTTCTGCAGCAAGCGCTACACGGGGAGTGTGTCGATTTCTATCGAAACAAGCGCGAAGAACAAGATTCGAATTCATTCAGAATATCCGGGACCTCGCAACAAAGATGCACGTGACGTGTCCACAGACCTATCTTTACACTACAGTATCTTGCCCGTACACGATGGACGGGCCATGGATCCTAGTATATATATATATATATATATATATATATATATCTATATTTGGCTGTGGGCGTAGCTAGATAGCTCAGACATAAATGTACCCTGGCCGGTGATTTAGTGCAAGTTGTATTTCAAGGTGATGCATTCTCGTGATATGTAAAACGTCTTCTAGCACACATTTCGAGTCCTCCACGAATTGACGTCATTACGCTATCAATCAATCAATTAAATAATTAATATCACAAGAAGCTGTCGGTCTTTGTAACTATGGCCGCTGCTTCTCCCTGTGCTACTAGCCGCGTGACGAGCCACGCTTATTACATAAGACGAGAGCAGCTGAACGGCAAACGGCAAGTACGACGGGCTCTCGTCTCCTCGACGATGAGTCAGAGACGAAGACTCGACGGCGTGTCATTGACCGGACACTTCGGTTGCGTCAATGCCGTCAACTTTTCCAACAATGGCGGCCAGTTGATTTTGTCCGGTCAGTTTTATGTTCGACGTCAACGTCTAGATACGTTGGCTTTATTTGTTCGCATTTCCACACGCTCTAGGAGGAGACGACCGACGAGTTCTGGTGTGGAGAACCGAGGAGGCAGTGTCGCAATGTTGTCGACCGATTGCGCTCAAGACCGAGCACGCGTCGAACATCTTCTCGACTCTGTTCGACAACAGCAACGAGCACGTCTATTCTGCAGGTAAGGGGGTTCAACGTGTAGAAATTGTAGAGGTCTGGTTGGTTCGACACTGGACGGTCTGTTCGTGTAGGTAACGATGAGGTTGTGCTCAGGCACAATTTGGAAAGGTATAGAAATGTTTCAGGACGGTACAGTAGACGCAAGAGCACGGATGAACATTTCTATTTTATATTTTATTTTATTATAAATTTAAATTATACTATCCCAATTAATGTTTCTATTTTATATTTCTATTTTATTATAAAGATATATTAAAAATATATTTAAATTTAATGTACACCAAACAACTGAACGTATACACATGTAAGTAGTGTGGAGTTTCATTATACTATCCCAATTATAATATTGTATATTATATGAATTTTCTAAATTGTTACTTTATTGTGGTAAACGTTGAATGGAGTATTAAATTGTTGTGATTTTGTGTGGTCTTTTTGACTAGTCAATGTTACTGTAAATCCAGAAATTTTCGTAGTCATGAAATTTTGGATTTTTTTACAGATTCCTGTTTGTACTAAAATAACATGAATATTGTATAACCGGTTATTTCTGTGATCATGATATTTCTGCAAATTCTGCAAAGAAATCATGGAATGCACAAATAAAATTCGCAGATATTTTAGGCTTATCTTGTTTGGACACATGATGTACACGTGTACACAGTGATTTTCCTAGTCTCTTCAAAACATGCGTTCCTATTTATATGTGCATATTTAGCCCTACTTTAAAAGGCGTGGCCAGATTTGGTGGTGTGTTGTGCTAACTCTAACCTTTCAGCTCACAAACATACTAAATTCAAGTACACAATACGTGCACTGTTGAGTTTCTGCTGTAGGCATTTGCGTTCTGGTTTTTCATTTGTTTACATGTACTACATCTATTTATATGTCATCACCTGTAGTATGATTATAATATATCTGGCTCTCATTTATTAGTTATTTATGTAAGTTTATTAGGTTATCATAAGCCCTTCCTGCAAAGGAAACCAAAGAATACACTTTGCATATCAAAGGAATATTCTGATGTAATGGGTGGAGTGATGGTCATTATCCAATTATCTTGTAGGATCAACTGACCAACAGCTAAAACCTTTTGACCTATAGTAGAGTGCAGCTCTTATTTTATTGAGTGGTTTAATGAGTGCCTGGTTGCACTTGCAGCCAGGGTTTAGCAGTTTAGTGGTCCTTCCTAGTAGACAAGAATGTACATAATAGGATAGGTCCCTCTGAAATCTGTGTCCCAACTTCCTCGAATGCGTCCCAGGATGCATCAAATGTATTGTAGGAAAATCACTGTGTACATGTGTGTACCATGACCGTGTTTCTGGTTAGAATGCAGAAATTTATTTCCAAGTAATTAAAACTTGTCTCAATTCTCAAATCGTAGAAATTTTAAGACCGCAGAAATAACTGGTTATACGGTACTAAAATTTATAGATATAGATGCACTTGAATTCAGCTACAGTACAGTACCGATGTTCTGTACTAAAATAACATGTGTACCAACTACTTTCATGGGCAAACATACTAAAATGTATGAGTATGAAATTTCTGGATTTACAGTATTTGAAATGGCATGAATCAGACAAATTACATGCTACACAAGTGATTCAGCTCTATAATATTGCAAGATACAAAAGTACAGTAGAACCTCGTTAATCCGAATAGCCTCGTGCCAAGCCTTTTTAAGTGTTCAGGTTAGTGAAGTTGTCGGATTACAAAATGTGTAGCCTTGGAGGTCCAGACCTTACCTTGGACACCCATTGCATTGACATATGTCTCCGTATGTCTAAACGACACAGCTGCATCGACTACAGTCTTCTTAATACTGTGAGAGTAAGAATTTAAAGTAGTCAGATGCGCGCTTTTGCTGAAGACTTCAATGCGACAACAACTCGGATCTGACTGCTTTTTATGATCTAGCTACGCGAGGCAGAGTGCAAAGGTAATTCGGATTAGCGAGGTTCAATCTACTGTAGTTAGTTTGTTTGTAGTCGGCATGGTTGTAAGCCTGTGTTTCGTAAATGGAGTTAATATGCAGAGCTTAAAGGAACGCTCTATCGTTTAGCGCTATGCCCACGCAAACTTGATTACATAGCTACGCAATTAAGATAGAAGGTTGGTCTGAACTACAGGCAAAGCTGGATATGAAGAGTGCTAGGTATTAGCAGCAAATAGCCTAGAAACAGAGCGCATACCATGGTCACGTGAGAAACATTCCGTCAACGCACGCTAACGCTAGGAGCCTCGCTACCATCAAATGGTAGAAGACACTTGCGAGACATTGAGAAAATGTGCTCGTGGGTTATGAAACGGGCATGGATGTGCATGCAAGGCTGAAGGGACCAACTGCACTGCATTTGTGTGCTTGCACTTATCACCTGACCTAATTATTGCTTACCACGTGATCATCGTATGTGCTCTGTTTTCATGGTGATATGTAGTGCTTGCATGTTCAAACCTGGTTTTGTGTAAAACGTAACCTATTTGGTGCCTTTGATCTGAGGAAAGATGATGAGTTGGTTTGTGCACGACCTGAACTCTGCTTCAACAACGAGATTGCAAAATCTCTCCCGTACGTTTTCCTTATTTGTAACGGTAACTACGCTCTGATATCCAGCTTTGCATGTAGCTCCACCCAACCTTCCAACTTGATTTCGTAGACCATGCAATCAAGTTTGTGGGGGTGTAGCGCTAAATGACGGAGTGTACTTTTAATGTTGTTAGTCAGATAATTATGTTGAAGATTTATTTATGTCAATTTATACGTTTATCTGCAAAGCAGTAGATAGACGAGCCTTGTATCGGACCCTCTCACACTGTTGTGCCTGGTACTTGTATGACAAATCAATGCTTTCTTCCTCTTCCTCTCTCTTTCTCTCTCAAACAGTGTAATTTGATATGGAAACGAGCCATGACAGTACGAGAGGATCAGGTACGAGGCTAAGTTATCTTACTTTTGGATCAATGTGAAGAAGATGAGGAGATGGGCATTGGGTGCATCATAAGTGTTTGTTAGATTGGTGGCCATTGACATCTTTCCACACAGACAGCCCGTTTATGGTGTCAGTGTTGATCCCGATCACGATGGAATCTTCTTGTCGGCTGGAGACGATGGTCGCGTCTTATTGTGGGACACTCGAATGCCGGAATGTAGAAATTGTTTTTGCCTGATTGTTGTAGTATCCCTTTTGACTACATTTGCGTTTGTGTAGCTCCTTGCACGTGTGTTGCACGTTACACAAGGCCGTTCCACGCTGCCGTCTTCCATCCTATCGAACCACGATTTGTAGCAACTGCTAATGCGGGTGAGGGCGTCGGACTGTGGGATATACGTCAACCTCAAAAGTTGTGCGGTACATTTATTCACAGTACACAAAATATGTGATTGTGTGTGTGTGTCTAAGGTGTCTCACAATGTATGGTGGATATCTTTGTAAACAGAAAGCAATGAGTGTTGCTTTTGATCGTTCTGGTCAACACATCTTGGCCCTACGTCGCAGACTTCCCGCGGTCTTGTTTAACATCAGGCAGGCACTTCCGGTGTGCCAGTTTACACATGACGGGTACATGAACTCGTGCACTATGAAGAGTGCTTCGTTCTGTGGAGATAACGATGAAGTATGGATTATGTCGTTTGCTTTAATTTTGTATTTTTATTGATTGATTTACTACAGTACGTTGCATCGGGGTCGGACGATTTCAACGTGTACGTATGGAAAATCCCGGATGCAGTGTATCACGGTTTGTAACAGCTTTTCGTTTTACTCTTTACGGTGTCCTGTAGATTGCAGTTGTGATAGATCCTTTACCTGGGAACTGGGTGGGTGAAGCAGATTGTGTTTTGGTTGGTCATCGATCTATTGTAAATCAGGTGCGATTCAACTCCCATTCGATGTACCTCCTGTCGTCTGGAGTTGAGAAAGTAATCAAGGTTACTGGACCTGTACTGCCATTTCGTGTAACATCTTTCTCATCTCATCGTTCTTGTTGTTTTGTCTCCAGCTGTGGAGCCCATTTGCCATAAGTGGTAAAGAGGATCTGTCTGATTTAAACAGGAAAGTGACGCGTGAGGATGGACGTCAAAGACAGCATTTTACACCAAGAGAGCAACGCCGGCTTGTGTTAAGTCTGAACAGTCCTTACGAAACGGATCCTTATTCTCTGCAGAGTATAGAGGAAGATTCCCGTATGCTCTCTTTCTTTGACTCTCTTCTTCAGCAAGATGAGATGTCAGATGGAGCATCTGGTAGCAGCGTCGACACCGTCGTTATGGGAATGGGTGCAACTGAGAGCCGCAACAGCGACAACGAGGCCGACATTGACACTAATGCAGACGAAAACGCACAAGATGAGGAGACCTCTGATAGCCATCACCACGTTGATTTCAGAGATCTGATGCAGTTGTTTTTGTCTGGAACCTACAGTTCGTCATTAAGTAGCCGTTCTAGTAGTTCCACAAGTCCGAGTGACACAGATGATGATGTAAGTGACAGTAGGGAGTCGGATCATTTGTTTGCTCCCACGTCGTCTACCTCTTGTGGAGAGGAACAGTTGTCTTCGTATTCTCCAATACGATGTTCTACAATTAGTGAAGACGACAGCTCACCTTTCAACAGAGGACATGAAGGATGTGATGGCATCAACGGTGTTGCTGTCGCATTAGAGTCTGCTCGCCAATCAGTAAATAGTTCGGCAGCATGCTATTGTGAAACAGTGGAAGGTGAGCAGCTTGAAACAGCACACTCAAGAACATATACGAGTAATTCAATCCTCTTGACTGATACCAACTTTGGCTGCGAGGAACAAGAAAGGCATAATGCTGAGCTAACATAATACAATGTTTTCTTAGTATAGGAGTATCTACAACATTGAAAGATTTTCTATATAGTAAATAAATACATGATCAAGATTTGTGTACATTCAAAAGTGCATACACAGACTGTTTGTACATTAGGTCTACAAAGAATAAGATCATTATTCATGTATCAAGTGGATGAGCAAAGGGTGAATTCCAGTCTCTATCAAAGACTGCCTGAAGCTGAGACTGCACAATGTCAGGATCATAGTGGCTGCTGTCGTTGCCAGTTTGATTAACAAGGAGTCCCACACCAGCAGTATTAGTGAAATAATCACCAGACCAATTAGATGTTCCTGTAAAAACACCAAAGTCAGTCGCTCAACTCGAAAAGAATGCAAAGACCCTGTGGATGTCTGTAAAGCTAGACAGACA
>CAXXBX010000090.1:0-13582 GCA_964274945.1 Dehalococcoidia bacterium | reverse complement strand
ACCCTGAATATTCCGTGCTAAGCTTCTTATAAAAATATTTTAGATTACTGTACTCAGGATACAGATTGTGTCTCTACATTTTTCCTCCCAAGCCATGTTCCTATACTTATACCTATTTTGTAAAATTTATAGTCTAATTAGTTTAGCATGTCATTTGCTAATATAGATATCACGTTTTAGGTAAAGTAGTAGTGGCTCTAGCTTAAAGGAGCAAGTTTACAATAGAATGATGTAAACATGCAAGGCATGCGGATTACAAGTCTTTCGAAACACGGCCAGTACAACTAGAGGTAAATACCAAACGGCAGCGAATCTTGGAGAGGGTCTGAAGTGAACTAACAGAGCAGAAGCTGCAAAAACTTTGTTGATTTAACGTCATGAAGCTTAGGAAGGGTTAGGAAGTTATATCGACAACGTACTGCACAATCAAGCCAACAAAGAGAAGCGTGGTAGATGGGATTAGGCGGAGAGATTCTTCCCAAAGCCTGCAGATTACGCCTTGTGTTTCTGGTCGCGACCTTGCGTGTGCTTAGAATGCCTTATCTACATAGCATCCGTAAAACTGTTTATTGCGAAGCTCTATACTGCGTAGCAACTGCTAGAAATAATAAAAATAACAGGATGTTGTCAGGTCTACAATTATTGTTGCTGAGATACCTCTGTGACAACTGCTAGGGATATGCTTCAAAGAAAATTAGTGTCTCATAGTATCCGTACTAATCTTTCTATTTCCTGTAGGTGTGTCATGTCAATTTTCGTATAAATTTTGGTGAGAACTGCAGCAGCCAGCAGTTGTTGATAGCAGGTCAACTGCAAAGGTCTGTAGTTTGAAGCTGACGGCTGATAGAGATAATATGAGGACTTTATATATTGTTGTCGTTGCTGCAATTGTGAATCCCAATCTTCTACTTTGCGTCTCAGCTCCTAACAAGAAAGTGTTCGACAAACTGTCTACAACATGTACGTCGGTAGCAACATATATTTTGTCTAATGTTTTAACTCTTCCTGTTGTGCGTGCGTGCGTGCGTACGCGCGCGTGCGCGTGTGTGTATGTATACTTGTTGTCTATAGATGTTCTAGTGGACGATATTATTTCTGATCAATCAATACAATTTGTGATCGACGAAGTGGCACGACAAACAGTTCGTGATAGTTGTAACTTGACGAAAATCCATCACTTCGAGGTAGTCAACGTGGAGAAAGACGGTGAGTGATGAAAATTATTTAATTTGACGACAACGTAATTTGTTGACGTTGATCCGAAAGGATTTAGCGTTTAGCAAAGGTCACGTTTCTTTGACCTCTATTCGCTCATCTGCATGATGAAGCGAGTAGCCATAGAGAGATCGAGGTATTTGTTTTCATATCAATTGACGTTGGTGGAGCTTCATCAGCTAAAGCTTCACTAGTGCTTCACTAAAAAAAAGTCCGTTCAAACAATGGAGAGCCCGTGGGAAATGTGGTTAATAGATAAGACAATTAGGGCGGACGCAAAAATGTTGCTATCATCCTGTATTGTAGTACTAACAATCGTTTAACGAGCGATTAGAGCAATGGTTGCTACCCAGCCCTCGCTGCCTACTATCTACTTTAGTACGTCTGGCTCTGTCCTGTACGCTATAGTTCAACAATTTTCTGTCATTCGCGCCCTCGTCGCCCATATGGCTGCTTCAGACGTTCCTGAAAGTTCAACATCATCACGGTCAGCTGACCTACAACTGCTGTCTGATCATTCATCGGGTAGTGAATTTCCTGCTACTCAACAACAAAAGAGAAAGAGACAACTACAAACAGCTTTCAGAAGCTCACACAAAGGTATGATAGCGAGCGTGAAAGAGTTCTTTGAACGTGAGAAGACCACAGGAGCGCCGATTCTCTTTGGCAACGTAATCAAGCGAACTGCAGAAGCTCTGCAAGTGTCACCTGCGTCTGTGAAGCGAGTTGGAAGTGAAATGAGATCACAAGGGTTTGTCAGCAGTCCAGCAAAGCTGGGTAGAAAATCAGGGTCAGGAGCAGCACAGCAAGAAACGGATAACTTCTTAGAAGGGGTTATTCGTCGTAGAATACACAGATTCTACACCAGCGGTGAACTGCCCACCATGGAGAAACTTCTGTTGGCCTTGCAAGAAGACGTTGAGTATCCATTTGGGAGGACAACGTTGTATGCCACTGTCAGGCGGATGGGGTTTCGCTACAAGCGACGAAACAAAAAGGTTTCATTGTATGAGCAGCATAGAATAATTGCAGCGAGACACGATTACCTGAGAAAAATACAAACTTTCCGTTCCGACAATAGAACGATAGTCTACCTGGATGAAACCTGGTCGAACGCCCATCATACCCATGAACGTTGCTGGCTAGACTATGATAGCAGAGGAGGTATCCGAGTGCCATCAGGAAAAGGTGGTAGGCTCATCATTCTCCACGCTGGCAGTGAGCACGGCTGGATTCCCAACGCAGCTCTCATTTTCAGGGGTAAAAAGGGAAGCGGGGATTACCACGATGAAATGAATACCAAGCATTTTATGGAATGGTACCAAAAACAGCTGTTGCCTCACTGTCCGCCCAAGTCAGTCATTGTCCTTGACAACGCCAAGTACCACAATGATGTTGTTGAGAAAGTGCCCACCAAGAGCAGCACGAAAAAGAATATAATGGCGTACCTTGACAAGCACAGTATTACCTACGATAAGCAACGCCTGAAATCTGAGTTGTTCATGCTACTAAAGGCAACCAACCCACAAACGAAATACGTCACTGACGTTCTCTCCAATGATGCAGGTCATGATGTCCTCAGACTTCCGGTGGGCCATTGTGAACTGAATCCTATAGAACTGGTATGGGCGCAAGTCAAAGGATACGCTGCAGACCACAACAAGGATTTTACGATGAGAGCCATCGAACAACTGGCCAGAGAAGGCGTTGAAAACGTGACGGCGGCCAATTGGAAGAAGTGTGTCGACCACGTTATCCAGAAAGTGGAAAACCACTACAGAACATCAGACGGCGAGGTCGAACAAGCAGTAGAAAGTCTAGTTATAGAAGTAGGTGCAGAGGACTCTTCAGACAGTGAAGAGATCCTGCTAGGAGACGACGAGAATGATAACAATGATTAGTACAATTGGTGTCGTGGGTGTCATTTACTGGCGGTATTCTTTGTCGGTAATGCATGGGAGGAGTCTCTTTCAGGAAATATGCTGTATCTACGAACACAGGATCTATAGAGTTAATTTGTCCAGAGATCTGACTCCACCTAGTCACGTGCTTTCGAATGATATGTGTAGCAACGGTGTAGGGGGCGTACTTACCGAGATACGGGAATTTTCCCACGGGCTCTCCATTCTTTGAATGGACTTTTTAGTATGTACAGTATACTTTGGCTTCACCATACTCTTTTGCGTAGGCTATCTGATAGAAAATCCGCAATATTTTTATTTTGGGAAAACGGCGAGGATCTCCGTAACATTTGAAACCGCAAAGTGCGCAATTTTTTAACTATAATAAGTTTGGTAAAAGATAAGATGGGGTGTCAGGATAATGGGTTTGCATATCAAACGTATATTTACCTAATTGTGGCGCTTCCGGAAAAGCAGTTGACCAATTGAAGAATCCTTCACGTTTCTTGCAAGCTGCAACGCAACTCATCTGTTGGTCCGTGATACAAAAGCTCATAGTTACGCTAACCTCACAGCTTTGCAGTAAGCATTTGTGTGTTAACGGGAAAGTCGAATCGGAAGGCTGTCTACGTCTCCTTCTTTCTGGTTCTGTGCCTAGTCTTTGTTTGGCTAATCAACACCATCTTCAATTCTTTCTGGACACATCTTACTTAATTAAATTTAAGTTGTGGAATGATTTGAAAGCCACGGTTAGCTAGTCTGTGTGACAGTGCTCGAATCGACTCCACCGACGGATGCACGCCCAATCTATATGTCCTCGAACGATGTGCGGATATTTGTCGACATGGATAATGTATGCATGGTTGTTCGGTGACATTTTGTTGGTCGTTATATCTGACTTAATGTTACCGTCAAGGTGTATACTATTTCCTAAAGTGGTTAAGAGAGAAATTTCGTAATCAGTTCTTCATCCGGATTGCAGAGACCGAACAACTAGTTACTTAACCGTACAAATGGTTAACTGGTTAGAAATCGGGATGTCCCATTTAAAATCTGGACGTCCGATTGATTAACCGGCGTCCAGTTCATTAACCGGACAGGTTATTAATCCGGATATAACAGTATTAAACGGTGTTTGTAAGAGGAAGTAGGTGCGGCCACAAGTACCACTTGACAAACACACGTGCACGTGCAACGAAATAACGTAAAAATTGTACCAGTAAAAAGTACTAAGGTACTTTTTCTTTAGATAAAGCCTGCCAATCGTGCTACATATTTCCCGTTGTTCATCTAACCGAGAGATGTTTGCCCTCCCGTATGTCTCTCAACCCACCCGTCGCTTCTTTTCCTGTTTCAAACAACAAGACATCGAAGCCGTCCGTGTTTCACATACAATTCGGATATGATGACACATCAGAGATTCCGGCCGTTCTGGCCGTTGCTGACAAAATGAAGTGGACGTCAGCTGTGTACGTGGGTGACAAACATGCAGGTAAACATACAAATATATTAGTTGATTACAGACTGCAAGTGTATGGAGACTAAATATCTACAAATTGTGTTCTTACTTGTAGGTTCGTTTTACGATTCGTTGCTGCGTTGGGCAAGGACATTTCGCATATTGGACGTGCTATCAGTGAATGACGACGTAGACCTTGCACATTTGCACACAAAGATTTCTCGAAGGGAGGTTGACTTTGTGATAGGTCACTGTCACACGTACGCGTGTTACAAAACCGTGAAGAAGGTAAAACATGCATGTTCGGCTATCGTTTTGTATACACATGTAGGTTGTACTTCACGTTTGTGCAGTTGCTCGTTCTTCATTCAGAAGAATCAATTGGTAAATCGAGTGTGCCATGGTTGATAACCGAGGCAATAACTGAGAAAGTAAGTTCAGTGGTGTTCTTGTTAACCCGAGACGCGCATATGCCAGATCGAATCCTAACCTAAACAATCTCTAATGTAGTAAAAGTTCCATTTCCTCCAATACTACTCTTTTGTTGCAGATTCGAGAGGAAGGCGCTTTTACTTCACTAAATGTTCATACAGCAGTTTACGGACTGCAACTGCCTCTTCCTGGTCTTCCTGTCATCGACACTCTTTTGGAAAAAGTTCCGTCTATTTACGGTAAGCAACAAGATTGTCGTCTCAAGAAGCATTGCGCTGTAACTCTAAGGAAACAGGTAAAATTCGTTTTGTGCATGTTGCTAATTTGTTATAAACGTTTTAATTAACTTTAATCATGCGTGTTTGCTTTAGTTGAATGTTTTAGACTTTTACGACGCTTTGGTATCGACGATCTACAAAGGCGGACAACATATGTCTACAGACGACGAAATTGTGTTTCAGTTCGTCAACAATACGGTAAAAAGTTTAGCAAATAGTTGGGTGTGTTTCGCGTAGTGACTCTCCACCTATTACTGTATAGATAATTGACACAAAATAACGTTACGACATAAATTAATGTAATATTTTGCATAGACTTGTTAGAGTTAGGCACCAACCTTGCTAGCAAGAAGTTAATATCACTTTGGTTGACACGTTCTATTAACCATTACACAGGACGATTTTTGGTGATGTGACTGTAATGTTTACTGTGTATAATATCCAAATGTCTTAGCTGTAATTCGGTCAATGGCAACTTATCTTATACTCATGTTTACATTAATTCTTTTCAATATTCTTTAAAAACTACGGAATGAATATGGAATTCTTACTTTTTATAAAGTTTCGTTTTGACACCCCACACGCACACACGCGCGCGCGCACACACACACACACACACACACACACACACACACACACGTACGTGTTTATATGGCTCGCCTATGCCCATTATCTACTTACTCATATTAAGTTAAGACGTTTGTTCTAGGATGATTTCCGGAGTATTCGTGGTGCCATACAGTTTGCTGAGACTGTAGAAAGAGTATATCCGACAGTCTACAACGTTCTAAAACTTTGTCAATTTTCAGTTGATATCGTGCGCATTTCAATTCTACTTTCTTTACCTAGCTAACTATTGACATTCGTTTCTATTGCACAGGTTGGAGTATACAACAACAGCGACTCAGATTGGTTGCACGATCTAAAACCTCTAATAAACGAAACTTACAAAAATCACCCAAGACGGTACCGAAGAGAAGCGAAAAAATGTGCACCAGCTGGAAACCATTTTATTACAACTACCGTTAGAGTAAGCAAGCTACTATAGTTATTGTTACTTTAGATGCTTGACAATTTTCTTCTCTAGGATCCTCCGTTTCTTTTTTATGATCCCAATAATACAATGGAGGGATATCATCATGGTCCTTTCTGTGGTTTCATAGTCGACATGATGGAGTGGCTTGCAGCAGAAATAGGAATTTCGTACACGCTGAAAGAAAATCCGTATCTAAAATTTGGATCTGTGGATGAGAATGGTGTCGGCAATGGAATGGTTGGAGAACTAATGAACTGCGTAAGTGTTAATGATAACAATGTGTAATGACATAACGTAGGCGTGTCGGCTGTTTTGCAAGTGATGGGCGGTTTGTGTGCGCAAAGACTGGATTAGATAACGTGCGCTAACCATACAAAGTTGTTATACAGAGCCGTTTACTCAGACCAACTTACTAAGTTTTACAACACAGATAATCTAATAGACTAATACATTAAACAAATGGGCTTTGCTACTCTATACACACTTCTACCAATATAAATTAACTATTTAGTTTAAATTACCTTGCAAAAACGGAAGTATGTGTTAATGTATCGCTGACTGACGTACAGTGTTTTTGAAAATAGTGGGTCTTTGACTCCTACTGTTCTGCATGACAGCTCTGCTTTGTTTCAGTTTCTAATTTTTGTCGTCATCGTTATGTTATCTTATGGATATTTACATTTTTAAAAACAAACAAACAAATGGGCACACAAATAGACATACAGATAAACAAATTTATTATTAGCTCAGGCAGTCAGCTTGCTGAGTAGTGATTTGCTAATGCGAGTGGATACGTTGAACGGTTTGGCGTGCGTGTGCACGTATAATTGTGACTTCTGTTTCATATATTCAGTTGTTTAATTACATTGCATTTTCTATTGACTTACCAACTTGTTAATTCTTTATTGTTTTTAAATTAATCTCTAGGAAGTGGATTTAGCAGCTGCTTCCCTAACTATCACCAGCAGTCGATCTCAACACATTTCTTTTACCAAACCTTATATCGATGTCGTGTCGGCAATTCTCGTTTCTAGACCCGAGCAAGAAGGATTCGACATCTGGTCGTTTCTCAATCCATTTGATTTTGCTACTAAAGTAGTCATTATCGCCTCTCTTGCGACAGTGTCGATCGTGTTTCTTGTTTTGCAAAAACTCAGTCCATACTTCAAGTCTAGTGAAACAACGGCTGGAGAGGAAGCATCTCCAGGAGACGATCGAAGAAATACATTTTGGTTTTTCTACACTACTTTTGTTCAGCAAGGCCCGGATGATGCTCCATCTCTGTCCGGAAAAATCATCGTTGGTGGTTGGTATTTCTTTGCGCTGATCATAATAGCAACATACACCGCCAATCTTGCAGCTTTCTTGACGGTAAAGAGTTTTGCTCAAAGCGTTAATTCGATCGACGATCTCGCCGCGCAAACAGAAATTATATACGGGACATTGAAAGACTCCTCAACTCTCGAATTCTTTAAAAATTCGCCCATAGACGTGCACAGGCGGATGTACACGTTTATGACAAACACTGAAGGCTCTATGGTAGACACCGTTCGAGAGGGACTTCTTCGAGTGCAAAATAAACGAAACGGTGAGTACGCGTTTATATCGGAACGACCAGTTATAGACTATTTTGCATCTCACAAACCGTGTAAAACTCAAGTGGTCGGAAGAGGATTCGACTCTCATGGATTTGGTTTGGCTCTTCCTCGAGAAATGCCATACGAAACTAATTTTTCTTTAGCTATTTTGAAAATGAGAGAGTCGGGCTTTATTGAAAATTTGAGCAAGAAATGGTTCGAAAAAGGTGAATGTGCAAGTTCAAATGACGATTCGTCGTTGTCTGATGTTGAAAAAGTTCGCATTACGGATATGGTCGGTGTGATGATAATTCTTGTGTGCTCGATTGGTGCGTCTATTGTGATTGCAATCATTGAGCGTATCTGGTGGATAACAAAAGAAAGGAGAAAAAAACTTGTATCATCTGACGTAAGTCAGTCAATAACGCCATTTTAATCGACATTCGACGTTTTCAATTTTAGATTTCTAAAGTTGATGATCTAACGCCATCAGTCAAGGAGACTTCTGTCGTCTACGTGTGAAGAAGAAAACAACTGCTGTCACATACACTTTTGTTCAATTCGCTATTATCGTTTGAGGGAAGATGACAACAAACATTATTAATAGACTTTCTAGCTGTTTCTCGTTTATGTCAAAAACAGATATAAATATATACGTATCAGTGTAAGTAGATTTCTTTTTATTTCTTTCTCATCGTTGTTTAGCCTCTTAGATTTGAAACGGCTTTTCTAGTTGAGTATTGCACTATGCTATTTAGCAGTTGTAGATACACCCTAATAAAGTAGGCCAAAGTGTAACTAATATTTGGATTTTCTATGTGATGTTAACATTGCCTAGTAATTGAAGCTGTGTTTAACACCTCTGCTTCCACATGCAGCTATGAACCTTGTGGGCATGCATGACCGACATCGCTTAGTGTCTCAAACGTGGCGTCTTACGCATGCGCCTGGTAGTCAATGCCTCTAATAAGTGTGACTTTTATAGACAATATACAGAGTCTCATACAACGTAACCCCAGCATTTGGCTTTTCAATTTCTCCAACGACGCCCTTGTCTTAACTAACTAGGTTCAATTTGTTCATATCCGCGATTTATATATATTTTGTGATAGGACAACTTTCGTTTACAGTTGATTGTCTAGATAGCGAAAGCTTCCAACCAGATGCAACAAAGCGAAAGCATTTAACAAAGAAAATGGATAAGTTCTATGTTTGATATATTTTGTAAAGCATTTTAGTTTACTCAGTTGCGCACGTTTTATGTGCTAAGTATTTGACATTCTGATGAGTCCACGTCATTTTTTCTTGCATTCAACATACTCTGCCATCGTATAAAAAGATATATTCTAACTCTCGCTTTATTTTTGCAAGTAAAACAGTCAGTTACGCTTAAAAATCAAACTCACTAAAACCGTGTCTTTCCGTGTTTGTCGTTCTAGCGGCAATTGTTGTTTGACCAACCATTTTCCTTAATTAGGAGCGCACGGTCAGTATCGCAACAAGTTTCTGGTAGCAATGTAACTAGAGGAAAGACGCGACAAGTCGGGTTTTAGTTACTTTTAATAGCTTGACTTTCCGCATCCGTTCCGTTATGATTTTGAGTCTACCTGTGGCACTTTTCAATCTCCTAACCATAATTTGAGTTAAACAAATCTAATTTCGAGTAGCTTCAAAGATATCCTCACTTTATCTTTGCTTGACCAACAATCTGAAAATGAAATTAACTAAACGGCTTCTTCTGTTCTTTTTTGATACTCAATTACAACAGCACTCACGCTGCCTCAACAGTAGTAACCTTTCAAATAGTTGGTAGTAAAATATCATTTCTGCAGGCGTGTCATTTCAGTTGCGCTTGCGTATTAATGAAGTCTTTTGAGAACCGTTGCATTGTGCAGTTGCAGCTAGAGAGTCCAACTCTTCACATACAAAACTGTTGCTCGTGGACGGTTATAAACAACGACAATATGAGGGTTTTCTATTTTGTTGTCATTTTGTCTGCAATAGTCAAACCGACTCATCTAGTTCATGTTTCATTCACTGAAAGAAAAGCGTTGGACAAAGATTTCACAACTTGTACGTTGCTAACGACATTCTATTGCGTTGATCTGGTAGAACGTGTACATGTTTTTCGTTTTATGTCTGTGTTGTCTGTAGACGTTCTAGTAGACGATAGTGTTTCTGATCAAGCTGTACGGATTGTTATTGACGAAGCGGCGCGAGAAACAGCTCGTTCTCGACGAAACTTAACGAAACTGAATCGTTTCGAAATAGTCAATGTGCAGAAAGAAGGTATATATATATATATAGTAATTTCTAAATGTATTTGCTGTGTCAGCTACGTTTGATAAAGAAACTACCAATTAATTACAATTAGGAATGGAAGCTATAAGATACGGAACTCATTATCTTTGGAGCTAAATTTGCGTTTGGTTGTACTGTAGATGACAACCACAAACAGTGGTCAGACGACCAATCAAAAACCTTCAAGAATTTTTGCTACCTCATTCGTGTTTGCAATTACTGGGTCTTGCATTTGTTGAAACAAAAACGAAAGATACCTGTCTGCTTCGACTACTAACAAAGGAATCGTTTTCTTGATCGTGACTCACCACAATTCTAGGAGAACCCAACGTGCTAGGAAATTCATGTCCCGTATGATAGATACATGTCTACTTTAATTAACTATTTTATAGATGTAACAATGAATTGGTAACGGTATATAATAGTCTCGCGTAGCCAGACCCCTTTCCGCCGCGGCCTCCCCGGCGAAATGGGGTCTGGTGTACAGCCTTTGATGTCGCTGTGTGCCGCGTAGCCAGAAATCGGCTATCTAAAGACCGGATTTAGTTTCTTAAACGCTTCACTAAAGACGAGACTGGCATGCACGTAATGCAATCCTATCTCAATAGCTTCTCTTGTTTCGTAGAGAACAACTCGAAGACTACAGCTAGAGTCGTTGCTGTTTGTGAAATCTGCATGTCTACAGCAGCGATTAACGATTTGGTCTCTTCCTGGTTGCTACTGTATGTATTCACCAAAACAATGCACAAAACACATGAAATGATTACCCAACACAGAAAGACGACTCATCTTGTTTCGATGACGTCATGCAACTCCAAGCCCTTCCAGATATCGCTCACTCCGGACTGTATGCGGTCGCTTTAGACGTCAAAAAACAGCAAACAGCACCGAGTACGTTCGCATCCATCCAGTACGTTCGCATTCAGTCTCCGTTGTGACACGACGTCGATCATGGCTGCATGAAATCGAAGCCTGTCGACGTCAACGTCCCCGCGGCCGCGTTTAATCGCTGCTGTAGACATGCAGATTTCACAAACAGCAACGACTCTAGCTGTAGTCTTCCAGTTGTTCTCTACGAAACAAGAGAAGCTATTGAGATAGAATTGCATTGCGTGCATGCCAGTCTCGTCTTTAGTGAAGCGTTTAAGAAACTAAATCCGGTCTTTAGATAGCCGATTTCTGGCTACGCGGCACACAGCGACATCAAAGGCTGTACACCAGACCCCATTTCGCCGGGGAGGCCGCGGCGGAAAGGGGTCTGGCTACGCGAGACTAGGTATATAATACAGTCGATCAAGTAGTGCGTGTCGAAACTAAAAGGGTAGAGTCCCGTATCTAGTTTCGGCTAACAGCTAGATTCGGACGCGAGATCTTGGTCCAACGCAATTGCCTATGGATGAAATATAGGACAACGTAGAGACGTTAGGTAACTATTCTTGATTCGCGACAATCAATGGATTTGGCTCGTTCTAGCGAGAACGACACTCGACTAAACGTCTACCACGCCCTACCTCTAGACCCGGACAAATACCTCTACCTACCAAAGCACAGACACAAACCGAATCTATTTGTTGCAGTAGCCTAAAATCTCATCTTCCAAACAATCGTATGGCCAGCGTCGTCGTGTTTCGTGCGTAGCCGTGCTATATAGTTGTCAGAGTTGAGTGAAGTCACGCCCTATAGTTTCGGATGCCCGAAACACGCTAGATCGTCATTTTACGAGCAAATTTAGACACTCTGGAAAGATTTTGAGCATAGAATCTCGACGTCTAGTGCTAAAATCAACTTTCAAGACATGTTTAGACATGTTTCTACGTATTTCTAGCCAATTTCTCATCACTCTCTGCAGCGTAGAGATCGTACGGTGCCGTTTGAACATCCAGGGAACAAAATTTCCCTTTGTAGCAGTATCTTACTGGCTTGCTACGCAATCTAGAGTAAAAAAGGTTCGACTTGCACAATCAAAAGTAAGGTATGTTCTCCTCTGCTATTGGATATCTAGTTTCCTTTTCTCGTGAGATGGTAGGACTAATTTGTTCCACTTTTCATACTGCATTTCCTATAAACACGTGTTCCTGACTTCTCTTTTGCTTTAGGAACAAACAGGGGTAACATACGGCTGATTTTGTAATTGGCGCTACATTGGTCTGGAAATCTTAGGCCAGGGCGCGCAAGAGAGCCCGGGTACGAGGCTAGGTATGTCTTGCCCTCGTACCCAGGCCCTCTTGCGCACCCGGAGAAGAGGGCCTGGTACACGTTGTATTCGCATCTAGACCAGCCGCATGTTACCCCTGTTTGTTACTGAAGCAAAAGAGAAGTCAGGAACGCTTGTCTAAAGGAAATGCAGTATGAAAAGTGGAACAAATTAGTCCTACCATCTCACGAGAAAAGGAAACTAGATATCCAATAGCAGAGGAGAACATACCTTACTTTTGATTGTGCAAGTCGAACCTTTTTTACTCTAGATTGCGTAGCAAGCCAGTAAGATACTGCTACAAAGGGAAATTTTGTTCCCTGGATGTTCAAACGGCACCGTACGATCTCTACGCTGCAGAGAGTGATGAGAAATTGGCTAGAAATACGTAGAAACATGTCTAAACATGTCTTGAAAGTTGATTTTAGCACTAGACGTCGAGATTCTATGCTCAAAATCTTTCCAGAGTGTCTAAATTTGCTCGTAAAATGACGATCTAGCGTGTTTCGGGCATCCGAAACTATAGGGCGTGACTTCACTCAACTCTGACAACTATATAGCACGGCTACGCACGAAACACGACGACGCTGGCCATACGATTGTTTGGAAGATGAGATTTTAGGCTACTGCAACAAATAGATTCGGTTTGTGCCTGTGCTTTGGTAGCTCTACACGAGAGGCCATCCGAAACTAGAGGTATTTGTCAGGGTCTAGAGGTAGGGCGTGGTAGACGTTTAGTCGAGTGTCGTTCTCGCTAGAACGAGCCAAATCCATTGATTGTCACGAATCAAGAATAGTTACCTAACGTCTCTACGTTGTCCTACATTCCATCCATAGGCAATTGCGTTGGACCAAGATCTCGCGTCCGAATCTAGCCGTTATCCGAAACTAGATACGGGACTCTACTTAGCTAAATTCGTAGAGCTTCGCGACAACAGTAATTTAAAAGTTTTCTAGATGTGAAAGCGAGGGTGCATGCAAACACAATGTAATAAGTCTTTCTACTTTGTCATACAGACTAATGTAGCGGGGTTACGAAATTAATGATTACTTATACGTATGCACCAACGGTCGCTTTCCAATTGTAGGAGTTCACAAGTAGCGAGCTTGGAAGCAAAATGGCGGCTAACTTTGCAGAATAGTTTGCGACTAATCAATCGCGGTTTATCGAAACCTAAGCCAGGTAGTT
>CAXXBX010000089.1:0-9913 GCA_964274945.1 Dehalococcoidia bacterium | reverse complement strand
CGCTCCAACGCGAGCACAACTGCTTAGCCACCATTATGGGCTTTGATTGCTCTTTCCAACAGTGGCTCTTCTAGAATCTAGAAATTGGCAAGCAGCTGTGGCATCAATTAAGTACCAGAAAAGAGTCCTTTTCCAGTACTATTTGCAAGTACATGCTACATTGCATATACTATATCTTTAGTCAAGATATTCCTCTTTCTTTACGTATATTTGACATCTCAAAGAGTATACTAAAAGTTTTGCTCTAGCTATAGAGAACGACCAGCACCTGACAAACAGCGTAGTAAGTCTGATAGTAACTTACCTGCAGATGGAATTAACCTAGTTACAGATGCCTGATCAGATTCAAGTTGAGCTGCAAGAAACATTGTATAAATTGTAAACTGATAACTGTTTTGGAATTCATGCATACCACAGTTTTGCGATTTGTCAGCATTAGCTTGTGTGGCAAGCTTTACCAATCTCTTTTCAAATATTTCTTCAGCCAGACGTTCCCACTGGCAGTCACACATCGCTTTAATGAGCTTCTTCAGCGTGGCTTCTTTAGCACGATGGTTGTGCCATTTTTCCAACATGCTTGTTACTTGCGTAAATGGGTCATCAACGTGTTCCTGCTTAATTAATCTAACACCTCCACCACCAAACATCTCCTCATCAATACATAATGCAAGACGACCCCAATCTGCACATATTGTGCTGTTTTGTGCTAGTTTCACAAACATTTTGCGCGTCACCTCTTGCTCCACCATTGCAATCTGTTTCAAAATCAAATCAAATAATTAAATTTATATCATACGTCTTAGGAGTATCAACTAAATATCTGAAGCAATTACACCAGTTATGAAAGTTAATTAAGATCTAAAGCTGCTCAAAATATTTACCACGCATATAATTAATTATCAGGTGCCTATAGCAATGGCACATTACGCAGGTCATTAGTTTATGCAAGAAAGAGTACAATTAATTAGTCACTTACAATCTTGAATTGCTCCTCTCTGACAGCCGATCCTGTACCAGGTAGATAGATTTGTAGAGCACCTAGGCAATAAGAGTGAATACAAAACCCACAAATTCAGTTTAAATCAGGTATATTATGGGCGAGACATACAAATAATTAGAATTCCCTACTGCCAGACTTTGTATGAACGCCTGAAAGTCTGAGGCACTGGATTGTGTTCTAAATTGCTTATATATACGACAGTATAGCTCTCGACGCTTCCATTCAGAATTGAATAAGACTAGAAGCGTGGTCCATACTTTCTTCAAGATAAATTCTACATACACAAGACCAGAGCCATAGTCCCACGTCACCAGACCCAACTTTCCTGAGATTATCGATTAGATAGAAACATATAAATCGCCATAAAGAATATTGGTCTTTTAAAGTATGATAATATCAGGACGTATTACAATACATTTGCGTGACATCAAGAGACCCGCGGTAAGAGCACTGACGTAGCGTGTTCCTCAAGTTTGGAGGAGCTGGCCATTCCAAAGCCACGCCCCTTTCCTTCTTCCTCTTCTGTAGCATGGACGTCCGCCATTACAGCCGGGAAAGTGAGACAACACACTAGTAAAATTGGGTGAGACTCATGCTAAGTTGACAGTCACAAGTCTATAATAAAAATAATTATTAGTTACGCAACAGTTGTACACTTCTACTACAGCAAATGTGCCGTCACACGCATCATAACTTCTAAATAGATAGAGTTGGGACGTAAACTCTAGGGGTATTGGGTCATCATATGATGAACTCTGCAGCACATTTCCTGGTTACCTAGTTAGGTGATCGCGGCGGCCAGTAACATCTGTTGCAGCTCGCCTTTCCTCTACTAACGTTAACAAATTTGTTGTCCATTAAGTACCTTCCTTCGTTTGCAAATCGGTGTCGTGAGAAAGTCACTCCTTCTGTCTCTACAGAATCGCCTACACACCCTTGAAGAAGGTTCAATTGCCCGGATGTTTGTCACACATTCTAATTAAGCCACTCCTCCGCAGAATCAAAATGCAAAAGATCATAGCAAATTCTTTATATAATATAATAATTAATTAGAAAAAGTAATTGCTTTGGACAGCATTGTGTTTCAATGATTTAATTCAAATTTTGATATGCCTATTATAATTATAGAGAGCAACGACAATCAACCGGAACTTCGATTGAACCTCCAGAAGCCCTAGAATATATCTATATATCTATCTATCTATGGAAGGTCCATTACAATAAAGGACCTTCCATAGATAGATAGATATATAGATATATTCTAGGGCTTCTGGAGGTTCAATCGAAGTTCCGGTTGATTGTCGTTGCTCTCTATAATTATAATAGGCATATCAAAATCTATCTATCTATCTATCTATCTATCTATCTATCTATATATATATATATATATATATATATATATATATATATATATATATATATATATATACTAGTATACATGGCCCGTCCTTCGTACGGGCAAGATACTGTAGTGTAAAGATAGGTCTGTGGACACGTCACGTGCAATCTTTTTGTTGCGAGGTCCCGGATATGCTGAATGAATTCGAATCTTGCTCTTCGCGCTTGTTTCGATAGAAATCGACACACTCCCCGTGTAGCGCTTGCGGCAGAAAACGTGTAGGTTGGATTCGGTGCAAATGCAATCAGAATTTGGAGAGAAACGAAAGCGCTAGAAGAGTAAGTTTCGTCGGCAAGAGATATTCGATCGCTTGAAGCTTTGCGAAGGACGACGATGCATACGGTCTACACAGGACTGGCGTGGGCGTGTGTCCGAATAAACCGGAATTTGTAGCGTTTGCGTCATCCTGAAATTTTATGCAGGGGTTGACCCCTCAAGAGTAGACCCGGTGCATAATTTTTTTAATTTTTTACGCAAACCTTCTTCTGTGCGTGCCGAGTGTGCGTACCGATTTCGGTTGCGAACGGACAAAAGACGTGGCCCCCAAACGCGAACACACACACACACACACACACACACACACACACACACACACACACACACACACACACACACAGACAATTTGAGCTTTATATAGTAGATATACATCTCTCTTTTTCAAGTCCGTCATCCAATATTTTGATAACTTCACAGGAAGTTAAAGCTTTGCTGCAGTACGAGCTAAAACTGCGCTTCATTTGACAAGGCTTCAGTAGACTGAAAGCCTCTTTCAAATTCTCATATATTCTAAAAGACTTAGCAAAGCAGAGATAGTTTGAATTTACGAATCAAAGTATTTTATAAATAATTACAGGTGGTGCAGCCCAGGTGCTTTAGATGCTTTAGATGACTCGTAGAAAGTTCTTGAAAATAAATTGATAAAAAATTGAAATTAGTAAATTAGTTTGTAGCGCTTTCGCGCTAGATCTGTATGAGTGCAGTTTAAACTTGCTATTTTCGAGAGTGGCTGTAGAGTTGACAGGCACTGAGCATCAAGTTCTTCAAATTGACTTTGTTGGAAAGTCACTTCTTTTTATCGACGTAGATACTAAAACAAATCTTTAGTTTTCTAAATGTTCAACAAATAGATGCCTGCCTCTTGACCCACCAAAACTCGAGAGTTACAACAATAATTTTTTTAGTTTAGCTTTAGACGATTATTTCTCTATTTTTGTTGTAATCAGACATGGTCTGGAGGTCTTGTTGCCGTTGTACGGTATCTAGAGCCTCTTTCTCAAAGCATCCTGTTAGCTTTTTGAGTACGTCTCTTTGTCTTTATCATATCACCATTATTGGAATGTCATTATTGGTTCTTCTGTTTCTGTTTCTGTTTCCACTTCCACTTTTTTCCAAGGAGACTTCACCAAGTTGTGAAGCAGAAGAACGAAATAATTCACATTCACTAGAGGTATCATTGGCGCAACAAGCTCTTGGTGAGAAAGGAGCGCATGATTTTCCAAAACTTTGACGTTCTGTGAGCGACGAATTAACTCTGAAACAAGAGTCACTAGGCCAACGTATCTGTATCACACATAGCTATAGCGACGAAGGTTTGTAAAGGCACGCGTCCCAACGGTCCCCCGCTTCTGTCGCTCAAGAGTAGGCGTCTAATCTACTACTGCATGTGAAAACGCTGTGTTAGACACTATGTTAGTTTACAACAACTTCATCCTTACCTAATTATGCCGAGGCACGCTTGCGCTAAAGTTAGTAACAATGCCACGACTCGATGACTGAGCCGAATGTGGACGGGTCGATAGACGGATGTGGGCGGCATTAACGACTCCGGCTAGGTTCTTGGGCTAGTTACAGTAAACGGTTTGTGAAGAGAACAATTACAATCTATATAACTAATGAGCAAGAGAACAACTGGAAAAGCAGCCGAGGGTTCAACACTTTAGTGTTTCTTTATTTTAACTATTTTCCAATTTTGTGTTAATTTAATCACCAACCCTGCTCTTGAACGAGAAATTTACTGTAAGCTACTATTATTACTTATTCTAGTTCATTTTTTCTAGTTCCTTATTGCTTCAAGTGTTTGCAAAACCAAGCCTCTTCTTCTCCGGGAAGGCTCCTGTCCTAAATAGCTTTTCCAGTATCAGTCTGCCAAACTAAGATTGTTGGCACTCTTTTTGCTATAACTTGCCTTTTCCTGCCGGTGTCATAGGGAATTTGGCATCTCCGAGACATATTCGTTAGGGAATTTGGTATCCCTTCGGGACCTTTTGCATCCCCAAACCGCATATCCTAGTACACCTTCAAGCTGTCCGACGATCTGTTGCAGCAATTTTTTAGACAGACAAAAAGCGGTTCTCGATTTTTCGCGTAATTGAGAATACCACGAAGGTCACGGAAGTGCAACTGACGCTTAGTTAATTAAACAGCATGCGATGTGTACCACACGAAAATTAATTTTTAAACTAGTTCAACACTCTGCTGCCTGCGACTACATCAGCAGGCAAGAGTTCCAATTGTTTCCTTTATCTATCTTTTCAGCAGCTTCAATGCCTGTAGTTACGAGATTATTGCAAACGATAATGCACTATAACAAGACTACAGCAGACAAAAACACACAAAAAATCCAAGTTGAAGACACTTTTTCATTCACACTTCAACTTAACGACTAGAGAAGCCTTCGCGATCTAACACCAAAGAGCTCTAGAAACAAAAACACATTTGAGTATAGGCAATAAAATGTAGACTAAGCTATCATTGCCATGCCTACCTGTTCCCACGCAGGACCATGGAGAGTTCCGTGTAGACTGTGTGAAGTTTGATCAAACAACTTGTCTCCTGATCCCGTATCCATTGGATAGTGAGCGCGCAGATCCCCGGATACCGAGCTCAGATCCGTCACCAAAGCTCGTGAGCGTAATTCAGCAGCCGTTAACGCTTTTGACCAAATTCGTAGCTAAGTAACCGCGCAACACTAGAACCATTACACTCCCAACAACTGCGTCATCTATAGAACCTGATCAACTTGCCCAACAAAATATTGGCTAGTTCCTTTACCTAAGTATATTTCATTGCTGCCTCCCTATAAGACAAAAAGGTAATATGAATAATTTATTGTCATAATTTCGTGCTAAGCAGTACTGGGTAAGCCGTGATAGAAGCGGCTGTTTTCTCACGAACACCGTTCAAATAGACGTGCAACTCGAATCCTATGTTTCAACACATTAGGACTTACAACACAAATGTTTTGGGTTTGATTAACTTGCTGCATTGTAGGTCAGTGCTATGTGTTCCCATTCGTTTGTAGAGACGGTTGCACCAACAATTGACACAGATCCCATCTTTCCTTTAACTCGACTATCAAAAAATCACTGAATTAGCTAAATATTTTTCTCGTCGCTAAATCGATTTACTTACCCTTGGTCAATGTATAGACATAGTTTCATATCGTTGCTGCACACGACTGGATGTGTAGCGGAACTGGCAGCAGGAATGTTAACCCATGCGCTGATGGTAAAGCTGAAAGCAAGGTGGTGTTACGATGTTTTGAAGTAATAGTATACAATATGATGCGATCACCTGTTAGTGAAACCGAGATCAGAAGCGATTCCCAAAAGGGCATAATCGTCAACACCGTCAAAGCGAAGAGAATAGTCTAACCTATTCAATAATCAATAATGCACTGATAACACTGTTAGAAAAGTTCTAAAATTCAAATACCTGTCCACGCAACTGTATGCCAACTGTGACCATGTTATCTGCTCTTGTGAGTAACAATAAACACCCAAGCGACCACCAGCAAAGCTTGTGTCATAAATGTCCCCGCTGTCCACAACATTGTTTGTTCCAGCAAATATCTGCACTCTAAATGAGTCGACACGTTTGCACTACAGACTCTTCGAAGTGTGACTGCACGGTACTGGTACCGTATTAGACCTGTTGCAGGTCTGTGCTTCAGCTTCCATTGATAAGATGTTAAGTCTTTCCAACCGATCTTCTGGGGATCAATCCATAACAGTTCTATCTAAATAGCATACATTCACATTTCATAATAAACGTTCTCAAGTCAATTAATGCATTGCATTTACTTCGTTAGGAGTTGTTGCAGTCTTCCACAGAGCTCCTGCAAGAGTAGAACTGGGTCCGCTTTTCGATTCTACTTTCTGCAAATTTAAAATTATTTAGGACATTTTGTAGTAAACAAATGCTGCAAGTAAGATAACCACTTACTCTAATAGATAGTCCAGCTTCTCCCAATCCCATATAACTTTGATCAGTTTGTTTCCAAGAGACGAGGTAAAATCGACTGTTGCTTTGATAAGAAAAAACAAATCCGACGTAGTCATCATCAGACGTTGTGCCCACAAAGAAAGTTCCCTCATAGTCTACAGCTCCAAAACTGTCATAACCTAGAAGCAAGACTATTATTTTCGAAATTATAGAGAAAATGCTTTTCTACAAAAACAAACCAATAGCAGCACCGGGATCACTATTGAGGAGCTGCTGGATCTCTTTACCCTATAGTAGAACCAAGATTTCAAACTGTACATTCCAAGAGAACAACAGCCTGTCTTACTTGATTCAAAATCACCCACTGAATGTTTCCACCGCTATTTTGCAAGTCTATCAACTGGAACTTAGTAAAGTCTGTTATCGTCACTCTACCATTCAGTGGACAAACATCGTCACCGTCGGCTACACCATCACCATCCTGGTCGTCCTGACACGCATCTCCCACACCATCACCTGAAAATTGTGACAGTAAGCAGTAGCCAACAATACAAGTATAGCCAATGTATACTATTGCCGTCGTTTTGATCGGTGTTAGCAACGAAAGGGCAATTGTCTTTGTTGTCTGATACTCCATCGTTGTCCTTATCGTCATCACAGACGTCACCTAAGGATAAACAAGACTCTCACCTTGTATAATAATACACACGTTGTCCATAGTAACCAATTCCATCATCGTCAGAATCGGTTTGGTCAGCGTTCGAAATATGGGGACAGTTGTCGATGTCATCTTGATGTCCATCGCCGTCTCTGCATAAAGCAGACAAACCGACAATGTAACCACCGGTTAAGCGATCGACGTCCTATTTGTTCTACCTATCGTGATCGTTGTCGCAAGCGTCTCCGACCAGATCTCCGTCAGAGTCTACTTGAGCGTCGTTCGTAACGTTTGGACAGTTGTCACATGCATCGCCCAGGCTGTCGCCGTCGGAGTCAGTTTGCACGACATTAGGGACGGCAGGACAATTGTCTTTCGAATTGTCTACACCGTCGCCATCTCCATCCGCGGAACAAGCGTCTCCTCGGTCGTCGTTATTAGAGTCCGTCTGGTCACTGTTGGCAACGCTTGGACAGTTATCACACATATTCCCAACACCGTCTGCATCCTCATCGCTTTGATCTGCGTTCGATACAGACGGGCAGTTGTCCTAAAATGCAATCTAGTTTAGGTAGACGTCAATGTCAATAAATAAATGAAAGTATACGGAATTGTCGGCTGTTCCGTCGTTGTCACTGTCATCATCACATGCATCGCCTTTGCCGTCACCATCTGCGTCTTCCTGACCACTGTTGGGAGTATTGAGACAGTTGTCCTGCAACAGCCGAATGAACAGTTAGGCTGGTACTTATTTACATATAGAAATGAATAAAATTATACTCACAGCTCTGCACGACTGATCTGAGCAACCAGGTATTGCATTATCGGGGGTACCGTCCTGATCTGAATCCCCTGCACACACTATGCCAGTACCAGCATAGCCAGGTTTACACTGCACACAATCGGTGTCAATAGTTTTTTTTAACAAAAAATGTAAAGCAGGAATTGAAGAACCTTGCAACTGAATTTTCCACGTCCCGTGTTCTTACACTCGCCAAACTCATTGTGACAGTTGTCAAGATTCAATAGACACGGATCTCCAGGAACACATCCAGTTAGTCCAGTTCCTATTGTACCAAATGGACACGGTCCACACTCATAAGAACCCTGAAAAGCAATATATATGTCGCTCAAACGCCACGCAAGCATGCATAATGCTCAACCTACCACTGTGTTAGTGCAATTGGTCTTAAGGTCACATCCGCCATTGCTTGAGCGACATTCATCTATGTCGGTGCAGATCTAGTATCAGACACAAACGGTGATTAATTTAGTAATCCACATACGAATAGAGCAAAATTTCAAGTGATACTTATAAAGATATAGATATCCGATTTATAAGCATTGCAAGTAGTTTTAAACCTGTTTGTTTGTTCTTGCGTCTTGGGTGCCGCTCCCATGTTTCTCCTCACCGGAATATCCCGGTGGACAAGCTGGACAGCTGAATCCTCCTCCTGTGTTCTGACATGTTACACCATTTGCGCATGGTCCATCAGCACACTAAAATTATTAAATAGAATATTTATATTCTTAAACAAACATCAAGTTTAATTCTATTAGCAATACGACGTACCTCATCAATATCAATGCACGATTTTCCGTCACCCGTATACCCGGATGGACAGTTGCCACAAGTGTAGGGAGGCCACCGGGTCTGATCATTTTTACATGTAGCGCCAGAAAAGCACGGACTGAACTCACCGCATGCATCTGAGGAAAACGCAGTTAGAACAAAGATATTTCAACTCAACTAGAGGATACCTTTAGAACATTCGAGCAAAATTCGACCAAGACCGCTACGTATGCGAAGGCGGCGTTCACATTGTTTCTGATAAGAAATGATTGCAGAACAGCCTCGTTTTAAGTTTCCGTCAGAGCACGAATCTAGTACGCAGTTTTCATAGAGTTCTTGAGGCTTCACCAGTCGATGACAACGAGAAAACGGTCCCCCTCGATCTAAAATGATTTTACAAAATTCCTCGACTACTTCTTTGTTCTTTGGCTTGCGTTCACAGTAAGGCAATATCTTCGGGTCTTGACAATTATCATCAGCCGTTAAGATCAAGCGTTCGTTGCCATCTACAGCCCAACTGCTACCAAACTTGTGGTAGCTCGCGACGGACTGCTCGCTGTCGGAACCATTCACGCTGCTGACGTTTAGAGATACGCCATTGGGCAATAACAAATCGTCCGATGGATTACCGTTATAGTTGCCGCATAATCCACACATGCGATTCATGAATGGACGAGGAATACTTATATGTGTCTCTTTGTTTCTATATCGTGTAATTTGTACGTCGGAGCTCGCTAATGTGATTTCCACAAAGTCGTCGTAATGATCACCAATAACAAGCTGCGAGCCATCAATCCCCCGGATCGTTGCTGGTCGCGACTGCAGTTTACCATTGAAGTAAACTTCCGTTTCTAAGCCATGATGAATCTTGATCAAACCAAGACCAACGGCATTGATGGCTAATCCAGTTGTCCACGCCGTGTGAACGACTTCTAAGCGAGGAAAGTCGTTTTCTATGTGAATGCTGAATAGGTTGCCAACACAATCTCTCGCCAGCAGGTACTCACATTTCCCCTGGAAAAAGTGACGAAGGTTATCAAAAGTGTAATACGCTTGCTT
>CAXXBX010000088.1:0-2884 GCA_964274945.1 Dehalococcoidia bacterium | reverse complement strand
GCATACCACTTGGTGGATACATTAAAGCATCGCGACACTTAGCAATACTAAGGTGATGTTTATTGTATCTAGCTGTATACTCTTTGCCTAATGCAAGCATGTGGTCGTATAACCAATTGTAATGGTGTACACTATCTCGTACCCATATAGTACTTGGATGATTAAGGTGTGCTTTTTTGTAGGGCACATTGTCGCCGTTGTTATATACATGATGTGCAGTACATAGCATTTGCGCCGACTCCAGAATCATTTTAACTTTATGCTTGTCGTAAAAGAAACTAGCTGCTTTAGCTGGGTCTGGGTGTAAATAAAATATATTCATAATCCTGATTTCCTTAAAAAGTATTTGTATACTTCTGGTATATGTTTCTTGTAGTAAGGTTGGCTATCTTTAACCCACTGTTTAAGCTCTGCTTTATTAGTGAAAGGTTGCCTATTTATGTGAATAGCCATATCAAATATAGGTTCTATATCGTCGATAAAGTGGCCAACAGTCCAGCCTTCCCATATATGTTTGTCTCTATCTACCATATCTTTTGTTGTTAACTCTATTATAATGTTTGTCTAATAATAGGTGAGCGACTTCTTCGCTTATCATATTTTCGTTGTATAGTTGCCATATTAGTTTACTCATAGTTACGTAGTGTTTTATACAGAGGATGACGATAGCTACCAGCTTTTGTACGCTCGAAAAATGTGAACGTAGCACGCTGACCGATATAGTCATGCACATTATTTAGAATGTCGCGACGATCATTAAAGTTGTAGCCTTTGCCAATTGGGCAGCCGAACTCAACGCCATCGTCATCTTGCATAAGAAACTTACCGATTAGACCGGTAAATTTACCTTTGCCCGCTTCGTAGCCAATAATAGTAGCCTCAGTGTCGTGAAAGTCTTTGAACTTTTGTAGGTTGTACGAACGTTTGCATTCGTATGGACGGTCAAGACGAAGTATAGAGCCTTCGTAACCGTTTGCTAAAAACCCATCAGTGTGCAAATTCAAAGCTTCCTCGTATTTATTAACCTCGTATGTGTTAACAAACTTAACGCAATAGCTTACTGGTAATTCAGCTTCAAGCCAAACAATACGGCTAGAAAATGATGCTTGACGTAAAGCTGGACCCGGAATATAATCGTAACAGTGAAATTGTACAAAACCGGCAGACTCAACACGATCACCTACTTTAGGTTTCGTTTTGCGAACAAGTGAGATAATTTTTTCGAAATCATCTTTTAGTTCGTGGTTGTACAATTCGCCGTCAAGTATTACATCTGGGTATTTTTCGAAGAACGGCTCAAGATTAGCAGTGATGTGGTGAATGTTCAGCCACTCTTTGCCTGTTCGTGAATAAGCACCTTCTTTCGATATTACACAGCGTACGCCGTCTAGCTTTGGTTGCATAAAGACTCTCTCGGACCAGTCGACTTCTTTCTTGCCTACTTTGTATGCGAGCATTGGTTGTATCATAATTTACTTAATTTATTTTGTATTCGTTTTATTTTGTTTTGTACTATTGCAGCTTTTTCGTATTGTTCTCTTTCTTCGTACTGCGACAATAGCGTCATAAGTCTAGCTAGCTCAGCTAATAGTAATTGCTCTTCATCTTGCATTACGTCATAGCCAGCGCCAAACATTTGGTTTACGTCATTTGTAAACTGCTGATCCCATTCTTTCTGCTTTTCAATTAAGCCTACCATAACAAGATCAGCGATTCTTTCTGCTAAATAATCTAATTCATCGTGTGTCATTAACCTACTTTATTGTATGTCCACTGACCAATGATGTGGTTATTTATAAATTTACCTTTAGATGTAGCGTTAAATAAGCCATGCCAATAGAAAGACGGTACACGCTCATAGTTGTATATGCCGCCGTTTTTATAGAATAACCTTAGTCGTTTAGTTACATTGTTGTACTGTGCATCGTGAATGCACTCAGAGTCCACTAGGACTTTTTCAATTATATTACTCATAGTTTTAATTTATTATATTATCGATTATACTTCGTGTTAAGTTTGTAAATTTTAATGGAATACTAATCCCACTCTGTGATTTTTACTGAACCACTTTGTTGCCATCAAATCAATACTAGAAGCATCCACATAACCGTTAGATAGCAGATCGCTATTAGTAGAAAAGATTTTTGTGTGTCTATGTTTTCTTTCATTTATCATATGTTTTTGTTTGCCTGAATCACTGAATATTATATCGTAATTACTTGGCAATGAGGTTTTTAGCATCATATCTACCATATTGGTATAACTGTAAAACCGAACGCTTGGGTTGTGTATAGCAACTTCAATCCACTTTTTTAGATATGCGGGTGAGTAGTAATCTCCGCTATCATGGACTCTGACGTAATCAGGTTTCTTCTTACGTATTTCAGCGTTCATAGCTTCAACAAAGTTGTCAGTCTTTGTTAGCTCATAACGCTTCTCAAACGCCGGTTTTACATTAGACCAGATGTAGGCTCCTTTCTTGGCGTAGCAGAACTTAACGCATTCGCTAGCCATTGGGCATGTCAACTTACCACTTGCAGATTTATATGCAGGTATACCGAAGTTAAACACGCGGAGCCCGAGTTCTTTACTTGTCTTTTTTAATTTACTATTCTGTGTCAGAAGATTCATAGTACTCGATTATTCGTTCAATATCGTCTTCCATATTAACTATTTCTTGCGCAAGGTCTAAAACCTGTTTAAAACCACGTAATTCATAGTCGCTAAATTCATATACATCACGCTCTTCGATAGCGTAAACGCAGTCTTGCATGTCTTTTGCCGTGTTTTCGAAGCGGCAATAACTCATATTTGGCATAATTTTAGTATTAGTCTAGCAATACCATATAGGCTTCACTGTTATTTTTTTGAAACCATCGTAGTG
>CAXXBX010000087.1:47500-59110 GCA_964274945.1 Dehalococcoidia bacterium | reverse complement strand
GGAGGCTTTCTGACCGCATACCTTCTAGCTGAGCTAGGGCATGTGCTGCAAGACAACAAAAACCACTTGTAACGCTGCGAGCAACCCGGTGTCATAGGGAATTTGGCATCTCCGAGCCATTATTCACTAGGGAATTTGGTATCCCTTCGGGACGTTTGCATCCCCAAACAGTGTAGCCTAAGGTGGGTTTACATTAGAGACGCAAAGCCTTACGTGTTTGCATTCGTGTCTTGCGTGTTTGCGTCTTGCGTCTCCTTGCACCTTTATTCTGTTCACATTAAAACTGCACGCGTCTGCGTCTTGCGTCCCTCGATTAACGCGCTAGCCTTTGTGACTTGCAAAGGATAATTTAAAGCACGCTACACATTGCAATGTCGTGTGAAGAAGCTCTTTTACTGATTACATCCTCTGCCAAGCCTCACTCTTGGCATTCCTGTCTTTGTACAACGGATGAGAGATGTCCCAAATACAGTGGTACAAGCGAACGCTCTCAATTACACTTTCTTCCATCAGAAAATAGTGAGGTTGATATAAAAAAACGCGAGACGCAAGACCCAAGAATAGAAACCGAGTCTATTTACTTGCGTCTCCTTACGTCTCCGCGTTTTGCGTTCGGCGTTTTAATGTGAACAGACACGTAAGGACGTAAGAAAACGCAAAGCACTTAAGGAGCACGTAACACCTCCTTACGTCTTTAATGTAAAACCACCTTTAGGGAATCTGTCATCCTTCATAATTTGGTATTCACCGAGCCGTACAAGTATTTTCTAGCAAATTGGCATCTCCAAGCCGTATTTTCTGTAGAATATGGCACCCACCGAGTCGTGTTTCTTAGAGAATTTGGCATCTTCGGGCCGCATAGATCATGACAATTTCGCATGCCTAAAAATGTGACATTGTAATCCATACACTAAACTAACTAATAAGTTATAAATCGCGTGTTGGCTTTCTAATTAAATTTGCGACTAAAACATCTATTTTAGACTTTGTTAGCAAGTTACTCTATATCGTATAAAGTATAGCCACAGCGTTCTTACAAACAGTTGTTACAGCTCCATTTGTCACTTTGTTGTGGTAGATGTTGAAGACAACCAACGTAAAACCATGGCCGCACGGTATCATCACACTCTTCAGGCATCAAACAGTTGCGGCAAATTTCTATGTATGTATGTATGTATGTATATATATATATATATATATATATATAGGTACGGCGAAGTCTAGGAGTGCGCCTAGCAGTTGTTTGAGCGTATTGGTGTTGTCGTGTTATACGGGAACCGGGCACGACGGCGCGAGAGGGTCTGGTACGCTGCAAGCAGTTGTAGAGACGTTCCCTCATTCCTAGTTGGTCGAATTTCAGGCTTGCTACATCATCTCCTAGAGCTAAATATACAGCAAATGCAATAGCAAACACACCGCAGTCAACGCCTCCCCTCTGCTGTTGAACAAACGGCAATTCAACGTCTAGTTAACTTAAGCAAATGGGACCACATTCATCTTCGCCGTTTCCGTTGCTTTGATCCTCTACTACAGTTTTATATATTACTGCGAGTTGACGACAGATAGATGGACTGAGTTGATAACTAGAAAAGTTGCTGTCGTAGACGGATATCGTTTGGTCAAAGCTGCTTGAAGTGACCCAATGATGGCGATCTTGTATGTGGTGTATTTGGATTGTTCTTCTTGAACTTGTATAAAGCCATCTGCTTGTGACAGAAGGGGTGACTGTAATCCACTAATGTACGGAAACTGTCTTTTATTGTTTCTTGAGCAAGAAAAATGTGCTCGTCAGTAAGCTCCCGGTGTTTCATCAAAATATCTTTCAAATGTTTGAAGAGGCGGACCTAGACTCATTTCGTTCGTAACAAAATCAAATTAAGTAAATTAAAAAATACTATTTTTAGAAATTTGTATGTATTAATTACCAGGTGTTGTCTTGACTTCTTTTGTGGCATATTTGTGTCTTGGCAAAAAATTTTCGTTTACGTTTTCCACTTTCCTTTTTACTGATTCAACGTGGTCTTTGTCCTATTCAGATAGTCAATTACATTACTAAGTTTGTACTGCACTATATGTATTAATTTTTTCAAACTTACATAAGAACTGTCTCTCATTTTCAGGTTTGGTTTTATAACCATCATTCAGTCTGTGACAGCTGACCAGTGTTTTGAGGACATTTGACTTGGTGTCTTGTAGTCTGAATTTTCTTTTACCCAAATCTTCTACAATTTAGGTAAGGCCACGTAAACTGGACTTCCAACTTTCTCCTTTCCGTCTCACATTTCTCATTTCTTGAAGAAGTACTTGCTCTCCTACCTACATTCAAGTTTGTTGATTGCTTGTCGGCTCGTACGATAAGCAAGAAAGAACGCTGTCAATCGTCAATCAACCGATCCCAATCGTCTCATCTCTCGTTGACTAGCTTCTGCAAGGCTGTTTTTAGAGTTTTTGTTTAAGCCTTTCATCTAATCCGTTGGACTGAGAATGATAGGCGCTCGTGACAAGATGTCGAAAGCCTGTCAGCTCTCCTAGACTGTTCATTACTTGATTGCAAAATTCCCTTCCCTGGTCTGTGATGATATCTTCCAGACAGCTATGACGAAAAATCAGCTTGTACAAAAAATCTAGCGGTGTAACAAGATTCTTTGGTTGAAATAGCCATATATATATATATATATATATATATATATATATATATATATATATATAGCTTCTGATCACTTCGAGAATTAGAATTCACGCGAAGACATGGCCAGGCCTAGACTTGAGTTGGGGATTGCCCTCAACCAACCCCCTGCATGAGGATATGCGACAGCACTGAAACAAATGTATATATATATATATATATATATATATATATATATATATATATATATATATATATATAGCTTTTGACCATTTCGAGAATTAGTCTATCAATGTCACGCAATACCGATTGCCTCTGCTGCTAACTGGAAACTCAATCAGGTGAATCCCGACCTTTTCCCAAGTGTTCGTCACAGAAATGGAATGTAGAAATGGCGCTGGTTTCTCAAACTTTCTCGTGGATTTTTGACATATTTCACAATGTGATATCTATTATAACAGTTAGCAAAGTAATCTTAGCGCTTGAGGTAAAAACGAAAGCTACATGTAAGTAGTAATCACTAACCCATTCTGATGTATCGCTATGTATGGGTAACAAAAGAGGCTATTAATGCAGAGAAACAGCTTACGTATTTACTTCGAGTCACACCTGTGTTATGTCTTGGTTCTCCAGTTTTTGAAAGCTACGAGTCAAAGGAACGGGACTTTGAAGAAGTCACGTGACTTGCGAGGAGCGGTATACAAACGGGGTTCTATTTGCCCCAAATCTCTGTGGTTGACTATGCACGCCAAAAAATGACCATATATGGGTGTCACGCTTCAGGAATGTATGGTATGCAAGCGAGTGACAAATCACGCCGCATTATTCTTCTTTGTGTCGCACGCGGCAACGAGGGACAATGGCCGGGCAGCCAATCACTACGCGCTGTTCGACATGAGAGAACATCTAGCTATAAAGACGTTAATTTTTGATCAGAAACAACAGAAACGTTGTATTTCAAGTAGCGCCACCTGAAAATCTACGAGCATCCAATCTTGCTGCCGTAGTATGCGTACGTACGCGACTTCTTTGCTAACGCGCGTCGCCAACTACCGATACCGTAGCTAATTACGTAACGCGATACACAAAGACATACAGAATTTATAGCTATAGCTTTGGAAAAATTAGAACCGGCTTCTATCCTGTCTACGGTCGACAGAAGAAGCAGTCGGCAGCCGCGGTGTTTGGATACACTCCGTGTACGTACACGAGACTAAATGGGGAAGATAAATTTGCTCCACTCCGGATAGAAGCTACTCCCAATGAGTATTGCTCGTAGCTTTCATTTGAAGCGACGTTCGACGGAGGTTCACGCATTGTTAGTTCTAGAGACTATCTTTGTAGTGAAGAACACCAGAAACTAACTCAAACTTTTTTAATCGCTTTCGAATGACCGCTTCCCCCTTCCCCCTTTTGCTTGATGCAGCCAGATATTGACCATCTGGCAAGTAAGCGAAGACTTCTTCGTACATTTTCGCCTCGTCACTCTGCAATAGCGCCGACATGAGCCTCCTCCATCGTGTGTGCAAAGCGACTAGCTGTCCAGTGCTATGCATGGCTGTGTGTGTGTGTGTGTGTGTGTGTGTGTGTGTGTGTGTGTGTGTGTGTGTGTGTGTGTGTGTGTGTGTGTGTGTGTGTGTGTGTGTGTGTGTGTGTGTGTGTGTGTGTGTCATGCGTGCGTGCGTGCGTGCGTGCGTGCGCGTGTGTGTGCGTGTGTGTGTGTGTGTGTGTGTGTGTGTGTGTGTGTGTGTGTGTGTGTGTGTGTGTGTGTGTGTGTGTTTGTACAGGTGCATTTGGTTGCAATGCATTATAGAGCTAAACGATCAGTTGACCGACGAACTATTCGTGTACTTCCAATGAGTACAGCGCGGCGACGGGACAATTACATACGATCACGAGCCACTGCAACAGGGTGCACGACCTCGTGGTGATGTCATTGTTATGCCAACACCATTTAACCTAAATGGTGAAGCAAAGATCAACATACGGCTGCGCACGCACAGCCGGCAGACGTCATGCACTTCTTTCAACTAAACTTGCTACAGTTCAGTGACAGACCGTGTAATATGCTTCTCTCGGTTTCTGCAACACTTCTAATCTAACCTTAGAATGGTAGAACTAGAGCGCGGCCCCGTTCCTCGGACACCATCATATTCCGGACGCGAGTTCTCAGTTATTCGTTTTCGAACGCAGTCCCTACCACATCATAAATGTAGGTATCCAAGTTGTAATTGAGCACACCAAAAGAGAGCATTGTACCTCTTCTCTGCCTAGAGTGAGATTGAAAACAGTGTGGAGCCTTGCATACCCCGTTCATCGGACAAACGCATCGCTCACCGGACAGGAGCGTCTAAATTGCACACACGCATCCTTCAGCCTAGTTACTTATACATCGCTAATCAACAACTCTTTACCTACAAATCGTGTTGTTACCCTGCATGTCAACCAAGATCTGTATGAGTTAGAGTCGGTCAAACGCCCGTGGTAACGGCCCCAATCGTCGGACACTCATTTTCTTGCCTTCCTACCTTCTCAGCAACAGCTCTAGGTTTCAAATAACTGCAGTTTATTAAATTCAGCTATCTGAAACGCCGCAGAACACTTGCCTAGAGTGCTAGATGGCAATTCTGAGTCATTCCCCCACAACCACGCCCCCACTAGGACGTGTAAAAGATGTCGCATGAACGAACTAGCCGTTCAACAAAGAAGACGACAACCGAAACCAATGAGAGGGCAGAATTGGAGTAATAAACGCTCTTTTACCCTCTGCAAAGAAAGTCGATCGCTGCGTAGCGCGCGTTGACAAGGACTTGATGTTATCTAATTCAACTTTACCTAGGATAAGCAGGGGTGAAGGTTCTAGCTGCTCTGGTAGTAAGCAAAGTTTCTGCATTTGGTACAGCTGGTTGTACCAACGATGATGTGCTGCACTTCGTGACGGTTCAAGGTCAGGCAATGGTAGATATCAAACTGAGATAGAAACACCTGCACACGTCCTATTCAGAGCCAAGTAACAATTTAGGGGCCTTGAAAGAAAAGCACGGGCTGTTCCTGTGCAAGTTGGGAGAATGTGCTCACCGCAAAGCTCGAACACGGATGATGTAAATCATTTGCTACATCCGATGCATCAAGCCTGTGCAGTTGTGCTGCAAGACACTCAGGAGTTCAAATTTTTACGCTGGGAAGACTAGACAGTACCGGAGAGCTAGTAGATGCCAACAGAGTAAGCCTGTCAGCAGAGAGAATTCAGCAGTTTCCGCTAATAACCGTTGCTGAGTCAAACAAAGGTCAAACGAATTGGAGGCCGTACGATATTTCCTTCCAACTCTCTCTCATGACATTATTACCTGCAGACTGCTGCTGCAAAGAAAAAAGGATTGTCCGAGGAAAGGGGCGTTACATCGACTCAATGAGCGTGTGCTATCACTCCTGGAGAGTAGCAAACGGAGACAGTGATAGTGCATGTTGTTGTGTTAGCCAGTCACCTATAAACCTATCTCAGGTGCGAAGTTGCAGAATTGCCTTTGCGTTTTCGTGAGGGAGGTCGTGTCTGGTGAATGATGGTGGTGTCCGCTAAACGGTGTCGCAGAGAAGGATCATGTTTACCGTCCTAGCATAACCGTTTCAAGCCTTTGAAACTCCCGCGTCTGGAATCACAGTCTTTACTAATCCTTCTTACTGTGGGCTTTAACAAAGCTCAGTCTTACTTCGTTTACTTCTTGCACGGCTGTCCGATGATTGATGGTGTCCGATAACAGGGGCGTCGCTCTAATTGAAAATGGTAAGAAACAATCGAGACGTACACAGCTAGACGGCTAATTTTGAACCAGATCTTGTAGCAAGGGCTAATCGGTGTTTCGTACTAAAACAATGACATCAGCGTAAGTTCGTCCTGTTGCATGGTGGCACAAGATCGTTTAGCGTAGCACGAAGTGCACCGGTAGTTCGTCAGCTAACTGAAAGTTTGCCTACCTATTGACCAAATTCGCAAAGAGGGCAGCCTCGAAGTTACAGACCGTCTCCCAAAGAGGCTACAAATAGGGGTATCTCAGACCCTTCGAGAATATGACTTGGGGGATACCAAATTCCCTAGTAAACTCGGCTCGATGATGCAACAAAACATGGGATATCAAATTCCTTAGGACACCGGTGCAGCGGTAACAATGTCCAGATATCATGCAATGGCAAAACTCAATACTTAATGCAGGCATAATTTACTTTCTTTTTTTTTCGTAGCAGTATTGCAACACAAATTGCAAATTGAGTAGCAGTAATGCAAAATTGCGTCGCAACCATATTTTTACAAAACAGAGCAATTAATTAATTAATTAAATACCCAGACAGTTCATGCTTTTCTAGTCTAGAGGCGTAAGTTCATAGTCAGTGCCAAACTGTGAATAGTGATGATACTATTAGATTTGTTATTATAATACAATTCCCTTTAGCTAAGTGGAAACGAAGTTACTTGAATAGTAGCAAGTGGCACCCTGCCCATGCAAATTTTAGAGGTAAATATGCTATTCATTAACTTTTGGTTTTTAACCATATATGGCTGAACGTGTGGCCTCCTTGGAGTGCTGAAGAACCGTTGGACTGCAAGTGTAGGATCAAACTGTGCCATGGCAGACCATCAATGCTAATCATCATCAAGTGTTCTAAGGTATCTTCACTAAGACTTGACCGCCAGTCACTTTTTATCCTCCTCATAGCACTGAAACTACGCTCCACTATGGCATTGCTGTCTGGAAACACCAGAAGTATGCACACCAATTGCACAAAGTTTGGAAATATCTCTTTGTACTGGAACAGAAGCAGTGACCATACAGTATTTTTGGATGGTGTCGCAATTAAGTTATCGAAGGTCCAGTCTGTCATTACCCCATCCAGCAATACGTTGTTATCTGATAGAAGACAACGGAAGTGCTTTACAGCAAGAGACACATCAGCTACACCAATGGCTGCAAGATCAACTCGGTCAGTCGGCCACAGATTTATGTCAAGAAGACAAACTGCTTTAAAAATCCCTGTTGTAAATCATCAAAACGATTGTGAATGCATTTCCCAATAGCTTTGGTGAAAAGTGATCTTGATATCATAAATGCACTAAGTACGTTTGGCTGTACGCCTGACAGCTTTACGTTTTGAAAATGCAGCTGGTCATCTTTCTCTGCGCTGCAATAAATTGCGACAGCTCCGATGGCACTTCAGGGTTGTCAGCCTTCAAATTTTCAAAGATAAGATGAACCGAGTCTAAGTTAGCAATGGCGAAAGGCAAGTCAGCGGAATGACCTTGCAGATGACATGACAATGTAGCTAGAGGGTTCAGCAGAGCGTTGAAAAACAGCATATGCAACACAAACTTAAAGCTTGTCAACTTTTTCAAGTAGGTTAGAAAAGCTGTGCTGTTTGTACTTCCCGTGTTTCTGTGAAAGTGCTGTTTGTGTTGACCTTTACATTGGAAAGTCCCATGCAACTACACATTGAATGATTGTTTGTTATTTTAGTAGGTAGTGACATTACCTACGATGTAAAAGTGCAAGTACATTGACTACACTGTTACTTACTCTTGTTCCTTTTTTACCTTGCTACGTAGTTACAATGGAAGTCTCAATAGCTACCCTGTTTCAAGTTTCTGTTTCTGTTGCCATCCCTCTGCTAATGAGATGATAGTTTGGGCAGGTGCTCTGCTAATGTGCTTTAGTTTCATGTATTGCACAGCATGACCACTCAAGTACAGATGTTCATAATTGAATAAAGATATAATAGGATATTATATATAGTATCTTCTCATCAGTTTGCAATGCAAGGGTGCACCCTTATGAGGTATTTAGTTAGACTCCTAGCTACTGTACTTGGATGGGACATTCTGATTCCGCATCGCAGTTTGTGCGACACGTAGCTGACTTTGTTTCGCAACATACAAAAATTGATTCGCAAACTGCGATGCGATACCGGATAAATTATGCCCTGTAATGTATACAACCTGGAAAATGTATTTCATTCCTTTAGTAGTAAAACATAAAATAATGTTTATATCTATGCTTATAGAGCTTTAAAAGCCAATAAAAATTACAATCAATTTTATACCTAATAAATCTATACACAAAATATTATTTCTGCAAAATTCTCGTCTCGTTACGCAAACTCGTAGAGTCGCTCCCTATTCAGTACGTTGTCACTCGAGACGAACGCAATCTAATTTATTTATTTCAAACATTTTTCGATGTCGTCGGTCGTCAGTTGCGGTCCCGTCCAAAAGCATGGACTGTACGTGAGATTAGTGCGTCTGTCGTCCGAGAGTTGTAAGACCTGGGCCTGACAACGCTTGAAAATAAAGTGCTTGTCGTCGCTGCGCGGCTTGCTGTCTCTTGCCACCAAATTGACGTCTCCGCCTCTCGCCACCTCGAGGTAATATGACGCGCCGTCGATGACCGTGTGTAGTGAGTGCAGCTTGTCTTTGCCGTTTCCAAAGTCGTGCCTCTTCCAGTACGCATTTCTAGTGAGACTCGCTTCGAGAGTCAGACGGACATCACCTCCGTCGAGTAATCTGGCGCCGAGGTAACGCACGCTAGTCGACGCACCTCCCCAGTTGCACGTGCGGATTGTATACAGAGCAGGCTCGTTCACTGCCGTCTGCTTGTTGTATATTTCGTACCCGTCCAGGCACAGACGCGCGTCGGCGAGCGCCCTTTCGTCCCACGTGAGAATCCTCAATGGCTCCGACAAGCTCTCGGTCAGCTGCAAGAGTCCGCGACCTTTCACGCTGTAGAGCTCCACCATGTGCTCGTTGTCGAACGTGGTCGCCTCAAGCTTGCTCGACAGCAGTCTAGAACACGTGGAAGAATCGTTCTCGAGTGCACTTCTAATCGGCAGTGAATAGGATCCTCTCATTAGCATTGAGTCAGTCATGATGAGTGTCACGAGACGTGTGACAACAGCCGCCGTCGAGCTCATCTCGTATGTCAATTCGATTCCAATCGTGCAGCACTCGAAAATGCAGTAAACGCGTCGTGCAGACTTGGCATTTTATAGACACGTCGATCCCGTGCAAGGTGGTATGCATGGTATCGTGGAGGTCGGGCCTGCAATGCAAAAATCGGGAATTCCAAATTCGCCGGGAAGTTCCCATGGCGTCACTCGTCGAAATTCGTCATTTCAATATTTCTAGCGTCCGCCGTCGCTTCCGTGTTCTATTCGTATCCGGTTCGCGCATTCCGCGCTGATTAGTTTTCCGATTGATTTCCGTTGATTCGATTGGTCTGCGCGTTCGGGCGCGTGCGACGTGCCTTCAAGTTCTTCTCTCCACTCGAGATCGAAAGCCCGTCGTCGTCCCGTCGAGACGTGATGGAAATGTTTACGTCTTAGTTATGAACCGAAAAGCTCGAGGAAATCGAAGTCGGAAACGACCCCTACCGAACACACCCTCGCCGTTTCACGAGCAACTCAACGAGACTGCAAACTCACGATAGTTTACTGTATTTTGTATCGCATACAGACGGATGGTACTTTTCAATCAATCACTAGACGACTTCTCGACTGCAAGCGTGTGCAGAATCGAAGAAGGTGGATGGGCGCTGGCCTAGTTGCCAGTTGTCGTCGTCTATTTCTGTTGTTCTCACGCTCTTTGCCATAATACCGTCAAATACCGTCAATCTCAATTTCGCCAACCTTCTCTACCCAGTGGAAAGTGCAGTCAGGCCTTGGCATGCCCTTCCGGTCGACCGCCGGATATCCACATTCGGATGACTCCTCTAGTCCACTTGGCACTTGCACTTTGACACGCGGGACAAGTGATAGCACGATACTACATTGTCCCGAAATAGAAAACCAAAATAATATTAAAATCTACCAAATAGTTAGAATAAATTCGTTTTAGTAATTTTTAACATTTAATTTTTAGTAAATTTTTAACATTAAATTTTATTAATTTTAATTGTAATATTTAGTAATTTTCTGAATTACATAGGACATACGTCGGTAATTGATATCTAGAGCTCTCCGGCCATGTACTGCCTTGTGCCCGTTTGTTACTGTGCCGTTTCGTTTTCGTCGACGCGACCGTGTAGCACTGTGCCCGCACGTGTCGGAGAAACAGAAAATGCTAGAAAAACTCGACAGAAATCGCTACACATTGCCATGACGCATTTTACGTCTCTAGAGGACGGTTAGATAGTGATTCATATTCACAAACCTGGTGAAAGTTGAACGCAGCCAATATTCATTTTTCCATCCGTTGTTTTGTGAGGTACGGTGTCGTCGAAACCGTGACTTGGATGTCGGCAAGCAAGCACGCACGCGCACACTCGCGAGCACACGGTTTGATGTCACGTGCATGTGTTAGGAGGAATTCAGTTTGTGTTAGATTCAGTTCTGGTGTTGAAAAAAACTCTGTTAGATTCAGTCTGGTGCTAAAAGAACAATGCAGAATATTTTCCTCGATCACTTGATGAGGTATAAACTTTTTTTAATAAGTGCATACGCTCAGACTGTTTTCTTCAACGTACAATGTTAAATTCAGTCAAATAGTGCACGTTAGACGCTAGACAAAATGGCAGCTTCGAACGTTGTACTGTACACGTTACGTGACAGTAATTAAACTATCCTTACTCGGTGATAAGTTAAAAAGTCTAGACCTAACCAAGTGATTGAGAACACTATTATACATTGTTCTTTCGACGCCAGACTGAATCTAGCAGTCTTTTTAATTAATTTAACGTCCGACTGAAATTTATTTAATTAACGACTGAATTCAACACGGATACTTTATTTAATCCAAATTGAATCACGTTAGGACGCGTCTCGTGACTGTTTCACCAGCTGGCAAGCATGCAGTCACGCAGAAAGACGCGCAAACGGTCCGTCGATGCAAAGTGCGGAGTATCGACACGCTGCATGCCTCCTCTTCGAACGTTGACGTCTCGTCTGTTGAAGTTCGACGACGGCTACATTGTTAGAGCACTAACCTAATTACTGGTTTAGTTCTC
>CAXXBX010000087.1:20000-35000 GCA_964274945.1 Dehalococcoidia bacterium | reverse complement strand
CTTCAGCTGTTCGAACAATACATTAGTAGATAAACATCAAAACTGGGCTTTGTTCTGCTTTCTGTGAAGTCTGAACTTGAAAAACAGCCTAATTATGAGCGTGTTCACACCGGGCCTAATCATGATTAGTGTAACGCCATAGAGAGTTAGACTCGTACCCAGTCCTCCTCCTTGCGCACGCTCCACGTGTTTTGGCACGTGCCTTTTGTTCCACTAAACCTACAAACGCAGCAACAACATGGCGACGTATACAGAACAGCTTGCAGATGTGTCTGTGGCAACTTCCTGCAGTCCCTGAAGAAGCTGCTACAGAAAGCAAACTAAAATGTTTCCCTCTTCAAAACCTACAGCAACTCGAATTCTTGCCTGATATGACAGATGAAACCGTCAAGACTAATTACACTCATGTGCCCACGCAGCTTACTAATCATAGTCAAATGTGTGAACACACTTGCGCTAATGTCGCCCTAATCATAGTTAGCCTAATCATAGTTAGTCCAGATGTCGGTGTGAACACGCACTAAGTCGTCTATCTAACACAATGCTCATAGAATCCTGTTCGTAAACCTATGAGTCTGTAACTTACCAATGCTGAAGACTATTAGTATACATAATTGCAGCAACACTGAAAGACAGGGCCGGCGGAGCAGGGTGGGCCCGGTGAGCCATGACCTATCCAACTTTGAAAATGGAACTTCTGTTAACGAGCTTTGGTTCATGTGATTAAATAAATTAGCTATTTTCATGTTCACTATACATGGGGCTTGGTCATGCAAGACCTGGTAACACCAACATCTGGAATGCTCCGCCGGCCCTGTAAGGTAACAGCATTACTTCAGCAAACATCCAACAAAATTTGCCACTACAATTAGATATGGCTATATGAGATGGTTTCTCGGAACCACATAAGTACACTTGTGCAGCAATTATGCTCTAACCCTGCACTGCACGATCATTACAAACACACACACACACACACACACACACACACACACACACACACACACACACACATACACACACACACACACACACAAACACACAAGCTCATGTGCATGCACACGCACATACACACACAAACACACAAGCTCATGTGCATGCACACGCACATACACACACAAACACACAAGCTCATGTGCATGCACACGCACATACACACACACACACACACACATGTGCACACAAACATGAGCACACACACACACACACCTTTCACTTGTTGATTTCAATATAAATTTAACAATTTTCAAAAAGGGAGACTTAATTTCTCATATTTACTGCATAATTTTCCTTTTCCTTCTTACCAAAACCACAAAAAGGATAGCATGATCAAGTAGCCTCAAATTCAGTGCACGAGTCCTAAATACAACAAACACTAATCGAAGCTCATTGCTACAAATTGTCCAAAAATCTTTCATTGATAATACTACCGTATTTCGGCACATTTAGCTGCATGCCATTATAAGAAACTTGTTTGTCGGACTCTGGTAACAATATGGGCAAGCTGGTGTAGCAAGAGGGAGTGTCGGTAATAAATGGAAGCAACTACACAATGACATGTGGTAATTCTATTGCACATGTGCCACAAATTCAATTCAATGGCAGACGTTAACCTAGAGAATGCAGCTTCTCCTGAAGCCCAGCTAGAAGAGATAAAAGTTGAACACCCAGAAGGTATTGAGAATGGACCTTCGCAGTGGCAGAAGTCATACACAATCGATAAAAAGCTACAACTATTAATAGTATGCAAGTACGATGAGCTTGGTGGAAACAAAACAAAAGTCACCAGGAAATGTTAAAGTGTCTCGTCAGTGATGAGATACCTTCTAGCAGATAAACAGATACTACAGACATGGGCATAATTATGGAGCCACCCTGAGCATGTGACTTAGATTAAAAATTACCGGGCTTTCTCAAACACTGCAAGTACATGCATCTACAGCAACAGCTGCATTTTTTTAGTAAATTAAAACAAATCATAATGGTGAGGTAATGGCTCTGATTGTGCCATTCACGTGTCTGAGATTGGAGGTGATCATGTGTGACCTACACGACTGCTTCTTGCTGTCAGTTCAACCAATTTAAAAGTTAATAATGAAAATCGTTGTTCAAAAAGACTCTAAACAATAAAATGACTTTGCTTATGTCAGAGGAGACTATACGTTTCAGTTTACCTGCATATTGTGAGTCTGCTCTTGTGATGTTACAACATGAACGGTTTGGACATGGTAATGTATGATGGCGATGGTTAGTCTGGTCATTCTCTAATCCTTTGTTGCTACGGGTTGTCAAAGCGTCCAATCAGAACAATATAAATACCCAAATAGCATGACTCATGTAGAATCAGTAAGTTAGCAGGTATAATCATAAATCTGCAATTGTTGATTTTCATGCCTCAGCTGATATGGGGGTGGCTCCATAATTATGCCCATGTCTGTATATCTAGATGAGAAAAGTATACGTCTTTGTGCTTATTTATGTGTAATTGTTAGATCAATCAATATCCAAGAATGTATGTAGCATGTGCTTACAGGTTCAGTCTAGCTCTAGTAGGGAGGTTGGTCAAATCATCTTTCTTGGGCATGCTGGTGTACCCAGGGGTATACCTGCACCCTGGTAATCCCTGACTCAAACCGGCATGCAGCTAAATGCGCAGAAATATGGTACATCACTACTTGTTGAAATGCAATAGGCATAATCATTTACCAATAAACGTCTCGCCTGTTTGGAATTTGGAAGTAAAGACATGAGGGATAACACACAATGTGTTGGTGTTTGTGACACTAAGCACTTCATTGCCATAGCCTCAGCTACTCTATCTAAACAAACCTGATAGCAAATAACCCAAGCAAACAACATTGCCGGTCACTAATATTTTACACAACTTTGAATGCACAAAGTCTTATCCAAAATATGAAAATTGTATTTACAATAAAGCAAAAATTTTAACACATGATTAGCTCTTGCTGTCAACGTAATTTTTTAAAAAAATATGAAACAGCATCCTAAGAACCTACGAAACTGTTTACAAATCTTCGAGACTAATGTGTGCCTCTTCGTCATTCACGTATTTACAGATTCGTCACAATGTAGTAGTTACCTTCACTGAATTATCTACACGCTCGCTTCGAATAGATTCCTTGCCTGAAGAGACACTTCCATCCAAAGAAGTCTTTTCCAGACAGGAACTCTGCAACTCCTTCTTGGCAAGCGGTATTCTCGATTTCTCAATCGATGTCTCGTGCAACCGTCTCCTTTCAGCTATTTCATGTCTATGTCTACATATGAACACAAAAACATTTAGTAAACAAAAAGCAACAAAAAACAAAATGGATTGTTACACTCGAAGGTAGACACAGAGGTATGTCGCCACGACTGCCGACGATACAAACAGTATTGAGAGAATAATAACAGAAATAAGGAGACCATTGTTTGACACTGTTGTAGTTGTTGTGACAGTAGGAGACCTATTAGAATCCACACCAAATTCTGGTGATGGCACATCCTTCGAGACCTCAAATCCAATAACTGATTCGCTGGCCGTAACTGCTTCAACCGTCACAGACTCTGGCTTCTCTCTGAGCCCTTTAATCACTACGACACTCTTATTTTTGGGCACTAAAACCTCTCGATAGTCGCTCATGCTACTGTACACAATAACATATTTGTCGAACTTTTGCTTGTTGCACGCCTTCTTGGGTAACTTCAAGTACAGATTACCCATGGAATAAGTATGGTTGGTAACTTCCAACTGACACATGTCTCTACTCTTATTCTTAACAGCATCTGCAAAGTATGACAGGATGTAATAAGAATAGGCCATTAGTATATGGCAACAATATATACATAATACAGTCAGTCATATCTACCAAACAGTACACTTGTTACACAGTGACAGGAGTGGGATAAGGAATAATTATCAATTGGCGTAGACAGAGCCAAAGTCAGCTGCTTTGGAGAGCGGAGATAAGGTCCACAGCAACGGTAATACCTCACTTATTACTAAATGTTATGTGTACTGTACTTGTTTAGTATTACTATACAGTCCATTCACTGAACTTTCTAGATACAGGGACACCACACAAATTCAAGAGACACCAGATTGACAGACACAGAAAAGTGGACCACGCCTCTTTGCCAACTGCTTTGCTTGTGCCATTTGCATATACTTGGCTATGCCTCTGAATTATTAAAATTAGAAAGCAGATCCCGCAAGCAAATTATAACAGGATGTAATGAGAACAGGGCATTAGTATACAGCAACAATATGTACACAATACAGTCAGTCATATCTACAATACATAGTGACAGGAGTGGGATAACAGACGGCAAGATACCGCAAGCAACGGTGGCTGAGACATCACCTGCTGATGGCCTGATTCTTCCGAATTGCGACTCTCCAGGAGTCGAGAAGTTGAAGACGGCCTGGTTGTTTGTACCATCCGACAACAAGGCGGTAACGCGCACGGCGTACACCATGCCAGACATCAACGAATCCATGAGAACTCGAGAGTTATCCTCGTCTGCGCCGCTGAAACGCTGGTACCACATGGCCCGATGTTGCGTCGGCCAGTACGCCACCACATATCGCAGCACAAGCGCGTCAAATCCGGCAGCGGCGGACATGACAGCCGTCGCATTGTCTTCAGTGATACCTTCCGCACTGACGTGAAAGCGAGCCGTCGACTGAGAACTGCGAAAACTAATTCCCATCTCTGGTGTCTTCAATGACTCGAGGTATTCTAAAAGAAAGCAAGAACGTTACGATTCCGTGTTGTATTTGTCGTTGAGTCGGATTTTTTTCAGCTTGACCATTTGGACGATGATGGCGGTCTTCGATGCGTTTTCTTAAATGGTAATCTTTGTGGTACGACGTCCTGCCGCTGCAGCAACAGGCGATGAGGTAGAAAAAGAGCAGAGCGTTTGGTCTCAGTGCCATTGTTTGGCTGCATCGATTGCCCGGATATGAGATACAGTACATCAGAGGCATAGACTCGCGTGGCCAAACGCTTGCGCGCGGAGGGAGGGGCGTGTAACCTCGGTCTCCCAGACCCGTATACCACAGGAGGAGTACACGTACCGTACCGTACGTGTACCCGCGTACCGACGAACGCCCGCGAAACAATGATGAATCCCGAAATAAAAACTATCTAACTGAGTTGACGACGTCAAAATTATGTTCCCCTATGCATGCATCTTGACAAGAAAATTTTAGACCCTAGATAGTATAGGAACAAATAACTACTAAACATTTAGTCCTGGACGACGAATAGTGGGCAAGGTGTAGCTACGTATAGGTTCCGCGAGAGACACGAGCAGTGAGCACCGGACTAGAGTGCACAGACACCAACTTGGCAAGACTTCTCTAACATCCCTATACGCAAGACAGATATCATAGCTAACTAATTATGTATATACATACATATATATATATATATATATATATATATATATATATATATATATATATATATATATATATATATATATATATATGTATGTATGTATGTATATAACCAGCTCAGTCACCTTGACAAAGAAGCAAGAAAGCCACATCCCCACAAATAATCAAACGGTCTGCTGCAGTTTTCAATTTGTTTAATAACTACGATCTAACATGATAGGTTTTCAACATTTCAACAACCACCCTATCTAAACATAGAATTACTGCTGAACCAAAATTGCAAATTGTTGCGCTAAAAAATCAAAACTTTGATAAAATTTATAGGTTTAAACAAGTTTGAAATGCAAAAAAACAACCAAGAGAGGCACAGACCGGCTTGTAACCCCTTTCAACGTCCAGTCTTGTTGTTAATTAGGACTTAAATCCTTAACACATTTGTAGCAGGTGCAGACACAAGCGAGTTTTTATTTTTTTGATGCTGTTGCAACTCGACTAAAGTAGAGTGCGTACTGTGCTAATGTCAATATACTGAGTCAGCGTAAACGCTTTGTAAGTAGCAGTAGATGTCGTTTACTGACTAACACGCAATTTCATTTCTGTGAATTTGAGAGGAATACCGTCCTGCCAAGTAGACCAAACGATTTCACGGTAGTTAGTAGACTTTTCATATTTCAAGTAGAGACCATTCAAGTTAGATTTATGACAATGGTAGTACCACCAACCTCCTTTCAAGTCTACAGCACAGTTGGTACTTGACCTACCCTGTTGGCATGCCGTCGAGCTCGAAGTCATTATGTCGTTGTCTCTGTTCTTGGTGTTAACTCCATATCCTTGTGTTCAGCCAGTGCATTACCTGAATTTCCACTGTATGATGTGTACCCAGGCTGTAATTACTCGACTCGTCATTTATCTGAAATCCTTTATATTGAGCATGTACTCGACTGTCATGGAAGTCCATTAGATCTACTCAAAGAATTTCTGTTGCTTTGTCAATCTGTGTATTTTGTCTAATCCCAACCAGAATTCTCCGTTCAAGTCTCCAAATCCGTTTTTTGGTCAGACCATCCGCGGTAGAAGTTGACAGAACCGTCCTGGCGTCTCTGAAACACTGTCCAGCCACCACCGTCTGTCGACATATCACAGTACACTTCAAACGAGTCCAATCCATCTCCAAGGTCCAAAGTGTACACGCCACTTACCAGTTTGCTTAACTGTTTAGCCTCGTGACAACTTGTGTAACTCCTTTCTTTGTCGGTGTTTATTTTCTTGGTTGTGCTTTCTGTTTCATGCTCTGCCTTTTGTGACAACTGATTGCCCACTTCATTCAAATTCGATAGTTTTTCTTTTGTTTCCTCCAGATGCGAACTGCAATTGCAGCTGCATTTGTTCTCTTGTGCTGGTCTTCCAGGCGGACCTGCTTTCCCACGGTCTCCTTTCTCTCCTTTCATTCCCACCATTTTTCTTGACATCAAACCATTTGATGTATTATTCTCTCCAAGAGAAACTTGCACATTGATTTGTGCAACCGTCACGCTGTCTTCACTGCTGTCACCATTTACTCCACGCAAAGCGACGTGTATGACAAACATCAACAATGGCAGCAGAAACCTGATTAGTCGATTCGAAGTCATTGTGATCATCACAATCCAACTGGTTGTCGATCGGCTGTGCTACTGCAGTCACTTTTATAGTCATCGCGTTTCGACCTATTCTCGTGCTACTCACCTCTTGACCGTGTTCTGCGCTATTTTTCAATTATGCGTGAGCCCATGCAGACAACCACTCAACAGAAGGAAAAGCGGTAAGTGCGGATTTGCTTGCAAACAAGTTGCGAATTGACGTCATGAATTGATTTCCCACGTACTCTTTCTACCGGTAAGCAGACAATTCCGCAATTTAGAAAAACTTAGCAAACGTTTTGCTTCCTGTACCGTTTCCTGACTGTCGTAACTTTGAGGTAGAATGACTTAATGATCGAGTTGTTTCTCTAGAAAGGGCTCTCATTACAAAACGTGGGGCTCGATGACAAAAAAAGAGTACACTACACCATTAGCTAAGAATCATGTTATTTCACCCACTGGGCCAGATCGACGAAAGGTATTCCGGTCAGATATCGTATTTGGAAAAAGGCGTGATCACATCACGTGCTATAGAGAGTCTGTTCTTCACTCCCACAGATTCGTCTAAGGATCTCATTCTAGACTAGAGCTCTGATTTGAATTAATTAATTAATATTTATATGTCGACTCTACTAATTTTAAAAGCCACACACTGTTTATAATTATTAATTAATTGTACCGGCAATAGTAAGCTGTCTGTACATAGGCATATGGTGGATTGGCAAGAAGTTCAATCAGCCGTGAACGAATAAGATAGAGGCAAGCGGCAAATCCTCGATCTCTCTGAACATTTCAAAAGAAAACAGTGGCTTGACTGACTTGATCAAGTGATTGCACGTAAGACTGTTAAATTAACCAAAATACAGCAATTTCTATTTTTAGAAACGGTATGGTTCTATACCTTTCTTTAGTTGGTACATTAATTACATCACGAGACAACGCTAACCGTAAAGCTTTAGTTGCATTCATTTCCTATTGTTGTGGCAATCTAGAATGACGTCAAGAGCACATGACATTGGCTACTCGCTGTATAAATAAAATGAGTAAAGCAATTGTGGTTGTTTGCATATAAACGGTACAATAAAAAGCAAAGTCGTACTACAGCATTTTGCTGTTACAACATATTACATTACTTTGTATCAGAATCGTCGTGTTGATTCAAGGCAAATCAAAAACACCACTAACCGTCGTTCACGAATGAAAACGGAGCTTCATTTCTGTAAATTTTAAAGGAATACCGGTTTGCCAAGTAGACCAAACAATTCCCTCGTAGTTTTTAGAACTTGCATTTTTTAAGTAGAGACCATTCAAATTCGAATTGTCACAGTGAGAGTACCACCATGCTGCTTTGAAGACAATAGCACAATTGGCACCTCTCCAGGAATTGAAGCCTAAATTGCTGCCTATATTTGCCATGTCATTGTTATTGTCCTTCGTCGTAAAGCCCATCCCTCTGTTCCAAAACAATACATCGCCTGCGTTTCCACTGTATGATGTGTGTTGAATAATGTATTTATTCGATTCATCATTTATCTGAAATCCTGTGTAGTTGGCATACACTCGATTGCAACTGAAATCCATTAGATCGACTCGAAGAGTCTGTGCTTGCTTTGTCAGTCTGTGTATTTTGTCTAATCCCAACCAGAATTCTCCGTTCAAGTCTCCAAATCCGTTTTTGTAGTCAGACCATCCGCGGTAGAAGTCGACAGAACCGTCCTGGCGTCTCTGAAACACTGTCCAGCCACCACCGTCTGTCGACATATCACAGTACACTTGAAACGAGCCCAATCCATCTCCAAGGTCCAAAGTGTACACGCCGCTCACCAATTTGTTTAACTGTTTAGCCTCTTGACAACTTGTGTAACTTCTTTCATTGTCGATGTTGCATTTCTTGGTTGTGCTTTCAGTTTCATTCTCTGCCTTTTGTGACTGCAACTGATTGACCACTTCAGTCAGATTTGATAGTTTCTCTTCTATTTCCTCCAGACGCGAACGGCAGTTGCAGCTGCATTTGTTCTCTTGTGCTGGTCTTCCAGGCGGACCTGCTTTCCCACGGTCTCCTTTCTCTCCTTTCATTTCCAACATTTTTCTCGACATCAAACCATTTGATGTACTATTTCCTCCAAGAGAAACTTGCACACTGATTTGTGCAACAGTCACGCTATCTTCACTGCTGTCACCTTTCACTCCACGCGAAGCGACGTGTGTGACAAACATCAACGATGGCAACAAAATCCCGATTAGTCGTATCGAAATCATTGTGATCATTACCATCCAACTGAATGTCGGTTGTACTGGTGGAGTCGCTTTTATAGTCATTGCGTCCGGACCTGTTCCCTTACTACTCTCCTCTTCACCGTTTTCTCCGCTGTTTACCAATCATGTGTGAGCCCACGCATCGCCCACTCAACAGAACGAAAAGCGGGAAGCGCGGATTTGCTTGCAAACAACTTGCAAATTGACGTCATGAATTACTTGTCACGTACTCTATCTACCGGTAAGCAGACAAACCCGCAATTTAGACAAACTTAGCAAACGTTTTGCTTCCTGTACCGTTTTCTGTCTGCCGTAACTTAGAAGTAGAATGACGTAATGATCGAGTTGTGGTTCCAAATGGGCTCCCATTACAACTAATTATGAAAACTTGATAAGTAACTCGCTTGTTGCCCAAACAAAGTACCGTATATTAGGGATATAATTCCACTCAGATCGGCGTTGTGATAGCATTAGCAAGGGGCGTGGCCACATCACGTGCTTCAGAGCCCGTCCTTCTCTTGCACAGATTAGTCTAAACATTTCTTTCTAGATCAAACCGCTCTGATTCTCGATCGTGTCTACTCTATTAATATATAAAAAGCTACACACTTGTTGTGTACTGTACATTCAGTACTATTACAGAGCTGCATGCGTTACGTATGCATGCACGGGCACGGCGTTACGTATGCATGCACGGGCACGGGCACGGAGACAGGCATGACGGATTCAGCCTGTTTAACTTCGCACTCCTTGAATACTAAACTTTCTTGTTAGAATATCCTGTATACGCCAATTCACTGTCGTCATTCAAGGAGTGCTGCATGTCACCATTCACTCCACGTATAGCGACGAGTGTGACAAGCACTAACGGTACCGTCAAGTCAAAGCCGCCACGCGGTCGAGCACGTGGATATACGAGCGATCGAAGAGAAGACTGGGTACGAGTCTCAATAAACGGTAAGCGAGGATATTTCTGCATACAACTTGCAATTTGACGTAATAAATAATAAATTACCTACTCGTAATTACTTTATCACCAAGCTACGCTCAACTACAACCCATTCTTGGATTAGCATGTGAGCGCACCGCCTCTAGCAGCACAACTACGACGCCTGTACCGGGCACCCATTGGACGGCTGTGCCGCCAAGCTCGTCGTGGTTTGCGTTCAAATCAGTGGCACCCAGCAGCCGTAAACAAAAAGCGGCAGCAAGCGCCAGAGATCTAAAAAAGTCTGTAGATTTGTGCTCCCTAGAAGTGGTAAACAACAGACTGCAACTGGGAGACGTCCGTTCAACTACGTGTATTCGGGTAGCGGAAAACGATGTCTGTTTGAGCAACATGACGGACCTAGTGCAAGCTAGATTCCAGTCCGTCATGCCTCTAGACGACAGGATTTTGCTGGTCGACAATCGTGCTGTTCCGTTTGCAGACGATGAAGGCACCAGAGGTACCACTTACTTACTACTAATACTACTTAATTTGCACGCACGCTTGCATGCATGTCTGAACGCTGACCTATAGAATTGTCTTGTATACGATTACGCTATATTTCCACTATTAATAAAAATGGCTCTGTTATATTAATTTCTGGACGTGTAGACGTTGATTTCTGGAAGGCACCTGCGCGACGAATATGCGCTGTAATGCAGTCTGACCTAGACGCAATGAAGGTCTACCTAGATGCCATGCGGGAGACCCCCGTCAGCAGAAAGAGAAGGGCGTCGACTTCAGCCAGTGAGCTGCAAGCAAGGTCAAGTACTTCTTCACCTGCTGCTAAAGTCTGGCACAAACTAGACGGAGACATCCATGACATACAAACCCAGTTAGATGCCATAGAGTCCAACGTCGAAAGACTTCACGACAGACTAAAGAACGTCGACGATAAATTAGACGAATCTATTTTTTTGGCACAAAGTCGATTCGACTCAAGGCGATCACGCTCGACAAAGCTGGCAACGATGACGATGAAACTACTGCGATGCCGTATATGCCACCTGTTCCCAGGACGCCAGTCAGCATAACTACTTGCTGCCGTCAGTGGCTAGGGTGTGAAGCTTGTTTCACCAAGCTTTCGGCAAGTCGGTGTCCTTTGTGCAACGCCGGCTGGACTGCTGAAAAAAGTTGCGTAACAGTGAGGTGAGGGGCTTGGAGGGGCTGAGGCCCATGGCACAGGAACTTAGGAAGCATCTTGGCAGCAACGTGGTTCATGATGAGAATTCTAGCTCCTCCGAGTCCGACCTCCCGCCTTTTGCACGACCTCCATCATCAGCGAGGTCGGCAACTGCTACTGCTGCAGCTGGTGCTGATGATGACAATGGTGGCCCCAGTACAGCGAGTTCAGTCCTGCTTGACTAGACTGACAGGTACACGAGTTGCGTATTAGCTTAATTTGCATGCCGCTATAGAACTGTAGATGCGAGCTTTAGTTGTTGAGTTGGTTTGAACAGTTGACTAGATAGGGTGATGATGCGCGTAGTATAGCTATCTAGGTTGTAGAGGTAGTGTTCTATGTGATGTACAAAATCTAGACATGAAGTACAACTTGCAGTTGGGCCTATCGTACTCCTACATCTACAGTAACGACGCGATTATGCACTTCGAGTTACTAGTAGCTGTCTGAAGCAGCGTACAGGTGCAGAAACACGGTACAGAAAACGTGCTGATGTGATTAGCAGAAACCGCGCCTAGTTTAATTGAATCAATGTATCAGCACGCGTTGGAATGCACCCCTACGCCGTCCAATGGACTCCCTACCGCGTACACTGCTACTCGCTCTTTCAATTTTCTTTTTCTGATGTACTCAAATTATTTGAAAGAACGGATGAGCGTTCAACTTCTGTTAGTTCAAATCCGGTCATCAGTTCATCTAGACAACTACGTCCGCTTTCTCGTAGGCAAAGCAATTTCTAATATACTGAACCTAAAAATTTACAAATTTGAAATGTTAAAATTAGAAATTTTGATTTTTTTAAAATTAAAATTTGAAAATGTAATGCAAATTTTAAAAATAAAAACATTATGTAAAAAAATTAGAAATTAGAAATTTAAAAATTTAAAAATTAAAATTTGAAAATTTAAAATTTAAAAATTTGACAAGTACATCATTGCTATCATCAAGCTACTTCAAAGTGAGGAGAATTACGCATTTGATAGCAGAAGTCTTGTCACTATACATAGAAAGTTATATGTGAATGATATTATGGTGCACAGTTGAGCTACCTAGAAGTCTAACAGAAATTCATATACTGTGGAGTTTCACGATGGAGATACAGTTTCGTTTGGCTATGTTGAACTATTCGTTACTAATAGGGCCAAACGGTAAGCAGTCATTCAAAAGTTTGCACTAGAAGAATGGCCAAGATGTGTGCCTGAAGAAAACGATCTTTTAGATATTGTTTCTTCATTTAGAGACTAACAGGAGCTTATAATTAAGTTTTGGTGAAGACTTTATTCCTGTTTCTAAAGCTGATAATCTGGTAGCAGTTTCATTAGACAGCATTGTTGCTCAAGTAGTTTGCATAGAGATCCATAGTTCTTCTGTTTTGTATTTGGTAGTTTGTATAGAGATGCATAGTTCTTCTGTTTTGTATTTGGCACCTACACTGAATACAGTTGAATGTGATTAGAATGATATGGATTTTCATCTGATAGTATAAAATAAATGTGAAATTGTTGGTAGCACTTTAATGGGTTGTGTCGTTCACACACACACACACACACACACACACACACACACACACACACACACACACACACACACACACACACACACACACACACACACACCACTACCACCACTATACACTCATTCATATATATTAAGAGAAAGACCTATGCCACAAAGAATGGTCTCTATGCAGGTCTAAAGACACTGATGTTTTCGATGTTGTTTGGTAACTTGCATCATTTGTAGACAAAATTTCATTCCTTTCAGAAGAAGTCACTTAACTTTGCAGTCCTGCAATCTTTCAGCTGTCTTGAAAGTTTCTCCTGCACAAGAACAATAAGTTAATAAAGTTCAAATAGCAAGACATGACATGTTACCATTTGTGGACAGTTCCTTTAGCTGACTCATCAGAGGTTGTAGAAATGCTTGTATAGGCAGTTTCAATGGATGAAACCAAAGAGCACAGACAATGCATACTTGAGTGAAAATCTATGACATGGCATAATAAGTAGACAAAATAGCATTTAATTTCATTGCCTACCTGCATTCAGGAGGACGCTCATCAATTGTAAGATACACAGGCCAAACAGACCCAGTTCGTGAAGTTCTAAAAAGAGATACACCATCCGTGTTCAAAGTCAGTGTGATATTCCTTTTTTATAATAGTCCAGTAGTCATATTCCTGTATCTTCTGCCGCTTGTTATATCAGACACATCAGCATTATTTCTTTTCTCAAAACTAGCACAAAGTTTCGAACAAAATTCACTGTCTACAAAAACATAAATCAAAACAAACATCAAAATTAAACACTGCTGATCAATTCAAACCTTTAAACATTCGGACTAGAGCATCTTTCAAATTAAAAATCAAAAATTCGTATGGTTTTGCAGTTGCTTCTTGACATTGCTCCCTGTTACATTGGTCTGCACTGTTTGCAATTAAGTCTTCACACCTGGGACATACAAATGCTTTCATTGGTTTCATAGAAGCACAGGTGTTATTAAGATATGATTTCAGGCAGTACAATGAGGTCATAGCATGGTGACCTAATGGAAAGTGAGCCGAAATAAGCTGCATTTGGTCTTTTCAAGTTTGAGCAGACAATTTCTGCTGCAAAATAAACAACATTATTAAAACTGAGCTGCTCCTTTTAATTACAGGACAGCCAGGAAACAAGAGATCCTCCTCACCAGCAAGATTGAGTTCATCATATGAAAATGAACCAGTGCCAGTATCTAGCCTGTCATATGCAGTCCCTTCCTCATATTTATCATCACACTAAAATAGGATGTCAGTCTCCCTCTCTGTACTTTGATCTAATATTTGACTGTTTCGATCACTGCCTAGGCTGTCTTCATTGATGTCATCATCAGACGTTATGCTGTAACCATCAGACTGGCAGCCTTCCTCGTTGTCCTCATCTGAAGAGCAATGAGACATTTGAATTGAGTTATACCAAAAAGAAATGCAAGGTTGGTGTTTACCGATCACATCGTCAACAGCGAAGTTCGAATCTTCAGACTGTAAACCCTCCCCACTTTCATCTAAGCAAAACAAGACGTTAACACAAAACCACTGTGCTAGCTGTTCCATTTAACAAAACAAGTTTTAGGTAACCACATTATAATTATTAAAAAACCAAAAGTCTACTAACGACAATGGAATTGTTTGGTCTACTTGGCAGCCCGATATTTCTCTCAAATTTACAGAAATGAAATTGCGTGTTAGTTCGTAAATGACATCTACTGCTACTTACAAAGCGTTTACGCTAACTCAATACATTGATTTTAGCACAAAACGCACGATACTGTAGTCGAGTTGCAGCATCAACAGCACATAAAATTAAAATTTGTTTGTGTTTGCGGCTGCTACAAATGTTTCAAGAATATATGAGTTGTAATTAACTTTAAAAGCGATTCAAGCTGCCTGTAGTAGTGACGTATAAGCAGGGATTTTAAAAAGGGGGTTTAATTCATACTAGCCCGAGTCAATATAGAATTATCCCTTCGATGTCCAGCTAGACCGAAATAATTTTATGCTAGAGGAGGAGCA
>CAXXBX010000087.1:0-15000 GCA_964274945.1 Dehalococcoidia bacterium | reverse complement strand
TTCAGACTCGTTTTTTGTCTAGGAAAAGTCGAGACACAAATAAAACATCGAAACCGTCAACCTATACTACAAGTAGTAGACTGCGCACTTTCACGGGCATACTGCTAGGCCTACACGGTACCGTACAAGGGTGGGCGTGGTACTCTAGAGCAGGTCACATTTCTTCATTTCGTCGGACACGGAACTACCAATTGTGTTTCCATCTGCCACAACCCAAGGTGCTGGTGCCTGCTCGTCACGCATCTTGACTGCAGATATGGACGTACGCGTCGACAATGACAGCCCAGAGATCACCGAGTGACACGGTAGAACTCTCAGGCCCGGATCCAGATGGGGATTCAGGGAGTTGCAACCCCTCTTTTCCAATAAGCGTGGTTCAATAATTTTATTAGAAAAGAGAACATTAGTAAGGCTATAAATAACTGCTACCAGGTCAACTCCCTCTTTAAAAATTCCTGGATCCGGGCCTGACTTTACAATCATTGTCTAGCACTATAGACTCTAGTACAGTAGCTATACTCAGCATTGGCATATATAGTAGTCTACTTAGTAACTAGTTGTAGCTAGCTGTAGCTGACTAGCTACATGTATGACCATGTTCTTTCAGTTGTATAGCCGCACACTGTTCTACGTTAGTTGAATTAATTAATTAAGTTGAGTTGAGCAAATAGAGTTCAGTTGAGTTGACTTCAAAAATAGAGTTCAGAAGGCGTTGTAGAACGATGGACGTTCATGTCTGTTTGCTTGGTGAGTTGTGCGACGTCATGCAAATGAAAAAATGTGACCTGCTATACAATACCACGTCCATCCTTGTACGGTACCGTGTAGTGTGCCCGTGAAAGCGCGTAGTCTACTACTTGTAGTAGGTTGACGGGTTCGATGTTTCAATTGTGCCTCGAATTTTCCTAGACAACAAACGAGTCTTTACACTTCGTCACCACAGTTGCCAACTCGGTGATCCGCTAGTGCGGAGCCTATCTAAATACATACATATATATATATATATATATATATATATATATATATATATATATATATATATATATATATATTGGTAGCATTTCCCCTCCAATCGATTCATTTACGGTAAAGGTAGCGTGTTGTATACTATGCACGTACCTACACATCTAGGGACTGCGGTATTCACTGGCACAACGTTGTGTGTCAGAGCGGAGTTGTCAAGAGCTGCCAACGTGGTTTTGGCACGTGATGGAAAGTAAAGTAAAAACAAACACACGGTTGTGTGTTGGAAATGTGATCTCCTGAGACACACGTACGAATGGAAGCCCTGCTAAGACTCCCGCTGTGTCTAGTGTCTTCGGTCATTTCAATTTTCTATTTTCTATTCATGTTAGAAATAGAAAGCGAACTGCGCGTTCAAGTTTCTAGTTTTGAGCACATAGGTGCCTAAAAAATCAAACTATAAAAATATTAAAATCTAAAGATCACAAGAATCAAACATCAAAATATAAAAAAACATTTAAAAAAATTAAAATGAAAATAAAAAATAGAAAATTTAAAATTAAAAGTAAAAATTTAATAAACGCAAATTTTTAGATTAGTATGCAAGTAAAAAATAAAAATAAAAATTTATAAATATTAACAAAAAATTGAAATTTGAAAAATTAAAACTCGAAAATTGAAATGTAGAAAATTAAATGGCTGGACCATCTATTGACCTTCTACAATGGTGTTGTATTAGGTGGCAGCTTCTACTGTAGGTACACTGTACACACCTTGTACAGTAACTGTAATATGTGTATTTATGTGATTACTTACGTATAGTGAAAGTAATGGTATATCCAAACACTAAGTTTGTAATGCGTGCTAACTTTGGTTGGCTGTCATAGGATCCTTTAACAAACAATGTATGCGTGTATAGGTACAACATCTTGCACTATGAAGATGCATATCTTGCAGCATCTTTCAGAGTTTGTTGAGAGATCTGAACCATTATAGGGGCCTATTCTTGTTTCTTTTTTGAAAATTTAAAAGGAGTACTAAAAACATTTGTTCATGGGACAAGATTTGTGTCTAATCAGGTGAGAATTATTGGTACTTGAGGACAACTATTTGGACTTGTTGATAATGTCATAATATCAGTTGTATTGCAAAGATTGCAACTGCAGTATCATTGGTGCAGTCGATTCCACAATTGTTTCTTCTGTAGAAGAGGATGTGCTTTTACCTGAAGCTGTAGCATTTGATTAAAAAATACGGCCTTTTTTAGTACAGTCACTTAATTTGACATTGATGAAGTTGACATTCTCAATCTTTATTATTTTAGGTTTCTATAGCACTGCTGGAAATTTTACAGTAATTTTGGTGGTCATCCAAAAGGAGCCGTTCTTGATAACAAGTGCATCGTTGCTATCAACAAGCTACTTAAAAGTGAGGAGAATTACCCAATTGATGGCAGAAGTCTTGTCACTATACATAGAAAGGTATATGTGGATTGTATCACGGTGCACGGTCGAGCTACCCAGAAGTCTAATTAGAAGAAATTCATATACTGTAAAGTTTCATGATGGAGATTTTTGTTTAGCTATGTTGAGCTACTTCATTACTAATAGGGCCATAATAGGGCCAAACTGTATGCAGTCATTCAAAAGTTTGCACTAGAAGAATGACAAAGATGTGTGTCTCAAGAAAACTATATTTCAGACGTTGTTTCTACATTTAGAGACTTACAGGAGCCTTTGGGTTAACACTGTATTTATGTTTCTGAAATTGATAATCTGGTATATATATTAATTAATATTAATTAATATTAAATAATTAATTAGAATGAAGTCCTTAAACGAATCTGTAGGAGTGAAGGACGGACTCTCTATAGCACGTGATGTGACCACGTCTTTTCCAAGTGCGATCGCTGAACGGAATACTTTTCGTCGATCTGGCGCAGTGGGTAAAATAACATGATTACTAGCTAACTAGCACTCACCCGTCCTATTGGCGGCGGTAGGAATTGCGCTAGCACCTAGATAGTAGCTACCTAGGCGAACAAAACGTAAATCATCGTTCACCAGTCGTCCATTATTTGGCATCTCACAATCTTACTGTAAGGCGGGTCTATGGACGTGTTACTCTAAAGACAAAATCTACACACACGCGCACATGCACACGCACATGCACGCACAAAAACACGCACGCACGCACGCACGCACACACACATACACACACACACGCACGCACGCACACACCACACCACACCACGCACATATTCATTCGAGTCAGTGTTCTGTCTCATAGCATCCCATGCACTACCTACGCTACACGTTATACAGCGAAGAAGACGCACCGACTGCAGCGGGCGCGTAAACTAGAATAGTGTACAGCACAGTGGCCGGTAAGTGCACGTCACATTCCCTACCCGCCCTTCGGGCGGTAGCAATCTAGCTTTGCACGCCACTTCCCAGTCCGTCAGCCAAGGCTTGGAAAAGTTTAATTGTTATGGGTCATCGATAATAAGCTGTCAATTAGACGGTACCGTATACGGGAGCCAATGGCATGGAATACGGGACCTGTGGTACCGATTACGGGACTTCGTCAGATACGGGACTTGGAACGTAGCGCAATATGTAAGAGCGATTTGCCGTATTATTTTGGAACTACTGAAAGTAGGTAAGTAATCTAGTGTACTGACGAAACGTCAACGACAATATATTTGCGTACTAGAAAGCGTGTGTTTGTGTATGTGTCTATGGAGTTGCTGTTAATAGTGCACGCGTAGCGTAGCGATACATAATACGGACCAAATGCGAATCCAGACCGTTCGCGAACGGGCTAGACCATTTACGAATTCTTATACGGGCTAGACGATTCGCGAACTGTCAGACAGTATGGGAACACAAGCCAGACCGTTTGCGAATCTAGACCGTTCGCGAATGGGCTAGACCATTGTTGCCTGCACGTTGCTCAGTTTCTGCTTGGCCAGTAGACGATGTCCTTTCTAGAGAAGATAAAGAGACGGTAACTGTATGTGGGGACGTTGTAGTGTTTGTTAGAGCACTAGACGAAAAAGTTGGTGGAATTGTGATGAGTCTTTTAAAGAATGATGATATTATTGCCTGCATTGACAAAGATCCTTTACTTGGTTGCTGGAGTTTTTTTAGAAGAGGTGATGTGTTTTGCTGTGTTATAGAGGAGACAAATGATGTAGTTTTCTGGGTCCTGGTGTTGAAGAAGGATGAAGTTCTGGGTTGAGTGTCTCTAGGATCAAGGACAAGTGATGTCGTTGGTTGACTTGATTGAACTAATGTACATACATTAGATTGGGTTGTCGTTGTGCAGACAGCTGTGGTAAACGTAGACACAAATGTTGTGTTGGAGAGATATGTTGGAGTAAGTCCAGGTGTTGTAGTGGAGACAGAAGTTGTAGTATCTGATAGAGCTTCAAAGGATGCAGATGTTACAGATACAGATTGATGTCCTTGGTTTTGTTTGGTTGTTGCACATGGTTTTGGAGATGTTTCATTCTTGCAGTGCTTGCCATGATGGCATTTGCTGTGGCAAGAAACACCACTTTGGACACAAGGACAAAACTTTTATTTGTACTGAAATCACTAGCGCGCGTTACTCCTAGCAAGTTGGAAGTGAGGTCAAAGCATGCTTATTCGTTTTGCTACTAAAACTTGGTTTATGTGTACTTGAGAAATTTAATTAATTAATGATTTGTTGATTCTTGAAACAAACATAAGAAAAACGTACTGTCTAACTTGACTTTTGCAGACATTTCAAATCACACCAATTGTTCACTATGGTTCAAACATACTAAAAGAATCCTAAATTATTAATTCACGGCTGCATGCACTATGAACAGCTCAACAACTGCTGATAGCCTAGTGAGCTTACAAACTTGTATTCATCACATTAGATGCACTGATGGAGATTGTGGCCATGTTTGTCAAGGTTGACTGACAGTTTGTAAAACTCTTAGCTATACACAAGACAAAGGCTATTAATAGATTAATTATAATTGATGGGCAATCACACTGTTGTGTAGTTAGTTGTGATGATATTCGAATTTGGAGGTTTTCTCCTGAAATCAGTGGGGTACTGCTGTATTGGATCTGTCGTGAAACGCATGTCCCCCCTGTTGCTTTGCCAGTTTGTCTCTGACTACTTGCTGTTGCCATAGATGAGGCTCTAGTGTCTTTCTGTTGACGGCAAGTTGGGTGTGTAATTGTCTGCTTTGCAGCAGCTCTGCTGGTGATGGTAGCCCGTCTCCAATTGGAGTGGTTCTGAGTGCTCTCAGTAGAGAACGGCCGTCAGCAAACATCTTTGCCATTGTTTTCTTTGCCGTTTGTCTAATTCGCTCAGCTTGACCATTGCTTGATGGGTACCCTGGGCTTGATGTTACATGCTTAAAACCTAATGTATTGGCCAGAGGTCGAAAGTCTGCGCATGCGAACTGTGGCCCACTGTCGGACATGACATCTTCCGGAACCCCGAAGTTGGCAAATAGACCTTTTCACAGGGCGTGGCACTAACAAGGTCATCGCCTACCGCGCGCCGATCTGGTTCGCTTTTGATGCATTGGCGTTTGTTAACCGCGTGAGTCTAGAGCCAAATCAACAATTTTTCTTTCCGAACTTTAACCGGTGCGTATAGCGATGCATCGAATCAGGTGAGGCCTCATTAGGACTCGGCTTTTGTGTGTTTTGCGTGTTTGGCAGTGATGAACTACCTCTTGCTGATCTCTTTCGTGACTCTACCGCGTCATTTTGAGTGATGATTTAACATTGAGACATGACAGACGTCAAATGCGGGTACAAACGTGCGTACGTAATCTATGATGCGTGTTCTGTGTGGTACGCACTTACCAAATAGTTTGGTTTTTACCTCCTGAATACTTCCTAGAAAGTGCGGCGTTTAGGAAATGACTGACGTGAAGAGGAAGTCTTTAGACAAGTCTGGTGGTACTGAGAGGTAAGAAGAGAATGCTTGATTAATTAATATTTCATCTTGATATAATGTCCTCAGCTGTACGTGGCTGTCATATAAATGAACCAGTCACTCAGTGTTGCTGTACTGTGTTTTACCTTTTGGAGTGTGTAGTTAACGTGCCATCATGGTTATTTGCTGTGTTCCTGGATGTACCAATGTATCTGCAAAAGGGAAATATTTGAAGTTTCACATGGAAATTTTTGTCACATGGATAAACTTTATTGCCATTTGAATGACTTTGACTGGTGGTTGTCAAGGGATACTCTACATCGAAGTCTACCACAGTCATTTAGAGATACTTTCCTAAAAAAGACCTGCGTCACTGATGCAACAGAACTATTTACAGAACGTCATTCAGATAGAGGTTTGCAATCAGCTTCCTTTTCCAGATACAAACACCACCACACTGTGAAAGCATTGGTTGCAATATCGCCTTGTGGTCATGTTATGCTTGTGTCACGACTATTTACTGGTGCCATAACAGACAGGGACTTACCAAGCAGTCTGGTTTCTCAATAAATTTGTGCCTGGAGATCAAGTCATGGCAAACAAAGGGTTTGTTATTGCTGACATTCTCATGGACGTTGGGCATCTCTTGTGCTACCTCCTTTTCTAAAAGGAAGAGGTCTGTTTACTGAGGAGCAAGTCATTCATTAAATGCCGGCAAGTGGCTTCTCTTAGAATCGACATAGAGGGTGATCAGACGGATAACGAAGCATAGCATTTTGCAATGTATAAATAACATTTAGTTCAAGCATGGATCTTTTATATAAGGTATTTACTGTTTGTTCATATCTAAAAAATTTGCATCCACCTCTTGTATAGAGAATGCTGCCACGAGTCAGTGTGCATTGCAATTACACCTTCATACCATATTTCAAGCCAACCAGATTCCTAGATTTAATTTTTGTACAGTAAATTAGTAGTAATTAGTGTCATTGATATCAATTTTAGTTTGTAAAGATCAGTATATATTGGCTCTTGTTCTCATTCTGTACTTTTGTGTGTAATGCTCCAGGATACACTACAACTTGCTGTTCAATTTCATTTTCATTGTGTACACCATTTTTAATAGTAATACTCAGTTAAATTACTACAACATTAATTAATTGTATCAATTAACAGAACTTTATCTACTTGCTACCTAAGGTCATTTCATTCCCTAAACGCCGCACGTTCTAGGAAGTATTCAGGAGGTACAAACCAAACCATTTGGTAAGTGTGTACAACACAGAACACGCATCTTATATTACGTACGCACGTTTGTACCCGCATTTGACGTCTGTCAAGTCTCAATGTTAAATCATCACTCAAAATGACGCGGTAGAGTCACGAAGGAAATCAGAAAGAGGTTCTTTATCACTGCAAAACACACAAGAGCCGAGTCCTAATAAGGCCTCACCTGATTCGATGCATCGCTATACGCACCGGTTAAAGTTCGAAAAGAATAATTGTTGCTTTGGCTCTAGACTCACGCGGTTAACAAACGCCAATGCATCAAAAGCGAACCAGATCGGCGCGCGGTAGGCGATGACGTCGATAGTGCCACGCCCTGTGAAAAGGTCTATTGTTCGTCCACGTCCTTTATAATATCACCAGATCTGGTGTAGTCAAGTTTGATAACGGTGATCCATTTACTGTAGTAATCAACTGACAGTAGATACGGTATTCCTTCCAGCTCAAACATGTCCATTCCAACCTTCTGGTAAGGATAACGTGGGATCGGGTGAGGTGTATAAGGCACCCTGGGATTCTCGTTTCGGCCTTCCTGGCATCTACTGCAGTTTACTACTTTGTCCTCAATGTCGTGCACGTACCCTGGCTAATAGGCCGAGTGCAATGTCGTGCACGTACCCTGGCTAATATACTGAGTTCTTGGCTTGTTCTAAGCATTTCACTATCCCAAAATGACCATCATGTATGCTTTCCAGTACTGATAGGCGTAGGGCAGTTGGTACCACTGCTTGACTGCCATTGAATAGTATCCCGTCTTTTTCTGTCATGTCATGTCGAGTAGCTGCTTTTTTCTCCAATGCCACTTGTAAAAAAACTAGAGGTAGCATTCAATTGTACTGAAGTACTCACAGCCGGCTAAATATGCAAATATCTCTTCTGGTGTCTTAATTTGATAATGTTCTCGTTGAATCGCATTGTTTAGAGCACCCGGATTCATGCAGATGCGTAGCTTGTCTGTTCCCGGCTTGTTTACTAGTACAATGGGGCTGGCCCATGCTGTAGCTTCTGTTACCATAGCAAGATTTTTTTCGTCTACCTTTTCCTCCAGCGGTGCCTTCGGTCGTTGCTTGTACTTGAAGGGGACTCTTGGAGCCGGTTGTATGGTTGGTTGAGCATTTTTCTGCAGTCGAATGGTATGTTTACCTGGAAGCTGCCGAGTCCTTGGATTACATCGATAAATTGACTGATTGCTTCTAGTAGTTCTTGAGTTTGGTCACTGACTGTGCTTGTTGAACAATAGCCGTTTTCCTTAATGTTGGTAGTCCTATCAAGGCCTCCACCTTTTTAGCAACAACAGTAGACTCCATCTTTCTAGTCACATCTTCGAACGTTGTTTTTAGGGTTGTTTTCGAATGTAGACAAAGTGGTCTTTGGCTATTTCCTTCTCCTTACTAGTGCTGGTTGCGCTAGGCGTCACTGTGTTGGCGGTCTCCTTCTTGCCTCGCGTTTCAATCCCGCGTCTCTCTTGTTCAGCCTTCTTGCAAGCATCTGCTGCATGATTCAGCTTGTTGCACAAACTGCATCTCTTGCCCCAAGCTGGACAGGCCCGTGGCTCGTGTCTTGTCGAGCAATAATAGCATAATGGCGGTCTGCGCGCTTTGGATTCTTTTATCGCCTGCTCTGATGCAGCTTCCGAATCGCATTCCTTTGGTGTGGTACTCAGTGCCACCATGCAGGTGAGATATTGTGTTGTCGCTTTCATAGAACGGCACATATACACAGCTTTTCTAACGTGAGACCTGATTCTCCAAGCGATTTCTCTCCAACAGCGTCCGATGCAACATTCATGACGATTTGATCGCGAACTATTTTGGGCTTCTCTACTTCATAGTAGGCATGCACGTGTCTACCATGCGCAATAAGTCCGTATAAAACGTACCAAAGGACTCACCTGTCCTCTGTTTCCTCTGAAGAAAAAGGAATCGTTTATATATCTCGTTCGTTTTTGGTTTGAAGTGTGTCGTGAAGGTGTCGAGAACCAGGTTTAGCTTGTCTTTGTCTTCTTTGTTCTTCCATGTAAATTTCTTGTAAATTGATAATACCTCCCTGCCCATTGCTGTGAGCAGTACTGTGACTTGCGTTACTTCTGGCTCTTCGTGCTTGTTTGTCGCTTTCAAGTAAAATCGAAAGTGATCTCGCCGCTGTGGCCATTCTTTTGCTGCGTCTTGTGATGAAAATAATGATGGTGGTCTAAGTCCGTCTGCCATGTCTTCAAAGTTGGTTCAAATCGGATACTCCTGACACCATGTAGTATACCCCCCAATATGTAGTCAAGACGATTATAACTAATCTATTCATTTCCCGGATCTACTTTACAAATCCCGTATATGTTACAGTCACTACTGTACTGCTGTCTGTGGTAGTACCGATTTCTATAGTATCTAGATAGGCCTACAAGAAACTAATTGCTTCGTTGATTAGGCTGGCAACGCCATAATATAGTATCCTTTGCATGCCGTCCATTCCTGTATCTGGAGATCAGTCTAAGACCGTCCTCTTCTAGAATATTCAAAGGTTTTCTTTGAATATTCTAGAAATCAACATATATATCATATATAATTATATATAATATATAATTATATATATTATATATTATATATTATATATTATATATAATATATATAATATATATATATATATATATATATATATATATATATATATATATATATATATATATATATATATATATATATATATATATATATGTATGTATAGACCGCTAGTAATCACTTTCAACTGTTAATTACGACCCAAGTCCTTGGAACTTCTGTGTAACAGGCGTAAACACAAAGAAGCTTTAGTTTATCTGATGCTGTTACAACTCGACTTACAGTATCGTGCGTTCTGTGATAAAATCAATGTATTGAGTCAGCGTAGACGCTTCGTAAGTAGCAGTAGATGTCATTTTCAAACTAACACGCAATTTCATTTCTGTAAATTTGAGAGGAATGCCGTCCTGCCAAGTAAACCAAACGACTCCACTGTACTTAGTAGCCTTTGTTTTTCAAGTAGAGGCCATTCAAGTTAGATTTATGACAACTAAGGTACCACCAAGCTTCTTTAAAGTGAGTGGCGCAATTGTTATCCGACTTGTCATTGACGTTGTCGCTAGTCGTAAAGGCCATCCCATTGTGATAATATAATGAATCGCTTGCGTTTCCATTGTATGATGTGCAGGTCAGAGAGTATTTACTCGACTCATCACTTACCTGAAACCTTCTGCAGTCAGCATGTACTCGACTGCCACTGAAATCCATTAGATCTACACTAAGAGTATCCTGTAAACCGCATTTAATTGCACTATTCTAACAAAAGCTATCGACTACGTGTGCTGGCCGGCGACATGGGAAAGAGGCTCTATAGTCACTACTCCTGTCTGAGGTTGTATTTATTTTCTAGTTTACAGGCATACAAGTATCTTGTTTCGCAGATGAAGCTAACAACGCCCTTGATAGTATCCTCTGCATGCATGCCGTCCATTCCTGTATCTGGACATCAGTATGAGACCGTCCTCTTATAATATTCAAATACATTTTTATTTTCTATATTCTTTCTTTATTTTTTTAAAAAACTACAGTTACAGGAAGTGTGTTTTTCACCCTCAATACGCGCCGTAACTAAGGCACTAAGGATTGTACTCTCTTTTTTCAAATTCCTGGGTACACGTCCATATATGTAGTGCTGGTAATCGCTTTCAACGTGGAACGTGCTATTAATTACGACACAATTGATTAATTTTAAGTCCTTGAAACTTTTGTGTCAGGCGCAAACACAAACAAGATATTTTTATTTTATCTGACGCTGTTGCAACTCGAGTACAGTAGAGTGCGCACTGTGCTAAAATTGAGTCACCGCAAACGCTTTGTAAGTAGCATAGATGTCATTTACGAACTAACGCGCAATTTCATTTCTGTAAATTTGAGAGGAATACCCTTCTGCCAAGTAGACCAAACGATTCCATTGTAGTTAGTAGATTTTACATTTTTCAAGTAGAGACCATTTAAGTTAGACTTGTGACAACTACGGTACCACCAACCTCCTTTATGGATAGTGGCGCAGTGGCCTCCCAACCTGTCATTGTCGTTGTCTTTAGTTGAAAAGGCCATTCCTTTGTGCCAAGCCAAAGCATCGCTTGCGTTTCCATTGTATGATGTGTAGGTCAGAGAGTATTTACTCGACTCATTGCTTACCTGAAACCTTCTGTAGTCAGCATGTACTCGATGGCCACTGAAATCCATTAGATCTACACGAAGAGTCTGTGCCTGTTTTGTCAATCTGTGTATTTTGTCTAATCCCAACCAGAATTCTCCATTTAAGTCTCCAAATCCGTTTTTGTAGTCACGCCATCCGCGATAGAAATCGACAGAACCGTCCCGGCGTCTCTGAAACACTGTCCAGCCACCACCGTCCGTCGACATATCACAGTACACTTGAAACGAGTCCAATCCATCTCCAAGGTCTAAAGTATACACGCCACTCACCAGTTTGCCTAACTTTTTAGCATCTTGACAACTAGTGTAACTTCCTATTTCCTTGATAGTGATTTCTTTTTCATTCTCTGCCTTTTGTGACTGCAACTGATTGACCACTGCAGTCAGATTTGATAGTTTTTTTTCTATTTCCTCCAGACGCAAACAGCAGTTGCAGTTGCATTTGTTCTCGGGTGCTGGTCTTCCAGGCGGACCTGCTTTCCCACGGTCTCCTTTCTCTCCTTTCATTCCCAGCATTTTTCTCGACATCAAACCATTTGATGTACTATTTCCTCCAAGAGAAACTTGCACATTGATTTGTGCAACCGTCACGCTGTCTTCACTGCTGTCACCTTTCACTCCACGCGAAGCGACGTGTGTGACAAACATCAACAATGGCAGCAAAATCCCGATTAGTCGATTTGGTATCATTGTGATCATCACCATCCAACTGAATGTCGGTGGTGCTGCTGGAGTCACTTATGTAGTCATCGCGTCTCGACCTATTCCCGTACTACTCACCTCTTGACCGTGTTCTTCGTTTCTTACTAATCATGTGTGAGCCCACGCATTCGCCCACTTATTAGAACGAAAAGCGGTAAGCGCGGATTTGCTTGCAAACAAGTTGCAAATTGACGTCATGAATTGCTTGCCCACGTACTCTATCTACCGGTAAGCAGACAAATCCGCAATTTAGACAAACTTAGCAAACGTTTGCTAGCCGTACCGTTTATGACTGCCGTAACTTTGAGGTAGAATGACGTAATGATCGAGTTGTTGTTCCTCCCAAACGGGCTCCCATGACAACTGATCATGGACACTTGATAAGTAACTCGCTTGTTGCTCAAACAAAGGACAGTATATTAGGCATATAATTCCACTCAGATCGGCGAATGGTATTTCGTCGAGATCGCATGAGAAAGGGGCGTGGTCACATCACGTGCTTCAGAGCCCGTCCTTCTCTTGCACAGATTTGTCTAAATATTTCATTTTAAACCAAACCGCCCTGATTCTTACTCTTGTCTACTCTACTAATATATAAATAGCTACACACTCGTTGTGTACTGTACATGCAGTACTACACTATAGAGCTGCATGCGTTACGTATGCATGCACGGGCACGGTGCATGTAGTTGCAAGAAGTGCAATCGGCCGAGACAGGCACGACGGATTCAGCCCGTTTAACTTCCGATTCTTTGAATACTAAACTTCCCTGTTAGAATGTCTTGTATACGCCACTGGACTGTCGTCACTGAGTGACTGCTGCGTGTCACCATTCACTACACGTAATGCGACGTGTGTGACAAGCACTAAAGGTAGTCAAGTCAAAGCCACCACGCTGTCGAGTACGTGGGTATACGAGCGAGCGAGGAGAGGACTGGGTACGAGTCTAAATAAACGGTAAGCGCGTATCTTGCTGCATACAACATGCAATTTGACGTAATAAATTGCCTACTCATAATTTACAGCTAGGCAGACAAAACCGCGGTTTGTGCAAATTCATCAAACCTTGTGCTGGCAATGCTGTACCGTTTTCTGACTGCAATAACATTGAGTAAAATGGCGTAATGAGTCAGTTAGGGTTGTCCGTGACTTCATGGCTAATTTTTTGCGTCGGACTGTGTGCGTAAACTCTACGTAGCTCATTTCCACGTTATAGCTGCTAATTTATTGTTCGACTCATTAATAATTATACACGGGTGTTTATAGTCAGTCATTTGGCTGTCATTGTATGGCTGACAATATTAGAAGGGAGTATAATATTACAACCCGGTACCTAATATAGGGGTAGCACTTAATTAAATGTAATCTATAAAAATTTATTCTATTGTTTAGTTTAAAAATTATATTTGGGCGTTGCCTATTTCTTGGCATAAAAATAGCTTTGGTATTAAAATGTATAAAGAAAGGCCGAGCTGTATGGCGAAACGTTCTTACTGTCTTGTAAAGTGCTCTGCATGCATGTTGTTCATTTATACCTTTCTGTAGCCTCGACACTAGGCCTCCCTTTGCTTTCGGTGGTTGGACCGCGCAAACAAGATCTTATTTTGTTTGCTGCTGCTGCTGCAACATGACTATAGTAGTGCGTTCTGTGCTAAAATCAATGTATTGAGTTAGCGTACACGCTTGGTAAGTAGCAGTAGATGTCATTTACGAACTAAAACGCAATTTCATTTCTGTAAATTTGAGAGGAATGCCGTCCTGCCAAGTCGACCAAACGACCCCAATGTAGTTAGTAGACTTATCATTTTTAATAAGTGCATCACTTCCCATAATAATTAATTAATCCAAATGCTATAAAAATAGTAAGGCAATTGGAGTTTATTTAAATTTAATTGACTTCAATCAATTTGATTTCAAATTTGCTAACTAGCTTCTCATTTTTTCATTTTTTGCCTCGATTCTTTACAAAATTCCAAATACAAATGTATTAGCTTTATTTTGTTACCGTAAACGTTTGAGTGGCGAAGTCGAATTAACTTGAAATACACTGCTGGAGTAACAACTATAGTTTGCTGAAAGAGATAATAAACTGCTTACATAAATTAAAACACAGAAATTATAATTATATCACGTCAAGTCAACAATTTGCAACGTTTGCAAGAAGATTAGTTAATTAATTATTTAATTAATTATTTAGTTAATTAAATTAATGGTTGTTGTATTTTGGAGTTCCTTGAATTAGCTGCCCTACTTTGGCAACCTCTTTGAGATACAGACGGACCATTATCTAAGAAATTTGATATAGCAAGTAAAAGCTTTGAACATGCGCGTATACGTCTTATATGATTGCATGCACATCCTCGTTAAAATAACACAACAATAACTCCTTCCTATCGTATTCGCATCAAACTTGTTTTGCTATAGAATTGGTTGAAGCTTGGTTATCGAGTAACCCATGACTTCGTGCCATGCGATTGTCCCGGATCATCAACACAAGAATTCAATAACAACCAAACAAACTGGCATTTTTATGACGTCTCGGTCGCTGACTACGAAGAGGTTTAACCAGTTACGTTTATTCTTGCAGAAATGCTTTAAATTTAATATTAACCAGATATTTGCAACGGCTTGTGTCCGATTGCTCGAATATCAACGATAAAGAGAATTCTACATTTGAGACGCTATTACAAGACAAGCCACAGCAAAAGGAAACTGAATCAAAGTATTGAAGGTCAACTGTTACTTTAACTTATAATGTTTAGACAAAACCGAAATTGTGTGTTAGTTGGTGTGTGATTTCTCTAGGTTGTTTCTAGGAAAGCTCTGGAGAATTGTTTCAAATTCCTTGCAGACAAACCTAGATGAGACGAGGAAGGTGATCTGTTTCCATGCATCTTTT
>CAXXBX010000086.1:0-9621 GCA_964274945.1 Dehalococcoidia bacterium | reverse complement strand
GTTTTGTGTGTGTGTGTGTGTGCGCACGCATGCACGCGCGCCTAGATTAGATTTTAGCTCTAGGCAGCTGCAGCTAACACATTTCTATCAACAAGCATCGATAGGCAAAGGAATAACAAATGAGCATGAAATGTGTACTACACTTCTGACATTGCATTTCATCGGCTAATTGATTTACTTTGAGTAGTCGGACAACCGAGGTTGGTGTCAAAGGTAAAAGGATGCAGTACCCGTATGTACCCAGCTTCTGATTGATCATGTCTATGACTGTTGCGTGTACATGTATTCTCATCGTATCTGCTCTAATCTTTTCATCGTCGGCAATGCCAATAGAGGAGCGAAATTTCAATGAGACCATTGGAAAACCTCTAGGTGGTGTGTATGGGGTTGATGTTTCTCAACCGACCAGCCAGTCTGCATTCAGTTGCCTGAAGAACAATGGCTACAGCTACGCTATAGTGAGAGCTCATCACAGCAATGGTGAGTGTATTGTGATCTGTGAAAAGACGAATAAACAAACGGTGCACCTGCGCATGCCCAGGGGGTGTTGACAAAAACGCTGTAGAGACGGTTGCAAATGCTTGGTCTGCTGGAATGTCGCATGTCGACGTCTACTTGTTTCCGTGCTACAGCTGTGGAAATCCTGAAGGTCAAGTAAGGGAAACAGGTATGTCATTATTTTGTGTACTTGTTTTAATTAATTAACGCTGTAGAGGCCGTCTTTCTTGATCTCATACAACATAAGCTGTTGGGGTAAACATACTAAACGTTTTGGTAAAATCCTTTTCTTGTAGTCTCGCGTGGCCAGACCTTTAGCATACCTGGGGAGAGCAGAGTGGTTTAATTGGCTCTGCTCGCCCCTTTACTAAATAACACGTGACCTAATCACGTGTAGGGACACACCCACAGTTTACGTTAAGGCGAGCAAAGAAGAAAGTCTGGGGACTAGGATACTTAACTTTTAATTAAAAAGTAATCAACTCAACTAAACAATAAGCTTTTCTTGAAGACATTGTTTCAGTTTGTTTTTTGTTGGCAAATATTTAGAAAGAAAATCAGTAAAAAATGTTTGGACATTTAGCCAATTCTTTTGAAATATGCAACATCCACATGACATTCCTTTTCTTTTCCAATTACAAGAACTGTTTTGTTAGTTAAAATGTTTTGCAAGAATGTTAACACGTCCAAAATGTTCCGGTTTTTCTGTGATGTCTCTGAGAGTTTGATCCAGAGCTTCCATTGCATTATACACGGTGTGTACACACACACACCCACACACCCCTGAAATTAAGCTTCTGATATCTACACAATTATTAATGCTCACACCGTCTTCAAAATAGCAATCAGATGTTGGCATTGTTTAACATTTGCTGTTGGCAGAGTTATTGTGTATCATTTCTTGTCTTAATGTACATTAACTTTAGTAACAATTTATTACTGTGTTTGTATGTTTGTGAACAGTGGACTATCTGAGAGACCATGGAACCAAGTATGGCATGTTGTGGCTGGACATAGAACGATCTGTATGTCACAGTTGGTTTCTAAAGTTATGTAATAATTAATAGTTGTCTACTGCTTTTATTCTGGTAGAGCTGGTCCGGTGACAAAAGTGCTAATCAAAAGTTTTTTAGTGACATGCTGTTAGCAGCCAAAGTAAGCTAACGCTCCTAGAATAGTTTCTGTTATTTATTATGTGTACAGTACCAGATGTAAGTCATACGATGCAAACCTAATACGTAGACTTCATTGCATGTAGTTGAGGAAAGTAACAGGCGTGTATACGTCCGAGTCACAGTGGAGCGAAATCATGGGAGACGACTATACGAAAGGAAGTTCATCTCAACTTTGGTATAGTTACATACAGATATGGCAACATACGGATTACTATCAAATAGTCGTATGACCGATTTCCTTAGGTATCCGCACTTTGACAACAATCCTTCGTTTAGTGACTTTGAATCGTTTGGTGGATGGTCCCACCCTGCTATTAAGCAATACAAAGATTCGACTTCCCTTTGTGGTGAGTGAAGTGTATTGAACGTAGTGATCATGTTTGCTGAAACATATGCAATGACTGTGTTTGCCAGGAGCTGGTATCGATGAGAATTGGTATCCTTGAAGCAGTTGGAACTTCCTTTCTTTGTCTTGATGACTCGTGTCTCTTTTGCTGTTTATTTCTTACAATTGCATTTGTCCGATTTCTATTTTGCAAAACAGTTTGCTGTTTAATGTGACGTCAGCAGTCCTAGAATTTGTGCAGCAGCTGTAAGTCCAAGAAAGTACTGTACTAAAATCAATTTTAAACTTGCTGTGACTGTGTATGGTTTTTTACCATCGCTGTGTTGTATATGGCATGGTTACAATTTTATGTAAATGTTTGCATGCGCTGAACACTGGAAACACACTTATACTGTATTGACTCGAATGCACCTGCGGAGACTGGAAATGATAGCCAAAAATATTTTAATAATTGAACTGGAAGAAAAGCATTTTTATAGATTGAAAATTCGAAAATACTTTTATGTAATCTGCAAAAGTGTATGGATTGAAAATATTTTAATATTAAAATTGAAAAATATTTTGTAGACCAAAATGATTCTAGAAACTGAAATATTTTACTAAACATAATTTATATACAGTACGCTACAAATACGTAATGATGATGTCAGCAAGTACAAATTAATCAAAACATCGCGCACCTACCTACGTCTTGTAGGAGTCCGAGGCCTCATACTGTCATAGCAACAAGGGGCATGGCTACCAGCGACAGCGTTCGCCTCAGAAGCGAATTAGAGGCGCTAACGAGGTCTGTCGGTGGCCCTATCAAGCCAGGAAAAGTATTCAAAGGTAACTAATTTGTTAGCTATTCTAAGAGGCTAATTACAGGCCACATTTCATGAGAAATTGTGTAAGAGTCTGATTGTCATGCGAACTTGCAACAGATGTGTGCGTTTTCAGGACAGAGGAGTAAGCCATCTACGAACAACTGTACTATTCCGAGCAGATACCAGACGATTGTCTACGAGAACACCGAAAAGAAAGGATTCACGACGAAAGCCCCACGATTTGACGATTACCTCAATGTGGTAAGTAAATTATGTGTGAACAAGTCTCTAGCTGTACTATCGACGAGGATAGAGTGACGTGGCGGTCCAAATGCGAATGTTTTTGACGATAGAATGAAAATCCGGGTCCTGGCTCGTACAGAGTGCCGAAAGAAGCGATGAAGCAGAAGGATGAGTCATCGTTGTCTAGGAGAGGAACAGGCAGCTTTGCGTCGAAGGTAAGTAAGTGTAGTCAGATAAAAAGAGGATCTGGTCGTATGAGGGTCTGGACGCTTACATTTAATTGAAATTCGAATTTTTTGGTTGAAATTTATGCTCAAAAGAGATTGTAAAGATTTTCTAGTTTATTTTGTCTGTATCTCACATGGCATTAGTGTATTGATTTTTATACGTGTAGCAGTTCAGTCTGTTGTCTTCACTAAGGCTGTGTTTGCACTATAGATGAACCTTAATTACTAGTTTAGCTTAATTAAACGCATTTAAAACTAAACCAATTCAAGAAAGTGATTGTTTCTGCTAGAAACTTGCACATCCGGGATGTGCAAAACAAACCGTCTACGAACGCCTTATTTTGAAGTATTAGGCTGATCTGTCGCCGAGTCAATGCAACTGTTGGTTGTCACTGGTTCAGCATCTGCTAGTAGGACAGTGGTGTAGATACAGGGAGGGGGGTTCTTGGGGTTCAGTACCCCAAATTTACGGTCGTAGTTGCTTATCTATTTTTATAGTCTAATAGAGTGATTTTATGTACATAATTATACAGTACCAAAATGATACATTGTTAGTTTGTAAATCTATACATACATACATATACAGTTAATTTTGAACAAATTAATATTAATTTTAAACAAATTAATATTAATAATGAATTCTCCAAAAAAATTGCTCTGGCTATGCTGCTGAGTAGGAATTTGCACGATGATGACCAAGGACACCGTTTTCTCTCTCTCCGTAGCTGCTGATTTCTTTCCCTTAGTTAACGACCCTTACATCTTTTAATTAAGGCAATCCTATATCAGCAAAATAGTCAATATCATCAAAACTGGGTTGTCAGAAGCCATCTAAACAAGCGCGCTACTGTCACGTGACAGTTAAACCTAAACCACTTTGCTAAACTTACTTTGCAGTAGGTTTAAGAAAGCGGTTTAGGTTTAAAATATAACTGGTTTAGTGCAGGTGAAAACAGGTCAATTCTTATAATATATAAACCAGTTTAGTTTAAACCACTTGTTACACCGGTTTAGGTCACTAACGCACCTTTATTCTTGTTAGGATTTAATATTAATTCTGTATTTGACCAGATGTGTAGCCTCGTCCCCAGACTCACGTGAGCTTGGCAGTGTTCGGTTTCCGACTTTCAACCCAGGGTTATAGCCAGGACCGTCTTTACCCTCATTTTGACAGTTGGGAGCGTTGCTATACGGTTGAGGAGGTTCTCACCGTCAAATGAAGAGCAGGTCTGTGGAGAGTTTTTGCTGCCTAGTCGCACTATGGAAACTGTAGGTGGCAATGTGAAAGGAAACATCTTGTTTATGCATTGTACAAATACAGTTACACTAAACTATATGTAAAAGCACCTGAAGACAAGTGTTGGTATTGTAATCATATGTACACTTAAAATAGGTCACCAGTGAATATCCAATCTGTACTCTTCACAACAGTTGAACTGAAAACTTGACCAATGTACTGCGGATTAATTGGGCTTTAGCCATCCTTTTGACGACAGCTGATAGTGAGTGTGATTTTAGCAAATAACAACTAATAAAGACATGTTCCTGGATGTTTAACTTAAGAATGAAGCTTTGGTTCATCTAATAGAATTTCTCTAGCTAGATGGTTCCTCTAGTACTGATTTTGACTTTAGTTATGCATTCAGGAACGAAAAGAAGGTTTCCTATGGACCATATTGCTATAGCCTAGAGCATAGACTTACTGGTTTGCTTTGATATGGTAATGTAAGTAGTGTGTTGTAATTGTTAGATTTTGAATACAGTATAATGTTTGCGAGCATGCCTTTAAAAGCAAGTATGAGCGTGGCCACTAAAGTTATTGTGAGCGTGGTTATTATTAAAATTAGTGACGGTTGGCGCAAAATCCTGGCTAGAACCCTGCAACCTCCAGGTCTGGGGACGAGGCTACAGATGTGAACATGCCATATTGTTCACAGATTACACGTGAACTCCTGGTCTGCATCAAAAACAATACGTAAGATTGCTATTAATCAATTAATTAATTAATTAATTAATTAATGATGTTTAAATTAAAAGTTTTATATTCATTAGATGATGGCTCAAGTATTGTGTGAGTTGCCTTTGAGACGTTCTTGGGTAATAGGCGAGGGACATTACTGGGCGCGATCAGAGGAGGTACTGCATGCACTACCCTATCCAGGAGTTGGGATGGCAACTTCTACCCATTCTGAGGTCTGAGAGCGTAGCGATCGTTTCCACAGTTCTGTTTCTACGGTAGCTGCATTGCTAGTAATTTGCTACCAAGTAAAAAAATCTAAGTGTTTTGGAACACCACGCTCACTTAGAGCAGACCGCATCCCATGATGATCGACTTGAGGGGAGGATTGGGTTCTCGATCACTGCTTGCAACTTCCACTGCCAACTGCGCAAGAAGAGAGTCCAGAATAATACACTAGCACGTAATTTGTACACATTCTATTGCCCTATATAGCTATATCACCGTAGATCTAGATGTATACTAAATGTGTGTGCACCTAGAGACCAGACGTTATCTAGAACTTCATGACTTGCTCTGTTAGATCAGAGTAGCATAAACAGACACATTGGATAAGAGAAACACTTCGCAACAGACTAGTGAACATGGACATCGACGACTTCCGTAAACCGGAAATGGATTTTATCGTCACAGTTGCGAAGTCAAATCTTGGGGTCTTTGAGATTTTTCAATACAACATCTTTCCATAACTATTGCTCTATTCAAAAAAGCGCTTAATGGCCCATAGGCCCCACGTATACAAATGCAAAGGCATGATCAACCATCATGATGACGCAACTCAAGACACGTCAAGACTTGGGCAACTATTTGAATCCTGTGGCTAGAGTAACACGTAAAACAACACCTCGCATCGCAGACACTTTGAATAGGGTCATACTCTTGGCTAACAGATCAGTCAAAGTATTGACCGCATCCACTGTTGTAAGGTGTGTTCTCAGTTACTGTACATGTGTGAAAGCATGCAGTACCACCTCTGAGGTGCAATGGTACGTGTTGTTGTTGTAGTTTGTGTGTGTGTGTGTGTGTGTGTGTGTGTGTGTGTGTGTGTGTGTGTGTGTGTGTGTGTGTCTGTGTGTCTGTGTGTGTGTCTGTGTGTGTGTGTGTCTATGTATGCATGCACGTGCACTTACACTGCTACATCAATTCTGTAGATGTAGCACTAGTGTGCAAGGGTGCCCACCTGGTGCTATGGCACTACAGTAATGATTCTGTAATTACTAATCTACACAGATCCATAACTAGACACATACGAGACAGTACATGTATGTCTCAGGACACGGAAACAGTTCGGTCCATGTCATTTCCAAAGCGCATATGCAGAAGTCTCCTGCAAGATTTGCCTTGTAATTTCGTGATCTCGTAGTCTCACAATTTGTTCAAAATGAGATGACGTAATTGTTACATCATGTGTATAGTGACGTAATTAATGACATCATTTGTTTTAGAAACATGAACCCCAACCTACTATCTATGTTGACTGTTACCTTTCACATAATAATTAATTATATCTATTACTATAGCAGAACGATCTTGTTAGTTGAGTCAGAATCATGTGTAGAAATTTATTGTCCATCTTTACCTACTAAAACAAAAGATCTAATTAAGTTAAGCACAACGTGCTCATACTTGTGATTTATATTAATCATTTAGTATATTGTAGGGAAGACGTTTTCCAAGGTTGAAGACACAACACGGTTTAGCTCCAGGTTACATTTCCAACCTCTAAAGCTACATAACAATATTTTCAATTCTTCTGTTGTTGAATTGTTTCAGGGACATATAATGTTTGCTCGCTTGTTCATCCAGACTACAACAAGGCGGGCGTTACCAGGTAATCTTGAACGATTTCAAAGCAAGGGTTAATAGAATATTTAATCTTTGTGAATCTGTTATAGAAACTTTCACCAGCCTGTAGCTGTGGCACACGAAAAACCCGACTTTGGGCCAGCACCTAATACATACAATGTAAGCAATTTAGATAATAATTAATATAGTAATGTTAATTATCATAAGCTGAAAAGTGTACTTAAAGAGTCATTACAATCAAAGATACGAGATATGAGTCATTGATGTAATTGCCAAATACTAACAGTAACAGGGTAACATTCTTACAAGAGCTACTTCACAATTGCGTCATGTGTGCAAGCTACATCAACGTAACAAACAATGGTAGGGCTGAGCATGCTCATTGGGCGACTAAGACTAAAACAGTGCCACCATGGTTGGAGCAATATCAGCCAAACTTTCAATTATCTGGTACAGTCGGATGTCAGTTATCCGAACACTTTGGGACCCGACCCTGTTCATAACTCTGAATATTTTGGATAACTGACCTTAGCTGTACTGGCGTGCAAACAGGTGTCCTTGGGTCTCATCTAAACCAATATATGTATACTGAACAAAAATTGCACGAACACCCAAACTTGACTGCTCTCTAATGAGAAAGTAGTTTATTATCCAGGGCCATAGGAGCCGGACTGGTGGTCCAGCCATAGCCGGACAACTTTTTTCTAGAGTGGCCTTTTACCAAAGGTCTATGTTAGGGCCATAGAAACAGGTCCAGTTTGTCCAAACCATCTTTCGAGAACTTTACTTCCGATAGTTCACGATTGCACGAAACTCACTGTTTGAAAATATGTGATTAAATAACTAATATATAATTGAAACAAAAGTAAATTAAAGAGTGCTCTCTTTAGCCTTGTACCAGACCCTCTCGCACCATTGTGCCCGGTTCCCGTATAACACAACAATGCCGGAGAGTGTCGTCATGTTATACGGGAACGTAGCATGACGGCGCATGAGGGTCTGGTACGAGGCTAGCTCTCTTGGCGTGCTATTCTTAGACCACATTCTCTTAGTGCATGTTAGGCCTGACCACTTTTGAATACTTCCTATGGGCGTGTTACTATCTAATGTTACTACATTGCACCTTGTTGCGCATGCACGTAACGGTTTATAGCTCGTCCTTCTAGAGGGTGTCCAAGGCACTCTGCATTCGGTTGACTGGTGCGTTCGGATAACTGACATCCTACTGTACATGATTTAATAGTCTACCTAATTAAGAGTTTAATTAGTTTAGCAACAAGGTATCGTATAAGCTAGTTGATGCAGAGTAGCTTACGGTATTATAACCAAGAAATTCTCGGTGGTGTAAAAAGTTTGGTACACGTACCACTGAAATTTCCGTTTTCATAATAATCTATTTTGGTGAAACACCTCGGAAGATTGAGACTTCTGGCTGGATGCACAGTACACTGCATGGCTGCCAGAAGCAAATTTTAAAGTGCTACACCTTAATGCGCGTTAGTAGGCATGGTCAAAGTAAGCGTGGTGTACCAATAGAATTTACCAAACACAGAAAACAAAGTAGATCGTCAACGACAGACATGATAGCTAGATCTCAGTTAGGCAATACAGTTAAAACATTGAACATACTCGCCTACATTTGCAACCGTGGGAGCATACGAACTCTTCAACTGAAGAAAATTGTTGCAATTTTTTAAACATTTTGCAAAAACTGCTACGGCTATGGCCATAGCAGTTCTGGCGGTCCTGCACAGACCACATGTACAACACAATAGTATACGTGTGCAACGCAATAGCATACAGTAGTGGACTAAAGCATTTGCTGGGCAAGAAATTTCAGGGGGGTTTCAGGATGTTTGTGTTTTAACCTACTGTAGGTGTGTTGGTCAGTAGTGACCTGACGAATAATTAGAACCAACAACTGAGAATGAACTGATACTTTAAAATATCCCTCTGCCGGTGATAGGACTCAATACAGTTTTTTGAAACCAGTTCTAAGAATGCGATTTATGATTACTATAGTGACTGAAATTGGACATTTTGACCCACAGTAATGCTGATTGGTACAGAATTGAGTCTAAATCAGTTGGTTGTTGTAATTTAAGATTATCGTTACAACCTGGTTAAAAGATTAAGTTTACATTACAACTTATCAAAGCATATTCAATGCAAACAATATTCCAACCTTTGAAAACAAACTAACTTCCTCAATTTATGCTCATATCAGCACTTACTGCCATTCTGTAGGCCGGAATATGATGAAAAATCAACTAAAAACTACCCGGCAAATACTTTTGCCCACTACTGTAGGTGTGCACTACGTAGTTAGATAATAATTGCAATAATTTACCATGTTCACAGACATTGCTGTTGGCTCCTAGAGGTTTGACAACTTTCACAAAATTTAGATTGAGATTTACGTACATTGTAGGCCATAAAGTAAATTGCCACCGAGAATTTCTTGGTTTACTGTATTTCAGACTGTACTCATTGAAGTGATCGT
>CAXXBX010000085.1:0-17199 GCA_964274945.1 Dehalococcoidia bacterium | reverse complement strand
GTTCTCAACACTGGCATCTACTTGACTGTATTATTACAAGGCAACGAGATGTCCAAGATATTCAGCTTACACTCGTTCTCAGAAGCACTGAGTGCTGGACAGATCACCGACTGCTGAGGTCCAATGTCAAATTAAAGATTATTTACAAAAGATGTCATATGAATTTCTCAGTCAAAAAGTTTGACATAAGTCGTCTGAATGATCCTAAAGTTTTTATCAATTTTGAAGATCAACTCAAAAAGAATTGGCAGCATCTGAACAACCTGAAGGTTCATGGACTAGACTTAATATAGCAGCAACAAATGCAGCTAAGAAAACCATTGGCTTCAGAAAGAACAAAAGGGACAACTGGTTTGACAGCAACAACGTGGTAATACAAGATCTCCTGGACAGAAAATATGTTGCCTATGGTAAGCTACAACAAAATCCAAGAACTACTAAATTGAAAGAAAATTCCAAGAACTAAAAAGACAAACACAACGTGAATTACGCTGGTTATGTGATAAATGATGGGATGATCGTGCAAAACATCTACAGGAAATTGGCAGACAACAATGACAAACGCTTCTATAGTGAATTGAAGACCATCATTGGTCCAACACCAACCAGCGTCTCACATTTGCGAAATGAGGATGATCAGTTGTTAACTGGTAAAACAGAAATACTTGATCGTTGGAAATGACATTTTGACTCGCTACTCAACAGAGATACCAAAGTTGCTGCTACAGCACTGAATGCTCTCTCTCCATTACCGATTCAGCAGAATATGGATGATACGCCAGGGCATAAAGAAATAGAGATTGCCATAAAAATCACTAAAACAGGCAAGTCTGCAGGGCCAGATGGCCTTGCTGCTGATTTCTATCAAAGAGGAGGTTCTGTTTTTGTGGAAGACGTTACCAAAGTCATTCATTGAATATGGGATTCCAATCTTCAAAAGAAAAGGTGATAAAGGAGACTGTACAAAACTGGCTTGGAATTTCACTATCGTCCATAGCTGGGAAAGTACTATCAAGAATACTGCTGAATGGACTAATAAAATCAATTGCGGAGGACATTCTCCCTGAGTCTCAATGTGGCTTCCGTAAGGGAAAAAGCACAACTGACATGGTGTTTACTCTAAGATAACTACAGGAAAAAGTACAGAACTATAGGAAAAAGTAGAGAACAGCAAGAACCGTTGTATATAGTGTTTATCGACCTGCCAAGGCTTTTGACTCAGTTAATCGTGAAGTTCTCTGGCAAATTCTGGGAAGATTGGGTTGTCCATCCATGTTTGTCAATCTAAATAAACTATTACATGAAGGAATGCCAGCAAGAGTCATCTATGGTGGGGAAAAATCAGAGGGATTTTATGTGCAAACCGGACTGAAACAGGGTTGTGTTCTGGCACCAATTTTGTTTGCTCTCTCTCTTGCAGCAATGTTAACAGAAATGAATCATTGCACAGGAGATCGAGGTGTGTCTGTACAGTATCGTATAGATGGCAAATTCTACAACATTCGAAAATTTATGGCAAAAACCAAGACATCAATTACAAAGTTTCGTGAGTTACTATATGCAGATGATGTGCTCTTGTAGCACACTCTGCTGAAGAAATGCAACACATAGTTTCCTGCTTCAACAATGCTGCTGTCAGCTTTGGCTTACAAATTAATATAAAAAGACAGAATGTTTGTTTCAACCTGCTCCAGGAGCAGAAACAACAGCTGATGATATCTTTGTTTCTGGAGAAGCATTAATTAAAGAAATTATCTACATTTTCTTATCTTGGTAGTGTCATCTCTGATGATTGCACTGTAAGTAATGACATTGCTACACGCTTGCAAAAAGCAAACAGATCATATGGAGCACTTCAAAAGAGGCTGTGGAGTCAAAGAGGTATCAAAGTAAACACTAAAATCAAAGTATACAAGGCTACACTCCTATATATGGGTCACAATCATGGACGCTTTACAGGAGAAACATTAAAGAACTTGAAAAATTCCATCTTCGTAGTCTGTGTCATATGTTGCAAATTCATTGTAGTGAAAGAGCGTCAAATACCGTATACGATGAAATATAGGCAGGAATATATTTTGGTGGTTTGCTAAGAAATTGACAGAAAAGTGTATTGGCGAATTATATTTTGGCAGTTGGACGTCGCTGTTGGATAATTGATGTAGGCGTTGACCATAGTCTCCCCACTTGACATGTGGTTATCATAGGGAGTTTGCAGTTGATAGCTGCATTCGTAGCCATCACATTTCCGTGGCTCTGTGGTCTCTGGGATCCAACTATTGATGAAGAATTGCTGTGTAAGCGTGAAGAATAGAACCCACATGATTCCTATGCTGTTGCCATTGCTATCACCATTATCAATGCCTGATGAACATGGGTGATGACGTCAAGATAACGTCATACCCGTATATCTCGGTGACCAAAATTATTGGCAGATTTTATATTGGTGGTCGCTAAATCCGCCAATTCACCAAAATAAACTCCCCGCCAATATTTCATCTTATACGGTAGTGAGGTTCTGAAACAATCTGGTATGACAGGAATTGAATATATGATAACCAAACAACAACTACAATGGATCAGTCATGTCACAAGAATGAACGACAGAAAGCTACCAAAGCAAGTGTTCTTTGGACAGTTGTTAATTCCAAGAGAAGAACTGGTGGCCAAAAACTTAGATCTAAACACATGCTGCTTCATCATCTGCAGAATGTGGACATCAATCAGGACAATTGGGAGTCACTGGCGTCTGATCGTTTGGTTTTGAGGAAGAACGTGTCATCTGGTCTGAAGAAGTTTGAGGATGAGAGAATGAAAAAATTAGAAGAACGACAACACATACATCAGCAAAAGGCTCAAGGAGTAATTACAAGTCAATACGTGCGCGCCATTGGTCATCGTGATTGTCATTATCGTATTGGTCTCTATGCACTTGAACAAGCACACAAGCGATGGTTGAATTCTAATCAGTAGAGAAGTCGTGAACTTGTACACGAGTAGCGGCCAATGAATAAATGGCATGCGCGCGCACGTGTGTGTGTGTCAGTGAAAGTTCTCTCATTGAACCCTCTAAGAGGGTACCCCATGGGACCTTGTATTTCTGGTAGTTCTCTGGCCAGGGAGACAAAATACATGCTAACTTCAGCCTTGGCAAGCTGAGGATGGTGTGAGACTAGGATGCACTAGCCCAACAAGCTGGTCATCTGAACTGTATATGCTACTAGTCGCAGACCAGAGCGTATTCCCCTGCGTGCGGACAGAATTAGGGGGTGACGCTGGGAAAAGAGCCAGTGACACCAAAATAGGACTGGACTACGAAGATCTAGAGGCAACCCGGTGTAGCAGGAAATCCGTCCCGGCAGGAAATCTGTCCCGGCAGGAAATCTGTCCCGGCCGAGACGGATTTCCTAGGAAATTGGTCTCGGAGCTAGGAAATCCGTCACGCCCTGCATGTTCTAGGAAATCGGTATCGGGCGGGACAGATTTCCTAGGAAATCGGTATCGGGCGGGACAGATTTCCTAGGAAATCGGTCTCGGAGCTAGGAAACGCAGCTCACTCTGAATGTTCTAGGAAAACCCAGAACGGCCGGTGTTTCGGTATTGAAAATGCCTCCATGCAGCAGGGAATTTACTAATGGGCCTAAATCATGATATATTTAACCACGTTTCTAGGGAACATAACACAGCATTCCAGGTTTCTCATTTGTACTGCAGCCTCCCACTATACGTATGTATACGTACAGCACAGTTTAAACAAAGTTCTAGGCTCATCATACACACAATGCAAACAGTAATGCACGCTGAACGCAAACACGAACTATATACATGTGTATAGTGTCAGCTAGTGTATGCATGCAGAATTTTTACTTGCAGTTACCACAGGTCCATTTTTTGCTCCTAGTAGGCAATATCGGTCTAGCACATTTCAAATGACACCAATCATCGCATTTCTGGCACTTCACTGTAGCAGCAAATGTCTCGGGCATCAAGCACCAACGACAAAGCTCAATCATGACACCGCGAAGTCTCTTGGGACGATGAGCCGTGGTCTTTGTCATCTGCGGAAAAGGCATCATTTCTTTCTGCTGAAAGCATTTGAGAAGGTGCCGTCTCATCAGTGCCTGGTCGAATTGCAGAGTCGATAAATTGTCTCCAAAAGCAAGATGCACAGCAAATGCAATGGCAAACAGTCCGCAATCCGAACCTCCCCTCTGCTGTTGGACATAGGGCTTTTGAACAAACAAGTTGATGGGATCATTTCCATCATCATCGTCTTCGCTATCATCTTCTACCGCCAGCCTATAAATCAAGGCTAACTGGTGACTGAGAGAAGTACTAAGTTGAAAACCGGCCTCTTTGCTGTCATAAACTGATATATGTTGGCCACAGCAACTAGAAGTTACCCAATGGCTTCGCTCAGGGACGTGATGTATCTGGATGCCCTCATATCCTAAGGAAATGTGTCTCGGCCAAGACTAATTTCCCAGCGTAGTGACAGATTTCCTAGCAAATCTGACTAGCCGAGACAGATATCCTAAGGAAATGTGTCTCGGCCGAGACAGATTTCCCCGAGACGGATTTCCTACTACACCGGGAATCAAGGGGTTGCGTGCACGGGAAGGGGTTGTCATGAAACCTCCGACTGATCATGGCAATTCAACAACTAGTCGGAAGTCAGCACATCTTACAATAGTGTCAACTAATGGTCAACCTATGTCCAGTATCTGGTTGTCAAAGTGAGTTATCATCAGCTAACTCTATGAGACGATTTCACAACTAACTAAATATTGCCGTGAAAAACTGCATGCCAACTTTGTCATCTCAGTAGCATTCAGTAAATGTAGTTCATATCTCTCGATTTGTCATAACGGAAGAATGTCACAAACACATTCTGGAAGAGAAACCAAAATTTAAGGATTGGTCTAGGGAATGTTAGGACATGCAAGGTGTTGCTCGACCCAATCTTCTTGCCCAAGAATTAGCAGCAGCTCGAATTCCTTTATGTGCTATCACTGAAACTCACCTGCCTGGTTGTGGCTGTATGGAATTGGACGACCAGTCTGGTTACAATCTGTATTTTCTGGAACGGCTGACGTTGCTGCAAGAGGTGTTGGTTTGATTATGCAACGTCATGTCACGAAATCAGTAAAGTGTTTTGACCCAATCTCCGATAGTGTTATGCGTGTGGACCTTATGACAGATAGGGGTATCTTAAACATGACTATACACCAACAGAACAAAGTGAGAGTGAAATGAAAGATCTATACTATCAACAGTTAGATTAGGCCATGCAAAAGACAGACTCTATGGTAATTGTTTTGGGGGATTTCAATGCTAAAAATTGGGCAGAAGCAATCTCCAGTAACAGGCGCCTTTGGGTTAGATAAAACAACCAGTGACAATGGACTAAGACTGCTGAACTTTTTCCTGATGCTTATGGGTTGGTAGTTACAAACACTCTCTTTCAGCACAAACTCATCCATACTGCCACCTGGTATCCTCCCAATGGTCAGTTGCAACCAAATGTGAAAGGTTTCATTTTGGTCAAACATTGTATAAGGTCTATGGTTTATGACTGCAGAGTAAAACGAAGCCCTGATTTCGAAAGTGATCACAAGGTAGTCGTCAGCAAGCTGGTATTGAAACTGCAAAAGTCAAAGGTGACCAAACAAGCAAAGAGAATAAGGAGGGATGTCCAGGGAGACCCAAAAGCCTTAGGTGAGTACAGGACTAGTATAGTTGGCAAAATTCTTACAAGATCTAGTGCACTGTTGAAGACAGATGGTCTGAATTTTGCAAAGCAGTTACGGATTCAGCAAGAGAACATCTTGTAGCATCAAGAAGGGCAAAGAACAATTGGATTTCTGAGCAAACTTTGGATTTGATTGATAAGAAACGCGTTGCTCACATCCATTGGATGCGTTCTCAGGATAAACAAGAATCAAGCTAAATAAACTGAATTGCAAATAACGGTAAAGAATGCTGTAAGAAAGGACAAGTAGGAGTGGCTAAATCAGGAAATGAGAAACTTAGAAAGTGATTGTAAACAACACAAGCATGGCGAGTTCTTTAGAAAACTCAGGAAGTTTGATAAGGTGTCAGTGCAGCTCCACAATGTGATCTTAGATGAACATGGTCACAAATTGTTGACAACTGAAGATCTATTAGCTTGTTGGCAATGCCACGTTGAGTCAGTGTTGAATGTGACACGTCCAGTGACCTTGGACACTGATGTTTTTCCTTGTTCGGTTCCTGGCACTCCACTTAATGATGAAGACATTATAGAGGCCATTATAAAGTTGAAGAATGGTAAGGCAACTGGTCAGGACGGAATAGCGGCAAAGGTTCTCAAAGCTGGACCACCTGAACTTGTTGACTGGCTAATTGAGATTATTCATCCTCAAAAATGGGAAGATTCGGTTCTGATTCCATTATTCAAAAGAATGACCGTTGGTATGTGATAACTATTGTGGGATATCATTACTCAGCATTCCTGGGAAAGTCCTTGCCAACGTTTTGTTAGGTCGACTAAGACCAGTGATAGAACCTTCGCTTTTGGAAGAGCAATGCGGTTTTTGACCTCAAAAGGAAATAATTAATCAGATTTGGGCACTGTGACAAGTCATTGAGAAGGCTGTAGAGCACAGATCCAACTTACATATTTGTTTTGTTGACCTCTCAAAAGCATTTGACTCTGTACCAAGATACGTTCTCACTAACATTCTCAAAATTCTGGTATAGAAGATGAAGTGGTTAGATTGATTGTTGACCTGCATGATGGTACAGGTTGTGTTGTATGAAATAAGGGAAAATCTCATCAAGGTTTGAAGTAACCACAGGTGTTCATCAAGGGTGTGTGTTGTCTCCAATCTTGTTCAATTTGTTTATGGACAGAATTATGCGTGAGACTCTGGACAAGGTTAAGGGTGGTGCCATTGAGATTGCTTACAGAACAGACGGTGGCCTATTCATGAAGTATCGAGTAAACCTTGAAGGAACACATAATATCAAAGCTCTCATGTATGCTGATAATTTGGCTCTAATAGGATACGTCAATGAGTTGCAACAGATGGTGAATGCTTTCCATAATGCTTGTATGAAATGAGTATGAGGATTAACACTGAAAAAACTAAAATCTTGAGCATTGGTGTTGAAGAAGCAAACATCTTGATAGCTGCTCGTGTTCTGCAGAATGTTTCTAAATTTTGCTATCTAGTCAGCATTGTGATTAAGTTTGGGGTTTCGCACAGAGGTTGTTGAACATATTCAGAAAGCTAGCAGGACATTTTGTTCTTGGAAACGTACAGTTTTCACAAACCAAGAATTTAGCAAGAACACAAAACTGCAAGTCTTTAGATCACTAGTGATGTCAGTTTTATTACATGGTTGTGAGACTTGGGCAATCACCCAAGTAGATATTCGAAGACTGACCACTCTTCAGATGCGCTGTATTAGCTCTATCTTGGGTGTAACAAGACTAAACAAGATAAGAAATACCATCAACTTTGAAATCTGCCAAGGCAGAACCAATTGAATGTCAAAATTCAACATCAAACATTACAGTGGTTTGGTCGCTAGAACGGATGAATGTCTCTCGTCCACAAAAGTTGTTGCTAAGAAGCAAGTTACACAATATGAAACGCACTCAGAATGTTCCAAAAACTGATGGGTCGATATCATACAACAAGACCTGGTATCATTGAATATTGACTTGTCACAAGCAGAGGACTGCACTTCCTAGTGAAAACTTCTTCTGTGATGCCGAAGCACATAGTGGGTATGGCAAAATTCCAGGTTCCAGGTGTGTGTGTGTGTGTGTGTGTGTGCGTGTGTGTGTGTGTGTGTGTGTGTGTGTGTGTGTGTGTGTGTGTGTGTGTGTGTGTGTGTGTGTGTGTGTGTGTGTGTGTGTGTAAAACATGTATACCCACCTGCTTCTGTCCTTAAAGCAGACAACTCAAGAGAAATAAGAGATGAAATATGGGGAATGTACTGTCCTATTGATATCTCTTGTAGCTTAGCCAAAATCACCACAGGAGCTGGACCAGACACTTGCAGTCCTGGTTGACGATCCATTCCATACATAAAAAGCCGCCGATCTGATGTCAAAACAAGTAAGAAATCTCGAAACACGTTGACTATTGCAACTGGTGACGAGAGTTTGATCAAATGTGACATGAAGTTGTCATCAAGACGACTTGATCGACTGTACATACGGACCTATAATACAAAGGTGCTAAAACTGTGACAAACTCAAGTTCAATGTGACTGTCCTGACAATAGTGAAATAATAATTATAAATATTATAAATATATTCTACGATAAATAATTACTTAAGTTATATAGAGATAAAAAAATCGTAAAATTTATAATTAATTAATGAAGACCATAATACCCTCATTTAAGGACATGAGGTCATAATTGAAAAAAGTCACTTTTCTAAATGCTGTATTTGGAGAACTTACTCAACTGTAAGGCCAGGGCTAATAAACAAAATCTGATAAGCACGCACAGCAGCACCTAGGCTAGTTATTCCTAGTACTCTGAAGCTATACGTTGGAGTTACAAATGACATGTGGTCTCATTTACAAGAACTGGACAAAAACGTCACCGCAACTGCCAAAGAGTTCTCTGTTGACAGGTGTCAGTTATACTGGTGCGACACCATTGTGCCCTATGTGGCATGGTTCACTGTTAAATAGCATAACATGAACACTATCAGACAAGCCCATGGGCTTAATGATGACATCTGGGCTTATACAGCCATGAGCTTACAGTCACATCTGCCTTATTCTTGATTACAGAAACTATTTATGTAATTAAACAATTACATAACTACTTAATTATGTCTTTTATTTACAATCAATAATTTATCTAAAACAGTCAACATGGCTTCTTGTCTATTGATTATCACTTGTAGTTATCAGTGAGTTTCTTTTCGTTAGAGTATTTATATTTACTATTTTACATAGCTTATTTATCATTTGTTCTAAGAATAGATTTCTTTATGAGCAACAACCCTATTATAGCTGACCTTTTCTGTATACATTACTTATTAATTAATAAATATACAAATATTATTTTAAATTACTTACTTTAATTTACAGTTACTTTAGTATTTATGTATTTATATATATTCTATGTATGTCTGCATACTACTTAATACCAAACATGCATGATGTTGACCACAACACTGTGCACACACATGTAAGTTAAACACAAGCTATTACTTCCTCACTGCTGTCTTCATAATTATGACAGCCAATAATAATGATATCTTTCCACCACACTATTCCTCCTCTGCATGTCATCGCCTTCTCCTGTGCAAGCAATCTACATATACTTCAATGTGTTTCATAATCACATGTCAACGAGTTTACTTGACTCTCGTTGCCAAACAATTTCCATTTCTTTGTTGAAACATTGCAATGTGCCATGCCTCTCTTGCTGCTCACAGCCACGTAACGACCACTCACATCAATAGCTGCATACTGTTGCAAAGCAGAAACATACAATTAAGCCATGTAAATAGAAGCTTTTAAAGAGTAATAAGACTCAAGAAGGAACAGAAAGCAGATATAATACAACTGAATACAACGTATGTAAAATGACATGCCAAGTAATCGGAATTGAATAGTCAATGTCAAAGCAATACGATTGAGGACAAACTGATAGACAAACAGACAACAAAATAGACAGACAAACAAACCACCAAACTAACAGACAAAAAACAAACAACCAAATAAATAAACAGACAAACAGAGACAGAAAACAGACAGACAAACAAACAAACAAAAATCAGAAACAGTCATAAAACGTGATGTGATGCCTTCTTGGAAGTAGTTATTGTTGTTATACACAGCAATAATTAATGTATTTAAAATTTACTACATTTAATAACTTACAGTTGAGAAGCTAATGTCAATCATTCATTCTCCATGCCTTTGTAACAAGCAGACAACACAAATGAAAAACACAAACAGAAGAATAGAAAAACAGATGAACTAATTAACACATAAACAGACAGAAACATGTACAAATAGACAAATATATAGACAGACAAACATACATGCACAGAATAACGACAATGTATGAACCAATATGCAAGCATATACACACAATACAAATACCTTGATTGGCCAGTTAGCAGTTAGGTAACCAAGTGGTATCTACAATCAGACCAATACAACAACATGCACTACACAATCTCAACACAAACACATAACAAACCTGAACAATCTGCCATTGCCTACTGTCAGCAACAGACAGACTATCTCCCTGCTTATAAGCCAAACTATCAGCCGTATGAAGATACAATCGATCTTCTGCCTGTAGCAGCACATGCTCATGATTTGTCTATCAAATGTAAAAATGTAAAAAACAATGCAACTAATCGTCTTCATGTAGAGACTCACTGTAGTCGGATTGTTCATAAGTGCTGTCTTTGCAAACTGCAGAACAACAATGTCTCCTTGTACACAAAAATCGATTGAAAAAGTAATGACTACAAATAGGAGAAGATGTAGCACCTCGACTGGCATTCCCTTGTTGGTCTTCAAATGACGTTTCGGATACAAGCAGTAGATGATAGCCTTCTGCACCCCATGCCTAAAGATAATGTAAATAGACAAGGACAAAGAGTATCATGCAGGTAAACACACACGTGATGTGCACGCACTCATGCACGCAAGCACTCACACACACGTGCACGCATGCACACATGCACACACGCAAGCACACATACAAAAAAACAAACAAATATGCACACACACACACACACACACACACACACACACACACACACACACACACACACACACACACACAGGTCTTTTGATTGTTCTATTGATTAACAATGCAATATACTTACCATTGATTTTATAACAAGAGATTGAGAAAAATCAATAGAATCGATTGATATCCTACAATGACACATCAGCTGACTCATTTCTCAGTACACAATGCACAACACATTGATTGCCTCACCCATAGTCTCCATGCAGTGAGCAGAAAAATAAAGCACCAAATGTCGACCAAAGAGAGAATCCACCCCGACACCAAGAAGCCATCATAGCTGATCCATCTGGAGTCCACGACATGCAATGAACGGGACCTGAACGTACAGCAGCATCTAAGCACATGACATGCTTCTTGACGGACCACTGGAATTGAAAATCAAATAAATCAAACCAGGATATTGTTGCGAAGAAAGAGCCATAGAGTGAGAGTGGAGCAGACTGCCAGTTAGATCATCCAGTGTGTAGAGTAAAACATCACCACTATACATAGGTCAATAATAAAACCAACATGTAATGGTTACGTGTTTATGTCTATCACTTCATCTCTGTCTGTCTCTCTGTCAAATACATATATTATGAACAATGATAACTACAGTAGCCATCAGCAGCAAGCTAAGAAGTTCAAAGATTACAATAAAGTTCTTACCACATGAAAATAAACTTAAAGATACACATGTAGTCTGGTCTGATGCATGTGTTGAACAATTGTTCTGTTTCACTAAAGACCAATCGATACACATGGTGTCACAATTCTGTTCTAGCAGCTCTAGTCGAGTATATTGAAAGGAATCTAGCTGATAGTTGGCAGATTACTGCTGATTTACCTGGATGGGTATATTCATTACCATCTGATATATGAGACATCACAGCACAACCAGACATAGTTGCTTGGTCCAAAACACACAAAAAGATTGTTATATTCGAATTAACACTTCCGTTTAAGGAAAACTTAGCAGATCCCGCCAGATGGAGACAAGATCGTTATGCCCACTTTGTAAACAAATATTGAATTTGGGTTTGTGGACAAATTACATACCATTGAAGTTGGTTCGAGAGGTCTTCTAAACATCCCAAGCTTATAATCAATAGAAAATTTTACCAAGTTACAACACTCACGAAAGTTGTTTCTTTTCCTTCTACATAAACTCTGGAGGATTGTCACCGGATACTCATATGCAATATGGTGCAAGCGGGACAAATCTAACTGGACAGAAACTGACTTGTTTACATAGATATCATAGAAGAAATGTTAACATTAGAAATAGTATATGTAGTGATTAGATAGTATCTAGTGGTTCATTGTTAGTTTCTGCACCACATCTGTATGTGATGGCAGGGGCCACAGATATGCCCATGCATTTATGGAAGAATAAAACACTGTCTGTTGATGACTTTATCTTATATCCAAAGAAATTACAGCATCGAGTGTCCACCAAGATTGTCAGTGATAACGCTACTGATATTATTATACAAGCACAGTCTGATAGAAAGGCTTAAATGGTTGCAGAGCATGAAATAGCAGCTGGCCATCGGCCAATGGCCAACCAAACAACGCCTTTGACCAACCAATGAGAAGATTGCAAGGCCATTTGACATGATAATTGATAGTTACCCACAGCAAAACCCATCACAGTGAGGGTGCTCTTTCACAACGCTAACACCCTCTACATGTACGTTCTACTCTGTCATTCCTAACAGCAAAACAGGACACTCACCAGAATGTTCACCATGTAGTGGCCAGAGGCACATGTACTGTCTGTTGGCAATTGACAAGGACGTGCTAATGAAGCTGTGGCTGCAGTAGGTGTGCTATTTACCCTGTGAGTGGCCTCGGTCCTTATCGTTTTTTTGTTGTGTACATTAGCAGTTGGCAGATCTTTTTACACAGAATAAGGATATTGTAGATGTGGTATAGCAATTTAGATAAACATAAAGATTGTATGCAGTTTGCAAGTTCTCAACAAGGCCAGAGCCTAAACAATGATGAGGCGATCCATAGTAAAGATTTTTCAGAATGAGTGTCTAGCTACAACCAGATTATGGACATACTCCAGCATGTGGCATCTGGGATTGCATGCAACATCCATAGCGTCTACCCCAACGTTGTCCCATGCCAGGAATCAGGTCTGTACTGAATACAGTTGCACATCACAGGATAGCTGTTGTTTCTGAATAGGTTTGGAATATGGATTCCAAATCATTTTCTGCCATGTGTTGCCATGTTGTAAATGAGTTTTGAAGAGGTCTCTCCCCAACCCCATAAAGATAGTGTCATTGCCTAAGTACTATTCTCTGTACAGCCGGTGAGACTGTCCACAAATGACCATGACAGACTACCGTTAGTACATACACATTACAGAACATTCGCACAATTAGGCTTCTGATATAGGCATACTCTAAATACAGATATATAGCTATACCTGAGCTAATTAATTAATCTAATATACAAAGCTCAAACTGTCTGTGTGTCGTGTGTGTGTGTGTGTGTGTGTGTGTGTGTGTGTGTGTGTATGTGTGTGTGTGTGTGTGTGTGTGTGTTTGCGATACGCCACGTCTTTTGTCTGTTCACAACCGAAATCAGCATGCACACTCGGCATGCACAGGGAAAGGTTTGCGTAAAAAAATTTAAAAAAATATGCACCGGGTCCCCTCTCGAGGAATCAACACCGTGTAAAATTTCTCGATGACGCAAACGCTACACTTTCCAGTTCACTTGAACACACGCCCACACCAGTCCTGTGTAGACTGCATGCATCGTCGTCCGTCGCAAAGCTTCGAGCAATTGAATATCTCTTGCCGCCGAAACTTACTCTTCTAGTGCTTTCGTTTCTCTCCAAATTCTGATTGCATTTGCACCAAATCCAGATTGCATTTGCACCAAATCCAACCTACACGTTTTCTGCAGCAAGCACTACACCGTCTCGGCGAGTGTGTCGATTTCTATCGAAACAAGAGCGAAGAGCAAGATTCAAATTCATTCAGCACATCCGGGACCTCGCAACAAAGATTGCACGTGACGTGTCCACACACCTAAAATTTTAGCTTTACACTACAGTATCTTGCCCGAACGAAGGACGGGCCATGTATACTATTATAAATATTTATGAAATCACTGTTCAGCATAAACATATCCAGCTTACGAGACACAAATCACATCACACAAACACTTATGAGTCATGAAATGCATCAGACTCAAAGAAGGGTTATGTAATTAATCATTCATTTTCGAAATGGCGGCTGCTACAGGGTCGCTTCAAAATGGCGGCTATGGCTCTGACCAAGTGGCCGATCAATTTGAAATCCTTACTTCAGGGTCTGTGGTTGAGATCTCTGCAAGAACGAGGGGTTGGTTCACGACTGGCTGTCATCCCCACTTCTGCTATGCAGGCTTTAAAATCAAACGGATTTTCTTTAGTGTCTTACTTGAGGTTCGGAGTAGCTCTACCTTTCGCCAATTGAGTTATAAAGTGTGATTGTGGTCATGACTTGCATGAATACAAATACCATCTTTTAACTTGTAAATATGGGGTAGACATGTGTGGTCTCACAATCATGTAGTCTTGAATGAGTGGAGTGAGTGCCTGTCTGAACTTCACCTTCCCTATCAAACAGGACCACGACATCAATACATCAATACTGAAAGCCATCCAGACCTTTATATTTCACTTCTTCATCCATGGAGTTAGGCCATATTATGAGGGCTAGCAGGAAAAATGGTCATGCTGCCGCTACAAGAGAAGAAAAGAAGCAGGAAAAATATTTAGAAGAGCTTGTTCCAGGAGTGTATGTATCAAGTTGTGTTCCTCTTGTGATTTTGGAGGTGGGGCACAAAGTCAGAGATTTTTGCAACATTTGCCACAACAGTCATTAAATCCAGAAGCCAATTTTAATGCCTCAATGTTTGTGACTGACGTATTCGAGAAAAAAGATTCTCTACGATTCTACAAAGATGCAATACCAAAGTTGTCCTTGAAAACTTTCAAAATTGTCACCTAACCATGGTGATTTAGATAGATTATTTGACTTTGACATTCAGAGACAAGTCCATTACTTAATCTATGACTTTGTTGTTTGCAGGACTGGTTTGCTTTTACAAATTCCTAGCATATGTACAAGCAGAGTCTATATGAGAATAAAGTAGTACCTGACTATCTGTTTGTCTGTCTGTCTGTCTGTCTGTCTGTCTGTCCATCCATCCATCTGTTAGTCTATCTGTCCACGTTTCTGTCTGTCTGTCTTTTACTTTTGTATAAAGTTAGCGATTGTTGTTGGCAGTCAGGTCTGGTTTATAACACTGCCGCTGAAAGATGCTGAAATAGAAATGAATCCAACTCCAGTGTCAGCATCAGTGTCAACATCAAAGGATGCCACCTCCATCGAGATGGTCTTTGAAGTTAACGCTCAGCAGAACATCAGTGCTATATTGTAACCAGGCTTAAAGGAACACTTCACCGATTGACACACGTGCAGTAGACGTTAACGTACACTAAGGCCTTGGGCTGCAAACTGAACGCTTGCTGTGTTGCGCAGTGCATTGTTTTGGTCTTGCTTTCAGAGGCCAACTACTAGAGCACACACGAGATGGGTCTAGATGCTTCAGGTGACTCTAAAGCGAAAGAGAACAAGTTACAGTTCATAAGCAACTCAGTCGTTACGTACGGTGTAGACTCCACATGATCGTCTTGAACGACTTGCAATCGCTCAGTCTTTCACACTTTCTCCATGTTTCTGTCCACAAATGGAGGCCATACTACAGAACAAAAGGGCTTGCGCAATGTGAAAACACGCGGAAATGTGCATCACCGCACATAATCACACGACACAAAGTGCCTTCATTCTACAGCCGAACCATTGCCGCATGTGTGCTTTTCGCCATTGATTGAAGGTGAGTCAGTGATATGAAAGCACGTTTTACTTTCACCTAAGCAAATGTCAAAGTCTACACGAAGCGGTAAAACAAAACCTACACTTATTGGAGTTTCTTATGGAAAACCGCTTTGTAGGTTTTTATTTTCTAATCTTAGCATAATGCTCCGCTATCATGTTTGCTCTGAGATAGCGCCAAACTTCCAACTTGATGCGTGACCAGAAACTTTTAGCGCCGAGGGCGGAGTCCTCCTCCAGAAAGGTGAAGCACTCCTTTAACCTTTTCAAATACATAATAATATCTGTCTGTCTGTCTGTCTGCCTGTCTGTCTTATATATTTGATAAATCACAACTTACAGTACATGATAGCTACTACAAACCTCTAAAATTGCTCAGTAACGTCCAAGCTTTGTCTGCCTCTCTGTCTGTCTGTCTTTCTGTTTTCACTCAAGTATGAATAAGCTCATGCATATTGCGTATCACTTGCTTTTCACATCCAAATGCAACCAAACCATATCGTTGGTTAACCGCGAGACAAACAGCATTAGTCACTCCATGTGCCCAGATGCCTTTGACATGCTAATATCACATCATACACGATGAGTAGCAATAACACAACCATCACATGGAAGAAAACATACTGACCTTAGGATCAAATCCAGATGTTGTACTAATGAGCAAGCCTCCTCGTCCGTTATTTAATATAAAAGCAAAACCTCCCAGTTTCGAGCAGTAGTCAATAGCTAATAGATAGACACCAGCGGGACTTGAAAGAGGAACCGCTAATACAAAATAATTGTAAATTTATCAATAATAATAAACATGTAGACACAGACAAACAAACAAACAGACAAACAGGTAGACTGACAAACAACAAACAAACAGACAAATAAGACAGATAGACAAGACAGACAGACTATTCTATTGGGGCGATGTAGTAGTTGATCTACGTGGACTTCAAGGACATACAAAATTAGCATCTATTGCTATCATATAATAGCTCAAGTTTGAAATATATGACAGGCCGACAGACAGACAGTGGTTTATTCTTCCATATAGCCGGAACAACTAACAAGCAAACGGGCGTAACTGCAGCTCCTACCAACACAGCACAAAGCTGTGGCACAGAAAACTACTAAACTCACGAGTCTTATCGCTAGACTGCCAGTTACTACTACTACAAAGAAACAAAGCAAACAGTAAATCTAATCCATCTTCCTTGCACACGCCATGCACACATCCTCACACTCCCATGCATTAGCTACAACGCAACACAAAAGGGAGTCCGCCAAAGACATGAGTCCAGGATCTGAGTCAAGAAGAAGGGCTCAATGTTGGAAGCTTCATTCATCCAATTCCAAATTGGCCAGCTCGCATACTGGGGGACTAGCAGCTCCAGTGCTCCAAGACACCATAAAGAACGGACACCAGGCGCAATGTTTGACGGGAAACTTCAACAAAGTTCAAGAAAGCGACAATGGTGACAGCTTCCTCCTAAGACTATTCAAGCACCAACTTGGACTCTCTCAAGGACAA
>CAXXBX010000084.1:0-10774 GCA_964274945.1 Dehalococcoidia bacterium | reverse complement strand
TTGGCGTCTAAATTCCGAATACTCGTAGCGGCAAGTTCTTAACTAACTTAGTTCTACAATGCAAATACACAGATAGGGACACTATACTGCGTGTATTCTTTGAACATAATGCTTCAAGTTTTCACAAGTTAAACAGAGCCCTCCAGATGGAATGAAAACTATTATTACGATTTGTCCAATTTCTGAGCGAAGAGCGCTTTATGCCGCAGGGAAACTCCCAGCCTTCGGGACAAGTACTGTATGATGACCGCGGTCCCAATATATCTGCATGTTTGCTGACAATTCGTGTTGATCTTGTGACAGCTAGGCTACCGTTGATCAGTCGAGTAGCTAGGAATTGAGAGACAACATGACAGAAGTTGCCCCAAAAGTTTGTTTGATGCACAGTTAATTGTTGATGATGTGTAGTTACACAAGTTTGACTCCGTCTTGGCGGCGGTACCGCGCCTACTGGATATACAAAGCGATGCCCGCGAGCATGCGTGCAATTTCCCGCCGGGCTTGCGTAGTACTCGTCCGCATAGTTTCCGTTGGCGCCACGAGAGCTGTGATTTCGCCCACCCTCCCTCCTGTCCTCGTAGAAGTCATATAAACTATACATGAAAGACGGGGGACACAGTCTGGTTTGGAGAGCCCTGTCCTTCAAGCACTAAAGTGAGGATCGAGTGTAGAGGGCTTCGAATTTTGCCGGGCTCCGCCCATTTGTTGCCGTCTGTCTTCCTCTCAGGCAGCGTGGCATCAGGCAGATATGATACTCGTCCAGTCAAGGCAAGGAGTCAACTGGTTTTTTCTATTCTCTAATCGCGGCTTTGGTTTGTACACCGAGGCTATTGTATATCATGTATATTATATAAGAAATGACTCGCTACTAGACATAATAATAATAGTGAGTAACAAGCTCAGTAACTCGAGATCTAGCTACCGTACATCATTCGCTGTTCGTGAGTCTGCATAGGTGTGTGTGGATGTTCGTGTGTGTCAGTGCTGTCCAGAACGATAGCTGTTGTACCGCGTGCGCTGATTGCACCGGTGCTATTTTACAGCCTGCGCATGCTCAGCCACTATTCGCGCGACATCCGGAGTGCAGAAATTGCTCACTCTTTCAGGTATCATTATGTTGATCGTACTTGGTTTTTTGCATACGTCTCTAGGGTCTCTAGGGTCACTCAAATTTCTTACCTCTCTTTGACGACGATAGATTTCAAACAACGAGCTACAGTTGCAGCTCTAGGGAAGCGACACTATCTCGATCACTACAGCAATTTCAGCACGTACACAATTTTAGCGCGCTGGCATGGTTTACACTAAGATTTTCTAAGTTTAATTTGCGCACGCGAGAACAATTTCACAAGGTTGTGTAACCATGCAGATTATCTCAGCACGCGGCAATGATAGATACTCTTTTAGACTCTCTCCGCCCTCGTCATTTCCCGAATTGTCAATCCTCTGCACACTCGACCCGAGGGATGAGAGAGACTGGGTTGAGTTGAATCGGCGCTAGAAGGACGAGACTAGAGAGACTGGGTCGAGTCTATGGCTCCGACGTGTTGAAAATGCCTCACTTACAGGACCACTGTCTAAATGCAGCAGCTGATGGGAGGGCAAATGTAACATGTTTGTAGTGTTGACGCTGTCAGACTCTTGACCAGTCTCGCTGCGCTTTTGTCATTCCCGGATGTGCAATCTCGCTGCGCCTTCGTAATTTTTCAACATCCGGGAATGACGAAAGCGTGGCGACACTGGTCACGAGTCTATAATCGCCCTAGAGAATGAAAATTGTAGTGACTGTTTTATAGAAGAAAAGAGGAATGCCAGTCTCATAGTTGTCAGTAGTGACTCTGAGGCTTGTCAATTGAATCAGAGACAGAAAGTTGATTTACAAGGTTTTGATGCTTGTTCGTTAGCTTGTTGATTGAGTGCCATGTTTTAGGCAATCGCCATAGATTGTCGCAGAGAGATGAACGTGACAAAAATTTTTATTTTCCTGCTGCATGGTCACAAGACTTTGACCTCAAGGCTTTGAACTCTAGTTACTAGATCTAGTTGGAAGACAACTACAAGCCACAAGTTACAGTACCAATTGCATTAAACAGAATTGGAACCGTCACATTGTGATTGTTGTCAGAATGATGATATTCCACCGAAGTTGGACAGTTTATTTTATAATAATCTATAGATATTCAACTCCAAAGTCAACAGATTTTTCAAGGTTAATTTACTTCTACGGTTTGAATTGTTCTTGCCTTGTTGAGTGATTGTATTGCAGACCTATCATCTAACTCACATCTCAATGACAGATTTTACTCCGCAAACTGTGTATCTGCATGACATTTCTTCTGGATTTGAGTATCAAAGGCAACTTGGTAGCAGTGGTGCCTTGAGATGCAGACACTATGTATCTTTAACATTAGATACTGATACTGTGTCCATACAGAAGAGTTTTTTGGCCAGTCTATCTATAACTGTTTAGTAATGAGATGCTACCTCGTAGGAGGTAAATATACACTTAAAGTCTTCATTCCTGTAAACTAATCTTGTCTTGTGGGGAGCCAGGTTTTCTTCAAGATACATGGTTATGGTAGTGGTATGGTGTCAAGATGTGACAATCCTAATGCCATATGTATTCTTGACAGCTATATCATGAAAACTCTGAAAGACTCGATCTCTGATGAAGGTTTGTATGATAGATTAGAAATTATCTGTAGAATAAAGTCATTTAAATATCACTGCTTCCTATTTTAATCTGCCATTCAATTTTACTCTCTGTAACAATTGAACTGCATCCATATATAGATCACTCGTTGATTGCTCTAATGACCGGTTTTCATACTTTTATTATGAGCAAGAAGGTATATCCATTGCTGGGCAGATATATTGGCCATATCAGATAGGCTGCATAATGTTATCAGCCGCAGAAAGAAATCTGTTGTTAGAGATAATTAACAGAAAGCCATTGAAGAACAGTTGCCAGTGAGATGTACATAAATTACAGGATTACCATATTGGTATACTAAAGTGTATTCTCAACCGGTTAATGGTGTAAACGGTCTATCACGTACCTCTAATGCTAAAAAGAAACAGAGACAAACTCCATTACATTGAAAACAAAGTACCATTATAGACTTTTGTTGCAGTAGAAGGTTGAGGCTTGTAAATTGTAGACTCATTAGATCATTAGATTTATTATATGACTTGTCATAATTTGTATGTGCTGATTACATCTGTTAGATTAAGGCATTGGATTGTCGCTTGCTGCAGTTGGAAGTGCCTGATACATTTGAAAGATGGTCTAGAAATTTTCATGAGGCTCCATCATGGAACGGTTAGTGAAAATTGTGTGTTATAGCTCTTAATTGCCAAAACTCTATATTCTATTAACATGAGTGTATGATAAATTGGTTACTGGTACATGCAGCGGTGTCGCAAGGTTGCAGTACCTTGTGTGTGTGTGTGTGTGTGTGTGTGTGTGTGTGTGTGTGTGTGTGTGTGTGTGTGTGCGTGTGTGTGTGCGTGTGTGTTTGTGCGTGTGTGTGTGTTTGTTTGTGAGTGTGTTTGTTTGTTTGTGTGCATGTGCGTGCATGCGTGTGTGTTTGTTTGTTTGTTTGTGTGTGTGTGTTTGTGTGTGTGTGTGTGTGTGTGTGTGTGCGCGCATGCGTGAATGGACACAAAGAAAGAATGCCAGACTACGTAGTATCCCGAAGTCAACATTATTTGGATGGTTGCCTCAATCTCTCTCTGATGGAGTCCAATAAGAGATGTAGAGATATCAATTGACGAGAAGAGACTTTAAAGAGATTGAAGTATCATAAAATAGGAATGGTATGACGTGGCTGTGAGGTCATGCAAGAGCGGCATGGAGTGCCTTAATTGTGTCATGATGATTGGAGAGATTGAGAGATTGGGGTTGTGCACATGTGGTAGTCAGTGATGTGATGTTTGAGGTGTGGTCCAGGACCTTCAGAAGACAAAGTGATAAGGCGAGACATAAGTGTATGAAAGAATGAAAGAAAGAAACCTGTATAGGAGCAACACGGGGCAATGTACCAAATGGTTAGTTCCCGAGTGATGGTTACAGGTTAGAATTTTAGCAATTGCAATATTCCACCATCCGACTTGTTACTTCTGGGAGGCAAGCGTGACCTTGTGACGGTCGTAGATAGTAGATAAATACATTTATAATGTTGCCATCATCAATTGTGGATATGCAATAGTGAAGGTTGCGTTTGTTTGCTTTAGCTGTGTGTGTGCGTGCGTGTGCGTGCGTGTGCGTGTGTGTGTGTGTGTGTGTGTGTGTGTGTGTGTGTGTGTGTGTTGCTGTAGCTCAATTGGTTAGAGAGTGCATTTAGAAAATGAAAACATTCGGGACTTTAATTTCCTAAGGCGCGAAACTTACAGACAATTGCTTGTCTCGACTCAGGAGTATAAAATAGTACCTGATCATTGACTGGGGTAGACATACCGATGGCTTGGCAGCAACATGCAGCAAACGGCACTTGTGGGTCTTGGTGTCTACTGCCAGACCTGCGCCATTGTCAGTGCACCTCCCGACTCCGGCGAAGCTCCAGGTGGATTGTAGCCTTGGCCCTAAGCCTCCGCGTAGCGCATGGAGGCTCTGTTTCAAGAGGCGGTGCATGGGAGCTATTTCTGCAACTCACGTTAAGGTTAACGTTGAATGACGTGGAGGGCTTAAAATTATGCTGTGTGTGTGTGTGTGTGTGTGTGTGTGTGTGTGTGTGTGTGTGTGTGTGTGTGTGTGTGTGTGTGTGTAGTGGCGTTGCCAGGCAAGTTTCCATGTTGCCCCTCGTCTTTCTTTTATGGGCGTTGCATTCTCCCCTTTGTTATTATTTATGAAAAATAAATTCTCGGTATTAGAAGTTAATACTAAAATGTTTGACTGTGTTTTAACGTTCTGACGTTCTTGAGACCTTTTGGATAACATTTTTGGTAATCTGCATGTCGTTCATTATCATATCTGGACATATTGAGACACAAAGACATCAATATTCATGATATGCTTCTGGCTTGAAAGGAAATTAACGCTTTCTTCAAATCCCTGCATGGCTACGTGAACCGCTCCTGCTGTGTGTAACCCTAACCCCAAGATATATTACTAAAACTGACGTACTCAAAAGAAAATTTGTCTGCTGTAATACCATGCACCTATACCTATATCTAGACTATCCAAACCCAGCCGGTACAGTGTGAGCAACCAGTTATAGTTAATTAACTCAATAATAATATTACCAGTTATAGCTAATTAACTCAATAATACATGTCTTGGCATGTGGTGTCTAGTCACGTTCACGTGACCTTGTACCTCATGACGTATTTGAATCCTTGCACGGTACACCTATATTATACATTACCAAGCTAAAATACGAGGATTTAGCTTCTTTATTCTAATCAAAGTGTCACATTTTGCGTGATTTGATCAATGAATAACAACCAAATTTAAAATTTATTTCAAAATTTAAAATTTAAATTACTTAATCTTATCAATCCTAATGAACTTGTTTATTAATCAAAACTTCTTTCAATCAAGATTTGGTAAAACCATATGTCTTAGGATTTCCTAAAAAAATGTTTAAAGGTGTACTAAACATGCGCAATGGGAAGACCATTGAAACGACATTGCTCCATTGTTGCTATAGACTGCTGACGCACTAAGCCGTCAAGAACAACCGAACACGTAGCAATATAGGAATCAGAGGGTCGCGAACTTACATGACCGACAGTCTGAGTTAAAAGATCTAGAGGGGCTTGCACATTCTGGAAACCTTTCTGGACACGCCTCGGATACACACGCAATTGTGTCATACATCCGTTGTATTACGTCATATAAGCATTACTAAGTCATTTAACCTCGTAACAACTGCGTGTTTGGTCACTTTTGACTATCTTCTTGCCTGTCCTAGCTGTGCGACTCGGCTCTTTTGCTAAGGCCTCCAACTTGAACACTGGGCGTCCATATACCGGACTACACAAAGATGACATATTCAATAAGCAGGGTCGAACGTCTCCCAGCTGTCTGCTTTGTGTGGTCAGTTGCGTTGCTAATCTACGTTCACATTACTCTTGTCCGTGCTACTTGCAGAGGAAACTTTGAACTTACAGCGACTGCCACCTATTCAGTACTAGCTGATGGAAGTCATCAGCAAGACTATGATCACAACTTGAACTGCACTTGGCTTCTACGAGCACCTACAGGAAGTACTCTAGGTCTAGAGTTCACTTCCTTCTCGCTGGAAACCGCAGACCCCAAGACAGGAAAGTGTTACGATTACGTAGAGATTATAGATGGTATGGACTCGTCTGATTCGTTGGGACGCTACTGTGGTCTACTGGCTGGACGTATCTCTCGACCGTTCGTGTCAACCAAGTCTACAATGCTGCTCAAGTTTTACACAGACAAAGCTATCTCTGCTCAAGGTTTTACGGCGAGGTACCGGGCAGAAGCTGTGCCAATCAAAGAACCGAGAATACTTGCGACTAATACAAAAGATCGTCATCTAGAAGCTGCCGGAAAAATTTTATTAGATGGAGAAGTAGTTGTGGGAAGAAACAAAGTACCGTTGTTGGCCACTCTCCAACAGCTGAATCAATCCATAGCTAGTTGTCAAAATCAACAAACAATTGATGACACACTTAATCGCATCACCCAACTCGAAAAATCAGTCAAGGCACTCGTGTTTGCTTTGGGACAGCCTAGCTTGAGTAATACGTCTATACTTCATCCCAAATGCTCCGGTAATTGCAGCGGTAACGGTATTTGTACCTTCCAGTACAACTCAACTGCTGCTGAATGGATACCGGCTTGCTCCTGCTACCCCGGATATCTTAGACCCACCTGTTCGTCAAGAGTGCAGACGTTGGAAGGCGATGGAAGCGACGGCACCAAAATTATTTCTAAAACAGAATTTTACAACTTGTGTTGCTCTTTCAGGTAGCGCCGTCACAGACTCTACCGTAATTGCAATTAACTACGTTGTGCCTTGGTTAAAAGACGGAGATGAAATTCTAGTTATTCAAATGCAAGGGCAGACTGCCGGTATGTATGAGTTCAATAGAGTTCAAAAGGTTTTCCGTTCGACACTTCATCTCACACACCCACTTGTGCACAACTACTCAACATCTATCAAGACAAGAGCACAAGTAGTCAAAGTACCCAACTACTCTGAATTTAGAATCAAGAAGAACGGAAAACTTGTGGCACAAGACTGGAACGGTACGAGCGGTGGAATAGTAGCCATTAGAGCTAAGACGTTTACTCTTGACGAGGGAGGATCCATTGATGTTGACGGAAAAGGTTTTCGTGGTGGCCCAAAAAGAGATGGCGGCGGATACTGGAGTGGAGCTACAGGAGAGTCGTGGCAAGATACAGGATTTCCTAGAAAAGATAAAAATGGTAGAAATGCCGGAGGAGGTGGATCATCTTACTGTTACTGTCTTTACATAGCAGGAGGAGGAAGTTATGGTTCAGTAGGCTTATTTTCTAAGGGGACACCGACATGTAGTCGTGGCGTGCATGGCCAGCTCGGTGCTGTGTACGGCAACTCTAGTCTGACAAAACTTTTTCTGGGTTCTGGAGGAGGAGGAGGTTGCTCTTATTATACATCAAGCAGCAGCGTTATGGGATATGGCAAATGTGTTCCAAATTCTGGCTCGAATGGTGGAGGCATTATTTACATCGGTGCTGCAACGGCAACTCTACATGGCACACTAACATCAGCAGGAAATAATAACATCGCAAAAGCAACTGGCAATTGTCGTCAAACCGTCGGTGGACCAGGTAGTGGTGGTTCTATATTACTGCGTGCCACAACGTTGACTCTAGATGCTGCAACTGGTGTTTTCAATATTAGTGGAGGAGGCCGTGTCCAAATCTACAGCACCAGCTACACTGGAACAGGTGGTAGTGGAAGAGCTCGAGTAGATTACGAGACTCTGAACGAATATCCACACCATAGTGCCAGTGCAAAGACAATACAGTCTTCATTTCCAGAAATAGAATATTGGGGAAGTGTGGTGCCCTAGTTGATCAGGACAATGGAGTGAGTCAAACTGGAAAAAAATTGCTTCTGTAAACAATAATAAACTCTTGACAAGAACAAGCTTATTTAGCGTTTGACCTTATAGTGCATGTCACTTCATTTATTTTCTGTTTGTTTGTTTTGTTTGGCTGCTCTGACCGCATTCTTCTTATTTCATATTGTATTGGTGTGTAATTTAAGTAACATGTTTGAGTATACTACGTTTGCAACATGAATGAACCTGTATAGAGAAGACTGCAGCTGCAACCCAATTCCATTATCTATACAGAATTCTTTTATTATACGTCACCAATATTGAACCGACTTAATATTTTAGTTTATTGTAACACATTTACGAGAGCACTTCCTTGTTTATAATTTAAGCTGCACTTTGCAGCAGTCTTGCCCTTTTGTCCGGGTTAACAGGAAATTGAAAGGAAACTATGCGACACATGTAAATAAATGCAAACTGTCTTTATCGGTATTGCGGCTTTACAATAGTGTAATATCGCATCTACTAAAGTTGACCTAATTATATTGATGCTTTCTCATAACTTGAAATTTTTTATTAATTGCGTCTTGAGCGCATGCGCAGCAAAATCAGATTGAATGCTCTGTTCGCCCGTCTGTCTGTCTCACATTTTGGCTTGTACGAGAGTGGCAACAATATTAGTAACAGGTTCTACACTCAAAACATTGGTATTAATAAAATTGATTCTGCTAGTTGAAAGTTACTGAAGGTAAACCTAATAGTTTAATTAACGAATACGTCGATTTGCTAGGTACCTGTTCCAGGTAAGCCAACTTGACAAGTTTAGCTAGATCACGAGTAAACGCTTTTTGACCTTTTAACCATTTGCAATGTCAAAAGACATTGACAATGGTTAAGATATGATAAGACATGCATTTCTAAAGCAGGCACCCTCCCTAACGTAGCGGATGGACAAGCCAAGCTGCTCCCATCCGCTAACATCAGCTACCTCGTCGGCCTGAATCCCGTAGAAATGCGACTTCTTGACGTCAGCCACGATGTTCGCTGCTAATTCTTCGCCCATACAATACAGTAGTTCATTCTGTACCGTCTTGGACATATATGTCGCATTCTTTGGGCTTGAATCAGCATGCCGTCGCAAGACGTCATCTCCACATGCTACGGCAAACCAGTAACGGCAAGGAAATTTCCCTGAGGTTCACTTTCAGTTGAACTCAAGTCGTCGCGGTGACCCCGAAGAGCCAATCCCTGGCGACCTGCAAACTCTAGACAGCGGAGGATCGAAAGGAGTATGGATCGATTCTTCTCTATTCGTCTCTGAGATCTACAACTGATGTTGAAATCTATTCGTTGTTTTGGATCGAAAGAGGTAGTGAGGAATCTTCTCATATTCTCAGCAGCGTCTTCATGATTCTCGAGACAATCGTGACATTTTGCATCTTGCGATAACTTCTTGAAGTTACGGTAGATTTCGGTGACCATATTCTGTGCTCTTACAGAAGCCTGTCGATGTTTTGTAGGAAACAAAACATATGCCCTGCAGAATACACCAGCTTCTTCAAGGTCTCCGTTGGCGTCGCTGAACATGACCAGTGGTACTTGTCGAATATGGCCTTCTGCAAGAATCGCTTTGAAAAACCGGACGATTTCCTGCGATCCACAACGGACGTAGCTGGAAGTTCAATTGATACTTCTGGCTGTCTGTTGCTAATTACAAACAGCTTGTTCTCATCTGAACAAGTGAGTCCAGCTAGACCATCATTGACAAGCTCATTATAACGGGAAACAATGCCCTTGGTGCTAACGTGACCCGACTCTATTTGTTTACTCGAAGATAGGCCGTATTGGCCGTCACCGACAGCAACTGGACCAGAAGAAACGGGCGCCGTTTAGGCGGATTGGGAACACGAGGCTGCCTCTTCTGATATTTGTCTCTTTGCAAAAAACTGGCAACACTAAGCTGTTCTGACCGTCGTTTGGCAGGACGTAACGACATCGCGTTCACGTACAATAATTTGTAGCACCAAGCTGAGAAAGAGGAGAAACAACGTGCTGTAACTCATTCAGCTAATCAGCTTTATGATTCGGATATACCCGGATTGGAGCCTCGTGATACTGAACAATGTGCGCAAAAGGTATTAAATATATAAAGTACATCAAGGATTGGCGTTGTTTGCGTTCAGCCAACAACCAGAGTTGACTTCTATATTTACCGCATACAGTAAATGAAGTTGTCCTTTCGTGCTAAGTACACCTACTGTAAACATAGTATGATACTGCGTCTAGAGACATAGGACTTAGTCTGCCTGAAGGGGTGACGCGCGCCCCTCGCCCCCATGCCTGTATCCGCCCCTACCAAGATGAGTCACTCTAGACTATATTTGTGGACACTCAATGCGTTATTAGCAAGTGACGTATTAGTTCTAGAGAGTGAACTTCCAGTTCTACTGCGTGTCAGTGTTGTACTTCTAGTTCTACTACGCGTCAGTGATGCAGAGGAAGTCCGTGGCAAAGGTCCAGGTGTGTACGTAATTAATTAACATTATACCACATCCGGACATGTCATAGTTAATCTAAAGTCAGACTTGCTACACACACATGCACGTGCACTTTTTCAGCGAAGATCTTGTGAGAGACGCGGAGATCCTGTTTGCTGGCTCACGCAGAGAACGGGAAAATCCAACGAAACTATTAGCAAGTCGATAGGCACTCACATGTATCACGTAAGTGATCAACGGGGAAAGGGAAGATC
>CAXXBX010000083.1:117500-197597 GCA_964274945.1 Dehalococcoidia bacterium | reverse complement strand
CGGCATAGCATGGTCCTTATGTCTTAGGGAGCTGATCAATGAAACTACAAAGCCACGCCCATTCTTATACTTTTTACTTTCACAGTATGAAAGTCCGTCATTACCAGGACAGTGTGGTGGACAAGATTCGTCTCACTATTTGGTAACCTGAGGAAAACATGGCGCTTTTGCTTGACACGCCTACAAAGATTGGGGAGGATATGTCCCTCCTAGGCTCCCCAATGCTACACCAGTGATCAGATCAATCTACATGTGTAAAGTACCTGTAATAGGAGAATTGGTAAATAAGTGCTAGTGATTAGATATCTGATATAGCAGATGTTGTAGCGTGTATATACCATACTCGCTTGATTTTTCCCCACTCCCATGGTCTCAAGTATGGGATGCGGCTTTTCTCATAAATTTGACATCTAATGTGGTAACTTGGCGGAAGTGATTGATTCATTAGCTCAAACAGCATGTTGTTACACTAAAATCTTTGATATGTATATGAGTCATCAAACCTTCAACATGTGGTCAACAGACATGTGCAAGTTAAAAATATTATTTCTACAGTAGCAAATCTAGCAAACAGTCACTGTGGAAAGCGCTATTTAGCACTAATTAAATGACTTAAAGAGGCGTGAAATGCATAATGACTTGGCAAAAGTTGGGTGTGGCGGATTACTTGAGCCTTGGGGTAATAATCAAGCGAGTACGGTACTCAGTATGAAAGTTAAACATGGGCTATGATAACAAGCTATTCTCTCCCTCAAAAGGGCATGCCTTTATACCTTGAGGTATAAGTGCAGTCTGCAGAGCCTCGCGCTATACCAGCATGCCTTTCTCAGTGAGGTACTATGGCAATACAGTCTAAGCTTCACCTCTCACTCCAGTACTCTCTTCTGATGCCTCATCATTCTCAGCCTCTGAGCAGCTATTGGATTTGCTTCCAGACATTGAAATATCGTCCTAACACAATCCAGACATTCATAGTATTTGAAAACTATCTGCAATAGTTTAGTACGTTTACCTCATGTTTTGACATATACGTGTTTGCAGCAAGGAAGTCAGCTGTTTCTTCGTGACCATTTTCTTCAGCAAGATCAAGAGCAGTCTTTCCTTGCTAAATGCAAAAAAATATTACGTGTACAAAATCACACATTTAAGATAAGTAGACTGACCCCATTAACTGCCGATGCATTGCAGTGCTTTTCAATCAGCAGCTGTACGACTGCAATCTTACCCCATGCAGCCCCACACATCAAAGGTGTATCAAGCTTCTGGAAATACAAGAAAGTGATAAGCTAACAAGAGGTGGTGCAACAAAGAATGTTACATCATTCTTGGCTTCTATGTCAGCACCATTGCACAAGAGACACTCAGCCACATTTGCATGGCCTTGTCTGCAAGCCAAGTGTAGCGAAGTTTGTTCAAACTAGAGCAATTAGAACAATTTATACTGATACATCAATTGTTGTATGTAGGTTTGCTTCTGCCTATGTATAGTACGTGTACATGTGTTTAGCCATATGCATTGGTTTTTGTTCATCTGGACACCATTGTTGTAGTTGTTGTTATTGTTGTGTGTGTGTGTGTGTGTGTGTGTGTGTGTGTGTGTGTGTGTGTGTGTGTAAATTTGATCTTGTGTTTGCAAGTTGGTTGTAGTAGATCTACACACACACACACACACACACACACACACACACACACACACACACACACACACACACACACACACACACACACACACACACACACACACACACATACACACAAATGGCAAATTGATAAGGAGCTACTGTTGAACCCCCAGCCAGATGGCTGAGTCCCTGTGCACTAAGCAGGAACTATGTGCTGCGCTAAGCAATCTCCTAGAGCCTGGCCAGGTGCTTGCAGGAGCACCGACTGCGAAGCGACCTGTGGTGTGGGCACCCGAAGTCTCATCAGGACCCCAGTGGCTGATGGACTTTGTTGCAGTCTTTGCCTTTGCCATCCTAGTCAAAGACCAGGTAATCATTTATTCTCCTGAGTCGAGACAGGCAATCATGTGTAAGTTTCTAGCCCAAGGAAATTATGCCATAGCTCGCCATCACTGTGACTTGAACTTGCCACCCTGCAAGGTCCCGGATGTTTCCATTCTCCACGCACCCTCTAACCAATTGAGCTACAGCGACACACACACACACACACACACACACACACACACACACACACACACACACACACACACACACACACATTATATGGATGTACTTACAAATGTTCTTGAATCAGGATCTATCTGTTTACTCAAAAGAGCCTTCGCAACATTCTCGTGTCCATTAAAGCATGCACAGTGCAGAGGTGTCCATGCCCTCTAAAAACAATAAACAATAAATAAAAATTAAAAACTGAAATCATAGAAATACACTCACTCGTCCCTTTGCATCGGCCTTTGCTCCACTCTGTAAGAGCGTTTCTGCTACCTCAACATGTCCTCTCTTCGAGGCAACATGCAAAGCAGTACCTCCAATCTACAAATTTTTAAAAATAATTAAAATTATTAGTTCTATTACATTAATTACTAAGTTTGGTAAATATAAATTAATTAAAAAGAAAACTAATTTAAATTTTATGTAACAATTAATACCTATATATATAAATATATATATATATATATATATATATATATATATATATATATATATATATATAATAAGTCTTGCACTTACACTGTCGAGTCCATTGACTTCAGCGTGGTTGTTCAATAACAACAATACCATTTCTCTATCGCCCGCAAAGCTTGCATAATGTAGAAGTGGACACTCGATCTACAATTAAAACGGTAATTTTTATATAATCACGCAGTATCCAAAGCATAAATACAATTTCTTACCAAGCAAGAAGTTGCCTACGACCACTCTAGCTGGCGCATGCGTACAAATACGTTGATTCTCAACTACGTGATATACTTCAGTGCCTCAGGAAACACGCGTCTAAACATTACAAGGGTGTCGCTGGACCTCCAAAATTGGAGAGGTCAGCTGCTTGGGTTCTGGAAGCTTTCAGGAAGCTTGTGGTTGTACAAGTCACACCTACTAGGGCGAGGTTTGGCCTCCCATTGTGTACACTAATGTGCTGTATGAACGTTGTAATACATGTATAGTTTGCTTCTAAAATATTGACATTCAAAGTACTGGTAGACTACCTTCAACTCTCAACATGACATGTCACGTGCAGCAGGGGTGCGCTACTGGTGCCAAAATTGGCGACAGCACTAGGCCATTGGCGACAGCACTGGGCCATTGGCAACAACACTGGGCCATTGGCGACAGCACTGGCACCACTCGTGCCCTGTCCTGGCGACACGAACTTGCTAAAATAGATTCTCACTCTGACCTTCTGGAGTCGGTATCTAGTCTAATGTAATTTCCCATTAATTGAATAAATCGCTGGACCAGATGCACTATCTGCATTGCCGTGACGACTGCAAGCACGCGTCGTAGGCTTGATGTCCACGGAGACAGCAGACGCCAAGCTCTCCGCATTGAACGATATGGCTCAAAAACGGCTTGAAGAGTTCTTTAGGCAGACCTGTGGCCGTCGAACTTCTTGTGAAGGTTCAGCCGTTGAAATCCAGGGCGCTCCTAGTAGTACGTCCGACTGTGACGTGCCAGTGGAGACAAACGAGAACGCTACCGCTTTTGCTGTCCACCAGGCTTGATAAGACTTTCCCACCCCTGCATGCATATGCACGATGAAGAGGAAACGCCTCCGTAATAACAGTTGTGTTGAAATTTTTGCTACAAGGACTTTCAGTTTAGCAATAATCTGCACACCATATGACGATTGATGTAGAAAGCTAGAGCAACTATAGTCGACAAACCGTGAGACCGAAAGACGTTGTTTGCTATCTAGCGACCAATTAGCACCTTTGAAGTAACCTGCCAGTATTTTGGCACGTACGAGGTCTGTTGCTGTAGAGATCGATCAACGAGTGTACGTACTATTAGTACACCTACCTCTTCTGCCCACCATTCCGGCGTCTCTCGTACGGTCACGTTTGCAGAAATTCCTCTACGGATCAAGCTGGCGGCCGTATCCAACGACTTTCTTTTGACTGCTTGAACGAGCGGATAGTGATCCGTCAAGAACCTCTGCATCTCTACCAGACGCTGGTCAGGAAGTCAAAAAATTAATGGATCATGAACTGGTTGCTAGCCGCGCGTCCGAATGAAGAATGAGGTTTTTCCACACGTACTCGTGACGGGAAGTGTGAACATTGCATCATGATCACGGTCATTAGATGGTAACATTTCATCAGCCACTGCATACCAAGTGTAACAACGCGACACGCCCATAGCTAAACTTACAACTTTAGATCCTTACAAGTCAAACGTCATGTACAGGACCACGCCTTCTGATGTAAACAGAGTTCTAATAGTGATTTATTTTGACGGGTAAGAAAGTAAATCTCTTTGTCTGTACTTGGACCATGAACAGTGGTCGCTACAAAAAGAAATCGAAGGTGTACAGTTGGAGTGACTCAAGTGTCCTCATGCTGTCCATACATTGATCATCACGAGCTGCCATTGAAGGAATCCAGTTGTTTCATATCAGGGCGGCGGATGCTCCTTTGAGAAAGGTTGCAGCCATTTTGATTTTAACTGAATATGGTTGGTTTGTCATTGATTAATCTGTGTAGCTAGAGCAGCATAGACACAAATGATCACGACAATGTGTATCAAACGAGTCAATGGCAACATCATTCAACATTATTTCTACTTGCAGGCAACTACAGTATTTTCTTCGGGCATCAATTAACCAGGATTGGAAGGGTGATGCCACTACTCCCAATATTGGAGGGGCAGCTACCCTCCTTTCCCCCCGTTCTGCCACCCCTGCATATCCAATATGAGAGACCAATACAGTAAATGCATGTGAATCAACCACGTGTGTCAATATATTACATGTACATTACGGTGCTGTTACACATCTTCTACCAAATAGGAATCTAACACTAAGGCACTACAAAATATGATACTGAACAGGATATACGGCCAACTAAAACATTGTGTTTAGACTTGACTTAGTCTACCGACTTTCAAGAGACATGCGTATATTTCTGCAACTATGACTTGTTTACTGTGACTACTCAGCAGTGGGATCATTCCCATCATCCATTTGTTTTAATTCTTCAGTCTTACTTGTGGCTGGGTTTGTGATGCAGTTGGTGTGTTCCTCGGCTGACTCACTACTGCTAGATTTTGATTCTTCTGCAAACGCATCAGTATCTTGCATTACCTAGAAAACAAACTTAATGTACATTAATTATTCACATAATTCAAAATTTCATACTTGCTGTGTTGACTTCTCGGTCTTTGCGATACGGTCACGATGCTTTTGGTTCAAGTCAACGGCAGCATATGCACATGTGGGATACTTTCTAATTGCATCTTGTGGATCACAGTAGTTACCACATGACAATGACTTGTCACCTTCCTCATCAGAGTGAGACATACCTTGATCGTTACTTTGTATTCCTTGTGTTTGCTGCATTGAGTCAGGACGTGCATACTGATGGCCTTCCTTATCTCGCAATTCCTGACTTCTTGATCGTTGCAGATCTTGATAAATCCTGTTATTAATGCTTACATCTTCACACAAAAGTGCTTGACTGCCACCATTGGCAGTACGTTGTCCAAGTGAAAACGAGCGCTCAGACTTCTCGCACGGAGGAAGCTCATCAATATCAGAGTGAGACATATCTTGATCGTTACTTTGTATTCCTTGTGTTTGCTGCATTGAGTCAGGACGTGCATACTGATGGCCTTCCTTATCTTGCAATTCTTGACTTTTTGATAGTTGCAGATCTTGATAAATCCTGTTATTAATGCTTACATCTTCATACAAATGTGCTTGACTGCCACCATTGGCAGTACGTTGTCCAAGTGAAAACGAGCGCTCAGACTTCTCGCACGGATGATGCTCATCAATAGAATCCATTTGTGGTCTGCTAGGTAGAGTCATCCCTTTCCGATATCTGCCACTTTCTAAACACTGTGTCTCGTTTGTCATTGAGTCACTCATTTCAGAATCTGACTTTGATCTGTTCTTTCCAAACCATCTGTTGACAAACGATAGCTTCTTAGCATGTTTATTTGAAACTAGCTGAGTTTGAGAATGTGGTCTAGACTTCTGAGGTAGAACAACTTCTTCATAGTTACCATTCCCTGGATCATCAGCAGATTTTTGAGAATCTCCAAAAGATCTAGAAATGCATGAATCTTGAGGTTCAGCGTAATTACTTTCAAACGGTTTCTTCTTTAAAGAAGGTGGAAAATTCTTAAATACAAGCGGGTCTGGCATCTGTTTGTTATCAACTCCTGGATCGTGCTTTACTTTCCGTGATGTTTTCTTGCCACGTGGTACAGTGTTGGTTGGTTGTGAGTACTCGGAGTCATCTGCTGTGGCGTTGCTGCTTGAATCAGGAGATGATGCTCGTTTTCTGCTAGTTAGTAATGCAGCTTCTACTTCAGTCTTTGATGGTTTCCTTTCGGGTATAGAGGGAACAGGCTCAGATGCCACACTCTCATGAAATGCCGTCTCCTCCTCTAGATCACGCGTTGGCTCTATCTTTGAATCCCTCGATCCGCTATTTACAATGACTAGTGACTCTTTGTTTCTCACTACATCAGGGACATTAACCATAGCAACCATAGGAAGACATCTAAATACACAAACAAAAAATACAGATACTAGTTTCAGAACAGCAGGTTACTGTTACAGCTACCTGGAATATCTTCCCTGTTGATTGTCTCCTATAGCACCTTTATTTTTTATGACTGAATCATTGAAAGTAATGCCTAAGATTAAAACATGTCAACTAACAATCTGACAACAAGGTTATCCAGCTTACCCTCTTGCTTCCGTCGTTTTCTCATCAACCACCAGAAAAGCAGCACAATTAGTAGAACTAACACTAGTGCCCCAACAGTTGCACAAACAATTATTATTACATAATCTCCACCACTACTAGATAAGGGCACTGTTTCTGTTACATCAATTCCACGACTACTGGATGAGGGCATTGCTTGTGTTATAACCTGAGAGGGTCCACCACTACTAGAACTGGTCAAGGGTACATTCGTTGTTGCAGCATCTGTCGATGCCCGTGACATGATCGACGTTACCATAACTCGAAGATTCCTTGATGGCTTACCCAATCCCTTGCCATTGATTGCATAAACAGTAAACGTGTAGTTTGTGCCAGAGCTGAGATTACCACGTATAGTAGTCTGCTGAATAACCCCGGCAGAAACACTATTCACAAACATTGAGCTGTTCATAGTATCCCCTTCCTTCTGATAAGATATCAGATATTTTGTAATACGTCCATTTGGCAGTGTGGGTGCTTGCCACTGCAACGTAAACGCATCCGTATCTGCATATGCTTGTACCCAAGTTGGAGGCCCCGACTCTGCAATACAACAGTGAATCACGTCTATAAACAATTGAAATACAAAACCAACCTTCTTCATCGGTCAACAGAAAAATAGGAATGCTCCACGGACCATGACCTGGTTGAGTATAAGCAGCAACTTGAATCGAATAGTTTGTGAACGGTTCAAGTTCAATAATGTCGGCGGTTAGTTTTGTCTTATTTACCGTGTTGTTATAAACAATGACATCTCTCTTTACTTCTCGTACAATAGTAATGAATCCTTGAAGAATTCCATTAATAGACCAAAGTGGTGGAGCTTCAAATTGTATAACTGCCCACCGAGAAGTTTTTCTATTAACCCACAATCCAGTGGGTGGACTACTTGGCACTAAACGATACAAGAGATCAAGAACACACACAATTGAAATTCAAACAAGTCATTCAGTCACCAGCTTCACTGCTTCTCACACCAACTTCGTCTGAAAAGTTGCCTCGGCCTTTTGAATTGAAAGCACCGACTGAGAAATTGTAATACGTATACGGAGCAAGATCAGAAATAATGACCGAAAAATTGACAGCCGCTCTATTAGTTTGATTAATCCAAGAATATTGGGAATCGTATTGAACCACGAATCCTCTTGTGGGTGAATTCCAACTGGATTTTTGTATGTCCTAGTAACCGATAACATCAAAGTATATCAATTTGTGGGAATGTGAAAACATGCAGCTTACATGCCACTGAACGTGCACAGACGTGGAATTCAGAACAGAGACCGTCAAACCAGATGGCACTTCAGCAGGAACTATCACAAAGGTTGTTATACTGTTACTGTATGACACAATTTAACAAGATTAAGTCTCATTACCTGCTATGTCTGTCGTAAAGTTCACTGCTAAAGACTTCGCACTCTCACCATTACCATTCCTTGAGTAAATGCGAACGCTATAGCTCGAGTATGCCATTAGCCGATTCAATGCTACTGTGTTGTTTGTGTTAGAAGCTCGGATGACTCGTATTATTGATGACCGATGGTCGTTCAACTCAGCAATAGAATAGAGTATAGAAGACATTCCATCAAATCCCAACACAAATGTTAGCACAGAAGACGTAGATGTAATATTGACAATTGAGATATTTGTTGGAGGCTGCGGTATGCCTAACCAGCAAAATATATTGGCTCATTATACATATTAACAATGTGGGCCATTGTTGTACACATGCATACCTGTAACACTGACTATAGTTTGTGCTCTATCCTTAAAGAGCTTTCCTGTTGCAGCAACACATTCATATCGCCCTGCATCTTCATAATGAGCCGACTTTAGAACAAGTTGACTGCTCACGTTGCGACCACGCTCGGTGACGTTTCGACTTGAACGAGATGACCCATTGGGAAGTAACCAAACTATTGTTGGTACGGGAACTCCACTTGCAGCACATGACAGAGAAATACGAGAGCCGACTTTTACAGGCACTGGCAAGCGAGTAATCGACAAAATTTGGGGAGACTCTACACATAAACAGATACATCACTCAGACATATCAAACAAGGTTCAGTTGTTGTATGATGTACCTTGAGGTGCTACAAAGCTAACTCTTGTCACATTTCCTTGTGAGTTGCTGACAACGCACGTGTAATTGCCATAGTCTGCTGTTGAGTTAATGGCCACATCAAAGGTATTCTCTATAATTCTAATTTGTTTCCCTGCTACCGTACTGTTCTTGAACGTTGCAAACACCTTCGATCGTACAGTTTGTCCTTCTCGTTCAAATTCTATGTATGGATCCGGGTTTCCATATGCAGAACATCGCAGAGTTTTGTTCCCCTGCAATCTCGACTTCACGTATGGTTCGGGGCCATGTTCAATGATAGGAGGTACTAACAAGCATTACAATAAAATATATCAATTTGATTAACATAAATGTATAAACTTACTTAATACGACCAAAGTCAAGTCAACACCACGACCACTAAAGTCTGCACATCCATACACTGCGCCTGAGTCACTCCAATACGTAACATTACTGATGGTATACTTAAGTGGCATCATAGACGACAGCTTGTTTGCACGTGTTGGCGTTCCTTTGTACAGGAAATATAGAGGTGACTTAACACCATCCCCTCGACACTCCAGCGTTACATTAGAACCAGTTGGTACTGCAACTGCCTCTTTGAGATCCGTTGTCACATCCCTAATAATCGATGATGACTGCAAAGTGACACGCAGGTTTAAACTGCCCAATGTTCCTGACATACATAAAACCATACAATGATATACATAAAAACACATGATACACATAAAATAAATCATACACAATTGCAGGAAGTTACATCAACAGTAACCAACCAACTTGCTTACTCTGGGTGCATTATAACTAGTAATGTTCAGTGAGATGCCCATGGCACACAAGAGGCTTGTGATTGGCTACTGCTGATGCAACACATTGTATAAGTATTTGACCAATTAGAAGGAAACATGATTACTTAACCTCAAGTGATAACTAGAACCACTTTTGCTCTATTTGACATATCCCTTCTAATTAGTCAATAATTAACTAAAACATCTTGATACACATAAAGTTATACAAGTTGTATAACATAGGCGTAGCAACCGGGAGGGAGAGGGAGTTCATGGGGCACGTGTCCCATCTACTTTCTAGCCGAGCCGTCAAATGACCTGCTGATGTATAAGGATGACAGATGTAGAAACTGATAACACACTAACATAAAATACAATATTAATATTAGTGCACTAACAGTATAGCGTTAATAGTGTTTGAAAATGTGGTCGTCACGTTGTCATATGACGACTACCATATTTCTGCAAATAATGCCCCATGCTCAAATTTTGCCCCCTGTGCCAATAATAGTACCCCACGGGGCAATATCCGTGGAAATACGGTAATTGAGTTCATGTCATAGCCAACTATACCAGTGAGGTTGCCATCCTGACAACTAATTAAATCAAGTTATAACGGCCCAATAAAATTTTGTTTTTATGCCGTAGAGTATAACAGTGGAATTACTCAGGTCAGACTAAGGGTGACGCCTCTGAATCCTAAAATTTCATTTACTTACCAGAACAATCAGTATCATTATTTGATATTTATGATACATATGTAAAAGCCATGAACTCCTTGATGACTCAAAATTTTGTGAGGTTGTAAAGGTCACAACTACAAAATTTTGAACACTGGTTAATTAAGGTTGGTTCCTGTCTTTCTGCTATGTAGCATGCATGATTAATTAATAATACATTTAGCCTTGTTGTGTTGAGCCACGCCCTCTTAGACAAATGGGTGCCTCTCAAGAAATTATATAAATTTTGTATTGTATAGTAACCTATTTTCATCTTTAATATATCAATCAATCTGTATAACAACACATCTTGATATACATAAAGTAACACAATGATAAACTATGGCTTAATGTATATCAATAATAAACATAGAAACATATACAACAATACACACAACACACAACACTGCATTGTCTTTAGTCTTCACCTGAAGAAAAGACATGATTTCTTCATACCACATAACACAATTCATATCTCCCCATACATTACCCTAAACGACCCCAAGGGAATTACGCTCCCTCATCCCCCACATTATAGGGAAGCAAGAGTCCCTAAATTCATTTCATCACAACAACAACACTTAACTAGTTAATTAACACTAAGCACACGGAGAAACAACAACATGCTAGATATGACAAACACTGTTTCCCACAATTTCTCAAGAAATCAACCAAATAACCCTAGACCAACCCTTCAAAGAGACCACACAGCTACTGTACAATGCATGTCATAAAATCATACAATTAAATCATACAATATCATGATTTATTGTATGGGCGTGGTTGGGTACGCAATATGAGCCAGTTACAGAGCTTGTACAGGTCAGGTGGAGGTAGAATGTACTGATAATCCACCCACTGTCATAGCAACAGAATATACCCTGGGTATATTTTAGAGTAAACATCAGGCACCAATACAATACACTAAATGCCATTTAGTCTATTAGCTTATTTCCCTTATACAAACTTTCAAAAGCCATTAGCTACCAAACATAACACAACACACTTAGTGCAGTCCCATAACACCTATTACAATCTGCTAATTACCTCAGCAAGGTTACATAAAAGCACAAACAAGTTATTTATTGCTTGTTGCCCATGTAGAATGTAACGCTGCAATTTGAAAAGTGGAAGGGGAGTACAGGTGTTGCTGCTTCACATGACCTGTCCCATTCAGCAGCATTGCTGGGTGGTTCTCCTTGTCCTCACTAGTGGGTGTTATTGTACCTGACCATGCCCATACAATAAATTACATATTACATGGTAAGAGGTGTTTGTATAGGTTATCGCCCCATGTTCAAGACCAATATCATATTTATTGTTCTCTCCCCCCCCACCCTTTATTGCACAAGCTATAGGCGAGTGCCATAAACAGTGAGACCCCAAGAAATATGATATTGCTGTGGAAGAAGGGTGATAACCGACTTCATTACCAGCACCTGGCCCTACCCAATGAGCGTTCCAGTAGCTGACCATATAGTTAGCGTTCCTGGTTTGGCAGCAGTAAGATTTAGTGTAAGGTTTCAGTATCAGGGACAGTCCCATGGCAAGCATGCTATAATTATGCAATAACTACGTATGTGTGCAATAACTAAACAATGCAGGCACTTGGCCGAATTCAGATATTATTGCACCATCTACGAGATCAAGCGCTCATTGGGTAGGGGCCACGTGCCGGTAACTAAATGGCATTATGGACACCTTGATAATTGAACTTTGCCTCTGGCTCCGTCAATTATCTCGTTGATAATCCAGTGAGACCTTGGGTCAATAAATGCCATAAACACCAGATACCCATGTAATAGCTAATGCATACATAAAATCATACAATAAAATCATAAAATCATACAATATCATGATATACATAAAATCATACAATAAAATCATACAATAAAATCATAAAATCATACGATATCATGATATACATAAAATCATACAATATCATGCTATACATAAAATCATACAATAAAATCATAAAATCATACAATATCATGATATACATAAAATCATACAATAAAATCATACAATAAAATCATAAAATCATACGATATACGATATCATGATATACATAAAATCATACAATAAAATCATAAAATCATACGATATCATGATATACATAAAATCATACAATATCATGCTATACATAAAATCATACAATAAAATCATAAAATCATACAATATCATGATATACATAAAATCATACAATAAAATCATACAATAAAATCATAAAATCATACGATATACGATATCATGATATACATAAAATCATACAATAAAATCATAAAATCATACGATATCATGATATACATAAAATCATACAATATCATGCTATACATAAAATCATACAATAAAATCATAAAATCATACAATATCATGCTATACATAAAATCATACAATAAAATCATAAAATCATACAATATCATGATATACATAAAATCATACAATAAAATCATAAAATCATACGATATACGATATCAGGATATACATAAAATCATACAATAAAATCATAAAATCATACAATATCATGCTATACATAAAATCATACAATAAAATCATAAAATCATACGATATTATGCTATACATAAAATCATACAATAAAATCATAAAACCATACGATATCATGATTTACATAAAATTATAACATGAAATCATAAAATCATATAATATCATGTTATACATAAAATCATAAAATGAAATCATAAAATCATACAATATCATGATATACATAATATCCATACATAATATCCATACAACCATACAACAATATACACCACTGGACTGTCTTTCTTGAGAGGTAGAAACATAACTATGTGCATTTATATATCCTAATACAACATCACATCATGCATGAACACAAACAGACCCTAAACCAGCGCAAGGGGAATTACCCTACTCAGTCCCATCCCTACAAGAGGGAGGACTGTCCCCAAAAATACATTCCGATACTCTGAACACAACAACACTTACCACTCTACACACACTTAAAAACGACAACAACGTCAACCAATGTGACATACACTGTTTCCGGCGATTTCTCAACGAATCAACCAAACAACCATAAACCAACCCTTCAAACGACCACACCACTACTATACAATGCATGTCATACAATCGACCTATCGCATTGCAGCCGGATAGCGCGCCGCACGTACAGCACAGTACACTCACACAACAAAGAGCACGTGCTAACAAGCCCAGTTCCCGACTTCCGCACCTCTCAACACTCCGCACTTCGCTCACGTCAAGCTCGCACATCGATCACACCAATCGAAAAGGCAAGTCGCGTGAACACCAAACATATAACGAAACCACAGGTAAACGGCCACAAGAAATCGATCACGCGACAAAGGGAACGCTGCGATCAAACCATCGCCTACAAAATTTCCATCGTCTGTTGCATTTTCTTACCGCTAATGGCAGCTGTCAATAACAGAAAACGTACAACTGCAGTAGGCATCATGGCGCGGTAGGAAGGCACTCGGATCCGTCTGCTTGAGCTGCGCAGTAGCGAGATGTCGGCCGCGCTGCGATGATTGAGATCGATTTGTTTGTCGATGAGGCACGCACAGCAGTCCGGTCGACGCGCGACACTGAGAGGTCGAATGAGCACGTTGAACGCAGGCAAGTTCGTGCAAGCTTCAAACCGGTTTAATTAATTGGTTACTCCCACTCGCAGCATGATGTCATTTGAAGGCCCGTCGTTTGCATGTCAATTGCAGCTAATGGCCACTAAACCAAGTGACCAATACGTACTGTACAAACCGCGAATTGAATTCGAAAATTTTTGGGAGAACGTTGAAGAGTGGTAGACAGGCAATGTTGTCTGCGGGCTCAGGAGGATTAGAGTGATTGTATTATTGCACTATTACTATGCCACATCCCCCTTTCCTAAACAAACCATCTAACTCAAACTTGTGTAACTCTAACACTCAACACTCTATAGTCAAACTTTACACCATAAGTCTAGTTTCTGTGGTGGCTTCACAACTCGACCACTTCTTGTTGTTAGTCCTGGTTGGATTGATGGTGGATACTGCACTGGACTTTCTGTTGGTGTTGGTTCTTTTTGTTGATGATGATCTTTTACTATGTACCATTTGTTTCTACGAAATTCTCCTGATGGTGTTGCTACTGTATACGATCTCGGTTTTGTAGTAGACTGTTGTAGAATTGACCCTCTCTCTGATCATCAGGAAGCCAAACTTTTTCTCCTTGAGATAATGGTGGTAATTCTTTGGTTTGATGGTGTTTGTCAAATCTCTCCTTTATCTTTCTCTTCGAACTTGTTCTTTTACTTGGATTTCTCAGTACGGGACTCGTTTAGGTAAAAGAGTAGCTGGTGTAGTTGGAACTAGATTTCTCAGTTGTCTATCCATTAGCAGATATGCAGGAGAGTATCCATTTGATAATGGGGCTGAACGATAAGACAACAATCCCTGGTAAGGATCTTCACTCTTTGTTAGAAGTTTGTTCATAGTCTGTACCATTCGCTCAGCTTCTCCATTCGATTGAGGGTATTGTGGACTGCTCGTTGTATGCAAAAAGTCAATAGTCGTTTGCAAACTGTGCGAATATCTCTGAGACATACTGAGGACCATTATCTGATCTGACCTCCTCTGGTATGCCATATCGAGCAAACGTGGCATTCATTTTGTCTATCACCTCTCTGGATGATGTGCTTGACAAGGAAACAACTTCAGGATATCCGGAGTAGTAATCTACGACTAGTAGAAAGACGTCCCTCTCCACTCGAACAAATCAGTGCCCAATGTTTGCCATGGTCGACTAGGTAAAACAGTTGGCAACAAAGGTTCGACCGGTATCGGGCGTTGTTTGCTGCATATTGAACATTGTTCAATCTTATCCTGTAATTGTGACGTAATTCCCGGCCACCAAACTGCTGATCATGCTCTCTCTCTACATTTGGTAATGACTAGGTGTCCCAAATGAAGCTTATGCAAAATCTCTGCTTGCATTGAGGTACGGATAACCAGACGGCTACAACGTAGTAATAGGCCATCTTCCACAGCCAATTCTGATGCAACTGCCCAGAATTTCTTGATATCTCCTTTGAGTTTGTGTTTAGGCGGCCATCCATTCCTACAGAATTGCTTCAGCTGGTAGCACGTTTCGTCTGCATCTTGTTGTTCTCTTAGTTTGGTCAAAGTTTTTGTTTGCACTAGTAGATAATCAAGTATTTGATCGACATACTCGTTAGATGCTGTTGCTAAATCATGGCTTTGCAAATTTGCTCGATTTTCAGACTGGACTCCTTGATAAGGTATCTGGAATATGAAGCTTACGACCTGGTACCTGAGAGACAGTAAATTTTAATACTGCATCAGTCCTAATCTGAATCATTGAACTCGTAAAGGTAGTTCTTCCAAACACCTGTTTGTACTCAACAATGATACTAATGGCTTATGATCTGTTTCCACATGAAATGACATTCCCAGTAAATATTTACGAAATCGATCGCATGTCCATGTGGTAGACAGCGCCTCCTTCTCTATCTGAACATACCTAGCTTCTGCACTGGTAAGTGAACCTGATGCGTATGCAATTGGTTTCCATTCTCCATTGTCTTGCTTCTGTCGAATAACAGCTCCTAGACCATATGCTGATGCATCTGATAACACAGCTGTTGGTCTGGTTGGAGAATATAAAGCTAAAACCGGTGGTTGAGACAGATCTTCTTTATTGTTTCAAAAGCACTCTGTTGACCGTCTCCCCACATCCGCTCCAACTTAGAGGTAATCAAGGCTCTCAATGGCTCTGTTTTCTCGGCTAATCTTGGGAAAAACTTTCCCAATTGGTTTACCATGCCTAGAAATCTCCTGACTTCTGTTGGAGTCGGCCGCTCTGGCATCTCCTTAATTGCATTAATTTTGTCGGGATCACTTCTAATCCCAGAAGTATCAACAACATGACCAAGGAATTTCACCGTGTTACTTGAAAATATGCACTTCTCTTGGTTAAGTGTAAGACCGGCTTGTAGTATCCTCTCTAGGACTTTCCGAAGACGTTGATCATGTTCCGCTTGTGTTTTCCAAAGACAAGAATATCATCATTCAAGCACAGAGTTCCTTGTAAACTGTTGCGTTCTCTGACATTCTTTCTGGAATAGCTCCGATGCCAATGTTATACCAAATGGCAATCTGTTGTAGCAAAATCTCCCAAACGGCGTTATAAACGTCGTGAGTAGGGCAAACTCCATTGACAGCAGTACCTGCCAAAAACCACTATTCGCATCATGCCTGCTGAAAACACTAGCTCCTTGCAACACCTCAATTTTCCACTGAAGGTAATAGTAATCGCTCTCGTTTCACACTCTCGTTGAGTTTAAACAGATCAACACAAATTCTAACATGACCCTTCGACTTAGAAACTAGACCCATTCCTGAACACCAGTCAGTGGGTTGCGTTTACAGCAGTTCGTCCTCCACTTTCTTCATCAAGAGGATAGGTCTTGGGGGGGGGGAGTTGCCAAAGCAAATGGCTGTTGCATCTGATTTCAGACAGATAGTGTACTCTTCACTCAGCTTTCCAACGCCTTTAAACAAATTAGGAAATTCAGCTTGAACATGGCCACCTCACTCAGATTATTTTCAGCTTTGTCTACTGGCTCACACCATTTGATTACTTGCAGAGCTTCTATGGCTGGTCTGCCAAGTAAACATCTTGTCATTCCTCTCACCACAAATATTTCTTGCTGTGGGCAACCCTTTGACTTGGAGGTTGGCAATAAACTTCCCACTCACATCTAATTAATGCATGTCCTCCTGGACCACGTAGTGAATGTCTGGTAGCAGTTTGCAGTCTAGCGTTACTGAAGGTTGTTTTGTACACTCTCTCTGGTGTAACCCTAACGTCTGCACCAGTGTCAATCTTGAACCTCAAATCTCTCCCATTCACTTTCACTTTGGTCATCCAAGCAAATACCATAGATAACCTGAGAATCAACACTATTATCAGAACGATCTCTATCTTTAGTTTGGTTTTACACTTACGCGTATAATGTCCTACTCGTTCACACCAACAGCATTTCGCCTTTGTTGCTGGGCACGCAGCTCTACTATACAACGGTGAAGGATTTGCCTTTCACGCCTTGCCACTCCTTTCAGGTGTTAGGGGCGGTTCCTCGGAGAGATGTCTGCGAACGGTAGTCTGTGTATCTTCACCAACTCACTTCGTCGAGAGTCAGGTCTGCATCCATTTGGAGCGTCTCCGATGGCTTTGCATCACGTGGTCCCACCACTCGGTCTCTGATTAGCTCCTCACGTAATGCTCCGAATTGACAATGCTCTGACAAGGTCTAGATGGCAGTTACAAAACTCTCTACTGACTCGTCGTCCCCTTGACGGCGGTAGTTGAACTTTGCACGTTCAAAAATTACATTCCTTCTCTTCACAAAGTGAGAATCAAACTTTAGCTTGACAGAGTAGTACGTCTTGCGCTCGTCTTCCGCTAACGTGAAGGAAGCTAAGATATCCTCTGCTTTCGAGCCCATTGAATATACTAATGCAGCTATCTGTGTGGATTCATACTTTCCTGAAAGACCAGAAGCCAATGGAAATCGTTCAAAACGCTTGATCCAGACGTGCCAACTATCCGGCTGAGAGAAATCGAACACGTCGAGCAGCGCTATCAGAAACGTTGCCCTAGATCCCACTATTCTGACACCATGTTGTCTGCGGGCTCAGTAGGTTTTATTATTGCACTACACTGATGATATTAGCTAAGTACACATAGATAACATAATACTACTAGCCTTGTCCCGGACTCACGTGAGACTGGCAGTGTCCGGTTCCCGTATGAAACTTTCAGAATCAGTGGCAGCAGGCGCACATGGCAGATCCAGCCTGGAAAAGGGTGGTGTATATACTATATACAGCTTTGGTCCTCACACATATTTACAGTGCACAATTTTTATGACCACGCTGCTGATGGTTATTTTAGTTATCATTATTTAAAATATATGATAGACAGACAGACAGACAGACAGACTGACAAACAGACAGACAGACAGATAATTTATTCTCATACAGATTCTACTTGTACAAATGCTAGGATTAATAAATACAAACCAGTCCTTGCAAACAACAAAGTCAGTAACTAATGGACTTGACTTTGAATGTCAAAATCAAATAATCTACCTAAATCACCATGATTAGGTGACAGTTTTGAAAGTTTTCTAAGGACAACTTTGGCATTGCATCTTTGCAGAATTATAGAAAATCTTTTTCTTCAATACGACATGAACATGGAAGCATTAAAATTGGCTTCTGGATTTGCTGACTGTTGTGACAAACGCTGCCAAAAATTCTCTGCCTTTGTGCCCCACCTCCCAAAATGTTCTATCACAAGAGGAACGCATCTTGATACATATCCTCTTGGAACAAGCTCTTTTGAATATTTTTTCATTTTCTTTCTTCTCTTGTCGCGGCAGCATGACCATTTTCCTTGCTAGCCCTCCTAATAATGTCCTGACTCCACGAATGAGCCAGGGACACATTAATATCCAAATTCTGTCCAGTATTTGGATCAAGCATTGTAATGTCTGGACTGTCTTCAGTATTGATGTCTTGGTTCTATTTGATGGGGAAGGTGAAGGTCAGACAGACAAACAGACAGACAGACAGACAGACAAGCAGAGACAAAGACAACATAAACACTTGCAACAAACATATAGTCACCGTCTGTCAGACACTGGTACTTGCATGCTGTAAATACTAATGATATTTGTGATGCAGAGTCAGCCTTTGTGGTGAAGGGAGTTGACTCTGCAATACCAAACTCGTTCAATTAGGTGCTTTCCTAATGGCTGAGATCCACACAGATAGTCATTAATGGCTCATTACTGGCCATAGCATCATCCTACATGCTATTTTGTCTCGCCTTCATTTTTGTTGTGCATTAGGAGTCCTCCAAGAGACCCTATCATTATACGTCATGTGACCAAAATGGAGACAAAGCCTAAGTGAAAGGAATTGTTGTACGTCTTAGTGACAAGTGAGAGGCAGTGTGGTACTAGCTGAAACTGTTGCAGTAATGTTATCAAACTAATGAGACGTGCAGACTCTTTTATGTTAGAAATATGTCACACGTTTTACACACAAACATACACATACCACCAAGATCCTTTCTCGATATCTGACGGCCACTCGGTTCACACAAGTTTTCAAGTCAAGAAAAGTTCTGGTCCATCATTGTAATAGACCATCATGTCTACTATTTCAACACACACACACACACACACACACACACACACACACACACACACACACACACACACACACACACACACTCACCTAATGTACTGATATGTAAGTATTGACCAAGAGGATGATACAAACGCATTTGATGTCTTCACTTTTCTACACAATCACTAGACTGCTAAGTTCAGATTAAAAATGACAACAAATCACAACTGAGGACATTTAACTACGACAACACTATTAATATGCAATACAAAACACCTTCCCAAATTACATTTTGTGTCCATCACTTCTTTTACTGCAGCAAATATTGGGTTTTGTATGTTCTTGCAAGCGTCCAGTAGTTTGTCTGCTGCTCGTTTCTCTCCTACTTTCTGTGCCATCACATCAAAGAAAGCTTGAACTTTATTACAACCATCGACCAGAACAGTGAATTTGTGCAGCTGATCTCGTGTTTCTCCACAATCACGACCGAGTGCATACCATCTGGTTGAGCCAAATCCTTGAATTGCCTGCAGAACTCGACGAGAATACGAATCACGTCTATGATCATCCTCTAGTGTAAGATACAAACATCATTCCTTACAATGAAATACAAACTTGTGCAAGAAAGTGATCAGCAGACTAAACAGGAAAATGAAGCAAAACACAGAGGGACTGGAAGATCAAGACACTGACAGACATGCAGCCGTAATCATGCAACACACACACACACACACACACACACACACACAGTGTCACACACACACACACACACACACACACACACACACACACACACACACAGTGTCACACACACACACACACACACACACACACACACACACACACACACACACACACACACACACACACACACAGTGTGACACACAAACACACACAGTGTGACACACAAACACACACAGTGTCACACACACACACACACACACACACACACACACACACACACACACACACACACACACACAACAATGTACACACTTATCCAGTAATTCTAGTATGTGAAACTAAGAATCAGTACGTACCTGTTGACTGAGCAAACGCGCTAGCAGTAGACTGAATTCTGGCTGCTATCACATCATCTTCCACAACCTGAAAACACAAAGAGATCAAGGAGTAAAGGATTCTGTCTCATCTATACGACATAGTCAATCAGTCATCTAAAACATTTTATTGATCCCTAATAACAATTAACTAATAACTAATATAATATATTAAATACATATAATAACAATTAATTAATTTATTACTATCACTTAGGTGAGTGGTGATATCAATAATGTTAATTCTAATTAATTATTTCTAAATTGACGTGCTACTGGGCGTGAACAGAATGCAGCAACTTTGACTGACATACAACCATCTGTACATCAATGATAATTGTCATTAACACAAATGCAACAAACCTCATCACTCTCAACATCAGCTACGTCTCTGATTCTTGCCAATCGTGCTTTCAAAGATGCCACCTCCCTGTTTTTCTCTGCCAATTCTTTGCTCATTGATTGTAATTGCAAGTCTTTCTCTGCCAACTGTCTTATCAGTAACGTTACCTGCAACACGAAATAATGTAATACAGTAACGTAACCTTCACTTGTTATTTTATATTTCCTCACTGTAGCTACGTGCTCCTCTCTATTCGGAGTCTTTGCTGCAAAAATGACAAACACATTACAAACATACATATGTATGTATGGACACATCATTTAACATCTTCACATTAAAACGTGCGAGTTGTGAAAGGCTACACAGAAAGTTATATTTCTAAAGCCATACAACACTTTCATATCAGCTCCTTGCATGACATACAATTCATTTACAGTTAAATTCACAAACTCACTGTCATACAAATGAATAGATGAACAGACAGGCAGACAAACAGACAAAACAAAAATAGACAAACAAATGGATGCAAAAACAGAACATTAGAAAATAATTTAAACACGAAAAACAAAGTAGAGAAAAGTAAAGAAAAGTAAATTAATTGTTTCTTTCACGTACATCTTATGGCTTCTTCCATCATCTCAACAACATCACTGTGACCACGTCGCTTGGCAATCTGCAGTGGTGATCCTTTCCTCTCACTATCCCACAATGACATCACGTTAGTAATATTATTGACTGAAGGATATTGAATGCATTACCTCTCATGTTGGGGACTCACTCCATGTTTTAGGAGAACATCAACACAACACACATGACCATAATAGGCAGCACACCACAGTGGTGTATGACCATCATTATCATTGATATCAACAGGAACAGAACAAGACACAAGTCTCTCTACAATGGTCATGTGATTATTCATTGCAGCCCAATGAATGAATGTCCTTCCAACCTGAGTAAACAGGAAACTGATAAGCTAGTGAGAGAGTGTTTATGTTAATTAAAACATACTAAGCAACAGACATTCCATTCAACACACATAATGAGCACACAAACACGAACAATAGCAAAATCAATGCATTACACTCACAAATATGTTTAATACATGCACAACAGACACCACAATATCAACTGAACCTCTCAATACTCACACGTACATAATGTCCCTTCATCACATTAATATTTTTGGATTTCAATAACACATCAATGATATTGTCCAACCCATTCCTTGCTGCTGTTATCAAAGGTGTCACTCCAAACTGCACACACAAGAATGTATTATTATAATCATTATTCCACCATCCCCTCCATGCTAAACCAAAAGTGACCAACCAAAACAATTAATTACTGCAAACCTATTTAAACAATTAGGGTATCACCACCTTCTTTGCTCGTCTGCAATTTTAAATTTGTGTATGTGAAACGTCATTCCTTGCAATTTTGTCACAAGATTTGTGAAAGCTGACTGCTCAAGATCAATTAGAAAGCAGTCGTACAAGTACAACGTCTAACATCTCAACTAAAATATAAAAATCCTTTTTCGTCATGTCAGAACTTGATGGCTCCGGTTATCGTCTTCCCACTGACACAAAACGTTGTCTTACCAAAACAGTTAAAGGGGAACTCTCACCAAAATCAACTATCTCTCAGATGAAAGCTGTCACTTCATGACACAACCCGCAGAAGTTTACCGTAACGAAGAAATAAAGCATTGAAAATTACCTGTGTAGGCGTGTTTAGTACCCGTATGTGGCATGAGCGTAACTCTGATTGTTGGTTAGCAAGGAAGACTAATATCTGTGCACATTTCAAGGTAAGGATTGTGAGACATATGGTGTCAAGTTGTGATTTATTGACTAAAGCAAACTGGGACTCCAAAGTTATCACGCAATTATCGACTGTTGCAATACAACCTCAGGAGACCCTTCTTAGAGTAGTTCCTAGATCATGTCTCTCTGAATTTTGGGTGCGTTAGTAGCACTTGGTATGGTTAAACCTAAAGTAGTTACTTCGAGAGAGTAAGACTTTGTGTACATACAGGGAATCGTCTGAACAACTCGTTGCCGATTCTCTGCTTCTGTGGCTGTCTGGACCGTAGGTTTCCTGCAGGAAGATACCAGGCCTTGTATCTTTCTTTCAACAAGTTTTAGTATTTGATGAGAGTTCTCCTTTAAATCATTGACACAAGATATTCATCTCTGTTAAGCCACAAATTTGATAACAATAAAAAGGACTGTCTGCACATACACTGTAACAAGTACCATCAAGCCAACCATTCATTCCAACCTCAAATTACTAAATCCCCACCTTCCTCTCTAGATACCACTTAAGGTCATCTCTCTATACAAGACAGCACAGCAACACAAACAAGATCATAAGCAGTAACCCAAAATCATCATCCGGAACAGATTTAATAAATTAATATCAACAGCCAGTTAGATAAAACTACTTTTGTTAAACGTCTGCATCACACTTGAGAGCTGTTTAGCTTTCACACTAAAACATGTTCATAGTTAGTAGATAACAGTGGGGCATGAAATCATGTTTAGATTGAAACTATGGTTAGACGATAGTGACGACAGTCAAGTTAAATGAAACATAAACCAACAAGATTATTAATCTCTGCATGCAATGGCTGATTCAGCCAGTCACAAGTCAATACTGCTGCCTCTTGACAAGCAAGAAGAAACGAAAACGTTGATTGTTGGATTAGATTGTTACATCTAGTTGATATCTATCATCTTATCAACAACACATCACACTGTCACACACTCAATCAACTCACCTTGCCAGTCCCATTAACATCTGCTGATTTAGTGAGAAGCAACTCAACTATCTCCTTCTTATTATTCCTACGCGCTTGTATCAGAAGAGTGTTCTAATTTGAGATCAACGACGTGGAGTTCATTCCAACATCCAATACACACATTATAAACTCACAACACATGGAGTCTTGATATCAACTTCCAACTCAAAGAAACGTGTTACTGACTGAAGATCGCCTCTCCTCACCGCTTCACTCAATTCCTTTTTCATTTCTACACAACAAACAATAACACTCCACCATACAAAACAACTCACAAACGAAACAAGAGGAACCGATAGCCACGTGCGCGTCAATCAATGGCGCCAACAAAAAAACGAAGCGCATCAGTTACGCAACAGTGCCGACATCACAGCCAACCTTTTCTATAGTCCATTACTCACCGCATACACACCAACTGACAATGACTGAGTCTACAACGAAGGGAACAGTCTCTGAGGCGTTCCCTAGATTCTACGCATGCTCATCTATTAACTCACGTGACCAATTAATCTTTGATCACGTGCAATAGTCTACTAGACAAACAAACAGACGATGAAATCAAATGTTGTGTGATGTGTTTACAGGTATAGTAACGGATATTGTAGATTGGAGACGTACTTTGAGTATTTATTGTCCATCAATTAATTAATTAAATCAGTCATATGAAACAGCCAGTCATCTAGACTAATACAAACTGAAAGTTGATAGCATACTATAAACAGCTTTGGTCCTCACACATATTTACAGTTCACAATTTTTATGACCACGCCTACAAATGATGAGCTCTGTAGCCCGGTAATTACATGTATAGCCCATATGCCACACTGTATAATCTGTTTGGTAAATAGATTCTAGGATACCATTATGAATGCTGTCTAAGTACAAGAGATAGAGACAGAGATAGACTGTTTTTGTCTTACACTAAATTTGAAAGACGTACTAGCCCAACTAAAGCCCAAGATGTTGCAAATTTCTAACCCTAGTCAGGGTTGTGGGTGGTCATCAATTTTGGAGCCAAATTTGGGTGTTGCTGCCAGTACCCGGAGCCCAGAGCCGTCCCTTGGACACCCAGAGACTTTCGCTGCATGGGCATTATAGGGAGCTCTGGTCACAACCCACATACGTCATACACATGCTGCCATGGTACCCTCAGTCATCATTTTCTGTGTAGCCTTGTACGACCCAAAGTCCAGACTCTGACATGGCATTGACAGAGACTGGACTCCAGTACAAAGACATATTACATTTTTAGTTTCACTGTTAATTAACGTGGAGCCTTCTGGAGCCAAAGGATCCGTGTCTATAGAGCCAAGGTCGGCTCCGTTGCCCTGGTAACAACACCCCTGCTAGTACTTAGTGAAACAATGAGGTCGTTAATTAATTAAAACAGCAAGCTAGCAGACAATTACATAAACTGACCAGCAAACAAATAACAGGACAGATCAACAGACAAGTCAGCAGACCAAAAGACTGACAGATAAGGCATGAGATGTATGATAACTCACTCTCCAAAAATAAGATATCTTATCACATTCATTGAATTCTGACCAAGAGCTTCTGTTAAAGATGCAGATTTGTGCAGACCCAGACCTCTTCTTATCCCCCTTTCCATGTTTGATTAGTCAGTCGTCTGGTATACTAGCTAGATGACCCAATTCGATACCCCACTACCATAATAAGTTAAGGAAGAAGAATATGATGCATTATTTCCGGATCACACATTCGAATCCTTGATCACACCCTTTACTGATCTTAGAATACAGTACGCGTCATTCTATAGAATTTTCTACTTAATAATAATATATTTTGTTTCATACCACAACAGGTACAGTGCTCTAGGCCAGACAAGATACATACACTAACCAGTAAAAATAGATAGCTAGAGAAGAAGAATAAACGTAGAAGAATAAACAACATAAATTAAGGTTTAATCCAGCTCTTGAAGTCCATGTAGGACAACACCATGATTCTTGTCCTTGTCTCATTGTCCACTGATCGCCATAGATTACCTTGAGTATGCAGAATGAACCCCCTCACTAATTCATTATTAGAATGAACTGCTCTCCATAACTATGAAAGAGAGCTGGCTAACACGCAATAGATCTGGAGCTTCCATGATAGGTTCTCCAAGAGTGTCCCGCAACGATGTTCTTGTTGAGATCCCTAGCCCTCTATGATACCGTCTTCTCCACGCTTGATGTAGTAAACGTTTGGTACTTCCCATTCCCTAATCCCACAATAAATACACGTATTTATTATTACTAATTCAAAACTGTAAATGTAGATTTGACATGACTACTTACCTATAGGGACGAAGACTTCAAACGACCACTCTGCTACACGAGACATACAAGCACAGCATGCACTATACTACTAGCCTCTAGTTTCCAGACTTTCGTGCGCTGCTACTGCTCTCTACAATTATTGTGGACAGTCAGCAGCGACGTGCAAACCAACATGCAGAGAATAGGTACAAGGAATGTTGTACAGTGCGAGAAGAAACTCATCAGAGACAGTGACAATTTCAATTATGTGATCTTAATTAATGTTAATTAATTAAATAATTGTTAAAAGCAAACATTTGATTTAACTATTACTGCTTAACATAATTAATAAAGTCATTAGTACATTTAAATAATTTTCTAGTTATTGGTTTTTGCAAATACGATAACTCTCCTTCGATGATGATAACATGCATGCAGCTATTCAGAAATGGTACGGATTTTGTGGTCATGTGAAATGAGAGTCTCATTTTGTACGATTCTACAAGTAGCGCGCTTTAAATTTTCACGACACTATACCGTGGATTTTCAAACGGCTCACAGCTCTAGATGCAACAGTGCATCCATTACACATGCACACTTTCAGCTGCGGTATCTAACTAATTGATGATCACAACAGTACTGTAAAAGTTTACAGATTCAATATTATTTATCTATTTTCTACTTGCAACACAATGCAGTCCACGCACATGCACTAGCATACACCACAACTCAACACACACAACGAACTACTGCAGTCAAACAGCATTTTCTATCCATCCCCATCTGATTCACCACGATTCCATCGATTGTCGATTTTTCCAACGAGGTCTACCCATATCCATCGAGAAAAACAGAGACCTCACCCCATCTTCGCGATACCTTTCAATACCCAACACCTGCCGATCATAAAACGCATCCCCACACGCAAACTCCTTCGCACCGTACCACGCACTAAATTCGCGTCCCGGTTTCGAAAAGACGTTGATGTCGTCGATGGATCTGAAGGGGTCGACGAGACTCTTCGTCATCGTTTCGTGGAACTCGGACGCCGTCGTGATGCCGCCGCATAAGAACACGCGGTTGTAGAGGATGAGGGGACTGACCGTCCGAGTCTCCGCGATTGTCGTACGAATGACGTGTTGAATTCCGTATCTTTCGTCGAACAATTTCGATTTGTATGAGTGTCTGTCAAGATTCTCGAAAAGCTAGGGTTTAAATATTCAATTAACAATTGATGTTATAGGTTATGGTATCAGAAATACTTTCGTTTCTCAGTATTACGGGCATCAATTTTGAGCATCGCTTAGAAATTTTTTGCGAACGATCATTAGTGTATACTTATTTAAACGCAGCCCCTGTCAACGAAACTCAATGCGAGAAAGGCTAGCTAATTCTTTCCGGGAAGCATGCAGCAGTAAAGGCAAGATCCAAGGTAACTTTTACAGAGGGCGTTTCAGTCGGGACTGTCGTGTATAGAAGTATGAAATTATAGTGTGTACTGGTAGTTGGTAGCATGTGTTGTGTATTTTGTGGTTGAGTATTTCGTGTTTGTGGACTCCATTCCCTTGAAGAAAGTACACATCAGTAATCCGGTGTGATGGATATATCTATAGGTATATATATATATATATATATATATATATATATATATATATATATATATATATATATACATCTATCTAGATACATACGTATATAAAGACAAGATCCTATTTGTTTGTTCGCCTACTACTTCTTCACGCTTTGCTCATTGTCACTTCAATTCTCCAGACATGCTGACCAAATTAAAATGAACGTAACAATGTCAGTTTTTGATTGGTGGGTCATCTTTGGTGGTCGACCCTCGAGCGATAAAGCTCTCCCGACATTGATCGGATTGCTAATCACGATATTCAAACTATAAAGAGCATTAACGCGCAAGGAAAAAACGGTGTTTCGCTTTCGCATAGTCAAAACAGCAGAGATAGAGTGTCTAATAGAACATTATAGGTGATGTCGCAGTAGGTGACGTCACAATTAAATGCAGGGTCTTAATACGTGACGCCACAATGGATTTCTTAATGGTTTCTATTAGAGGTCAGGAGACGACGTCAGGAGACGACGTACGTTTAATATAAGTGCATTTCAGTTCAATCTCATTTTTCTTGCAAGTTTTCTAGAATTAAAATTAAATTGACGTCAACTTGAGCCAGTTGTTACTATCTAAAGCTAACGAGAGGCATACGAAATCTAATTGCAAATGAAATACTCGCTGTGCTAACTACTTCGTACATCTAACTGTAACTAAAACTCTAGACAAGATACTTCCATGGTATAATTTCTCACAGCCGAATGCATGCACCCGGGCAAAGGCGGGCAATGTAGCTAGTAGCATCTAAATGTGCAGTTACCGTTACGGAATACACGTCACTAACTAAATAACTGCTTACCCAGGCTAAATTCTTACAGCAACTCTTCTTACGGAATATCTGAAGACCGAGACGCTGTGCTGCTTCTGGCGGTACAAGCAGCCTCAGTGCTAATTACAGACCGTGTCAGCCGCTGTCTGCGTTTCAGGACTAGACTAGTCAGGGACGAGGCCTACGTCCAGAGTTGTAGGTGGTCGTCAATTTTGGAGCCAAATTTGGGTGTAGCTGCCCTGTACCTGGAGCCCAGAACCGTTTCTGTATATACGACTCTGGTCTTCCGCAGACCACAGAGCATTGATAGCATAATTCGCGTACAGTACTGGCGGGACACAGAGTCCAGACTCTGACAATCGCATTGACTTCGGAAAATAAACAAATTAAATTTTATTTCTTAACTTGGAGCCTTCTGGAGCCAAATGATCGTGTCTGGAGCCAAGTTTGGCTCCGTTGCCCCGGTAACAACACCCTGGACTTCGATCTGCTTGGTCAGTAAGTCGGAATCAATTGTTCACCGATTTGACACACTGACAAGGCTCATTGACGTTACCGCACCTACTGTGCATGCTCAAATCTAGTAGTATCTCGCCACTGCTCTGACGCTGCAAAACGGTAGCCCCAAAACTAAATATAAAAATAAAACAAAATTTTACGCGACTCACTAATATCGAAATTGTTACGACCAAGAAACGAAAACATTTTTACTACAGTAACATACTAAGTAATGGTAACTATGTTACTTACCACGCGGTAAATCATTGTTGCGTCTGCCATTTTATAGTCTTTTCCACCAACACGTCGCTCTTCCCTCTCAAAATTGGAGGCCACAAAGAACATATTCATTTTCATGTGCTCGAGTGTGTGGAACGCCACTTTCGTCAGAGGACGGAACTGATTGTGTGATCCTTGCATAAAGTCTTGCACAATTTGGTGCGTCGTGTTGAAGCCACCGTAAGCCATGACCCTGTCTGCACAACGTCGATAGTTGTCGAAGGTCACAATGGACGATATCTCGTGACCGCAGTCGACGACCACGCCCGTTTTGTATCCGTACCAGGAGAGCGAGAAAGCTGCCTCGTGAGCCATGTACAGTGCGGGCACGTGCCATTTTTCGAATAAGATCTCGGCCATTTCTTCGCGACGAGATTTCGAACTCGTTTCGTTTTCGACGATTACGATGGGAAAGCGATACGCGTCGACGTCTAGGTTGAGCCGAATTGACTGCATCAAGAACTAGACAATGTAACACTCTTGTCAATAGTGACATCTAAAGCGATCTAATTAACGCATATAGAGTTTGATGCAATAAGTATATTGTCAACTTCCTATAAGAAACTCCAAGACAATTACCTATCTTGTGTTGTAATATTAACATTCTTCACAGAATCAGCAAACAAGGTGCATGATAATTGTAAACAAACAGTCAGGCTCGAGAACTTTGTTTTCAAACTGCTAACTATTATATAATAATGAATTACTTTAGTCATTCCTCCGGGCCACAAATTTTAACCTTACCTGTGGAATTGAAGAAGCGCCCTCGAGTAGATTTGATGATGTCTAAAATCTTTAATTTTAAATAGATAAATTTCAGTTTTTGTACAAACGGTAAATACAACATCACATGTTATCTACGGATTGCCACAAGAAAACTTAACTATAGATCATCAACCTCAGCATTTTCTCTGCAGTGCACCGTGCAACGGATGCATGTATACTATAATCTTTAGATAATAAAACAGTCCGTTAGTTACTCTTCTCGTCTTGCCATGGTTTGCTTACAACTCCGCAAACGAGCTTTACATCAATCATCAATGACTATAATTCGCCGGAAACCGATCAGAAACACAGTCACAAAACGGTGACAAGCACAAGCGCAAACTGTTCACTTGTTGTTGCATTTTTTGTAAAAAGGCGTGTTAGTTTGAGCTTATACCGGTAATATTAATTAAATAGATCACAAATGTTTGCGGTGTTGTAATCAGAACCATAAAATTATTGCGGTAGTTGTTAGAGAATTAAATTTTAATATAATACACAAATCGACGAACGTACGGTCGACAAAGTCAAATTATATACCCCAACTCACCTCAACTTCTTCATCAGCATTTCTCTGGTAAATTTTCATTCCAAGAGAGGTAAGTGGTGTCGTCTTTAGAACATCATAATGAGACGGACCAAGGTAGTTAGGACTCCACCAATTCAGTGAGCTCTTTCGCTTAACTTTGATAGGACTCTTGTCCGAAGAACTGAATCCCATCTTCACGTATCCAGTTCCACTGTCGACGATTATTGAACACTTTTCCATGACGTACGCAACGTGACAAATGCCGGTCTTTCAAATGACTGACACTTATCTGGTGATCTACGAGCATGCGCAATAATAGATCGACTGCATTCTGTTAGTGATATTATAGCTAGTAGCTCGTTTATAGACTAGAGAAATACAAAATATGTAAAGATATATTTTGATTAATATCTATTAATTTAAACTGCATGTCTACGAGATGTTCAATTCCGAAGACGTTCTTTCTAACTATTAATTTATTTATTTAGAATTGTGTAGCTAAAATCCGTTTTAATATGCAAAAATTGTTAGTTAATAATGATTAATTAATTAATATCTTTTTTTGGCAATATAGTCTAAAATTCCAGGCTACGTCCATTCTACGTTTGAAACTACTTCACTAGTATCTACACAATGTGACATGCAAATAGTTAAGAAAGATCTGTTGCGGCAGTACTCCATTACTAGGGCATATGCACAAGTTCCGTCGCCCCATCCTTTTCTATTGTAGCTAGGGACTGTGTGTATTTGACAACCAAGAAACGCCTTCAGAGTTGAATGCCACCTACAGTCAACTATTCACAGGTCCGATACTACAATCAGTCCTTTACTACACTGTGCTGCATCTAACACTGTTGATAGTCAATGTTTGCTGATATCAATTTCTATGTCACTAGATACCATACCATTGTCGCTACAACGGAACTGAGTGTATACCTAGACTGTACATTTCAATTGTCTTGATCACGATCGCAAACGACGACTACAAATACCAGGCCTTTAGACGTAATCTAAACTACTAGGAAGTTTGCATGTTTACTTCCATGACAGCTAGGGTTTCAACTACTACGTATTGTCCAGCTAGGACTCGACGTTTCAGTAGACGATCTGAAAACTCCATTGTACGTGTTACTCACTAACGCGAGGCGCTTACGGATACCGCACAACTAGATATTTACTATAGTACTGCCTCAGGAAAACTCAGCAAGTATTTTGTTCCGCATTCGTTGCTTCATCATCCTTCTAGTAGCCAAGACGTACAAGCTCGAACTAGTGCTTTCTTACTATGGTGAGTGGCATGTCACCCGAAGTAAACTACCTTGTAACACCAATAGGTAACAAGTCAGCGTGACAGCGGCAGCCAGTGGCGTAGCCAGAGAGGATGCTCAGGGTGCTCGAGCACCTATCTGTCTCCTGTCTTCAGGTATACAACAAGCTTTCAGAGAGATTTTTCAGTGGCTAAAGTGAATCAAGACGGACTTGAGATCAACTATGAGAAACCAAACGCTTGTGGGACTATCTCTTCTTCTTATCCATGCATAGAGCCATGTCAGTTGATGTTGTAACGATGCCTAAAGAATTTGAAAAAGCGCCGTCCTTGATGATTAGATGAGATTGATAAGTTTGATCTTGATGAACGCCTGGTTCATTACCTCAGCATTGTAGCAGCGTGCCGTGTGCGATGCCACTGATGTTACAGTATCTGAGTGCATGCAGGCAATTGGATAAACTTCAATTAGCCTGCGAGTACACCGACAAGTGCGACTGACACTGTCCGAATGGCACGCGCCAGCGATCTACACTTGCGTTTGCCACTTCTAACTAGACGGCAAGCGTGAGCTGACACTTGCACGCCAGCCTCTGATTTCAATATGAGAAAGCCTCCGATGCTAGTCAGACCTCTTACACTCGAAGTCGAGTCGAGCAAGACGAATCAAGTAGGACTCTATCGTTATCGGAAAGTGCCGTTAATTCTCGTCGCTGCTGTATTTGCTTTCCTCTACCTTCCGTTGTTTCTTCAATCATCAAGTATTCCTATGTTCGATTGGAGCAAGAGAGGTGCTAGTCAGACTCACAGATCGAAAACGGTTTCGACGCAACGAGGGTGTACATCTTTGTGGAAACGCGTTGGTTGTAATTCGAGTCGTCCGATATTTCGGTGCAGGCCGTTTCAAAGTAGTAGTACACGGAAGGAACGTCATTATGACGCCGTCGTGAAGACGTTCGATTCTCTAGTGTATCTAAATGGTTGTCGACATGAGACTTGTTCACTCGTTGGCTCTTCGGGAAATTTGAAAAATCGTGCTCGTGGAAAATTGATTGACAAAAGTAGTATCGTTATTCGACTCAATAATCACCCAATCACGGGATACGAGAAATATGTTGGGACACGTCCAGCTGATATTATGATATTCAATTATCATATAGATTGTTTCACTAACACCAGTCATCCTACTCTGTATGTCCGTTCTACAGACAATCCTTTGAGAGAGAATGCAGTCATTATTAAAAAATGTCAAGCACATCGGATTGTGCCTTTGTATTCCCTCTCCAAATATGTTCAACGTCAAGCACAGATTCTGTTGAAGGCTTATGCTGTGAGGTATAACGTACAGAGAGAAGTCTATAGTTCTAAAGGCAACTACATCCATGCAACCAGCGGTTTCAAAGCTCTCATTTTCAGCATGATGATATGCAGACAAGTTCATCTGTTTGGATTCGGAAAGAAAGGAGCGAAGACGTGGCATTACTATCCTCCTTATAGAAACTACACACCTCCTCACCACGAGATGTTTCTAGAAATGAAAATAATACAAGACATTGCAAAGACAACCCAGAACAGTAGTATGGCTGATTTTATAGATGAAGCATTTAGCAAACTAACTGTTCATTAGTAACTTAATTAAACGTATATATCTATACATAACTTCTATATAAGATCTTTACATAAAACACAACGCTAACGGCTGATTCACACTGAGCACGTAACGTAACGTAACTTGACGTAACGTAACGTAACGTAACGTAACGTAACGTAACAAGCCATTTAAAAAGCATTCACATTGAGCTCCTCGCATACGTTCAGTGTCCCGTACATGACGTCACGCTTGAAAGCTTCAGCCACAAAAATTAAACACAATGTTGTCTACGTGTGACATCCAGTTTGATAAAAGTCTTTTCTAGGGCTACGGCAATAGCTAACTTTCCAAGCATATTGTCTTTAATTAAGCAAAGTGCTCTTGAAATCCGCGCTATAATTAATTTGACGTCTTACAAACACGGATACTCGCGTGCAAAGTCATTAGGACGCTCGTCGGTATCCATCTTACGGTAGTGAAATGCGCATGCTCAGGAAAGACACCCACGCACTGCTCCGGTCATGATTGGTTAATTTCTTACGTCAACTGGGAAAATTTGAATCCATCTCAACATTTTACGTTACGTTACGAAAATGAATACGGCGCGTTAAGGCTGATTCATACTGAGCACGTAACGTAACCTAACGTAACGTAAGGCGACTCTAGGTTATGCAAGATCATTCACACTGGCAAATTTGTTGTTGTGGTCGGTCATGCTCATTTCATTTTTCTAGAATGTGGCAGAGCCCGTAAACTCTATCTAATCCACATTTGTGTTTTGTGTGCTTTTTTCTTTGTCTCCGAGAAGTAAGAAGAAGCAGTAAAAAACGACGTTTGAACTTTTCTCTGCTTAAATGTGACAAAAGTTTTCATGTGTGACGAAAGTTCCTTGTGTGACGTCATGTACGGGACGCTGAACGTATGTGAGAAGATCAATGTGTGAATGCTTCTAGATGGCATGTTACGTCACGTTAGTAGATCGTTCTGTATGTTGATAAAATACGTTACGTTACGTTACGTGCTCAGTGTGAATCAACCTTTACGACAACAAAACTTGCCAGTGTCCTACATTACGTTACGTTACGTTACGTGCTCAATGTGAATCAGCCTTGAAAATAAGGGTTGTGTTTTATGTAAAGACCTTAGGAGTTATCTATGTATGTATATATATATATATATATATATATATATATATATATGTAATATATTATATACGTTTAAATTACTAATAAACAGTTAGTTCACTAACTGCCCCATCTAGAAAACCAAGCATACTACTGTTATAATTTAGCGTTGCTATGTCCTGTATTATTTTTATTTCTAGTGACGTCTCGTGATGAGAAGGAGTGTAGTCTTTGTCGTAAGGAGGATAATAGTGCCACGTCTTCGTTCCTTGCATTCCAAATCCAAACAGATGAACTTGTCTGCATATCATCATACTAAAAACGAGAGCTTTGAAACCGCTGGTTGCACGAAAGTAGTTGCTTTTAGAACCAGAGAAGCTTCTCTGTACGTTATACCTCTCAGCATAAGCCTTCAGCAGAATCTGTGCTTGACGTTGAACATACCTGGAGAGGGAATACAAAGGCGCAATCCGATTTGCTTGACATTTTTTAATAATGACTGCATTCTCTCTCAAAGAACTGTCTGTAGAACGGATATACAGAGTAGGATGACTGGTGTTATTGAAGCACCAAATATGATCATTGAATACCATAATATCAGCTGGACGTGTCCCAACATATTTCTCGTATCCCGTGATTGGTTGATTATTGAGTCGAATAACGACACTACTTTTGTCAATCAATTTTCCACGAGCATGATTTTTCAAATTTCCCGAGGAGCCAACGAGTGAACAAGTCTCATGTCGACAACCATTTAGATACACTAGAGAATCGAACGTCTTCACGACGGCGTCATAATGACGTTCCTTCCGTGTACTACTACTTTGAAACGGCCTGCACCGAAGTATCGGACGACTCGAATTACAACCAACGCGTTTCCACAGAGATGCACACCCTCGTTGCGTCGAAACCGTTTCCGATCTGTGAGTCTGACTAGCACCTCTCTTGCTCGAATAGAACTTAGAAACACTTGATGATTGAAGAAACAACGGAAGATAGAGGACAGCAAATCCAGCAGCGACGAGAATTAACGGCACTTTCCGACAACGATAGCGTCCTTCTTGATTCGACTTGCTCGACTGGACTGCGAGTATAAGAGATCTGACTCTCATCGGAGGCTTTCTCATATCGGAATCAGAGGCTGGCGTGCAAGTGTTAGCTCACGTTTGCCGTCTAGTTTGAAGTGACGAATGCAAGTGTCCGTCGCTGGCGCGTGCCATTTGGACAGTGTCAGTCGCACTTGTCGGTACTCGCAGACTAATTGAAGTTTATCCAATTGCCTGCATGCACGTGTTGAGCTCACTGAAATGATCAGATGCTGTAACATCTGTGGCATCGCACACTACACACTGCTACGTACTTAGCTACAATACTGAAGTAATGAACCAGGGGGTAGTCAAGATCGAACTTACCAATCTCCCCAAATCATCAAGAATGGCGCCTTTCCAAAGTCTTCAAGCACTGCTACAGTATCAACTGACATGTCCCTATGCATACGAAGAAGATAGTCCTACGAGCAGTTGGTTTCTCATAGTTGATCTCAAGTCCGTTTTGATTCGCTTTAGCCCACTGAAAGATCTGAAGACAAAAGGCAGGTAGGTGCTCGAGCAGTCTGAAGACTCCCCATGCCGCTGTCACTGACCTGTTACTCACTGGTTTACAGGGCAGCATATTTCGGGTGACATGTCACTCACCAGGGTACGAAAGCACTGGAGCCCGAACGTCTCCAGGGGCGGCGGAGCGACTAGCAAGTGGGGGGGGGGGGAGGAGCATGAAAGGACATCGGAGACATGAACTAGGGTAAGCTTTCTATAGGCACTTCTCGTCGGGAAGCGCTTTCTGATGTTGGACTTTATTAACTTAAACACTCCTCTTAGGCAACAGAAAGGCGGAGCAAAATACTTTTCAAAGTCATCCTGAGGCAGCAATGAAGAGAAAGCTCAGAAAGTTAGAAATGACGTCGATCTAGAGCAATGAATTGATCAAACGTTTTAGTAAATGAATGAACGATTGAATGATCTATTTCAATTGCACTTAAACAGGCGGAGTTGCCCTACAAAAAACACTGCTTTATACTTGAGCTGCAGAATCTATGGAACACATGGAGAGAGTACCATTTACCGTGCAAACTGTACACGGTAAAGCACGGTAAATGTACAATATCATAATAAGATGTACAATATCATAATAATATATTGTACATATTGTACCTATTTTAAGATAAGCTGTACAATATCATAATAATTTTATTATAATGTTGTACATATTGTACAATACCATAAATGTGTGTATTATGATATTATTCATATTTACCGTGCTACCGGGTAGGTACCGTAATACAAATATCAGCGGTGATAAGCTACCTTAACGGAAGGTGTCACAACACGATGACACCGCAACGCACTAGTAGACGTACAATATCGTAATTTCATTACATTTTAATAGTATTTAATTAGTTTTGTGTCTTACATGCAAATAGAACGACAAGCTGGAAAAGTGACACGCGTTGCACATGCGCATAACAACATTGCAAGGGGCAGTTGCAAATTATAACAATACTGTTTGATAGTATAGTCAAAGCTAGACGGCAAATGAGTGAAAGTGTTGCACAAAATCAAGCACATTTAGTTAATATTTCTGGGTCTTACCCATCTGTACTTCATGCATTAAAGGCTCCTCTGGACTGCATGCATTTGCCCATGTGCAATGTCTTCCACTTACACGTAAAATTATTTCGCGGTCTTCATCCGGGACTTCAAATCACGTGATACTACTTTCAAACTTTTAATTCTTTCTGTCTATTCCAAGCGGAAGGGTAGTGAGGATAAAAAGCTTTTCCAAGCTTTTCGAAAAGAGGAAGTACCCTATACAACTCTCTAAACACCTTTCTTTCTAATCCTTCCTGGAAACGTTCCAATGCAATCATGTATACGTTCTACTCATAATAGATTTTAAAATATTCAAGAAATTTAGTTCCGTTTTAAATTTAATTTTAGCATTAAATTATTCAGACTTCAAATTTTGTGCCAATAATTCTATTACAACACAATATAACTCAATATCACACTAAGTCCACTAAACAATCTGAATACGTAACACACCATCCATTGATCAAACAATTATTCATCGGTCTCACTAAAAGGCTTACACACCTCGTATAGATGTCTCGTACCAACCTCGAGGTATTTTATTCTACTGATCACCTGATTGAAGTAAAAGATTCTTTTCTTCGCTATCAACTGCGCACCGAGCCAAGAACTGTACCAACAGTGGAGTTTACGTTCGACATGGATGCATTCCTTTGCCTTTGCAACGTCGGCGTACAAGTCCGCTTTCATTGCAGCTTTAACAATGTCTTTCTTTAGTCGAGTGTCGAAGTTTGGAAACCCAGTGGTGCCGCCGGACAGCATGACGTGCTGTAATAGATCACGATATCGTTTGTCTTTTTGTTTCATGGCACAGTCCACCACTGCCTGTGGGATTCCGATCAGAAACGGACGTCCCCCGCCACTAAAAAGTACTTCCGTCTCGGCAAATCGCTCTCGACCGATTCGAAATATCTAACAAACAGAAAATTGTGCTTTGAATTGTGAAAGTGCACGGGTTTTAACGTTACGTGTTTGTTTTGTTAAGCCTGTGTATATAGAATACTATAAGTATTGGTTTACATCAAAGGCGCAACGTGACGCTGCGGCGTCTTGCGTCTTTGTGTCCAACTCCTGCATGTGTCGTCGTTTAGGCGTTCGCATTACTGCAACGCATACGACGCACGGCTGAAGAAGAATTAGAGGCTGGCGGGTTCACATTAAAAATACGCAGCACCTTGCGTCTTGCGTTTTCCCTTGCGCCCAGAGCATTCACATTTGACGTTAGTTTCTGCGTTTGTCTAGTTAGAGCGCGCATCTTCTTCGATAACGTATTTACGTACGGCTTCCGCTATACTGGTCGCGTGGCCAGCCCCTCCCCATTCCCACGCTTGCCTTTTAGAATTTCCGTCTCTGTAAAGAGGATGTTGCACATCCTACAAACAGTGGTAGCTCCTCACACGTTCCCCGAAAGTCACGGTTACTTTGTCCGCCATTGATATATTAATTTCAATGCGTGCATGAACGCAAGACGCACAAATCGGATGCAAGAAACAGAACTCGTACTACATCTTGCGTCAACGCTGTGTCAAACGCTGCGGCGTATTCTGCATCGTGTCAATCTAATGTGAACCCGCAAGAAAGAACGCAAGTCTTTGACGCAAGAACGCAAGGCGACTTAGCACGACACAAGACATAAAAGCAGTCGTACTTTTAGTGGATGCTTTTTGTATCTTGTAAACACCTCAGGTTATAGTTACACGGTATTTACTAGACTTACCTCTCGACCGATAATTGTCGGGTCTATTGTAATGGGCTGCGGTTGACATCCCGGCATAAAGTAACTGTAGTCTCTAGTCCACAGATCCTCCTTCAAGTCGTTGAATAGACTCATCATGTGAGCGGTGGGATGACCGAGTTTCTGGTCTATCTCTTCGTCTAACAGCTTCTGTAGCCCTTTGATGATTGTCAGACCTCCGTAGGGAAGCACGCATCCATGCGGAAGACGTCGACCCTCGTAGATTGCCACGACGGTCGTGTAGGAGTGACCGCAGTCGACGACGATGCCCGTCTTCTGATCGTACCAGTAGCTCGTAAAGAACGCGTCGCTGTTAAAGTGCAGACTCGGTACTTGGAACTCTTCGAACAATACTTCGGCTCTCCAATTGCGACTCGAAGTGTCTTCGCTACAGCTTTCCGTGACCAGTATCGGATGCATGAATGGATTGTATTTGTTAAACAGATGAAATAGCTTGCTGAACAACTAGACAAAGTTAGAGTCATTAGTATATCTAATTTCTAAATATTTTACTAACGATTTGACAATACAATTCTATAAATCTAGGATATATACCCAACAATATTTCAAAGTGCAGTAGCTTCACGTATCTATTTACTTACTAAACCAGGGGTGTACCTGGCGCATTTACTGGGTAATGGTTCGGACCTCCCAGTCAGTTCAACATGCTCTATTCTAATGATTCTATTTATTTAATTACAAGGTCTATTTATTGAAAGACATTGCTAAATATCTATAGTATACATACATGTAATAATGATATAGACTGCTCATGACAGGGTAAGTGGTCTTGGAGTACCTCTAAATTTGCTTAATGCGATCCAAGCCAACACTTCAGCATGCAGTTAGAGCTTCTACATGTAGTGCAAATATTGCATTCAGATTGGTGGTATACAGAGGTAAGAGCGGACCTCCAATTGAAGTGGGTTGGTAAGTTTACACCCCCTCTAACCCCCTAGATACTAGGCGCCTGTAAACCTGTATGCTAGCTAAAACTGCATGTAGCCTCGACCTCCCAGACTCATGTAGCGCCAATTAAAATTGCCAGTGCAGGCCCTTTTCAAAATGAATTGGAGCTACATGGGTCTGAGAGGTCGAGGCTAAGCTGCATGTGTGTCAGAACTAAATAAAACGCAAAAACGCGTTGTGTAAATATTATTAAGTAAAAATATTGTTATTTTTAATAGTTTAATATTAGCATTTTATTAAAAATTTAGATATTTTAGTAAATTTTAACACTACCAATATGTACCCATAACCAAAAGCAATAATTCAATAAAATTCAAGATAATATTCTTGTGCTGCCACGAAACATGGTCTTGCCAAGAACAGCAGTCGTTTTGTACACAAAATCCACCTGTTGCAAGAAACAGCTGTACAGCGGCGTAGCTAGGCTCTGAAGACCGGAGGGGTACAGCTATAGGTAGCAAAGTACGCCGCCATGGTGAATAAAATTTGTGGCATAATCCGTTTCCTAGAAAGGCCCTTCATTTCTATCAGCATCAAAACAGCTGCTACCCAATGCTATGCAGTTGCAATAGTTATTACATATTGAGCACATGAGTGCATCTGACTGCAACTCAGTTTCAGGCTTCTGGCTTTGTCTAGGTCTGCAAGAGTGTCAATTGCACGATCTAGATCTTTTGTTTGTGGCAAGCCTAAATCTCCATGTTACTTAGCCTCTCTTGCCCCATAACTAAACTTGGAGGCATGTACCCGAACCAGAACCCTCCATATGCCACTGAGCTGCATGTACTACTAACAGAGTAGTTCCCAAACCTAGTTGTACAAAATTGCTGTACCGGTTCTATTTTTCTAAACTCAACTTCTAATATTTTTAGCCTTGTTATAATGTACTTGACTTCATTAAACTAAAATATTTACACTTCGTTATACCTTTTAATTGCATGCAGTATACGTGCTGTACTGAAACACTCTGATGTGCATGCATAACCAATTCGAAGATATTACATACGAATACAAACAGCAGCAGTTGTCAAGTGTTGTTGCGAGTAAACACAGTAAATTTATTGTTAATAATAGAAAAGAAAACGTGCACCACAAAATTATTGCCACTATTGAATACCAGTTACTGAGACTGCTTATAGATCACCTGCAGGTACAAATTATATTGACCATATCTTACCCGATTGCATATACCCGCTGCTGCCAGGGTAAGTTAGTTAGTGTACCTCTAACTAGTCTTGCGTATCCAGACCCTTTACCGACAGCCACATCACACCAAACGGGCAAACAGCCATAATATGCCACTACCACTTACTGTTTCTCCAACTTGCAAGTACACATTCGTCATGCATTTGGAGAAGGTCCATGAGCTGGGCAACCACTAATTTACATAAAGATTTTGACCACGCCCATGACATAAAACATTTAATATAGCTTGGTTGACTGGTCAATATATAATTTATTGAAACAAACAGTTTCATGTTTATCAAATGTATCCAAAAAATTATATATATATATATATATATATATATATATATAGATAGATAGACACACACACACACACACACACACACACACACACACACACACACACACACACACACACACACACACACACACACACGGAGAGACAGACAGAGAGATAGACAGACAAACAGACACTCCAATGTCTAAATCGTTGCATAAGTATTTACCAGTCTTTCATATATCGTGTGAGCCTCGTGTCTAGTCCTCCCCACCAAAAGTCCAGCGATAGATCGTTCCGGATTTTCGTAGTTGTAACTAGGATAAATTCTATCTGCATCAAATACTGATGGAAAGCGGATGTCTTCTGGTCCACAATATCCAATTTTGACCTTACTCGTTCCTAGGCTGACGACCAAGGCTGGAAACTCGCCTTCCTCATACTTTGGCATTGCCATGTCGCTACGAATGCCCGGTCGGAATGACTCAAAATGACGTCGTCGTACAGCTCCTCCCAAAACAACCATATAAGGAAATATTGATTAAAAATGTACATATAGATGTCTTCAAAACAACAGGTTGGTTCGAGTGTCCAAATCAAGCGGAAGACATGTAGCCAGTCTCGCCTTCCCGAATGTTTCATCGTCACTGCACGTGGATACCACATCCGGGAATGAAGAAAGCACGCGAGTCTGGTCCAGTGCAGAGTAATGTACCTTGTTTGACAACATGTCTTCTCTATTGTAGGGAATCTTCTTCAGCCAGCTAACAAAGTACGCTAATTATTAACTATGGACATGCAGTTTTAAATTTATTTTCTCTAATTAATTTGATATTTAATTAAGTGTAGACAGAACATGTATACTACACAATGATACTTTAGAAAATATCCTACACACCCAATTAACTAATAAATGTTAGTGATTATACTTTTGATATTGCTGGATGGGCATTGCTGATTGACAGAATCTTAGTTGTAAAGCAAATGGTTTTTGTTATCTTTTTGTTGTTGTTGTTGTGCTTGTGTGTGTGTGTGTGTGTGTGTGTGTGTGTGTGTGTGTGTGTGTGTGTGTGTGTGTGTGTGTGTGTGTGTGTGTGTGTGCGTGCGTGCGTGCGTGCGTGTGTGCGTGCGTGCGTGTGTGTGTGTGTGTGTGTGTGTGTGTGTGTGTGTGTGCGTGCGTGCGTGCGTGTGTGTGTGTGTGTGTGTGTGTGTGTGTGTGTGTGTGTGTGTGTGTGTGTGTGTGTGTGTGTGTGTGCCATTCTGAACTGCTATGCTGTCTGAATCACGTGGGTAAGAAATACCGTGCACATGTCTTAATTGATTTTGGCAATCTCTGCACCGGCATTTCTTTGCAGTTGAGCTATTGTTTAAACGTCTCTCAAAGTACATAGTTGACATCATGACTTGTTTCTTGATTATGCCTATATCTACTGACAAACTTCGTATCGTTATTGGTACCGTATTAGGAGGACAGGGGCTCCTATTATAACATTTGGTACTATGTGCCTTTGTACATGCGGTGTGGTTAGGGAATAGGGTAGAAGCCATGGAATTCCCTAGTGGATCACAGACTAAGGAAAACACATCAATGATACGTAGTTACAGTTCTGATGAAAGTTTGCAGCATTTCTAACTGATACACAAAGCAGTTGTCACAGAAAATTTATTTTTGGAGGGAGCAACGAAATCAGAATAAAAAATATGTCTATCAGTGATGCCTTCTTGAATTTGCAATCCTCCAAGGAATTTCATGGCTTTCTACCCTATTCCCTAACCACACTGTACAAAGACACAGTACTGTACCAAATGCTTTAATAATTGCCCCTGCCTTCTAGGCTGGGTAATTCGGTATACTGAGTATAATAAATTTATCTAAGGTGTGCATTTTGTTATAAAGGTTGGTTCAATTATGGAATTTAAAGTCAATTACAGTTTTAGCACTTTTCTATGGCTGCTGCAATATTAATGAAACCACGTGGGCATGCTGTCACACTTACATACACCTCAGTCTCATCAGTGCCTATCATCCTGGTCTTTGTATTCTTAAAAAAAGTTTTTGTTAAATATTTGCCATTTTGTCAAATTTGTCAAAAGCCAAGATAGTACATGAGAGTATATAGGCATAGACTAAGTATTGCTTTATATTCCAAAGTTAAGGTAAGAAGATGCTAGTCATATTACTGTAGTTAGTGTCATGTCATATGAGCCAGTGGAGTACTGACAATGTATACTTAGTTTTGTTGATGAACAAATACTCGATGTTGAACAGTAATATGTCTTTATTTTAACAGTCATTAGAATGTTAGTCTCTAGTTGTGGTAACAGCTATTTTACTGTTCTTATTGTATTGTCGTAAAATTATCATTCCCTTCATTGCTAAACTTATACCAGCTGCACAGAGTACCACCAGAGCAACACCAGCAAAGCTTTCGGCTCCCAGAGATATTTCCGATTCTGAAGACGACATACTGTCACTATTGTCCGATGTCTCAGCAGCTAGTTCTTCCCAACAAAGACCAGTTTTGTTCTGTGCGAGGTGACGGTAATACGAGTTTTCAGTGAAATTGAGCTGTACGACGTTAGCAATGACGCCATTGATACTGTCGGTATCCAACGGTGCACCATTTCTGACGGCAAAAGCATATTGATGTTTAGGAAATTTATAATTGTAAAATGATAGATCACACGTAGGTCCTGCTTGCAAAACGATCTGACGAAGAAGTGGAATGTCAGCAATTAACGCATCAACCTCGCCTTGTCTTAGATTTCTCAGTCCATCTTCCACAGTTGACACATAGCTTACGTTGGAAAATCTCTGCGACTGCAGCCAGTGATAACTTTCTCTATCAAGCGTCATGACGTTTGATACTTTAGGGTCGAAGACAGTCTGAGATCGGTCGCTTGGAGAAAGAAATGATACGAGATTAGCGGTGTAGTAAGATATGAAAATGAGGACGAAAATCGACAGAGATATGATGAAAATTCTACCAAACGGGTTGCGCATCCGAACGATTTGATTTTCCTGCCACGCAAACAGAAACAATAGAATTGGACATTGCAACAAGTTAGTGATAGGTTTGGATGCTAACCTGAACAAAGAATATTGTGCATACGACGACCCATATACCATTTCCGTAAGTCTGAGCAAGATCGAGCCACTTGGATGTGATCCCGCCCAATATAATAACTGCAACTGTTGCTAGCCACACACTCCAGTGGAACGGTTCCATGAACCTCCACATCAAATTAGTGTTTTGCTGACGTTTGAGAATGACCGTTCCCAAGCGAAGATCGTAATATGATCGAGTGTATATGATGCCCTTAGTCGAAGCATGAGGTATGATGGCACCAACAGCGAGATGGTAACGATCGTTTCTATAAAGTTCTTGAACTGCTTCTTTTCTGCTTCCATTCCATTTTGTATATTTTATTTGTGACATGTCTAAGCCAGCATACTTTACCAGTGTTTCGAGGAGGTCTATGTCGACGCCTGCCCACTTACCATTCGGTTTTAGATAAGTGAAAGGTCCAAATGGAACTACTAGAACATTTATCTCTTTTATTGTTTGTTGGCGATTTTGTGAAAATTCCCATAGCTTATCTGGAATATCAAGGCCTCTTGTTCCAGTCCATTCTCCATACTTATACCAGTTGTATTGACACGGTCCACTATTGTTCCAGTTTGTTGTATTTATTTTCATGATATCAAATTCAACCAAGCGTTTATTCAAACATGATTTGTCTAGTGCTCCACCTGATGAAAACCCAAAGTTTCCAGAATATCCGTAAACACATTGTTGTTTCATAGCGTCAACGAGCTGACTCAAATTCTTTTGGTGTACAAATTGAATAGAAGAATAGACGAGATTCTCTATCCATCTGGCATTGGGATCGTAACCGGAAGAGACAACAGCTTCGGCTATTGCCTGCAGAGCGTCGAGTACTAGCCCGTTTTCAAACGATGACGTATTGGAGTATGAAGAAGGTGTTCTCTGTCGGAAGGCAAACACGTATTCTGTTCGAGCAGACAAATTACGGAGGCTTTCCCACGTCCGAATTTCATTAAACTCGTGAAGAAATATGACAACAGTCTTATCTTTTATGTAGTTGAATTGTATCGAAGTAAGCATTACAAAATGGAACAGATCAAGATCGCTGTCTACAATCATACTGTCAGTGTAGAGGTTTAAATCATTTGAAATAGAATCAGACGATTGTAATGTCTGGGCTGACAGTACGAATTCGTCAACGTAAACTCTTGGATCGCTCTTGACTGCCAATAATAGCTGCTCTAGCTCTGGACTAGCTGTCTCTTCCTTAAAGATGATAGAAACTTCGATCCGGTGGGTACTCGTTGGTCTTATCATATCACTTGCTGCAATGCCCTTGAGCGACTGCCCTGTACGTGGAACGACAACGTTGGGTAACTTGGCACCCTCTCTGAACCAACTGTGCACCGGCAGCAGTGAAACGACGGGAGCCGAATGCATGTTGGCGACAACTCCGCTTGTTCTAGCGTTCAAATCCGACCCCCAGAATAGAACGACATGATGCAGAGTCTCAAGGAGAAAGTGAGTTGTAGTGGCCGCACTCCAGTGATTGTAGGAGTACGCCAAGCTGAGATTACGCAGTTTGTAGCTCGTGTTGTGAAGAAAGGAGTTGAAGTGATTGGTAACGAGCATCCTAACTTGGCTATTGTTGGTGATCGGCTGCACATTGCATGTCTGGCTAATTACTTCACTAGAGTTGTCCACCAAGAAGGCAATATCCAAGTTGTCCACCTTTCTGTTGCCCATTCCGAGAGTGCTCACCACTGTCAATAATGAAAGACACACGCTGCTAGATAAGGCAGCTTGGCTTGTCAGCAGCGCCATGTTGCCTCGAGTCGTGCACTACAAACAGATGCAAACAACGGTATAGACGTGCTGGTGGCCGAGAACTAACGGCAATGGCGCTTGTGGTGGACGTTTGAGGTACTCCTGACAGATTTCAGCTAGCAAATATTGCAGGTAGTTTGGCGTCGTCATCAACAAGTCGGTATGTGATTATACACGCAGCTCACGTGACTAGTCGACGTGTGACGACAACTCCCCATCAGCGTGTGCAGGTATGTAAACTATAGTTTATGAAGAGGTATTTGTTTTTAGTATTCTTTTCCCTTTTGTATTCTTTCATTTTTACACCAGGGATTTTGTGTGTGACATAGCAGTAACACTAATCGGAGACTAGACGTTACTGGATAATGAGCCGTAGGGCGTTTACAGCGGGAGGGGGTTGCATCGCTTAATTAGGTAACATACTCTAGTGTTGACGCAATCACTCAAACTAAGGTACGTTAGTGCAGTGACTCTTATAAACTATTGATTCTATTAATTATTTCAGCATTAGTTCTAGAGAGACGTGGCATGGTGCAATGTTTACCAATTTGCAGCGACAGTCGCGTGATCACAAACAAACGAAAATGCAAATTGCACAATGCAAATTATATCATGTGATTAGCAGACCGTCGTTAGCCATCGTAGACGCTTGTGCTGAAGGTGCCGTAGCGTGTTGCGTATCGTCAAAGCCGCGCTGATCTGCAGTTCCATGTTGTGCCAGAAATCTTTAGACACAGTTCATTGAATTAAGTTACGTAAATGGGCGTGACCGAGCAAGTCTAGAATGAGATTGATACTGATTCTGGTTGTTATTGGCGTTCAGAGTGTGCCTTTTGGCGTTACTGCGAGCGCCGAGAGGGTATTCGAGCTCGCCATCGGTTTGCCGTCTGAATCTGCTGACAATACCACGTCAGTGAGTGACATACGGGAGGCTTTGAAGAGAGCACTAGAAGATGTAAACGCTCGTCGCGGACACTCTGGCGTTCGTCTTCACAGTAACTTTACTCTGACTGCTTGCATTCTCGAAAACGTGGATTCTCCGGCGCAGGCATTCGGTGCACTATTTTCTTGTCTAACGACTGGCTCGCCGAAGTCGTCGATTGCAGCCATCGCGCCCTTCTACCCTAGCCACGTTCCAGCGCTAGCCGCTACTACAATCAACGACATTCCATTGGTGTCTCCTGTTTTGTCTCGCGCCAATGTGAGTGACTATCTGTTTCAATCAACGGAGCATTTCGTCAGCATGTTTTATCACAATCTGTTTCGAGGCTTTGAACTTGTTGATGGCAGCATACTCGACCGTTACAAGTGGAAGGATCTGGCTATTTTGGTCTCCAACACTTCTGAGGCTACTGAAGCGGTCTTACAGCTAAAAAATTTTAACGGCTTGATTAACTATACTATTGTCAAGGAAGAAATTATTGCTCCAATTTCGGATAAGAATGCTACGTTTAGCAGTTCGATAAAGAGGGCAATTGATGGCATAAAAGACAGCGGAGTGACAATTATTGTTACGTCACTGGAGGCTCGTGTTGAGGTGTATCATGCAGTATTCTCAGAAGCGAACAGGCAGGGAATAGTGAGGGAAGACTACGCGTGGATTTGTCTCTCAGTTCCTAGCCAGAGTGTCTTTGAGAGCTCACCGCTTTACCGTGATACTGTACCTCATATGGAAGGTGTACTGGGAACTCAAGTCAACATGACTGCAGGTTCGCAACGCCTCCACACACACGCACACGCACATGTGCACGCACACACACACACACACACACACACACACACACACACACACACACACATGCACAAACAACATGCACACACACACCACACACACACAGCCACACACACACACACACACACACACACACACACACACACACACACACAAACACACACACACACACACACACACACACACACACACACACACACATACACACACACACACACACACACACACAAACACACACACACACACACACACACACACACACACACACATACACACACACACACACACACACACACACACACACACACACACACACACACACACAAGCACACACTCTTGCACACACACGCACACACACACACCTAAAATCCTAGGCGTTAGCAGCTGCTGCCAGTTACTGCTAAATGGTTACTCCTCCAGCCAACAGCTGCCATGAGCTCTTGTGCGCTACTCAGGAGAACCTTGAGCCTGGGATAGGAATCTCCTGGAGCCGGGTCAGGTACTCGCAGGAGCACCCAAAGTCTTATCTGGATTGCAGCTGATGGCCGCTTATGTTCCCAGTCAAAGACCATGTACTCATTTATACTCCTGAGTCAAGAGAGGCCATTGTCCGTGAGTTTATTTTCCAAGATAATTATGCGATAGCTCGTCATCACTCTGACTTGAACTTGCAAGCTTAGAGAGTCCCGGATATGCACACTCTATGGATGACTTCTTAACCAACTGAGTTATAGCACCACACACACACACACACACACACACACACACACACACACACACACTCACACACACACACACACACACACACACAGACACACACACACAGACACACACACACACGCACGCACACACACACAGACACACACACACACACACACACACACACACACACACACACACACACAAACACAGACACAGACACAGACACACACAGACACAGACACACAGACACAGACAGACACACACACACACACACACACACACACACACACACACACACACACACACACACACACACACACACACACACACACACACACAAACGAATACTGTTACAATCTTTTGTGTACAGATGAGAGCTCGTGGAACGTGAGTCAAGCTATACTGAAAAACCCCCTGATGGCCAATACGTACGATTCAGTGTGGAGCGTTGCTTTAGCTATCGACGCCAGTCTTCGCCAAAATGTTACTCTAAATTTCAGCAAACCGGATGTTTTTAATTTCAGCTATCTGCTAGAGAGCAAAATGCTACTATACCAACTCAAATCGGTGCGCTTTGTTGGTGTTTCTGGTCACGTGGCTTTCCAAAATGATGGAACACGGGAACCAAGGTATACATACGACTTGTCAACATCATACCCGTATATACGCATTTGTCCTTTAATAGTTGTATGTTCGGATAGGTTTGACGTTTTCAACATAGTAAAAAACTCTTCGAATCACGCACACTTCAACTTCATTCGAGTCTTCCAATGGAACCAACTATCAAAGCTCATAGAGACGGGACCGACTCCACGATGGCATGGCGGTGGGTACTGCGTCCCTGTGGGAAAGCTAGACGCATGTCGTCGGAAGCTGCGCGTGCTCGTCGCTTCCGAGTATCGTCCCTACATTCAATATCACTCGAACCGACAAGGAAACGAGAGGTTTTCCGGCTGGGCTGTCGACGTGTTTAAGTATGTGATAAAGGGATGCGTGGAGAACTATGAGTTGGAGAGGCATAATGGCACGTGGATAAAGATGCTTACATCACTCAGTCAACAAAACAGCACATACGACATGGCAATAGCCCCCCTTCCATTCTATATGCTAAAATTAACACATTTTGGTGTCACTTTTACAAAAAATATTGGCACGTTTACGATTCGAGCTCTCGTCACTCAAGGGAAAGATCCGTTTCAAGGATTCGATCGGGTTCTTGATCCTTTCTCGACCGTCGTTTGGATATGCATTTTTGTCTTTTTCGTGTTAGCCGGCATCGTTATGTATCTCCTAGAAAGGAAGAGAGACGAGTTCCCGGAGGGGGCCCCCGGGTTGTGGGATTCCATATTCTACTCTTTCTCGACTCTTAGCTACACACAAGATCTCGATGCCGCAATAACGCTGCCTGGGCGCGTTTTTGTTCTCGTCATTTGTTTTGCCGTTCTTATTCTTACGTCGTGCTTCACGGCTAATCTCACGGTTTCTATCCTACAGACGAACAATCTGGCATTCACGACGTTCACAGAACTGAAACAACAGAAGGTTGGCGTCCTATCCGTACATGCGTTAGGCAGCTACTTGACGGGAAAGACCGGATTTACCTTTACATTCAATAAAACAAATATTATTAGTTTTCCAGACACAGCTCAAGTTGACGCTGCACTACGCAACGGCACCATTTCAGCGTTCCTCGACGACGAGGGTGTCGTGAGTGTACTGCAAAGCGAAGACGCATCATGTCAACTTGCCACGGTAAAAGCCACGCTGAAAGACGTTCATGTCGGATTCGCTTTACGAAGCACCGCCCTTAGTGAGATTCACAAAGATCTAATAAACTTTTTTGACTCGCGAATTTTAACAGCTTGGGACGATGGTTACTTCGAAGAGCTGGAGGAGCGTTACTTTCCGGTAGGAAGACAACACATCAACTGCCAAGAGGGCAGTCTCAGTGGTAACAATAGAGCACTTAATCTATTGGATATGGGAGGTATTTTCTTGGTTCTTTTTGCAATCGCCTGTGTATGTCTGCTAGGCAATGCCGGACTGATAATGCTACGTAAACATGGTTGCATAAGGTATGATCTAGATCACAGCAAGCCTGGAGTGTTTGCTACAGGCCAGCTAATCAAACGAGCTATTGACACGGTTACAGCTACAAGTTCAATGGCGTCTATTCAAGCTGGCAGGACAAGAAATCTCTTGACGGATGGTGTTTTACGCAACGGTCATGTTATCGGATCAGGGTTTTCAACAGCGCAAGATGGTGGTCTGGTTTACGGTATGGACTGTCAACGACTCGATGTTCGCACTAGACAATTGCCTCCATTGGCGAAAGATGAATACAAAGACAAAATGGAAATGGCATTTGGCGGAGATAGAAACGAACCTCTACCTGAAATACAGACATAATAAGCAGTAAACTCTTTTAGTCATAAAAGCAAGAAAACAGTTCAGTGTTGAGTAAATGACCGTGACAGTGTTAAGTGTACGCTTCGCGGTACGGTTAGATACGCTCTTTCGCGTTTGTGTGGCCGTCGTACATATTGTGATGTGACTCTATGCGTACATAGTGCTAGCAATCTTGTTTAATTTAGAGCCGTAGAAATAAAGGTATATAAATATTTTATGAAGGTGGGATATTCTATACTAGTCAAAGAAGACTGGCTGATTTATATACTGAAGCGTCCGAGAAGATAATTAAGCTAATTAAGCAGCAGACATTGTCCTTGAAAAGGGCACTGTACCCAGCAAATAGTTTGGTGAGGGGAAGCTCGTGGATGGCAAACAAGTGCAACCCTGTATTAGCAAAGAACTTAGTTGTTTGCATGGTCATACAGAGACTTGAAGGAAGGAATAAGTTCTTTACTACCATTTATTGCTTTATATTTGTTCATTGGTTGATGTGTAGTTACTTAGTTACTGTCTTTGTTTTCGTTAAGTTTTTTGTTTTGTGTTACAACTGCACTGTTATTGAAAAAATATTATTATTATTATGTGTCGTTTTGCTCCTCAAGTGCTGTCTCTACCCCCATCTGGGCGCCCACTAACCCGGCAGGTGAGCCCAGCAGGGTACATGTTGCTGTGGAGTTCACACAGCAATCAATGACTAGCTAATTCGATATAGATTACAGGCATTACGGTGACCGCGAACTCGTAACAAGCACGCCTAGTGGATATCAATGACCACCAGGAAAGCTCTGAACGTCATTGTCAAAGTCCCCAACGACTGAAACGAGTCATACTGTCATGGACAAAAATAGAGAAACATGACAAGAAAGACAGACAAGTTTCATAATTTAAATTTGTCACTGGGTTTTAACTTCCAAACCATGGAGTGGTAGTCATTGTCGCTAACCACTAAGCCACACCCTATTATTATTATTATTGTCGTGTTCGATCAGATTAGTCTTGTTTGTAAGATCTTTTGTAAGCACCGTAACCAAAACCTGCCTCAGAAGAGCTTAGATCATTATGGCTGCATGCCTTAACGGAAGACACGATTTAACGTAGGATCCGACTGGATTTAAGAAGCATTGCTTTCTAGAAGTGCTGCAGATTGTGATGACATGAAATAATGTCTAGCCACCGTACAATACCCGCGTCCACTGTGCTCAGCGATCCCAACACTACAAGAACAACAGGTGTCAGACACTGCCACATGCGGTTTACCTCCACCCGCAAGTCGCTGCATTTTGTCAATTTCTGAGCATGTTTCCTGGCGATGTTACCATCAACAGGACCGCTGATATAAATAAGAAGACAAGTGTTTGTCTTCTTATATCTGGAAAAGACGTCAGGACGATTGGCACCGATCTCCCTAGCAGTAGAGATACAGGGGTGGCGGATCCACTCGCAAGTTGGGGTCGGAGCATGAAAGACATCAGAGTATACATACACGTAGTACGAGGATACTGTTTGCTTACAAAATGGAGGTTGTGCTCTAAGCTCGGGTTCCCTATCCCCGTCATCCCCCGAGAGCCTCATCTATACAGCTCTGCATTCTCCAGCTTCTCAACCCCTGGAAATTTATTAGACCTAACCCCTGGTTTTAGAATAGAAGGTGATTTGATGATTAGAAACTCATACTTAACTTACTCCATGCACTCACTATACAGTATACGTTGGCTTACATAGCGAAGAGAGTCTGTTGTTATGTTACAAACTTATATGAAACAAAATTTCTTAGAGTCGGAGTCTGAAAATTCAAGCAAAGATCATGAAAATGAGTACCCTGGAGTTAACCCATGGCAACAAATTTCACTTATATTTCAAAATTGCGCAAATTTTTGCATAATCGTTAAAGAACCGACTCAAAAGTCTTGTTAGCTAAACGTCTTAGCCAAGAGTGAACTTCATAGTTATGTTTGTATGCTAGCATACGTGACAGTAGCAGCAGATGGAACTGCAGGGCCCACCGGGTTGTTTCCTAACTGCAACTCAGCATACTCCAAAGTCTAAAATGCACAACAATAACTGCAATGTATTTTCATGTCATGGTATAGTTTGTGTGTTTGAATTACCGACGACATTGCGGCGCTGTCTTTGTGTCTCGTATTTGGAGAACGGGCATTCGAATGAGTAATGTGAGGAGCTGCCACGTCGTAGCCTTCCTGGCTCGATTGCTGCGTAACTGTTAACGTATTGTCGTGCTCGATTTCGGGCTGTGAATTTGGCGTTGTAGTCTTTACTGGTGTGGCATACATTGCTTGTGCATCTTCCTCGCATAGTAACTCAGACTCGTCAAGCTTGACGCCCTAACATGAAATAGGATAGATAATTCGCTTGAATAGCAACAAACAGTTACGTAATGGAGAGGTAGCTGTGAACGCTTAACTGGCGCACAGTACTGTTGAACTTCACGTTTTTGACATGATATATAGGGATATTTTAATTGACGTAAATTATGTAATTTTTGGTTGCATGCACTGCTATTGGTTTTAATACGTACGTTAACGCACTCTATTAGCTAAACTGCAGAGGTCTAGTAGAGATGACTTGGCTATTTTTGTCTACTGTTCATTGCCAATAGATTCAAATGTTTGTATCTGAATTCACTTCAAGAACGATTTTATTGTGACTAGTTGTTACGCATTAGAATTATTTACTTGTTCATTACCTGAGAGGCCGTGTTGGTCTCAGCTTGAGACAAATTCGAGTAAAGAAGAGTTTCGGTTTGGTTAGTTGATGAAGAGTCTAATGCATTCTGGTTTGCTAGGATCATTGAAGGCTGTTGTTCTGCTGTTACAGCTGCAGACTCTTTAATGAAAGGTGATACCACCGCTCGCTTCTTCATTGGTATTGCATACACAGTTGGTTCTGAATCCATCAAGTCATCGTCCCTAGAGAAGTGGTCAAATTTAAATAATTATTTTAACAAATATTCACGAATACTTTGATTCTTGACTTGCTGCTCTTGATAGTCGTTTTTCTAATCAAACAATGGAGGACAAAGAGTAAGGATCTATTGGGCATGTAGAATACTACAACTTACTTCTAACGTAACGTATGATGAGAAAGACAACAAGTATTAGCGCTGCAATACTAAAAATGGCAATAATTGCAGATGCCCAAATTGGAAATCCTGAAGAAGAAATGTTTGAAATTTGGTCAAATTTGATCATACATGACTACCTGATGAAGTCTTGTTCTTTACTTCTATAGTGCTTTGTGTTGTTGCACTGATTAAGTATGAAGAAACAGGAGAGGATTCTGACGGTTTGAGGGTACCGTTTGCATTGGCATTACTAACATGTGGAGTATGTGATTTAATGGTTTGAGAATCTAGAGTGCCTGCAATGTGCAAACGAATACTTTAATTATGTGTTCTTTGTTTATATCAAGTCTTTAGTGTAAATTCAACTAACTTTGAAATTTTGAAACATTAATGGTAGCATATGATTGTCCAAAACAGTTTTCTGCTGCCACGATAATTGTTTCGGCATTTTTGACGTTTTCAGGCACGAAGTAGACGCAGTTGTCGGCTATTTCAACAGAACTGTCGACTATTTTGTTGGCTTGTTGATCAATTTTCAGAGAAGGCTTGGGACTACCAGTAACATTAAAACAAGCTTTTACACGAGAATTGGATTCACTCAGAATAACGGTAGATTGTTCTGATATTGTGGGAAGACCTGTATATGTGCAAAAATTAAATTCTATTACCAATAACTAGTGAGACAAAATATCTTTAATCAGGGACGTATCTCATACGGTCATCAGAGGGATTTAACGACTAGCCAAACCGTGGTATCATAAGAGCAGCAGAAGTTCAAAATCAAACTATTTGCACAAAAGTATTTCACAATTTGCATGCCTAATTTGGACCATGATTTAATCTATTAAAATTAGCAAAGAAATCTGAGTTTTATTAATTCATTAATTAGTATATTAATTGAATTTTAGATAAAATTGAGGTCTTTTAATTTAACACTACACACATGACCCTTACTTCGTACGGGCAGAGTGCTGTAGTGTTAAGACGGAAGAATCAGTTGACTCCTTACCTTCACTCGCTGAGATTTTCCTGCACGACACCACATCTGCCTGGTCGGAAAGTGTGGCCGTGGCGCGTGGGTTGACACCCCGGGCCTCTGCGCATGCGCCACTTGCTTCTGGTTTGGTTTTTCAGGGAACAGGCATTTTAGGCCTGGGTCCCGGCCCAAACGAGGTTTGTTCTTCAAGCAAACCTTCGGTCCAGGTACGGAAACCAGACTCGAGACTGTACTCTAAGTCTGCGGATCACGAACGGTTGGGTGACTGACCCAAGGGACAGACAGCAGCTTGCAAAGACGAGCGAGTCCTCAGAAAGCATGCACGAAAAAATGGGTGTCTAGCGAGCGCACGGATGGTGTCTGCACAAAGATCCTACATCATTACGCCATGCTGCTAGTGTTCTCTATATTAGATGTATTATCAGTATACAGCGGTAATGACACAAACTAGGAGGCTACTTATTTTGACCAGCGTGCAAGATGCCTAACAGGCAACTTTATGTATGCGTTAAACGTCTTACTCTTCCACCGTCCCAACTCTTTGGTGGTAGAGTCGTCTACGCCACGGGCCTTGGCAGTAGGGGTGGCACCGATTCGGAAGCTGTGGCCAGTAAACCCTGAGCAATCTATCCTTGCTGATGACAACGACCGCTGCACTTCTTGCACCAGTCTGACGCGGGATAGAGGACAGCCGTCGCTAAAGATAAACAGCGGTCCCGAGCGAGTGCCCCTGACAGCCATGTATGCCAAGAGTAATGATACAGGGTAGATTTCATTGGCGATCCGTCCAATACAGACATCGGCATCGCGGCGGAAGGGGTCTGTCTTTGACTGCTTGAGGTGCAGACGCACTAGTGTTGGGTTCTCGTGAGAATCGGTCGTAATATTCTGAGGTGTGAGGTAAGATGCAGGGTCGAAGGCCGACAATGATGCCACGGTGAATTTGACCGCCCTCAGAAAACCGAAATAATCCGTGCAGCAGGCTGCCCAGAGTATAACGGTATCGTAGCTAAGAGGCTGCTGAGACCAGATGCCCTTGATCGCGCTCAGCTCCATCGGTGTGATGGGAAGGCGTTGACGGGTGTGGCCCTTACCCTGTGTGCGGCGCACTTCACGCAGGACATATGTTCGTTGGGGAAGAGGAGACGCAAACGGATTTTCGTGGCCATATTGAATATGCAGGTGACGTACGGCAGATAAGTAGCATTTGATGGTCTTGTGCGTACGCTGCTGTTTCTTGAGAGCCGCGACGAATAGACACAGAGTACGTTCGGATGTAGGCAGTGAAAGAAATGAGAGTGTTTAGCAAAATCGGCGGTAACGAGATTGACCGGTAGCGTAAGACCTCAGAGTCGCCGGAGCTAAAACGAACGAAAAGAGTCAAATGGCCTCGACCTCCAGCTGGGTGAGCTCCAGTCGATGTCTGACGGTTTCAGGAGCGTTAGGAATTGCACCGAGACTGATCCGGGGCTGAATGTAGCTGTTGGTGAAAATGCGGCCGTTAGTAGGTTGTTACGAGACTGGGTATCCGCGACGTAAATATATTTTTCCGGAATAGTTATGGCCTGCCAAGTGAATGAATAATTGGCTGCCACAAACGTGAGAAGCCTCAGCAGGTGCATGACCAGCTTGTCGTGACATGAGTAGTTACGCAAGGCGGACACAACAGTGGTATTGTCGCACCGAAACTGAATGCACTCGCCGTGACATTAACGAACCCAAGCGACGCTAAAGAAAAGAACCGGCAGGCACTCCTTTACTGCGATATTGCAATCACGTCACGCTATAGACCATTGCCATTGCAGCCAGTGCTCGCGCCATACAGCTCCACAAACCCATAGACCAAAGGCGTCCGAACTCATTTGCAGCGTTGAGGGCTGCGAGACAACAGTACGTAAAGAGCACGTGCCATTCCACCGAACCAGGAAGATATTCCACCACAGTAGATCTGCTCGCGCGTCCACATTCAGCCGAACCCAGTAGTGTAGGCGCTTGACGCGGCAAGATAAGTTGATAAGGCGGCAAAGGAAACATCTGCCGGCCTTGAATTACCGCCTCAAAGAGAATGAGCTTGCGATCTGCAAGTCACCTGTCTGGAATGTAACAGGAACGTCCCGTTGCATTTGTAAGTAAGGCTGTACTACAGAACGTTGTCGTTGTTGGAAAGCTCAGAGGTTGTGTAGCAGCAGGTGTCACGCTGGGTAGTCCTGCAAGAATGGCAGCACAGATGGCAAAGAATCCAAGAAGACTATAGCTAAGAGTAAGACAGCAGACAACCAAGGCCAGCCACAAAAAGAAACGAGCTGCGAGAGGAAACCAGAAGTTAATTTGAGCTAGGAAGCAACTTTGAGCAAGAAGTCCGGCAATTCAGTCTTTTCTGACCCTCGACATTGGACAACAGCTGCTACGAGAACGTCTATAGGAATCGGGAAAAGGTAAATCAAAATTCTTGAGTCTTCCACTGCTTGCCTGAATGACTTGATAATTAACGCTGAGCAAAAGCTGATACACGTTATTTTCCTTCCATGCAACGGCTTTCAAAACACACCCTTTTCAATAGGTTACAGTTCTTTGTATCCCGCACAAAGTCCATTCAAATGCATCCTTCTCGTGGAAATCACTGGGTAACGTCAGCAAGTGACGAGGCTGGTGAATTAAGCCTTTATAAAAGTTTGTTTCTGGGTGACATAGCACAGGATGTTCATGCTCAACTTGCTACAATTTACAGAACCTTAAGGTTAAATTAGTTTCTGTTCACATACAGAAGGGGTAATGTGACTGTGGTTTATTCGCTCGGGCATTTGCGGTTGAGCTAGCGTCTGGAATAGATCCAGCTGATGTCCAACACAGACAGAGTGAAATGAGGCAGCACTTATTGCAATATATTTTGAAAGGAACTATAACTCATTTTCTCGTTTCATTTTTGGAGAAAGAGGTGCAGCTAGTGTCAAAAAGTGAGACCAGCCCTTGTTGCAATTGCTTTACACTGCATCTGCCGTCTACCATTAGAATTTTCAAGTCCAACTGTTCCGTGTTTAAAGTGTCAGAAGCTCTTTCACTTGCGTTGCGCGAGCAGAAAAGTTGTGTCAAGCACGTATCTGTGCGCCAGTTGTCGACATGGATAATGCATGCATGGTTGTTCGGTGACATTTTGTTGGTCGTTATATCTGAATTAATGTTACCGTCAAGGTGTATAATTATTGCTAAAGTGGTTAAGAGAGTCATGTATTAATCAGTTCTTTATCCGGATTGCTGAGACCGAACACCTAGTTACTTAACCGTACAAATGGTTAACTGGTTAGGAATCGGGATGTCCCGTTTAAAATCTGGACCTCCGGTTAATTAACCGGCGTCCAATTCATTAAACTGACTGATTATTAATCCGGATATAACAATATCCCGTTGAAGACAAATAAAAACTTAATCGAGTGTTCCATTTCAAGAAATTCGCAGCGACTTTCCCGTGGAAAGTCACGTGCAGTTTCTTACTCACCCATAGGATACATGCAGTAGCTTGACATGCAAGCTTGAATGATTTAGCGCCCTGTTTGCTCTCCGTTTTTAATGTTTTCACACTCCCAGTGTTGCGCTCGGTGCAGCAAACGTGTAGGTTGGATTCAGTGCAAATGCAGTCACATGCTTCTTCAGTGAGTCTTCTCGGAGCCATTACAACAGTCCCATTGGATGTTATCACTTAGAAGACGTTGCTGCTGTTGCAGGAAACAAGCGAATGCGGCAGGTATTTGGCGAGCGTATTCGGAAAAATACGCAAATATTCAACTCAAAAATGTCTTGTCTTTTTGACGTCGCCGGTAATAAACGACACGCTCCGTGCATACCGTCCGTGCTCAGCTTAATTTTTGCGGAGGTCCGATGTACCGTTGCAGAGAAATTCGCTTGCGAGTGGAGGCGGGTCCTCTTGGGATATTTCAAAATATACTCAGCAGGTTTCCAATACGCACAGACCATTGCTAAAGTGGACCTCTACCTCTTTGCTCTGGACGTGGTTTGATGTTATCCAATGTGCGCGGAGAGGCGGGTCCTCCTGGGATATTTTGGAATATACTCAGCACATTTTTAATCTTGATGCGCACTAAACAATATTTCTTTTTGGAACCCCTATCTTTTTGCTCTGGATGTAGTTTGATATTTAATATAAGCAAATCAACTACAGCTTGCTCAGATAACGCAGTCTGATGGGACTGCTGGATAGCTATAGCATCGTGACGTAACAATGGCATGTGAACAAAGAATGCCTAATGAAAGTGAACATTGCACTCTTAGTTATGAGAAAACAAAACTACCTTATGAGATTGAGTTCAAGTAACTAAACTTCCTTCAAATTGAGTCTATCAGAGGTATTCAGTTTTCTTCTTGAACGATGAACAGCATTGTGTCGTACTACGTTGCACCCCAAAAGGGGACCCGACTGAAGCCGAAGCTTAAGCTGACGCCACTCTATCTATGTTTTTACCCATGTCGATTTACGCCCGTACTCCAAATTTTTGACCCATAGGTGATCCGGTCTAGCCGCCTATCAAACTTACACATACATACACACATCTACACACACACACACACACACACACACACACACACACACACACACACACACACACACACACACACTCATAATTATTTTAATTTTTTTAAAGAAAACACTTTCCAATATAATTTAGCTTGCATTTCCATAAAACTTGCATCTAAAATAAAAGGTAAAACATAAAACCATGCACTGAGACGGTCGTATTCAATTATTTACTAAGATGAAACTTTTAGGTTAATCGGTGCATTGCCCAGGACTATAGAAACATTCAAATGATGGTATCCGTAGCAAACGTGTATCAAGAACTTGCATGCATGACGTCCGGGTGCCAAACAGATCGGTTTCTGTGCACTCTGGAAACCTTTGAGATACGTCTCTGATAACTTAGGATAATATACATAACAATGAGAGTTAATGTTGTTATAATATTCTAAACATTAAAATATTGCAATGTATAAATTAATTATTTATCAATTATTTATGAATTATTTATTGCTCTTTGTTATAATTTTGCTTACCACCGACACGTAAAGTCGCCGTTTTTGAATGTAAGTTCGTAGAATTAGGTAGCACAACTGTATATCTTAGGCGCACACCATCGTATTCCTTTTTAATACCAATTACTTTGAGCTTTTTGTAAAACGCCTTGAAGATTGTCGGATATGTATTTCCGTGTGACGCTTTGACTGCTTTTTGCCACTGATAGGTAAAGTTAGTTCCAAAAGCATTGACGGTCCAACTGTAATTCTGAGAATCTACAAACTTGTTTGACTTTTCGTTTATTGGAAATTTACGTGCTAAGATTTCCATATTTGTTCCAGCAAGACTGTATAGCGTAATAGTTTTCTCGTACGGCAAGACAACTACACAGAAACCAGCTGATCAATATCAGTTAAGTTGTAGCATCTTAGTAACTTTCTAATTAATGCACGCTGCAGTCTCACTTTATTACAAAACTTTACAAATGCCAGTCAAGCATGCGCATAACGATTTACCTTTGCTATCATCAGTTGGACAAAGTACTGTTTGCTCACTAGCAACTGACTCCAAAAAAGCGACAACAATAGATACCCGAAAGACAAATAGATGAAAGTTCAAGTGTTTGTAGAGCATTGCTGAGTCTAAACATAATATAGTTACAGCATGACTGATAACCATAACACGACAATTCACCATACTTTACAAAGAGAGAACTTCTTACTCTAGCAAGGCACAACAAATTTGTTATAAGATTTTTTTAATCTCGCCGCAATAGCCACATTTATCAGCACAGACTGTAGGCTTCTGTCTCTTTGCTCGAGTCGCACGAACGTGGCGTGATATCTGTAAAGCACGCCACCTTTTAAATATCCCGTACGTACATGTCGATATTACTATTGATATTATTTTTACTGTAATTTACTAATATAAGATTAGTTTGCTTCTATTCGAAATAATAGGTACCGGCTAGGCTAAAGCTTTGCTACGCTACTACTTGTATACAGTAAAGTCTAGGTACCATGCTCTTTTATCGATTCAATCCAATTGGGCGATACCATAGCTAGTTACATTCGTACTGTCCTATCAGTTCTGGTCAAATTATTGTAATCATCAGATCATTGGCATAAACAAGATATATATCTATATATATTTATATATCTATATCTATATCTATATCTATATCTATATCTATATATATATATATATATATATATATATATATATATATATATATGTGTGTGTGTGTGTGTGTGTGTGTGTGTGTGTGTGTGTGTGTGTGTGTGTGTGTGTGTGTGTGTGTGTGTGTGTGTGTGTGTGTGTGTGTGTGTGTGTGTGTGTGTGTGTGTGTGTGTGTGTGTGTGTGTGTGTGTGTGTGTGTGTGTGTGTGCATATATATATATATATATATATATATATATATATATATATATATATATATATATATATATATATAGTGTGGGGAGTAAGACAACTCTAAACATTATATTTACAACATCCTTAGCTAATTCAAAATTAAAATTTATATTTATATTTATATGTATAAACAATTACAACATGCCGAAGGTTAAATGGCAACTGCTTTTCGTGGTTGGTACTAACAAGGTAAACAATTACAGCATTTGGGTGTATTTAATCTACCATGCATAGAAATGCGATAGGTAGGTGTCTGTTTAATTAGAAAGGTAATCTATAGTTAATTACTAAGCAAAAAATTCTAAATCAAAATCAAAATCTTTGATTTTAATTTGCACATACTAGTAGCTTCATTTTCTAAAAAAATTTAAATGCAATTTATGATTTAATATCCAATATATTGTATCTGTCATGTGTTCGCTTACAATCGTGTTAGTTAATATGTTTGACGTATCTGCATGTTGTTACTTTTATCTAATTCTAGATTTTAGGTCACCAGCATGCCGTATCCTGCGGAATTGCAAATTCTAACGATATTCATATTTGTTACACAAAAGGACAGTTGGTACATCAAAAATTCAGACAGAATCAACAATGGGCGCTGTAGTCCAAACTTTTACCTTTAGATCAATAAAAGCAAAGTTAAAGGGAGGGTGACATGCAAAAATCGCTACCTATTTTATAACTTAGAAACGTTGCTTTGCCATTCAAATGAATGCACGAATTTTTTTAGAATTTTTAGCTAATGTTCTAAGGGCTAAAACGTAGGTTTTTTCGGTGACCCATTGACCACGCCTTCCGCCTTCCGATTAGTTTGAGGCGTGTACGTTGTGACATCACAAGTTGAACGGAAGTCGCGTAAGGCTTTTCCAGATGGAGGAAGAACATAGTCCAAGTCAATCTAGCATCGACTCTGCCAGCTTAGATTTGAGTTACAGCAGGTCGTCGTTGAATAGCAGTAGCTCCAACACATTTCAGGAGGAAATTATAGCTTCTGGAGGCATTGTAGGGCCTTACCAGTACGAGCCTGTGGAAAGCGAAAACCGCTCATCTTCTCACAGTCCGGCCAATGATGGCACGCAAAACGATGAAAGACTTCAGAATTTAGACTGGTAAGCATGATTGCAGTAGCTTTGTGATCGCTTTCCGCTTGTTTTTGCGAGTGTTTACACTTGACGTCTGTCGTCACGTGGCCGTACACCAGGAAACCAGAGAGTACAGGAATCGTTTGACAAGCTTATCTTTACCTTTAGTAGCCAATCATGATTCACTTATAGCAATATCATGTCTGGTCAGGGCAGAAAAATGATGTATACCTTTTAGGGTCCTGATATACAGCTGCATGACGTCATACCTTTCACGTGCAACCTCGAGTACAAATAGTTGTGTTGAAATGAAGGTGCAGCTGTGGACAGTGCGAAGTTATGCCTACAGTAGACGAATGTGTGTGCTGTTGCGAGTATGACAACATTGAAAGGAAACTGGAAGAAAGTGTAACATCATGCAAGTGTATCACAGAGCACGAAAAATTTGAACCAGTCTGCCTGAATGTGTGGGTCCTTCAAACAGCGTACTTTCAATATCGGCAGGAGCATGGTCATGATGATGAAGATGAAACTCCACAGGAGTAAGTAGTTTTAGAATTTATTGTTGACTCCAAAACTTAGTACATGCATGCATGTGTAATTCTCTAATTTGTAGGTACATTCGCACAAGTTGTTAGTCAGTAATCAAACTCCTGTCACTCACCCCTGGAGACAGTTTTTGGCTTTATTTGAACTCTGACATTTACTGTGGATCTGCGTGGAATATCCTGTAGGCATACTGCCTGTACACCAATATCTGCATGAGTTGCACTCTTCTCACTCTCATTGTCTTCACTGTCTTGCCAAGTAGATTCCATTTCTGTTTCTCTTTCCACAGGTGCTTTGGAGTGCTGACAATTTCCTGTAGAAGCTGCAAAGTAAACGCATAAAAATCAGTCTAAACTGCAGCGAAGCCTCGCCGTTGTGTTCACACTTCAAGCCTAAGGCTACTAACCACACTTCTAGCAACACGCCTACTGCAAATCACACGTTGAGGTGCATTCACAATGCAACACTTCTATCAATTGTCAATACGACGTTACACAATAGCTACATACCCTAGCTCTTTGTCTCTTGTCATATGCTCCCCTCTTGCTTGTCAACTCACTCTCACCGCCAGTGGACGTTCGTTTCCGTGTTCGTTCCAAAGACATAGCTGACGATCCAGAGGCGCCTGTTCTCAAATTCGCTCTGACAAAATGCGTTGGAACGACGTCTGGCTTCAGGCGTGCTCGCCTGGCGATGCCAAACGATGAGGCCAAAAGATGATCGGTTTCAAAACAGTCCTCTGTAAAGTGGTCGCTGCATAGAACCGAATACCGTGAAGGCTCATTCCATTTGTCTCTAGTCCTCTGTACTGCTTCTGTCCATCGCTTTCGAAGAACTGGGTCTTGTGGGAAAGAAAACAAGCTGACTTGGTCGCTGTGTGAGTTAGAACAGCCAGCCGCAACACATCGCTTCACCATTGTAGACCTGATTTACTTCTGCGCGAGCAGTTTCCGTTCAACTCGTGATGTCACGACGGACACGCCTCAAAATTGCCGGAAGATGAAAGGCGGAGCCAAATAATAGCCAAAAGAACCCTCGTTTTAACCCTTAGAACATTAGCTAGAAATTCTAAAAAATTCATGCATTTATTTGACTGGCAAAGCAACGTTTCTAAGTTATAAAATAGGTAGCGATTTTTGCATGTCACCCTCCCTTTAACTGTGGTATTTTGCTAAATTAGGGAATATTAATATAATGAAATAATCTAGTCTTTGTAGGTGTCACGCAGTTTAAACTCGTTCTTGTGTGATGGTGTAACTAAGAACGTTATTGTCGATGTGAGACATTTACCTAAGAATTTGCTTTCTGATAAGATTTTATGTCCAGGCAAGCATTTTGTACATTAATGTGACGTGAATTAGACTTGGAACTTTCCATATATTTAGCGCTTGCAACAACTTCTTACAATCAACTCTCCGATTACTGTACGTTTGGTATGACAAAAATTGACGACGACTATACACATGACCTAATGTCTTGTCAATTTGACAAAATCGTAGTTCATCATGTGATTAAGTTACATTGCATTGTATGTTTATTGTACACGTGACTGACACTGTGGTCTCTGATCAAACTCAACATTAATATGTTCTGCAAGGCGGTAGAAACATCGATTTGCTTAGATGTATATATTTGTTGTTGAAGTTATAGATTGCTGTTATTTTAGCAGTTGCAGCCAAAATAATGTAACCTTTAAAATTATATACGATATTTCATTTGACAAACGGATGATCATTATTAGTTAAGCTACGAGCGTAATAGAAGGACACCACATTAAGTGGTGGACTGCTTCGATCGCGAGAAGCTCACTCTAAACGGGCTGAATTCGGTCTGTCTATTGGTATGTCGCTACATATCTATGTTTGTTTGTAACTATGTTTGTTTTTAAGCGTGTGTCACGCTCGGGGATTTTTTTGAGCCAATCAGCAATCGTTTTGGGATGCGAAACGTAGGTGACGTAACAATCCAACGCCTAAGCAATGGCCTGACGTAACAATTCCGCGCATAATGACCAGTGACCAATCGCTGGTGAGCATTCATTAGCGTCCCAACTTTGCGAAGATAAGGAAGCGTTTGAGACAAGCGACCAGAACAGAACGTTCTGAAGACTTTCCAAGGTACAAGTAGCTCAACGTGCTGTAGTATTGGAAGCTCTTCGTTGGCTCATACGCAATAAACATTACTATTCTAACGTAGCCATAAACTACGACGTTGTAGACTCGTTGCCAGAAGACGGTACGTTGTCCGATTTGCAAGTGATTGAGGACGATGACCTAGCCAGACTAGACCCTAACGATGACGCTAACGTAGACGAGCAATCTTAGCAAAAAGGCTCGTCTTATGATGAGGACTTGCCACTGCAGCGAACAGTGCTTCCGCAGCTAGGTACGCGTAAGTGTGAGAACGATATCATTCACGATTCGGTGAATGAAGGTGCCCGTACGTGTACTGCACTTATCGCGCATGCTCATTCAGCCATATCTGATCAGATTGTAAAGAATGATCAGCCGATGGCTAATTTCGTCGGTTGGCCCGCTATTACCAATCAGTTGATCGACGAGTTTAATTCGGAAGGTAACTGGAGCAGAGCGTTTCCTACTCTGTTTCCGACGGGTGCTGGTGAGTATCTGGCGCCGAGACAGCGACGGCTAACGCTCGGTCAGTACTCGAAGCATCTCATTCGCTATCGTGATGGACGGTTTGTGCAGCATCCCAGATTTCGTTACTTTGCACTGAACACCATGATGAGATGGCGAGCTCTCGAGACAGGCCGTGTGTTTGTCAAGCAAAGAATTGGTGAAAACCATCTGAGCGTGGAAGAACTGAAGGATATGGTTAATCGAATCGAACTGACAACTTGACTCGTCGGATTTGTTTTGGTCAGGACGTTGAAAGGGCAACAGATCGAGACGAAGTAGAAATCGATAGTGACAATCTAGCACCCTGCGATGTTGAGGAAAATGGTACGTGCAATAATAGATGGCACGCAGTAGAAGACTGGATGGTATTGTGTCAGTTAGATGCTGAATTTTAATTTTCCTGATGCCCAGAAAGCCATAACATTTATTGCTCGTAATAAATCTGAACACGGTGTAGTTGATCAGAACGTTGACCTGAGCGACTGTAATCCTCATTTCTTACTAGACAATCAGCGAGTTGCATATGACATAGTCAAATGCCATTTCGAAAACTTAACCAGGGTTTGTCGCCGGATCCAATTCAATGTGTCATATGTGGAACGGCTGGTACCGGTAAGTCGTATCTTATCGGATGCTTCCGTTCTCTACTCAGAGGGGCATGTTGTATCGCTGCTCCGACAGGAGTAGCAGCGTTTAATGTGAACGGTAGAACATTGCACTCTTTTTAAAACTGCCTTTCAACTGTACGGCAAGTAATGAATTGCGTGGTCTTGAACTACAGAATCTGCAGGAACAGTTAAAGCAATGTCGTTATGTAATTATAGACTAAATGTCAATGAGTGGTCGGCATCAATTAGGTATGAGACATCAGAGGTTGTGCCAGCCACGTCCACACCATGCTACGGAGCCTTTCGGTGGTCTGTCCTTGGTACTGATCGAAGACTTTGGACAGTTGCCTCCGATGGGAGACACTCCACTCTATGTCGCAGATTCAAAGGGTATTTTGTCGAATTTAGGTAGAGCCATCTACACAGAATTTATGGAGTTGGTAGTGCCGACCGAAGTTATGAGGCAGGCAGGCAGTGATGGTGCTCAAATCAGATTCTGACAAGCCTTTTTGTTTCATGAAGGATCTCGCTATTTTGGTCTCCAACACTTATGAGGCTACTGAAGCGGTCCTACAGCTACCTTTTTTTAACGGCTTGATTAACTATCCTATTGTCAAGAAAAAAATTATTGCTCCAATTTCGGATAAGAATGCTACGTTTAGCAGTTCGATAAAGAGGGCAATTGATGGCATAAAAGACAGCGGAGTGACAATTATTGTTACGTCACTTGAGGCTCGTGTTGAGGTGTATCATGCAGTATTCTCAGGAGCAAACAGGCAGGGAATAGTGGTGAAAGATTACGCGTGGATTAGTCTCTCTCTTCCCAGCCAGAGTGTGTTTTTGAGAGCTCACTGCTTTACCGTGATACTGTAGTTCATATTAAAGGTGTGCTGGGAACTCATGTCAACATGACTGCAGGTTGGCAACGCCTCCACACACACACACACACACACACACGCACACACACACACACACACACACACACGCACACGTAAACACAAACACACACACAAACACACACAAACACACACACACACACACACACACACACACACACACACGCACAAACAACATACACACACACACACCACATACACACAGCTACACACACACACACACACACACACACACACACACACACACTCACACACACACACACACACACACACACACACACACACGCATACACACACACACACACACACACACACACACACACACACACACACACACACGCACACACACACACACACGCACACACACACACACACACACACACACACACACACACACACACACGATCACACACACTTGCAAACACACGCACACACAGGCACCTAAAATCCTAAGCGTTAGCAGCTGCTGCCAGTTACTGGTAAATGGTTACTCCTCCAGCCAACAGCTGCCATCGACTCTTGTGCGCTACTTAAGAGAACTCTGAGCCTGAGCTGGAAATCTCTTGGTACCGGGTAAGGTACTTGCAGGAGCACCCGAAGTCTCATCTGGATTGCAGCTTATGGCAGCTTAGATTCCCAGTCAAAGACCATGTACTCATTTATACTCCTGAGTCAAGAGAGGCTATTGTCCGTGAGTTTATTTCCCAAGGTAATTATGCGAAAGCTCGTCATCACTCTAACTTTAACTTGCAACGTTAGGGTTTCCCGGATATGCACACGCTATGGATGACTTTGTAACCAACTGAGTTATAGCACCACGCACACACACACACACACACACACACACACACACACACACACACACGGAGACACAAACGAATACTGTTGCAATCTTTTGTGTACAGATGGGACCTCGTGGAACGTGAGTCAAGCTATACTGAAAAAGTCGCTTCTGGCCAATACGTACGATTCAGTGTGGAGCGTTGCTTTAGCTATCGACGCTAGTCTTTGCCAAAATGTTACTCTGCATTTCACCAAACCAGATGTTTCTAATTTCAGCTATCTGCTAGAGAGCAAAAAGCTACTAACCAACTCAAATCGGTGCTCTTTGTTGGTGTTTCTGGTCACATTGCTTTTCAAAATGATGGAACACGGGAACCAAGGTATATATACGGGTTGTCAACAGCATGCCCGTATATACGCATTTGTTTTATAATAGTTTTATGTTCGGATAGGTTTGACATTATCAACATAGTAAAAACTCTTCGAATCACGCAAACTTCGACTTTATTCGAGTCTTCCAATGGAACCAACGATCAAAGCTCATAGAGACGTGACCGACTCCACGATGGCATAGCGGCGGGTACTGCGTCCCGGTGGGAAAGCTAGACGCATGTCGTCGGAAGCTGCGCGTGCTCGTCGCTTCCGAATATCGTCCCTACATTCAATATCACTCGAACCGACAAGGAAACGAGAGGTTTTCAGGCTGGGCTGTCGACGTGTTTAAGTATGTGATAAAGGGATGCGTGGAGAACTATGAGTTGGAGAGGCATAATGGCACGTGGATAAAGATGCTTACATCACTCAGTCAACAAAACAGCACATACAACATGACAATAGGCCCCGTTCCATTCTATATGCTAAACTTAACACATTTTGGTGTCACTTTTACAAAAATATTGGCACGTTTACGATTCGAGCTCTCGTCACTCAAGGAAAAAATCTGTTTCAATGAGTCGATCGGGTTCTTGATCCTTTCTCGACGGTCGTTTGGATATGCATTTTCGTCTTTTTTGTCTTAGTCGGCTTCGCTATGTATCTCCTAGAAAGGAAGAGAGACGAGTTCCCGAAGGAGCCCCCGGGTTGTGGAATTCCATATTCTACTCTTTCTTGACTCTTAGCTACACACAAGATCTCGATGCCGCAATAACGCTGCCTGAGCGCATTTTTGCTCTCGTCATTTGTTTTGTGGTTCTTATTCTTACGTCGTGCTTCACGGCTAATCTCACGGTTTCTATCCTACAGACGAAAAAGCTGGCATTCACGACGTTCAAAGAACTGAAACAACAGAAGATTGGCGTTCTATCCGTACATGCGTTAGTCAGCTACTTGACGGGAAAGACCGGATTTACCTGTACGTTCAATGAAACAAACATTATTAGTTTTCCAAACACAACTCAAGTCAATGCTGCACTACGCAACGGCACCATTTCAGCGTTCCTCGACGACGAGAGTGTCGTGAGCGTACAGCAAAGCGAAGACGCATTATGTCAGCTTGCCAATGTAAAAGCCACGCGGAAAGACGTTCATGTCGGATTCGCTTTACGACGCACCGGCCTTAGTGAGATTCACAAAGATCTGATAAACTATTTTGACACTCGAATTTTAACAGCTTGGGATGATGGTTACTTTGAAGAGCTGGAGGAGCGTTACTTTCTGGTAGGAAGACAACACAGCAGCTGCCAAGAGGGCAGTCTCAGTGGTAACAATAGAGCACTTAATCTATTGGATATGGGAGGTATTTTCTGGGTTCTTTTTGCAATCGCCTGTGTGTGTCTGCTAGGCAATGCCGGACTGATAATGCTACGTAAACATGGTTGCATAAAGTATGATCTAGATCACAGCAAGCCTGGAGTGTTTGCTACAGGCCAGTAAATCAAACAGGCTCTCGACACGAATACAGCTACAAGTTCAATGGCGTCTATTCAAGCTGGCAGCACAAGAAATGTCTTGACGGATGGTGTTTTACGCAACGATCATGTTATTGAATCTGGTTTTACAACAGCGCAAGATGGTGGTTTGGTTTACAGTAGGGACAGTCAACGACTCGATGTTCGCACCAGACAGTTGCCTCCATTGGCGAAAGATGAATACAAAGACAAGATGGAAATGGCATTTGACGGAGGTAGAAACGAACCTCTACCTGAAATACAGACATAATGTGCAGTAAACTCGTTTTGGGCCATCAAGGCAAGAGAACAGTTATTATTGAGTCAATGACTATGGCAGTGTGAAGTGTGCGCTTTGCGGTACTGTTAGATACGCTCCTTCGCGTTTGTGTGGCATTCGTACATATTGTGATGTGACTCTATGCGTACACAGCGCTAGCAATATTTTTTAATTTAGAGCCGTAGGAATAAAGATATATAAATATGTTATGAAGGGTAGATATTCTATACTAGTCAAAGAAGTCTGAGTGATTTATATACTGAAGCGTCCGAGAAGATAATTAGGCTAAGCAGCAGACATTGTCCATGAAAAGGGCACTATACCCAGCAAATAGTCTGGTGAGGGAAGCTCGTGGAGGGCAAAGAGGTACAACCTTGTATTAGCAAAGAACTTAGTTGTTTGCATGGTCATACAGAGACTTGAAGGAAGGGATAAGTTCTTTACTACCATTTATTGCTTTATATTTGTTCATTAGTTGATGTGTAGTTACTTAGTTACTGTCTTTGTTTCGCTAATGTTTCTTGTTTTTGTTTACAACTGCACTATTAGTGAGAAAAAATATAAATATTATTATGTGTAGTTTTGCTCCTCCAGTGTGGTCTTTACCCGCATCTGGACGCCCATTAACCCGGCAGGTGAGACCATCAGGGTACATGTTTCTGTGGAGTTCACACAGCGATCAATGACTAGCCAATTCGATGTATATTACAGGCACTACGTTGACCGCGAACACGTAACAGCAAGCCTAGTGGATATCAATGACCACCAGAAAAGCGCTGAACGTCATCGTCAAACTCCCCAACGACTGAAACGAGTCATAGTGTCCTGGACAAAATTAGAGAAACATGAGAATGGAAGAAATACAAGTTTCATAATATAATTTTTTCACTAGGTTTTGAACCTCCAAACCATAGAGTGTTAATCATTGTCGCTAACTATTAAGCCACACCTTATTATTATTATTGTTATTATTATTATTGTTGTTGTTGTGTTCGATCAGATTAGTTTGGTTTGTAATGTCTTTTGTAAGCACCATAACCAAACCCTGCCTCAGAGGTGCTTAGATCATCATGGCTGCATGTCTACACAGAAGACACGATTTTACATAGGATCCGACTGAATCCAAGAAGCACTGCTTTCTGTAAGTGCTGCAAGTGGTGATTACCTCGAATAATGTTCCGCCACCGTGCAATACCTGCGTGCACTGTGCTCAGCGATCCCAACACCACTGGTACATCAAGTGTCCGACACTGCCACATGAGGTTTACCTCCATCCGCAAGTCACTGTATTTTGTCAATTTCTCAGCCTGTTTCTTGGCGATATTACCAACAGCAGGACAGCTGATATAAATAAGAAGAGGAATGTTTGTCTTTTTATTTCTGGAACAGACGTCAGGACGATTGGCACCGATCTTCCTAGCAGTAGGAATACAAGGGCGGCGGATTCACTCGCAAGTTGGGGTCGGGCATGAAAGACATCAGAGTACATACATGTAGTACGAGAATACTGTTTGCTTACAAAAATGGAAGTTGCGCTCAAATTTGTGCGTCCCGATCCCCGTCCTCCCCTCCCAGAGCCTTATCTATACAGCTCTGCATCCTCCAGCTACACCGCCCCTGTAAATTTATTAGACCACACACCTGCTTTTGGAACAGAAGGTGATTTGCTGACTAGAAACCCATTACTTAACTTACTCCATGCACTCTACTACTAGTATACATTAGATTACATCGCGAAGAGAAGCTGTTGCTATGTTAAAAACCTATATGAAACTAATTTTCTTGAAGTCGGAGTCTGACAATTCGAGCGAAGACCATGAAAATGCGTACCTTGGAGTTAACCTGTGGCAACAAAATTTTACTTGTCTTTCAAAATTACGCAAATTTTTGCATAATCGTTAAAGAACCGACTCAAAAGTCTTGTTAGCTAAACGTCTTAGCCAAGAGGAACTTCATAGTTATGTTTTTATGCTAGCATACGTGACAGCAGCATGAGATGGAACTGCAGGGTCCACCGGGTTGTTTCCTAACTGTAACTCAGCATACTCCAAAGTCTAAATTTGAAAACAATAACAGCAATTCATTTTCATGTCATGACATAGTTTGTGTGTTTGAATTACCGACGACGTTGCGGCGCTGTCGCCGTGCCTCGTATTTGGAGAACGGGCAGTTGAATAAATAATGTGCGGAGCTGCCACGTCGTAGCCTTCCTGGCTCGATTTCTGCGTAACTGTTAACGTATTGTCGTACTCGATTTTGGTCTGTGAATTTGCCGTTGTAGTTTTTACTGGTGTGGCATACATTGCGTGTGCATCTTCCTTGCATAATATCTCAGACTCGCCAATCTTGACGCCCTAAAATGAAATAGGATCGATCATTTGCTTGGATAGCAACAAACAGTTACATGATGAGAAGGTAGCTGTGAACGCGTAACTGGCGTAGAGTACTGTTGAACTTGACGTTTGTGACGTCATATATAGCAATGTTTTAATTGACATAAATTATGCAATTTGGTTGCAATGCTATTGCAAAGAGATTCAAACGTTTGTATCTGAAATTCGCTTCAAGAACGATTCTATTGTGACTAGTTTGTATGCATTAAAATTATTTGCTTGTTGGAATTACCTGAGAGGCCATGTTGGTCTCAGCTTGAGACAAATTCGAGTAAAGAAGACATTCGGGTGGGTTAGTTGGCGAAGAGTCTAATGCATGCTTGTTTGCTAGGACCATTGATGGCTGCTGTTCTGCTGTTACAGTTGCAGACTCTTTAATGAAAGGTGATACCACCGCTCGCTTCTTCATTGGTATTGCATACACAGTTGGTTCTGATTCCATCAAGTCATCGTCCCTAGAGAATTGGTCAAATTTAGAAAACTATTTTGACAAATATGTATGAATACTTTGATTCTTGACTTGCTGCTGTTGATAGTCGTTTCTCTAATTAAACAATGAAGGACAAAGAGTAAGGATCTATTGGGCTTGTAGAATACTAAAACTTACTTCTAACGTAACATATGATGAGAAAGACAACAAGCATTACCGCTGCAATACTAAAAATGGCAATAATTGCAGATGTCCAAATTGGAAATGCTGAAGAAAAAATGTTTGCAATATTGGTCAAATTTGATCATACATGACTACCTGATGAAGTCTTATTGTCCTGTTCTTTTGCAGTGCTTTGTGTTGTTGTACCGATTAAGTATGAAGAAACAGGAGATGATTCTGACAGTTTGAGGGTACCGAGTGCATTGGAAGTACTAATAGGTGGAGTATTTGATTTAACGTTTTGGGGATTTGGAGTGCCTGCGGTGTGCAAACAAATACTTTACTTATGGGTTCTTCGTTCATATTAAGTCTTCAGTGTAAATTCAACTAACTTTGAAATTTTGGAACACTAATAGTAACGTTTGATTGTCCAAAACAGTTTTCTGCTGCCACAGTAATTTTATCGGCATCTTTGACGTTTTTAGGCACGAAGTAGACGCAGTTCTCGTCTATTTCAACAGAACTGCTGACGATTTTGTTGGCTTGTTGATCAATCTTCAGAGAAGGCTTTGGACTTCCGGTAACATTAAAACAAGCTTTTACGCTAGAATTTGATTCACTCATAACATTGGTCGATAGTTTTGATATTGTGGGAAGACCTGTATATGTGCAAAAATTAAATTCTATTACCAATATCTAGTAAGAAAAAATATATTTAATTAAGGGCGTATGTCATACGGTCATCAGAGGGATTTGCAACGACTAGCCAAACGATAGTATTATAAGAGCAGCAGAAGTTCAAAATCAAATATTTGCACGAAATTATCACACAATTTGCATGCCTAATTTGGACGATGATTTCATTTAAGGAGAATTAGCAAAAGATCAGAGCTTCATAATTTGTTAATCAGTATATTAATAGACATGTATATAAAATTGAAGTCTTCTTATTTAACTTTAAATAGCAGCAGAATAATTTTAAAATGTTTTTGAAGAAAACAGCTTGCAATATAATTTATGTTGCATGTCTAGAAAAAATGGTCTAAATTGAATTGTAAAACATGAAACCGTGCACTGCGACGATCGTATTCAATTGTTTACTGAGATGGAATTTTTAGGTTCATCGGAGCATTGCCCAGGACTATAAAACAATCAAATGATGGTATCCGTAGCAAACGTGTATCAGGAATGTGCGTGCATGACGCCCGGGTGCTAAAAAGATGGGTTTTCGAGCACTCTGGAAACCTTTTGAGATACGTCTCTGATAACTTAGGATAATATACATAACAGTGATAGTTAGTGTTGTTATACTATTTTACACATTATAATATTTCAATGTATAAATTAATTATTTATTGCTTAGGTTTATAATTTTGCTTACCACCGACACGTAAAGTCGCCGTTTTCGAATGAAAGCTCGAAGAATTAGTTAGCACAACTTCATATCTTAGGCGCACACCATCGTATTTCTTTGTCACACCATTTATTATGAAGTTTCTGTAAGTCCTCATGAAGATTGTCCAATATTTGTTTCTGTTTGACGTTTTGTTTGCATTTGGCCACCGATGGGTAAAGTTCATTCCAAAAGCGTTGACGGTCCAACTGTATTTTTCAGACGGTACAGTCCTTTTTGAATTTGCTGAAAATTTATGTGCAACGAATGCGATATTTGATCCAACAAGACTGTACAGCGTAATATTTTTCTTATATAGCAAGACACCTACACAGAAACCAGCTGATCAATATCAGTTAAGTTGAATCAAGTTAGTAACTTCCTAACTGATGCACGCTGCAGTCTCAATCTCTTACAAAATTTTACAAATGCAGGCCAAGCATGCGCATCACGATTTACCTCTTCTATCAACTCGACAACGCACTGTTTGTTCACTAGCGACTGACTCCAAAATAGCGACAACAATAGATACCCGAAAGACAAATAGATAAAATGTCAAGTGCTTGTCGAGCATTGCTGAGTCTGAACATAATGTAGGTACAACATGACTGATAACCATAATACTGCAATTCACTATACTTTAGAAATAGAGAACTTCTTCGTCTAGTAAGGCACAACAAAATTGTGATAAAATTTTTCGATCTCGCCGCCAATAGTTACATTTATCAGAACAGACTGCAGGTCTTTGTGTCCTTGCGAGAGTCACACGAACGTGGCGTGATATCTGTAAAGCACACCACCTTTCAAATATCCCGTACGTACATGTCAATATTTCTATTGATATTATTTCTACTGTAATTTATTAAGGTAAGATTAGTTTGCTTCTAGTCGATAAAAGAGGTACCGGCTTAGATTAGTATCGGCTAGGCTAATGCTTTGCTGCGCTACTGCTTGTATACAGTAAAATCTAGGTACCATGTTCTTTTATCGACTCAATGCAGTTGAGCGATACCGTAGCTAGTTAGGTACATGGACGTACTGTTCTATCAGTTCTGGTCAAATTATTGTATGTGATATTGCAATCAACAGTTCATTGACTTAAACAAGATGTATATATAGAGTCTGGGGGCAAGACAACTCTAAACATTATATTTACAAAATATTAAACTAATTCAAAAATTAAAATTTATATATACATATATATATATATATATATATATATATATATATATATATATATATATATATATATGATGGCATGTCCACTGATAACAGTGATGACTCTCTTTAGTGTCCTCTGTGTCTCTGGTGGGATTTAACACCTGCTTTTGAACGGCATTCCTTTCCACAAGATTGACAAACAAATGACTTGTTGGTAGGAACAATTTGCTCTTTCCGTTTCTGACGTTGAGCTTGAAGATGTCTAATACGATTTTCTTCAAACTGTTGGAGTGATGAATGGCAGAGAGATCTCCAGTTTGTTCTATCACTGGATAGTTTCTCAAAATGCAGGAAGTCAATCCCACAAGATTTCATATTAGCCTTGATAGAATCTTTATAACGTAATTTAGGACCACCTTGATGACGATGGCCCTGTTCCACTTGACCAAAAAGGAGTTGTTTGGGAATTCTATCATTAGGCATTCGAGACATGTGACCAGCCCAGCGAAATTGGCATTTCATAACAAAAGATTCAATGCCACTGATGTTGCAACGAGATAACACTTCTGTGTTGGGTATATAGTCAGTCCACTGGATTCCACATATGCGGCGAAGACATCGCAGATGAAAACTCTCCAAACTTTTGAGGTTACGACGAAGAAGGGTCCATGACTCGCATATATATATATATGATGATGGCATATATATATATATGTATGTATAAACAATTACACCATGCCGAGGGATAAAAGGGCAACTGCTTGTCGTGGTCGGTAATAAAAAGGTAAAGAATTACTGCAGTTAGGTGTATTATAATTTACCACACGTAGAAATGCGTTAGGTAAGTGTCTGTTCAATGAACAAAGTAATCTATAGTTAATTACCAAGCAAACAATTCTAAATCAAATTTAAGAACTTTGATTTTAATTTTCACGTACTAGTAGCTGCATTTTCGTAAATATTTTGTAAATACCATTTATGATCTAATATCCAACTTATCTGTCACGCTTACACTCGTGTTAGTTATGTATGACAGTGCATGTTTTTGCCTAAATATTCTAATTTTTGATTTTAGGACACCAGCATGCCTTATCCTGCGAAATTGCAAATTCTAGCGATATCAATATTTTTCACAAAAAAAGAACAGTTAGCACAGCAAATTACAGAGAGAAGCGACAATGAGCGCTGTAGTCTACACTTTTATATTTAGATCAATAATAGCAAAGTTATAAGTAGTATTTGCTAAATTAGTGAATATTAATATAAATAAAATGATCCAATCTTTGTAGGTGTCACGTAGTTCAAACTCGTTCTTGTGTGATGGTGTAACTAAAACATTATTGTCGATGCGAGACATTTCACATAGGAATTTGCTTTCTGATACGATTTTATTTCCGAGCAAGCATTCTGTACATTAATGTGACGTATCAGTTGCAGAGTGATTTGGACTTGGAACTTTCCATATACCTAACGCTTGTAATGACTTCTTAAGCTCAACTCTCTGATTACTGTACGTTTGGTATGACGATATATTAACGACGATTATACACATGACCTAATGCCTTGTTAATTTGACAAAATCGTAGTTCAAGATGTGATTAAGTTACATTGCATTGCATGTTTATTAGACACGTGAATGACACTATGATCTCTGATTAAACTCAACATTAATGGGTACTGTAAAAAAATTAGAAACATCTTTTGCTTAAAAATGTATATATTTGTTGTTGAAAGTTATAGATTTCTATTATTTTAGCAGATCTAGTCAAAATAATTTTAACATTTGAAATTATATACGATGTCTCATTTGACAAACGAATGATCATGTTAGTCATGCGAGCATCAGACAAGGTTTCACGTCTGTTTTTGTGGTCTGTTGCAACAAGGTATAGACAAGTATATATCAATTAGGTGTCCTTAGAGTACGTGAAATCCGTTCGCTATTAGATCGTCTGTGTAACATTGCAACCTTAACTAGTCGATTACCAGTTAACTATTTAAAATCAAAATTTGACAAAGATTTAATTTAAATTTGGACATAACTGCATTTTCTTGTTTGCTGCTAATTATTCGATAAATAATGTCTACTGTCTAAGAAATACGCTAACTTTTATGTCCATGCTTCATGCTTAAGCTCATTGCTAATCATTTACTTATTCTGACGTTATTTCTATGTTGTTGCTTAACTAGATCGTTTCTTAGATTTTATGTACGTAAATGTTAATGCTGCAAGCTCCTAATTTGCATTTAATACATGTAAATGTTTCTGTTTGTGCTAATATGCATGGAATCATTTTATTCCTTACTCCCGATACAGTCTAAGCTGAAATAGGTCTACACTAGCTCCTTTAAAGTTAATTGGGTGTTTGTCATCCAATGAAGTTGAAGTGCAAATATCTGTAGCAAGAACATCGTTGCGCCAACTGAAGAATTAAACTGCATCTCCGTAGGCTGGAGTTTCTTGAATAGCAAATTCGGATGGTTCAACATAACATGACTCCAGTCTCACTTGCCTCACTTGATCTTCATTAGGTATGTATTCATAGACACGGCTAGGCTCCTCATTCGTTGGATTCAATGACTTGAGTGCTCCCTCGCTAAACATAATTTTAGTTAGTATATATTGTAAATAGTTAATTATATATTGTAAATAGTCAATTGTGTTATTTTAATAGTAAAATAATAATTATTTTATGTAAAATATGCATTTCAACATAAGCAAGAAACCATCTATCGAAACAGATTTTGAAATACACCTTATTATAGAGATGTAGTTTTATGAATATAGGAAATAGCATCGATTGGCTTCGTCTATGTATTATAACTGATTCTTTGCAAACGTTTGCAGCTGGAGATCGCTTCACCACCACTGAGAAGCTATCAAGACGTTTCCTACCCAAACTCGAATAGTCTTTGGGGTGTATCTAGTGGCGGCGTATCAAATTTGCTATGGAAAGAAATCTAAAATCCAGATTGATCTAGACGAACCATGACTTAAGTTTGGCGCCAGGTGACGGTTTGCATGAACACTTTCTACGCCTCTGCAAGAAACTTGGACGAATCCACTAAAATTGACCAGTTCATAACGAACGCCCACTCAGTGGTCAACAACATATATCGTACGTCTGTACTGCAAATGCATTTGGAGAGCCGCCAATCTCAACGGATCCATGATCGTTTCCTCGAAAGAAATCATATCGTCTGGCTGTTAATCAGGTAACCTTGGTGCGTCTATAGGTTGGGCTGTGCCACGAAAACGTTGTACGCTAATTGTACGAGTTAGGAGCCATGATTGATCAAGCGATGATGAAAAGACTTATGTTTTAGACAACTATCTTGGGATATCTTTAGATTCTTAGATGCCGTTCATCAAACAATAGGTTTAGTTTCTATCAATAATCAATTAAAACATTATTATTAATATAGTAATTATTTGGCAAATATGTGTAAATACTTTGAATGTTGACTTGCTGCTTTGTGTGATGTGTTCTCTAATCCAACAATGTATGACAACACGTAAATATAGCGTACATGCATGCAGAATACCACAACTTACTTCTAACATAGAAAATGATAAGACCGTCGTTAGCTACCGTAGACTCTTGTGCTGAAGGTGTGTCGAAGCCGCGCTGATCTGCAGTTTCATCTTGTGCCAGAAATCTTTAGACACAGTTCACTAGAGCAAGTCACGTGAATGGGCGTGACCGAGTAAAAGCACGTCTAGAATGAGATTGATACTGATTCTGGTTGTTATTGGCGTTCAGAGTGTGCCTTTTGGCATTACTGCGAGCGCCGAGAGGGTATTCGAGCTCGCCATCGGTTGGCTGTCTGAATTTGCTGACAATACCACGTCAGCGAGTGACATACGGGAGGCTTTGGAGAGAGCACTAGAAGATGTAAACGCTCGTCGCGGACACTCTGGCGTTCGTCTTCACAGTAACTTTTCTCTGACTGCTTGCATTCTCGAAAACGTGGATTCTCCCGCGCAGGCATTCGGTGCACTATTTTCTTGTCTAACGACTGGCTCACCGAAGTCGTCGATTGCAGCCATCGCGCCCTTCTACCCTAGCAACGTTCCAGCGCTAGCCTCTACTACAATCAGCGACATTCCATTGGTGTCTCCTGTTTTGTCTCGTGCCAATGTGAGTGACTATCTGTTTCAATCA
>CAXXBX010000083.1:110000-112500 GCA_964274945.1 Dehalococcoidia bacterium | reverse complement strand
CACGAATCCACAAAAATTGACCAGGTTATGACGAACGTCACACGCAATGATCAACAACATATCGTACGCCTGTAAGGCGAATGCATTATGGAGTGCCACCAATCTCAACGGATCCATGATCGTTTCCTCGAAAGAAATCATATCGTCTGGATGTTCTAACCAGGTAACTTTGATGCGGCTATAAGTTTGGCTGCGCTACGAAAACGTTGTGTACGCTTGTTGTACGAGTTAGGAGGCATGATTGATTGAGCAATGATGAAAGGACTTATGCTTTAGGCAACTCTCTTTGGAGTTTCTTAAATATCCTTAGGTGCAGTTCATCAAACAGTAGGTTGCGATTCTATCAATAATTAATTAAAACACTATTTTTAATATAGTAATTATTTGGCAAATATTTGTAAATACTTTGAATGTTGACTTGCTGCTTTGTGAGATGTGTTCTCTAATCCAACAATTTATGACAACACGTAAATATAGCGTGCATGCATGCATAATACCACAACTTACTTCTAACATAAAATATGATAAGACAGAGAATAAATATGAAAGCAGCAATACCAAAAACTGAAATAATTGCATATGCCCAAATTGAAAATCCTAAAGAGAAAAAGGTTTAAAATATTAATTACCAAAAATTTGGTCATACATGGTTACCTGATGAAGCTGTATTGATCTCTTCTCCTGCAGTACTTTGTGTCGTTGCACCGTTCAAATATGAAGAAACAGGATATGATTCTGACAGTGTAAGAGTACTGAGCGCATTTGAAGTACTAATAGGTGGAGTATATATTTTAGAGTTTTTAGTTCTTATAGTGCCTGTGATGTCCAAACGAATACCTTAGCTATGAGTTCTTCGCTCATGTTAATTCTTTAGTGTAACGAAAACTTACTTTGAACATTTGGAAGACCTATGGTAACAGTTGATTGTCCAAAACAGTTTTCTGCTGTCACAGTAATGTTTTCGGCATGATTGCCTTTATGAGGCATAAATTAGACGCAGTTCTTGTCTATTTTAACAGAACTGTTGACGAATTTGTTGGCTTGTTGATCAAGTTTCAGAGTAGGCTTTGGACTTCGGGTAACATTGAAACAAACTTTTACCCGAGATTTTGATTCACTCAGAATAATAGTAGATTGTTCTGAGATTGTAGGAAGATCTGTATAAGTGCCAAAATGAAATTCTATTACTAATAAATAGTAAGACAAATATATTTCATTAATCACGGGCGTATCTCATACGATTATTAGAGATTTAGAACGACAGCCAAACGATAGCGCAATAATAGCAGCAGAAGTTTTAAATCAAATTATTTGCATAAAACTTTCACACAATTTGCATGCCCAAGTTAGACCACAATTTAATCTATTAAGAATTAGCAACGAAAATCCTAATTAATTAATTAATTAATTAGTTTATATTAATAGACATATAGATAAAATTTAGGTCCTCTTATTTAAATTTACATTATAAACAACAAAACAATTTTAACTTAAAGTATCTTTGAAGAAAAAAGCTTCCAATATAAGCTTGCATGTGTAGGAAACATGCATATAATGAATGGTAAAACACAAAAACCGTGCACTGAGACGGCCGTATTCAATTGTTTACTGAGATGGAATTTTAGTGCCATCGGAGCATTAACCAGTACTATAGAAACAATCAAGTGATAGTATCCGTAGCAAACGAGTATCAAGAACATGCATGCTGCATTGCATGACGTCCGAGTAAAGCAATGCCCCAACAGATCGGTTTTCGTGCACTCTTGAAAAATTTTGAGATACGTCTTTGATAACTTAGGATAATACGTGAGAGTTAATGTTGTTATACTATTTTAAACATTAAAATATTCCAAAGTATAAATTAATTATTTATTAACTATTTATTGCTTTTAGTTATAATATAGCTTACCACCGACACGTAACGTCGTCGTTTCTGAATAAAAGATCGCAGAATCTTTTAGTCGAACCCTATACTTTAGGCGTATTACACCATCGTATCTCTCATTTATAGTTGAACGAAGCTGTTTGTACCGCGACGTGAAGGTTGTAGGACTTTGTTTTTCGTTTGACCGCTTGACTGCATTCCGAGTTCTCCACTTGTAGGTAACATTTTTCCAAAAGCGTTGACGGTCCAGTTGTAGTTTTGGGACGATGCACTTTGTAGCCTTTTGTCGAATAGATTTGGAAAGAACTCGATAGTAGTCCTAACTACTTGATACATCGTAATATTTTTCTTGTACAATATGACTTCTACAATAAAACCAAATAATCAATTTAATTGGTACAATTTATTAAATTCCTATTTAACACACGATTAACAAGTGAAACGCTGCAAAATATTAAAAAATACCCCAAGCATGCACACGACAATTTCCTTTTTTGATCAATTGAGCAAGGTACTGTTTGTTCACTAGAGACAGACTCCAAAATAGCAACAACAATAGATAACTAAAGAACGAATAGATGAAAGGTCAACTGCTTGCCGAGCATCGCGCGTTAG
>CAXXBX010000083.1:0-105000 GCA_964274945.1 Dehalococcoidia bacterium | reverse complement strand
TGTTTATTAGTTAATGTATAGTTACTTTGTTAGTGTCTTTGTTTCGGTTTTTTGTTTTTGTTTTTGTTTACAACTGCACTATTAGTGAGAAAAATTATTATTTTATTATTATGTGTCGTTTTGCTCCTCAAGTGGGGTCTTTACCCCCATCTGAGAGCCCACTAACCCGGCAGGCATACATGTTTCTGTATATTTCACACTGCGATCAATGACTAGCCAATTCGATGTAAATTGCAGGCATTACGGTGACCGCAAACTCGTGACCAGCACGCCCATTGGACATCAATGACCACCAGGAAAGCGCTAAACGTCATCGTCAAACTCCCCAACGACTGGAACGAGTTATAATGCCATGGACAAAAATAAGAGAAATATGAGGATGAAAGACAGACAACTTAATTTTGTTACTACGGTTTGAACCTTTAAATCATTGAGTGGTAGTCGTTGTCGCTAACCATTAAGCCATGGCCTATTATTATTATTGTCGTGCTTAATCAGATTAGGCTGGTTTATAAGGTCTTTTGTAAGAACCGTAACCAAACCATGCCTCAGAGGTGCTCAGACCATCATGGCTGCATGTCAGAACAGAAGACACGATTTTACGTAGGATCCGAATGGATCCAAGAAGCACTACTTTCGGTAAGTGCTGCAGGTTGTGATGACCTGCAATAAAGTCCAGCCACCGTGAAATACTTGCTTGCACTGTGCCCAACGATCCCAACAGCACTGGAAGAAGTGTCCAACACTGCCACATGCGGTTTACCTCCACCCGCAAGTCGCTGTATTTCGTCAGTTTGTCATCCTGTTTCCTGGCGATGTTACCATCAGCAGAACGGCAGATATCAATAAGAAGACGAGTGTTTGTCTTCTGATTTTTAGAACAGATGTCAGGACGACTGGTGCCGATCTTCTTAGCAGTAGGGATACAGGGGCGGCGGATCCACGCGCAACTTATGGTCGGGGCATGTAAGACATCTGATTACATACATGTAGTACGAGGATACTGTTTGCTTACAAAAATGGAGATGGCGTTCAAAGCTGGGGGTTCCCGATCCCCGTCGTCTCCCCACAGCCATATCTATACGGCTGTGCAGCCTCCAGCTCCACCGCCCCTGTAAACTTATTAGACCTAACGCGTGCTTCTGGAATAGAAGGTGACTAGTCGATTAGAAACCCATTACTTAACTTACTCCATGCACTCTACAGTATACATTGGCTTACATCGCGAAGAGAATTTGTTGCTATGTTACAAACTTATATGAAACAAACATTCTTACGGTCGGAGTCTGACAATTCAAGCGAAGACCATAAAAATGCGTACCCTGGAGTTAACCAGTGCCAACAACGTTTACTTGTATTTCAAAATTACGCAAATTGTGCATAATCGTTAAAGAACCGACTCAAAAGTCTTGTTAGCTATGCATCTTAGCCAAGATTAAACTTTATAGTTATGTTTTTAAGCTAGAATACGTGACAACAGCAGATGGAACTGCAGGGCCCACAGGCTTGTTTCCTAAATGCAAATCAACATACTCCAAACTCTAAAATGCACAACAATAACTGCAATTTATTTTCATGTCATGACATAGTTTGTGTGTTTGAATTACCGACGACACTGCGGCGCTGTCTTCGTGCCTCGTATTTGGAGAACGGACAGTTAAATGAGTAATGTGAGGAACTGGCACGTCGTAGCCTTGTTGGCTCGATTTCTGCGTAACTGTTAACGTATTGTCGTACTCGATTTCGGGCTGTGAATTTGCCGTTGTAGTCTTTTCTGGTGTGGCATACATTGCTTGTGCATCTTTCTCGCAAAGTAACTCAGACTCGCCAATCTTGACGCCCTAAAATGAAATAGGATCGATAATTGCCTAGAATAGTAACAAACAGTTAGATTATGAGAAGGTAGCTGTGAACGCGTCACTTACGTACAGTACTGTTGAACTTGACGTTTATGACGCCATATATATAAATATTTTAATTGACGTAAATTATGTAATTTTGGTTGCACTACTATTGACTTTAATACGTACGGTAACGCAATGTTACTAGCTAAACTGCAGAGGTCTAGTAGACATGACTTGGCTATTTTTGTCTACTGTTTATTGCCAAGAGATTCAAACGTTTCTGTCTGAAATTCGGTTCAAGAACGATTCTATTGTGACTAGTTTGTATGCATTAGAATTATTTGCTTGTTGGAATTACCTGAGAGGCCATGTTGTTCTCAGCGTGAGACAAATTTGAGTAAAGAAGACATTCGGTTGGGTTAGTTGGCAAAGAGTCTAATGCATGCTTGTTTGCTAGGACCATTGATGGCTGCTCTTCTGCTGTTACAGTTGCAGATTGTTTAATGCAAGTTGATACCACCGCTCGCTTCTTCATTAGTATTGCATACACAGTTAGTTCTGATTCCATCAAGTCGTCTTCCCTATAAAAGTGGTCAAATTTAGAAATTATTTTAACAAATATGTATGAATACTTTGATTCTTGACTTGCTGCTCTTGATGGTCGTTTCTCTAATCAAACAATGGAGGACAAAGAATAAGGATCTATTGGGCATGTAGAATACTACAACTTACTTCTAACGTAACATATGATGAGAAAGACAACAAGTATTAGCGCTGCAATACTAAAAATGGCAATAATTGCAGATGCCCATAATGGAAATTCTGAAGAAGAAAGGTTTGCAATATTGGTCAAATTTGATCATACATGACTACCTGATGAAGTCTTATCGTCCTTTTCTTCTCCAGTGCTTTGTATCGTTGCACCGATTAAGTATGAAGAAACAGGAGAGGATTCTGACGGTTTGAGGGTACCGAGTGCATTGGAATTACTAATAGGTATCGTATTTGATTTACCATTTGGAGGATTTAGAGTGCCTGCGATGTGCAAACGAATACTTTAATTATGGGTTCTTTGTTTACATTAAGTCTCTAGTGTAAAGTCAACTAACTTTGAAATTTTGGAACACTAATGGTAACATTTGATTGTCAAAAACAGTTTTCTGCTACCACAATAACTTTTTCGGCATCTTTGACGTTTTGAGGCACGAAGTAGACGCAGTTCTCGTCTATTACAACAGAACTGTTGACGATTGGTTGACTTGCTGATCAATTTTCAGAGAAGGCTTGGGACTTCCAGTAACATCGAAACAAGCTTTCACACGAGAATTTGATTCACTCAGAATAACGGATTGTTCTAAGATTGTGGGAAGATCTGTATATGTGCCAAATTATATTCTATCACTAATGACTACTAAAAGAAAATATATTTAATCAGGAGCGTATCTCAAACGGTTATTGGAGAGATTTACAACGACTAGCCAAATGGTAGCATCATAAGAGCAGAAGAAGTTCAAAATCAAATTATTTGCACGAAACTATCACACAGTTTCAATGCTTGATTTGGACTGTAATTTAATCTATTAATAGTTAGCAAAGAAAATTAAAGTTTTATTAATTAATTAATTAGTATATTATTAGACATGTAGATAAAATTGGTTCTTTCTATTTAAAATTAAAAACAGCAGAAAATTTTTTAAATATTTTTGGAAAAAACAGCTTGCAATAAATTTTAGCTTGCATATCTAATAAACTTACTTCTAAAATGAAAAGTAAAAACTTAAAACCGTGCACTGAGACGGTCGTATTTAATTTTTTGCTGAGATAGAATTTTTTGGTTTATCGGAGGATTGCTCAGAACTGTAAAACCATCAGATGATGGTATCCGTAGCAAACGTGCATCAAGAACGTGCATGCATGACGTCCCGGAGTCAAAATGATCGATTTTTGTGCAATCCGAAAACCTTTTGAGGTATGTCTTTGATAACTCAGGATAACATACCTAACAGTGAGAGTTATGTAATAATACTATTTTAAACATTAAAATATTCCAAAGTATATATTAATTATTTATTGACTATTTATTTCTTTTAATTATAACTTATCTTACCACCGACACGTAAAGTCGCCGTTTTGGAATAAAATCTCGTAGATTTAGGTATCACAACTGTATATCTCAGGCGCATACCATCGTATTCCTTTGTAATACCATTTACTTTGAGCTTTCTGTAAAACGACTTGAATAGTGCGCGATATTTTATTCCGTTTGACGTTTTGTCTGCAGCATGCCACCGATATGTAGCAGTCATTTCAAAAGCGTTGACGGTCCAAGTGTATTTCTTTGACGGTAACTTTTTTTGCTTTCCATTTATTCGGAATATATGTGGTGCGTATGCGATATCTGATCCAACAAGACTGTACAGCGTAATATTTTTCTTGTACAGCAAGACATCTATAAAGAAACCAGCTGATCAATATCAGTTAAGTAACAAATTAGTAATTTCCTAATCAATGCACGATTACAGAAACGCTGCAGTCTCGCAAATTTTACAAATGCAAGCCAAGCATGCGCATGACGATATACCTTTGCTATCACTTCGACAAAGTACTGTTTGCTCACTAGCGACTGACTCCAAAATAGCAACAACAATAGATACCCGAAAGAAAAATAGATAAAAGGTCAAGTGCTTGTCGAGCATTGCTGAGTCTGAACATAATATAGGTACAACATGGCTGCTAGCCATAGTACTGCAATTCACCATACTTTACAAAGAGAGAACTTCTTACTCTAGCAAGGCACAACAAAATTGTGATAAAATTTTTCAATCTTGCCGCCAATAGTCACATTTATCAGCACAAACTGTAGGTCTTTGTCTCTCTGTGCGAGTCACACAAACGTGGCGTGATATCTGTAATGCACACCACCTTTCAAATATCCCGTATGTAATTTAAATTATTTCTATTGATATTATTTCTATTATAATTTATTAAGGTAGGATTAGTTTGCTTCTATTTGAGAACAATATCTACCGGTTAGGCTAATGCTGTGCTGCACTTCTGCTTGTAACCAGGATACTCCAGATACCATGTTCTTTTATCCACTCGATGCAGTTGAGCGATACCATGGCTAGTTGCATACGTATTGTTCTAGCAGTTCTGGTCAAATTATTGTATGTGATATTGCAATCGTCAGATAACGACATAAACAAAATGTATATATAAAGTCTGGAAAGCAAGACAACTCTAAACATTTTATTTACGAATTACTTAACTAATTCAAAGATTAAAATTTATATGTACATTTATATGTATAAAAAATCACACCATACCAAGGGAGAAAGGGTCACTGCTTGTCGTGGTCGGTACTAAGAAAATAAACAATTACAGTAGTTAGGTGTATTTTAATTAACCACGAGTAGAAATGCGTTACGTAAGTGTCTGGTTAATCAACAAGGAAATCTATAGCTAATTACCAAGCTAACAATTCTAAATTAAATTTTAAAACTTTGATTTTAATTTGCACATACTAGTAGCTGCATTTTTAAATTTGTCTTTGTATTGTATCTGTCACGCTTACGATCGTGTTAGTTATGTATGACACCATCTGCATGTCGTTGTTCTAATCTAATTTCAAATTTTAGGTCACTAGTATGCCTTATCCTGCGGGATTGAAAATTCTAGCGATATCGATATTTGTCACACAAAAGGACAGTTGGCACAGCAGATGTCAGACAGAATCAACGATGAGCTCTGTTAATCCAAACTTTTATATTTAGATCAATAATAGCGAAGTTACAAGTAGTCTTTTGCTAAATTATAAATATTAATATAAATGTAATAATCTAAACTTGTTCTTTTGTGATGGTGTAACTAAAAGCATTATTTTCGAAGTGAGACATTTCACGTAAGAATTTGCTTTTTGATACGATGTTATTTCCAGGTTAATGTGACGTATCAGTTGCAGAGTGAGTTAGACTTGGAACTTTCCATATACCTAGCGCTTGCAATTACTTGGTACAGTCAAATGTCTAGATCAATGGGATTTTTAGACTTCTTTCGATAGCAAATTGATACTAGGCCACTACACTCCAAACACTATTCGAGTTTGTATACAAAAGTCTTGACAGCCTCTCTGTGATGGTGAAACAATCTCCAGCTGCAAACGTTTGCAAACAGTCAGTCATAAGATATAGAAGTAACCGATCGTTGTAGTTTCGTTTATCCATAAATTACATTTCTATAATAAGGTGTATTTCAAAGATTTGTTTCTACATATAATTTTTTGCTTATGTTAAAATGCATATTTTACATAAAATAATTATTAGGTTACTATTGAAATAACACAATTGACTAGTTGCAATAAATAATTAATTAGTTACAATCTATAATTAACTATTTACAATATATACTAACTAAAATTATGTTTACTGAGGGAGCAGCAAAGTCATCGAATCCAACGAATGAGAAGTCTAGCCATGTCTATGAATACATACCTAATGAAGATCAAGTAAGGCAACTAAGGATGGAGTCACCTTATGTTGAACCATTCGATTTTGCTATTCAAGGAAATCCAGCCTACGGCGCATCAGTTCAATTTTTCAGTTGGCGGCGCAATAATGTTTTTGCTACGAGAGTTTGCACTTCAACTTCATTGGATGACAAACACCCGCTTAATTAACGTTAAAGGAGCTACTGTAGACCTGCATGTTTTAGCTTAGGTTGTATCGGGAGTAAAGTATAAAATGATTGCATGCATTTTGGCAAAAACAGAAAAATTTACATGTAACACTAATTAGGAACTTGCACCGTTGAAATTTACGTACATAAAATCTAAAAGACGATTTAAGCAACGACATAATAAGTGTTGCATTGTCACTTTTGTTTCCGAAGACATCACAGTTTGTGAATGTTCACGCCTCTCTCTTTCGACAGAAACAAGAGCTTCTTCCAACAACTGAAAGTGAAACGATTTCTTATTTATTTGTTAGTTTTTGGTAATTAAAACAACAGGCAACTGCGCTTACTTTAAAATTTAGCTCTTTTTCGCTGCTAAAAGACAAGCCTCTTCTTCTTCCGGGGCGGTTGCCAGAATCAACCTGCTGTACGAAAATGGTTGGTACTTGATCAGACTATAGCCTTCTCTCTTGCTGCCGAGTCCAAACCTTTGAAACAATTCCGGCTCTTTCTCAAAACAGTTTCTTCAAAGTGACAGCTGCAAACTCCATTGTGCTCTTCCCACCCGTCTCCTAGAGTACTTGGTTGTTCGTCAAACTTGTTTTTCACAAATTTACGAAGGTGGGGACTTTTTGGAAACCGAAATACACTAAATCCATGCAGACTGACAAGAGCTGTTGTAGCCTGCTGCGACACAACGCCGCATACTCATGTATCACAACAATGGATAGGGTACCTCCAATGAGGTCAATGTGCTAATAATCCGACCCATTCCTGAAATAGAAAACGGAAGTAACTTTCAACCGCTCTCATTCTCTCAGTACATTCAAAAACATCTAATTTTATTTTTTCTAAATCTCACATATCTAGATGTTTTAATTAATTTAGCTCAAAAAGTTATTTTTAATTTTGGCACTGCAGTTGCCTTTTAATGTTGAGTTTGATCAGAGATCACACAGTGTCGATCACGTGTACAATTAACATATAATGAATGTAACTTAACGACATGATGAACTACGAATTTGTCATATTGACAAGTCAATAGGTCATGTGTATAATCGTCGTCAATTTTTCTTCATACCAAACGTACAGTAATCAGACATTTGACTGTACCAAGTCATTGCAAGCGCTAGGTATATGGAAAGTTCCAAGTCTAACTCACTCTGCAACTGATACGTCACATTAACCTGGAAATAACATCGTATCAAAAAGCAAATTCTCACGTAAAACGTCTAACTTCAAAAATAATGCTTTTAGTTACACCATCACAAAAGAACAAGTTTAGATCATTACATTTATATTAATATTCACTAATTTAGCAAAAGACTACTTATAACGTTGCTATTATTGATCTAAATATAAAAGTTTGGATTACAGAGCTCATCGTTGATTCTGTCTGTCTTCTGCTGTGCCAACTGTCCTTTTGTGTGACAAATATCGATATCGCTAGAATTTTCAATCCCGCAGGATAAGGCATACTAGTGACCTAAAATTTGAAATTAGATTAGAACAACGACATGCAGATAGTGTTATACATAACTAACACTTTTGTAAGCGTGACAGATACAATACAAAGACAAATTTAAGAAAATGCAGCTACTAGTATGTGCAAATTAAAATCAAAGTTTTAAAATTTAATTTAGAATTGTTTGCTCGATAATTAACTATAGATTACCTTGTTGATTAAACAGACACTTACGTAACGCATTTCTACGCGTGGTAGATTAAAATACACCTAACTGCTATAATTGTTTACTTTCTTAGTACCGACCACGACAAGCAGTGACCCTTTCTCCCTCGGTATGGTGTGATTGTTTATACATATAAATATACATATAAATTTTAATTTTTAAATTAGTTAAGTAATTTGTAAATAAAATTTTTAGAGTTGTCCGACTTTACAGACTTCATATATACATCTTGAGTACGTCAATTATCTGATGATTGCGATATCACATACAATAATTTGACCAGAGCTGCTAGAACAATACATATGCAACTAGGTACCTAAAGTTTTAATAGATAAAAGGTCAAGTGCTTGTCGAATATTGCTGAATCTGAACATAATATAGGTACAACATGACTGATAACCAGAGTACTACAATTCACCATACTTTACAAAGAACTTCTTACTCTATCGAGGCACAACAAAATTGTGGCAACTTTTGTCGATCTCGCCGCTAATAGTCACATTTATCAGCACAGACTGTAGTTCTTTGTCTTTTTACGCGAGTTGCACGAACGTGGCGTGATATCTGTAAAGTACACCACCTTCTAAATATCCCGTACGTACATGTCAATATTTCTATTGATATTATTTCTACGGTAATTTATTAAGGTGAGATTAGTTTGCTTCTAGTTGAGGAAATAGGTACCGGCTTGCTAATGTTTTGCTACGCTACTGTTTGTATACAGTAAACTCTAGGTACCATGTTCTTTTATCGTCTCAATGCAGTTGGGCGATACCATAGCTCGTTACATACGTACTGTTCTATCAGTTCTGGTCAAATTACTCTATGTGATATTGCAATCATCAGATCAATGACGTAAACATGATGTATATATACAGTCTGGGGAGCAAGACAAATCTAAACATTATATTTACAAAATACTTAACTAATTCAAAAATGGAAATTGATATGTATATATATATATATATATATATATATATATATATATATATATATATATATATATAAACATTTACACCATACCGACGGATAAAGGGCAACTGCTTTTTGTGGTTGGTAGTAAGAAGGTAAACAATTACAGCAGTTAGGTGAATTTTGGTTTACCACGAGTAGAAATACGTTATGTAAGAGTCTGTTTAATTGACAGGGTAATCTATAGTTAATTACTAAGCAAACGATTCTAAATTAAATTTAAAGGTATGATTTTAATGTGCACAAACTAGTAGCTGCATTTTTTAATTTTATAAATGCCATTTATGGTTTAATATCTGAAAATTAGAGTAAGGCAACAACATGCAGATACGTCATATATAACTAACACGATTGTAAGCGTGACAGATACAATAACTTTAGATTTTAGGTCACCAGCATGCCGTATCCTGCATCAATGCAAATTGAAGCGCTATCAATAATTTTTAGCACTAAAGGACAGTTGGCACAGCAAAATACAGACAGGAGCAACAATGAACAGTGTAGTCCAAAATTTTGGTCAATAATAGCAAAGTTATAATTTCTATTTTGCTAAATTAGTAAACATTATTATAAATGAAAATATCCAATCTTTGTAGGTGTCATGTATTTTAAGCCCGTTCTTGTTTGATGGTGTAACTAAAACATTATCGTCGATGACATTTCACGCAAAAATTTGCTTTCTGATGCGATCTTATTTTCGGGCAAGCATTCTGTACATTAATGTGACGTATCAGTCGCAGAGTGATTTAGACATAAAAAAAACTTTTTATATAAATAGAGCTTGCAATGACTTCGTACACTCAACTGCCTGATTACTGTACGTTTGTAATGACGAAAATTGACGACGATTATACACATTACTTAATGCCTTGTTAATGTGACAAAATCGTAGTTAGTCATGTGATTAAGTTACATTGCATTGTACGTTTAGTGTACACGTGACTGAGACTGTGATCTCTAATCAAACTCAACATTAATGGGTTCTGTAAGGCAGTAAAAACATTGTTTGTTGTATATATTTGTTGTTGAAAGTTATAAGTTGCTATTATTTTAGCATTTCTAGTCAAAATAATTTTAAAATTTGTAATTATATACGATATTTCATTTCAAAAACGTTTGATCTGTATTAGTCATGTGAGCATCAGACAAGGTTTCACGTCTGTAGTTGTGATCGGTAGCAACAAGGTATAGGCCACTATATATGAACCGAGTGCCTTACGTGAAATGCGTTCGGTATTAAATCGTCTGGGTAACATTACAACCTATACCAATCAAATCTCAGTTAACTATTTGAAATCAAAATTTGACAAAGATTTAATTTAAATTTAAACATAACTGCATCTTTTCGTGTTTTTGTTATATTTTTTATAAATAATGTCTGATCTTTAAGAAATATGCTAATTGTTACGTCTCTGCTTCATGCCTATTTTAATCTCTCAATTACTCTGACGTATTTTCTATGTTTCTGCTTAAATCGTTTTTAAATATTATGTACATAAATATCAATGTTTCAAGCTCCTGATTTGCATTACATGTTAATTTTTTTGTTTTTGCAAAAATGCATGGAATCATTTTATACTTTACTCCCGATGCAACCTAAGCTGAAACAGGTCTACACTACAAGTTAAGAGTGCGTTCGTTATCCAATGAAGTTGAAGTCGAAATATCTATAGCAACAGCATTGTTGCGCCAACTGAATAATTAAACTTCAGCTCCATAGGCTGGATTTTCTTGAATAACAAAATGGTTTGGCTCAACATAAGATGACTCCAGTCTCACTCGCCTCACTTGATCTGCATTAGATATGTATTCATAGACATGGCTAGACTCCTCGTTCGTTGGATTCGATGACTTTATTGCTTCGTCACTAAACATAATTTTAGTTAGTATATATTGTAAATAGTCAATTGTGTTATTTCAATAGTAACATTATAATTATTTTATGTAAAATATGTATTTCGACATATGCAAGAAATCGTATATAGAAACAGATTTTGGAAATATACCTTATTAGAGAGATTCAATTTTATGGATATAGGAAATGACATCAATCGGTTTTGTTTATATATTATAACTCATTCTTTGCAAACGTTTGCAGCTTGAGATCGCTTCACCACCACTGAGAGGCTATCAAGACGTTTCCTATAAAGACTCGAATTATCTTTGGGTTGTAGAGGTGGAGTATCAAATTTGTTATCGAAAGAAGTCTAACTAATATCCGATTGATTTAAACGAAACCATGACTTAAGTTTGGTTGCGGGTTACGGTTTGCATGAACACTTTGTGCGCATCTGTAAGAAACTTGTACGAATCTACAAAATTTAACCAGGTTATGACAAACGCCGCACGCAATGGTCAGCAACATATCGTACGCCTGTACGGAAAATTCATCAAGGAGTGTCGCCACTCTCTATGGATCCATGATCGTTTCCTCGAAAGAAAACATATCGTCAGGCTGTTAGTCAGGTAACTTTGATGTAGCTATAAGTTGGGCTGTGCCGCGAAAACGTTGTAGGCTTGTTGTACGAGTTAGGAGCCATGATTGATCGAGCGATGATGAAAAGACTTATGTTTTAGGCAACTCTCTTTGGATATCTATATATCTTTAATTAAGTGCTGTTCATCAAACAATATGTATATTGTTTGATCAATCAAACAATCAAGCAAACACTATTTCTAATATAGTAATTATTTGGCCAATATGTGTAAATACTTTGAATGTTGACTTGCTGCTTTGTGTGATGTATTCTCTAATCCAACAATGTATGACAACACGTAAATATAGCGTGCATGCATGCAGAATACCACAACTTACTTCGAATATAAAATATGATAAGACCGAGAAAAAATATGACAGCCGAAATGCTAAAAATTGAAATAATTGCATATGCCCATATTGGAATTCCTGAAGATAAAATGGTTTAAAAATATTAATACACCAATAATTTGGTCATACATGGTTACCTGATGAAGTTGTATTGATCTCTTCTTTTGTAGTACTTAGTGTCGTTGCACCGATCAAATATGAAGAAACAGGAGATGATTCTGACGGTGTGAGAGTACCGAGCGCATTGAAACTACTAATAGGCGGAGTAATGCATTTAACGTTTTGAGGATTTAGAGTGCCTGCGATGTGCAAACGAATACTTTAGTTATGGGTTCTTGGTGGATATCAAGTCTTTAGTGTAAAGTCAACTAACTTTGAAATTTTGGAACACTAATGGTAACATTTGATTGTCCAAAACAGTTTTCTGCTGCCACAGTAACTTTTTCGGCATCTCTGACTTTTTCAGGCACGAAGTAGACGCAGTTCTCGTTTATTACAACAGAACTGTTGACGATTTTGTTGGCTTGTTGATCAATTTTCAGAGAAGGCTTGGGACTTCCGGTAACATTAAAACATGCTTTTACACAAGATTTTGATTCACTCAGAATAATTGTCGATTGTTCTGAGATTGTGGGAAGATCTGTGTATATGTGCAAAAATTGAATTCTATTAGCAAAAACTAGTGAGAGAAACTATATTTGATCAGGGGCGTAGCTCATACGGTCATCAAAGTGATTTACAACTACTAGCCAAACTTTAATGTCATAAGAGCAGTAGAAGTTTAAAATCAAATTGTTTGCACCAAACTATTACACAATTTGCATGACTAATTTGGACCATGATTTAATCTATTAAGAATTACCTAAGAAAATCAGAATTTTATTAATTTATTAATCAGTATATTAATATAAATGTAGATTATAATTTACGTCTTTTTATTTAACATTAAATAAAAAAAGAACAATTTTAAAGTATTTTTAAAGAAAACTGCTTGCAATATAAGTTAGCTAGCATGTCTAAAAAGATGCATCTAAAATAAATGGTAAAACATAAAACCGCGCACTGAGACGGTCGTATTCAATTGTTTAGTGAGATGAAATTTTAGGTTCATCGGAGCATTGCCCAGGACTATAAAACAATCAAACGATGGTATCTGCAGCAAACGTGTATCAAGAACGTGTATGAATGACGAACGGGTGCCGAAAAAAATCGGTTTTCGTCACTCTGGAAACCTTTTGTGATACGTCTCTGATGACTTGGACAATACACATAACAGTGAGAGTTAATTTAGTTATACTCTTTTAAACAATAAAATATTGCAATATATAAATTAATCATTTATTAATTATTTATTAGTTATTTACTACTTTTATTTATATTTTAGCTTACCACCAACACGTAAAGTCGCCGTGTTTGAATGAAAGCTCGTAGAATTAGGTAGCAAAACTGTATATCTTAGGCGCACACCATCGTATTTCTTAGTAATACCGTCTACTTTGATGTTTCTGTAAACCTTCTTGAAGATTATCCGATATTTTTTTCTGTTTGACGTTTTGAGTGCTTTTTGCCACCAATAGGTCAAATTAGTTTCAAATGCGTTGATGATCCAAGTGTAATTTTTAGACGGTACAGACGTCTTTGAATTTCCTAGAGATGTATGTGCTAAGAATTTGATATTAGATCCAACAAGACTGTACAGCGTAATATTTTTTTCGTACAGCAAGACACCTATACAGAAATCGGCTGATCAAAATTAGTTAAGTTACAACAGGTTAGAAACTTTTCAATTAATGCACGCTGCAGTCTCAATCTCTTACAAAATTTTACAAATGCAGGCCAAGCATGCGCGTGACGATTTACCTTTGCCATCAGTTCGACAAAGTACTGTTTGCTCACTAGTGACTGACTCCAAAATAGCGACAACAATAGATACCCAAAAGACAAATAGATAAAAGGTCAAGTGCTTGTCGAACATTGCTGAGTCTAAACATAATATAGGTACAACATGTCTGATAACAATATTGGTACAATTTGCCATACTTTACAAAGAGAGAACTTCTTCCTCGTGATGAAATATTTTAATCTCGCCGCTAATAGTAACATTTATCAGCAAAAGACTGTAGGTCTTTGTTTCTTAGCGCGAATCGCACGAAGGTGGCGTGATATCTGTAAAGCACACCACCTTTCAAATATCCCGTACGTACAGTTCAATATTTCTATTGATATTATTTCTACGGTAATTTATTAATGTAAGATTAGTTTGCTTCTATTCGAGAAAATAGGTACCGGCTAGGCTAATGCTTTGCTGCGCTACTGCTTGTATACAATAAACTTTAGGTACCTTATTCTTTTATCGACTCAATGCAGTTGGGCAATACCATAGCTAGTTACTTACGTACTGTTTTATCAGTTCTGGTCAAATTATTGTATGCGATATTGCAATTATCATATCATTGACGTAAACAAAATGTATATACAAAATCTGTGAAACAAGACAACTCTAAACATTATATTACAAAATACTAAACTAATTCAAAAATTAAAATTTATGTGTATAAACAATCACACCATGCCGAGGGATAAAGAGCAACTGCTTGTCGTAGTCGATACTAAGAAGGTAAACAAGTACAGCAGTTAGGTGCATTTTAGTTTACCACGCGTAGGAATGCGTTAGGTAAGTGTCTGTTTAATTAACAAGATAATCTATAGTTAATTACCAAACAAACGATTTTAAATAAATTTAAAAACTTTTATTATAATTTGCTCATATTAGTAGCTGCGTCTTTTCTGATTTTTGTAAATACCATTTATGATTTAATATTCAATATATTGTATCTGTCACACTTACAATCGTGTTAGTTATGTATAACGTATCTGCATGTTGTTGCCTTAATGTAAATTTAGGTTTTAATTAATTCAACAATATGCCTTATCCTGCAGGATTGCAAATTCTAGCGACATTGATATTTGTCACACACAAGGACAGTTAGCACAGCAAAATATAGACAGAATCAGCAATGAAAGCTGTAGTCCAAACTTTTACGTTTATTTCAATAATAGCAAAGTAATATATGGTATTTTGCTAAATTGATAAATATTATGAAATGATCTAATGTTTGTAGGTGTTGCGTAGTTAAACTCGACCTTGTGTGATGGTGCAACAAAAACATTATCGCCGATGTGACACTCTTACGTAAGAATTTGCTCTCTGATACGATTTTATTTCCAGGCAAGCATTCTGTACATTAATGTGACGTATTAGTTGCAGAGTAATATAGAATTGGAACTTTCGATGTACCTAGCGCTTGCAATGACTTCGTACAATCAACTGTCTGATTACGGATCTATTCACAAGTTGAGGTCGGAGTATCATCAGAGTATATACATGTAGTACGAGAATACTGTTTGCTTACAAAAATGGAGGTTGCGCTCAAAGTTGGGGTTTCCGATCTTGGTATTCCCCCTCGAGCCGTATCTACACGGTTCTGCATCCTCCAGCTTTATCGCCCCTTTAAATATATTAGATCTAACGTCTGCTTTTGAAATACAAGGTGACTTGCTGATTAGATATCCATTACTTAACTTACTCCATGCACTCTACTCTATACGTTGGCTTACATCGTGAAGAAAATCTATTGCTATATTACAAACTTATATGAAACAAATTTTCTTAGAGTCGGAGTGTGACAATTCCAGCTAAGACCATGATAATACAACAATGGAGTTAACTCGTGGCAACAAATTTTACTTGTATTTTAAAATTACGCAAATTTTGCATAATCGTTGAAGAACCGATTCAAAAGTCTTGTTAGCTAAACGTCTTAGCCAACAGTGAACCTCATGGTTATGTTTTTAAGCTATCATACGTGACAGCAGCAGCAGATGGAACTGCAGAGCCCAAAGGGTTGTTTCCCGACTGCAACTCAGCATACTCCAAACTCTGAAATGCACAACAATTGCTGCAATTTATTTCATGTTATCACATAGTTTGTGTGTTTGAATTACCGACGACAGTGTAGGGCTGTCTTCGTGCCTTGTATTTGAAGAACGGGCTGTTGAATGAACAATTTGAGGAGCTGGTACGTCGTAGCCTTCCTGGCTCGATTTCCGCGTAACTGTTAACGTATTGTCATACTCGATTTCGGGCTGTGAATTTGCCGTTGTAGTCTTTACTGGTGTGGCATACATTGCTTGTGCATCTTCCTCGCAAAGTAACTCAGACTCGTCAAGCTTGACGCCCTAACATGAAATAGGATCAATAATTCGCTTGAATAGCAACAAACAGTTACATGATGAGAAGGTAGCTGTGAACGCGTAACTGGCGTAGACTACTGTTGAACTTGACGTTTGTGACGTCATATATAGTAATCTTCTAATTGAAGTAAATTATGTAATTTTTGTTTGTACTGCTATTGATTTAAATTCTTACGGTAACGCATTCTCACTAGCAAAACTGCAGAGGTCTAGTAGACATGACTTGGCTATTTTTTGTCTACTGTTTATTGTCAAGAGATTCAAACGTTTGTATCTGAAATTCGCTTCAAGAACGGTTTCATTGTGACTAGTTTGTATGCATTAGAATTATTTGCTTGTTGGAATTACCTGAGAGGCCATGTTGGTCTCAGCTTGAGACAGAGTCGAGTAAAGAAGACATTCGGGTGGGTTAGTTGGCAAAGAGTCTAATGCATGCTTGTTTGCTAGGACCATTGATGGCTGCTGTTCTGCTGTTACAGTTGCAGACTCTTTAATGAAAGGTGATACCACCGCTCGCTTCTTCATTGGTATTGCATACACAGTTGGTTCTGATTCTATCAAGTCATCGTCCCTATAGAAGCTGTCAAATTTAGAAAATTATTTTAACAAATATGCATGAATACTTTGATTCTTGACTTGCTGCTCTGGATAGTCGTTTCTCTAATCAAACAATGGAGGACAAAGAGTAAGAATCTATTGGGCTTGTAGAATACTACAACTTACTTCTAACGTAAAATATGATGAGAAAGACAACAAGTATTAGCGCTGCAATACTAAAGATGGCAATAATTGCAGATACCCAAATTGGAAATCCTGAAAAAGAAATGTTTGAAATATTGGTCAAATTTGATCATACATGACTACCTGATGAAGTGTTATTGTCCTTTGCTTCTGCAGTGCTTTGAGTCGTTGCACCAAATAAGTATGAAGAAACAGGAGAGGATTTTGACGGTTTGAGGGTACCGAGTGAATTGGAAGTACTAACACGTGGAGTATTTGATTTACCGTTTGAAGGATTTAGAATGCCTGCCATGTGCAAACGAATACTTCAATTATGGGTTCTTCGTTCATATCAAGTCTTTAGCGTAAAGTCAACTAACTTTGAAAGTTTGGAACAGTAATGGTAACATTTGATTGTCCAAAACAGTTTTCTGCTACCACAGTAATATTTTCGGCATCTTTGACGTTATGAGGCACGAAGTAGACGCAGTTCTCGTCTATTTCAACAGAACTGTTGACGATCTTGTTGGCTTGTTGATCAATTTTTAGAGAAGGCTTGGGACTTCCGGTAACATTGAAACAAGCTCTTACGCGAGAATTTGATTCATTCAGAATAATGGTAAACAGTTCTGATATTGTGGGAAAATCTGTATATGTGCCAAAATAAAATTCTATTACCAATAGCTAATAAGAGAAAATATTTTTAATCAGGGGCGTAACTCATACGGTAATTGGAGGGATTTACAACGAATAGCCAAACAATATTATCATAAGAGCAACAAAAGTTTAAAATTAAATTATTTGCACAAAACTATAACACAATTCTCATGCCTAATTTGGACCATGATTTAATCTACTAGTAAACGAAGCTGTGTTTACACCGTCGCTTCAGAGAAACGTGTGTGTGTGTGTGTGTGTGTGTGTGTGTGTGTGTGTGTGTGTGTGTATGTGTGTGTGTGTGTGTGTGGTGTGTGTATTTACTGTAAATATCAATATAAATTTTATTAATTTTTGTCTATTTATTGTCATTGTTATTATTGATCATTAACTTGTTGCTAGAATGTATAATACTGTAAAAACCCTTGGATGAGTCGATGTGATTAAAGATAAGTAATTAACTAAATATCATCAATATCCCACAGGACACTTCGAATTTAGTACATGCACATGCTTGACAGCTGCGTCTCTTTTACGGAGTGGGCTTGTTATCCACGTTGTTTCTCAATTCAGCATGTAGCGCTCTTGCTTGCATCACTTAAAGTGGACACGAGTATCATGCTTTCGTAGAGCCGTTGCTATCATCTTTCGTTAATTAAGCCGTTGCTATCATCTTTTGTTGATCCGTTGCTATCAACTTTCCTTCCGTTAATTAAAATTAATTCGTCGTAGCCAGACATCGATGTATGTGCACAAGAAATACTGTGAAGCGACATGTACGTGTATCAACTGGATTCAAAAGAAAGCATGCAGCGAAACGTTTGCTACGAATCTAACTTGTATTACGACGTCGACCGTTCATCATCAGTTTTAGATGTAATTATATTCTTGCACGGAGTTAATTAATCCACGTTATTTTTCGATTCTGTAGCGCTCGATCTTGCATCACTTGCAGTTAACTATTGAGGTGGACGAGATTATCATGCTTTCGTTGAGCCGTACGTTTCTAGCATATTTTGTTCCGATGATAATTTGTCGTAGCTATATAGATATAGATTGATCTCGTACGTCTCCTAGAAATACTGTGAAGCGACATATAGTGACCAGATCCAGAAGAAATCAGAGTTAGTGATTCCTACGAATCTTTCTTGCAAAACGACGCCAATTGTTCATTATCAGTACTACTTACAACTAAAACATATTGCTCTCTTGAAGATCGCGGATGATATGTTGGTCGTGCGCAACGAAACACATCCAAATGGTCCCATGGGACCTTCTCTTGGCTTCTTGAAGAACGATGAATTTGTTTGTTTTGCGATTCTTTTGTAAAAAGTAACAGACGCGTACAACTCTAGCATAAAGGTTTTCTCAGCGCTTCTCAGTTTGACGAAGGTTTGAAGTTTTTACTATAGATATAACATTTTGGCTTTTGTGTCATAATGCGCTGGATTTTTACGTCACCTATTGTTGGTGTCCCAAAGGACTGCTGATTGGCTCAACAAATTCCGGAGGGTGATTCACGTCGATAAGCTATTGTTACGTCATCTACGTTTTGCGTTCCAAAACAACTGATTGGCTCAACAAAATCCTTGAGAGTGACACAAGCATACAAACAAACATATAGGTAGGTACATAACGACGTACCGACAGACAGACCGGAAGTCAATTCAGACCTTTTACAAGTAGGCTTCTCGCAAAGCTGTTTACCACTTAATGTGGTGTCTTTCTTTTACGTTCGTAGCTAACTAGTAAATGAAGCTGTGTTTACACTGTCGCTTCAGAGCTGCTAGCGCGCGCGCGTGTGTGTGCGTACAGATCATTGACTGCGGAGGTCCAATGTCAAATTAAAAATTATTTACAAAGACATCACATAAATTTCGCAGTCAGAAAGTTTGACATAGGTCGTCTGAATCATTCTAAAGTTGTTATCATTTTTGAAGATCAAATCAAGAAAGAACTGGCAGCATCTGAACAACTTGGAGGTTTATGTACTAGACTTAATAGAGCAGCAACAAATTTAGCTAAGAAACCCATTGGCTCCAAAAAGAACAAAAGGGACGACTGGTTTGACAGCAACAACGTCGTAATACAGGATTTCCTGAACAGAATATGTTGCCTATGCTAAACTACAACAAATCCAAGAAATATTAAATTGAAAAAAATTCCAAGAACTAAAAAGACAAACACAACGTGAGTTACGCGGGTTACGTTTTAAATGGTGGGATAATAGGGCAAACATCTACAGGAATTGCCTGACAACAATGACAAACGCTTCTATAGTGAACTAAAGACCTTCATCAGTTCAACACCAACTAATGTCTCACCTTTGCGAAATAAAGATGATCATTTGTTAACTGGTAAAACAGAAATACTTGATATTTGGAAACGACATTTTGACTCGCTATTCAACAGAGATACTGAGGTTGCTGCTACAGCACTGAATGCTCTCTCTCCATTACCGATTTAGCAGAATATGGATGATACGCCAGGACATGAAAAAATAGAGAATGCCATTAAATTACTGAAAACAGGCAAGTCCGAAGGAACAGGCAGTCTTGCTGAATTCTATCAAAGAGGATCGAGATTCTGTTTTTGTGGAACAAGTTACCAAAGTTATTCATTGCATATGGGATACAGAGCTAATAGCAAATGAACTAAAGAATGCTGACATAATTCCAATCTTTAAGAGAAATGGTGATAAAGCAGATTGTACAAACTGGCGTGGAATTTCAGTATTGTCTATTGCTGGAAAAGTACTATCAAGAATTCTGCTGAATAGACTAATAGAATCGATTGGGATAACACTCTCCCTGAGTCTCAATGTGGTTTCCGTGAGAGAAGAAGCGCAACTGACATGCTTATGGTGTTTATTCTAAGACAACTACAGGAAAAAGTAGAGAACAGAAAAAATCGTTGTATATGTTGTTTATCGATCTGACAAAGGCTTTTGACTTAGTTAATAGTGAAGCTCTCTGGCGAGTTCTGGGAAGATTACGCTGTCTATCCAAGTTTGTCAATTTGATTAAACGTTTACATGAAGGAATGTCATCTATGGTGTGGAAAAATCAGAGGGATTTTATGTGCAAACTGGAGTGAAGCAGGGTTGCGTTCTAGCACCAACTTTGTTTGTTCTTCTCCTTGCAGCAATGTTAAAAGAAATGAATCATTGAGTAGGAGATCGAGGTGTGTCTGTACAGTATCGTATGGATGGCAAATTTTACAACATTTGGAGATTTATGTCAAATACCTAGACATCAATTACAAAGCTTCGTGAGTTACTATATGCAGATGACTGTGCTCTTGTAGCACACTTTGCTGTAGAAATGCAACACATAGTCTCCTGCTTCAACAATGCTGCTGTCAGCTTTGGCTTACAAATCAATATAAACATGACATAATGTTTGTTTTAATCTGATCCAAAAATAAAAATAACAGCTGATGATATCTTTGTTTTTGGAGAAACATTAAAGAAAGTATCTACATTTTCTTAATTTGGTAGTGTCATCTCTGATGATTGCACCATAAATAATGACATTGCTACACGCTTGCAAAAAGCACAGATCATATGGTGTACTTCAAAAAAAGGCTGTGGAGTCAAAAAGGTATCAAGTAAAACTAAACTCGTTTGTTTTGCGATTCTTCTGTAAAAAAGTAATATACGTCTACAACTCTAGCTTGAACTTTACTCTGCGCTTATCAGTTGACGACAGTTTAACGTTTTCAGTATGGATATGACATTTCGGCTTTTCTGTCATAAAGCGCGGGATTGTTACGTCACCCATTGTTGGTGTCCCAAAGGACTGCTGATTGGCTTAACAAATTTCCGATAGTGATTCATGCAGATATGCTATGATTACGTCATCTACGTTTCGCGTTCCAAAACAATTGCTGATTTGATTGAAAAATTTCCGAGCGTGACACAAACTTTTACAAACAAACAAATGTAGGTAATGCGACATACCGACAGACATACCGGAAGTCAATTCAGCCCGTTTAGTGTAAGCTTCTCGCGAAGCAGTCTACCACTTATAGTGGTGTTCTTCTGTTACGCTCGTAGCTAATTTCTATTTAACATTAAAACAGCAGAACAATTTTAAAATATTTTTGAAGAAAACAGCTTGCAATGTAATAGACCTTTTCACAGGGCGTGGCACCAACAACGTCATCACCTACCGCGGCGTCAATTTGGTTCGCTTTTGATGCATTGGCGTTTGCTAACCGCGTGAGTCTAGAGCCAAAGCAACAATTTTTCTTTTCGAACTTTATTCGGTGCGTATAGCGATGCATCGAATTAGGTGAGGCCTCATTAAGACTCGGCTCTTGTGTGTTTTGCGTGTTTTACGGTGATGAACAACCTCTTTCTGATCTCTTTCGTGACTCTGCCGCGTCATTTTGAGTGATGATTTAACATTGAGACTTGACAGACGTCAAATGCAGGTACAAACGTGCGTACGTAATCTATGATGCGTGTTCTGTGTGGTACGCACTTACCAAATGGTTTGGTTTGTACCTCCTGAATACTTCCTAGAAAGTGCATCGTTTAGGGAATGTCTGACGTGAAGAGGAAGTCTTTAGACAAGTCTGGAGGTACTGAGAGGTAAGAAGAGATGCATGATTTCATCATGAGGTAATGTCCTCAGCTGTGGCTGTCATATAAATAAACCAGTCACTCAGTGTTGCTGTACTGTGTTTTATTTTTTGGAGTGTGTAATTGCCGTTCTATCATGGTTATTTGCTGTGTTCCTGGATGTACCAATGTATCTGCCAAGGGGAAATATTTGAAGTTTTTCAGATTTCCTTCAAATGAAGAGGAACGTCAGAAGTGGTTAGAACAATTAGGACTTGATGATGTCTCGACCAATGCCAGGGTATGTGGTAGGCATTTTGCTCGTGGAACCAAATCAACAACAGGAGTAATACCAACATTGTCCAAGACAAAGCCACCTTTTTCTGTTGCTGCAATAAAGCGATCCAGAGTTAGAGCTTCTTTTACATGGTCACCATCAAAACAAACTCCTCCTTTGAAAAGGCTTGCTGCAAGAGTTATTTCAAGACCAAGAAGGCCTAAATCTTCTACTCCTAAGAAGAACGTTGCAGCATGCAGGCGGTCTCTAAGTCTTATTTCCCCAATACGGGAACATGAAGACAGAGATGGGGATGTTGCAGAAGACTTTGAAGACATGTTTCACAGTCTAAGTATTGATGTTGAGCCTCACTCTGACTGTGCATCGTGTTTTGAGCTGCAGGAGGAATTAAAGGAAAAAGAAAACTGTATCAAATTACTTGAACAGCAAATGTCTAGTGGCGAGAATTGGAGGGTTGAGGCAATTCAAGATAATGATGAAAAGACGTTGTTTTATACAGGATTTCGCAGCTACAATGATTTCAAGGGTTTTTTCAAGTCGTTAGAGTATGCTGCCACTTCACTGAAATATTGGTCACAGAGACATACAGCATTTACAGAGAGTAAATCAGCAAAACCTCGTTCTCTTTCACCTCTAAATGAGTTTTTTCTGACAATGGTTCGTCTTCGTTTGGGGCTAGAGATGAAAGACCTTAGCTACAGGTTTGGCTTCTCTCTTTCTCAAGTTCATAATATTTTTGTCACATGGATAAACTTTCTCTATTGCCATTTGAATGACGTTGACTGGTGGTTGCCAAGGGACACTCTACGTCGAAGTTTACCGCAGTCATTTAGAAAGGCTTTTCCAAAAACCACCTGCATCATTGATGCAACAGAGCTTTTTACAGAACGTCCTTCAGATAGGGGTTTGCAATCAGCTTTCTTCTCCAGTTACAAACACCACCACACTGTGAAAGCATTGGTTGCAATATCGCCATGTGGTCATGTCATGTTTGTGTCACGACTATTTACTGGTGCTATATCAGACAGGGAACTTACCAAGCAGTCTGGTTTTCTTAATAAATTGGTGCCTGGAGACCAAGTCATGGCAGACAAAGGATTTATTATTGCCGACATTCTCATGGACGTTGGGGCATCTCTTGTGCTACCTCCTTTTCTAAAAGGAGGAGGTCAGTTTGCCGAGGAGCAAGTCATTAAATGCCGGCAAGTGGCGTCTCTTAGAATCGATGTAGAAAGGGTGATCAGACGGATAAAGAACTATAGAATTTTACAAGGCATAACACTTAGTTCAAGTATGGATCTTTTAGATAAGGTATTTACTGTATGTTCGTATCTAACGAATTTGCATCCACCTCTTGTACGGTAGATTTAATTTTGTAGGGTAGATTAATATTAATTAGTGTCATGATATTAAGTTTTGTTTGGAAAAGTAAATATATTGGCTTTTGTTATAATTCTGTACTCTTGTGTGTCACATGTTCCAGAATACATCACACTACCACTTGCTGTTCAATTTCATTTTCAATCATTACAACATTAATAGTACAAACAGAACTCTATCTACTTGCTACCTAAGGTCCAACATGGGCAAGCCAAGTGGAAACCTTGGTGAAACTATTTCTGCTAATACACACTTGTCATAAAAATTTTCTAATTTAGGCAAGCATTCCTGTAACCAAAATTTATGTTTATACTTAATTCGGTCTATAAATATGTCATATTGTGTCCATACAACGAAATCACACCAGTTCCTTCCTGTTATGGCCATCTGACCTTGCACCTGGTAGAAATACTTGTGCCTTCTATTCAGGTGCAACTGGCCATCCTTCCATTGACAGTAGAAGCCAGGCATCTGTGCAGCTTCAGAGATGGTTTTTGTTCGCATTGAATATGGACACTTGATTTCAAGCACACCATCTGTGTCATCAACGTTACTTGGATCATAGATTGATGACACGCCTGTTGCTGGTCGCATGTGGTGTAATATGCTAGCTATTGTTACTACTGGGCAGACCATGTGTATTTCCTCCATCTGATTCTGCCAACCATCTGAAGCACAATCAGGCAGTCCAAAAACACACTCTTGTTCTGCCTCTTCACTAGAATCTTCTAGCAGGTACATTCCTTGTTTGATGGCATTCGTGACTCTGTACACAGAATTAAAACTAGTCAAGCAATAGTGGCAAACAAGCACATGCATTGTCAGTTATCTCACCTTTCAATAAGAATAGACTTTGTTCCAGTTGTTGAAAGAGCAAGGTCACTGGCAATAGTACGATGTCGTTGTAAGAACATACAAAGATCTCTTTTTGTACACATCTCAGGACTCTTGCCAAACACTGAATCTACGAGCACTTTGGAAAACGACATGACGGAAAAGTAAACACAGTACAGCAACACTGAGTGACTGGTTTATCTATATGACAGCCACAGCTGAGGACATTACCTCATGATGAAATCATGCATTCTTTTCTTACCTCTCAGTACCTCCAGACTTGTCTAAAGACTTCCTCTTCACATCAGACATTCCCTAAACGATGCACTTTCTAGGAAGTATTCAGGAGGTACAAACCAAACCATTTGGTAAGTGCGTACCACACAGAACACGCATCATAGATTACGTACGCACGTTTGTACCTGCATTTGACGTCTGTCAAGTCTCAATGTTAAATCATCACTCAAAATGACGCGGCAGAGTCACGAAAGAGATCAGAAAGAGGTTGTTCATCACCGTAAAACACGCAAAACACACAAGAGCCGAGTCTTAATGAGGCCTCACCTAATTCGATGCATCGCTATACGCACCGAATAAAGTTCGAAAAGAAAAATTGTTGCTTTGGCTCTAGACTCACGCGGTTAGCAAACGCCAATGCATCAAAAGCGAACCAAATTGACGCCGCGGTAGGTGATGACGTTGTTGGTGCCACGCCCTGTGAAAAGGTCTATTTAACTTGCATGTCTAGAAAACATGCATCTGTAATGAATGAGAAAACAAAAACCATGTACTGAGATAGTCGTATTCAATTGTTTACTGATATGGAATTTTTAAACTCATCTAAGCATTGCGCAGAACTATAAAACAATCAAATGATGGTATTCGTAGCAAATGTGTATCAAGAAAGTGCATGCATGACCACGGGTGCAAAAATTATCGGTTTTCGTGCACCTTGAAAACCTTTTGATATACGTCTCTGATAACTTAAAATAATATTAATAGCAGTGAGAGTTAATGTCATTATACTATTATAAACATTAAAATATTTTAATGTATAAATTAATTATTTAATAATTGTTCATTGCTCTTAGTTATAATTTAGCTTACCACCGACATGTAGAGTCGCTGTTTTTGAATGAAACCTCGTAGAATTTGGTAGCAAAACTGTATATTTTATGCGCACACCATCGTATTCCTTGGTAATACCATTTACTTTGAGCTGTTTGTAAAACGCTATGAAGATTGGCCGATATCTTTTTCCGTTTGACCTTTTGACTGGTATTTGCCACCGATGTGTAATATTGATTTTAAAAGCGTTGACGGTCCAACTGTAATTTTTAGACGGTACAAACTTATTAGAATTTCCAGGAAATTGATGTGGTCGGAATGCGATATTTGATCCAACAAGACTGTACAACTTAATATTTTTCTTGTACAGAAAGACACCTACACAGAAACCAGCTGATCAATATCAGTTAAGTTGTAACAAGTTAGGAACTTTCTAATTAATGCACACTACACTGCAGTCTCAATCTCTTACAAAATTTTACAAATGCATGACAAGCATGCGCATGACGATTTACCTTCGCTATCATTAGTTCGACAAAGTACTGTTTGCTCACTGGCGATTGACTCCAAAATAGCGACAACAATAGATACCCGAAAGACAAATAGATGAAAGGTCAAGTGCTTGTCGAGCATTGCTGAGTCTGAGCATAATATAGGTACAACATGGCTGATAAAGCCATAGTTCTACAATTCACCATATCTTACAAAGAGAGAACTTCTTACTCTAGCAAGGCACAACAAAATTGTGATAAGATTTTTAATCTCGCCGCCAATAGTCGTATTTATCAGCACAGACTGTAGGTCTTTGTCTCTTACTCGAGTCACACCAACGTGGCGTGATATCTGTAAATCACACCAACTTTCAAATATCCCGTACGTACATGTCAATATTTCTATTGATATTATTTCTACTGTAATTTATTAAGGTAAGATTAGTTTGCTTTTAGTACGATAGTTTAGTTGGATTTTATGTACGTAAATTTAATGTTTCAAGTTCTTAATTTGCATTACATATATATATTTTTTTTCTGTTTTTGCAAATAATGCACGGAATCATTTTTTACTTTACTCCCGATACAGCCTGGCCTGAAACGGATCTACACTACAAGGTAAGCAAGTGTTTGTTATCCAATGCAGTTGAAGTGCAAATATCTGTAGCAACAACATTGTTGCGCCAACTAAAGAATTGGACTGCAGCTCCGTAGGCTGGATTTTCTTGAATAGCAAAATCGGATTGTTCGACATAAGATGACTCGAATCTCACTTGCCTCACTTGATCTTCATTAGGTATGTATTCATAGACATGGCTAAACTCCTCATTCGATGGATTCGATGACTTCACTGCTCCCTCGCTAAACGTAATGTTAGTTAGTATATATTGTAAATAGTCAATTGTGATATTTCAATAGTAACATAATAAATTATTTTATGTAAAATATGTATTTCAACATAAGTGAGTAATCATATATAGAAACAGACTTTGGAAATACACATTATTATAGAGATGTAATTTGATGGATATAGGAAATAACATCGATGGTTTCGTCTGTAGAATATAACCGATTCTTTGCAAACGTTTGCAGTTGTAGATCGCTTCACCACCACTGAAAGGCTATCAAGACGTTTCCTATACAAACTCGAATGGTCTTTGGGGTGTAGTGGCGGAGTATCAAATTTGCTATTGAAAAATGTCTAAACAACCGATTGATCTAGACGAAACAATGACCTAACTTAAGTTTGGCGTCAGGTGACGGTTTGCATAAACGTTTAGGCGTCTCTCTAAGAAACTTGCACGAAGCCACAAAAATTAACCAGGTCATGACGAACGCCGCACGCAATGGTCAACAGCATATATCGAACGCCTGCCGCAAATGCATCATGGAGAGCCGCCAATCTCAACGGATCCATGATCGTTTCCTCGAAAGAAAACATATCGTCAGGCTGTGATCAGGTAACTTTGATGCGGCTCTAAGTTGGGCTGCCCCACGAGAACGTTGTACGCTTGTTGTGCGACGAGTTAGGAGTCATGATTGATCGAGCGATGATGAAAAGACTTATGTTTTAGTCAACTCTCTTTGGATATCATCTGTAATATCTTTAGATGCTGTTCATCAAACAATAGATTCTGGTTCTATCAATAATCAATTAAAACACTATTTTTAATATAGTAATTATTTAGCAAATATGTGTAAATACTTTGATGTTGACTTGCTGCTTTGTGTGATGTGTTTTTTAATCCAAGAATGTATGAGAACACGTAAATATAGCGTGCATGATACAGAATACAACAACTTACTTCTCACATAAAATATGATAAGACAGAGAAAAATATGACCGCCGCAATACTAAAAATAGAAATAGTTGCATATGCCCAAATTGGAAATCCTAAAGAGAAAAAGTTTAAAAATATTAGAACACCAAAAATTTGTGCATACATGCTACCTGATGAAGTTGTTTTGATGTCTTCTTCTGGAGTACTTTGTGTCGTTGCATTGATCAAGTATGAAGAAACAGGAGATGATTCTGACAGAGTGAGAGTGCCCAGCGCATTTGAAGTACTAACAAGTGGAATATATATTTTAGAGTTTTCAGTACTTAGAGTACCTGTGATGTCCAAACGAGTACTCTAGCTATGGTTTCTTTGCTTATTCGAATTCTTTAATGTAAATTCAACTTACTTTGATCATTTGGAAGACCTATTTAACATTTGATTGTCCAAAACAGTTTTCTACTGTCACAGTAATGTTTCCGGTATTATTGCCTTTATGAGGCACAAAATAGACGCAGTTCTCGTCTATTTCAACAGAATTGTTGACGATTTTGTTGGCTTGTTGATCAAATTTCAGAGAAGGCTTTGGACTTTCGATAACATTAAAACAAGCTTTTAGACGAGATTTTGATTCACTTAGAATAATGGTCGACAGTTCTGAGAGTGTTAGAAGATCTGTGTATGTGCCAAAATTAAATTCTATTACCACTTAGTAGTAAGACAAAATATATTTAATCAGGGCGTATCTCAAACGGTTATCAGAGGGATTTACAACGACAGCCAAACCATAGCGCCGTAAAAGCAGCAAAAGTTCAAATCAAATTATTTGCATAAAACTATAACACAATTTGCATGACTAATTTAGACCACGATTTAATCTATTAAAAATTAGCAAAAATCCTCATTTTATTAATTAATCAAACAGTTTATATTCATAGACATGTAGACAAAATTTAGGTCTTATTATTTAACATTTTAAACAGCTAAACGATTTTAATTTGAAGTATCTTTGAAGAAAACAGCTGGCAATACAAACATGCACGTCTAGAAAACATGCATATAATGAATATTAATACACAAACCATGCACTGAGACGGCTGTATTCAATTGTTTACCGAGATGGAATTTTAGTGTCATCGAAGCATTTTCAAGTACTATCAAAACAATCAAATGATAGTGTCCCTTAGCAAACGTGCATCAAGAACGTGCATGCTGCATTGCATGATGTCAGAGTAAACCACCGCCAAAAAGATCGGTTTCGTGCACTCTGGAAACCTTTCGAGATATGTCTCTGATAACTTAAGATAATATACATAACATTGAGAGTTAATGTCGTTATACTATTATAAACATTAAAATACTCCAATGTACAAATTAATTAATTATTACTTATTTATTGCTATACGTTATAATTCAGCTTACCACCGACATGTAAATTCGCCGTTTTTGAATAAAAGTTCGTACATTTTTATTGCACAAATGTAGATCGTAGGCGCACACCATCGTATTTCTTTGTAATACCATTTACTTTGAGACTTTTGTAAAACGCCTGGAAGATTCTCCAATATTCTTTTCCGTTTGACGTTTTAACTACATTTTGCCATCAATGCATGATTATTTAAAAGCAAGGTTTCGTGTCTGTTGTATTGATCAGTAGCAACAAGGCGATAATGTAATGGCATTCGTGAAATCCGGTTGCTAACAGTGTATGTATGGAACAATCAAAACTAATCAATTCCCACTCCCATCTGAAATCCGAGATGTTTTCGAATTTGCATTTCTATAGTTGCATATTCTGGTTTTTTATAATTAATGTTGCATGGATCTTTAAGAAACTTTTTTATTGTAATGCTATTTTTGCATGTCATTTATGAAATCATCTTGTTGTATACAATTGCAAGATTAGTGAAGACAGCAAAGTTGAAACATGCATTCCACACAAGGATTGGAGCTACCTTGCAATTGCTCGCTCAAAAGAGGGCGGGTGCGTACTGTACTGACTACACCATGTCGTATTATAACGACTCAACGCAGTTAGATGATACGGTTACATAACTAGTAAATGCTCGGTTAGCATTGTGTTTGACAAGCGATGGTGTTCTGTCTTTACCTATTCGCGTAACATTGGTTGCGTTACGTAGCAATAGTTTCTGTCAAACAAACGCGGGAACTCAGGAAATAGACTTTCAGTTGCTCTTCTATAGTATTTTGCGTTCAATTATTCGAATCCGGTGTTCAATTATCTGAACTCGGCGTTCAATTATCCGATTCAGGCAATAAATTATCCGAATTATCCAATTCAGGAGTTCAATTATCCGTTGCATACGACTGTTGTGCAATATCCTAGAAAATTGAATAAGGCCGTGTTTCCACTAGTTGCACCTCAAAACTATTTTATCTTAAATGCGTTTAAAACTAAACCAGTTCAAGAAAGCGACTGTTTCCACTAGGAACTTGCACATCTGGGATATACTAAACAAACCGTCTAGGAACGCCTTAATTTGAAGTATTGTGCTGGCCTGTCACTGAGTCAGGGCAACTGTTGGTTGTTACTGATTTAGCATCTATTAGTAGGAATTTGCATGAGGATGACCAAGGACACCGTCTTCTCTCTCTGTAGCTGCTGATTTACCCCCCTAGCTATCAACCCCTTACATCTTCTAGGGCAATCTTTCCCGACAAAATAGTCACTATCATCAAAACAGAGTTGTCAGAAGCTATCTAAACAACCGCGCTATTGTCACGTGACAGTTAAGCCTAAACCACTTTGCTAAACCTACTTCGAAGTAGGTTTAATTAAGAAAGTTCTTTAGGTTTAACATATGACTGGTTTAGTGCAGGTAGAAACAGGTCAATTCTCGAACCAGTGTAGCTTAAACCACTTGGTAAGCCGGTTTAGGCAATAGTGGAAATGCGCCCTAACTTACATAGCCTGCAGTTGGGCACCTGCTCAAATATCATCATTCATCAGCTGTCTAGTCTAGTTGTCTTCAATTCATAAATACTAGTAAATGCTCGGTTAGCATTGTGTTTGGCGAGCGATGGTGTTCTGTCTTTATCTATTCGTGTAACAATGGTTGCGTTACGTAGCAATAGTTTCTGACAAACAAATGCAGGAACTCAGGAAACAGACTTTCAGTTGCTCTTCTATAGTATTTGCGTTCAATTATCCGAATCCGACGTTCAATTATCTGAACTCGGCGTTCAATTATCCGATTCAGGCGTTCAATTATCCTTTGCTTGCGGCTGTTGTGCCATGTCATGAAAACTGAATAACTTACATAGTCTGCGATTGGGCGGCTGCTCAAATATCATCATTCATCAGCTGTCTAGACGCAATAATTTGTAATTAATCTTGACTTTAGCGTTAACTTTTAGCGTGTGTTGTACGATAATTTCCTTTGCACTAATCTTGGTGTCCCACGTTTCCGCGGAGGTGTAACTAAGCTGTTGTGAGCGAAGTAAATCTACATATCTAGGAAGCCTACAAGGACGTCTTGCTCCATCAATCGTGGTGTAATCCGCATACTTTGTAAACCGCGCGTCCTGCGTAATACCATGCAATAGTCCATCATGCGTCTTAGCAGGTTTTTAGCTTATCAAGAGCTTGAGTTTCACTGCTTCGCCTTCCCACCTTTCTTGAATCAATTATTTATAGTTTAGCCGAAACGTGAGTGAGCATCATAGAAAGACGTCATGAAAGAAATGTGCGAGTTTTTGACTTCACGTATCAAACTGAAATAATTATTTCTATAAATTTGGTACTTATAAGACAGAACATCGGAAAATTGAATGCCTAAGTCGAATAATTGAATGCCCAAATCGAATAACTGAACGCCCAATTCGGGTAATTGATTGCCTGAATCGGATAATTGAACGCAAAACACTATAGTTGTCTTCAATTCTGGTAGTCTGTGGTTGGGCAGTTGCTGTAATATTCCCATTCATCAGCTGTCTAGACGCAATAATTTGTAATTAATTTTGACGTTTGCGTAAATTTTTGGTGTGTGTAACGTACTATAATTTCCTTTGCACTAATCTTGGTGTCCACGTTTCCCCGGAGGTCTAACTAAGCTGTTGTGAGCGAACTAAATCTACATATCTAGGAAGCCTACAACAGCGCCTTGCTCCGTCAATCGTGGTGTAATCCGCATACTTTGTAAACAGCGCGTCCTGCGTGATACCATGCAACAGTCCATCATGCGTCGTAGCGGGTTTCTAGCTAATCAAGAGCTCGAATTTCACTACTTTGCATTCCCATCATTCTTGAATCAATTATTTATTGTTCAGCTGAAATTTGAATGAGCATCCTAGAAAGACGTCATAAAAGAAATGTTCGCGGTTTTGACTTTACGTATCAGATTGAAATAATTATGTCCAAAATTTGATTCTTCTAAGACAGAACATCGGATAATTAAATGCCTGAGTCGGATAACTGAACGCCGAGTTCGAATAATTGAACGCAAAATACTACAGTTGTCTTCAGTTCTTCGTTCACGCTTCAATCGTCTCACTCGTTCACTAAGATGATCGCGTAACAATGGTCGGTAGTCACATGATAATGGTTGCGTAGCAATATTTTCTGTCAAACTAACGCGCGGAAACTCAAAAAACAAACCTTTCTCTTCTTCTAGAATTTTTAAAAATTTTTTTGTTATGCGACAGTGTTATGTCCTTATTAGTCGCGTACGGGAGCAAAATCGAGAGTCATTTCACTCTTCTCACCATGAAATTATAATTGAGTCCACCCCTCGAAAAGGGTCCCTTTCTTCAATTTTAGCGCGTATGTTACAGAGTCAAAATTGCGTTTATCTGGCATCGTCTTTTTGTTGATCCGTCTTTCCGTTTTGCCGTAAATCCATATGAAAACTGCTGACATACGCATACAAATATATAAATATATAAATATATAAATATAATATATCTCGAGCTCAATTGACATGACAAAAGAGAGGCTCGCTCGCTCGCCAGTTAGTATTTTTTATTATTGTAAATGTAACGTTTGCATGATTATCTATACACAAACGCTGTACAGCCTAATTGCATAATTTGCAAGTAGAGAACACTGTAAGCGTAAGATCCACATGCTCGAGATGTGTGACTATACGTGTATACCAAGTATGATATAGGAGTTGTGTATCTTCGTTACGCTATAGAATCTTTGTATAATTAATTAATGAAGTAGGTTGCGCTTTCGCACTCCTAAAATCTCACCAAACTAGAATTTTAAAACTTTTTTTCTGTAAAGAGAAATGGATGTAGGAATTGTACAAAAAAGTAATAGAAACAAGATTTAGATAATATGAACCAAAGTCAGACATCATTAGTAAATTCTTCCAACACCATTCCCTACATTTTACATTTAGTGGGTTGGAAGGATTCACTAATGATGTCTGACTTTGGTTCATATTATCTAAATCTTGTTTCTATTACTTTTTATACAATTCCTACATCCATTTATTTTTCAGATAAAAAGTTTTTAAAATTCTAGTGAGTAAACAAAACTACGCCATGAGATGAAATCCGTGTAATGCAACATTTTTCAAATTGAGTCTATCAAAGGCATTCAGTCTCTTTCCTGAAATAATGACAAACCTGCCCGCTAGGATAGTTCTACAGCATAGTGTCGTTCTACGTTGCACTTCCAAAAGAGAACCCGAATGAAGCTGGACGCCGACGCAACCCTACCTATGTTCTTACCCATGCCGAGTTAAGCCTGTATCACAAAATTTAGCTTCGCGCGTGATCGTGTCTAGCAGGCTATCAAACTTGTACCTATATATATATATATATATATATATATATATATATATATATATATATATATATATATATATATATATACTAGGATCCATGGCCCGTCCTTCGTACGGGCAAGACACTGTAGTGTAAAGTTAGGTCTCTGGACACGTCACGTGCAATCTTGGTTGCAAGGTCCCGGATGTGCTGAATTAATTCGAATCTTGCTCTTCGCGCTTGTTTCGACAGAAATCGACACACTCCCCGTGTAGCGCTTCGGTGCAAATGCAATCAGAATTTGGAGAGAAACGAAAGCGATAGAAGAGTAAGTTTCGTCGGCAAGAGATATTCGATCGCTTGAAGCTTTGCGAAGGACAACGATGCATACGGTCTACACAGGACTGGCGTGGACGTGTGTTCGAATGATCCGGAATGTGTAGCGTTTGTGTCATCAAGAAATTTTACGCGGGAGTCGACCCCTCGAGTGGAGACCCGGTGCATAATTTTTTAATTTTTTACGCAAACCTGTCTTTGTGCGTGCCGATTGTGCGTACCGATTTCGGTTGCGAACGGACGAAAGACGTGGCCCCAAACGCGAACACACACACAGACAGACAATTTGAGCTTTATATATATATATATATATATATATATATATATATATATATATATAAACCGCCAATTTTAGTAGTACTAAAATTTTAAAAAAATTTCTCTGCAAAAAGAAATTGATGTAGGGATGGTATAAGAAGTAATAGAAACAAGATTTAGATAATATGAACTAAAGTCAGACATTATTAGTGAATTCTTCCAACCCACTAGAGGTAAAATGTAGGGAATGTGGTTGGAAGGATTTACTAATGATGTCTGGCTTTGGTTAATATTATCTAAATCTTGTTTCTATTACGTTATGTACAATCCATACATCAATTTCTTTTTGAAGAGAAAAAGTTTTAAAATTCTAGTTTGGTAAGTTTTTAGGAGTGCGAAAGCAAAACTTACTCCATTAATTAAGCAAAGATTCTATAGCGTAACGAAACTACACAGTTCCTATATCATACTGGTATACATGTATAGTCACACATCTCGAGCATGTGGATCTTATGTTAGTTGCGAAATATGCAAAGAAGCTGTCCAGTGTTTTTGTATAGGTTTTAATCATGCAAACGTTACATTTGGTTGCAATTATAACTTACCACTAATAAATGAAGCTGTTTTCTACTCACTTGAGAGCTACGAGCATATGTGCATGAAGTGTGTGTGGAGGCGGAGCGGGGGTGGGGAAGTTGTGACTACTTTAGAGGCAAAGTCTGATAGGCCGGCACTCTGGACTGGCTTGTACTTGTACTGTATCATTTGAACACGTTAGGATACGACAGGACAACCATGAGATGCCAGTTGCAAGAGCGTCAGCTTCTTCTTAGTCATCATTGTGTCGGTGTCATTGAACGCTACACGCACACACTGACATTTGCGCACGTGCACGTGACCGCGAGCGCTCACTGTACGCGTGCTGAGCGTCTTGAACAAAAGATCAGATTCTTCACGCAACTGGCTTGTACGCAAGATGTGCAGCTTAGAGATCGAGGTCGGCCTTTATACGCGACTATACGGTAGCTAAAGACAACTCACTTTGTGCGCAAAATTTCATCGTGTAGGCCATGCACACGTACACATTCTGAGAACTGCAACGATGACATTTCCAATTCGTGATCAAAGCGAGCCGAATTTGCTTTTGGCGTTGGTGCAGGAAGAAGAGAAGTATACCGCGCCTGCGATTGTGATGACGTTCCACTACTTCTGCAATACGCATTTCCGATTGCTAGTGCGACTCAAAAGCGCGATTCTTTGTCTAACTGTAACCACAGCACGTGTCAAGAACTCTTGTTATTTTGTCCGTACTTAACTAAACTGCTTCCTGCAACGTACACAGGGTAGTAGGAGCTTGTGATTAGCTGCCTGATTATTGTTTGTTAACAAATGCTTACAATAATTACGTGTAACGTAAGTAGGGTAGCAAGTTCAAATTCATTCTACAAATCGTTTTTCTTAGTTGTTTCTTGTTTAATCGTCAAAAGAATACAGGTCGGCTTATTCTACGTCGTTTCCCAAAGTTTTAGCTCTATACATGCCGTAGTCAAGGATTTATGCGGGACGAAAAAGAAAGAGAAGAAGAAGAAGAAGAAGAAGAAGAAGAAGAAGAAGAAGAAGAAGAAAAAGAAGAAAAGAAGAAGAGGAAGAGGAAGAAGAGGAAGAGAAAGAGGAAGAGGAAGAGGAAGAGAAAGATGAAGAGCAAGAGGAAGCGGAAGAGAAAGAGCAAGAGGAAGAGGAAGAGGAAGAGGAAGAGGAAGAGCAAGAGGAAGAGGAAGAGGTAGAGGAAGAAAAAGAGGAGGAGTAAGAGAAAGAGGAAGAGGAAGAGGAAGAGGAGGAGGAAGAAGAACAAGAAGAAGAAGAAGAAGAAGAAGAAGAAGAAGAAGAAGAAGAAGAAGAAAAAGAAGAAAAGAAGAAGAGGAAGAGGAAGAAGAGGAAGAGAAAGAGGAAGAGGAAGAGGAAGAGAAAGATGAAGAGCAAGAGGAAGCGGAAGAGAAAGAGCAAGAGGAAGAGGAAGAGGAAGAGGAAGAGGAAGAGCAAGAGGAAGAGGAAGAGGTAGAGGAAGAAAAAGAGGAGGAGTAAGAGAAAGAGGAAGAGGAAGAGGAAGAGGAGGAGGAAGAAGAACAAGAAGAAGAAGAAGAAGAAGAAGAAGAAGAAAAAGAAGAAGAAGAAAAAGAAGAAGAGGAAGAGAAAGAGGAAGAGGAAGAGGAAGGGGAAGAGAAAGATGAAGAGCAAGAGGAAGCGGAAGAGGAAGAGGAAGAGAAAGAGGAAGAGGAAGAGGAAGAGGAAGAAGAAGAGGAGGAGTAAGAGAAAGAGGAAGAGGAAGAGGAAGTGGAGGAGGAAGAAGAACAAGAAGAAGAAGAAGAAAGAAGACAAAATTCAGCGAAAACTTCAAAATTTGACGAGGGTTTTTCTAGTTCTGAACACAAGCTGAGATCAAGTCTGTAGTAGTCAAGCGTAGTTGAACTTGTGAGCTTTTCTATCTGTCGTTTTCCAGATATTTAGCAACGTTTTTAGGTGATTTCTGGAGGTTTAAAATAATACCACGCCCACACAACCTTGTCAATCAGGTAGCACTCTGTGATAAATTGTCGTGCTCAATCAGATCAGTCTGATTTGTAAAGTTTCTTGTAATCACCGTAGGCAAACTCTGCCTCAAAGGTGCTTAGACCATCATGGCTGCTTGTCTACACAGAAGACATGATTTTACGTAGGATCCGACTGGATCCAAGAAGCACTGCTTTCTGTAATTGCCCCAGGTTGTGACGACTTGCAATAATGTTCAGCCACCGTGTAATACCTGCGTGCACTGAGCCCAACAATCCCAACACCACTGGAACGACCAGTGTCCGACACTGTCACATGCGGCTTACCTCCACTTGCAAGTATCTGTATTTCTTCAATTTCTCAACTTGTTTCTAGGCGAGGTTTGTCTTTGTTATCATATTTCTGAAACAGATGTCAGAACGATTGGCACCGATACTCCTAGCAGTAGGGATACAGAGGCGGCTGATCCACTAGCAAGTTGAGGTCGGGGCATGAAAGACATCAGAGTACATACATGTAGTACGAGGATAATGTTTGCTTACAAAAATGAAGATTGGGCTAAACGTTGAGGTTTCCCATCCCCGTCACCCCCCCCCCCCAGAGCAGTGTCTATACAGCTCTGCATTCCTCTGCTCCACCGCCCCTAAATCTATTAAACCTAACGCCTGCTCTGGGAATAGAAGGTGACTTGCTAATTAGAAACCCATTACTTAACTTACTCTAAGCACTCTACAGAATACTTTGGCTTACATCGCGAAGAGAATCTGTTCTTATGGTACCAATTTATGTAAAACAGAGTTTCTTAGAGTCGGAGTTTGAAAATTCGAGCGAAGACCATGAAAATGCGTACCCTGGAGTTAACCCGTGGCATCAAATTTTATTTGTATTCAAAATTACGCAAATTTTGCATAATCGTTAAAGAACCGACTCAAAAGTCTTGTTAGCTAAACGTCTTAGCCAAGAGTAAACTTCATAGTTATGTTTTTATGCTAGTATAAGTGACAGCAGCAGAAGATGGAACTGCCGGGCCCACCGGGTTGTTTCCGAACTGCAACTCAGCATACTGCAAACTCTGAAATGCACAACAATAACTGCATTATATTTTTATGTCATGACATAGTTTGTGTGTTTGAATTACCGACGACACTTCGGCGCTGTCGTTGTGCCTCGATTTTGGAGTACTGGCAGTTGAATGAGTAATGTGAGGAGTTGCCACGTTATAGCCTTCTTGGCTTGATTTCTGCGTAACTGTTAACGTATTGTCGTACTCAATTTCGGACTGTGAATTTGCCGTTGTAGTCTTTACTGGTGTGGCATACATTGTTTGTTCATCTTTCTCGGAAAGTAACTCAGACCCGTCAGGCTTGACGCCCTAAAATGTAATAGGATCGACAATTTGCTTGAATTGTAACAAACAGTTACATGATGAGAAGGTAATTGTAAACGCTAATTTGCGTACAGTGCTGTTGACCTTGACGTTTGTGACGTCATATATAGGAATATTTTAATTGACGTAAATTATTTTATCTTTGTTTACCCAACTATTGATTTCAGTACGTACGGTAACGCACTCTTACTAGCTAAACTGCAGAAGTCTGGTAGACATAACTTGCCTATTTTTTGTCTACTGTTTATTGCCAAGGGATTCAAATGTTTGTATCCGAAATTGGTTTTAAGAACGATTTTATTGTGACTAGTTTGTGTGCATTAGAATAATTTGCTTGTTTGAATTAACTGAGAGGCCATATTGGTCTCAGCTTGAGACAAATTTGAGTAAAGAGGACATTCGGTTGGGTTAGTTGTTGAAGAGACCAATGCATGCAAGTTTGCTAGAACCATTCATGGCTGCTCTTTTACTGTTACAATTGCAGACTCTTTAATAAAAGGTGATATCACCGCTCGCTTCTTCATTGGCATTGCATACACAGTTGGTTTTGATTCCATCAAGTCGTCGTCCCTAGAGATGTCGTCAAATTTAGAAAGTTATTTTAGCAAATATGTATGAATACTTTGATTCTTGACTTGCCGCTCTTGATGTTCGTTTCTCTAATCAAACAATGGAGGACAAAGATGAGGATCTATTGAGCATGTAGAATAGTACAACTTACTTCTAACGTAACGTATGATGAGAAAGACAACAAGTATCAGCGCAGCAATACCAAAAATGGCAATAATTGCAGATGCCCAAATTGGAAATCCTGAAAAAGAAATGTTTGAAATATTGGTCACATTCGATCATACATGACAACTTGACGAAGTCTTATTGTCCTTTTCTTCTGCGGTGTTTTGTGTCGTTGCATCGATTAACTATGAAGAAACAAATGATTTTGACGGTTTGAGGTTTCCGAGTGCATTTGCAGTACTAACAGGTGGAGCATTTGATTTAACGTTTTGAGGATTTGGAGTGCCTGCAATGTGCAAACGAATACTTTAATTATGGGTTCTTTGTTCATATCAAGTCTTTAGTGTAAAGTCAACTAACTTTGAAATTTTGGAAAACTAATGATAACATTTGATTGTCCAAAACCATTTTCTGCTTCCACAGTAAGGTTTTTGACATCTTTGACGTTTTCAAGCACAAAGTATAAGCAGTTCTGATCTATTTCAACAGAACTTTTGACGATTTTGTTGGGTTGTTCATCAATTTTCAGAGAAGGCTTTGGACTTTCGGTAACATTAAAACAAGCTTTCACACGAGAATTTGATTCACTCAGAATAACGGTTTGTTCTGAGATTGTGGGAAGATTTTTATATGTACAAAATTAGATTATATTACCAATAACTAGTAAAACACAATATCTTTAAATAGGGGCGTATGTCATACAGTTATCGGAGGAATTACAACGACTAACCAAATGGTAGTTTTATAACAAAGGCAGAATTTCAAAATCAAATTATTTGCAAAAGACTATCACACAATTTGCGTGCCTACTTTAGACCATGATTTAATCTATTAAGAATTAGCAAAGAAAATCAGAGTTTTATTAATTCATTAATTATTTTAAATTAATAGACATGTTAATAAAATAGAGGTCTTATTATTTAACATTAAAAACAGCTGAACAATTTTAAAATATTTTTGAAGGAAACACCATGCAATATAATTTAGCTTGCATGTTTAGAAAACATGCATCTAAAATGAATGGTAGAACCTGAATCCGTGCACTGAGACGGTCGTATTCCATCGTTTACTGAGACGGAATTTTAAGTTCATCGGTGCATTGCCTAGGACTATAAAATCAAATGGTGATATCCATAGCAAACGTGTATCAATTGCTTGCATGCATGACGTCCGGGTGCCAAAGAGATCGGATTTTGTGCACTCTGAAAACCTTTTGAGATTCGTCTCTGATAACATAGGATAATATACATAACAGTGAGAGTTAATTTAGTTTTACTATTTTAAACATTAAAGTATTCCTATGTATAAATTATTCATCTATTAATTAATTATTTATATCTTTAATTATGATTTAGCTTACTACCAACAAGTAAAGTCGCCGTTTTTGAATCAAAACTCTTAGATTTAGATAGCACTGCTGTATATCTTAGGCGCACACCATCGTATTCCTCTGTAATACCATTTATTTTGAGCCTTTTGTAAAACGCATTGAAGATTGTCCGATATATTTTTCCGTTTGACGTAATGACAGATTTTTGCCACCAATAGATAAAATAAGTTTCAAATGCGTTGACAATCCATCTGTATTTTTGAGACGGTAACCCGTTTTTCTTTCCTTTTATTGGAAATATATGTGGTTGGAATGCGATATTTGATCCAACAAGACTGTAAAGCGTAATATTTTTCTCGTACAATAAGACATCTTTACAGAAGACACATTTAAGTAACAAGTTAGTGACTTCCTAATTAATGCACGCTGTAGTCTTACTCTTTTACAAAATTTTACAAATGCAGGCCAAGCATGCGCATGACGATTTACCTTTGCTATCAGTTTGATATAGTACTGTTGGCTCACTAGCGACTGACTCCAAAATAGCGACAACAATAGATACCCGAAAGGCAAATAGACAAAAGGTCAAGTGCTTGTCGAGCATTGCTGAGTCTGAACACATTGTAAGTACAACATGACTGATAATCATAATACTACGATTCTCCATACTTTACAAAGAGGGAACTTCTTACTCTAGCAAGACACAACAAAATTGTGATAATTTTTTTTCAATCTCGCCGCCAGTAGTCACATTTATCAGCAGAGACTGTAGGTCTCCGTCTCTTTGCGCGAGTCACACGAACGTGGCGTGACTTGTGTAAAGCACACCACTTTTCAAATATCCCGTACGTACATGTCAATTTTTTCTATTGATATTATTTCTAAGGTAATTTAGTAAGGTAAGATTAGTTTGCTTTTATTCGAGAAATAGGTACCGGTTAGGCTAATGCTATCTTGCGCTACTTCTTGTATACAGTAAACTGTAGATATCATACTCTTTCGACTCAATGCAGTTGGGCGATACCATAGCTAGTTACATACCTACTGTTCTAGCAGTTCTGGTCAAATTAGTGTATCTGTTTTTGCAATCATCAGATCCCTGACGTAAACAAAATGTATATATAAAGTCTAGAGAGCAAGACAACTGTAAACATTTTATTTACGAAATACTTTACTAATTCAAAAACTAAGATTTATATGAACAAATGTATATAAATATAAACAATCACACCATGCCGAGGGATAAAGGACAACTACTTGTCGTCGTTGATAAACAATTACAGCATTTAGATGTATTTTAATTTTTCTACGCGTAGAAATGCATTAGGAAAGTTTCTGTCTAATTAACAAGGTAATCTATAGTTAATTACCAAGCAACCGATTCTAAATCAAATTTAAATAATTGATTTTAATTTGCGCAAACCATTAGCTGCATTTTCGTAAATTTTTGTAAATGCCATTTATGATATAATATCCAATATATTGTATCTATAACGCTTACATTCGTGTTAGTTATGTATGACAGAATCTGTATTTTATTGCGTTAATCTAATTTTAGATTTAGGTCAAAAGCCTGCCTTATCCTACGGAATTGCAAATTCTAGCGCTTTCGATAATTTTCACACAAAGGTACAGTTGGCACAGCAAAATACAGACAGAATCAACAGTGATCGCGGTAGTCCAAACTTTTACATTTAGATCAATAATAGCAAAGTTACAAGTGGTATTTTGCTAAATTAGTTAATATTAATATAAATAAAATGATCTGATCTTTGTTGGTGTCACGTAGTTCAAACTCGTCCTTGTGTGATGGTCTAACTAAAAACATTATTGTCGATGAGTGACATTTTACGGAAGAATTTGCTTTCTGATGCAATATTACTTCCAGGATATTGTGACGTATGAGAAGCAGAGTGATTATACTTGAAACTTTCCATGTACCTAACGCTTGCAATTCCTTCATACACTCAAATGCCTGATTACGGTACGTTTGGTATGACGAATAATTGACGACGATTATAAACGACCTAGTGTCTTGTAAATGTGACAAAATCGTAGTTCATCATGTGATTAAGCTACATTGCATTGTATGTTTATTGTACACGTGACTGACGCTGTGATCTCTGATCAGACTCAACATTAATGGGTTCTGTTATGGATTGGAAACACTGGTTGCTTAGAGGTATCGTTATGCCCCTCCATGATCGGCAATTGGGGTTTTTATCCCCACCTGGGCGCTCACCAATCTGGCAGGTGAGCTCATCAGGGTACATGTGTTTGTGTAGTCCACACTGCGATCAATTACCGACCGATTGAATATAGATTGCAGGCATTGCGGTGACTGTGAAATCGATACAGCACGCATAGTGGATATCAATGACCTCTAGGAAAGCACTGAACGTCGTATATATTTGTTGTTAAAGATTTTTATAGTTATAGAAGTTGTTGAAGTTGTAGATTGCTATTCTTTAGCAGTTCTAGTCAAAATAATATTATTATTTAAAATTATTTACTATATTTCATTTAGCAAACAAATGATCATTATCTGTCAAGGTTTCACATTTGTTGTTGTGGTCGGTAGCAACAAGGTATAGACCAGTATGTATCAATTGGGTGTCCTTCGAATGCGTGAAATGAGTTCGCTATTAAATCGTTTGTGTAACATTGCAACCTTAACTAGTCGATTACCACTTAACTATTTGAAATCAAAATTTGAAAAACAAACTTTAATTTTTGCATAATTGCATTTCCTGTTTTTTGATAATTTTATTATAAATTATGTCTAATCTTTAAGAAATATGCAAATTGTTATGTTTCTGTTTCATGCTTATTGTTAATCTTTTAATTGTTCTGAGTTTATTTTAATGATGTTGCTTAAATCGTCTTTTAGATTAATGTACGTAAATTTCAACTGTGCAAGCTCCCAATTTGCATTACATGTAAAGTTTTCTGTTTTTGCAAAAACACATGGAATTATTTATACTTTACTCCCGATACAGCCTAAGCTGAAACAGGTCTACACTAGCTTCTTTAAAGTTAAGCGGCTGTTTATCATCCAATGAAATTGAAGTGCTAATATCTGTAGCAACAACGTTGTTGCGCCAACTAAAGAATTAAACTGCAGCAACGTAGGCTGAATTTCGTTGAATAGCAAAATCGGATGGTTGAACAAAAAATGACTCCAGTCTCACTTGCCTCACTTGATCTTCATTAGGTATGTATTTATAGACATGGCTAGACTCCTCATTCGTTGGATTCGATGACTTGACTGCTCCCTCACTAAACATAATTTTAGTTAGTATATATTGTAAATAGTTAATTATATATTTTATATAGTCAATTGTGTTATTTTAATAGTAACCTAATAACTATTCTGTATAAAGTATACATTTCAACATAAGCAAGAAATCATATATAGAAACAGATCTTTGAAATACACCTTATTATAGATTTGTAATTTTAAAGACAAAGGAAATGACATCTATCGGTTGCGTTTATATCTTATGACTGACTCTTTGCAAACGTTTACAGATGGAGATAGCTTCACCACCTCTGACAGGCGATCAAGACGTTTCCTATACAGACTCGAATGGTCTTTGTGGGATCGTAGCGGAGTATCAAATTTGCCATCGAAAGAATTCTAAAATCTGATTGATCTAGACGAAACCGTGACTTAAATTTGGCTGCAGGCGACGGTTTTATTCGTCTTTTTAAGAAACTTGCACGAAGCCACAAAATTGGCCAGGTCATGACGAACGCCGCTCGCAATGGTCAACAACATATCTCGTACGCCTGTACCGCAAATGCATCATGGAGCGTCGCCAATCTCAACGGATCCATGATCGTTTCCTTGAAAAAAAAACATATCGTCTGGCTGTTAATCAGGTACCTTTGATGCGGTTATAAATCGGGCTGCTCCACGAAAACGTTGTACGGTTTTTGTACGAGTTAGGAGCCATGATTTATCGAGTTATGATGAAAAGACTTATGTTTTAGGAAACTCTCTTTGGATATCTATATATCCTTAGGTGCTGTTCATCTAACAATAGGTTATGATTTTATCAATAATCAACTAAAACACTATTATTAATATAGTAATTATTTGGCAAACATGTGTAAATACTTTGAATGTTGACTTGTTGCTTTGTGTGATGTGTTCTTTAATCCAACAATGTATGACAACACGTAAATATAGCGTGCTTGCATGCAGAATACCACAACTTACTTCTAGAATAAAATATGATAAGACAGCGAAAAAATATGACCGCCACAATACTAAAAGTAGAAATAATTTTATATGCCCAAATTGGAAATCCTGAAGACAAAATGTTTTAAAAATATTAGTACAACAAAAATTTAGTTATACGGCGTTACCTGATGAAGCTGTATTGATCTCTTCTTCTGCAGTATTTTGTGTCGTTGCACCAATCACATATAAAGAAAAAGGAAATGACGTTGACGTTGTGAGAGTACCGAGTGTATTTGTAGTACTAGCAGGTGGGGTATATAGTTTAGAGTTTTCAGTACTTAGAGTGCCTGTGATGTCCAAACGAATGCCTCAGCTATGAGTTCTTTGCTCATGTTAATTGTTTAGTGTAAATTAAACTTACTTTGAACATTTGGAAGACCAATGGTAACATTTGATTGTCCGAAACAGTTTTCTGCTGTCACAGTAATGTTTCCGGTGTTATTGACTTTATGAGGCACGAAGTAGACGCAGTACTCGTCTATTTCAACAGAACTGTTGACGATTTTGTTGGCTTGTTGATCTATTTTCAGAGAAGGCTTTGGACTTCCGGTTACATTAAAACAAGCTTTTACACGAGAATTTGATTCACTCATAATAATAGTCGATTGTTCTGAGATTGTGGGAAGATCTGTATATGTGCAAAAATTAAATTCTATTACTACTAAGTAGTAAGACAAATATATTTAATTAGGGCGTATCTCATACGGTTATCAGAGAGATTTACAACGACATCCAAACCATAGCGCTGTAAAAGCAGCGAAGTTTGAAATCGAATTTCCTGAATAAAATTATCACACAACTTGCATGCATAATTTAGACTTTAATTTAATTTATGAAAAAATAGCAAAAAAGTATAATTTTATTAATTAATTAAACATTTTATATTAATACACATGCAGATAAAATTGAAATCTTTTTATTTAACTTTATAAACAGCATAACAATTTAAACTTAAAGTATCTTTCAAGAAAACAGCTTACAATATAAGCTCGCATGTCTAGAAAACATGCATATAATAAATGGTAAAACACAAAACCATACACTGAGATGGCCGTAGTCAATTGTTTACTGAGATGGAATTTTATTGTCATCGGAGCATTGCCCACTACTATAAAAACAATCAAAATGATTGTATCCGTAGCAAACGTGTATCAAGAACGTGCATGTTGCATTGCATGACGTTCGGGTAAAGCGCTGCCAAAAAGGACGGTTTTCGTTCACTCTTGAAACCTTTTGAGATACGTCCCTGATAACTTATGATAATATACATAACAGTGAGAGTTCATGCAGTTATACTATTTTAAACATTAAAGTATTTCAATGTTTAAAATAATCGTTTATTAAGTATTTATTACTTTTAGTTATAATTTAGCTTACCACCGACACGCAAAGTCGCCGTTATTGAATTAAAGCTCGTAGAATTAGGTAGCACAGCTGTATATCTTAGGCGCACACCATCGTATTTCTCTGTAATACCCTTTACTTTGAGCTTGTTGTAAAACGTATTGAAGATTGTCCGAAATTTGTTTTTCGTTTGACGTTTTGACTGCTTTTAGCCACCGATAGGTAAAATTAATTTCAAAAGCGTTGACGGTCCAACTGTACTTTTTTACTTTAACCTGTTTATCTTTCTATTTATTAAGAATATATGTGGTACGAACGCAAATTTTGATCCAACAAGACTGTACAGCGTAATATTTTTCTCGTACAGCAAGACATCTATATAGAAACAAGCTGATCAATATCAGTTAAGTAACAAGTTAGTAATTTCCTAATTAATGCACGATTACAAAAACGCTGCAGGTTCTCAAATTTTAAAAATGCAAGCCAAGCATGCGCATGACGATTTACCTTTGCTATCAGTTTGACAAAGTACTGTTTGCTCACTAGCGACTGAATTCAAAATAGCGACAACAATAGATACTCGAAAGACAAATAGATAAAAGATCAAGTGCTTGTTGAGCATTGCTGAGTCTGATATAGTAACCGTACTACTACAATTCGCGTACTTTACTAGGAGAGAACTTCTTACTCTAGCAAGGCACAACAAATTTGTGATAAAATTCTTCAATCTCACTGGCAATAGTCACATTTATCAGCACAGACTGTAAGTCTTTGTGTCTTTGCTCGAGTCACACGATGCGCCGTGACGTCTGCAAAACACACCACCTTTCAAATATCTTGTACGTACATATCACTTATGTCTGTTGATATTGTTTGTACAATAAGTGACATTATTAAATTATAATCAGTTTACTTCTAGTCAAGGAAATAATTATCAAAGTACCGGCCAGGCCAATGCTTGGCAACTTTACTGTTTGTATGTGCCACAGACGTACTAGACCATGCATGTGCCCTTCTATCGACTCAACACAATTTTGTGACACTTGTTCCATAATTATTTGGAAGTTTGAATCAAATTGTGTGTAATTAGGTAAAATGATAATCTATTCTTGACGGCCATTGACGGAACGAAAATGTCAGGTGTGAGAAGCAAGCAAGCTCCTTATTGATGCTTAAGTTAATTAATTAATTTAACTAGAAAGTCGAGCGCTCAATTGCAAGCAATGCCAATCTTCCGGCTATATATACAGAATACCATATGGGTTCTGTCTCTTATACATTTCTTTGCAAAATATGCTAATAGCATTTACTTGGAAAAGGTACAACATTGTTGGTCTGGTAACGTATTACTATTGAAATAATAGGACGCAGTAAGCGTTTGACTCAGTGTAGTATGAAGTCAAGTTTTAGTAGTCTTACTATATAGCTGTTTGCTTGCTTGCTTGCTTGTGTGTGTGTGTGTGTGTGTGTGTGTGTGTGTGTGTGTGTGTGTGTGTGTGTGTGTGTGTGTGTGTGTGTGTGTGTGTGTGTGTGTGTGTGTGTGTGTGTGTGTGTGTATGTGTGCGTGTGTGTGTGTGTGTGTGTGTGCGCGCGTGTGTGTGTCTGTGTGTGTGTCTGTGTGTGTGTGTGTGTGTGTGTGTGTGTGTGTGTGTGTGTGTGTGTGTGTGTGTGTGTGTCTGTGTGTTTGTGTGTGTTTGTGTGTGGATCCAGCGTACGCACCTTCAAACTTGTACGATTGTATTTACAACAAGATTAACCAATTTTTAGCATTCGTTATACAGCTAACTAAACACCACAATTAGCTTATAAATTTTGACTAACATTCTTATAGTATTTGTTGACAGTAGCATATGTGAGAGAAGAAGAACGAGGAATTGCAGCAGTCAATGAGCTATTTATATCATTACGGTCGAGATGATCATATTCCTCAATCGTAAAGTATACAGTACAATAATTAATATGTAGACAATAAAATATTTTATGCTGTAATTACCGGAATTGTAGTTGGTTTAGCAGCAACTTGAGACTTAGAAAACGGTTTAGTTGAATCCATACCCAGAAAACATGGTACGTCATAACCTTCTCCAGTTGTCTCGTCAGCTGCTATTTTATCCGCCGTCTTAGATCTCAAGAACACTTCACTGCTTGTCTTTCTGGTGTGGTTGCACACGGTACTTTTTAAGCCGAGTTATTCCATACAACTGGCTCGTCATACTCTCCAAGCTATAAAATTGATTTAATAAATTTGGTATGTATGTTTAACACAAAGTATTTATTTAAAAGTTTTTGACTTATTAAAAATTATAAATATTTTTAAAATTAATTCAGAATTAAAAGCAATTGTCATTTATAGTTTTCTAATTTTTCAGTTTTTATAATCTGTTACCGTAGTTGCGTATTTGCTAAATGTTGCAATCGTCATATTGACTGGTGTCTCATACACTGATGGCTGTGATTGTAAGGGTGGATCATATCTGGACAATAATATCAATTTGAGAAACTTGCTTTTTCTTTTAAATCTGAAATACCTTGACTCTTGGCGTTTCTCTCTTAGAGATTTAGCTCCTAGTCACAACACAACGTGCAAAGCAAGAACACAAAAGTTGTATATATTACTTACTTCTAAGATATAAGACAAGCAGATTAAAAAAGCGATTACAGCTGCAATGCTACAAATTGCAATAACTACATAACTCTAAATTTTCATTTCTTAACAATACAGCAAAATTTAAACATATTTCTTGAATTAAAGTTTGTTACTTGATGAAGTTTTGTCATCTGCTTCATTTCCAGTACATTGGTTTGTTGTTCCTATTGTCATATTATTTGTTTCTAATTTTTCAGTAGTAGAGATTTTAGCTGTTTTCAAACCAAATATTTGAATCAAACTTTGTTCATTCCGTGTGTTTCTGCATTTAACTTACGTTGAGAAACGTAAAGATAATAGTTACGTTTGAATTTCCGTAACAGCTTTTTACTTTTACAGTGATGTTTCCCGTATCAGTGATTTTCAGCGGTCCAAAACGAACGCTGTTCTTCTGTGTAGAAGGTATGGAAACGTCTGCACCGTCTCCTTTGCTGATTGTTCGTGAAGGTTCAGGACTCCCGGTGATATTAAAACAGGCCTCGACCAAAGACTCTGGGACATCCATCAAACTGTTTGATCTTTTCGAAATTTGTGAAGGAGCTAAACAAGTGAACAATAGTAAATAGATTTATTAACAATTAAACAATATACTTTAATTTGAAATTAAACAAAATTTGAAACGATTAATTGTATACAAACGCACGAAATATTAATTAAATATTAATTAATATTTATTGTTTTGTTACAATTTCTTAACAACAATATGTACAGTAGGGTTGCTGTTGCAGAAACAAATGTCTTAGAATTTTCATGCAAGTTTCATATCTGATTCGCGCACTATCGTGTGCTTCGCTTGTCCTAATTGTGTAAAGTTTTCTGTAACGCACATAAAGACTGTCTGATCTGGTAATCCGGGGCTATTTGCCATATGTAAGTATAGTCATTTCCATAGATGTTGACAATCCAAGTGTACTTCCTAGAAGGTGTATTATGTAGACTGGCATCGGAAAAATTTGGAGTGAAATAAAGATGTGAACCAGCAAGTTGATACACTGTAATATTTTCCTTGTAGAGTGTGACGTTTGTATCTAAAGCACACATTAATTTAATCAATTTTATCTATATTGTAACGTGCATGAGTAAATTTTAAAAATACGAGTTTAAATCGCTAGGACAACGACAATAAATTATCGTGTATGGTAGGTGGGATCGTGTAGACCTTCCTGGGTGAGACAGGATACCATCTTGTTGGAATAGACAGACTCCATTGTGGCAATAAGCATGATTGATATACCAATAACTAGAAAACGACTGCTCAGCTGCTTGTGAGTCATTGCCAGTCTGCGCCTACATAGACAAATTTCAACTGGCTGAAACTTAGCTAAAGACCATCTGAATTCACAAATAATACTTACCATTTCACAGTGTAAACAACAATAGACATATGTTGATGGTAAGTGAGCGTTGTCAGCGACAATTTTCAACACAAGCGGCAGCTCTCTGTTGTCTTGGACGTGTCGTGAGATTGTGGCCTGATGTTCTTCAAACGGTACACATAAATATTCCGTACGTAATCGTTAATCGTAAATATTAACATTACTATTATTACTAATAGTAACTTTCTTATGTAAAGTGTGGTCTAGTACTAGTAGTCTATTTTTAATGTACAAAAATAAGCTCTAATATTAGCCAAGTTCTAGCTGCATCAGTTTTTAAAAGTGACTTCGTATTTTTAATTAATTATGTGACGCATCATCAAGTCAAGACGAGGTGAACAAGTCGTAATAATATTGGTTAGCCTATTGGCTTCCATGCAGGATTCAATTTTGGTAGTCGTTTGCGTCAAGTTGTAATTATCCAACTTGTTTCTACTTTATCTGTACCATTTTCCGTTAGCTAGACATGTACCTTTGGAAACTAAGCTGTTACATCTATTGTTCACGATTCTGTTTGATTTGTATGTGATTATTACTAAAAACAAAAATACTGTTAGCTACAGTTTTGTATCTATAGTTTGTGTACCATCTTGGATTGTTGTAATCTTGTTGTAAAAGACAGGCTCCATAGCAGCAATTAAGCATTACTAATACAAAGGCGAAGAAAATGACAGCACAACTGCTGGTAAGGTACATGTATTGAATAAATATATGATAATGAATGATAATTGAATGAATGATATATTTCTGTCGCACCTAAAAAGGTACAGTTCCCTCTTGGAGCAAACATAAAAACAACTAAGACATATGACGTACAGCTAACAGACTACAAAATACACCAGCTACAACAGACAGCACAAACTACAGTATATCTACACCATTCCTATAGTATACATGCAAAATTTTATCTACAGCTAATATAAATAAACTTCTCAGCAGATAGTTAACAGATTGTTCTGCTCTTTGTAAATATTTCAGCTTCATGTCCTTAGCCCTTGTCATAGCTTTTTGGAAACCATCCTTCAGCCTTTCATGAATGGATTCATACTTCCTCATCCCAAGCCCGCGGCTGACGCTTTTTCGAAATGCTTGATTAACCATGTATGATACATCGGATCTATCATAATCCCAAAGATGAGAGCCAAATACCCACCAACCCGGCAGGTGAACTCAAATGGGTATATGTTTCTGTTGAGTCCGTACGTCGATCAGTGACTAGCCAATTTGATGGAGATTGCATGCATTAGTATGATTACGGTGACCACAAACTCGTGATTAGCACGCCTAGTGGATGTCAATGACCACCAGGAAAGCGCTGGACGTCATCGTCAAACTCTCCAACAACTGAAACGAGTCATAGTCTCATAGACAAAGTTAGAGAAACATGAGAAAGAAAGACAGACAAGTTTCATAATTTAAAGTTGTCACTGGGATTTGAACCCCCAAACCATAGAGTGGTAGTCATTGTCGCTAACCACTAAGCCACGGCCTATTATTATTACTAGCTTACTGATCCGTTCGTATAGCCAGCTATCAAACTTATGGATACATACACACACACACACACACACACACACACACACACACACACACACACACACACACACACACACACACGCACACACACACACACACACACACACACACACACACAACCACACACACACATACACACACACCCACCCACCCACCCACTCACCCACACACACACACACACACACACACACACACACACACACACACACACACACACACACGCACACACACACACACACACACACACACACACACACATTCCAACCCAAATCTCGGGCTTGCTTTGTCCAGGCATGAGTTCACTGTTGCTCTACAACTTCGTCTGGGTATTCCTCTTTTTCCGTCTCATCCGAACGCCGTACGCTGCCCATGTGGTCAACTGATTGACAAGTTTGGTGATCATCTACTCGGCTGTCGTAAGAACTTGTTAAGATCAAAACGTCACGATGCTTTGAGGGACACCATCTATAATGCTCTGTTGATAGACGACAAAGGGACTTTACTAGAACAGAGATTCTTGTCAAAGAATAACAATCACCCTGGTAATATATACCATCCCAACTTTCTGTTTGGACGTCCTGCCTATTTTGACAGTATCATCCGTAACACAGTCCAATTGAAATTTGTTGCCAACAGTGCAAATTCTGCCGGTTCAGCTGCAGCAGCAGGTAAACTTGAAAAAGACCTCAAGTACGAAGCAGTCGCTGACAGTTGTGCCTTGTTCTTCCCGCTAGCAGTGGAAACGTATGGTTGTTGGACTCCTTCTAGTTAGGATACTATTAAAACTATTTCGTCTAAAGTAGTGACTGCGACTAGTATTTCTTTTACACAAGCGTATTCTAATTTAATGCAACAATTGTCTGTTAATTTGTGGAAATTTAATTCTCGTATGATACCAAGTAGATTAAAGTTAGATGCTGATGTAATTGCTTGAGATTTACCGGTTTTTGTCTGTTAGTAGTTTGTTATAAAATATAATATTATTTGTATATATATATATGTATATATGTATACACACACACACACACACACACACACACACACACACACACACACACACACGCACACACACACACACACACACACACACACACACACACACACACACACAACATTGTCAATTTTAGTAGTATAGATTGTCGCGCTCAATCAGATCAGTCTGGTTTGCGAGGTCTCTTGTAAGCACAATAGGCAAACCCTGCTTCAGACGTGCTTAGACCATCATGGGGCTGCTTGTCTAAACAGAAGACATGACGTTACGTAGGATCCGAATGGATCCAAGAAGCACTAATTTCTGTAAGTACTGCTGGTTGTGGTGACCTGCAATAATGTCCAGGCACCGTGCGATACTTGCGTGCACTGTGCCCAACTATCCCAACACTACAGGAACAACCAGTGTCCGACACTGCCACATGCGGCTAACTTCCACCCGAAAGCTTATGTATATCGTCAATTTCTCAGCCTGTTTCCTGGCGATGTTACCATCAACAGGACCGCTGACGTCAATAAGAAGACAAGTGTTTGTCTTCTCATTTCTGAAACAGATGTCAGGACGATTGGCACCGACCTTCCTAGCAGTGGGGATACAGGGGCGGCGGATCCACTCGGAAGTTAGGTTCGTTGCATGAAAGAAATCAGAGTGCATAAATGTAGTACGAGGATACTGTTTGCTTACAAAAATGAAGGTTGCGCTCAAAGTTGGGGTTCCCGATCCTCGTCATCCTCTCAGAGCCGTATCTATACGGCTCTGCAACCCTCAGCTCCACCGCCTCAGTAAATGTATTAGACCTAACGCCTGCTTTTTGGAATAGAAGGTGACATGCTGATTAGAAATCCACTACTTAACGTACTTCATGCACTCTACAGTATACATTGGCTTACATCGCTAAGACAATCCGTTCCTATGGTACAAATTTATATGAAACAGATTTTCTCAGAGTCGGAGTTTGACAGTTCGAGCTAAGACCATGAAAATGCGTACCCTGAAATTAACCCGTGGCATCAAATTTTACTTGTATTTCAAAATTAAGCAAATTTTGTATAATCGTTAAAGAACCGACTCAAAAGTCTTGTTAGCTAAACGTGTTAGCCAAGAGTAAACTTCATAGTTATGTTTTTGTGGTAGCATACGTGACAGCAGAAGAAGATGGAACGACAGGGCCCACCGGGTTGTTTCCGAACTGCAAATCAGCATACTCCAAGGTCTAAAATTGAAAACAATAACAGCAATTCATTTTCATGTCATGACATAGTTTCTGTGTTTGAATTACCGACGACGTTGCGGCGCTGTCGTCGTGCCTCATATTTGGAGAACGGGCAGTTGAATGCGTAATGTCCCTAGAGAATTGGTCAAATTTAGAAAGTTATTTTAACAAGTATGTATGATTACTTTGCTTCTTGACTTGCTGCTTTTGATTGTCGTTTCTCTAATCAAACAATGGAGGACAAAAGAGATTAAGGATCTATTGGGCATGTAAAATACTACAACTTACTTCTAACGTAACATATGATGAGAAAGACAACAAGTATTAGCACTGCAATACTAAGAATGGCATTAATTGCAGATGCCCAAATTGGAAATCCTGAGGAAGAAATGTTTGAAATATTGGTCACATTTGATCATACATGACTACCTGATGAAGTCTTATTGTCCTTTTCTTCTGCAGTGTTTTGTGTCGTTCCACCGATTAAGTATGAAGAAACCGATGATTCTGACGGTTTGAAGGTACCGAATGCATTGGAAGTACTAACAGGTGGAGTATTTGATTTAACGTTTTGAGGATTTGGAGTGCCTGCAATGTGCAAACGAATACTTTAATTATGGTTTCTTCGTTTATATCAAGTATATAGTGTAAATTCAACTAACTTTGAAAGTTTGAAACACTAATGGTAACACTAGATTGTCCAAAACAGTTTTCTGCTGTCACAGTAATGTTTCCGCCATTATTGCCTTTATGAGGCACGAAGTAGACGCAGTTCTCGTCTATTTCAACAGAACTGTTGACGATTTTTCTGGCTTGTTGATCAATTTTTAGAGAAGGATTTGGACTTCCGGTAACATTAAAACAAGTTTTTACACGAGATTTTGATTCACTCATAATAATGGTCGGTTGTTCTGATATTGTGGGAAGATCTGTATATGTGCAAAAATTAAATTCTATTACCAATAACTAGTAAGAGAAAATATATGTAATCAGGGCGTATCTCATACGTTTATCAGAGAGATTTACAACGACCAGTCAAACCATGGTATTATAAAAGCAGCAGAAGTTCAAATCAAATTATTTGCACGAAACTATCACACAATTTGCATGCCTAATTTGGACTATGATTTAACCTATTAAGAATTATCTAAGAAAATCAAAGATTTATTAATTTATTAATCAGTATATTAATAGACATGTAGATAAACTGAGGTTTTTTATTTAACTTTATTAAAAGTAGAAATGTTTTAAAATATTTTTGAAGATATAGGTTGCATGCCTAAAAACATGCATCTAAAATAAATGGTAAAACATAAAACCGTGCACTGAGACGGTCGTATTCAATTGCTTACTAAGATGGAATTTTTAGGTTCATTGGAGCATTGCCCAAGACTATAAAACCATCAAATGATGGTGTCGGTAGCAAACGTCTATCAAGAACTTGCATGCATGACGCCCGGGTGCCAAAAAGATCGGTTTTCCTGCACTCTGAAAACCCTTTGAGATACGTCTCTGATAACTTATTATAATATACACAACAGTGACAGCTAATGTAGTTATACTATTATAAACTTTAAAATATTCCAAAGTATAAATTAGTTATTTATCAATTATTTATTGCTTTTAGTTATAATTTAACTTACCACCGACACGTAAAGTCGCCGTTTTTGAATGAAATCTCGTAGAATTAGATAGCAGAACTGTATATCTTAAGCGCACACCATCGTATTCCTCTGTAATACCATTTAATTTGAGGTTTCTGTAAAACCTTTTGAAGATTGTCCGATATGTTTTTCCGTTTGACGTTTTAACAGCTTTTTGCCACTGATAGGTAAAATTAGTTTCAAATGCGTTGACTGTCCAACTGTATTTATCAGACGGTACAATCTTCTTTGACATTTCGATTGCTGGGAATATATGTGGTAGGAATAAGAAATTTGATCCAACAAGACTGTAGAGCGTAATATTTTTCTCGTACAGCAAGACATCTATACAGAAACCAGATGATCAGTAGCAGTTAAGTATCAAGTCAGTAACTTCCTAATTAATGCACGCTGCAGTGTCACTCTCTTACAAAATTTTACAAATGCAGGCCAAGCATGCGCATGACGATTTACCTTTGCTATCAGTTTGACAGAGTACTGTTTGCTCACTAGCGACTGACTCCAAAATAGCGACAACAATAGATACCCGAAAGACAAATAGATGAAAGGTCAAGTGCTTGTCGAACATTGCTGAGTCTGAACATAATATAGGTACAACATGGCTGTTAACCGTACTACAATTCACCATACTTTACAAAGAGAGAAGAACTTCTTACTCTAGCAAGGCACACCAAAATTGTGATAAAATTTTTCGATCTCGCTGCCAATAGTCACATTTATCGGCAGAGACTGTAGGTCTTTGTATCTTTGCGCGAGTCACACGAACGTGGCGTGATAGCTGTACAGCACACCACCTTTCAAATGTCCCGTATGTACATATCAATAATTTTGATTGATATTATTTCTACGGTAATTTATTAACGTAGGATGAGTTTGCTTCTAGTCGAGGAAATAGGTACCGGCTTGGCTAATGCTTTGCTGCGCTGTCTGCTTGTATACAGCAAACTCTAGATACCATGTTCTTTTATCGACTCAATGTAGTTGGGCGATACCATAGCTAGTTACATAAGTACTGTTCTAGCAGTTCTTGTCAAATCATTGTATGTGATATTGCAATCATCAGATAATTGACGTAAGCAAGATGTATATATAAAGTCTAGGGAGCAAGACAACTCTAAACGTTTTATTTACGAAATACTTAACTAATTCTAAAATTTGAAATTTGTATGTATAAACAATCACACCATGGCGATGGTTAAAGAGCAACTGCTTGTCGTGGTCGGTACTAAGAAGGTGAACAAGTACAGCAGTTAGGTGTATTTTAATTTACCGCGCGTAGAAATGCGTTAAGTAAGGGGTCGTCCATATTTATCGGCATTATCACGAGCGTACAAAACGTACGCTGGGGGGGTAGGGGGTAAAACCAGGCGTACGCTTTGGAAAAATGCCGTTCTAACGCATGCGTAGGACGTTCTCACTGAGGTAGTTCAATGGTATTGCACACAGGTTCGCGTGATCAAACCAACCATTACGCTACGTAGCAGTTCGCTGCATCCGGGTTAATGAGCAATATCCGGGTTTCTCTTCTCGCCTCGTGTCTTGATGGATAACGTAGAGAAGCTGTCAGAGTTGTCAAACTGTGCGGACTCTGTACATACGCACCCTGTGAATGCCTATCAGCATTTTGACAACGCTTTTGTATATATCAATAACAGTTACGGCAGGCAAGATGCTGTGAGGAAGGCGCAGGAGGTCTGGAAGGTTGGGAGTGATGAGAAGAAGGATTACATTTTGAAAGAAGCTTTTCGGAAGATAGAGATGACGAGGAAGAGAAAAATTACGTCGAGACCAAAGAAGACCAATCCAGCCAGTACGTGTACCCAGCAGCCAGGATAATGACACTTCAATAGTCAAATGTGAAACTTCAATTATACACTATTAAAATTAGATATCTGTGCATTATTGTTAATAATAAATACGATAAACTTTCTGTGTATCAAGTATGGGCTTATTAAACATGTATTATTATTAATATTAAATCAGCGTTTTTCGCGAACGCTTTCAGAGAGGGGGAGGGGGCAGAGAAAAAGCGTACGTTTTGTACGCTCGTGATAATGCCGATAAATATGGACGAACCCTAAGTGTCTGTTTAATCAAAAATGTAATCTATAGTTAATTACCAAGCCAACAATTCTAAATCAAATTAAAAAAACTTTGATTTTAATTTGCTCATACTAGTAACTGCATTTTTTTAAATTTTGTAAATGCCATTTCTGATTTAATATCTAACATATTGTATCTGTCACTCTTATAGAATCGTGTTAGTTATGTATGACAGTATCTGCATGTTGTTGCCGTAATCAAATTTAGATTTTAGGGCACCAGTATGCCTTATCTTGCGGGATTCCAAATTTTAGCGTTGTCGATATTTGTCACACAAAAGGACAGTTGGCACAGCAAAATACAAACAGAATGAACAATGAGAGCTGTAGTCCAAACTTTTACACTTAGATCAATAATATCAAAATTATAAATGGTATTTTGCTAAATTGGTGAATATTAATAGAAATGAAATGACCTAATCTTGTAGGTGTCACGTAGTTCAAACTCGTTCTTGTGTGATGGTGTAACTAAAAACATTATTGTCGATGTGAGACATTTTACGAAAGCATTTACTTTCTGATACTATTATATTTTCATGCAAGCATTCTGTACATTAATGTGACGTTTCATTCGCAAAGTGATTTAGACTTGGAACTTTTCATATACCTAGCGCTTGCAATGACATCGTACACTCAACTGTCTGATTACTGTACGTTTGGTATGACGAAAAATTGACGATAGTTACACACATGACCTAATGCCTTGTCAATGTGACAAAATCGTGTTTCATAGTGTTAAGTTACATTTTATTGTCTGTTTATTGTATACGTGACTGACACTGTGATCTCTAATCAAACTGAAAATTACTGGGTTCTTTAATTAAGGCAGTAGAAACATTGCTTGATTATATGTATATATTTGTTGTTGAAAGTTATACATTGCTATTACTTTAGCATTTATAGTCAAAATACTTTTAACATTTGAAATTATATACGATATTTCATTTGACAAAACGGATGACCACTAGGAGTCATGCGAGCATCAGACAAAGTTTCACGTCTGTTGCGATCGTTAGCAACATGTATAGACCAGTATATATCAATTAGGTGTTCTTACGTGAAATGCGTTCGCTATTAAATCGTGCGTGTAACATTGCAACCTTAACTAGTCGATTACCTGTTAACTATTTGAAAACAATATTGGACAAAGATTTAATTTGAATTTGCACATACCTGCAGTTTGTGGTTTTTTTGCTAATTTTTTTATAGATATAGTCTGATCTTTAAGAAATATGCGAAATGTTATGTCCCTGCTTCATGCTTATTGTTAATCGCTTAATTTTTGTGACGATATTTGTATGTTGTTGCTTAAATTGTCTTTTAGTTTTATGTACGTAATTTTCAACGGTGGAAGTTCCTAATTTGCATTACATATAGATTTTCTGTTTTTTCAAAAATGTATTTAATCATTTTATATTCCACACCCGATACAGCTTGAGCTGAAACAGGTCTACAGGTCATCCAATGAAGTTAAAGTGCAAACATTTGTAGCAACAACAGTGTTGCACAAACTTAAGAATTAAACTCCAGCGTCGTAGGCTGGATTTTATTGAATAGCAAAATCGGATCGTTCAACATAATGTGACTCCAGTCTCACTTGCCTCACTTGATCTTCATTAGGTATGTATTCATAGACATGGCTAGGCTTCTCATTCGTTGGATTCGATGACTTTATTGCTCCGTCACTAAACATAATTTTAGTTAGTATATATTGTAACTAGTTAATTATATATTGTAAATAGTCAATTGTGTTATTGCTATAGTAACATAATAATTATTTCATGTAAAATATGAACTTTAACGTAAGCAAGAAAAGCAAAAATAGAAACATATCTTTGAAATACACCTTATTATAGAGATGTAAATTATGGATATAGGAAATGACATCTATCTGTTCCTGCTATATCTTATGATTGACTCTTTGTAAAGTGTGCAGCTGGAGATCGCTTTACCACCACTGAAAGGCTATCAAGACGTATTCTATACAAACTCGAATGGTCTTTGGGGTGTAATGGTGGAGTATCAAATTTGCTATCGAAAGAAGTCTAACAATCCAATTGATCTAGACGAAACCATGACTTAAATTTGGTTGTAGGTGACAGTTTGCATGAACACTCTATGCGCCTCTGTAAGAAACATGCACGAAGCCACAAAAATTAACCAGGTTATGAGAAACGCGGCACGCAATGGTTAACAACATATATCGTACGCCTGTACCGCAAATGCATCATGGAATGCCGCCAATCTCTACGGATCCATGATCGTTTCCTCGAAAGAAAACATATCGTCTGGCTGTTAATCAGGTCACTTTGATGCGGCTATTAGTTGGGCTGCGCTACGACAACGTTTTACGCTTGTTGTACGAGTTAGAAGCCATGATTGATCGAACGATGATGGAAAGACTTATGTTTTTAGGGCAACTCTCTTTGGATATCTATATATCCCTAGGTGCTGTTCATCAAACATAGGTTCTGATTCTATCAATAGTCAATTCAAACACTATTTTTAATATAGCAATTATTTGGCAAATATGTGTAAATACTTTGAATGTTGACTTGCTGCTTTGTGTGTTGTGTGCTCTAATCCAACAATGTAAGACAACACATCAATATAGCGTGCATGCATGCAGAATACAACAACTCACTTCTAACATAAAATATGATAAGACACAGAAAAATGTGACCGCAGCAATACTAAAAATAGAAATAATTGCATATTTCCAAATTGGAAATCCTGAAGAGAAAAGGAATTAATAATATTAGCACACCAATAATTTGGTCATACATGGTTACCTGATGAAGTTGTATTGATCTCTTCTTCTGCAGTACTTTGTGTCGTTGCACCGATCAAATTTATCGGATATGTAGAAACAGGAGATGATTCTGAAGGTGTAAGAGTACCGAGTGCATGTGTAGTATTAACAGGTGGAGTATTTAATTTAACGTTTTGAGGATTTAGAGTGCCTGCGATGTGCAAACGAATACTTCAATTATGGGTTCTTCGTTCATATCAAGTCTTTAATGTAAACTCAACTAACTTTGAAATTTTGGAACACTAATGGTAACACTTGATTGTTCAAAAACGTTTTCTGCTGCCACAATAATTCTTTCGGCAGCTTTGACGTTTTCAGGCACGAAGTAGACACAGTTCTTGTCTATTTCAACAAACCTATTGACGATTTTATTGGCTTGTTTCCAATTTTTAGAGAAGGCTTGTGACTTGCGGTAACATTGAAACAAGATTTAACACTAGAATTTGATTCACTCAGAATAATGGTTGATTGTTCTGAGATTGTGGGAAGATTTGTATATGTGCAAGAATTTAATTCTATTAGCAATAACTAGTATGAGAGAATATATTTAATCAGGTCGTATCTCATGTCGTCATTAGAGAGATTTACAACGACTAGTCAAACGGTAGTATCATAAGAGCATCCAAAGTTTAAAATCAAATTATTTGCACAAAACTGTAACACAATTTGCATGCCTAATTTCAACTATGATTTAACCTATTAAGAATTAGCAAAGAAAATGGTTTTATTAATTTAGTAATCAGTATATTAGAAATGTTGATGAAATTTAGGTCTTTCTATTTAACATTAAAGCAGCAGAACAATTTAAAGATATTTTTGAAGAAAACACCGTGCAATATAATTTAGCTTGCATGTCTAGAAAACATGCATCTAAAATGAATAGTAGAACATAAAACTGTGTACTGAGAAGGTCGTATTCTATTGTTTACTGAGATGGAATTTTTAGGTTCATCGAAGCATTGCATGACTATAAAAACAATCAAATGATGGTATCCGTAGCAAATGTGTATCAAGTACTTGCATGCATGACGTCCGGGTGATGAAATGATTGGTTTCCTTACACTCTAGAAACCCTTTGAGATACGTCTCTGATAACTTAGGATAATGTACATAACAGTGAAAGATAATGTAGTTATACTAATTTATACATTAAAGTATTCCAAATATAAATTAAATTATTAATTATTTATTGCTTTTAGTTATAATTTAGCTTACCAATAACACGTAAAGTCTCCGTTTTTGAATAAAATCTCGTAAAATTAGGTAACACAACTGTATATCTTAGGCACACACCATCGTATTCCTTTGTAATACCATTTGCTTTGAGCATTTTGTAAAACGCCTTGAACATTGTCCGACAGTTTCTTTCGTTTGACGTTTTGACTGCTTTTTGCCACTGATAGGTCAAATATATTTCGAAAGCGTTGACGGTCCAGATGTAATATTTAGACAGTACAAAAGTCTCTTAATTTTCATTTATTAGTAAATTAGGTGGTAGGAATGTGATATTTGATCCAACAAGACTGTACAGCATAATATTTTTCTCGTACGGCAAGAGATCCATACAGAAACCAGATGATTAATACAGCTAAGTTATAACAAGTTAGTAACTTCCTAATTAATGCACGCTGCAGCCTCACTCTCTTACAAAATTTTACAAATGCAGGCCAAGCATGCGCATGACGATTTACCTTTGCCATTGGTTCGACAAAGTATAGTTTGCGCACTAGCGACTGCCTCCAAAAAGCGACTACAATAGATACCAGAAAGACAAATAGATAAAAGTTTAAGCGCTTGTCGAACATTGCTGAATCTGAACATAATATAGGTACAACATGATTGATAACCATAGTACTACAATTCACTATAATTTATAAAATGAGAACATCTTACTCTAACAAGGCACAACAAAATTGTGATAAGATTATTTTTCAATCTCGCCGCCAATAGTCACATTTATTAGAACAGACTGTGGGTCTCTTTGTGCGAGTCACACAAACGTGGCGTGACATATGTGAAGAACACCACCTTTTAAATATCCCGTATGTATATGTCAATTATTTTTATTGATATTATGTCGACGGTAATTTATTAATGTAATATCAATTTGCTTATAGTCGAGAAAATAGGTACCGTTTAGGCTACTGCTTTGCTGCGCTACTGCTTTGCTGCGCTACTGCTTGTATACAGTAAACTGTAGATACCATATTTATTTATCGACTCAATGCAGTTGGGCGTTACCATAGCTAGTTACATACGTACTGTTTTAGCCTCGCAAGGCAGGCTCTTCCGCGAAGTCGCTGAGCGAACGCACGTGAATCACACGAGGAGGAGGAGCTTTTACCGGAATTGCTCCAGCGCGAGAAGAGCCTGGTCGCTTTCGAGAGCGTAATAGTGACGTGCGACCTCGGATCCGGTTTCATAGCTTGATAAAACTAATTCGATTTCCTAAAGAGCTCGTTAATGTAATTGCGTTGATACATGAAGCAGAGAGGTAGCCCTCCACGGAGAGCGCTCGAACACGAAATCCAGTGAAGCTGTTGATGAACAAAGTGCTGGTGAATAATGAGCGTAGGAATGGCCTACATGGAACTGGTCCGCTGAACCTACACTCTCCAGCGACGTTTCTTTCTACTGAACTCATCTGCAGATTTGCGCGAATTGAAACGGACGTAGAACTGTTCACCGCTCTTGTGCGTCTACTCTGACATCTATACTCTGTGGGGAAATGGTGTGAGAACTGCTGGTCCAGTTTCACTCAACGGTTCATCAAAACAGTGGCTTAGAGCTTGTTTACCTCTCCACGTCATTATCAAATTGGCGTGTATTGCTAACGCAGTCTATGTGACAGTACTTTCGACTCAGCAAGCAGCACTTTTGTACGATATTGGTTCACCTCACTGTGAACTGGAAACATCTAGGCATGGGAAAACAGCAGCGCAGTGGACGTACCATGTTCAGGAAGTGTAGAGTTGACTCGTAGTTGCATGTGTTGTGTACTACGTACTACTTGTTTTAATGCACGGACTCTGACTGCTACATAGACACTAACCACGTACAATAAGTTCTTTTCTCAAACTACCGCGCTGCAGATCTAGATTCGGCAACGCCCCTGTTATCGGACACCATCAATCATCGGACAGCCGTGCAGGAAGTAAACGACGTAAGACTGAGCTTTGTTATAGCACACAGTAAGAAAGATTAGTAAAGACTGTGATTCCAGCCGCGGGACATCGAAAGGCTTGAAACGGTTATACTAGGACGGTAAACGTGATCCTTCTTTGCGACCCCGTTCATCTGACACCACCATCATTCACCGGACACGACCTCCCCCATGCAAACGCAAAGGCAATTCTGCAACTTCGCACCTGAGATGGGTTTATAGGTGACTAGCTAACACAACAACAACACTATCACTGTCTGCGTTTGGTACGTACTCTCCAGGAGAGATAGCGCAAGCTCGTTGAGTCGAAGTAACGCCCCTTTTGTCGAACAGTCGTTTTTTCTTTGCAGCAGCAGTCTGCAGGTAATAATGTCATGAGAAAAAGAGTCGGAAGGAAATATGGTACGGCCCCCAATTCGTTTGATCTTTGTAGAACTCATCAACGGTTATTAGCAGAAACTGCTAAATTTTCTCTGCTGACAAGCTCACTCTTTTGCCATCTACTACCGTCCGGTACTGTCTGGTCTTCCCAGCGTAAGAATTTGAAGTTCTGAGTGTCTTGAAGCACAACTGCACAGGCTTGATGCATCAGATGTAGCAGACGATTCACGTCATCCATGTTCGAGCTTTGCGGTGAGCACATTCTCCCAACTCGCACAGGAACAGCCCGTACTTTCCTTTCAAGGCCTTTAATTGTTACTTGGTTCTGAATAGGACGTGTGCAGGTTTTTCTATCTCAGTTTGATATCTACCTTTGCCTGATCTTGCACCGTCACGAAGTGCAGCACGTCATCGTTGGTACAACCAGCTGTACCGAATCGAATGCAGGAACTTTGTTTATTATCAGAGCAGCTAGAACCTTCACCCCTGCTTCTCCTACGTAAAGTTAAATCACAAAACGTCAAGTTCTTGTCAACGCGCGCTACGCGGCGATCGACTTTTTTGCAAAGGGTAAAAGAGCGTTTTAGCACTTCAGTCCTGCCCTCTCATCGGTTTCGGTAGTCGTCTTCTTTGTTGAACGGCTAGTTCGTTCAAGCGACATCTTTTGCACGTCCTAGTGGGGACGTGGTTGTATGAGAAATAACTCAGAATTGCCATCAAGCACTCTAGGCAAGTGTTCTGCGTTCTGCGGCGTTTCAGATAGGTGGATTTAATCAAATGCAGTTACTTGAAACTTAGAGCTGTTGCTGAGTAGGTAGGAAGGCAAGAAAATGGGTGTCCGACGATTGGGACCGTTACCACGGGCGTTTGACCGACTCTAACTCATACAGATCTGGCCTGACATGCAGGGTAACAACGCAATTTGTAGGTAAAGAGTTGTTGATTAGTGATCTATAAGTAACTAGGCTGAAGGATGCGTGTGTGCAATTTAGACGCTACGGTCCGGTGAACGATGCGTTTGTCCGATGAACGGAGTATGCAAGGCTCCGCACAGTTTTCAATCTCACTCTAAGCAGAGAAGAGATACAATGCTCTCTTTTGGTGTGCTCAATTACAACTTGGATACCTACATTTAAGATGGGGTAGGGATTGCGTTCAAAAACGGATAACTGACAACTCGCGTCGGAATTTTATGGTGTCCGAGGAACGGGGCCGCGCTCTACGTACGACTTGTTTCAATGCACGGATTCTCACTGCTACATAAACACTAACCGCGTACAATGAGTTCTTTTCTCAAACTACCGTGCTGCAGATCTAGATTCGGCGGTGTACGGTTGGCGAAACTGAACGCTGAAAAGGAGTCGTGACACTGCAGAATATTACATGGCTGAGCTGTCTAGATTCGTACTAGAAACGAACAATGATGTCAACTACGTACTTCGTGCAAAACAAGCAAGTGCGTGAAGCGATGCCGCGTGTTTCAGCTTTCATACCTACATGCTTACCTAATCGAATTAGCTTTATCAAGCTATGAAGTCAGATCGGGGGTCCCATGTCACTATGACGTTTTCTAAAGCGATCAGGCTCTTTTCGCGCTGGAGCAATTCCGGTGAAAGCTCCTCCTCCACGTGTGATTCACGTGCATATAGCTCAGCGACTGCGCGGAAGAGCCTGGCTTGCAAGGCTACGTACTGCTCTAGCAGTTGTCGTAAAATTATTGTATGTGATATTGCAATCATCACATTACTGACGTAAACAAGATTTATATATAAAGTCTAGAGAGCAAGACAACTCTAAAGATATTATTTACGAAATACTTAACTAATTCAAAAATTGAAATTTATATGTATAAACAATCACACCGTTACGAGGGATAAAGGGCAACTGCTTGTCGTGTTTGGTACTGAGAAGGTAAACAATTACAGCAGTTAAGTGTATTTTAACACGAGTAGAAATGCATTACGCAAGTGTCTGTTTAATCAAAATGGTAAACTATAGTCAATTACCAAGCAAACGATTCTAAATCAAAAATTTATAGCTTTGGTTTTGAATTTTACATACTAGTAGAGGCATTTTAATAGTATTTTGTAAATTACTATTTATGATTTGATATCCAATATATTGTATCTGTCACGCTTACAATCGTGTTAGTTATGTATGACGTATCTGCATGTTGTTGCCTTAATCTAATTTCAGAGTTTAGGTCACCAGTATGCCTTATCCTGCGGGATTGCAAATTCTAGCGTTGTCGATATTTGTTACACAAAAGGACATTTGGCACATAAAATACAGACAGAATCGACAATGAGCGCTGTAGTACAAACTTTCACATTTAGATCAATGATATCAAAATTATGAGTGGCACTTTACTAAATTAGTAAATGTTGGTATAAATGAAGAGATGTAATCTTTGTAGGTGTCACGTAGTTCAAAGTCGTTCTTGTGTGATGGTGTAACTAAAAACATTATTGTCGATGTGAGATATTTCACGTAAGAATTTGCTTTCTGATACGATTTAATTTTCAGGAAAGCATTATGTACATTAATTTGACGTATCAGTCGCACAGTAATTTAGACTTGGAACGTTCCATATACTTAGCGCTTGTAATGACTTCGTACACTCAACTTTCTGATTACTGTACGTTTGGTATGCCGAAAAATTAACACACACGATTATATACATAGCCTAGTGCCTTGTCAATATGACAAAATCATAGTTCATCACGTGAGTAAATCTTTTGTGTAACATTGCAACCTTAACTAGTCGATTACCTGTTAACTATTTGAAATCAAAATTTAAAGAGACTTAAATTTTAATTTGCAAATAATTGCATTTTCTCGTTTTTTCCTATTTTTTGTAAATAATGTCTGATCTTTGATTAATATGCGAACTGTTATGTCCCTGATTCATGCTTATTGTTAATTGCTTAATTATTATGATGTTATTTCTATGTCGTTGCTTAATTAATTCGTCTTTTAGATTTTATGCTCGTAAATTTCAACGGTGCAAGTTCCTAATTTGCATTACATGTAAATTTTTCTGTTTTGCAAAAATGCATGGAATCATTTTATACTCCACTCCCGATACAACCTAAGCTGAAACAGGTCTACACTAGCTCCTTTAAAGTTAAGCGGCTGTTTGTCATCCAATGAAGTTGAAGTGCCAACATCGGTAGCAACAACATTGTTGCGTCAATTGAAGAATTAAACTGCAGCTCCGTAGGCTGGATTTTCTTGAATAGCGAAATTGGATGGTTCGACATAAGATGACTCCAGTCTCACTTGCCTTACTTGATCTTCATTAGGTATGTATTCATAGACATGGCTGGACTCCCCATTCGTTGAATTCGATGACTCCACTGCTCCATCACTAAACAGAATTTTGGTTAGTATGTATTGTAGCTAGTTAATTATATATTGAAAATAGGAAATTGTGTTATGTCAATAGTAATATAATAGTTATTTTATGTAAAATATACATTTCAACATAAACAAAAATCATATATAGAAATAGATCTTTGAAATACATATTATAGAGATGTAATTTATGGATAAAGGAAATGACATCGATCGGTTCCGTCTATATCTTGTAACTGACTCTTTGCAAACGTTTGCTGCTGGAGATCGCTTCACCGCCACTGAGAGGTTATCAAGACGTTCCCTATACAAACTCGAATAGTCTTTGTGGTGTAGTGGCGAAGTATCAAATTTGCTATCGAATGACGTCCAAAAACCTGATTGACCTAGACGAAACCAAAACTTAAATTTGTCTGCAGGTGAAGGTTTTATGCGCCTCTGTAAGAAACTTGCACGAAGCCTCAAAAATTATCCAGGTTATGACGAACGCCGTACGCAATGGTCAACAACATAATCGTACGCTTACCCTTGATTCTATCAATAATTAATAGAACACTATTTTTAATGTAGTAATTATTTGGCAAATATGTTTAAATACTTTGAATGTTGACTTGCTGCTTTGTGTGATGTGTTCTCTAATCCAACAATGTATGACAACACGTAAATATAGCGTGCATGCATGCAGAATACCACAACTTACTTCTAACGTAAAATATGATAATACAGAGAAAGAATGTGACCGCCGCAATACTAAAGATAGAAATAATTGCATATGCCCAACTTGGAAATCCTGAAGAGGAATGGTTTAAAAATATTAGTGTACCAAAAAAATTTGATCATACATGGTTACCTGATGAAGTTGTATTGCTCTCTTCTTCTTCAGTATTTTGTGTTGTAGCACCAATCAAATATAAAGAAGCAGGAGATGATTCTGACCGCGTGAGAGTACCGAGCGCATTTGAAGTACTAACAGGTGGAGTATATATTTTAGAGTTTTCAGTACTTAGAGTGCCTGTGACGTCCAAACAAATATCTTAGCAATGGATTTTTCGCTCATGTCAATTGTTTGGTGTAAAATAAACTTACTTTGAACATTTGGAACACTAATGGTAACATTTGATTGTCCGAAACAGTTTTCTGCTGTCACAGTAATGTTTCCGGCATTATTGCCTTTATGAAGCACAAAGTAGACGCAGTTCTCATCTATTTCAACAGAACTGTTGACGATTTTGTTGGCTTGTTGATTTATTTTCAGAGATGGCTTTGGACTTCCGGTAACATTAAAACAAGCTTTTACTCGAGAGTTTGATTCACTCCAAATAATGGTCGATTGTTCTGAGATTGTGGGAAGATCTGTATATGTGCAAAATGTAAATTCTACTACTACTAAGTAGTGAGACAAATATATTTAATCAGGGCTTATCTTATACGATTATCAGAGGGATTTACAACGACAGCCAAACCATAGCGCCGTAAACGCAGCAGAAGTTCGAATTAAACTGTCTGCATAAAATTATCATACGATTTTTATGCCTAACTTAGACTTTGATTCAATTTATAAAAATTAGCAAATAAAATCCTAATTCAATTATTAATTAAACAGTTTAAATTAATAGACATGTCGATAAAATCGAGATCTTTCTATTTTACATTATAATCAGCAGAACAATTTAAACTTAAATTATCTTTAAAGAAAACAGCTTGAATTATAAGTTTCCATGTCTAGAAAACATGCATCTAAAACGAATGATAGAACATAAAACCGTGCACTGAGACGTTCGTATTGAATTGTTTACTGTGATGGAATTTTGGTTCGTCGGAGCATTGCGCAAGACTATCAAGCAATCAAATGATGGTATCCGTAGAAAAACGTGTATCAAGAACTTGCATGCATGACGTCTGTGTGCAAAATCATCAGTTTTTGTGGACTCTAGAAAGCCTTTGAGATACGTCTCTGATAACTTAGGATAATATACATAACAGTTAGAGTTAATTTAGTTATACTATTTTAAACATTAAAGTATTCCAATGTACGAATTATTTATTTATTAATTATTTATTGCTTTAGTTATAATTTAGCTTACCACCGACACGTAAAGTCGCCGTTTTTGAATGAAAGATCGTAGAATTAGGTAGCACAGCTGTATATCTTAGGCGCACACCATCGTATTCCTCTGTAATACCATTTACTTTGACTTTTGCGTAAAAACTTTTGAAGATTGTCCGATATTCTTTTCCGTTTGACGTTTTAACAGCTTTAGCCACTGATAGGTAAAATTAGTTTCAAAGGCGTTGACGGTCCAACTGTATTTATCAGACCCTATAAACTTTCCTGACTTTTCGATTATTGGGAATCGATGTGGTACGAATACAAAATTTGATCCAAGAAGACTGTACAGCATAATATTTTTGTCGTACAGCAAGACATCTATACAGAAACCAGCTGATCAATACCAGTTAAGTAACAAGCCAGTAGCTTCCTAATTAATGCATGCTGCAGTCTTGCTTTCTTACAAAATTTTTCAAATGCAGGCCAAGCATGCGCACGACGATTTACCATTGCTATCAGTTTGACAAAGTACTGTTTGCTCACTAGCGACTGACTCCAAAATAGCGACAACAATAGATATCCGAAAGACAAATAGATAGAAGGTCAAGTGCTTGTTCAGCATTGCTGAGTCTGAACATAATATAGATACAACGTGGTCGATAACCATAGTACTACAATTCACGATACTTTACAAAGAGAGAACTTCTTACTCTAGCAAGACACAGCAAAATTGCAATAAAATTTTTTCAATCTCGACGCCAATAGTCACGTTTATTAGAACAGACTGTTGGTCTTTGTCTCTTTGTGCGAGTCACACGAACGTGGCGTGAAATCTGTAAAGCACACCACCTTTCAAATATCCCGTACGTACATGTCAACATTTCTATTGATATTATTTTTATGGTAATTTATTAAGGTAGATAAGTTTGCTTCTAGTCGAAAAATAGATACCGGCTATGCTAATGCTTTGCTGCGGTACTGTTTGTATACAGTAAACTCTAGATGCCATGCTCTTTCGACTCAATGCAGTTGAGCGTTACCATAGCTAGATACATACGTTCTGCTCTAGCAGTTCTGGTCAAATTATTGTATATGATATTGCAATCATCAGATTATTGACATAAACAAGATGTATATATAAAGTTTGGGGAGGAAGACAACTCTAAAAATCTTATTTACAAAATACTTTAGTAATTCAAAAACTAAAATTTATATGTATAGACAATCACACCATGCCGAGGGATAAAGGGCAACTGCTTGTCGTGGTCGGTACTAAGAAGGTAAACAATTACAGCAGTTTGGTGTATTTTAATTTACCACGCATAGACATGCGTTAGGTAAGTGTCTGTTTAATTAAAAAGGTAAACTAAAGTTAATTGCCAAGTAAACAATTCTAAATCAAATTTAAAACTTTGGTTATAATTTGCACATACCTGTAGCTACATTTCTTAAATATTTGTTAATACCACTTATGATTTTATATCAAATATATTGTAAATGTGACGCTTACAATCGTATTAGTTATGTATAACAGTATCTTCATGTTGTTGCCTTAATCTAATTTTATATTTTATGTCACCTGCATGCCTTAGCCTGCCAGATTGCAAATTCTAGTCTTGTTGATATTTGTCACAGAAAAGGTCAGTTGGCACTGCAGAATACAGAAAGAACCAGCAATGAGCGCTGTAGTCCAAACTTTTATATTTAGATCAATAATAGCAAATCTATAAGTGATAATTGCTATATTGGTGACTATTAATATAAATGAAATGGTCTAATCTTTGTAGTTGCTACGTAGTTGAATCTCGTTCTTGTGTGTTGGTGTAACTAAAAACATTATTGTCGATGTGAGACATTTTACATAGGAATTTGGTTTCTGATACGATTCTATTTCCAGGCAAGCATTCTGTACATAAATCTGACGTATCATTCGCAGAATGATTTGGACTTGTAACTTTCCATATACCCAGCGCTTGCAATGACTTTGTACACTCAACTGTCTGATTGCTACATGTTTGGTATGACGAAAAATTGACGGCGATTATACACATGACCAAGTGGCTTGTCAATGAGAGAAAATCGTAGTTCATCATGTGATTAAGTTACATTGCATTGTTTCTTTATTGTTCACGTGACTGACACTGTGATCTCTGATCAAACTCAACATTAATGTGTTTTGTAAGGCAGTAGAAACATCGGTTGCTTAGATGTATATATTTGTTGTTGAAAGTTATAGATTGCAAATAATAGTTCAGCAGTTGTAGTCAAAATAATTTTAACATTCTGAAATTATATACAATATTTTATTTGACAAATGGATGATCACTAGCAGTCATATGTGCATCAAAGATAAGTATATATCAATTAGGTGTCCTTACGTGAAATGCGTTCGCTATTAAATCGTCTGTGTAACGTTGCAACCTTAACTAATCGATTGCAGGTTAACAGTTTGAAATCCAAATTTGACAGAGATTTAATTCCAATTTTCATATAACAGTATTTTTTCGTTTATTGCTAATTTTTATGTAATGTCTGATCTTTAAGAAATATGCGAATTGTTATGTCCCTGATTCATGCTTATTTTAATCGATTAATTATTCTCACGTTATTTCTTTGTTTTTGCTCAAATATTCTTTACAATAAATGTACATAAATTTTAAAGGTGCAAGCTCCTAATTTGCATTACACTTAAATTTTTCTATTTTTTCAAAAGTGCATGAAATCATTTTATACTCCACTCTCGATACAACCTAAGCTGAAAATTGTCTACATTAGCTCTTTTAAAGTTAACCGGCTGTTTGTCATCCAATGAAGTTAAAGTGCAAACATCTGTAGCAACAACATTGTTGCGTCAATTGAAGAATTAAACTGCAGCGCCGTAGGCTGCATTTTCTTGAATAGCAAAATTGGTGGTTCAACATAAGATGTCTCCAGTCTCACTTGCCTCAAATTTGATCTTCATTAGGTATGTAGTCATATACATTGCTAGACTCCTCATTCGTTGGATTCGATGACTTCACTGCTCCATCACTAAACATAATTTTAGTTAGTATATATTGAAACTAGTTAATTATATATTGTAACTAGTCAATTGTGTTATTTCAATAGTAACATAATTGTTATTTTAGGTAAAATATACATTTCAATATGAACAAGAAATTATATATAAAAACAGATATTTTCAATACACCTTATTATAGAGACGTAATTTTAATAATAAAGGAAATGACATCGATCGGTTAAGTCTATATCTTATGACTGACTTCTTGCAAACGTTTAGTTCTGCAGCTGGAGACCGCTTCACCACCACTGAGAGGCTATCAAGACGTTTCCTATACAAACTCGAATGGTCTTTGTTGTGTAGTGGCGGAGCATCAACTTTGCTATCGAATGAAGTACAAAAATTCGATTGATCTAGACGAAACCATGACTTAAATTTTGTTGCACGTGACGGTTTCCATAAACACGTTATACGCCTCTATAAAAAACTTGCACGAAGCCAAAAATTTAACCAAGTCATAACGAACGCAGTGGCGTAACTAGGCATGAGGCAGCCGAGGCAGTTGCCTCTGTAAATAGAATGGGTGTGGCGTTGCAAAAATTTTGCTAGATGTATCAGTTAGTAGATAACAGAAAAGATCGGGCATGTCTAAGTGGCTTAGTTCTTTTATATATTCATAGAGATGTGGCTGTGAGTAGAGAGAACGTCTTACGTTGATTTGATTGTACAGGACATCGCAGATTGGAACAGTTGTTACTAGAGAAGCTATGTTTTTTTACTTACATTATACATAAAATAGGTCAAAGACAAATTATTGCTTAATTAATTAATTTATAGAAACTTGCCTCGGTAAAATTTTAATGCTAGTTACGTCCTTGGAACGTCGCAGGCAATGGTCAACAACATATATCATGTGCCCTATAATGCAAATGCATCATGGAGTGCCGCCAATCTCAGCGGATGCATGATCGTTTCCTCGAAAGAAAAAAATATCGTCTGCCTGTTAATCAGGTAACTTAGAAGCGGCTGTAAGTTGGGCTGCGCTACGAAAACGTTGTACGTTTGTTGTACGAGTTATGAGCCATGATTGACCGACCGATGATGAAAAGACTTATGTTTTAGGCAACTAAACCTTATTGGATATCTATATATCCTTAGATACTGTTCACCAAACAATTGGTTCTGATTCTATCAATAATTATTTAAAACAGTATTTTTAATATAGTAATTATTTGGCAAATATGTGTAAATACTTTGAATGTTGACTTGCTGCTTTGTGTGATGTGTTCTCTAATCCAACAATGTATGGCAACACGTAAATATAGCGTGCATCTATGCAGAATACCGCAACTTACTTCTAACATAAAATATAACAAGACAGAGAAAAAATATAACCGCCGTAATCCTAAAAAATTGGAAATCCTAAAGCAAAAAAGGCTTTAAAATATTAGTACACCAAAAATTTATTCATAAAATGGTTACGTGATGAATTTGCATTGCTCTCTTCTTCTGCGGTACTCTGTGTGGTTGCACCGATCAAATTTGAAGAATCAGGAGATTATTCTGACTGTGTAAGAGTACCGAGCGTATTTGAAGTAGTAACAGGTGGAGTTATTAATTTAACATTTTGAGGATTTAAAGTGCCTGCAATGTGCAAACAAATATTTCAATTATGGGTTCTTCGTTCATATCAAGTCTTTAGTGTAAAGTCAACTAGCTTTGAAATTTTGGAACACTAATTGTAACATTTGATTGTCCAAAGCAATTTTATGCCGCCACAGTAACTTTTTCAGCATCTTTGACGTTTTCTGGCACAAAGTAGATGCAGTTCTCGTCTATTTCAACAGAACTGTTGAAGATATTGTTAGCTTGTTGATCCATTTTTCAGAGTAGGCTTGGGACTTTCGGTAACATTAAAACAAGCTTTCACACGAGAATTTATTTCACTCAAAATAACGGATTGCTCTGAGATTGTGTACAAAAATTAAATTCTATTACCATTAAATAGTAAGAAAAAATATATTTAATCAGAGCGTATCTCATACGGTCATCGGAGAGATTTACAACGTCTAGCCAAACATTAATATCATAACAGCAGCATAAGTTCAAGGTCGGGTGGTTTGCACAAAGCTATCACACAATTTGCATGCCCAATTTCAACTGTGACATAATCTATTAAGGATTAGCATAAAAATCAGTGTTTTATTAATAAAAAATGTAAATAAAATTGAGGTTTCTATTTAACATTAGAAACAGCAAAACAATTTAAAAGTACTTTTGAAGAAAACACCTTGCAATACAATTTAGCATGAATGCCTAGAAAAATATCATCTAAAATAAATGGTAAAACATAAAGCCGTGCACTGAGACGGTCTTATTCAATTGTTTACTGGGATGGAATATTTAGGTTCATCGGAGCATTGCCCAGGACTATATAATCAATCAAATAGTGCTATCCGTAGCAAACGTGTAACAAGAACTTGCATGCATGACGTCCGGATGCCAAAAGAGATCGATTTTCGTACACTATGGAAACCTTTTGAGATACGTCTCTGATAACTTAGGATAATATACATAATAGTGAGAGTTAATGTAGATATACTATTTCAAACATTAAAGTAAACCAATGAATATATTAATTATTTATTAACTATTTATTGCTTTTAGTTATAATTTAGCTTACCATCCACTCGTAAAGTCGCCGTTTTTGAATGAAAGATCGTAGAATTAGGTAGCACGACTGTATATCTTAAGTGCACACCATCGTCATTAGCGTAGGAATTTTGGTGAGATTGGGGCAAACGCCAAATTGGGGGTCTAATCGCCGCAATGATACAGCTTTGGAGGCTAAATATTGGGCGGGCCATGGACACCTCGGCCCCCTCCCGGTTCCTGCGTCTATGATTCATATTCCTTTGCAATACCGTTTACTTTGAGACTTCTGTAAAACGCCCTGAAGATTGTCCGATATGTTTTTTCGTTTGAAGTTTTGACTGCTTTTTGCCACCGATAATTAAAATTAGTTTCAAAAGCGTTGACGGTCGAACTGTATTTTTAAGACGGTGCAGACTTCTTTGAATTTCCCGGAGATTTATGTGATAGGAATTCGATATTTGATCCAACAAGACTGTACGACGTAATATTTTCTCGTACATCAAGAAATCTATTCAGAAACCAGCTGATCAATATCACTTAAGTTACAACAAGTTAGAAACTGTCTAATTAACACACTTCGCAATCTCAATCTTTTACAAAATTTTACAAATGCATGCCAAGCATGAGCATGACGATTTACCTTTGCTATCAGTCCGACACAGTACTGTTTGCTCACTAGCGACTGACTCCAAAATAGCGACAACAATAGATACCCGAAAGACAAATAGATAAAAGGTCAAGTGCCTGTCAAACACTGCTGAGTCTGAACATAATGTAGGTACAACATGGCTGATAACCATACTACTACGATTCGTCATACTTTACAAAGAGAGAGCTTCTTACTCTAGCAAGGCACAACTAATTGTGATAAAGTTTCAATCATGCTGCCAGTAGTCACATTTATCAGCACAGAGTGTCGGTCTTTGTCTCTTTGCACGAGTCACACGAACGTGGCGTGATTTCTGTAAAGCTCAGCACCTTTCAAATATTCCCTATGCAAATATCAATATTTCTATTGATATTATTTCTACGGTAATTTGTTATGGTAAGATTAGTTTGTCGTTGTCGGTACTAAGAAGTTAAACAATTACAGCAGTTAGGTATATTTTAATTGACCACGCTTAGAAATGCGTTAGGTAATTGCCTGTTTAATCAACAATGTAATATATAGTTAATTACCAAGCAAACGATTCTAAATCAAATTTAAAAACTTTGATTTAATTTGCACTTGCTAGTAGCTGTCTTTCATAAAATATTTGTAAATACCATTTATGATTTAGTATTCAATATATTGTATCTGCCAAGCTTACAGTCGTGCTATGTATGACAGTATCTTCATGTTGTTTCCTTAATCCAATTTTAGATTTTAGGCCACCAGCATGTCTTATCCTGCCGGGTTGCAAATTCTAGCGCTGTCGGTATTTGTCACACAAAGGAGTTGGCACAGCAAAATACAGACAGAATCGACAATGAGCGCTGTAGTCCAAACTTTTACATTGAGATCAATCATAACTAAACAATGATGTGTTTTGTAAGGCAGTAGAGCATCAGTTGCTTAGATGTATATATTTGTTGTTGAAAGTTATATATTGCTATTATTTTATCAGTTCTAGTTAAAACAAATTTATCATTTAAAATTATATATTAAATTTTATTTGACAAACGTTTTCTGCCGTTAAAGTAATGTTTTCGGCATTATTGACTTTATGAGGCACCAAGTAGACGCAGTTTTTGTCTATTTCAACAGAACTGTTGACGCTTTTGTTGGCTTATCGATCAATTTTGAGAGAAGGCTTTGGACTTCCAGTAACATTAAAACAAGCTTTTACACAAGATTTTGATTTACTCATAATAATGGTCAATTGTTCTGATAATAGTGGGAAGATCTGTCTTTATATGTGCCAAAATTAAATTCTATTACTATCTAAGGAGTAAGAGAAAATATATTTAATCAGGGGTGTATCTATACGGTTATCAGAGGGATTTACAACAACAGCCAAACCATATCGCCATAAATACAGCCAAAGTTCGAAATCAAATTGTTTGCATTAAAACTATCACACAATTTGCATGCCTAATTTAGACCACAATTAATCTATTAAGAATTAGCAAAGAAAATGCTAATTTTATAATATAATTAAAAATTTTATTTAATAGACATGTAGATAAAATTGAGGTCATTTTATTTAAAAGTACAAGCAGCAGAACTATTTTTACTTAAAATATATTTGAAGACAACAGCTTGCGATATAATGATGCATGTCTAGAAAACATGCATATAATTAATGGTTAAACACAAAACCGTGCACTTAGACGTCTGTATTCAATTGTTTTCTAAGATGGAATTTTAGTGTCATCGGAGCATTTCTCAGTACTACTAGTAAATGCTCGATTAGCATTGTGGTAGGTGAGCGAACAGTTTCCTGTTTTACTTATTCGCGCACAATGGTTGCGTCTTTAGATAGCAATAATTTCTGTCAAACATAATGCGGGAACTCAAAATTAGACTGTCAGTTGCTCTTCTTCTGGCTTTGTCTTTCATTCTTCGTTCACGCTTGAAACGTTTACTAACTAAGATAGTCGCGTAACAATTATCGCGTAGTCACGTGATAATGGTTGCATAGCAATAATTTCTGTCAAAGTAACGCGCGAAACTCAAAAAACAGACTTTTCTCATCTTTAAGCTTTTTCTTTCTATTTCGTTTATCACAAATCAATCTTATTTGCTTTTTAGTTGCGTACGAGAACAAAATCTAGAATCGTGTTACTTTTCTCGCTAAGATATTGTAATTTTGTTGAGCCCTTCAAAGGAGACCCTTGATTCAATTTTAGGCGCATGAGTTGCGACGTCAAAATTGCATTCATCTGGCATCGTCGTTTTCTCGATCCGACTCTACGTTTTGCCGTAATAGTACCCTCTAGGTAGGGATTGCAAAGGTTTTGGAGCGTTGTGTGGGCGTGGTCTTCTTTCTGCACGCTTGGAAAACATAGTAAACTAGTAAATGCTTGGTTAGCATTGTGTTTGGCGAGCGATGGCGTACTGTCTTTACCTATTCGCGTAATAATGGTTGCGCTTCATAGCAATAGTTTTTGTCAAACAAAAGCGGGAACTCAGGAAACATACTTTTAGTTGCTCTTCTATTGTATTTTGCGTTCAATCATCCGATTCAGGCAGTCAGTTATCCGTATTGGGCGTTTAATTATCCGATTTAGGCATTCAATTATTGTCATGGAAAACTGAATAACGTACACAGTCTGCGGTTGGGCAGCCGCTCAAATATCATCATTCATCAGCTGTCTAGATGCAATAATTTTTAATTAATCTTGACTTTAGCGTGAATATTTAGTGTATGTTGTGCGATATTTTCCTTTGCACAAATTTTGCTGTCCCACATTTCCGAGGAGGTCTAACTAAGGTGCTGTGAGCGAACACAATCTACATATCTAGGAAGCCTACAACAACGCCTTATGATGTGTCAATCGTGGTGTAATCCGCATACTTTGTAAACCGCGCGACCTGCGTGATACCGTGCATCAGTCCATCATGCGTCGTATCTGGTTTATAGCTAATCAAGAGCTCGAATTTCACTACTTCGCCTTCCCACCTTTCTTGAACCAATCATTTATTGTTCAGCTGAAACGTTGGTGAGCATCATAGAAAGAAGTCATGAAAGAAATTGGCGGCTAAAATAATTATTTCTATAGTTAGTGCTTCTAATAAAGACATAATATCAATTTATTGAATGCTTGAGTCGGATAATTGAATGCCCGAATCGGATAACTGAACGCTCAATTCGGATAATTGTTTGCCTGTATCGGATAATTGAATGCAGAGTTCGGGTAATTGAACGCAAAATAATATAGTTGTCTTCAATTCTTCACTCACGGTTCAATCGTCTCACTCGTTTACTGAGATAGTCGCGTAACAATGGTCACGTTGTCACGTGATAATGGTTGCGTAGCAATAATTTCTGTCAAAGTAACGCACGTAAACTCAAAAACTTTCTTCTTTTAGTTTCTCCTTTTCATTCCGTTGTCACGAATCAGTCTCCTTTGCTGTTTAGTCACGCGAGGAAGCAAAATTACAATTGAGTCGACCCCTCGAAAGGAGTCCCTTGATTCAATTTTAGCGCATATGTTACGGAGTCAAAATTGTATTCATCTGGCATTGTCGTTTTGTCGATCCGTTTTTCCGTTTTGCAGTAAATTCATATGACAAGTGCTAAAATACGTATAAAAATTTAATATATAAATATATAAATATATAAATATATAAATATACAAATACATAAATATATAAATATATAAATACATAAATATACAAACATATAGATATATAAATATATAAATATATAAATATATAAATAGATACGTATATAAATATATAAATATATATATATAAATATATATATGTACATATATATATATATATATATATATATATATATATATATATAAATAGAATATATCTCGAGCTTAATTGACATGACACGTGAGAGGCTCGCTTCGCTCGCCAGTGAAGACTAAAATTTATCAAAATCAACGAAATGAAATGTTTGCACGTCGTGTACTGCATTCTATTTTTTGATCGATAATCATCTAACAACCTAGAAAACAGTTGGTAGCCTCGGAGGCCAATGCGCCAATTTTGTTCTGCTTCTTCTTCTTCTTCTCCACGGATGTCTCTTTTTCTACGTTACGTACGGCTGTGAAACTTTAGAAAGCGCTTTAGAATTACCCGAACTCTGTTCTTTTGTTGATGAAAGAAACCGAAAAGAATGTTAAAAAATTTGTATTTCTTTCAACAGATTTGATCCTTCCACCGCCATTAACGCTGTTGCACAGTTTGGGCCAATCACAGAGTAGTATTTGCGATGCTTGTCCATGGCAACCAGAGACAATGGACGAAGCGCCAATCAACTATGCCCAAAGAGTTTATGAAAGAGTCTACCACCAGAACTGTGTAATTCTATCATGTTTGCCATTGTCAGGTGTTTTTGAAATTGCTTGCGATCTACGTCGCATACAGAAGTAAAAATGACAAGTAATTATATACTCACACATAGTAAATTTATACGGAAACCCAACGTTTGCAACGAATATTCCGTATGTGATAATCTTTGGGTTTGACTACTAAGCCACGTTCTATTCTAACTGTCGTTGCATATTCAATTATACACGCGCAGAAGAAAGAACAATGCAAAGGCATTAAAAATTAGGATCTATATTCGTGCAACGTGCGCTAGGATACCATGGTACCGTAAGTATACCCCGTAGACCTAGAAACCACTTGAGTAAACTACCTATGAATCATGTCTAACGAAAGCTGTTACATATAAACAGGTTTAATTAACGCTAATGAAAACGCGATAAATCTTAGACATTCTTATAGAAGTCTTACAGGCCCAAATGAAGACATGTACACCTTAGCTATGTTGCGCTTTTGCGTTCCTAAAACTTACCAAACTAGAATTTTAAAAATTTTTTCTCTGAATAAAGAAATAAATGTAGGGATTGTATATAAAAAGCAACAGAAAAAGATCTATAGATAATATGAACCAAAACCAGACATTATTAGTGAATCCTTGCAACCCCCGCATTCCCTACATTTTACTTTTGGTGTGGAAGGATTTACTAATTATGTCTGGTTTTGGTTCATATTATCTATAGATCTTGTTTCTGATACTTTTTGTACAATCCCTACATTATTTTGTTTTTTTAGAAATTTTTTCAGAATTCTATTATTTTAGCAGTTCTAGTAAAAAAATTTAGCATTAAAATTATGTACAGAACTTTATTTTTTATCAAACGGATGATAAATATTATTTATGCGAGCATCAGACAAGGTTTCACGTCTGTTGTTGTGGTTGCTAGCAAGAAGGTATAGACCAGTATATACCAATTAAATGTCTTTTCTTGAAATGCGTTCCTCTTAAATCGTCTATGTAACATTGCAACCTTAACTTGTTGATTACTAGTTAACTATTTAAAATCAAAATTTGACGTAGACTTAATTTGAATTTGCACATACCTACATTTTTTTGCTTTTTTAAAATAAATAATGTCTGATCTGAAAGAAATATGCAAATTGGCATGTCTCTGTTTTATGACTATTATTAGTTGCTTAATTAATCTAACGTTATTTATAAGTTGTTACTTAAATCGTCTTTTAGATTTATGTACATAAATTTAAATCGGTGCAAGCTCTTGACTTGCATTACATGTAAATTTTTATGTTTTAGAATGCATGGAATTACTCCCGATAGAGGCTAAGCTAAAACAAATCTACACTATCTCCTCCAATTAGAGTTAATTAAGCCGGTGATTGTCATCCAATGAAGTTGAAGTGCAAACATCTGTAGCAGCAACGCTGTTGCGCCAATTGAAGAATTAAACTGCAGCTCCGTAGGCTGGATTTTCTTGAATAGCGAAATCGGATGGTTTAACATAATATGACTCCAGTCTCACTTGCTTCACTTGATCTTCATTAGGTATGTATGCACAGACATGGCTAGACTCCTCATTCGTTGGATTCGATGATTTCACTGCATCATCACTAAACCTAATTTTAGTTAGTATATATTGTAACTAGTTAATTATATATTGTAACTAGTTAATTCTGTTATTTCAATACTAACATAATAATTATTTTATGTAAAATATACATTTTAACATAAGCAAAAATTATATATAGAAATAGATCTTTGAAATAAACTTTTTTTGTAGAGATGTAGTTTATGGATAAAGGAAATGACATGGATCGGTTCCGTCTATATCTTATACCTGACTCTTTAGAAACGTTTGCTGCTGGAGATCGCTTCACCACCACTGAGAGACTATCAAGACGTTTCCTATACAAACTCGAATGTTCTTTGTTGTGTAGTGGCGGAGTATCAAATTTGCTATCGAAAGAAGTCCAAAAATCTTATTGATCTAGACGAAACCATGACTTAGATTTGGCTGCAGGTGACGGTTTTATGCGCCTCTGTAAGAAACTTGCACGAAGCCACTAATATTAACCAGGTCAGGACGAACGCCGTACGCAATGGTCAACAACGTAATCGTAAGCCTACACCACCAATCTCAACGAATCCAAGATCGTTTCCTCGAAAGAAAACCTATCGTCTGGCTGTTAATCAGGTAACTTTGATGCGGCTATAAGTTGGGCTGTGCTACGAAAACGTTGCACACTTGTTGTACGAGTTATGAGTCATGATTGATCAAGTGATGATAAAGAGACTTATGTTTTAGGCAATTGCCTTTGGATATCTATATACTCTTAGATGCTGTTCATCAAACAATAGGTTCTGATTCTATCAATAATTAAACGAAACACAGTTTTCTAATATAATTATTTGGCAAATATTTTAAAATACTCTGAATGTTGACTTGCTGCTTTGTGTGATGTGTTCTCTAGTCCAACAATATATGACAACACGTAAATATAGCGTGCATGCATGCAGAATACCACAACTTACTTCTAACATATAATATGATAAGACAGAGGATAAATATGACCACCGCAATTCTAAAATAAGAAATAATTCCATATGCCCAAATTGGAAATCCTAAAGAGAAAAAGTTTTAAATATTAGCACATCATAAATTTATTCATACATGGTTACTTGATGAATTCGTATTGTCTTACTTTCTCTGCAGTACTTTGTGTTGCTTTACCAATCACATATGAAGGAACAGGAGATGATTTTGACGGTGTGAGAGTACCTAGCACATTTGAAGTACTAACAGGTGGAGTTGATATTTTAGATTCTTCTGTACTTAGAGTGCCTGTGATGTCCAAACAAATATCTTAGCTATGGGTTCTTCGCTCACGTCTATTCTTTAGTGAAAAGTAAACTTACTTTGAACATTTGGAACACAAATGGTAACATTCAATTGCCCAAAACAATTTTCTGCTGTCACAGTAATGTTTCTGGCATTATTGACTTTATGAAGCACGACTTAGACGCAGTTCTTGTCTATTTCAACAAAACTGTTGATGATTTTTTGGCCTGTACATCAAATTTTATAAAAGACTTTGGACTTCCGGTAACATTGAAACAAGAATTTACTCGAAATTTTGATTCAGTCATAATAATGGTCGATTGTTTCTAAGATTGTGAAAAAATCTGTGTATGTGCAAAAATTAAATTCTATTACTACTAAGTAGTAAGACAAATATATTTAATAAGAGGCGTATCTCTTACAGTTATCAGAGTAATTAACAACGACAGCCAAACCATAGCGCCAATAAAGCAGCAGAAGTTCTAAATCAAATTGTTTGCATAAAAATGTCACACAATTTGCATGCCTAATTTTAGACAACAATTTTATTTATTAAGAATTAGTAAAGAAAATCCTAATTTTATTAATTAATTAAACAGATTATATTAATAGACATGTAGATAAAATTGAGGTCTTTCTATTTAACATTATAATCAGCAGAACAATTTTTTCTTAAAATGCCTTAGAAAAAACAGCTTGCAATATAAGCTTGCATGTCTAGAAGCATACATACAATGAATGGTAAAAAACAAAACCGCGTTGAGACGGCCGAATTCAATTGGTTACGGAGATGAAATTTTGGTGCCATCGGAGCATTTCTCAGTACTGTAAACTCAATTAAATGATGGTATCCGTAGCAAACGTGCATCAAGAACGTGCATGCTTCATTGCAAGACGTCCGGGTAAAACACTGCCAAAAAGATCAGTTTTTGTGCACTCTGGAAACCTTTTGAGATACGTCTCTAATAACTTAGGATATTATCACAGCATACCGTAGTACCCTGTATGTAGGGATTGCCCAGGTTTTGGAGCGTTGTGAGGCGTGGTCGTCTTTTTGCACGCCTAGAAAACATAGTAAATGAAGACTAAAATTTCTCAAAATTAACGAAATGAAACTTTTGCACGTTGTGTACTATATACTATTTTTGTTTTGGTCAATAAGCATCTAACAACCTGGAAAACAGTTGCTAGCCTTGGAGGCCCATGTGCCAACTTTCTTCTTCTTCTTCTTCTTCTTCTTCTTCTTCTTCTTCTTCTTCTTCTTCTTCTTCTTCTTCTTCTTCGTCTTCTTCTTCTTCTTCATCATCTTCTTCTTCTTCTTCTTCTCCACAGATATCTCTTTTTGCACGTTACGTACGGCTGTGAAACTTTAGAAAGCGCTTTAGAATTACCCGAACTGTATTCTTTTGTTGATTAAAGAAACTGAAAGGAGTGTTAAAAAATTGTGTTTCTTTCAAGCAGATCTGATCTTTCGACCGCCATCAATGCTGTTGCACAGTTCGGGCCAATCACAGAGCAGTACTTGCAATGCTTGTCCATGGCAATCAGTGAAAATGGACAAAGCGCCAATCAACTATGCCCAAAGAGTTCATGAAGGAGTCTACCACCAGAAATGTGTAATCCGATCATGTTTGCCATTGTCAGGTCTAGTCTGAAATTGTTTGCAATCTACGTCGCACACAGGAGTAAAAATATCAAGTAATTACCTACAATTTATATGGAAACCCAACATTTGCAATGTAAGTTATTAATTAGACTAACTGTCTAGCACGCGCAGGAAAGTAGTCGCTTACCTATTATACGCAATTGCAGCCACACTAGAAAAGTAAAATTCTTGACCGCCCTTGGCGGAACGAAAATTTAAGGTCTGGGGAGCAAGCAAGCTCCATCTTGATGTTTAAGTTAATTAATTAATTAAACTAAAAAGTTGGTCGCTCAATTGCAAGCAATGCCAATCTTCCGGCTATATATACAGGATAACACATGGGTTGTGTCGCTTATGCATTTCTTTGCAAATATGCTAATATAATTTACTTGGAAAAGGTGCAACACTGCTGCTATAGTAACGTATTACCATTGAAATAATAGGACGTAGTTAAGCTTAGTGTAGTATGAATTTAAGTTTTGGAGTCTTTCTATATAACCGCTTGCTTGCTTGCTTGTGTGTGTGTGTGTGTGTGTGTGTGTGTGTGTGTGTGTGTGTGTGTGTGTGTGTGTGCGTGCGTGCGTGTGTGTGTGTGTGTGTGTGTGTGTGTGTGTGTGTGTGTGTGTGTGTGTGTGTGTGTGTGTGTGTGTGTGTGTGTGTGTGTGTGTGTGTGTGTGTGTGTGTGTGTGTGTGTGTGTGTGTGTGTGTGTGTGTGTGTGTGTGTGTGTGTGTGTGTGTGTGTGTGTGTGTCAAACGCAGAGCTGCGAATCCCGGATTCAACGTGCGCACCTTCAAACTTCTACGATTGTTTTCAACATTCGTTTTACAGTTAACTAAACAGTGCTTTTACTTAGCTCATCGATTTTGACTAACATTTCTCATAGTATTTGTGGACAGTAGCACATGTAGGAGAAGAAGAACATGGAATTGCTGTAGTCACTCCGCTATTTACATCATTACGGTCGAATCCACACCCAGAAAACATGGTATGTCATAACCTCCTCCAGTTGTTTCGTCAGCTGTTATTTTATCCGCGGACTTAGACCTCAAATATAACTTGACTTCATGTCTTTCTTGTGTGGTTGCACACGGTACTTCTTCAGCCAAATTATTCCATACAACCTGCTCGTCATACTCTTCAAGCTAAAAAATTGATTTAAAAATTTGGTATGTATGTTTAACACCAAGTATTTATTTAACAATTTTTGACTTATTAAAAATTATAAATATTTTAAAAATTAATTCAGAATTAAAGGCAGTTGTCATTTATAATTTCCTAATTTGGCATTTTTATCATTTGTTACCATAGTTGCGCATTTGCTAAATGTTGCTATCGTGATATTGACTGGTGTCTCATACAAGGGTGGCTGTGATTGTAAGGGTAGATCATATCTGGACATTAATATCCATTTGAGAAACTTGCTTTTTCTTATAAATCTGAAATATCTTGACTCTTGGCGTTTCTCTCTTAGATATTTAGCTTCTATTCACAACACAACGAGCAAAGCAAATACACAAAATTTGTATATATTACTTACTTCTAATATAATAGACAAGCAGAGCAACGAAAGCGATTACAGCTGCGATGCTACAAATTGCAATAACTACATATCTCCAAATTGACATTTCTTAGCAAGAAAGCCAAATGTAAACATATATCTTGAAATTGAAGTTTGTTACTTGATAAAGTTTTTTCATCTGCTCTATTTCCAGTACTTTGGTTTGTTGTTCCTTTTGTCATATTACTTGTTTCTTATTTTTCAGTAGTAGAGATTTTAGCTGTTTCAAACCAGACATTTGAATCAAAGTTTGTTCATTCAGTATGTTTCTGCATGTTACTTACGTCGAGAAACCTAAAGATAAATACTTACGTTTGAATTTCCGTAACAGATTTTTACTTTTATAGTGATGTTTCCCGTATTAGTGACTTTCAGAGGTCCAAACGTACGCAGTTCTTCTGTATGGAAGATACGAAACGTCTGCACTGTCTCGTTTGCTGATTGTTATTGAAGGCTCAGGACTCCTGGAGACATTAAAACAAGCCTCGGCCAAAGACTCGGCGACACCCATCAACCTTTTTGATTTTTCGAAATTTGTGGATGAGCTGTATAAGTAAACAATAGTAAATACATCTATTAACAATTAAATAATATACTTTAATTTAAAATTAAATGAAATTTGAAAGAGATTAATTGCATTAAACGCACGAATTATTAACTAACTAACTAATTAATATTTATTGTTTTGCTACAATTTCTTACCAGCAATATGTAGGGTTGCTGTTGCAGAAAAAAATGTCTTATAATTTTTCATACAAGTTTCATATCTGATTCGCGCACCATCGTGTGCTTCGTTTGCCTTAGTTGTGTAAATATTCTGTAACGAACATAAAAGACTGTCTGATCTGGTAATCCGGGGATGTTTAAATTGCCACTTGTAAGTATAGTCATTTCCATAGATGTTTACGATCCAAGTGTACTTCCTAGAAAGTGTATTATGTAGACTGTCATCGGAAAAATTTGGAGTAAAATAAAGGACATTGGTTCTGTATATACAATTTTGGGTTTTGTTCTGAGAAGATAATTAATTAATATACAAAATATTTGATGCATCATCAAGTCAGAAGTTTTGAAGACGATGTGATAATTACTTGTATGGCTAATTGGCGTACCGTGTTCCATTGTTCTATTCAAACTTCAGTTGTCTTCTATCTGCTTCTTGCTTTAGTGTTGTCTTAAATCGGTCATTAGGTGAACAACGATGATGGGCTTTATGATGGGCACGTGGAGTCTTTACCCCATCTGGGCGCCCACCAACCGGCAGGTAAACCTAGCAAACTACAGGTTTCTGTTGAGTCCACTCGGCGATCAGTGACTAGCTAATTCGATGTAGGTTGCAGGCATTACGGTGACCGCGAACTCGTAATTAGCACGCCTAGTAAAAAGCAATGACTACCAGGAAAGCGCTAAACGTCATCGTCAAACTCCTCAATGACTGAAACGAGTCATAGTTTTATAGACAAAGTTAGAGAAACACAAGAAAGAAAGACAGACAAGTTTCAAAAGTTGCTGTTGTCACTTAGGTTTGAACCCCCAAACAATGGAGTGATAGTCATTGTCGCTAACCACTACGCCATGGTCTATTATTATTATTATTATTATTATTATTTATGTCGTGCTTAACCAGATCAGCCTGGGTTGTAAAGTCTATGTGTCGGCATGCCCCTCCATAATGGGCACGTAGGGTCTTTACCCCATTTGAGCGTCCAACAATCCGGCAGGTGAGCCCAGCGGGGTACATGTTTTTGTGTGGTCCACACGGCGATCAACGACCAGCCAATTCGATATAGATTGCAAGCATTACGGTGACCGCAAATATCGGGACAGCACGCCTAGTGAATATAAATGATCACCAGGAAAGCGCTGAACGTCATCGTGAATGGACCGTTCGCCAGACCACAAAAACTCCCCAACGACTGAAACGAATCATAGCCTCATGATTAATGCTAGAGAAACATGAGAGAGAAAGACAGACAAGTTTCATAATTTACTTTCGTCACTGGGGTTTGAACCCCCAAACCATGGAGTTTTATTATGTGTCGTGTTCAACCAGATCAGTCTGGTTTGTAAAGTATACTACAAGTACCGGACGCAAACCCTGCTTCAGAAGTACTTAGACCATCACGGATGTCTAGAAAGAAGACATGACTTTACGAAGGATCCGAGTAGATCCATTATAATTGTAATTGTTATTATTATTATTATTATTATTGTGTCGTTATGCCCTTCCATAATGGGCAAAAGGGGTCTTTACCCCCATCTGGACGCCCACCAACCCGGCAGGTTAGCCGAGCAGGGTACATGTTATTGCGTAGTCCACACGCCGATCAATGACTAGCCAATTCGATATGTATTGCAGTCATTACTGTGACCGCAAATATCGGGACAGCATGCCTAGTGGATAAAAATAACCACCAGGAAAGCACTGAATGTCATTGTCAACGGACTGTTCGCCAGACCACAGAAACTACCCAACAACTGAAACGAGTCATAGTCTCTTGTATAAAGCTAGAGAAACATGAGAAAGAAAGACAGACAAGTTTCATAATTTACTGTCGTTACTGGGGTTTGAACCCCAAAACCACGGAGTGGTAATCATTGTTATTATTATCATTGTCGTGCTCAACCAGATCAATGTGGTTTGTAAAGTCTATTACAAGTACAGGAAGCAAACCCTGCTTCAGAAGTACTTAAACCATCACGGCTGTCTAGAAGGAAAACATGACTTTACGAAGGATCCGAGTAGATCCCAGAAGCACTGTTTTCCGTAAGTGCTGCAGGTTGCGACGGCGTGTAATAATGTCCAGCCACCGTGCAATACCTGCGTGCACTTTGCTCAAAGCTTCCAAGACCACCGAAACCATCAGTTTTCGACAATTTCACATGCGGCTTATCTCTGCTCGCAAGTCGCTGTACTTCGCCAACTTCTCAACATGTTTTTGCCAATGTTGCTATCAGCAGGACAGCTGATATCAATAAGAAGACAAGTGTTTGTCTTCCTATTTCTGAGACAGATGTCTGGACGATTGGCTTTGATTTTCTTGGCAGTTGGGATGGTGATATCCCACATCATAGTAATGTCATCCGTCTCCACAAGCCTATCAGGATGATGCCGGTACCATCTGCTCTCCACTGGAACATCAAAATTACGACAAACATCTCAGTGAATGATGGAGGCCACCTGATTGTGTCGATCAGTGTAGTTCATCGGTGCCAAAGCACTACAGCCTGCCACAATGTGATCGACTGTTTCCAGGGCTACACTGCACATGCGGTAAGTAGGACTGACATCACGATGTAGAATCTTGCGCTCATAGTACCGAGACCGAAGAGCTTGGTCTTGAGCAGCAACAACCAGTTCCTCAGTTGTAGCAGAAATATTCGCTGCCTTTAGCCATCCGTAGGTATCTTTCATGTCCACAGGCGGTTGCTTAGTGAGGCGGCGATACTGCCCATGCATAGACTTCCCGCTCCAGGACCGCACATGAAGAGAACTGTAACGCGTACGGTAATGTCTCGCATCTGTTTCAGGCGCTTGCTCGAAGACAACTTCAACCGAGATGGATGCATTCCTGTGTAATCTTTGCAACTTGTCGTCCGAAGCAAGACTCTTCCGCATCTGTTCAATAAAGCGACAAGCCGTGCGCTTGATCGAGTGTAAAGGTTTTTCGGAGTCACACTCCCGTATCATCTGTTTAAAAGGATCAGAACTGTCGGCAAGGTAACAGTTCAGCCTCACAATACAAGATTGATATGTCGACTGAATCTGTTGTAACCGCTATCCCCATCACTGCAAGGAGCGTACAGTCGGTCAACGTCTGCAGAAGGATGGTGGACACCGTGCATAGAGAGGAGCTTTCTTGTCCGTTGATCGAGCTTCTGCAGGTCCGTTTACCCCAATGAATGACGCCAAAACCGTAAGTGAGAACCGGTAGTGCAAACCCATTGATGGCTAGAATCTTGTTGTGACCATACAACTCAGTCCGGAGAACCAACTTCATTCTGCGAAAGTACTCACGACAGAGTCTTTCCAGCATCATGCTGTTATTATTATTACTAGCTAACTGGACCGTCCTCCACACGGGCAGATTAGACTGTTAGTGTTTAATTTATTTATACTTACATGCATTAATGAAGTACATCTCATTTACCCATTTCAATTTATTATGCAGAGTATCTCTAAAGAATTGTCATAAAGAATTTCGTTCACACACACACACACACACACACACACACACACACACACACACACACACACACCTTTATTATATCGAGTATACTATATTGATGACAATGTCAAACTCTCTTCCTAGATGGTTTTCAAATGCTTTCATGAAACTGTGGACCAAATAGTTGTTTTGCTGGAGCATCCCTTGAAGGGACCAGATAATTGGGAGCTTGGTTCCAGGAATAACCTGACCTCGTCGTTTGGCCTGGTCTTTTGAGTCTCAAATAAAGTAGATCTGGAGAAACTTGGCCTCATCACCGTCCATCGGAAGAAGACTCCCAATAGTGTAATAAACTTGCTCTTGAACCTTAAAAATTAGCATGTAGCAATACTCAGTGACTTATTTGTCAGATCAAAACTCGTCATCTGAGAACAGCTGTTGTACTTGCGCATGTTATCGAGAAAATTTCGGCTCTCTGCTGTTGCTCCATTTAGCAGGGTTTTGAGAGGTTCTGGAGGAGAAGTAAGTGTTGGCAAAGAAACTTTGCCATTCTAGCAGCACATGCCTTTCGTTTCCATCTACCATTTCAATGCTCCACACTTCCCGCAGCTCTGAGACATCGATCCAATCTGCGCCGCAATAGAATAATCAAGAGATGAGTTGTAACTGAATGCAACACCGGAGATCTTCAATACTTCAAACAGTCTTTCACGTTCTGGAGTGCAGTGACGTGCTGATGGAATTGACGTACGCAGATGACGTTCTCTTATCTCAGTCTCCCTTTCTTCGTCTGTCTGAGCCGCTCTCTTTGCAGCTGCTCGTGTGTGAACACTCTCAATCCGTACCTCATTCTGTTCTGGTGTTTCAAATGCTTTCCTCTATGATGCTCGTTCACAGAGGTCTTGTCATGTTTCTGACTCTGTTCTGGTGTTTCAGATACTATCCCTTTTTCTGCTCGTGCGCAGAGGTCTTGTAGGCGTTTCTGACGCTGTTCTGGTGTTTCAATTGCTCTCCTTGAGGCTGCTCGTGCACATAGGTCCTGTCGGCGTTTCTGACGCTGTTGTTCTGTCTCTTCCAAAGAATGGAAGATTGCCTTCATAAGCTGGCAGAGCGGCGAGACAGGTTGGACTATTTTTGTTGTTATGTTGTGTTGAATGGATGATCATGAAAGGTAGCAATACGTAGAAAGGTATCATTTAAACTAAATTTGAATTTTTGCTTACTTTAGATGTGTAGATAGAAAAACGCAACAATCTAGTTTGATGCTAACCTTATAGATGTAACGGCACTCAATATTTTTTTTGAACCTATCTCTTTGCTCTGGACGTAGTTTGATGTTTAAGATAAGCAAAATTATCTACAGCTTGCTCAGATAACCCAGTCTGACAGGACTGCTGGAAAGCATTGTGCCGTAACTAAGGCATGTAGACAACAACGAATGAACTTATTGGAAAGAAAACTATGCTATGAGATAAAATCCGCGTAATTCAACTTTTCTTCAAATTGAGTCTATCAGAGGCATTCAGCCTCTTTCCTGAAATAATAAAAAACCCTGCCCGTAAGGTAGTTCTACAGCAAAGTGTCGTTCTACGTTTCACCTCCAAAAGGGGACCCGAATAAGACTGGAGGCCGACCCAACCTTTCCTATGTTCTTACCCATGCCGAGTTACGCCCGTATCACAAATTTTAGCCTCGTGCGTGATTCGCTCTAGCCGGCTATCAAACTTATACAATGTTGGTATATATATAAATATATATACAAACACGGCCAATTTTAGTTTTATAAATCGTCGTGTTCAATCAGATCAGTCTGGTTTGTAAAGTCTATTGTAAGCACCATAGCCAAACTATGCCTCAGAGGTGCTTAGACAATCATGGCTGCTTGTCTAAACAGAAGACATGATTTTACGTAGGATCCGACTGGATCCAAGAAGCATTACTTTCTGTAATTACTCCAGGTTGTGATGACCTGCAATAATGTCCACCATCCGTGCAATACCTGCGTGCACTGTGCCCAACAATCCCAACACCACTGGAACAACCAGTGTCTGACACTGTCACATGCGGCTTACCTCCACTCGCAAGTCTCTGTATATCTTTAATTTCTCAGCCTGTTTCCTGGCGATGTTTGTATTTGTCTTCTTATTTCTGAAAAAGATGTCAGGACGATTGGCACCGATATACCTAGCAGTAGGGACACAGGGGCGGCTGATCCACTAGCAAGTTGGGGTCGGGGCATGAAAGACATTAAAGTACATACATACAGTACGAAAATACTGTTTGCTTACAAAAATGGAGGTTGCGCTCAAAGTTGGGGATTCCTGATCCCCGTCATCCTGCCAAAGCCGCATCTATACAACTATGCATTCCCCAGCTCCACCGACACTGTAAATTTATTAGAATGAACGCCTGCTTTGGAATAGGTGACATGCTGATTATAGAAATCCATTACTTAACTTATTCCATGCACTCTGCAGTACACATTTGGCTTACATTGCAAAGAGAATGTGTTTCTATTCTAAAAACTTAGATATAACAAATTTTCTTATAGTCGGAGTTTGACAATTCGAGTGAAGACCATACAAAGGCGTACCCTGGAGTTAATCCTTTGCAACAAATTTTACTTGTATTTCAAAATTACACAAATTTTGCATAATCGTTAAAGAACCGACTCAAAAGTCTTGTTAGCTAAACGTCTTAGCCAAGATTAAGCTTCGTAGTTATGTTTTTATGCTAGCATAAGTGACAGCAGCAGAAGATGGAACTGCAGGGCTCACAGAGTTGTTTCCGAACTGCAACTCAGCATATAGCAAAGTCTAACATACACAACAATAAATGCAATATATTTTCATGTCATGGCATAGTTTGTGTGTTGAATTACCGAAAAAATTGCGGCGCTGTCGTTGTGCCTCGTATTTGGAGAACGAGCAATTGAATGAGTAATGGGAGGAGATCGCACGTCGTAGCCTTCTTGGCTCAATTTCTGCGTAACTGTCATCGTATTGTCGTACTCGATTTCGGGCTGTGAATTTGCCGTTGTAGTCTTTACTGGTGTGGCATACATTGCTTGTGCATCTTCCTCGCAAAGTAACTCAGAATCGTCAGGATTGATTCCCTAAAATGAAATAGGATCGATAATTCGCTTGAATAGTAACAAACAGTTACATGATAAGAAGGTAGCTGTGAACGTGTAATTCGCGTACAGTAGTTTTAACCTTGATGTTTGTGATGTCATATATATATAGGAATATTTTAATTGACGTAAATTATTTAATCTTTGGTTACATGACCATAAATTTTAATACGCAGAGTAACGCACTCTTACTAGCTAAACTGCAGAAGTCTCGTAGGCATGACTTGCCTATTTTTGTCTATTGTTTATTGCCAAGACATTGAAATGTTTGTATCTGAAATTCGCTTCAAGGACGATTTTATTGTGACTAGTTGGTATGCATTAGAATTACTTGCTTGTTTGAATTACCTGAGCGGCCGTGTTTGTCTCAGCTTGAGAAGAATTCGAGTAAAGAGGACATTCGTTTGGGTTAGTTGGTGAAGAGTCCAACGCATGCTTGTTTGCTAGGACCATTGATAGCTGCTCTTCTGCTGTTACAGTTGCAGAATCTTTAATGAAAGGTGATACCTCAGCTCGCTTCTTCGTTGGCATTGCATACACAGTTGGTTCTGATTCCATCAAGACAGCGTCTCTAAAGAAGTGGTCAAATTTAGAAAGTCATTTTAGCAAATATGTATGAATACTTTGATTCTTGACCTGCAGCTCTTGATGGTCGTTTCTCTAATCAAACAATGGAGAACAAAGAGTAAGGATCTATTGAGCATGTAGAATACTACAACTTACTTCTAACGTAAAATATGATGAGAAAGACAACAAGTATTAGCGCTGCAATACTGAAAATGGCAATAATTGCAGATGCCCAAATCGGTAATCCTGAGAAAGAAATGTTTAAAATATTGGTCACATTTGATCATACATGACCACCTGACGAAGTCTTATCGTCCTTTTCTTCGGCAGTGTTTTGTGTCGTTGCACCGATTAAGTATGAAGAAACAGATGATTCTGACGCTTTGAAGGTGCCGAGTGCATTGGAAGTACTGATAGGTGGAGCATTTGATTTAACGTTTTGCGGATTTTGAGCACCTGCGATGTAAAAACGAATACTTTAATTATGTTCTTTTTGTTCATATCAATTCTTTAGAGTAAAGTCAACCAACTTTGAAATTTGTGAACACTAATGGTAACATTTGATTGTCCAAAACAGTTTTCTGCTGCCACAGTAATTTTTTCGTCATCTTTGACGTTTAGAAGCATGAAGTAGACACAGTCCTCTTCTTTTTCAACAGAACTGTTGACGATTTTGTTGGCTTGTTGATCAATTTTCAGAGAAGGCTTGGGACGTCCGGTAACATAAAAACAAGCTTTTACACGAGAATTTAATTCACTCAGAATAATTGTCGATTGTTCTGAGATTGTGGGAAGATCTGTATATGTGAAAAATTAAATTCTATTACTGTAACAATATCTAGTAAGAGAAAATATATTTTATCATCGGCTTATCTCATACGGTCATCAGATGGATTTACAACGACTAGCTAAACATTAGTATCTTGCGAACAGCAAAATTTCAAATCAAATTATTTGCACGAAACTATCACACAATTTGCATGCCTAATTAGACCATGATTTAATCTATTAATAAATGGCAAAGAAGAGAGTTTTATTAATTCATTATTCAATATATTAATATAGAGGTAAATGAAATTGAATTCTTTTTCTTTAACATTACAAACAACTAAGCAATTTTAAAATATTTTGAAGAAAACTCCTTGCAATATAATTTAGATTGCATGCCTAAAAACAGGCATCTAAAACGAATGGTAAAACATAAAACCGTGCACTTAGACGTTCGTATTCAATTGTTTACTGAGATGGAATTTTTGTTTGTCGCAGCATTGCCTAGGACTATAAAACAATCAATTGATGGTATCCGTAGCAAACGTGTATCAAGAACTTTGCATGCATGACGTCCGGTTGGCAAAATCATCAGTTTTTGTGAACACTGGAAAATCTTTGAGATAAGTCTCTGATAACTTAGAATAATGAACATAACAGTTAGAGATATTTCAATTATACCATTTTAAATATTAATATATTCCAATGTATAATTTATTTATTTATTAATAATTAATTTCTTTAGTTATAATTTAGCTTACCACCGACACGTAAAGTCGTCGTTTTTGAATAAAATATCGTAGAATTAGGTAGCACAACTGTATATCTTAGGCGCACACCATCGTATTCCTCTGTAATACCATTTACTGTAAGGCTTCTGTAAAACAATTTGAAAATTGTTCGATATTCTTTTCCGTTTGAAGTTTTAACAGCTTTTGGCCACTGATAGGTAAAATTAGTTTCAAAGGCGTTGACGGTCCAACTGTATTTATCAGACTGTACAACCTTCCCTGATTTTTTGATTATTGGGAATCGATGTGGTACGAATATGAAATTTGATCCAAGAAGACTGTACAGCGTAATATTTTTCTCGTACAGCAAGACATCTATACAAAAACCAGCTGATCAATACCAGTTAAGTATCAAGTCAGTAACTTCCTAATTAATGCACGCTGCAGTCTCACTCTCTTACAAAATTTTACAAATGCAGGCCAAGCATGCGCATGACGATTTACCTTTGCCATTAGTTTGACAAAGTACTGTTTGCTCACTAGAGACTGACTCCAAAATAGCGACAACAATGGATACCCGAAAGACAAATAGATAAAAGGTCAAGTGCGTGTCAAGCATTGCTGAGTCTAAACATAATATAGGTAAAACATGGCTAATAACCGTACTACAATTCACCATACTTTACAAGAGAGAACTTCTTACTTTAATATGGCACAACAAAATTGTGATAAATTTCTTTCAATCTCACCGCCAATAGTCACATTTATCAGCAAAGGCTGCAGGTCTTTGTGTCCTTGCGCGAGTGAGACGAATGTGGCGTGACATGTGTAAATCCCACCACCTTTCAAATATCCCGTATGTATATGTCAATATTTTAATTGACATTATTTCTACCGTAATTTATTAAGGTAAGATAAGTTTGCTTCTTGTCGAGCCAGTAGGTACCGGCTAGGCTAATTGCTTTTCAGCACTACTGATTATATACAGTAAACTCTAGATACCATGCTCTTTCGACTCCATGCAGTAGGGCGTTACCATAACTAGTTACATACATAGTGTTTTGGCGGTTCTGGTCAAAGTATTGTATGTAATATTGCAATCATCAGATCACTGACGTAAACAAGATTTGTATATAAAGTCTAGAGAGCAAGACAACTCTAAACATTTTATTTACAAAATACTTAACTAATTAAAAAATTGAAATTTATATGTATAAACAACCACACCATACCAAGGGATGAAGGGCAACTGTTTGTCGTGGTTGGTACTAAGAAGGTAAAAATTACATTAGATAGGTGTATTTTAGTTTACCATGCGTAGAAATGCGTTAGGTAAGTGTGTGTTTAATGAACAAGGTAATCTATAGTTAATTACAAAGCAAATGATTCTAAATTAAATTTAAAGCTTTTATTTTAATTTGCACATACCAGTAGCTGCATTTTTAAAATTTTGTAAATGCCAATTATGATTTAATATTTAATATATAATATCTGTCACGCGTACAATCGTGTTAGTTATGTATGACAGTATTAGAATTTTGTTGCATTGATCTAATTTTAGATTTTGGGTCACCAGCATGCCTTATCCTACGGAATTGCAAATTCTAGCGCTTTCGATATTGGTCACACAAAAGGGAGTTGGCACAAGAAATACAGACAGAACAAAAAAATGAGAGCTTTAGTCCAAACTTTTACATTTAGATCAATAATAGCAAACTTATAAGTGGTATTTTGCTAAATTGTGAATACTAATGTATATATAATAATTTAATATTTGTAGGCGTTACGTAGTTTAAACTCGTTCTTGTGTGATGGTGTAGCTAAAAGCATTATTGTCGATGTAAGAAATTTTATGTAAGAGTTTGCTTTCTGATACGATTCTGTTTCCATGCAAGCATTTTGTGCATTTTGTACATTGATGTGACGTATCAGTCGTAGAGTGATTTAGACTTGTAACTTCCAAATACCTAGCGCTTGCAGTGACTTCTTACACTCAACTGTCTTCTTACTGCACGTTTGGTATGACGAAAAATTGACGACAATTACACACACGACTTAATGCATTGTCAATGTGACAAAATCTTAGTTCATCGTGTTAAGTTACATTGCATTGTTTGTATATTTTACACATGACTGACACTGTGATCTCTGATCAAACTCAACATTAATGTGTTCTGTAAGGCAGTGGAAACATTTGTTGCTTAGATGTATATATTTGTTGTTGAAAGTTATAGATTGCTATTATTTTAGCAGTTCTAGTCATAATGATTTTAACATTTAAAAATATATACTATTTTTCATTCACAAACGGATGATCTCTGTCAGTCATGTGAGCAACAGACAATGTTTCACGTCTGTTTTGTGGTCGGTAGCAACAAGTTATTAACCAGTATATATATAATTATATATATAGTTATATATATATATATAATTAAGTATCCTTACGTGAAATGCGTTCTCTATTAAATCATCTGTGTAACATTGCAACATTAACTAGACGATTACCAATTAATTATTTAAAATCAAAATTTGACGAAGGTGTAATTTGAAAATGCACATGGATTTGCTATTTTTTTATAAATAATGACTTATCTTTAAGAAATATGCGAATTGTTATGTCCTTGTTTAATGCTTATTTTAATCGTATAATTATTCTGACATTAGTTTTATATTCCGGTTTAAATCGTATTTTCATTTTATGTGCGTAAATTTAACGGAGCAAGCTCCTAATTTGTATTACATGTAATCTTTGTTTTTTGCAAAATCGCATTTAATCATTTTATACCCCGCTCCCGATACAGCTTAAGCTGAAACAAGTCTACACAAGCTTCTTTAATTTTAAGCGGGTGTTTGTCATCTAATGAAATTGAATTGCAAGCATCTGTAGCAAAAACCTTGTTGCGCCAACTTAAGAATTAAACTGCAGCAGTGTAGGCTGGATTTTCTTGAATAGCAAATTCGGATGGTTTAGCATAAGATGACTCCAGTCTCACTTGCCTCACTAGATCTTCATTATGTATGTATTCATACACATGGCTACACTCCTCATTCTTTGGATTCGATGACTTCACTGTCCCATCACTAAACATAATTTTAGTTAGTGTATATTGTAACCAGTTAATTATTTATTGTAACTAGTCAATTGTTCTATTGCAATAGTAACATAATAATTATTTTATGTAAAATATGCATTTCAACATAAGCAAGAAATCCTAGATAGAAACATATTTTAAAAAATATACCTTATTTCAGAGATGTAATTTGTGGAAGTAGGAAATGACATCGATCGGTTCCATCTATATCTTATAACAAACTTTTTTCTCAAACTTTTGCAGCTGAAGATCGCTTCACCACCACTGAGAGGCTATCAAGACGTTTCGTAGCTACACAAACTCGAAAGGTCTTTGGTGTGGTGTCTCAGTATCAAATTTGCTGTCGAAAAAAGGCCAAAAATCAGATAGATCTAAACGAAACCATGACTTTAATTTGGATGCAGGTGACGGTTTGCATGAACACTTTCTAAGAAACTTTTCCGAAGCCACAAAAATTAACCAGGTTATGACGAACGCCGCACGCAATGCTCAATAACATACATCGTACGCCTGTACCGCAAATGTATCATTGAATGCCGCCAATCTCAACGGATCCATGATCGTTTTCTCGAAAGAAAACATATCGTCTGGCTGTTAATCAAGTAACTTTGATGCGTCTATAAGTTGGGCTGCGCTATGAAAACGTTGTACGCTTGTTTTACGAGTTAGCAGCCATGATTGATCGAGCGATGATGAAAGGCTTATGTTTTAGGCAACTCTTTTAGGATATCTATATATCCTTAAGTGCTGTTTAGCAAAAATAGGTTGCGATTCTATCAATAAATTAATTGAAACACTATTATTAATATAGTAATTATTTGGTAAATATGTTAAATACTTTGAATGTTGACTTGCTGCTTTGTGTGATGTGTTCTCTAATCCAAAAATGTATGACAACAAGTAAATATAGCGTGCATGCATGCAGAATACCATAAATTACTTCTAACATAAAGTATGATAAGACAAAGAAAAATATGATAGACCGCAATACTAAAAATTGAAATAATTGCGTATGCCCAAATTGGAAATCCTGAAGAGGAAAAGGATTAAAAATACTAGAACACCAAAAATTTAGTCATACATGGTTACCTGATGAAGTTGTATTGCTCTCTTCTTCTGCAGTACTTTGTACGGGTGCCAAAAAATCGGTTTTCATGCACTCTGGAAACCTTTTGATTTACGTTTTTGATAACTTAGGATAATATTTATAATAGTGAAAGTTAATGTAGTTATACCATTTTAAACATTGAGGTATTTCAATGTATAAATTAATAATTTATGAATTATTTATTACTTTTAGTTATAATTTAGATTAAAATTGACACGAATGTCGCCGTTTTTGAATGAAATCTCTTAGAGTTAGGTAGCACAATTGTATATCTTAGGCGCACACTACCGTATTCCTTTGTAAGACCATTTACTTTGAGCTTTTTTTAAACCGACTTGAAGATTGTCCGATATTTTTCCGTTTAATGTTTTTACTGGTTTTTTCCACTGATAGGTAAAATTAGGTGCAAAGGCGTTGATGTTCCAAATGTAGTTTTCAGACAGTACAAAATAATTAGAATTTTTGTTTATTGGAAATCTTTGGGGTACGAATGCGATACTTGATCAAACAATACTGTAAAGCGTAATATTTTTCTCGTACAGCAAGACATCTATACAGAAACCAGCTGATCAATATCAGTTAAGTTGTAACAAGTTAGTATCTTTTCTTATTAATACACGCTGCAGTCTCACTCTCTTAAAAAATTTTGCAAATGCAGGCCAAGAATGCGCATGACGACTCACCTTTGCTATCAGTTTGACAAAGTACTGTTTGCTCACTAGCGACTGACTCCAAAATAGCGACTACAATAGATACCCGAAAGACAAATAGACGAAAGTCAAGTGCTTGTCAAACATTGCTGAGTCTGAACATACTGTAGGTACAACATGGCTGATAACCATATTACTGCAATTCTCCATACTTTACAAAGAGAGAATTTCTTACTCTAGCAAGGCACAACAAAATTGTGAGAAGGATTTTCAATCTCGCCGCCAATAGTCACATTTATCAGCACAGACTATAGGTCTTTGTCTCTTTGCGCGAGTGACACGAGCGTGGGGTGATGTTTGTAAAGCACATTACATTTCAAATATCCCGTACGTTATGTCAATATTTTTAGCTATTGATATTGTTTCTACGGTAGTTCATTAAGGTAAGATTAGTTTTCCTCTATTCGAGAACATAGGTACCGGCTAGGCTATGCTTTGCTGCGCTACCGCTTGTATACAGTAAACTCTAAATACTATGTTTTTTATCGACTCAATGCAGTTGCACGATACCCTAGCTAGTTACATACATGCTGTTCTAGCAGTTCTGGTCAAATTATATCATGTGATATTGCAACCATCGGATCATTTATGTAAACAAGACGTATATATAGAGTCTGGGGAGCAAAACAATTGCAACATTTTATTTAGAAAATACTTAACTAATTCAAAATTAAAATTTATATGTATAAAAAATCACACCATGCCGAGGGATAAAGGACAACTGCTAGTTGTGGTCGGTACTAAGAAGGCAAACAATTGCAGAAGTTAGGTGTATTTTTGTTTAACACGCGTAGAAATGCGTTAGGTAAGTGTCTGTTTAATCAATAAGGTAATCTATAGTTAATTATCAAGCAAATAATTCTAAGTAAAATTTATAAGCTTTGATTTTTATTTCTACATACTAGTAGCTGCATTTTCTTAAACTTTTGTTGACATCATTTATGATTTAAAATCCAATATATTGTATCTGTCACGCTTACAATCGTGTTAGTTACGTATGACATTATCTGCATGTTGTTGCCTTAATCTAATTATAGATTTTAGGTCACCAGTATGGCTTGTCTTGCGGGATTGCAAATTCTAGCGCTGTCGATATTTGTCACACAAAAGGACAGTTGGCACAGCAAAATACAGACGGATTCAACAATGAGCGCTGTAGTCCAAAGTTTTACATTTAGATCAATAATAGCAAAGTTATAAGTGGTATTTGCTAAAATTGTGAATATTAATATAAATGAAATGATCTAATTTTTGTAGGTGTCACGTAGTTCAAACTCGTTCTTGTGTGATGTTGTAACTAAAAACATTATTGTCGATTTGAGACATTTCACGTAAGAATTTGTTTCTGATTGGGTTTTATAATAATATATTTCACTTCGTACCAACGGGTACAGCCTCTCAGAAATGAGAGAAATATACATACAAACACACACATACACGTAGACACCTCGAAAAAACCAACAGCTAAGTATATAACGTGAACGTAATTCCTTCAGCGAGATGGCAAAAAAATTGGTATGCACATCTACCAAGAGCAAGCTATCTTTATAGACTCTCCACGATAGTCCTCTAACTAGGTCATTTCTAGAGTCTAGTGACCGTTTCACGATAAAGCTTGTACTGTTCGAATCTTCACTGACGCATTGACCATCCAGTTACCTAGGCGCTGATACAGTAAGTCTCTCCATCGAAGACCAAGTCCCCGTCGAATACCTTTCCTAAATATGGCGTCAACTGTCATTCACAATTATTTCCAGGCAAGTATTCTCTACATAATAATAATGTGACGTATCGTTCGCAGAGTGATTTCGACTTGTAACTTTTCATATAATTAGCGCTTGCAATGACTTCGTACACTCCACTGTCTGATTGCTGCACGTTTGGTATTATTGAAAATTGACTAATGCCTTGTCAAAGTGACAAAATCAAAGTTCATAATATTATTAAATTAAAATGCATTTTATGTTTATTGTACACGTGACTGACACAGTGATCTCTGCTCAGACTCAATATCAATGGTTCTGTGAAGATGTAGAAACATCGGTTGCTTAGATGTATATATTTGTTGTTGAAAGTTATAGATTGCTATTATTTTAGCAGTTCCAGTCAAAATAATTTTAATATTTAAAATTATATACAATATTTTATTTGACAAACGGATGATCTCTATCAGTCATGTGAGCATCAGACAAGGTTTCACGTCTGTTGTTGTTGTGGTCGATACCAACAAATTATAGACCAGTATATATATAATTAAGTGTCCTTACCTGAAATGATTTTGCTATTAAATCGTCTGTATAACATTGCAACATTAACAAGTCGATTACCAGTTAACTATTTGAAATTAAAGTTTTACAAAAACTTAATTTGAATTTTCACATAACTGCATTTACTCGTTTTTTGCAAATTCTTTTTATAAATAATGTCTGATCTCTACGAAATATGCGAATTGTTATGTCCCTGCTTCATGCTTATTGTTAATAACTTAATTATTCTGACATTATTTCTATGTTTCTGCTTAAATTGTCTTTTAGATCTTACGTACGTAAATTTCAATCGGTCCAAGCTCCTAATTTGCATTACATGTAATTTTTCTATATTTTTGCAAAAATGCATTTAATCATTTTATACTTCACTTCCAATACAGCTTAAGCTGAAACAGGTCTGCACTAGTTAAACGGGTTTTGTCATCCAATGAAGTTGAAGTGCAAACAAATGTAGCAACAACATTGTTGCGCCAATTGAAGAATTAAACTGTAGCTCCGTAGGCTGGATTTTCTTGAATAGCAAAATCGGATGGTTCAACATAAGATGACTCCAGTCTCACTTGCCTTACTTGATCGTCATTAGGTATGTATTCATAGACATTGCTAGACTCCTCATTCGTTGGATTCGATGACTTCACTCCTCCATCACTAAACATAATTTTAGTTAGTATACGTTGTAACTAGTTAATTATATATTATAACTAGGTAATTGTATATTTTAACTAATTAAAATATATTGCAACTACACAATTGTGTTATTTCAATAGTAACATGATAATTATTTTATGTAAAATATGCATTTCAAATTAAACAAGAAATCATATATAGAAACAGATCTTTGAAATACACCTTATTATAGAAACCGATTTTTATGGATAAAGGAAAGGACATCGATCGGTTAAGTCTAAATCTTAAGACTGATTCTTTGCAAACGTTTGCAGCTGGAGATCGCTTCACCACCAGTGAGAGGCTATAAAGACGTTTCCTACACAAACTCGAATGGCCTTTGTTGTGTAGTGGCGGAGTATCAACTTTGCTATCGAATGAAGTACAAAAATCCGATTGATCTAGACGAAACCATGACTTCAATTTTGCTGCAGGTGACGGTTTCTATAAATACGTTATACGCATCTGTAAGAAACTAGCACGACGCCTCTAGAATTAACCAGGTTATGACGAACGCCGAACGCAATTGTCAACAACATAATTATATCGTATGCCTGTACTGCAAATGCATCTTGGAGTGCCGCCAATCTCAACGGATCCATAATCGTTTCCTCGAAAGAAAACATATCGTCTGGCTGTTAATCAGGTAACTTTGACGCGGCTCTATGTTGGGCTGCGCTACGAAAACGTTGTACGCCTGTTGTACGAGTTATGAGCCATGATTCATGGACCGATGATAAAAAGACTTGGGTTTTAGGCAACTCTCTTTGGATATCTATATATACTTAGATGCTTTTCATCAAACAGTAGTTTCTGATTCTATCAATAATTAATTAAAACAATATTTTTAATAAATTAATTATTTGAAAAATATGTGTAAATACTTTGAATGTTGACTTGTTGCTTTGTGTGATGTGTTCTCTAATCCAAAAATGTATGAAAATATGTTAACAAAGCTTACATGCATGCAGAATACCACAACTTACTTCTAACATAAAATATGATAAGACAGAGAAAAAATATGACCGCCACGATAATAAACATAGAAATAATTACATACGCCCAAATTGGAAATCCTGAAGAGGCAATATTTTAAAAATATTAGTACAGCAAAAATTTGGTCATACATGGTTACCTGATGAGTTTGTATTGCTCTCTTCTTCTGAAGTACTTTGTGTCGTTGCACCGATCAAATTTGAAGAAACAGGAGATGATTCTGACGGTGTGAGAGTACCGAACGTATTTGAAGTACCAACAGTAGGAGTATTTAATTTAACGTTTTGAGGATTTAGAGTGCCTGCGATGTGTAAACGAATATTTCAATTATGAGTTCTTCGTTCATGTCCAGTCTTTAGTGTAAAGTCAACTAACTTTGAAAGTTTGGAACACTAATGGTTACATTTGATTGTCCAAAACAGTTTTGTGCCACCACAGTAACTTTTCCGGTATCTTTGACGTTTTCATGGTCGAAGAAGATGCAGTTCTCGTCTATTTCAACAGAACTGTTAACGATTTTGTTGGCTTGTTGATCCTTTTTGAGAGAAGGCTTGGGAATTCCGGTAACATTAAAACAAGCTTTCACACGAGAATTAGATTCCCTCAGAATAACGGATTGTTCTGAGATTGTGGGAAGATCTGTATATGTACAAAAATTAAATTCCATTACCAATAAATAGAAAGAAAAAATATATTTAATCAGGGGCGTATCTCAGAAGGTTATCTGAGGGCGCAACGTCTAGCCAAACATTAATATCATAATAGCAGCAGAAGTTATTTGCACGAAATTATCACGCAATTTGCATGCCTAATTTGGACCATGATTTAATCTATTAAGAATTAGCAAAGAAAATCAGGGTTATATTAATAAAAATGTAGATG
>CAXXBX010000082.1:0-10359 GCA_964274945.1 Dehalococcoidia bacterium | reverse complement strand
GTTGTTTCAGCGAATCGAGACAGGCAAGAATCTTAACAACCGAATAGCAGGAGAGAGTATGCTTCACGCAACAATCCACCCACTCGACCGATACTCCGTATGCGGAGTTAAGACAGAAGGCAGTTATGTTGTCGGAGACGAACAAGACGAAACCCGAGAAATGTTCACGGAGATTCTCGGAGAAATCGTAATGCGTCTGAATTGCACCAAGTGCAAAGAGAGTCTCCGAATAATCTACAATCACCTAATCTAAACCCAAGCCAAAGGCCTAGCGACAATCGCTAGGCCTTTCTCTATACCCATGATACCTGATTGATATTCTCGTCTCTCTCCAAGCCTGTTTGATACCTCAGAATTGACTAGAGTGAAGTGGCAAGGTTGTCGAGTCTCTCGATGACGAACAACACTGGGAAATTAGCATCAACGATAAATGGTACGCGCTTATCAGTATCCGACAGCCATTCCGAGTTAAACCCTTGACGCGCAAAAGCCGCGTTCTCTGTCGTTGACGCATTCTGAATATAGATTTGGACAGCAAACGAAATCCGCCCAGCCTTAACATTACTCTGAACGATGGTATCAAAGTCAAGGCCATATTCTAAATCGGATTCATCGTCTCGAGAAGTCAAGAACCCTTGCGCGCTATTCAAGTCATTTTGTTGTTCACGGATAAAACTGCTTCTGCCTTGACGCATTATCAAGCGTGTGCGATAGCCTATCAGATAGTTCTGGACATACCTCAAATCCCAGAGTAATCCCCCCTTCAAGGTTACTCTGTAATGTCTAGGAGAAGGAGTGATATTGTTCTCCGTCTCAGGCAAGGCGGTTGTGGGGATTATGTCTGTCCATACCTTGTAATTGTATAGCGGATTGCCACTTCCTGTTTGCATTGGCGGACTCGTTATATGACGATACATGATAGGGTTAGACTTTACTGAGTTCTGAAAATCGTAATAAGTACCTCTCACATCTGTAAAAGTTGGAGAGGTAAGATATATATCATTATTTATAGCAGTGAATTGTGCTTCTATTGGATCTGTTTTAGTTTTAATCCGAGAGTCAACCTGCGCTTGGGTTAACCCACCACCACCACTACTTATCTTGCCATCGATTACGGATTTGGAATATGTGTAACCGTCTAACCGAGTGTTTATCTCTGTCGATGACAGAAACTCAGATACATCAGGTATGGCATGGTGAGCATCTGAATCGCTAGCGTGTGTGGCTATCTTGGCATCAACCGCACTGCCACTTATGCCACTGCCTGTCCCAGCATTGGCTATCTCTGTATCAATCTGAGCTTTCGTCAGAAACTTAGATACATCAGGTATAGCATGGTGAGCATCAGAATCACTGGTATGGGTTCCAATCAAAGCCTGTACAGCAGCAGTATTTAAGCCTGAACCTGTTGCCAACGCCGACGCTATTTTAGCGTCTATAGCCGTTCCACTCAGAAATTGGCTAGTATCAGGTACAGCATGGTGTGCATCAATATCGTTGGAGTGATTGCGTACTGCTGTTGCCACTTCACTCGACCCAACGAAACCGCTAACATCAGGTGGGGTATGGTGTGCATCATCGTCAGAAGAATGGGTTGTGATTTTAGCGTCAACCTGAGAACTACTTACACCGGAACCCGCACCAGCATTAGCGATAGCGGTTGATATACGGTTGTCTATATCCGTACTCGAAACAAAATCCGATACATCTGGTACGCTTGGTGGTGTGTGGTGTGCGGTATTCAGATTCGCATGTTCGCTTACGATAAAGGCCACCTCAGAAGCCGTAAGCGGAATCCTGTCGGATACATTAGGACTTATCGGAGATGGATTCTCACCAGCCGCGATTACCTCTGCTAGAAGTTGCCTGCCTTGACTCCTGAGAGCATTGATTACCCTCTGTATAGAACGACGGTAAACAGAAGCTGTCGGATAGGCGTAAGTTACCTCTCCAACGGAATAACTCTCTAACTCTATCTGCCTGCCTGTGACCGTGTATCCAGATAGAGTGATATGCTCTAGCAGAGAAGCCGCTAGATTATAGGGTAAGGCCAAATCATTAGGCAGAGTGTTTGCAATTCGCACAACTGTAGGCCTGTCGAATATGCGAACAACTACATCATAATCATCAGGCGGTTGAAACTCCTGCCTGTCGTTAGAGTCTGGTGTGCCATATTGAAAACCTGCCAACCTGAACGCATTTTCGATAGTCTCTGGACTTACAGCTGTATCAGCACCATTAGAAGTCATAATCAGTCTCCATAGCCCAGAGAAGCCCTAGCTTCACTGATACTCAATATGCCTGCTTCAAGCCCCTGTAACACGCTAGATAGCCTCTCAGAAGCCGTAACAAAGGGTTCTGTCCTAAAGGCTACACTGTAACCGAGTGTGGCAAAGGTTCTTTCCACCGCGCGTCTGAACCTGTTTACCCTAGCTTGCCCAGCGAATAGAACCCTCTCGGTTTCTTGAGTAGGGTTACTCAAGTTCACTCCATAGATATAATCAGGTACACCAGTGATAACCGAGAGCTGAGATAGGAGAAGGCGTATGTAGTCCATCGTCTCGGTTAGGCCTGTCCCACTTCTTTCTACATATCTAGCCTCTGATTCACCCTCAAAAGGCGGTTGAATCGTAAGGCCTAAACCCTGCTTGCCTCTATTCCCTAGAAGTGTAGGCGTAACGCCTCTCTGAAACTCTCCACTATCCAGAGCATCTATATCTATGCTCAGAATAGGTATGGCAACCGAATTGAGCGATATTTGCATTATGTTCATGCGCATTATCACTTCTCGGATAATACCCTCAATGTCGTGATAGTAACCGTCATTGGTGTTTATCCAGTCTATTCGGATAGAGTCAATCTGTTTGCCTGTCGGAAAATCCGCTATCCATCCATAGCGATACTCTCGATTAGCCTCATATGTGCGTCTAGTCTTAACATCATAGGTAATCACCCTAGCCGTACCAAGCTCAACGCCCCTAATATCCACTTTCGGATATACAATGACATACCTATCTACAATGCTTCTGTCATACTCGTTCAGAACGGGAAACACATAATCAGGCCTTACCGCTTTACCATTGACGATAAATGCCTCTCCGACAACTGCCCAATGCTCTGATATGTCTCTAAGGAGTCTATCCGCTTCAACAGGCATGTCGGGTTGATTACTAATCATCGAATCCGCGAAAAAACGAGAAGTAGCCGCGAAGTAATTCCACCTTGTGCTTACCTCATTAGGCGGAATCAGAGCCAAACCGTTTACCTGTGTAGGCGTAATGCTAAACAGTGAATCGAGTCTGCCTTCATACCAGTCAAAGTACTTGCGATAGTCTAGGCGTTTCTTCTCCAACTCCATATCAGGCAACCTTATCCGCTAGGATTTCGACACTCGGAATTATATTAGAAGTGAAGAACCCAGCATTAGCGTATTCGTCTAATGCTCTCAGAACCTCAAATCTATCAGGATGGATACGGATACGGCCTTCTAGGAATGCTCTTTGTGTGCGTTCTAACCTGAACCTAGAATATGATGGAACAAAGCCTCTAACGCTATGTCCACGGCCTCTCAGCCAATTTCTCAGCTTAGGCCTTGAAGCATCCAGATACACGCTATCCGCTATGCGCATATCTGCCATATCCGACAACTCAGACAACGCATGCGTCTCTATCCGAACACCATACTCAGTATCTATAGCACCGAGTATCCGATAAGAACCGCCTTCTACTGATATGACGCTATACGCTACTTCTGAGACTCTGCCCAATGCGTCAACCTGCCACTCATAGATTGAAGGCAGTGACAAGGCAAACTCGTTGTGCATGAATCTGCTTGCGTGTAAGTCATCGTATTCGGATAGCCTCTCGACAATGAAGCTAGAATCGAGATGCTGATTTTCTTCTGTCTGAGTGTCCAGAAGTAGCCCAGCTATCCTGCCTTCACGCATGCGATTGAAGTAGTGAAGTGTAGTCCAATGGTATGGACTGGTTTTGTTGGCAGTGTACACTCTTAGCGCACCAGCGACAGAAGTTCTTGCCTCTGCTTGCGCTATGAAGTCTGGATGGAGTAACGGATATTCGTCTAGGAGTAATCCGCTTGCGGTTATCCCCTGAACCGCACTATCTTTACCTGCTTCACCACCACCGTATACGAGAAAGACATTACTGCCTATCTCAATGCGCGGATTCACATTGCCTCTCGATATCTTACACTTCAACTCTAGCCTATCCGCTATCTCCATGAAGATAGGCCCCAGCACACTCAATACCTGCCTCTGAGTGTATCCGCCCAGAATGTATGTGGCATTACTCCTATCGAGTGAATGCCTTATCATCATCGAGACTGCCCCATAGGACTTACCAGCGCGGATACCACCATACCATAAGACGAATAGGCGTTCACGCTTCTCTAAGGCCTTATCTAGCCTGTCTAAGGCCTTGCGTTGGCTTGGTGTAGGATTCTCAATCATGCTGAAACCGTGTAATCCGTATCCCCCCATTCACTCGTTATACCTGTATTGGCATAGAACGGTTGATTGTTTCTTGCGTCATTCGTGTTATGCCATAGAACTAACCTGAACGCCATTTACCCAAAACGCAACCGCACTAACCTATTTGATCTGGATAGTTTTGGAATGAACGATTAGCACCAGAACGACAGAATATCTCAAATCCCAATTGCCCTACCGTACCATCTATACCAGTATCAGTATAAGCAATTGTGGTAACTATCTGATTAGAAACAAAGTCAACAGGCCCAAGCGTATCAAACGGTTGCATGTTGTATTGACGATTACCTACGCCTATAACACTCATTTTGATTTCATTTATATCCGTTGGCAACGAGTATCGTTCTTGAATCGACTGCTGCTAATGACCCTTCATTCCGTATGTCGGTTACAGGATTAAGGACAGAATCCGTAAACAATATCTTGGCCTTAAATTCAATTGCCAAACTGGTAGGCAATCCTGTCGATGCATCAAAACCGCGAATGAACGGTTGACTTGCAATAGGTAGCCAATACCAATTCAGGGTTGGGATTGGAACAGGCTTAGGCGGCAAAACGATAGTAGGTTGATTTGGCAATCCGATTTCTGAAACCGTATCACCAAGCGGATTTGTCATAACCGCACTTAAACCTATCGTACACACGCCGCCTTCTATAGATACATTCCGAATGAACAGGCTTTCGCCTTCTTCACTAGCGTTGAAATCACGACCAAACGGATTTAACCCGCCATCAATTTGGGTAATGGCAACAGGCGCAAGCGTTTGCAAATATGGATATACCCATAATGGGCAACGCATATCGAAATCTCGTAACCGTCGTTGATTACGCCCTAGATAGACATAATCGCTAGGCGGCAAAAGTCTATCCGTTGATACACCATATACATGGCAAGGTATGTCCACTATCGAACTATCACCTTGCCATTGCCATAGCGATACCTTGTGCGGCCAATCCACAACTACACTGCTACTTTAGTTATCGTAACCGCGCTATTGTAGACAGCGGTTGGCTTTACGATTTTCATGCCATAGGTAACAAGCCCACGAACCGCATCCGCAAAAGTAGTCTCTAACCGAATGCGTTCTACTTTGCGAACCTGTTCCGCAAACTCTGTCGCATCATCTACACCATATATCCATTGTTCGGTTGCCGTCGTTACACCAGAGTTTAAGGCGGTTTTGGCCTTATGACCTACATAGATACGGAATCCACCAAAACTGCCTATGTTGCCATTCACCAAACCGCTTACAGGAGAAGCCGCAATCGTCTCGTTCTGAGAAGCCACAAATTGCAAAGCCTCAGCAGTGTAAGGCCCAACAATCAGAAATCGCCCTCGTCTAGGAACAAGAGCAATATCCAAAACACGATGAAGACGATGGAACCCAAAGTCATTAACCGACATGCCCCCAGACTTCTCAAAGTCCAGAGAGATAGCAGAGCCAATGGTTGCACCATCTTTGCCACCACTTCTACCCTCAGTGAATCTGGCGTAAACATCATCGTCAATCTGCTTTGCCATAGCTATCCCTGCCTCAGTTACGATAGCATCTAGGATTCTAGGCGTTGACTGAATCTCGTTAAGGTCATCTATCTTGATAGCCCAATGCTTGGCATAGTTGATCACCAAATCTTGTGCGGTTCCAACATCCGCGTTGGCATATGTCAGTGTGGCATTGCGGGTATAGTCTGCTACTGTCGCACCACCCGCTATGTTAAGGCGAACCCTATCCCCTGGCCCATTCCTCAGAAGTGCTTCATAAGAACGAGATACCCGCGCACCATAGACAAGGCGTTCACGATATTTCGACAGGAGTCTAGCAGCTACAAGTATCGGAATAGTTGTCGCATTCGAGATAGCCATTATGCGCTCTCCAAGCCCTTACAGATTGTATCCCAATTTTCGTTTATTTCAGCGAACGACATATTGGCTATAGAAGCCTCAGAGAAGGCCTGAGAGCTCACAGAAGGCGTACCAATGGCTATGGGTTCGGGTTCTGGTATTGAAGTCTCTGAGATAGCTTCTGCCGCTTCTTCAACCGTCTCAGATGCTTCTTGCGTAACCGTCTCTTCATTATCCCCACTCCAAAACGGTTTCCAAAGTATAGGCATACTACTTCGCTCCATCGTGTTCGTGATGGACATGGTGTACCACTCCAATGGCAACACCCACTATGGCAATGATTGCGATTACAAGCCCTATCTTCATAGTACCCTCCTGTTTTGATGTATGGGATATTCCTCACCGAATACCCCATACTAGCGAATAGATAGGCAACCCCTTGTTTCGGACAACTTATCACCTATCTATTACAAGAACTATATCACAATTGGCAATGTTGGTAAACCCTCTCCTATCTCTATTCGTTTGGTATTTATGCCTGTCGGATTAGAAGTAATGTATTGCATCTGTCCGCCTAATTCGAGATTGCGTTGTCGGTTAGGATTCCTACTGCCTAAATCAGTCATAAATCTGGGGAATCGAGTCTGCTTATGACTCATAACGCCTATCTCTGGATTGCGTACACCTTTTAATTTTATCTGCCCTTTATACACATAGTGTTTGGGGGCAACAAAATTGCAATCCTCAGGCTTGGAGACACCTTCAAGTTTCCACTTGCCAAGTTCTGTATCGGATACCATCGAACTAGGCAACCGAACATCGCACACAACACTATCAGTGTCGCACATATATATCTGTCCACCAGAGTCTATGACGCTTGCCATAGCCTGCCATACTGATGCTCTGCCCATAGCAGTGATATACCCAGCGATAGAGCATACAGACGAACTAGCCAAACCTCCTGCCCCTGAATCGTCATATCTCCATAGCCTGTCGGATAGTTGGAGATACTCAGACGGTTCAGATTGATTCTCTCGATAGTAGCCTTCTAACCGAGTCATATCGCTATCCGTCTCAGAGTGTATGAAGTCATATTCGTCTGTATCGGTTACTTCTGTCCAACGGCCATGTGACTTCTGTCCGAACTTGCCATATAGACTATTCATTAGCAGTTTGGTAAGCATGTCATAGGCGTAATTGCCTGCCTGCTTGTATTCTTGCCTCAGGCTATACAGCGTCTCGATATATGTTCGGAATAGCGGTTCAGCATCATAGAGATATACTCGATGGATATCGGATATATATCCATGCTCTTTGGCTATCTCGTATAGCGGTTGCCATATCCATGCTCTGTATTGGCCTATGGGGAATATAAGTCTATCATCATGCTGGATACCCTCTAAGCCGATAAAGGCATACTGAGACGATTCAGGTATATGAATGGATACATCATATAGGCCTATGCGGTTTGGTGTCCCATAGGCCCTAGAATCCGCCTTAGAATCGTATTTGCCATCCACCATCTGGACATAGCGGACAGGAATATCACCCAGCATACATGACGGATACAGGCTATTTACATCGTACTTGTAAATTGGGTTGTCGGTTACAGGCTTGCCTTTCCAGAATGTATCCGTTCTGCCACCATGATAGGCGGACTTCTCTGCCTCATTCACTCTAGGTATATGTTGTGTCCCCTGAACCTGATTACGCTTCACATAGAAGGCCTTGCGATACACTCTCATAGCCGCGCTTGCGGTTGTGATACTTGGTGTCGTATCGAATTGAGAGACGAAATCGAATAGGCCAAAATATGCTTCTCTCAGGATTTCTACATCTCGATAGCAGTAAGCTATCATGGACTCTCGTTCATGCGTCTCAGGCATATCCAGCTTGGGTATTTCGAGACTGTCTCCTATATCCGAGAGCGACATTTTGTAGTAATTGGTGTTATCGAGAAGCTCGACATATGTATCACCATAGTCAAGCCTCAGAAGAAAAGGCGCATATCCTCCATTCTCGTTGGGCATGATGCTCTGAGAGAAGTCTATGTGGTATCCGAATGCCTGTCGATGCTCTGAACTAGCTATACGCAAAACAGAAGCGTCAAAGTTCCAATTATGCGCTATCACTCTCGAATTGGCAGAGTCACGCATAACCGAGTGAAACTCTGCCTCAGTCTCGAATACACCATGACTGAGCATGACTATGCGCTTACCTTTTCTGGATACCGCCCATATCTCGTAACATCCTAGAAGTAGCTCTAGCCTGCCATCTTCATGCTCTCTCGTTTCTGTATCGACAAACAAAGCGCGCTTGGGTATCGTCTTCAACCCAAACGCGCTTAGAGAGCGTTCGCCCTCTTTTCACTAGACTAGACTAGTTTTGGAATTGGTACATAGTAAGTACTACGGTTAGGCCCTTCACGCTTGCCGACTCCGAGACTGAATCTCGTTTCGGAGACTCCTGAATCGGTTTGCATTCTCCAATTATTCGCTATGAAGTTGCCTGCCTTAATGGCAGAACCCTTGAATTCGCATATCACCATCATTGAGATAGATTCAACCCAGAATCCGAACTCTAGCCCAGCCGTACACTTAGGCCTTTCGTTGTCTATCCCCCAATCTTTGAGTGTACATTCACCGCACACGCCCCCTGGATTGCCTATGCCTGTCCACCCATCGTCTGAGCTACACTCAATCAGACCATCCATCCAGAACTTGCGCACAAAGCGCACTCGGTTAGGAGAGACGATTAGCGGATTGGGAACGAAACTGCTATCTACGCCTTCTATATGCCATTCCCCAGCTTTGGCTACACCATCTTCTACAAGCGCGGATTGCGGTTGTACCAAGCGCATGATGGACTTGTTCTGAACCTCAGGCAGGTTACGCAAATCTTGTATTGCCATCTCGTAATCATTAGGTATCGTTGTCTGTATGCTCAAGTCTCTATCCTATCACTGTATATTGTGGAATGCTCTGATTGATTATCCGAAAGCTAACACCTTCTAGGTATGACGCCGCGCTTCTCCGTTTCTTCTCGTTACCACCAGCATTTATGAATTGCGCTATTTGACCATCTACTGTTTTGGCTATAGAGGCATCCACTCTCTGAGATACGAGAGATGGGGAATAATCTTGTACTCGTTGGACTAGATTACCTGTTACCTCAAATTGGCGCCTAGTATTTCTTCTGCCATTGAATTCGCTAATTTCGACGGTTACGAATATCCTCCAAGCCACTCGGATTGATGGGAATCGCCTTTCTACATTCCGCGCTATTTTCTTACCCTGAATTGCCTCAATCACATCCAGTATCTGCTTTACCTCTGGGTTCCCCCCTTTCGATAGAACGCCTTGCGTTAGCGCGCTTCTAGCCCTGAGTATAGCAGGCCCTGAACCGCCTGCTTTTTCGAACCGCACTAAGTTACGGATTAGAGTATTGGAACCTCGAAAGCCTCTGCCTCTAACCCTAATGGCAACCTGCCTCTGAGAGATTCCAGGATTGTTCCGAATCTCTCTTTTTATCTGGTCATATAGGAGAGTGTTCTTCGCTGCTAGGGAAGTCATACCCTGAATCCGCGCTTACCGTACAACCGCCTACGCCTAGCAGCTTCTATGAATGCCACACACGAACCGCATTGTTGAGCTTTCGGAGTGTCGTTGGTAATCTGGTATTCCCAATTGTCGATATATTTGCCGCAACGGGTAAGTGTAGGCAAATCACCGCTAATCGCATATGTTAGATGTTTCTTACGCATTGGCTTTCATTGTCCTCATGTCTGTTTCGGTTATAACTCTGCCATCCTGTCCATGTACGATTCTAGCCCTATTCAATGCTCTCCATGCTGATATACGATTCCTATGGCAATCCGTATTTCTGTGCATCCTATCCGGACTCGAATAAATCCAGACATGATAACACGGTTCATGTTCATGCGTCATAACGATACCCACTTCTTCACTTTGCCTTGTCCATATCCCCAACTCTCATATTTGTGTAGCC
>CAXXBX010000081.1:0-11361 GCA_964274945.1 Dehalococcoidia bacterium | reverse complement strand
GACACACATGTTTAAAAAACAAAAGGTTTCACATTTGCAATTTCAAGTGATTAGTAATCTATAAATTACAGCAAAACTTACATATGATTTTACTCATCACTATATAGTCAAAGAACCAAAAAGACATTCCTCCCTACCATACATTACAAAACCAGTTAGATGCAAGCCTAATGGCAACCATATCGATTTTGCTTGTACATCTATGTGTATAATTAATACCATGTTTTTGCTTACTCACATTTCACATTTAGGGACAGATTCTAGTTCCAAAATGCTTAGAAAAAAAGATAAAGGTGTACTGTACTAAGATTAGTAGTCACTGTGGTTAGATCACAACATTTTCAGACCTCATCAAAACTAAAGGAATTAAACATCAGCTATCTCTAGTATCACCCCAGTGACAAATGGATGCACCACAGATTGGTCTACGAAACAAAGAAATGTCTCAGGAGACAACAAGCAAAGATATGTTAAAAACAAACTTTAAAATTTCCTGTTGTAATATAGAACTACTCCAAAACAAGTAAGGCCTCCTCAGAGTCGCTCATATAGACCAAATTGCTACTGCTCCAAACAAACCAATAGAATTTGGCAGAAACAACTAACACCAACAGAGACGTAATTAGGCACCAGAAGAAACAGTTTCTGTATAGAAAAAACCTCAAGTAAGCATATGACACTGGTTGGTAGAAACAGTAAGAGAATGCCTAAAACCAGACCTATCAAATTATGTCTAATCAACGTACTGTCACTCAAAGAGTGTGAACTTAGATTTTTTAAGAGAGGAGAGCCGAGAAATGAGGTGAAGGAGAGCAGGAAAAGAGAAAGAGACAGAGAAAGCAGGACAAAGAACAGAAAGAGAAGAGAGAGGAAGAAAAGAGTAGGAAAGGGGGACGTGAGCAGGAAAATGACAGGAAAAAGAAAACTAAACGAAAGAGAAGAAACAAGAAAAGAGAGGAGGAGGAGGAGGAGGAGGGAGGCGGAAGAGCAGTAGAGATGCATGAAGCGTGTCTAATGATTATCCCATTCCTGAGTAAAAGGTTGACTTCTTTGGTACACCTGAATCCAGCAGCCTGTTCCTTCAGACACACCCCAATCTGTGCAGGAACATCGCCATGAAAAAGAGAGGAACCATCACAGAGGAAAGCCCAAAGACCCAATTCTGAGAGGCAATACCTAATTAATAACAGTAAGCAAAACAAAAGACGCCTGCACAGTACATGCAGATACTAAGGAGGAAAACGTAATAACGTAGCATAGCAGTCACGTTCGTCATTTTAGCATTGGTGGTTAGTGAATACAAAAAAGCTGCAGTTAATGAAAACAGCAGACACAAAAATATTAATACTTCAATGCCGATTTGCAGTCCAGCCATTAAAAAGTCACAAGCATGCACAAACGGTGTGCATATATCTGCTGACATCTAAATGAACATGCCCACAGTGCTTTGCTCTTCCAAATCATGAGGGAGGACGGTTCAATGACGTCCGCCAACGTGGGAAACGTGGAAAACTTTCGTAAGTCAAGCCTCGATTGATCCTCAAGAATCGTTTTGAGTGAGTGAGAATGGGTACAACCGACTCACAAGCAGTCGCGCCGGGTGGTAGCGGTCGAGAGGCTGTCTCCTTACCTGTCCAACAAATATGTGGCCGTGCACAGTCCAAGATCACCACCAAGGCAAGGTGAATTCTTTTTCGTTTAATATAGATGAGCTGCGTAAACAACAGTAGTAAACAATACTATAGACGTCCATAGTGGACAATCCATAAATAGCATGTACAATCCCTGAATCTCTGTTCAGTCCTGCAGTCCAAAAATGCATACACAATGCATCTACGTAAGTTTAGGGTTATAGAGTTACAAATTCACTTGAAAGTATGTGCTAGGGAGTATATATGTGGTAGCGCACTATTTACATGTGTCACACCGACTTAAGTTAAGGTTGCACAATCCTCAGGCTGACAAAAAGATATGCAAAATTGCTGGTGTGCAGAGAAGAGCCACGCAGTCTTAAGATTGTAGAGATCAGTGCTTATATATTTGCACACAACAGAGGCACTCTAATCCCTACACTGTGTACTAACCTTGCTTGTCTTCTTTATCAGCACCACCTTGAACAGACATAGTAACATGAAGATGTGTGGTACCAGTAATTCCTTGGTCATGTAAAGACATGTTTGGAAGCACCTAAAATATATAATTAAGTAGATCAGTGCAAACTGTATGAAGAACACATACAAGCCTTTTCCCATGTGAAAAAATTGCATAATGGTCTGATTTCATGCCAATTCTTCTTTCTAGTTCACAGTACAAAGTGCTCGCCAAATCTGAGCTAGCAACTTCCACAGTCAGTAGTTCATCATTAGGTGTTGTCACGAACACACTATGATACCTGTATAACCCACAAATGTCAGTTACTATGCAGACACTTCTAAGCCTTACAAGTATTAGTGATATCTGACATATTGTGAACAGAAAACCAACAGCATCCCACACTCATTTCTTATATATATTGAGTAGCCAATCTAAGTTTGCATCTACTTATCTGTAACGTTATCAAGAGCGTTGGAATAGTATAGTGTAAGTTTCCACCCTCTACTCTCACACGTATTTAGTCAAAACAGTTCAGATTTTCATCTAGGTAGATAAATCATCGTGCTCCACTTTTAATTAAAGAAATGTTCTAGATATACCAATACTACCCATGTAATTCTTCATTTCCAGCTAGAAGAAAACTCACTTTCTTAAAAACAGGTTAGCGTTTAGCACCCATATTCCATTGCATCTAAGATTAGTATTTCTGATTTCCCTCACTGTAATCTGACCTTAGAAAATCACCAGTAAGCTGTGCTAGTGTCATGTAAAATTTTGCTAGCACTAAAGGGTGTTGCATGGAGTGCAACATGCAATCAACAATCAACAATAACACGGTAAATTCTGTGACATAAATTACAATCACTCATCCTCTAGTTACTAGTACTGTACAGGAAGCCTACTAGTAACTGGCAAATCAACGCCACCATACCGCACCTCAAGCAAAGCTTCCTTGTGCACATAACAACTTTTAAGCCCTCATGTTGTGCAAATACCTTATAATAGTACATCAGCAAGCTCAATGGTACTTGAGAAACCTTACTAGAAATATAGGATGTGTGTCCTCTTCCGTCACAAAAACCATACAGTGTCAAGAGCGCTGACAATGTCTCACAAATTTCTTTAGCCATAACTTAACGCCAGACTTCCTCTCAAGCAAACAATTGCAGTCAACCTGCCCTTACTTTGCAACATCTTTTCTAACTATAGTTAGGAAATGGGTTTCCACTTAAGTGTTTGCACACACGTTCTGCTAGATTAACCTAAAGTTTTAGTTATGTAACGTTAGCGGTCTTTCACTTGGGGCTCCAGCAAGTGGACATCCTGAAAGCTTTAGCATTCAAATAGACATGCATTTTTCAACCAATTAATATATCTACAATCTACAAATTATGTTAAAGGTCATAGTTTCTGCCTCTGAATTCGCTTCAGAATCAACAAAACTAGTGTCCATCCAATCTGCCTTTGAACACTGTAGCGTTTATTAAAGGGGAAGTCCAACAAAAATGAACTTAACTTGTATGAGCAGATCTTACCAAGTCAAATCGATCCGTATAAGTTACTCCGTTATCTTTGCTTTTGTATAGCCTCTCTCGCGCTAGTCTTGTCCAGTGCCCTTATGAGAATTCCTGTGATGTGCAACGCCCACGCGCCTGCTCGATTAAGCTCCGCTCACTGCAAACAAATCAATGCGTTTACGGATGACTGCTATGGATTTATCGAGAATGCTGAATGTGAATGCGAAGATATTATGAAGATCTGCCTTCTTGCCGTCAGTGGTTCCTCTCTATGTAAAATGGTGTCCCTAGAGCTGTTTTCCCGCCAGATTACGCGCTTGTGCTTGAGTATTTGTTTATCCTTGTTCTTTTAGTATCCGATCCTATTTTTACATCCGGGATTGTAACCTTCTACCATTCAGCGGCAAAAGTGAGCAGACCGAATGTGAAAATAGGAACGTCCTCTGTAGCACACGCCAGACGGCGCGCTGAACGTTTCTCTTCGGACATTAAAAGAACAAGGATAAACAAATACTCAAGCACAAGCGAGTTCTCTAGGTAAGCCGTGGTATTGAGGAATTCTGCTTCAAAGTCTGGCGGGAAAACAGCTCTACCGACACCATTTTACTTAGAGAGGAACCACTGACGGCAAGAAGGCAGATCTTCATAATATCTTCGCATTCACATTCGGCATTCTCGATATATCCGTAGCAGTCATCCGTAAACGCATTTATTCGTTCGCAGTGGGCGGAGCTTAATCGATGCGGAGCACGCGCGTGGGCGTTGCACGTCAAAGTAACATCGCTCGTTCTCGTATACAAAAACGAAGATAGCGGAGTAACTTATATCGATCGATTTGTCTTGGTAAGATCTACTCATGCAAGTTAAGTTAATTTTTGTTGAACTTCCCTCTAAAATTATAACCCTTAGAAAGTTCGATGAAACACACGTAAGTACGCACCGTTCTCGTCCCAATTCGCCGGACCACTTTGAGGCAATTTTCTCTAGATTGTTCGCCTAAGAGTAAATGAAACATGCTTTGCATTAATTAATAATTCCTAGCCAGCACATGCTCACCTGCCCTCCTTCCACATGTTGAAAGTCCAAAGTATGTCTAGAGTCGTTTCTCTTTGGAGACACACTGAAGACTGGCGGCAAAACGAACTCCGTTGTCGCTGGGTTGTAACAGCTGTCAGACACCACTCGGTTGACAGAAGAAGTGTCCACGTGGCCGAGCTGTGGTGCACCATGGCACACTACCCGCTTGTTTGGAACGTGGTACGTGGCCGAATAGGCCATAATCAACAACTAAACGTACGAAAGATAGTATTAGAACGTCTAAAAAAGAAGCACAACGAAAAGGGAGAACACTTTTCCGGTAAGGATACGTCATGCACTAGACATGTCATTACGTAGCGAAAACACAAACGGAGGAATTACAGACAGCAAGAGGAGATTCCGGTGTTACCTTCAGCAGCCAACAGCTTCTATATATCTTCGTCGACAACCAATCGCTTCAAACATACACCGTACGTAGTAGTCGTGAGTAGACTCGGACGTACACTGACTCCGTTGTCGCAGAGTATCGAAAGACCTACTGTGTTAATGACCTCCTATTGGTTACACGTGTAACTTAATAATAGCTACTGCTCCTATTGGGCAGCAATTTTTAGCAGCTGTGACGTTTCATTCTTTCTGTTAGGTAGATCCCGTAAGCGCGTACAGCAAGTTGCAAGATAAAGTTAAAACAAGAAAATACGTTTACTGACATCCTCTTTTCTAGGAATACAATGAATATCCTATATACCAATATGGCCTTGCTGGCACTTCCACAACCTCAGCCTGTCAGTGTGTGACAGTTCTAGTCCCAAGTAGAGTTCCTCTAGTTAGTACTCAGTAGCACAACTGGCAGTGGAACTAGACTACATCGTATTCGTATATATAGCTTAGGCTACTGTTTCGAAAACGTCTCGTTCTTTGTGCAGCTTTTCTAGGCGTCTCTAGCTAGACGTCTGGTCGTTGCCTAGTACAGTCACCCTACCCCTATAACGATATCTTTGTTTCACGCTAACATATCGTTATAAGGGTAATATTGTTATAAAGGTAATGCAATCTGAACCACTGTCTGTGCACAAGTTCTTACTTTAAACTATACTTAGTGACATTCAAATGCTCCAACTGTTCAGCCTAATTAATCACAGTACACTAGTCATCGATCCACTGGTCCAAGGTCACTTGTTGATGATAAACAGAAGTAACGATTCTGTCTAATGAAGACTTGATTCCATCAGCTGCCTGCAGAAGTTCCTTGTTCTCTAGTATAGTTAAGTTCTGAGATAGGAAAGTGGAAATGGCTCGAATATGGCAACAGGCATCTCGAAGAGTGATTACAGGAGGGTCAATGCGTCTACTGGGTCTTCTGCATCCCCGCAGCAGCACTTGACTCCACGTTTGTTGCAATGCACATGCGCAGCTCGCATTTTTTAAGTGCCTTGCAGTACTGTGCGCACTTTTAGCACATTAATATCAATGAATATCGTTATACAACTATTACAGTCGCGTTTCGTTCCAGCGGCAGAAATCGAAATAGGGGTAATATCGTTATAAAAATATCGTTGTAGAGGTAAAGTTTTGTATTGTACAGTATCGGGAAATTTTGGTTTCAGCAGCTTCTATCGTAATAAAGGTAATATCGCTATAGAGGTTATCGTTATAGAGGTAGGGTTTCGAAAACGTCTCGTTCTTTGTGCAGCTTTTCTAGACGTCTGGTTGTTGCCTAGTAGCAGCTACCAAACAAAGAGAGGTGGAGCCTCATGATGACATCAAGTTCGTCTATTGGTCGGTAACGACACCACTTCTCGTCTATTGGTCGGAATAGCTTCATTTGCATCTGCGCTAATCGAGTATAAATGCAATCGGTCACGCAGTCGGTCGGTCATCGAACGATTACTATACCCTTAGCCCGGACATCTGGGCCTCGGGTGCCTAGCACTTCTTAAGATGTTTATTTCTAACATGTGCTTCACCATGCTGCTTGGGAAGCCCTACGTATACTTCAGCCTATCAACATAGTTCTCTATTTGACACACTTCTTAGTCCTACAACTAAGTAAGCTCTTACAACTCCAGAATAACACCGTTTGTAATATGGGCCCTAACATTGCGTACATATAAAAAATTGCTACATGCAGTCAGAACTACACAAGAAGTGCTTTTTATTTTACTGTTACATCACAAGAAACACTGGCTTAGTTAATATAGATAAATGCACATGAATTTGATGATATTGAGACACGCAGCTGTCTCATTTTATCACGATTCTGGATATATATATCCGACACAACACAGATATCTGCACATAGCGTTACATATCACAGATGCCACCCTATCAGAGTCAGGCTCATCAGTCAATCAGTCTGACCACATCCTACAGACATACTCTAGTGTATCCATTCACAACAAACAAAGAATTAAAGCATGCAGATGCTAAGGGGACTCATACAATCATGCACATAGAGCTGTCAATAAAATGACATTGTGAATTAATTTTGTAGCTACTAACATCTGTCTTCTTTATTCTCTCTGACACCAGACAGAACTGAAATAATTATGGCGTCCACTAATATTCCAAGAATAATTTCTTAGTTGATGACTGTTGTTCCTTCAGCATGCAAGCCTAGCGGTCACTATACTTCGCTAAATTCTACAAAGCTGCTACAATGAACAAAATAAAACAGTAAAACGTCTTTCTGCAATTTGTTCTTGCCTGCACTCAAATCTCAAGAAACGCACTTTACTTACTGACACACTATTGAATGACCTTTATATCATTGCAGAATTCAATCACTTTCAAGTATCTTACTCAACTCTTGCACCAGGAAAAGACCTGTTTAATTCTGATACCACGTCATCACTGTTCAGTAAAGAGTTTCCTTGAAGCAAAAGAGTTGTATTCTCAAGTTGTAGCACTCCATGTAACGAAGCTAGTGTTGACAAACCTATTGTATCAGTCAAGGGAATACAAACAGATCATGACAATATAAAGTAACCATAAGATGAGGATACGGTTGTTGCGCAGTGATACCAAAGACAATCTTGGCAGATGACCCAAAGAACATCCTATCTTCTCCAATTTATTGTCATCAGCGTTGAGATGTTCCAAACACTGTATACACTGACACCCTCTCAGGTCTGTCAGTTGGTTGTGGCTAATGTCAAGTTCAGTAACCAAACATAACTGATGAGCGTCAATAAGACGAACAAGATTCTAGCACATACATCTCAAAACTAGATATTTGATATATACATGTTGTGCGCAAAGTGCAGATTTGGACAATCCATGGATTGCCTGTACAAACCCTGGATCGCCAATACAAACCCTGGATCGCCAATACAAACCATGCATACCTAACCCTAACCCGTAACCCTAACCCTAACCCGTAACCCTAACCCTCAAATTATCCAGAGAAACTACAAATCTATGGTTTGTCCATATCCACGCTTTGCGCATAACATACATACATACATACATACAAAATTTGTTACCAGTTTACTAAGAGACAACTTTCGACAACTTGTCTCCTTCGAAGCAGTTGCTATATCCTGATAGAAACTATGAATTTGCTTTTCCACTACACAACAATTCTCTATGTAAACAAAGTCAAAATTGACTTACAGTCAACAGCCACAGAAGAAGCAGTATACGTACTTAGATCACGAAAGTAGCCACTCCTGTACGAATCAATAGATTCCAACTTGTGCAACAAGGTGATAATGTCTGAAAAATAAGTTCTCATATTGAGGCATCTCATGAGAAATACAAGAGTTAGTAATGTCCCTGCCGCAGAAACAATCATTGACATAATATCAAAACTATAAGGAATGGCCATTCTAGACATTTATTGTCTGGTTCTAATTCTGCCAGTTGTTTACACGATTCTAATTCCTCTTGAAGAACGGCAGCTGTTGCTATCGTCAACTGAGCAACGCCACTAATCAAAAACATAAATGTTCTAGACATCATTTCAAGCAAACCCAACATTTCACTTGCCCATCTCCTTTCTTTACATTGACCCACCATGCTTCTCGATGGCCTATGTCAGTGTCAACAAACTTATCATACAATAAACAATTACAAATAGAGATTTACTCATTACTACCATCATTCAGCAACAACACCACATTGTGATTGCCATTTTGTATTTCTATACTGAGTGGCCAAATTGTCAATTCTGATACCTTCAGTGAGGTTGACTATAACACAAAAAAAAACAGTTACATGACATACATATATATTTTAGTACTGTTCACTCACCCAAACCAAAGCTGGCCATTGTGCTGGTACATCAAGAGAATGCCATAGACAATCAGCAGCTGCTTGATTGACCATGACCTTCAAGTATTTGTCAGGAGCTTCAAGCTATAAAATACTTTAATTTCAACATTTACACAAAAGATGCCATCACACTTACAGGTTGACACAATGAAATAGAAAGGACAAGTTTTGAGTCTTTTTCTGAAGAAACATGGGCACATAAAATATCACATGATACATAAGCTAATTTAGAAAAAAACAGATTAAGCAGTGAGTATATATGTATAAACAAAAAACTGATCAAAGAGTGTTTTACTTCTTCCAAGCAACCAGCGATGGTAGAACCAAGCACTTTGATCCGATGGATCAGTAAAGAATGCATTCTGCACATACTGATGTTCTAGAAAAACAAGATAAACAAACTTTTTAACCCTGTTGTCACAAACATCTCTTATCAAAAGCATAATGACAGCAGTTGTAACTGCATTATCACTTCATCACAATCAGTTCACACACACACACACACACACACACACACACACACACACACACACACACACACACACACACACACACACACACACACACACACAAACACATGCACACACGCACAAAAAATGGCAAATGGATAAGGAACTGCCGTTAAACGGTAATGCCCCCAGCCAGATGGCTGGGTTCCTGTGCACTAAGTAGGAGCTATGGGCTGTGCTAAGCAATCTCCTGGAGCTTGGCCAGGTGCTCGCAAGAGCACCAACTGCGATGCCAACTGTGGTGTGGACACCCAAAGTCCCACCCGGACCCCAGTGGCTGATGGACTTTGTCGCAGTCGAAGGCCTTTCCCACCCCAGTCAAAGACCAGGTACTCATTTATACTCCTGAGTCGAGAGAGGCAATTTTGTGGAAGTTTCTTGCCCAAGGAATTATGCCATAGCTCGCCATCACTGTGACTTGAACTTGTACACCCTGCAAGGTCTCGGATGTTTCCATTCTCCAAATGCACTCTCTAACCAATTGAGCCACACACACACACACACACACACACACACACACACACACACACACACACACACACACACACACACATGTGCACACGCACACACGTGCACACACACACACACACACACACACACACACACACACACACACACACGTGCACACACACACACATGTGCACACACACACTTCCAGCAAATACTAATAATACCTTACACCTACAATTGTAATGTCAAAATTCAATTATCAAAAATTGGAGTAAAGTCATGAACATGCAGAAAACCAAAGCTGCAGTCAATGTTCACAAATGTTCATAACAGAGTGTAAACTCAACAAATACTTGAAAAAACCAATCATTTGAAATCTTAAAATCCAACTTTCTCGCAATAACCTATACTACATACTGTTAAATACACTTCCCTCTTCAAAACATTCGCCATACTTATTACCTGCAAGAAGAGCATCCTCTGTTGGTCGTTCTTTATTGCTTAGATCAGGATAGACCTTAGGAAGCAGTTTACTCCGATAATGCCAAGCAGAATAGTTAGAGAAATTAGACTTGATTTTCTTATCAGTAAACTCAAACTCATCCTGCACTCCAATGCCAGCTTGCTTGACAACAAATCTTCGATAATCCCAACAGTGAACTGTGCATAAGACACTTGTGTACAACGTCACTAAACACTTACATCAACTCTAGACTTACAATTTCTCTCATCATAACGCAAAAATGTGTCACACAATGACAACTCAGATTTCCAATCAGGAGAAGGGTGTCTGGTCATAACCCATCGTCGCTGTAGAAACACACTGTAGGACTTGGGATTGACTTGAAGACACGATTCTAAGAAACGTAGCTCCCGACCATATAACTCACCAACGTCTGCAGAACTAAACAAATATCATCAATTTTTATAATGTTTAATAAGCATTCTAAATTGGCAGGTCACTTGGCCTGGACAAGTTTGTCCATTGTCTCTCGTCTGATATTCCATAGAGTGTAGTAGTCAGGGTTGGCTGAAAGCACGTGCTGAGTAAGCTGCAGCATATCACTGTCAAGCTCTCCAGTACCTCTCTGTAAACATAAATCCAACTAGAGTAATATTTTTAGTTTACATCTGATGACGTCACTACTGCAAACCTTCCTATATATGGTATTAGTCAGCTCTTCGAATTTCTTCAACTTCTGTTGCCGTTCTTTCTTCTTAGCTTCTGCTTGTTCCTCGGTGGTCTTTACCTTCACCCTTCCATGCTGGAATCAAATGAGATCATGACGTTTAGCGCGATAACTCGCATTGCGCACGAAACGAACCCAAAATAAAACCAAAACAACCTTCAACTAGAACCAGGCATTGAACAGTAGATACTCACCATAGTGGAGATATAATGCGTCAAGTAATGAGACTACGGGCCCAGACTGTCCCAAGTACCCGTATGCGGTATCGAACTGACGAGCAAGGCCCGT
>CAXXBX010000080.1:0-48025 GCA_964274945.1 Dehalococcoidia bacterium | reverse complement strand
GTGAGTAAGAGAGAGAGAGAGAGAGAGAGAGAGAGAGAGAGAGAGAGTGAGAGAGAGAGAGAGAGATAGAGTGTGAGAGAGAGAAAGAGAGAGAGAAAGAGAGAGAGAGTGAGAGAGAGAGTGAGAGAGAGAGTGAGTAAGAGAGAGAGAGAGAGAGAGAGAGAGAGAGAGAGAGAGAGAGAGAGAGAGAGAGAGTGAGAGAGGGAGAGAGAGAGAGAGAGATAGAGTGAGAGAGAGAGAGAGAGAGAGATAGAGTGTGAGAGAGAGAGAGAGAGAGAGTGAGAGAGAGAGAGAGAGAGTGAGAGAGAGAGAGAGAGAGAGAGAGAGAGAGAGAGACATTGGGTGGAACTCCTTTAGTGGAAGGTCAACATTTGACATTGACAGGAATAAATCTATTCTTGAATGCGAAATCTTTGCTACAATGTCAAATCTTTGACATTTTGACATTTGTAGATATACACTTAGGTGGGGTACCATGCCTTTGGTGAAGAGTCAGATAATTGACATTTTCTACATCTGTGTACTTGGTGGCAACACCTTTCCTAAAGTGTCAAAATTTATCATTTGACATTTGCATAACTAGATAGCAGCCTTAGACCAAAGACCTTAGACCTTAGACAGCTGATAGACCAAAGACAGCCTTTACTACATCTCATCGCTTTTATGAGTTCAATGTGATGCCGTTTGGACTCACGAATATACCGAGTACATTTCAGCGGTTGATGGAGGCGGTGTTGGTAGGGTTGATATGGGTGCAGTGTCTTGTTTACCTGGATGACATTATAGTGTTCTCTTCAACAATTGAAGAGCATTTGAGGAGACTGAAAACTGTATTCAACAGGTTAAAAGCGGCATGGTTAAAGTTGTAACCAACTAAGTGCATATTCGCACGGGAGTCTGTCTAATATCTAAAGTGCGTTCACGCATTAGAGAGACTAGTGGAATGTGGCCTTCGCGCGACAAAGGTGTTGCCCTTCGTTCGGATATTGGTATCAATCGAAAGTTCTTCACTTTCCGGATCTAATTACACTTACCGTTTGGCTACAGTGACGTAACTGAAGTTAATAGAGCCATTTCCTGTATTTTAATGAGTTAGGGGGCGAAGAAAGGCGGGACTAAGGCTTGATTAGGGTTGATTGCATAAAGCTAAGTACATAATTGTTATAGCTAGCAGGCTGTTAACAGTAACCCAACACTGTAAACTTCTCAGTTGGGGTGTTAGTTAGCTAAGAAAGAGTGCGTCTAGAATCCGTTAATAGTCTTCATCCTTGGAACTTTCAGTTTCAGACGACGACGAATCTTTTGATTCAGGACCAACTTCAATGAACATCTGCTCTACAACGTTGTCTAACACACTGTGTATTACTCTGTAATGCTTTTCCACCCTCTCACGTACGTGCCTCACGCAGTTTTGCCACTTTTCCACAGCAACGCTTGCTAGACCTTCTCTACACAGGCGCTTGATGTTTTCCATTCGTAAACCCAGCAATCCCTGTGTTGTGATGTGCAGTATGTCGTTTTACCTGTGCCCACACCAGCTCAATGGGATTGAGTTCGCAGTGTCCCACGGGTAGCCGTAGACAGTCGTATCCAAACTTCGCTGCTAGAACATCCGCCTGGTACACAGAAATGGAATTGGATCTCTTGATTAGATCAAACAGTTTGAACTTCAACATTTTTGGCTCATGGAGTATTTTATGTTTGGACAGCCAGTCAATCATATCTTGCTTTCTGGTAGACTTCGTAGCAATCCTTTTTACTACGGCATTGTGATAGGACCATAACAGATTGAGGTGAGCAATTGGGTAGAAGTTTATGCTCAAACCACTCCATAAAATGACTAATGTTCATTTCATTGTGGTAGTCACCAGTGTCTTTTCCGCCACAAAATCCAACTCTGTATCTGGTATCCATCCCATTTCTCCTCCCGCGTGTAAAACAATCAGCCTCTTCCCTTTTCCACTAGGAATTCTTAATCCACCATTTCCATCATAGTCTGTCCAGCATTTTTCCAAAATGTAGTTTGATGTGGCCACGTTTCATCCAATTATACAATGGGTTTATTCCTTTCTCTGAATCCTTATATTTGTTTCAAGTAGTTTAACCTTGCGGTTGAGATGCGATTTTGCTCGTAGAGACATTTTTTCCTGTTCATTGTTTTGTAAGCAAAACGCATCCTATGTACTGTCTTGCACAAATTTGTCTTGTGGAAAGGGTAGTTGACTTAATGTACTAAAGCGGCATGCAGCAACGACATGGTGGGGAAGGTCTTGTCTGTATAGAATCTATGTATTCTGCGTCTAATGACACCTTCCTGAAAATTGTCTGTGTCTTCTTCATTCTTCAACTTATCCACTGTGTTCCATTTTACCTTACTCCAAACAAAACATGCAGAAACTATGGCTAGTTTAGTCTCTGACTGGTGTACTGCCATGGCGTCTGCGTATGACTGAAAGTGCAAAGCCCAGAAGACATGGACTGCCAAATTCAACACAGATTAATTATCTAAGGCAACCATTATTGATCTTTAGTTTGTAATTGCTATTAGCTAAAAATGAGATCTATGGCATAGTCTTTTTAGGATGTAAACTTGACACAATTTATGTTGTTACTATTAGCAATAAAGATTTAAAAACATCTCCCGGTGCCTGACCACTTGTCATATCTCTAAACCTTGACATGCTCTGCAGTTTGAAGCAACATGAATTCTAATCTTGCAAGTGAGGGTATATCTCATTCAAGATCCATTGATTTCCACACTCGGTGACTAACAGCTAGCTGTGGTTGCAACGTGGACTTTACTACACATAGTGCACTGCATGGTGTCACTCATTTTTGTCTGCATATTAATTAAAAATAGTAAGGCTTAGATAATAGTAGAATCGTACTACTGACAATAATTAACTAGCTAACGCCTAGCCCTGACTCTAACCGTAACTCTAATTTAACTCTATTATAACCCTAAACCTACACACTATGGTGTGATTGTGCCATTGACCCAATGTTTGTTCTCTTATAAGAATTAACGCTCCTTTCAAACTTCTTCACTTTATACCGTATTTGCTTGACAAATGGAAGAGTTTCTTTGTAAGGGAGTATTCCACAATATCTGGTGGAATACTTGTGTGGTGATTGTGCAGTGATAACTGTTTATGATCTTGAAGCCTAATTTGTGGAAGTGCAAAGACGAATGGCTTGACTTGGGAAACCACTTAGTTTCCCTTCCTCTTTCCTTGTGTGTGTGTGTGTGTGTGTGTGTGTGTGTGTGTGTGTGTGTGTGTGTGCGTGTGCGTGTGCGTGTGCGTGTGCGTGTGCGTGTGCGTGTGCGTGCGTGTGCAAGTGCGTGTGTGTAATATATTTTGTACTAGGATTGTCAACAACAATGTTTCAAAGTTGCCGGACACATCTTTCCACAATGTTGAACTGTACTTACTATTATTATTGTTATATCATACAATACCTGGTGTAAGAAAATTAAAAATAGGAAAAAAGGAAAATAGCTAATATACACGAGTATCTGCAGAAGACAGAACACTAATAGTTTGTTTCATTTTAATAATAAATTGTTACTCAATAAAAATCTATCTCCATCTTCTTCACTCCAGCTTCTTTCCTCAAATTTATTTATCCTTCTATCCTCACCTACCTCTTTGAAAAAGATGTGCTGCGGAAGCATATATATGAACATCCGCTTGCAAAAGATATGTTGCACTGCACCTTCCCTAGCTAAGCTCCCCTTGGAAAAAGGTATGCAACACTCTCCCCTTCGGAAAAGGGTGCGCTGCACTTGTAATTCCTTCTCCTTCTTGTAATAGAGTACGCTGCAATCGCACCTCTTCTCCCCCTTGAAAAGACATCTGCGGCACTTGCCTCCTCCTCCTCCTTCTCGGAAAATGTTATTCATACCCCCTGCCAGGAGAGTAACTGCAATAGCCCATTGGGTTACTATGATACCAACTGTCCTTTCCTGGAGGGGGTGCATAAGACAAAATGGACGGAACATAAATCTTAATCGCTGTGTGATCAACATTTAAGGGACTGCATAGCACTAATTAAATATTTCGTTTGTTGTGGGTATATAGACCATGGAGTTCGATTTTGCATGTCGAATTTCTTCAAATTGCTTTTGTTTGTTTCTTTCTTCTGGATAGGAAGTTGACTGTCTTTATATGCATTATGATTTGAGTTTGTTGCAGGTCTTGTCTACAGGCGCTATCACTCTGTGCTCTCTACTCACTGTAGTAACGACAATAATTAACAGTACCCATTTCCGTGTGACCAACAAGTAGATATGTCATGACTCCATTTTGTGTATATATATATTTCTTTAGTCAGCGCAGGTTGGTGGATAGCTGGACTGGCGGTTAGCATCGTTCCCTTTCTTTTGGGACTATTTCTCATCTGTGGAGTGTACAAAGTACCTGAAACACGTTTTAAAAGTGTTGATATATATTTCTTCTATTGCATCTTTTTATTGTTATTGTAGGGTATTTTGTGGACAGTTCTTCCCCTTCTCGTCTATATTGTTCTCGACGTGATAGCACACGTGGGTCTCTTTATAAATCTCCTTATGCTTTTTCTGCACGCCTCTGTGGTTAGTCCGGAATTGTTCGCTAATTTGATTTTTATAACTGACAACCCAAACTCTTTGTACAGACAGTACTTGATCAGATTGGGACTGCTGCAGTTGTGGCAATGATTATTATCGTTCCATTAACCGTACTTAAAGTTAGCACACTTCCGGATATCTTCACATAAAATAATCAATGCTGGCGACTGTAAATTCCAGGTTTATTTTATCTACATTCTCCAGGCATTTTACAATCAAATGAAGCAGCGCAAAATAATGACAGTTGGTGCACAAGCAACTAATCAAGTTAGTAGATTGACCCAGTATAGTTAACCTGATCGTCAATTATTGAGTTTTAATAGTTTTTTGCACAGCAGAGGAAGCTGCTACCTTGCGCAGAGCTGCCAGCAGCAAACAATGCGTAAAGAATTTGGATGTATATACTACGTTTGTACACCGTGATATGATACACTGCATGTTATCTAAGAGTAGTTGACGAGTGCATGTAGAGAGTGTTGTTATCGTTTGTTGCTGTACGGTGTACGTACTTGCTATAGCGTTGATCAGCTTTATTCGGTTACGCACGGCACAATTTTTAAGTTTTTTTAGCTAGTCACGTGCACGTTATATCAATGTAGTTTTTCTTGTCGGCCTCATGGACTGTAGCAATTGAGTGTATTTGTTTGTAGTTGCATTCTCCCTGCTTTAGTTAATAAATTAGAGCATGGTTGAGTAAAATGATATGTTTGAAGCATTTTACAATATATTAAAAAACATACCAATACTAATTAAATAAAATTCTCTCTTATATATTGATTAGGATTGTGTAAGCATGCTGCCTTGTCCTTTGGCTAATTGTATGTACTTTTTCAAATTTTTAACTGAACCAGCCTACCCATGCTGAATGCGTACGATTTTGCACGCCTGCCCAATTTTACATAACTCATGTCACGTCATACTTCATTTCCCTCCTGGAAGTTGACGCGACGGGAGTTGTCTTGTGTTGCCATACTAGTAGTAGATTGCACGCGTATATCGCAGTAGTGTTGTGTGTGTGTGTGTGTGTGTGTGTGTGTGTGTGTGTGTGTGTGTGTGTGTGTGTGTGTGTGTGTGTGTGTGTGTGTGTGTGTGTGTGTGTGTGTGTGTGTGTGTGTGTGTGTGTGTGTGTGTGTGTGTGTGTGTGTGTGTGTGTGTGTGTGTGTGTGTGTGTGTGTGTGTGTGTGTGTTGCCGTTGTCGAGAAGGGTCACGGTTTTTTGCACGGACCGTTTTTTGCACGGACGGGTTTTTGCTTGTAACACCGTGTAATATTGTAACGAGTTTCTGCTTGTCCTAGTACGTGTGGCGATCCAGTTTCTGCTTGTAAAATCTAGTTAAGTACCGTGACGATTGTTTCTGCTCGTAATATACGTACTGCACATGCAGTGACAAGCTACTGCCGTGATACTGTGGCTGTTTGTATTTACGTTGCTAGTCTGAAAAGGACTGCTATAGCTGTTGTAGGATGCCAATACGGTCTCGCCCACGCATTTCTCACGCCTCCTCCCCGCAATGTTTTCTTTCTGACGACACTCACCCAGTGATTGTTCAAAGGGAACGGTCTGAGACGTGGAAATAGCTCGCTAGATTTGCTACTTTTATGGAGATGTAGTTTCTTGCTGAGTTTCATGGCTGTTTACGAGTAATTTGTGTAGAACTCTGCAAGAACATGTCGTGTAACACTCACGTTTCCTGGCAACCATTTGCCACCTAAGTCTGATATCCAACACCTGGCTACTCTGTAATTCAATCTAGCTAGGTCAGCCAACACCCTCAACACACTGCGCATGTTTCTACATGTTTCTGCATGTTTCTTACTTTATTAGCTAATTAGACAACGCAGAACAATCTCAAATACAACAAAACTATCAATCTATTCCAATGTCATGTCAACAACCCCTAGGTACCAGACATCGGTCACTCTGACGAGTTTCTTGTGTAACGGTTCTATGCTGTGACGGTTGTCTGCGGTGACGGTTTTTTGCTGTGATGAGTTTTCTGCTGTGACGGTTTTCTGCTTGTAATACTGCAAGACGTAGCAAACACGCGTGCGTAGTAGTCACATGCACATGTCCAAGTCTGATGTCTCGACTATCGGGCCGTGGAAGAAGCAAAGACTTCTTGAGCTTTCTGGCGTCCATAATCGGTAAGGCCGTTCGCCTCAGACTGCAATCATTATCTGAATCTCTTTACAGGTAGTAAAAACAGCATAGTTCGTCTCGCCATTCTTGTTGTGCGATTTTCGACTAGTGCAGTTGGAATATTACATGCTATTTCGTTGGAACTAGACTTAGGATGCACGGCTAGCATTCTGCTGCATTTGACCTTCTACGCGGGTAGCCTGAATTCTTGGCAGCGCAGACGAAGGTTTATCCTTATTTGATCAAAGAGTCGGTACATACTAGGTTTGCGCGGGAATATGTTTGCCTGGTTTTGTGCAAGCCACCTAATTTTAATCACAATGGTCACCTATGAAACGGTACATGCACCTATAATTTAGAGACAATATATTGTAAACTGCAGCACAAACACTAACGAGTCACTGTAATTGTTGTTTCTGTAGCTACAGCCTTAGTTCACTTCTGTTGTTTCGGCGCATGGCTCATTGATCTACATACTTCAGCGATTAACATTTTACTATTTTAGGATATAGGTTAGAAGATGAGTCAGAAGACTTGAAGTAGTCGTCGTCCTCAAAACTGCTGTAGAGCCTGCTGCTTAGTTGCTGCGCGTTTGTGCAGCAACACAACGCCAGCCTAAGCAGCCCGGTGTCATAGGGAATTTGACATCCCCTGTTTGTTGTACCCCCTAGCCGTATTCACTAGAGAATTTGGTATCCCCGAGCCATATTCTCTGAGGGTCTGAGGCACTCCTCTTGGCATTCCTTGGGGAATTTGGTATCCTCTATCCATCATGTAGGTAAATGATCAGTCGGCCGACGAACTATCGGTGCACTTCCAAGAAGTAATTGTGCGATGATGCTAGACGATCATGTGACTTTCAAGCAGTAATTGTGCGATGCTGCTAGACTATCATGTGCCACTATGCTGCAGAGTTCACGAACTTTCGGTGCACAAGTTCTCGTACAAGATAAATCCGGTGCCGTCTAGCTGTGTCTACGTCTGGATTGTCTCTTATCATTTTCAATTAGTTCTACCATTCTAAGAAGTGTTGCAGAAACCGAGAGAAGCATATTACACGGTCTGAACTGTAACAAGTCTAGGTGGAAGAAGTGACGTCTGCCGGCTGTGCGTAGGCTGTATGTTGATCTTTGCGTCATCATCTAGGTTAGATGGTGTCTGGTATTAGAATGACATCACCATGAGGTCGTCGACTCTGTTGCACTGGCACATGACCGTATATCGTCGCCTCACTATGACTCATTGGAGGTTCACGGATAGTTCGTCAGTCGACTGATCGTTTAGCTACATGATGCATTACGACCCAACGCATATATATATATATATATATATATATATATATATATATATATATATATATATATATATATACCATGCATAGCCCTAACGGCTAATCAATTGTAGCTCTGAACACACGATGTTATGTTCAACAGCAGAGGAGGTGTTGACTGTGGTGTGTTTACTGTTGCATTTGCTGTACATTTAGCTCTAGGAGATGATGTAGCAAGCCTGAAATTCGACCAACCTCGAATGAGAGAGCATCTGTACAAATGCTTGCATCAGAAGAAAATGTCAGGTTTTCCGCAATGCGCCCAAAGAACTGCTAGACGCACTCCTAGACTTCGCCATACCTACATAGAAATTTGCTGCAACTGTTTGATGCCAAAAGAATGCGATGATATCGTGCGATGTCAAAATTGTGAGGACTGGTTTCACGTTGGTTGTCTTCAACATGATCTACCACAACAAAGTGACAAATGGCGCTGTGACATCTGTTTGTAAGAACGCTGTGACTACAGTAGACGATATAGAGTCAATTGCTTCAACGAAGTTAACTAAAGTAGATGTTTTCAGTCGCAAATTTAATTAGACAACAAACACGCAATTTGTAACATGTCAATTTGTTAGAAATTTAGCACAAAAACGTAGACCGTAAAATAGAGTTTAGAATGTCACATTTTTAGATGTGCGAAATTGTCATAATAAGTACGGCACAGGAATGTCAAATTCTCTAAAAAAATACGGCTCGAGAGACGCCAAATTTTCTAGGAAATACTGCTCGGGGGATGCCAAATTCCCTAGGAAATACTGCTCGGGGGATGGCAAATTTCCTAGAAAATATGGCTCGGGAATGCAAAATTCACTAGGAAATGCGACTCGAGAGATGCCAAATTTCCTGGAATTCCAAATTTCCTAGGATATACGGTTTGGGATGCAAAATGTACCGAAGGGATACCAAATTCCCTAGTGAATATGGCTCGGAGATGCCAAATTCCCGGGGATGCCAAATTTCCTATGACACCGGCTCCAGCGGCCTAGAACACAAAAAGCACAAGAAAGAGAATGTTGTGGTAAGTTCGCGCATGCAGTTGCATTTGCAGTTATTTTGAGCGAGTCTGTTTGACTAGCTAGTTGATGTATGTATATATAATTCTATTATTTGCTACAGCATAATTGCTGAGCGTGGTGAGGCTTCTAATCCGGGTCGCACAACAGAATGGGGCGTGGTCCTATATGGGCTATCGATCGAACTCTTGGTTTATGTGTGTGTGTGTGTGTGTGTGTGTGTGTGTGTGTGTGTGTGTGTGTGTGTGTGTGTGTGTGTGTGTGTGTGTGTGTGTGTGTGTGTGTGTTACAGGAACGCAGGACTACTTAGGCCCTATTGATTCTGAGGTGTTTGCCGAGGCGTATGAGCAACTGGCCTTTTTTGAGCCTAGCTTCTATAGCCAAAAGTTTGAAGACGCCGCTCAGAGTTGTCTTAGTGTGATCGGAATCAGAGCTGCAGACATAGCTTCAGAAAACTGTGTCATGGTTTATAAATATTTAATAGCGTTTATTGAATATATGCACATTAATTAGTTCTGGCAACAAAGTATAGCAGCTCTCTTCTTTTTTGTCTCGGAAGACAAATTATTGTAAATTTAAAAATAGCTAAATTTTAAAATATTAAAAATTGAGCGTTATAGGTGTAAACATATATTTTGCAAGGAGGATACCAATGAATTGATAATTAATATCTTTAGAAATGTGAATTGCTATGGTTATTGAATAATACTATATTAATTATTTAACCAGCTAAACCATATTCGAGAATTACTTGGAAGTGAGAGTCCGTAGGAATGAGTCACTGACTACGCGTCTGAGTCATGAGTGAGCTAGTGTCTAGGTGGCCAACGAAGACTTAGGGTACAGCGCGGATTTTGAGAGTGGCAACTTCTGTTGGTCTACCTTTAGACTGTCTAGTGCTGAACGGCTCATGTAAAGAGCAAAAGACTTGCTTACGTTCATTCCATGCACGTACATGAACTTGGCAGGGAGTAATATTTTTGTCATTATATGGCAAAGATCGGTTAATAATAATTAGTTATTGAAGTAAATTGTCATGTGTAAATTGTCAAAGGACTCCATGGGTACAAGTCTACTTGTAGACAATGTCCTACGTAGGCTATCTAGCGGTGTGAATTAACGCAACCTCAGGATAACCATGGTAATTTCAAAGTTTTAATTAATTGGTTTAACTGTTAATTACCACTAACCCGATATTAGACAAAGGTCAATCCTGAACACGATACGAGACTTGCTAGCAAAGCGTAAGCTATGCAGTCTCTAAACGGTGTCGTGGCTGCTTTCATACACATGAACAGTAGATTAACTTAATAGATACACTCATCAAGGCGCGTATCCTTACTCTTTGTCACATAACATTCTCAGGCACGATACACGTGTTTGTTAGATACGTGGCGGTGTTGCCCTTCCCACGCTTAAGAAGGCGAATTTTTCACTTTTCACAAAAAACAACTAGCAATCTCAAAACGTAGCCATACCATTCAGCAACAACATCCCGAAAGGAGTCCTCCTAATTCGGACAACGCGAAGAGTTTTAGGAAGTCGAAGAAGACAGGTCTGAAGAGCCAGCGCGGCTTCAAGCAGTCGTCTTCTTCGTCAAACTGCGCCGCCATTCTGGAACGTACGCGAATTCTACACGTGCCATCGATAGAGGAAAGTCCCGGCTGTAGTCTGTGACGTCACGGGATACTTTAAATAATTTCTGAAAATTGTTGCGCAGTAGCGCTAGGCGCATAATATATGTGTGGTTGCTGGCTCCGCCTTCTATTGTCCATAGTGACGACCAATGAGCATTTAGTATATAATTTGTTGCACGTACGTTTCAATAGCTCCGCCTGGTTATTTGTTTGGTGACCAATCTTCAGTTGCGTTGTATTGTAAATGAGTTAGGTGCCGTGATTGGTTAGGATAGAAAAAACATGGAATTCGACCGTTATTTTTTCGAAAACCGTTTCGGCGCCCGGTTTCCTTCTTCTGCGAACGGTTTTGGCCAAGCTTACCGCTTTGGGAGACGCGTCAGCGTGGACAACTCGAACCGAGCAGACTCGTTCACCGTGATTCCTGTTTCCCCGCTTGTATCCGTGCGTATACGGATTTGACTAAGTTAATTAACGCTAATGGGAGGGTAGACATCTGTGGGAGATGCAAGAGGAGACGAGACGTCTACAACTGATAATTGTCGACAGGAAGAGGTCTAGTTTCGTGTCGGGTTTCGTGGCGAAACTCGTGTTCTAGTGCGTCTCATAGCTCATGCAAACGGCTTTCGACTAGATGGTCATTCAGCGATTGAATTGTTGTATCGACATTGAAATATTTGTGGCTACGAATGATTGGATTCAGACTGATGTCTGGTACCTAGGGGTTGTTGACATGACATTGGAATAGATTGATAGTTTTGTTGTATTTGAGATTGTTCTGCGTTGTCTAATTAGCTAATAAAGTAAGAAACATGTGCAGTGTGTTGAGGGTGTTGGCTGACTTAGCTAGATTGAATTACAGAGCAGCCAGGTGTTGGATATCAGACTTAATTAAGCCTGGTTCACAATATTGACGCCGACGTCGACGTCGACGTCGACAATAGAAATGAATCCTATTCCAGCGTCGACGTCGGCGTCAATATCAAAGGATGCCGCCGACGTCGAGGCGGTTTCTTTGAAGTTTGACGCTCAACTCAGCGTCTGCGTCATATTGTGAAGCAGGCTCTAGGTAGCAAATGGTTGCCAGGAAACGTGCGTGTTACACGACATGTCCTTGCAGAGTTCTACACAAATTGCTCGTAAACAGCCACAAAACTCAGCAAGAAACTACATCTCCATAAAAGTATCAAATCTAGCGAGCCATTTCCACGTCTCAGACCGTTCCCTTTGAACAATCACTGGGTGAGTGTCGTCAGAAAGAAAACATTGTGGGGAGGAGGCGCGAGAAATGAGTGGGCGAGACCGTATTGGCACCCTACAACAGCTATAACAGTTCTTTTTAGACTAGCAACGTAAATACGAACAGCCACAGTATCACGGCAGTAGCTTGTCACTGCAAAAAGCCGTCCGTGCATAAAACAGTCCATGCAAAAAACCGTCCGTGCAAAAAACCGTGACCCTTCTCGACCACGGCAGAGTGTGTTGTTGTTGTTGTTGTTGCAGACGTATTGTAATTTGTTAGTACTTTGTATGGCACTCAATCATGTAGTAGAATTAGCGGTGGCGTCCAACAGAAGGGCTGATAATTCATGTCAGCCCGTCGTCCGTGAAATCGGGATGATATGGAATTTATCAGCCTACCGGCTGCAATGAACTTCCCTAGCAACGGAAAAATTTACAGTCATGTGTTGCTGCGCATGCGTCCATCGAGGCCATCAGTTTTCCTCTGGTGTTTGTTGTTCTAGGGAGATGCAGGTCGCCGTTCGTCCACAGACTCCCACTTGCTGCTTCTGTTTGGATCGCAAGGCTGGGTCGATTGGCATAGGCATTTTCTACTTGGTAAGATGCACGCTCTAATATAGAAAACGTTGCGTACTGCTTCCGGGTACCGGAAGATGAGTAAGCAGCGTGTAGGAAGATAGCTAAGAAACGAACGTACGTGTCTGTTATGCGGTAAGAGAAAACTCCGCTCGCTGCCCTTGTGATCAACAAGAGGTGCTCTACCGCATGACCATTTCGCGATCATGCGCATATTGTCGTCTCACGTTGCAGTGACGTTCATTGAAAAACATCGCGGCATGTGAGATTTTGTAAAGCCTTCTCTATGTTTGTTTACATCAAATTCTGTAGCGAAGCTACGCGACACAGTTCTACTATAAATAGAAGTGGGCGTGCCAGTGGTACACATCTGCCATGATAAGTTCCTAGAAAACACGATCGTACGTAACTCTCCCGTGGATAAGACATTGTATTCTCATGTTCTGGTTTGCATGCTCACTCGGTATTTGTCATTCGTTGCAGGTTGTGTCTGCTGTGGCCATCACTCTGTTTTCTGAAATTGTAGCTGTAGAACAATACGCTAACGACTACGGTCTGTTGTTATCCTAGACACAAAAGATGTATTAGATGACGTTTATCTACTAGATACGGACCCTCTCCATTTGTTCATGAAAATTGGACTGTCCACACAAGTCGTCTGTTTTCTTCTGGCGTTATTGCTCATTATTGGTGTTTACAAAGTATTTCTTAAAACACACTGTTTTGCACGTGTTGACTATTTGACGCTCTCTCTCTTGACGTCTAGAATGTTTTGTGGTCAATATTTCCTCTACTCGTCTATATTGTTCTAGAGCTGATATCAACTGCTGGCATTTGCGTATGGCTACTTCTACACATTTCTAATGTTAGTTCCAAGACTAGTGCTCTAAACAACTGACAACTAAAATTGTTTGATCAGGCTCCAGTTGTTGTAATTATCAATGTGTCAGTTCTCATCGTCTTTGCCATTCTCAAAGTAAGTAGCCTCGCGTAGCCAGACCCCCTCCTCTTGCTCTCTGTCCCGCCAAACAGAAGCAAGAGAAGAGTGTGGTCTGGCTACGCGAGAGTGTATTTTCATTTGTAATAAAATGACTGCTGACAAGTGTAAACTTTTAGATGTATTTCATATACAATATTCAAGCATATTACAAGTTGGCTAAGAGAAAGCAGATGATGACATATGATGCTAGTGTGAGTGAGATGGTTAGTATAAGACCCAACTTGTGTAATCTGATTTTAAAATCTAATCAATGATGTATGGCTTTCAATTACATGCAGGAACACCTCCAACACACCTCCACATGCACCAAATGCTTCCAGCAGGAAACCCTGTCTGAAGAACGTTTGCACGCACTTTATGTGTTTAGCGGTATATAGTTAGAGTTGTTGTTGAAAAGTGTGGACCATTGTTGGTAGGATCCTTACAGTTATCTGAGATCTAGATAACTTGTTTTTGGTGGAAACTGCTCATGGTCGTAGTTGCTCTGCTGTAGTAAGCTAGCTGGCTAGCTAGTGTGTTTGGGTATATGGTAGTGTTGTGCATGGGATTGGAAAAATGGCGCATGAATTATTGTGTGTAGTTACAACAGCCATATGTGTGATTTACAAATTTCTTGTGGGCGGGCGTTGTTTGCACTGGCACAAGAAGCACGGAGACTGGGGTGCTGATCCAAGCCCTTTCGCTCAGAGGAGCATTTTTAAAATTTTGTTTGCCAAACTCACTAACAACCATGGCTCCCTCTTTAAACTCTCAAACCGCCCGCCCCTCCTTTCCACTCCTCCTTTAGCACGCGACCTTTGCTACTAAAATTTTTTAGCCAAGCCATCCTCGTGCTCACTGCACGACCTCACCTGCTATTCGCCTGCTCTCACGAGAGAGGAGATGCCAGAGCCGGAACTGCTGGCTGCTCTCGAAGGGCGACTGGTCTCTTTCCCGGTAGCCGGTGCCTTGTACTTCGCTTTATGTCTGCGTTCGTCTGTAGATAGTGACGCTACCAACTAGAGATAGTGCGTTTGACGTCACAATCACGTGATATCCCGGAAGTCGCCATCTCAGGGGCAAGCGTATGAGCATGGTGTAAGTTGCTGTGTTTTTTGGCTGCCACAATCGTAGAAACCAGGGCAGCAACATACTTTTTTATTCTATACCGGCTATACTAACCAGTCAGGGACCTGAAACTCGTCATCCGAGCAGCAGACGACGGGCAGCGTGGATCTCCAGCCTAAACAGAACGAAGTGGCTAGAGAGCCGGTACCGGCCCCGGATGCGGAGGACTTGGAGTGCCGGTAATTTGCACGTGACCCATACTCCCGGATTCTGCTAATGTGCGTACTGGGTTCATTGTCACATTATCGTTCGTATTATGTTATGGATGCGGTGATGGAGTGTACGTGCACGCGTTCTTGAACATGCATAGCTAGTCTAGTCGTTTTCAATAGAAGGAGCATCTAGTTTTGAAGTATTCACTGCGTGACTACGGAAGCCGACTCTCACGTAATTTGGATACAAAGAACAAATTTCGGAATGTATTTCACATGGTGCGACAGAGTTAGAAACTGTTTTTTTTGTATGACTGTGATTGTAGTAATAAATGTACTAATTAATTAATTAATTAATTAGTGACTGTGTTGACTGTCTAAGCTAAATATATTGGCTTTATTAGCTAGTTAATAATTGATTGCTATGTACTTGTTGAACTTTACTTTAGAGATTTGTAGTTAGTTAGATATCCTATATGCATGTACTGTATAACCGGTTATTTCTGCGATCATGATATTTCTGCGAATTCTGCGAAGAAATCAGATTCATGGAGTGCACAAATAGAATTTGCACATAATTATGCTTATCTTCGAGTCCCAGGAGTCATGTTGCGACATATGTACATGCATGTGTACATGTGAGTACCAGTAACTGTCTTCCTGGTTGGAATGCAGAAATTTAATTCGCAGCTAAATCTTTTGTCTAGATTCTCAAATTGCAGTAATTACCGGTTATATGGTAGATAGTTAGGTAGGTAGGCGGGTGCATACATAGGTAGGTAGATTATCATTTTAATTCTTATGTCACTGTGGTTTGAAGAGAGTAAAAAGATACTGGTAAAACAGCATTACATGATTCTGTCATCTGCTCTGCCAGATCTTGCTCTTAACATATAGTCAAAGAACACTGCATAGCTTGCACATAATACACACACACACACACACACACACACACACACACACACACACACACACACACACACACACGCACGCACACACACACACACACACACACACACACACACACACGTGTCTAATTTTACATAGCACCGGTTGCCTCTAACGCCAGTTTATCTTATTTGCTAGTTTTGTGACAGCTTTGGCAAAACCACCACTTTGATTTGGGTCTTTCTTTAAGACCAACACAACTCATGTGGGACCACAAGAGGCAATGGTCACAAAATATTGATGCTTCCTCATCCAAGTTGTGAAAGCAAACTTGGCAAACATAACTGCAATGTTTACGTTTCTGCTGGACAACATCTGTAAGTAGTAGCCAGGCATCATCGGTGAAAAACTTTCGAATTATGTGCAAGTCAACGTTGTCATCAAGGACTGCATTACAGATGTTTTCTTGCTGAACTTTAATGTCTGATTTATCGATCGGCGTCTTGGGATTTGTAGTGCAGCAGCTGCTATATTGTCATCAACAAATCATGCTAACATGACTGCAAAGTATGCAAAAGCACCTCGTGAACAAGGCCTTAATTATAAGCAAGTAAATGGACATGTGAATACCTCTTTCTTTCAATGATGTGTGTAACTTAATGAATGGTTGTACTTTTCCTGACTTTGCTTTCTTCTTAGCCGGTAAACCGATCACAGTTAATTCATGGTCTTTTGGACGGCCACGTTTTCGAAGAATAGGAGGCATTAAAATACCTAGAAACAGTATCATTTGATTTCCTTTCATCCTTAGCAGTGATATTACAGTATTTCAGTGATTATGTGCATCAGGGGTATGTGCAGAATAATCACTCAGCAACGTTGTTACAGTGAGTAAGGGTATTTGTTCTGTGAGTACTATACATTGTTTAAGGAACAGAATGATCAAATTCATTGCTTTGCCAAATTCAACAGTAGGGTGAAGGCAACTAGGAATATAATATTCTCCTTGGACATCTAATTATGTAGGCAAAGCTAGCAGGTATCCCAGGTTTTGAGCTCTTTTTTTCACAACTCATGCATGCACGTTTCACTGATACTGGAAACTCCACACTACCAATGCTTAATTAACAAGTCAAGTCAGCATTGCACATACACCACCAAAATTAATCATCTTTTCTAACAAGTCATTTAATTCTATTTTTTGATTAAATAGTTACTCTGTAGGTAGTTCCATATGCAGTCTGTTGATGTGCTGATTGTTGTGCTTACAAATTTAGTGTAGAACTAGCTGGCATGGTGCTTGCATTTAGTTGCTTGTGAAACTGTTAGGTACAGAGTCTACTATCAGATATACTGATCACTTAAATTGAATGAGGTTGTAAGTAAGTAAAGTATTCAAAGCAATGCAATTAATGCCTCTGGTTAAAACTCACTTTGGAGAGTTTGTAAATGTCGTTTGTCATAGTTAGAGGCAGTTGCTTCGGATGAGAGAGTTTCTGATGGATGAGAGAGTTTCTGATGGATGAGAGAGTGGTTGTGATTTACTAACTGTAACACTTCTTGACTCTGTCAATGTAGAAAACTATTCATCAACGGACACAATGTATTAAACAGTATGAATGTTACTTAGCATTCAACAATAAGAGAAGTGTTTTGAGAACTTACCCTGGACAATGATATTTTCAGTAGGTGCACATACTGCTTTATTCTTTGCAAAGTTTTTCTGTCTGATTTTAGTGAATGATCATCTTCTGCAACACACATAATTGTATGGAACATAATAGCCTAGTTTTTCTCACAATAATGTGGTTTGTTGTCTGTGTCAAGAGAGGTAATATGTTAATGCATACATGTAAATATGTGTGCAGTATGTATGTCTACACAGTATACAAGTATGCAAGCGTGTAAAGGGTATATATGTTGTGTGTGTGTGTGTGTGTGTGTGTGTGTGTGTGTGTGTGTGTGTGTGTGTGTGTGTGTGTGTGTGTGGTGTGTGTGTGTGTGTGTGGTGTGTGTGTGTGTGTGTGTGTGTGTGTGTGTGTGTGTGTGTGTGTGTGTGTGTGTGTGTGTGTGTGTGTGTGTGTGTGTGTGTGTGTGTGTGTGTGTCTGTGTGTGTGTGTGTGTGTGTGTGTGTGTGTGTGTGTGTGTGTGTGTGTGTGTGTGTGTGTGTGTGTGTGTGTGTGTGTGTGTGTGTGTGTGTGTTCATGCATGTATATGCCATATTTCCTCAAGTATACACGTGGGTTACTATTATTTCAACCTAAATAGCTCCATGGGTGACTATTCAAGCACAGGTTTACTATTTTTCAACATCTGGTATTATGCCTTTTCCACTCATTTGTTTTCACTTTTATGTAGATTCATTCGAATTTCTTTTTATCCACCGACGAAGGTTCTGTTTGTCAATTTTGTATTTTGTTGCCACACATTGTTCAGAGATGATCCTCTACCTTCCTTCACAATATTCAATTTTTAAGATCTCTTTTTCTCTTCGTGGACAGTTCTTGGCAAATGGCAAACTAAACAATGGGTGTGAACAATGTCGGATACCAGTCTTTGACTCCAAGGCATGGGTTACTGTTCAAACATAGGTTACTATCATTTCAAACTGATCAGATCCTTTAGTTATACTCGAGTACAGTTTATTATTTCAGGAAATATGGTATGTATGTATAGGTTATTGTGTAATTAGCATGCTACAGTGTATGGCTTTTAACGCACGAGGGGCATGGTTATCAAGGTCTAAAACCCTGCTGCTACTAAAAGCCATATAGCATACTAATCATATAATAAGTAATTTATACCATGGCTATGTGATGTGTATATGATAAGTGAGAGTGCAATATTAACCGGAACTTCTTGCACACTTGCCGTACAATATTCATATACTCCATCTAAATAAGCACTTGTGACTGGTCGCGTGTCTTGTGACCATGGTATAAGTAGCCTCGTACCAGACCCTCTCGCGCCGTCATGCCCGGTTCCCGTATAACACGCCAACGCTAGAGAGGGTCTGGGATCATACCGCCTACTTTCCTCACCTAGTGTCACCCCACGTCATCTAAGTGTCACCCCACGTCATCTAAGTGTCACCCCACGTCACCAATGTCAACACTCTCATGCTCTTAATTGAAGCTATCCTTCCATCAAAGTTATGCTAGCTGTGATATTCGATTGCATACATTCACTGTTACATTTCGTTTCTGTATAGCTGCATGAGAAGAGACCCACCTTGCCGCATGGAAAGAGATTCATTCGCAGAGGGAGCCCGATCCTGAGTTCGATTTACGTTATCTGAAGCTGTGAGGTCCAATGTGATTCAATCAGCAGTCTAGGTAGCTTGGACTAGGGATGCACTAGGCGCCGCTCTATTACTGTGCTAGGCTACGAGAACAATACAAATCAGGAAGCTCGAGTACGATTCGAGAACATTTGGAGTCTGGCAGAGTGTGCCGTCAGACACGGTGTTGACTTCCGCTCTAGAGTCTCTTGGAGAGGAAGTCCTCTTTCCCAGAGAGATTGACAAATACGTAGAGCTTGCGTAGAGACAGGATACCAACAGGAAAGGAAACAAGTAGAGTACGAATGGAAGGTCAAGTCTGTCGCAAGACATTCCGTGTGACACATGAGAATAACTATTAGACTAATCGTATTAGTAGCCCGAGGCTTGGTGACATACGAGCTAGTTTGATCATCTAATAGCATAAACGGTAGGCGGTATGATCCCAGACCCTCTCCAGCGTTGTCATGGCATGACGGCGCGAGAGGGTCTGGTACGAGGCTAGGTATAAGTGTATACGTATGCATGCATGCATGTATGTATAAATGTATGTATGTCTGCGTGTATAAGACACTGTTGCTTTATAAGTCTTGGGTACCATTGGTTGAGTCTGTAACACCATGATTAGATTTCATAGTGTTTTCTGAGTAGAGTGATTTGTTGTAAATTTTGTACGTTTTTGGTGGAGTCGCACAGACTCCTAGAATACAAAGAAAAAATGTATGTATCAGTGTTGTACAATATTTTACAATATCGTCTGTTGGTAATATTTTCAGGCTTCATTGTCTTACGCACATCTCTAATTCAGGCCTTGCTTCCCATAGAGAGCAAGCAGCCACTACATAAAAAGTGTCTCCACCGAACCAGTGAACCACTATGATGTAGGTAGGTAGGTAGGTGTAGGTTGGTAGGTGTAGGTAGATAGGTAGGTAGGTGTAGGTAGGTAGGTAGGTAGGTAGGTAGGTAGGTAGGTAGGTAGGTAGATAGGTAGGTAGATACACAGGTATGTGTAAAATCTGTTAGACAATTACTTGTCAAGGGTTTATCAAGATTAAGCAGTAGTCGTAAGTTCTCATCATGTTTCTCTCCTTTCAGTTGAATCTATTGGCACAAAAGAATTAATAAAATGTACTAGTAGTCTCTCATCAATTTGATCAGTGAGTCCATCAGAGCTGAGACCGTGCTTCTACTGTCTTAAACTTTTAGTGTTCTGTACGTAGAAGTTTGTGTCTAACAAATTGTCATCAGTCAGTCAGTCAGTTTGCTGTGATTGTACTAACTTGAACTGTCATGGATAATATTTTTAACTTTAGTGTTTTGTATGTAACAAAAGCTTGTGTGTAATGATTATTTTTGTCAGTCAGTCAGTCAGTCAATCGAGCTAATGGCAAGTATTATGAAGGTCGATGATTGACTTTGCATGGACATCATGCGGATTGACTTGGGTCATATTGAGGAACCGTAAGTGCATCTTTCCTACATGTAGTAATATTTCATTTAGTCAGCGTGCACACCTAGGAGTATACATGGAGGTCTGCTTAAAAACAACTCAGGCAGAGGTCAGCGGAAGTACTCGGGTTCGATCACCTGGTGATTTTGAGGGGCTGGTGCCCCTAACCCATACATGTATCTCCAACAAGAGTATGTAGGTAGGTAGGTATCTAAGTATGTAGATACACATGTATCTGTAGATACACAGGTATCCGTAGATGCTGACAGACAATTACCTGTCAAAGGTTTGTCAAGATTAAGCAGTAGTTGTAAGACCTTATCATGTTTCTCTCCTTCAGTTGAATCTATTGGCACAAAAGAATTAATATGGCTGTATGATGTTAAAGATATGTTTGCATATATGCATGGACGCTAGCAGAATCTTACCACTGATCAGTTCCACTTCTTGTCCATTTTCCCAAGCAGAAACCAACCCTTTCATTACATTCAATCTGCTGGTGACATTGACTCCTGATGCTTCTGAAGCTAAACTAGCAAGTTTAGTAGCAATCTTTGAAGCCTGATGGAATTTTTCAAACTACGACACGGACACGTGCTAAGTTATGTAACAGTTGAGAATCACTTTGACAACGCACCTGAGATTGCAATTTTCTTGATGGTGTTTCAAAGTTAACGATGGTTGCTGTAGACGGACTCTGATGAGCAATAGGTGAAAATGCTCTGAGGTTAGATTTGTAGTAATCTAAAGACCATCTTCTGTCACAAAGTTCTTCAGTGAACATGTTCAATCCGAGATCAGATCGAGCTGCCAGTATGTGACGACAAGGCAACTTCATTGACTGCCAAGTCATGCATTGGCATGTTGCGGGCGTGACTATTATTGAACTATCGTTGTATGCAACATGGTAATGTTGGTTGCCATCATTTGCGAGCTGTACCTTTGTCTTCATATCCGTCTGTTTGGCAACAAATCTGTAGGCATAAGGTGTAAGATACTTCATATAGTTAATCAGTGCTGCATCAGTGATAGAATGATATGTTACAGGGACTTTGAGAGTAGACAGGCTTGCTTGATAGTCTTGTTCTGATCGAAGCACTCGTAAAATAAGAAAGAACTTGTCAACAAATGTTTCTAGTGATGAGTACCGTGAAATTACTGATTTTAACTTTGCATTCAGGGTCTCCAATCTATTGTTGGTATTGTTGAAGAAATTCTCTGTGCTATACTTCATCCCCATCGTCCACTGCTTCCTAATAGGGTGCCACTGATCATCAAAATACTTCAACGCAATCAGAGGAGCACAATTTTGAAACTGCCTATACAGATCCAAGTACTTTTTTCACTTGGAGCATACGCCATTTGCTGTACCATTTCAAAGCATGTGCTTCGCTGGCCAGAGGTAATGCCCATCTTCTCCATCGTTATCTCTCTTCGAAACGATCGCAATGTGTGTTATAAGCATATTAAAATAGCAGCAGAAGGGAAACTGGCAGCAAGATCATCTCTCTCTCTGTCATGTCTTTATCAGCCATTATCACTCTTACAGACTTCCATTCAGGATTTTCTTTGAAAATATTTGCTACACATGTAATTGATGCCTTGGATTCTTCTAATAACAAGAATGCAGCAGCCACTTCAGAATGGCCATTGCCATCTTCTATAAGCATTATATAAATCTCAATTCCAGCAGCTTGTAAGTCGCATCAATACATAGCAGTTCTGGGTATGCTGAAAACGCCTGCTTCATCTCCTCATCCTGAAAGAAGATGCCTTGCAACACGTTATTGTCACTGACGACAACATTCACACTAGCTCCTACAAGCAAACACCACAACGTACAAAAAATACAACTTCAAGGAGAGCTGTTCATAATAGCCATGTACCGTATTTGTCTGTCTGTTGCTTTACAGCTGTATCTAAATCGTTTCTTGTCTTTCCTGCTCTCATACCAGTACTAATGTTGCTCAAGTCTTTTAGCAGCACTACGTTTCCTGTCATTTCTGCCAGCTTGTTCTGAATCATTTTTTATTTGCTTTTAGTTCAATTAGCTTTCAGCTTCTTCCTTTGCTTCTAATGGTAGCTTTCTCTGACTGGGCAGTTGTTTGAATAGTTCCTGTACAGGTTTATAATATTCAAATAGTACTATTTAGTATTAATGCAGCTACCATATTGGTGAATACCGTATTGTCTCTAACATAAACACAGGTCTCCAATACAGTTACGTGTCCGATAAAAGCACGCTACGGGACCTCATACAAAGAATGAAAGGCACAGTCTCCATTATAAGCACGCAGCTTGCAAAGTACATATTATCAGTAGTCAAACGTAATGTATTGGATGATAATAAATGATAGCTAAATTGTATTGCTAATGTAACCCATGTTGAGTTAAACAACATTGAAATTACATAAGACACAGTCTGGTCTCTAATAAAGTCACATCTATCAGGCCCTTTAAAAAATTAAGGACGTGTTTATGTTAGAGATAATACGGTATGTGTTAGTACAGTACATTTACATGTACAAGATGAATTAATTATTCTTACTCTTGATATTTCATGATTATGGCTCTCTTTAAATCTTCGCACAACTAGTGATTGACCATCTTCAGAAGCTCTTAGGAACAATTCTAATGGGCAGTCTTTCCTAAAAGTCCTGTTGATGAAAAGCACAAAGAAAAAATACAAAACACAATGAAAATGTAATTGGAAAATTAAATGAAAAACTGTGTTGAGTGCAAATACTAAAGTTATAAAATTTGAGAAATTTGCATTATCAAAAAATTCTGGTATCAATTAATTAAGCTTATGTGCAGTTTGGTGTGTTTGCTTATCCTTTGAAGTTTATTTTTAGTACTGTATGTACAAGGAATATTTAATTATGGTTTGTTATGGAATTGATCGTAAAGCCTACATCTTAGGTAAATCCTGTTGCTCTTTTATGGCTTGTTTACTGAACTCAAGTCAGGCAACACTCACAAGTAACGTTTCTTTGCACTTTGGTACAGAAGCAACAGCATGATAAAATTTTGGAGTATTTTAAATGTAGGAATTGTGGTTGTATAAAACTACAAAAATAATATGTAATATGATATAGAAATATGTTTCAGGTTACCGGTTGAATTTTACAAAACAAATCAACCGAAGGTCTGAAATTGTACCCCAACAATTGTTGATATTAATTGTACTGTTGACTAGTTGATATTGAATGTGGTAATTTTCAAATTTGCCTAAGAATTGTAGAATATAGAATTCCAAATGCATCTAAACTGCCACCCTGATACAAACTAATAGATGAGAGAGAATCTTAGCATTTTTACCCAGCCTGTGCCTTGCTGTATTTTGAACATGCTTCATTGAAAGAGGTTTTTGTCTTTAGAAAGTGTGAAGAAAGACTGAAGACGGTAAAGCAGCAATGATGTATACTGGGAATATTTATGTATTTTCAATAGTGTGGTACAGTACTGTGCAGATGTAACACTACATCAAAGGTTTCACTGATCAACTATATATATATATATATATATATATCTAATATATAAAGCTCAAATTGTCTGTGTGTGTGTGTGCATGTTCGCGTTTGGGGGCCACGTCTTTTGTCCGTTCGCAACCGAAATCGGCACGCACACTCGGTACGCACAGGCGATGGTTTGCGTAAAAAAATTTAAAAAATTACGCACCGGGTCCCCTCTCGAGGGGTCGACCCTCGCGTAAAAATTTCTCGACGACGCACACGCTACACATTCCGGTTCATTCGAACACACGCCCGCACCGGTCCCGTGTAGACCCTATGCATCGCCGTCCTTCGCAAAGCTTCGAGCAATCGAATATCTCTTGCCGACGAAACCTACTCTTCTATCGCTTGCGTTTCTCTCCAAATTCTGATCTCATTTGCACCGAATCCAACCTACACGTTTTCTGCAGCAAGCGCTACACGGGGAGTGTGTCGATTTCTATCGAAACAAGCGCGAAGAACAAGATTCGAATTCATTCAGAATATCCGGGACCTCGCAACAAAGATGCACGTGACGTGCCATACACTGGGCGCGCGTCTTCCGCTAAAACACTACTCTGCCTCTAGAAGGACGGGTCAAGCATTCGCTGATCAACTAAATGCGTCGTTTGTAACGTGTCTAGAAACCTACCGTTTAATTAATTAACTACATACTACGCGCATACGTGTAGCTGCAGACAATTGCGTGCCAGAGCGAAGTTTTGCGGACGTTCGAACGTTCGTAGTAAACTAAAAGAGGCCTTCTGAGCAAGGTGCCAACTAAAGTTTAATTAATTAATTAACTAATCGTAGTTTGGACATGGCCATGCATGCGTGAGCTATCTACATCCGAGTTTTGTGAAAATGCGCGGGATTTGTGATAGTAGCATATGAGTCAATTTAAGAATCGATTACTAACGACATGGGACGGCCAAAACGCGTAGCAATTGGCCGTCGCACATCAGCTGCGAAGAGAATACGAAACAACAGAGCTGAAGAAACAGCCGTTAGCCGTGAGTTGAGACTAGCCATGAACAATGACAGAGCAGCCAGAGCGAGAGAGTTGGAAACATCAGAGCAGCGGCAAGAGAGATTATCTGCCAAAAGACAAATAACCGCAAGAGCACGACAAGAAGAGACACCAGAGCAGCGGCAAGAGAGACTATCTGCCAACAGAGAAATAACCGCAAGTGCACGACAAGAAGAGACACCAGAGCAGCGGCAAGAGAGACTATCTGCCAACAGAGAAATAACCGCAAGAGCGCGACAAGAAGAGACACCAGAGCAGCGACAAGCAAGAAGGTCTGCTGACAGAGAAGGCACTGCACGAGCACGACAAGAAGAGACACCAGATCAGCGACAGGCAAGACTCAGAGGTAAGACGGAATCAAAACCAACAGTTGAACGATGGAAGAGGAGAGCTTTTAACTACGACCAATCGATGGATTACAGCGGACATGCTGATGTACAGATTGGGGCAATGTCCAAAGAGTGTCAGTATTGCCATGCCCTAAAATGGGTTGGCGAAGCACCGGGAATGTGTTGCTCAAATGGGAAAGTCAAACTGCCTCTTATCACAAACATCCCCGAGCCGCTCAAATCTTTGCTTCTCTTAGAGAATCACGATTCAAAGCAATTTGTTAATAACATCAGAAAATACAACTCTGCATTCCAGATGACAAGCTTTGGATGTACAGAAAGAGTCTGTCTACCAGGATTTATGCCCACCTTTAAAGTTCAGGGTCAGGTCTACCACAGAATTGGTGCCATGCAACCTCAGTCAGGAGAAAACCCAGAGTTTCTGCAAATCTATTTTATGGGTGATAAACAAGAACAAGCTGAGACACGATGCAGAGCTGTGCCTGGTGTGAAGATTGACATCATTTTGTCTCTTCAGGAGATGCTCCACAACGTAAACAACTATGTGGCAAGCTTCAAGACTGCCCTAGAGAAGATGGACCTACCAGAGCACCGCATAGTTATTCGACCAGACAAAGCTCCAACCATGGAACATCCAAGACGATTTAACGCTCCACTGACAGATGAAGTTGCTGTTCTCATCGTTGGCCAACAATTCAACAAGCGTGACATTGTTCTGCAAAAGCGCAACGACCAGCTTCAACGAGTCGCCGAAACCCACAGATCCTACGATGCGCTTCAGTACCCGCTACTCTTCTGTCGCGGCGAAGATGGATATAATTTCGAACTGCGTGAAGTTGACCCAAGAACAGATTTGCCTTCCAACAAGAAAGTATCCGCTATGGACTTCTACGCCTACAGAATCATGGTGAGGACCAACAATTTTAACCACGTACTTAGAACCAAAAACCTCTTCCATCAGTTTTTAGTCGATATGTACGCTAAGATTGAGGGAGAACGTCTCCGCTACGTACGCCACAATCAGAGCAAATTGCGAGTCGACAGCTACATCCACCTAAAAGATGCTCTCGCCCAGGATAGCCAAGATACTGACCTTGGACGAGCAGTCATTCTTCCATCTTCTTTTACTGGCGGTCCCAGGTACATGCATGAGAAAACTCAAGATGCAATGACGTATGTCAGAAAGTACGGCCGTCCTGATCTTTTTATAACTTTTACATGCAACCCCTCTTGGCCGGAGATAAAAAATGAGCTGATGAGAGGACAAACATCCCAGAACAGACACGACCTTCTGGCCAGAGTCTTTCGCCTGAAGTTTAAAAAGCTAATGGAATTGCTCATCAACGGTGCCATCTTTGGCACAACACGCTGTCACATGTCCTCCATCGAGTGGCAAAAGCGGGGCCTCCCCCATTCGCATATCTTGGTGTGGCTTGAAGAGAAACTCCACCCTGCTGATGTCGACCCTATTATTAGTGCAGAGATACCCAACCCCGAAGAAGACTCGGTGCTCTACAACATCATCAAGAAGCACATGATCCATGGGCCATGCGGTGCACTAAACCGAAAGTCGCCATGCATGAAAGACGGCAAGTGTACGAAACGATATCCAAGAGAGCTTCTCCAGGAGACTCAGACAGGGCACGACGGGTACCCACTTTACCGCAGAAGAAAGGCGGGAGATGGTGGATTTACAGCAAAAGTGACAATCTTAGGTTGCAACGAAGTGGAAATTGATAACAAGTGGGTGGTCCCTTATTGCCCTATTCTGTCCAAGATCTTCAATGCGCACATTAATGTTGAGTATTGCAATACAGTGAAATCGATCAAGTACATATGTAAATACGTCAACAAAGGTAGCGATCAGGCAGTATTCGGGCTTGAACGGCAAGAAATGAGGAGGGATGAGGTTTCAAGGTACGAGATTGGAAGATACATATGCAGCAATGAAGCAACATGGCGTATTCTTGACTTTCCGATTCATCACAGGTATCCACCGGTGGAGCATTTGTACGTGCACCTGGAGAATGGGCAACGTGTGTATTTTACCGAAGACAACGTAAGAGACAGAATAGCAGAGCCACCTAGAACTACTTTGACAGCATTCTTCGACCTTTGCCGAGAAGACGACTTTGCCAAAACTCTATTGTATTGCGATGTGCCACAATACTACAGGTGGGACAGATCCGCAAAGAAATGGAAACGACGCATCCAGGGCATCCACGTGGAAGGACATCCAGGAATCAAGTCATGCGACACTCTTGGTAGAGTGTACACTATCCACCCAAGCGCATTTGAATGCTATTGCTTGCGCCTTCTCCTTCACATAGTCAGAGGGCCGACATCGTATGAAGATCTTAGAATGGTCAATCAATTCAAATGTGCAACTTTCAGAGAAGCTTGCTCGATAAGGGGTTTGTTGGAGGATGAAGGCCACTGGAGCGCAACTCTAGAAGAAGCTGCTGTCAGTCGCTCTCCCCGCATGCTGAGAAATCTGTTTGGCACTATGATCGTTACGTGTGGGCTGGGAAACCCAAAAAGTCTGTGGGATAAACACAAAGAGAGCTTAGCGGAAGACATACTACTTGAGGTAAGAATTTGTTAGCTACAAACTTACAGGTTACAGCAACTGCAACTCTAACCTTTCCTTCTCCACTTTTAGGTGCGCTATCACAATCTTAGCCAAGGACCTTGCTTCAACCAAGCACTCATACTGCTGGAAGACATAGTTATTAGATTAGGAGGCCACGAGCTTAGAACGTATGGTCTGCCGACACCTCAGAGAGACCAGCAGGTATGCAATTGCAGAGACTTGATCAGAGAGACCAACTATGACCAAGATGAGCTTACAGCGTACGTATCAAGCAACGAACCATTACTGATGCCAGACCAAGCTGCGGCTTATCACGTCATCCTAGACAACATGCAGAGTGGATCTGGTGGTGTTATCTTTCTAGATGCACCTGGTGGCACAGGCAAGACGTTCCTCCTCAACCTTTTACTTGCTAAGGTCAGGCAACGAAAGAAGATTGCTGTTGCTGTTGCTTCATCAGGAATTGCCGCAACTTTGCTTACCGGAGGCAGGACTGCCCACTCAGCTTTCAAACTTCCGTTAAACTTGGCACATACGGAGACGCCAACCTGTAACATCGCTAAGGGTACAGGAATGGCCACAATACTAAAGCAATGTCAGCTGATTGTGTGGGATGAGTGCACAATGGCAAACAAGCTGGCGCTGGAGGCTCTTGATCGCACGCTAAGAGATATCAGAGAGACACAACAAACAGCTTTTGGCGCTGTAACCGTTTTACTTGCTGGTGATTTTCGGCAAACTTTGCCAGTCATACAGAGGGGAACCCCGGCAGATGAACTTTCAGCTTGCCTTAAATCTTCTTTTCTATGGCAGCAAGTCCAAACTCTCACCCTGTCTACTAACATGAGAGTGTATCTTGAAAGGGACGCAACAGCGGGAGAGTTTTCATCGATGCTGCTATCAATTGGAAACGGCGAACTGACTGCTGATGAGAGCGGACTGGTAACCATACCACCCGGATGTGGAGAATTAGTTAACGGTGTAGAGGCACTTAGCGGAAAAGTCTTCCCCAACTTGGCTGTAAACTACAAGAACCACAAGTGGTTGTGCGAGCGTGCCATCCTTGCACCAAGAAATGACATGGCCAGCAAAATCAATGAAAAACTTCTTATGCAATTGCCTGGAAAAGAACAGCTGCTAAAGTCTATTGACACAGTTGTAGACATGTCGGATTCTGTGCAGTATCCAACCGAGTTCCTAAATTCCTTAGACCTTCCTGGCATGCCACCGCATAATCTTAAATTGAAAGTGGGGTGCCCTGTTATGCTTCTCCGAAATCTGGATGCTCCCGATCTTTGCAATGGAACACGACTCATCATTAAACAGATTTTGCCGCACGTTCTTGAAGCCATCATACTGACAGGACAAGCTCAAGGAAAAGACATCTTCATACCAAGAATACCACTCATACCATCGGACCTTCCCTTTCAATTTAAACGACTGCAGTTTCCACTAAAAGTTTGCTTTGCAATGTCCATCAATAAATCACAAGGTCAATCATTGAAAGTTGTTGGGTTAGACTTGCAAACACCTTGCTTCTCGCACGGGCAACTATACGTTGGGTGCTCAAGAGTTGGCAGACCTAGCAACCTCTTTATCAACGCACCGGAGCGAAAAACAAAAAATGTAGTATATCATAGAGCGTTGCAGTGAATGTTGACATGAAGAACAACTGACAGTCTTTTAGTCTATGTACTTGAAGAAAAAACGAAAACGATGTGTATGCAAAAGCACTACAGTGAAATGATAGTATTCCACCAAATCTTTAAAAACCGGCTTTTTTAAAAGCCACTAAACACGCTCAGAGAGAGTCAGATACCTAGGCTACTGACGTGCATGTGTTGCCATTGTGCTACTCTCTTCATACTGCTAGGACTTAGTACCAGTAAAATGTGCAGCAAATATAGGGAAGAAACACCCACACATCTATAGTTGTAACTTTCGCCTACTAATGTAGCCCGTGCAACGAACGGGTTCCGAATCCGGGACCTCGCAATAAAGATTGCACGTGACCTGTCCACAGACCTATCTTTACACTACAGTATCTTGCCCGTACGAAGGACGGGCCATGGATCCTAGTCTATATATATATATATATATATATATATATATATATATATATATATATATAGTAACAGTATTTGCCGAGCGTAGTTGATTAATGTTTCTTTTTACATCTGTTCTTTTTATCCAAGACTAATGTATGTACAGTATTTTAGCCTGGGGCCACAATTTGACCCATCACCATGGAAAAGGTGTAGGTCCTTGGATTCCTAAACAATTGCTAACGCACAAGCTGCACTTACGATGTAGACCGCTTTCCTTCTCCACGGGCAGCGAATTTTTTGCCTCCGTGAATACAGCTATACGTGATCTCGTAGTATGTAATTGCGTCAGAAAGGGGACGATTGATTAGCTTCCGGACAGCCTCAACATTTCTCGAGTCTCTTCTCCATAATTTTGTATATGTTGATGACTCATACACCGACAATCGCTCTTGTAGGTCAGCGAGTGAGTTGAATCTTTCCCAACAGAAAAGAATGCAGAATCAGTCGGACTTCCCGCCATTCGTCGCTTCTAATTAGCATGACATCATCGGTCACGTGCAAATTACCGGCACTCCAAGTCCTCCGCATTCGGGACCGATACCGGCTCCCTAGCCACTTCGTAAACCGAAAGGACTGTAAGCCGTCGCAGCATTCGCGTGTTTGCTCTGAGCACTTTCTGTCTGGTAGAGCTGTCATTTCTAGTATGTTCTATAATAAATGAGTAATCTATGCCACTCTGAACGATTCTAGGAAAGCCATCCTCTGTGTATGACACAATTAGCCCTGACTGGGTACCATCTGCAAGGATGGGTTATGTTGCTACGAGCACTCCCAGTAGAGAGAGATTAGTTCGTATAGAGTAGTACAGATAATCTGATTCAATACACTAACCAATGATCTGTGGCTTCCAATTACATGCACGAACACCTTCTGAGTCACCAAGTGCTGCCAGCAGCAAACCCAGTCAGAAGATTCAAACGTTTGCACACACTTGATGTGTTAGAGGTTGCAGTTAGAGTTGTCACTGGAAAGTATGGACCAATGTTGGTATAGGATCCTTACAGTTAGAATCTGAAGTCTAGATAACATGCTTTAAGTGGAAACTGCTGATGGTCATAGTTGCTTTGCTGTAGTATGCTAGCTGGCTAGCTAGTGTGTTTATATAATAGTGTTGTGTATGTGATTGGAAAAATTGCACATATAGTGTGTGTGTAGTTAGAACTGCCATGTGTCATTCACAAATTTCCTGTAGGCAGGCGTCTTACACACTGGCACAAGAAGCAGGGAGGCTGGGGTGCTGATCGAAGCCCCTTCGCTCAGTGGAGCACTTTTAAAATTAATAAAAACATTTTGAGAAAATGATGGGTATGTAGGGATGGGTATGTACTTAATTAATCATGCTCATTTCCTACATCACAATCCAGTACTGTGAGTGTCACACACGACTGCTGCGTTTTAATTATTTTAGGTAAAAGTTAGTGATGTAGGAGATGAGTATGATTAAGTACATACCCATTCCTACATACCCATCATTTTCTCAAAATATTTTTAGACTTGTGTAGTTTGAATTGGAAATGACAGTTCTAAAAGAAAGGGGTGCAGCTCGGCCGGGATTTCAATCTTTGAGTGCATCTCTAAAAAACTCCCACGTTACGCTCAGCATACACGGAAGTACGTAGCAGCTGACGAATGTACGTAATAACACTGATTGCATCTATAAAGAACTCCCATTACCTAGGGTTCCACGGAAGAGATACACGCTTACATGCACAGAGAGTCAGACAGGACGCCGCGCCGTTGAACACAGTCGTACATGCTCAACTACACGCAACTGTAAGCAGAATGCAGCAGAAGGTGGAAGTGCCACCTAGGCTTCCAAACGGTAGTCACATGTACACACGTGACCGGAACAACATGGCGTTGTGGGAAGCAGTACGTGGAATTACATGGTAGCAGTTGACTGATACAAGGTGACTTTGCACATTTCTAGCTGTTGGGTCAGTGCAATTCTTCGGACAAGAGCGAATCGTTTGGTGTGACTCTCGTCGTTGTAGCTGCTTCGAGTGAGGCGCTAGCCTGGCTGACAAAAGTGAAATGTGATATGTGAAATGTGAAATGTGAAAGAATAAATCGGGTTGTTTTCTTGCCGATAGCTGGCTTCTGAGGGGCTTAGTGTCAGCGGTGATAGTCTGGCTACCATTAGGAACGTTTGAAGTTGAGCGCTACGTGGGTCCGAGATCTCTGTAATGAGTTCTGAGAGATCTGGTTCGGATGCGTTTGGATACTTTTGTATGGGGCGTCATTTTAGATTCTTCGCATCCCTACCTAGGGAGTGCTACCGCACTCCCTGATAATTGTATTAAAAACCAGACTGATCTGGTTCGGCACGACACATAATAATAATTGGCTAGTCAACATGTGGACTACACAGAAACATGTACTCTGCTAGGATCACCACCCGGGTTGGTGGCCTCCCAGATGGGATTAAAGACCCCACTTGCCCATATTGGAGTGGCATAAGAACATATAATATAATTTTCTTAGTTGACACATTACAATTTGGTGCAGTTCCCACACATCCAAACATTTAATTTAAATATTTGTTATATAATGTGCTTGATGTTCACGACTTTCTATTTTCTTACTAACAAAAAAATTTTAATTTTAATTTAGTAGTTGTGATTTTAGATTCTCAGCTGCAAGATATTTGTAAATTAGGCAGATAGGCATTAAGGGTACAGTGCTCTGCTTGAGGTACTAACTCATTTAGATGGTTGATTATAAAGAACAAGAAAATCATTTTCAACTGCATGAACTTCTTTACCGACAACTTTCAAAGGATTACTGTTTGTCCGTTGTCGAGAAATTGGTCGCAGGAGCTATGAGTTAGGTGCTTGAAGACTTGCCAAATAGTTGCTGTTGTAACACTTTGATGTGAAAAATGCATCACAACTTGATTGCCATTTGATCACTCTGGGAAGGATATCTGTCGATGTTCAGCTGGGTTTTTTCTTGTTTGTGGACTTTCAATTGCCAGCGATGTTCTTCACTAATGTCCAGAACCTCCACACACTTTTGATCTGAATGTAACTGTGCCATCTGAATTACATTGCAATGAATTGCCTCTTGTAAAGGATGAACGTGATCTAGATCTCGTAATGACATACTTTCCTAACATTGAGTGTTTCTCTGAGGTGTAGTTGAATGTCAAGGTTGGTGGCGTTTGGTTCGATGTAGCTATAATGTTGACTGAATAACAGCACAGCCAAATCGTTCCTGCAGTCGTTGATGCATAACTCAACTTTTTGGAAAGGATCAGAGCTTGTCGTTGAGACTGTGTTTATCAATCACTCTACTCCAAGTTGTTTGACTTCACAAATTTCTTTGTCTTTGACTTTGCTCTAGAGAAGGACTGAAAAGAATACTGGATTCTTGAATGCGTTACTAAGGTTTTAGAATCTGATATTAATAGTTTGCCAGTGTTCAAGGGCACAAAACTTGTAAGTACCCTAGTTGAGAAGATAAGTACCAAGGAAAATGGTTTTGAGTGTGAAAGTGCTTGTCTGAAAGCACCTTTCAAGTGTTACTTGCCTAGAAGAGAACATGCTGGTGACTTACATAGTCTTCAAACGTGTATTACGTAATGCCATGGTTGACTTAGCAGACATATGGTAATTGCTATTGAGAACCAAGATGGTCAACCTGTTGCCTACACTGTGGAAGCAAAATCTGATGGCTGGCTGGTTACTATGACTCCTTCTGATGGTACTGCTGATATTTACGTGAGTTTTCAGTATTTTGGAAGACAATTGGGCCGAGCTGAACATAACAATTGTGTTTCATAGAGACTGCAACTTGTTTTTTTGGAAAATCTTGTTGAATTTCTTTTTGGAGCAGTTTCTGTGATTTCTAGGCAACAAAGAAGGAACTGTCATGTGACAACCTAGAGAAACTTGAGGCATTTCAGGATCCCAAACCGACATTTTCTAGACTGTGCATTGCTGCTGAGAGAATTGATACTGACAGCATTATAGAAAATCAATTCGGCTGTGGTGTGAGAAATTTGTCGACATTGGACTTGGTAATGTTTACAGCTGTAGTAGTGAATCAGGAGCACCACACTGTCTAAGACATCAAGCTTGACGTCACATTCGACGGCAATGTGTACCCAATATAGATTTTGTCGATGTCTCTTATGGCAGTGGCATTGCATCAGTTGGTTACAGTTTTAGCTTATCGGTTGGTCAAGCACTAGTAACTGTTGACAACCCGACCGGCTTACAAAATGGGAGTGACAGTCTGAACAATCTTTTGGTGGGGTCACATTTCAAGTCTTGACTTAACATCAGTGGCATGTGAGCAAGGCTACAGCCACGCCTAAAATCGAGTAGTGACAGTTTGCGTCTGCCTAGATAAATTGTCACTTATCAACTTTATTCAAATTCATCGATTATTTGCTTCAAACTGTATTGTGACTCTAATCTATAAATACTCATGGACGCTATATACACTGTCGAGTATTGTTTAGCTAATTAGACACGCTGTTGTGTTCAAGTAACACGAACACGACACCTTCTAGTCCATTCGAATACACGTATACAAAAGCCCCGTCTAGACTGTACTTGTCGTCGCCCTCCGCAACGCTTTCAGCGATGAAAGAGTTAATGGTGCACGTGATTGAAAACGATCTTCTCCCGGTAGCAGTTCTCTCTAAATTCTGATTGCATTTGCACCGAATGCAACTCACACATTACCTGAACCGAGCGCTACACGGGGAGTGTGTCGATTTCTACCGTCAATGTCCACCTCGCCAACGCTGTACGCGTACGTACTGCACATCTGCTCGCGTACACCATATATGAAAGCCTTTTAGTTAGACAGTAGTAACGATGATATCGTTGTTAATAATGGCACATGCCGTCTGCTAACCTAGTTTCAGAGTAAGAGCTCACAGCTAAATAGGCCAACAATATCACTGCTTTTGAGAATATGAACTATAGATAGGTATATTGATTTGAGGTTATCCATGACATGCTTCAATATATTTCTTTACTTTCTTAAAGAAGTTCAAGAAAGAATGCAAATAAAGTATAAAAAACATGTTTGAAAAATGAGAAAGATGTAGGGTTCCCGTCCGAAAAAGAATAGAAACAAGACCATGTAGGGTATGCTGTGACATCTTTCGTGAATTCACTTATACAGACTGAGCAATATATAATCCCTAAATTACACTATTTTCTAGGCATTATGTGTTTTATACCCTAGAATATGATGCAATGTAAGGATAATGTATTGCTCAGTCTGTATGAGTGAACACATTAAAGATGTCACTGCACACCCTACGTGGTCTTGTTTCTATTCCTTTTTGTACGGGAGGCCTACATCTTTCTCATTTTTAAAAATGTTTTTCGTACTTTATTTTATATTTAACGCTTGACAAATGTAGACAGATTATCCGCTATAAACAGACTTTACAGCATCGTTTGTGTGTTTACAACTTTTCTCATTATGTCACTCTGCAGGCGTCATTGGAGCTGTTACGTTCTTGGAAGTAAGATCTGCGTGTGAGACGCACAGAATCTCTTCGTTGCTCCGTCAACATCGTCTGTGCGACATGCAGTGTGTGCGTCTCTGTCTTCTTCTTGTGATCGTTTTCGTCGCGTTTGGAACGGGATGCGAAGAGACTTGTCCCGAAGTTCTAGGTCCGGAAGACTTTGGTGCGGATACCAACAGCACAATACTGGCCAACGTTACCTGTACTGGTTCACCTTCAGTGCGAAATCCCATTTGGCCGGGTTGCGATGTTGAAATCGTATTGACTTATGATCCCCTCTTGGTTTGTTTCTCTGAGTTGCGATTGACTGTCAGTGTCGCACGCGGCCTGTTCGACCTATCGAACGTCGAGCTCGATCAAAACACCACCGATGCCATACGCAATTCGCTTACTCAGAATTCGACGTCACAATCGGAAGGCAACGACGTCTTCGAATGGATCTATACCAACTACTCTCGTCCGTGCAGTGCACGTCCTCATGTATATCTGTCGTTCGTGTTAGAAGCGAAGAGCGACGTTCCTAGCCCGGAATCGATCGACTTTCATGCCAACATCACTGGACTAGAGTCGAGCATTTCTGGATCGCATTTGTATCAACGGCTCCTTTTTGCGCACGCACGCTTTGTTGAGTCGGACGGCAATCTCGAGGGACCCGTCAATGCGACAACGTCTCGTCTACAGTGCGAAAGCACGACGGCATTTGTGAACTCACTCTTCAGGTGTTACTTGCGTCTGCGAGGTAACAGCAACAGACCGGCATTCTTCAAGCAAGTTGATCCGGAGAAGGTGGCGATCACGTCTCTCGACGTGTCGGTCACTGTCGAAGACGACGACGGGCCGTACGTCGTTCCGGACGTGTACGCGGTCGGGAACGAATGGCCGATTACGTTCACACCTCTCCAAGGAGGCAAAGTCGTCCGTTTGAGCGCACAGTATGCTGGAACGAAAGTCGGCGGTGTAAACGGTGACGTCAATATTTATGTGTTCGAGGACTGTAGCGTGAACTCCGCCCATGGAGGTGTGGTAAACGCACAGCCGGCCATACAGTGCAGCCCTGTGGCAGGAGTGGGTGTCGGATTAGTGTGGGAAGGATGCTCAATTCTAACCTATTTGCAATACTACACTGCGGGAGCATGTTTCGCATCGTTGTCGGTTGACGTCTCTCTGCAGAGTCCATACTACACGATCGGAGCAATTCACGTCGGAGCCAACACGACAGGAGGCATTGCCAGCTTATATAACGGAAGCGCGATGATAGACGACGACGCCTATCGGGTGATCATCCCGCCCTATGTTCTATCCGACTCGTCGAGTCCAGTTTTACAGCTGGAAATGAGTCTGTTGCCTATGGCAACAGCTCCGTCTCACAGCATCGTCACTTTTAATATCAACGTCTCCGAGATTTCGAGCGTGTTTTCGAGTAATGTAACGTATACGCGCGCTCTGCTTTCCGTTCCGATCTATCATCCTCGAATGGCGGCTCCGCGCGTCGTCGATCCTTCCATGTCGTCGGTGTATTGCGAAGCGGAACGACTACAGGCTGAATCGATAGCCCCTTGCGTTCTGAAGCTGTATAACTCCAGTGGCGCAATGGCGAGATACAAAAGTCTCGACCCGGACGTCTTTCTCACAGCAGACGATATCAATATCACCATCGTTGACATAAACGACCATTCTGTTACTATTTCGAAATTCGAAGTGTTTAAAAATGAGTGGAGATTTAACATCTCGATTCCATCTCTCATCGGTTCGATTCGGATTTTAGCATCACTGCGCGTGAACGCCACGTGGAATGATGTAGGAAACGAGGGCGATAGTCTGCCTTCTCTATCCGTATACGCCAGTTGCAGTCGAGCGGTGGCGCCTGTCGCAGCTGGGAACCTCGACGTCGAATGGACGATGACGTGCAACGGTCACCTGTTTGAAGTGCGAGGTGTCTCGTCGGTCGCATGTGCCTTAAACGCAAGCGTCGTCTACAAGACGAAATTTGTGTGCTCGCAAAGATTAGAGTTGTCTATCGAGTATCCATCGGGAATTCTTTTTTTTGATGTAGCAGCGTTTGGCAACACAACGTCGACACTACTCGACGCGTATGCGCCACCAAACTCCGTGCATACGGGTACTGACGAAACGTCGACGGTTACTGCCGCTTTCGACGAGCACACGTTTTCGTCGTCGTACGCACCGCAAGTCGCGATGTCGTTTCGATTTCTTGTCGTGTCGCATCGAGAAGATTTCCCTCTTGTCGTCACGTCGGACGAGATCGGGAGTCTAGGCGGTTTCTCACTCAACGAGTCGACAACGGTTCTGACCGCATTGAGAGACGGGGAGGGAATCGTGGACGCGACTCGGTCTAATATGAGTTGCATTGGTGGGGTCGTTACTGCCGGTGAGATTTATCACTGTTTTATTGTCCTACGTGATCAGTACGGATTCCCCGGATGTTGCGTCTCGATCTACCCAAGAATAAACGTTTCGTTGTCTTCGTTTAACGTGGCGGCTGTAGATCAAGAGGGTGAAAAACTGACAGTCGCGATAACAAATGTGTCGAACAGTGTTGTTTACTTCGATGTAGTGACGTCATCCCTGGCCGGTTTGATATCTATTTCTGGAAGTTTGAGTGGTATTCCGATTGGTGGCGATGGTTACGCTCTTAACGAGACGGTTTATTCCAACTGTTCGTCGGATGTGTGGACGGTGCACAAGGGAGTGATTAGTAAGGAGACGAGAATGCAATGTGGAACGAGTGGCGTGGTGTCGAGCAATCGGTTTCAGCCCCTTTGCAACGTCAATTTTACAATTATCTATTACCAATGGTTCCAATGTTTTCACACTTTGTCTGTGTCAGTCGAAATACCAGTTGCTACGTTTTCGATTGATTATCCGTCGATTGGCGCAAGAACGACGAATATAATTTCACAACCTCCAACAGTTGTTTTTAGCTCGAATTCAGATGAGGTGATTGTAACTCTCCACGATGGCAAGTTGGTTGTTTCCAACTATCCGGTTATAGAGTTGGTTTTTACGGCTGTAATTCTGGCGGATCCAGCAGTAGGAGCTTTAACCGTTCCCGTGTATGTTGACGAGATCGACTCGACGTCCGTGTCTCGGAATCACTCGACTTTCGACCACTTTTCTGTTTCCGTCGTCGATCGGCCGGTTGAGTTCTTCTTCGGTGCCGTTTCCGTTTCGTCTCGTCAACCGAAGGGTAATCTATCGTGCAAAATTTGGACGGAAAATATTCGATTTCAGACGCCGGATCGGAGATCCGATGGATTGTGGATCAGTCCGGACGTTGTCGCAGCCGACGACGTCGTGGGCGCGCAATTCGGTTGCAGTGCGCGGAACCTGGCCGCACGCGACTTGGTGTCGTTCGCACTGGTATTTAAGAACGTCGGCGAATACACTCTCTACAATCTGAAATTCAGACTGACATATGAAAGCAGCGTGTTTGTCTTGCCTGAGAATGATTTTGTCAACGTTTCGTATGGTAACGCTTCTCTTTCTATCGCAGCCACAAATGCTTTCTCGGGTGGCGTCGTATCAGTTGCCGCGGACCGCTTAGGATTTGAGGGCAGTGGCGAGAATGTGATTTTAGTGGGGATTACTCTACAGGTTTCCAATACCGCGCCGATTGCGCACGTTGGCGGCGTCGCGGCACGAGTCACGTTCTTTACGTCGTCGGTCGACTCGCTCGTCAACGAGGCGGAGTTCATGCTTGACGGATTGATTGCTCGAGTCGACGCTGAGATGTCCGACATGACTTTTGAAGTCGATCTCGATGGTACTGTCGTCAGATCTGACGAAATTGTCGGGTCTGCCGCCGTTTCCTTGTTTCTGTCCGCATGTACGGCACTGCGTATCTCTCTGATTCTTCCTCCTCTGAAAGTTGGTCTCGTGATTGTCAAGTTTCCTTACGTCGTTAGTGAAGTGACGAGCGTTAACGGATCGTCGAGCCATGTGAGCATGGCGACGGCAAGCTTTTCGACGGAGCTCGACGGCGTCGTCAATTCTTCACTGACGGAACCGATTCCTCGGGCCGATGGTGTGTACCACCTCGGAAGCATCTACACGAACCCAGAATACGCCGTCGGAAATGCGACTTTATTGATGACGGTGTTATCGCCCGTAATCGACGGTAAAAATGCGCATCTCGACGCCGCCGATCTGATCGTCGACGTCGCTTACGGCGCCGACGATCGACATCATGCCGACATCGTCATTCCTGTCGTCGTGAAAGAGCCACATCTCGACTTGTCGACGAACGTCGCTGTTTCGGCTCCGATGCATTCCCTTCAAGGGGAAGACACGTTGGATGTGACCATCGACGTCGGCACTGCGCCGTCGCATGACAGTATCGCATTCGATACGACTCTATCTCTGGCGATTCACAAAGACATAGTCGTTAGAGGCGTAAGTTGCGCGTTCGTCGGCGCCGACACTTGCGGAAACGTTTACGACGTCGCCTTTATGAATAACGAACTGTCGCAAAACCAAGTCGGCGTTACCGTGTTCTCACAGTCCGACATGATTCAAGGCTCGCGGGTGGCTCTCAACGTGTCTCTTGGAGTCCTAACGAGCATTCGACCAAAGACGGCGTTTAATGTGACTGCTCTAATGGCGTACAGCTCGACTTTTAGTCCGTGCTATGAATATAGTAGAAAAACGTATTGGAGTTTGTCTAAAATTCAGAGTTTCTCAACTCTGACGCCTCTACTTCATAACGTTACCCTCTCGAATTCGTCAAATGAGTTTACACTGGGGTGGTATGTGGCCTTCCTAGAGAGTCTCGTTTTTGAAGTGACGGTCTATATGCCGTGTGTGAGAACGGATCTTGAACTGATGTTCGAGCTTCCATTCCGTTGGAAACATAAGTATAGTAACGGGTCAAGCCTAATGAAAGTTTTCGTGACGAATGTGGCTCTTGCGGATATAGACCGAGATATGCGATCGAGCGACATACTGTGGGGACCGTGCGGAGACCGTGGAGTAGAAGAAGATCCCGACGTCGTTGGTGACGACTGGTGCTCGTTTGTAAAACCCGGATTTGCCACCTTAGAGTCTTCTCTGGTGACGAAAAACTCTTATGTGACCAACGCGGTTAAGATCAAGTTGGAAAGCGTACGTCATCGTAAATGTCGCTTTGGAATTGATGCAGGAGTTGGTCACGGGATGATCAAGTTTTTGATTTATGGGCGTGTCAGCGGCAGTGGGAGTGACCATTCTCTGATGGGTCGATATGGCAATGTGAAGGTGACAATGAACTATCTTTCATCTATTTTCAACTCTCAAACTTATCAAGATCATGTGGTTTCCAACGGCGAGAAAATGTTTCCTCTATATGCGGCCGAACCCGATCTGACCACATCGTTTACTGTTGATTCGTATGCAGATGCTGGAGACACCGTTTGTTACCGCTTACATGTTGGACCGCCAGAGGACAAAGATCGGTCGTTGCTTCCCCCATTTTTAGTTGAAATAATTTTGACTCATACACAACATGTCGACGTCTTCAATTGGACTGAGATTGTAGGCAGTTTTAATGAGACGTCGATAGAACCGATCCGGACCAACTACTCGATGGTCTTTAACGTGTCTGTGTTTGAATCACGCGACACGTTTCTGTTGGAGTACTGTGGAGTGGTCATACAAGAGACGCCGCCTGGTATATCATTGGAGGACGGACTGGAGATCAAATATTACAATTACCCTAATGAGACCAGTGGAAGACTTTATGAGGAGACGGACAGTGTAGTCGTGAAAGTATCACCGGTCATTTTAGATGTTTACATTTGTGGGTCGTCGTTGCCAGACACTGATACAGTTGATCTTAAGCATGTAAGCTGTTATGTCTTAAAGTCAGATGTTTGCTGTGTTATTTGAATTTTTAATCGTTTTGCTGTCTACGTTTGTTTGTCGTTGCACTTGGTATTTGCTTACATGCTGCTTCATGACATCTGTTGGTGTTCTTGTTGGAATACGCTGATTGTGTAAACGTTTTTTCACGCACGCGCACGCGCATACATCACACACACACACACACACACACACACACACACACACACACACACACACACACACACACACACACACACACACACTAAAACCTTTGTTGTTTGAGATTTTAGTTGGTTTAGGTCGCAATCGAAGAAGAGGTTTGTTTCAAGTACGACATGCTCGTTCCCGAGAGCCAGACCAATTACCAGTTGAGAGTCCGCCTACCTGCCACCGAGTCTCAAACTCCACTCGTGACAGTTCTGAACGCTTCCGTCCTCTTCGTTGGTGACTACATCATGAACTCAAGTCTCCATGCAGGGAATCGTAAGTCAATCTCTAGCAGCGTATCTCTTCAATTTTTGATTAAGCGCCGCAGCGGAGTTTATTTGTATTACTCTAAGCTGCGGCGTTAATACCAGAGCGGCGACTATTTATTAGTGTAGTCATTTGAAAGTTTAGATTGTGAGACAGCTACATGGATAAACCTGGGAAATATTTATTAGGCATCCAATTGAAAAACAGATAGGATAAAACTCTCGACAAAATCAGAAATCTCTCAGATGAAAGCTGTCACTTCATGACACATCACTTTGCAACCTTTTACTGTAAGCGTTTAACGGAGCGGAGAAATACAGCACTGAAATTGCCTGTGTGGGAGTGTTTAGTACCCGTATGAGTAACTCTGAGACTCAAACCTGTGCACTGTTCAAGGTAAAGATTGTGAGACATATGGTAGGAAGTTGTGAGTTATTGACTAAACTGAACTGGGACCCCAAACTTATGTGTCAACAACCACTGAGCCTGAAAAGGAACCCCTTCTTAGATTACTTTATAGATCATGTCTCACGGCTTTGTGGGTGCATCAGGAGGACGTGGCACGGCTAACCCTAAAGTTACTTAAGTTTTTACTTCCAAATATGGACAGAGAGTGACTGTCCGTGGTACATATGAGGAATTATCTGAACATCTCGTGGCCCATTCTCTGCTTGTGTGGCTGGCTGGACCGTAAGCTTCCCGTAGGTAGATAATAGGTCTTGTATCCTTCTTCCAGCAAGTTTCAATATTTGATGAGAGTTTTCCTCTACGGCCTGAGTGGAGTTATGCATGCAAGCACATTTACGTGCGACATCTTCATTAGTAAATCTTTTTGCAAGTGCGTCGTCTAAAACGTGCTGCATCTATTTGTGGGCATTCTATTATGTTAATTAAGTTAATAAATCTTTTTCAAGTGCCACGCAAGCGACGGCGTCTTTTCGACGGAATTCGCTATTAATTAATAAATCTTTTACAAATTCCACGTTTATTGCAAAGCGCTCTTTAGTAATAAATTATTGCAAGAGCCGCATTTAATGACGGGGCGTTTATTCGACTGCTCTTGTATTGATAATTTTTTGGCAGGGATGGCGGTGTTTATTCGATGGCTCTCTTTATTAATACTTTCTTGCTTCTGGCGCATTAAAAGGACGGTGGCGTTTTATTCGATGGCGGTTTTTAATTAATAAGTAATTAATGTTTTCAAATAATAATTAATTAAGAAGTAAGTAATGTTTTAGAATAATATGTAAATTAATTAACTCTTTAACTACGGCATATTTAAGAAGTCTTCGATTGTTCAACGGAGTGATTGCTTTAGATTTGGGTGAGAACGTCACCGACGGAATCTACATCAAAAATGGCTACTTGATTTGGGACTTCGGTTTCATCACTAACCTCGCAAGAAATAACCAAACAATTGACGACGCCATCAACGTGACCTACACTGTCCGCCTCCTAAATTACCCGGATAATAATCACGTAGACGGAAGGCTCGTTAAGTACGACCCCAAGGTTCACACCGATCAAGGTGTACAGTCCTCTGATCGAAGACATTATTTATACATTGTGGAGCCACAAATGGAAATTACGTCACATGCCGTTCCGAGCGACAGACTCGATGCTGGAGACCTCGTCGACTACACCTACCAGTTGCAACACATCGAATCATCGACGTCGTTCGGTTATCGATTTGTTTGGCAGGTCGCTATTCCGTTGGCTAATCTCAGCTTAAGCAGCTCCGTCAACACAACGTGGAATCTGACATCTGACTCTCATCCGGGTGTCGAAATCCTTAACAGTTCTAGTCGGGCATCTTGGTTTGGTGCCGATTATGACGTCATTATATGCAAAGTCAACAGAATTGGTGTTTTCGAGTGGGTTAGAATTAATTTTATTGCTCGCGTCACTCAAGCTGCCCGTGCGAATGATCGAATTTTGACTTTGTCGGCGGTCGAGTTTTCGTCGCTTCCGTACGATCTACAACCGCTTGGGGGTCGACGTCATGACGTCGACGACGCTCTGTTTGTAAGAGATTTCTTGAGAGTTTAGGTTATGATGACTCGCGAGTGTTGTATTCTTGTACCTGTGCTTGCAGGTGTCGACGCGAGGCTCGAGCATCGATTTGAAAGTTCGGGACAGGTCGTTGCGTAGTACAGCGTTGCACGACGTGGCTGTGTTGGAAATGGTTACCTTTCAAGTGAATGTGACAGTTCCCGAGGTTATCTATTGTTTTCATAATTAATTAAATGAAACTTCAGTTTTTTGTTAGATTCTCAAGCTAACTTGTGATTTTGTTGTGTTTGAACTTTCTTGCTTGTCTTTGTGCCCGTCCATTCTTTCGTCGTTTCCGCTCACTTGCCGTCTGATTTTCTTGTTGGTTGACTGGTTGGTTGCTGTGTGTGCGCGCGCGTGTGTGTATGTGCGCGCGTGTGTTCGTGTGTGTGTAACTGTTATTTATCGGCACTTCTCTCTGTTTATCTGTCGGTCTGTGCGTCCGTCCGTCCGTCCGTCCGTCCGTCCGTTCTTCCGTCCGTCCTTCCGTCCGTCCTTCCTTCCTTTCGTTTATCCGTCCGTTTGTTCTATTGTCCGTCCTTCCATCCGTCCTTCCGTTCGTTCTTCCGTTCGTCCTTCCGTCCGTTTGTTCTTACGTTCGTCCGTTCGTCGTTACGTCCTTCTGTCCGTCCGTCCGTTCTTCCGTCTTTCTGTCCTTTCGTACGTCCTTCCTTCCGTCCTTCCATCCGTCCTTCCGTCCGTCCTTCCGTCCGTCCTTCCGTCCGTTCTTCCGTCCGATCTTCGTCCGATCTTTCGTTCTTCCGTCTTTCCGTCCGTCCGTCCGTCCGTCCCTCCTTCCGTCCATCCGTCCGTATTTCCGTCCAACTGTCACCCCACTTTACCTCGCCGTCTCGTTTGTCCATCCGTTCGTCTGCCAGTTTATCCGTTCGTCTGCCAGTTTTTCTGTCCGTCTGCTTTTCGTGCGCTTGTTTGTACTATTTCTGTTTGTCTTTTTACCATTTTAAGTGTATTTAACTTGTGTTCGTTGGTCATGTTTTTGTCAGCTGTCTGTCTTCCTGTTGTTTGTTTGTTTTTAATTTTTACTTGTTGGTTTATGTCTGTATTTGTGTTTGTTTTCTGTTTGTGTGTTTCTACTCTTATTGCTGCCTTTCTTTCAGTTTGTGCATTGTCTATTCTTATTGCCGTCTGTTTTTCTGTTTGTTTGTTTGTTTGTTTTTGCTTTTTACCTGTTGGTCTATTTTTTGTCTGTTTCTGTGTTTGTTTATCTCTGTTTGTGTATTGTCTATTGTTAGTGCTGTCTGTATTTCTGTTTGTTTGTTCGTTTTTACTTTTTACCTGTTGTTCTATTTGTCTGTGCTTGTGTTTGTTTTTTCGTTATTGTGTTGTCCATTCCTATTTCCTGTCTTCTGCTTTCTGTTCGTTTTACTCTGTTTGTCTTTGTTTTCCAATCTGGCAGTTCGTTTGTACTCTTATTTTGCTAGTTCCTTGATTTATTCGTCATCTATTTATCTTGTCAGTTCATCTTTTCCTCTGTCAGTCGAAAACATTTCCTAGTGTATCCAGTTCATAGAGTTCTAATGTAGCATAAAGGTTTTGTCTCTGCAACTGTAATTAATAGTCTATATTTTTTAGACCGTTTTAGATGTAACAGTTACTGTTGACATGCCCGTAGTCAATAACAAAGTCGTCATGAAACTGATCGAAGCGTCGGTTGTAAGAGTAGGGGACAACATAGTAAACTCAACCATCAATGAAGGAGACACCTTAGCCAATTCAACATACATATTCTACGTCTCAACAACAAATGAAGTCGTTTGGTTTTAATATAAATACCTACGATATTAATTATAGCATTTTTTCTACTTTTAGGTCGTAGTGTATTTTCGTTTTGGAGAGATCACGAACCTATTCGATAACATGATTGATACCTCTGATGACCAATTGGTGATGCAAGTAAAGGCATACGTATTAGATGGGGATATTCAACAGGGAGACAGTCTCACGGTCAGAGAATCTTTAGTATAAAATATGATTTTATTCACGGTTCGCGTTTACTTAGGTCGTTGCCACTATGTCCTACGAGCCGTTGGTTTCTGCTAGCTTAACTCTGAAGTTGGTGGAGCCATTTCTGACGGTAGGTGTTGTGATGTTTGTATAGGTTATACGAAGACCGTGCCTAAATGTGTGAGCAGGGGCATGCACGGATTTCTTCGTTTTCCTCGTTGATTCTGATAGCAAATGATTGAGTAGTAATCAAAATATATTAAATATTTTTACGTGAGTCTGCAGATATAAGTCAGTGAGTGTGTGTGCGTGCGTGTGTGTGTGTGTGTGTGTGTGTGTGTTTGTTTGTTTGTGTGTGTGTGTGTGTGTGTGTGTGTGTGTGTGTGTGTGTGTGTGTGTACGGTTGCTTTGCACAGTAAGCGGTAGTTATCTCGTGAGTTATACTGGCTATAGGCCACAGTACATGATCCGTGTGATCTCGATTCCGCGTAACCCCCAGAAACTCCTCTAAATTCGCCCTAGGAGTATACAAAGTCTTCTGAATTTCAAGTACTGATTTCTTGTTATTCTCATTCCCACAATTTTTTAGGGCGCGTTGCTTTGGTGCTGCTAATTTTTCACCGTTTAAATTGTGATCTTACTAAACATGCTGTTGTCTTCGTTTAGCCATCGATCAACGTTTCTGGTGGATCTGACCCGTGGATTGCTGGCGACACGTATAGCTATATCATTAGCATCGATCATTCAGGAGGATCTTTGGGGCCTGCTTTTGATATCACCATTAACTGCACTTTTGGAAACGGCCAAATATTCAACATATCCGAGTTGCAAACTACGTTCAATGGAGAGCAATGTGATACTGTCGATAATCGACTCATTACGACGCCACTTGGAAATGGTGTCGTGCAGTTGTACATCAGTGAGCTTCCCAGTGAATGTACGTACGTTGTCACATTGCCAATAGAAGTAAGCTTGAAATGGGATGATGCATATTTACAAGCAACAGCTCTCTGACTGTTGCCTGAAACGTTTCAAGTGTATATGCTTTTTCCTTTGTGCTTGTGTGTCCAATTTTATAAATACTATTTACCTGTTTGTTTGTGGTATGAATGTTGTTCATATATGTTTACAAAAATTTCTATTTACGAAAAAGTTAAAAAGTAGCTATGACTCTAAAATTTACTAGCAATACTTTCTAGTATCCTTGCTAAAGTCCATTACAATCAACATCTTAACATACAATTGAAGCAAAACGGCCATTTGGCTCCAAACAACTAAGCTAATAATAAATTTGCTCATCTCATTGTCCAATCAGACCTTCAACCTTCCTGTATATAACTTTGGAATTGCACGTTTGCAATTGTCTGTCTGGTGAGCTGTTTGTCTGTTTGCCTGTGTGTTTGTTTGTCTGTCTGTTTGTCTGTTTGTCTGTTTGTCCGTTTGTCTGTTTGTCTGTTTATATGTTTGTCGGTTTGTCTGTTCGTCTGTTTGTCTGTTTTTTGTTTGTCAGTTTGTCTATTTCTTGTCTGTTTGTCAGTCTGTTTGTTTATTTGTCTACCTCTCAAAGAAATATATTTTCATAAATCAGAACTATTTCAAGTTAAATCAAACTAAGCGACTCCTAACTAAAAGTCTAGTACACAATACATGTTTGTCTGGTAGTTTGTTGTCTGTTTGTTTGTTACTTGTGTCTGTTGCTTGTTCTTTTTGTTTTGGATTTTGATTATTGTTGTCTGTCGAGTCTTAAGTATCTTGTCATTGGTTGACTTTACTGGGCGTTGCCCTGTCAGTAGGTTGGCTATTCTGTTCTTCTGTTTCGCTACTCGTTTGTTGGTGTAATTGTTTCTCAGTCTTTGTAGTATTTGTCTTTGCAGTCTTTGAGATTGGTGAAAATTTTACTTTGTCTATTGCTCGTCTGTGGTTTGTGAATAGAATTAAGCAATCCTATTCGTAAACTATTAATGCACATATTAATATCCGCAACATCATGAGGTCGGTATTGGATGTCATGCTAACCGTGCTATTACCAAAAATGGTCGGAAGAGTCTGTCATTGGTTTGTCTGTCTCTATGTCATCTCTTGTTAGGAAAAACGTTTTTAGCTATTTGTTAGGTATCAAAAATTTTTATTTTCTATTTATCTTAGATTCATGTCAGTGTTCTACCTGGACAAATAGTAACGAGCTCCGTGTTGATTGACGA
>CAXXBX010000079.1:0-33096 GCA_964274945.1 Dehalococcoidia bacterium | reverse complement strand
GTCTTTTCAATTTTCAATTTTGGAAATTAGATTTTAATAAAATGGTCTGCAATAACTGCTAAATTAATTTCTTAAATAAAAAATTAAGAATTAAATATTGAATACACATTGTCAGGGAACCATTTTCGTTTACAATTTAAAATTGAAAATTGATTAACATCTGCGACCACGTAAATGGCGCCTTGCGGTAATTGATAACGCTCTGCTAGATCAGTTTAGTTCATAACTACAAAAATCTGATCGGCTTAGCGCCTAGAGCAAGTGCAGGTGCGCTGTGCTAGGCGTACTTCCCTAGAAATTCTATAGATCGTTACCGCTTTGTAAGCGTGCTAGTTGTTTGTCAATGTGTCACCTAGAGTGTATCTAATGTGTGCATATATACAGGTATACCCTATATATCCGGAATTTACATCCGGGATGGAGTATTGTGATTAGATCTGGTGTACAGGCTAACTTTCTAGTACGGCGATCGATGTAAACCGTATCAACGCCTTTACTTACACATTTACCACCAGTAGAGACGTTTTGGAAAGCAATCGGCGGCCGATTTCTACGCCGGTTTTGACGATGAACGCCTGCGCATCAGAAACGCACACTAATTAACAACTACACACTTTTCGAAACTGCAAACGTGTCTAAACGTACGCGAGCAATACCTTCGCTACGTTCGGTGCTGGTCTGAAGCCGTTCATGGACGTTCCTTTTATCAAGGTGTGTCACGTTTCCTGGATACGCCACCTCCCTGTAGATGCTATTCCGTTCGTGCGTTTTTGACACTCTAACAAAGAAAAAGTGGACTAGAGTCCCGGATCTAATCTCGGACATTTCGTAATCTCGGTCACTCGTTCTCTGCCAAATAGCTGCAGGCAGACCTAGCTGCCTACGCTAGTGTCATAGTCCTACTGGATAGCAACTAGGTAGAGCGGGTCACGTCAGCATCCGTCGTAACGTTGCTGCTGTAGAACTTGAAAACTGATCGCACCTATTCTCGGTCACAGAGTATCATATCTCGGTCAGTGCTTGCCATCTCGTTTCTACAACTCCGTTTGAGACGCAAGTCATCTCTGTCGATAGGCTCACTAAATGACTTCCTTTCGCCAAATTGTTGGTTTTGTCTTGTCAACCTCTACCCTCGCAGACAACGAAGAAGACGGATGACTCACGGGACATAATCTCGGTCACCTGATCTCGAGTGATTTTCTCTCTTCAGACGCAGATCTGAGGCGTTCTTTTTGGCTAAATTTATAGTCATCACCGCTGGCTACTATACCTACGGGGTGATGTTAGTGCTCATCGTACTGTTGCTACGGCAGAACGTGAAATGTGAGAGACAAAGACTCGGACATCCGGGATCATATCTCGGTCAGTCGCTTTCATCGCGTTTCTGCAAGACGAATTGAGACGTTAGTCATGTCTGTTGAAAGGTTCGCTTTGGATGTTTATGCCACTGAATAGCCAGTTTTGTCTCTTCAGATTTTACTGTTGCAGGGCGGTGAGAAAGGTGATCGACCTACGGGACATAATCTCGGTCACGCGATTTTGAGAAAAACGGGTTCCCGAGTAGATTGTATTGTGTGATTTTTAGTGTACTGTTGTTCTAGAGCGATATTGTCACGAATGTGTCTGTCTAACTTACTATTTCTAGCACTTCAAACAAGCAACGTGATGACTCTGAATTTTCACACTTTGTTGGCAGTTAACCAGAGAGTATTCCTACCTGTTTCTACGTTTTTGAATGGCAGATATAACGATTCTTTATCTTGGATGGGATAATTGATGATTTTATCAAGTAGAATTGCACACAAACTGCTTTTTACTTTTATCCTTAGGAGAGTTATGCTGAGAACTTATGAAAATGGTGACATGTTGCCAAAGAGAAAACAATCTTTCTCATGACACAGTTCTGAGTCTGAGACAGTTATGATAATTAGTCCAGTGAAGATATCCAACGAACCTTCAGTGTATAAAACTAAGCAGTGCATGTTGTTGATAATAACTGATGTAGCTAAAATCTTACAATCAACAAGATCATAGTACGGACACAGTTTACAAGTATGCAAGAGTCCTAGCATACTCTTGTGACATTCAACTTGTACCAGAATGGATTCAATGTTTATCTCCATGATGATCAATCTATCACTCACAAATTTGCTAATTATCACTAAACCAGATGTACTAAATAAAGGTTATCTTAATTATTATTCAAAAACATAGTTTAGACAGAACAACTAACGTTTGCCAACACAGTCTAATTACTAGAATCTGCTATAGTTATACAAATTTACTACAAAACATTTTCAATCATCCTTAGTCGACTGTGACCGTATGTACAATGCCCAATGAAGGTAAGACCACTTACCTGAAAGCTGTAGAACCCAAGAAGTGCGCTCACACTGTGACCGAGATTATGTCCCGTAGGTCGATCACCTTTCTCACCGCCCTGCAACAGAAAAACTGAAGAGACAAAACTGGCTATTCAGTGGCATAAACATCCAAAGCGAACCTTTCAACAGACATGACTAAACGTCTCAATTCGTCTTGCAGAAACGTGATGAAAGCGACTGACCGAGATATGATCCCGGATGTCCGAGTCTTTGTCTCTCACATTTCACGTTCTGCCGTAGCAACAGTACGATGAGCACTAACATCACCCCGTAGGTATAGTAGCCAGCGGTGATGACTATAACATTAGCCAAAAAGAACGCCTCAGATCTGCGTCTGAAGAGAGAAAATCACTCGAGATCAGGTGACCGAGATTATGTCCCGTGAGTCATCCGTCTTCTTCGTCGTCTGCGAGGGTAGAGGTTGACAAGACAAAACCAACAATTTGGCGAAAGGAAGTCATGTAATAAGCCTATCGACAGAGTTGAGTTGAGTCTCAAACGGAGTTGTAGAAACGAGATGGCAAGCACTGACCGAGATATGATACTCTGTGACCGAGAATAGGTGCGATCAGTTTTCAAGTTCTACAACAGCAACGTTACGACGGATGCTGACGTGACCCGCTCTACCTAGTTGCTATCCAGTAGGACTATGACACTAGCGTAGGCAACTAGGTCTGCCTGCAGCTATTTGGCAGAGAACGAGTGACCGAGAAGAGGAATGTCCGAGATTAGATCCGGGACTCTATCACCTCAAAACACAATTCGTTGTATTGATTAACTTTATCTTTTGACGTTCGATTCTCTCAGCTCAACAATAACGACACCACAAGCCAAAACGGCTGCCGAGGGCGTGATCTACATACCCAGAGCCGTAACACACGCATTGGAATGTACCCGATGACGCTGCCAAATGACGTTACACGAGATACCGTCATCGGGTTAAGGTGCAACCGTATGACGTCAGTAATTAATTTATTTCGTGTATTTATTGTGATCACGTGGCATGCCTAACTTTGAGACATGCGCACTAGAAAATCGTTGCGCACACAAATCCTCGCATGCCATGCGTCGATAGTACATATCAATAGTATTCTCGCGGTGCACAACCGCACGAGAAATATGGCGTTGTTTGGCTGCGCAGCAACGATAAACTATTCTACTGCGCATGAGCAGAAATCATCCAGATTTTGGAAGATCGGGGCATATAAGGTTGCAACCGGAAGCCTACTACTTCCAATTTTCATTTTAAAACAAAAATGAACACAAACACTAAACTTTTGTGTTTCAAATACTCAGCTTGGATTAATTGGCGTTACAATAACAATTTGTGCTGTTTCTTTTTCTGAGATATTCTAGAAATTTCATATATAATGTCAAGTTTCACTAAATTGAAAATCAAATTTTAATGTTGTATTCAATTATCAATTTTTAATTAAAATTAAAATTTGAATAGACGTCTCATAGATGCAATTTTCAATGAATTGAAATTCAAATTTTAACGTTGTATTCAATTTTCTCACGCATAATACTACTGTACTATGACGGCCAACTGATTTTGCTACGATTGACACCATGGGGACCATGGACTGTCCAATCTGCGCCACGAGTAGGTTGCCCTCAGATATATACGGGCAAGATACTATAGTGTAAAGATAGGTCTGTGGACACGTCACGTGCATCTTTGTTGCGAGGTCCCGGATATTCTGAATGAATTCGAATCTTGTTCTTCGCGCTTGTTTCGATAGAAATCGACACACTCCCCGTGTAGCGCTTGCTGCAGAAAACGTGTAGGTTGGATTCGGTGCAAATGCAATCAGAATTAGGAGAGAAACGAAAGCGCTAGAAGAGTAAGTTTCGTCGGCAAGAGATATTCGATCGCTCGAAGCTTTGCGAAGGACGACGATATATATATATATATATATATATATATATATATATATATATATATATATATATATATATATATATAAATGTATATATATATATATATATATATATATATATATATATATATATATATAGTGTTTGTTGACAGTTTTTATAACATTATGGCTCGATTTCGCCGTGAAAAGCAATCTTGTCTATTCCAACGACGGAGACAGACTTGAGGGGTTGGTCACACTGCAGCCTCGCAAGCCAGGCTCTTCTGCGCAGTCGCTGAGCTAAGCGCACGTGAATCACACGAGGAGGAGGAGCTTTTGGCGGAATTACTCCAGCGTGAGAAGAGCCTGGTCGCTTTCGAGAACGTCATAGTGACATGGTACCCCGGATTCGGTTTCATAGCTCGATAAGCTAATTCGATTAGGTAAGCATGAAGGTATGAAAGTTGAGAACACGCGACTTCGCTTCACGCACTTACTTGTTTTGCACGAAGTACGTAGTTGACATCATCTGTCGCTTCTAGTACGTATCTAGACAGCTCAGCCATGTAATATTCTGCAGTGTCACGACTCCTTTTCAGCATTCAGTTCGCCAACAGTACACCGCCGAATCTAGATCCGCAGCGCGGTAGTTTGAAAAATGAACTCATTGTACGCGGTTAGTGTACATGTAGCAGTCATAGTCCGTGCATTGAAACAAGTCGTACGTACTACACAACGCATGCATGCAACTACGAGTCAACTCTACACTTCCTGAACATGGTAGGTTCACTGCACTGCTGTTTTCCCATGCCTAGATTTTTCCAGTTCACCGTGAGGAGAGCCAATATCGTACAAAAAAGCTACTTGCTGAGTCAAAAGTACCGTCAGATAGACTGCGTTAGCAATACACGCCTATCTGATCATGATGTGGAGAGGTCAACAAGTTGTATGCCACTGCTTTGAAGAACAGTTGAGTGAAACAGGGGTGGCAGTTCTCACACCATTTCCCCCACAGACTATAGATGTCAGACTAGACGCGCAAGAGTGGTGAACACTTCTACGTCGGTTTTAATTCGCGCAAACCTGCAGATGAGTTCAGTAAAAAGAAACGTTGCTGGAGAGTGTAGGTTCAGCGGACCAGTCCCATGTACGCCATTCCTGGGCTCATTATTCACCAGCACTTTGTCCATCAACAGCTTCGCTGGCTTTCGTGTTCACGCGCTCTCCGCGGAGGGCTACCTCTCTGCTTCACGTATCAAACGCAATTACATTAATTAACGAGCTCTTTAGGAAATTGAATTAGTCTTATCCAAGCTATGAAACCGAATCCGGGGTCCCACGTCACTATGACGTTCTCGAAAGCGACCAGGCTCTTCTCACGCTGGAGCAATTCCGGTAAAAGCACCTCCTCCTCGTGTGATTCACGTGCGTTTAGCAGCTGCATATATATGCATGCAAAGGCGTCGAACTTCGAAAGCTGAGGTCTCACGATGGCTCAGACGGTTCTGGTCGGTTTAGATCAATTCAATCGACAACGAATCGTGGTTGATGGATCTCATTGATTGCGCTAAAAATGGATGTTGACGCAACGTAAGAGAATTTGAAACGCGGGACGCAAGGTTGGACGCCAAACGTTGCGTTTGCGTTTTAGCGTTTGCGTTCGCGTTCGTATTTGCATCTGCGTCTGAGCGTTTCTATAGGTATACTGTGACCGCAACAACCGCGTATACGCAGACCCCGACGCAGGCGTCAACGCAGTGTGACCGGGCCCTAGAAGTAAGTATGCGTACTTTGACTATTCTCAACTCCTATAGCTGCTGTACATTAAAAGTGTAGATTTTGTTATTATGGAAAAGTAGATTGGACGCCTAACAAAAATAAAGATGCTTGACATTTGGGTGGAATTATGGATCGCTATCAAAGTTGGTTTTGCGATAACAATCAATAAAAGCGTTGCACTGCTTTGATGGGGTGGGGCCTTCAAGTTTACCATTTGACAGCCCGACGTTGTTCACGTAATGTTTGATCTTGAATTTTGCAGATGAGGAGTGTGTTTACTCGGATTTTTATAATCATTATCATCGCTTTTCTGATCGCCTCACGCGGATCTTCCGATGTACGGCCGTATGAAAATGGGGACGACTCTGAGGGTAGCTCTTACTTTTTGCCACTGCCTACTTTACCATCACAAGATAATATGGAGGACGCACTGACTGGTATCGCAGCTCCATCTCTACCGAGCGGTCCACAGAGCCAAATATGGCGCGATTTTGATCGAAACGGCCACAACTGGACGAAAAACTACCCTTTGTTTCGTCAGCATCAGCACATGGCTTCTTACAAGAGAACACTCCAGGACGAGTCGCGGAGGCTTCTACTAGTCGGCGGTCTCTCGTATGGAGTCATTCTCAACGACACGTGGATCTATTCACACTGGAGTAACTCCTGGCTACAAATCTCGTCTACCGATCAACCATTGACACCCACGTATGCGCGTGGACATCAAGTTATGCCGACGGTGTGCGAAACGTTTGTACTTTTAATTAATCGGGTAGGAGATATGTGGTATTTCAACGGTTGGACAGAGACGTGGACTAAAATTATTGTGAAGGGTTTTATCAATTTTTATTACTTCTACTTTCCTCTCGACGGCGTCGTGTCATTGCGGCATCCCGTCGATGATGAGTCGTGCAAAAGCAGCTGCTGCGAGTCGGTATTCGTTTACGGTATTGACGCACACACTCCGAACGATCTCATGATGTACGAAATGACATGCGAAGTGCTCCGAGAGTATCATCTGCATTGTCAATGGGCTGACGACATTCAAAGATATAGATTGTTTAACCAAACGGAAAAGAACGCAACGACTTGTGCTGAGTCAACAGAAGTTCGAGGACTGATGGCTGTGGCAGATGTAGATCGAGGAATGATATACTTTTCTACAAGATCTTTGGATCGCGAATTTGCTAACGACCGTATAAAAATTGCAACCGTGTTTATATATGATCGGCAACGTCGAACTCTCAACCATCTGGTAACGACTTCTCTTTCAAAGCATGCACGTATGTCTTTTTTTAACATCTTTATTTGGAATAGTTCCTATTTGGTGCTGTCTGGTGTCACACGTTTACTTGCTGTTTCGTTGAAAAACAGCAGTAGTTATCATTCTTATACGTCTCCTCTTTTTCACAAGAACTTTACTACTACATTTTATAGAAGTGACGTCATGTTATCAATGGGGCCACTAGCTGCTGTCAGATTTCACTGGTTTGTGCAGCCGCCGGCTGCTCCTACGGATCCTCGCGTTTCGTTTTACTCTGCAGAAGTTCTCAAGAAAAATTTTCCACATTTTAGAAGAAAGATTAAAAGATTTCCACCTTTAACAGATCCGGGCTTCTTACTTTACCACACCTCTGTATATGACTTTGGTTCGAAGACATTCTACTGGTACGGCGGGCGATGGTGCGGAGACAGAACGCGGGGGGTGAAGTCATTTACTGGAAGTGTATGGAAAATGACGGTTGCATCGAAGACCTGGTGGCAAATAAAGCCGTTCACAACGCCTAACACTCACTTATCCAACTGTGGGACGTACAGCCGGTCTCATATGGTTCTGTTTGGTGGACAGCACGAGAACGATACGGTAGTGAACGAGCTGTGGTTGTTCAATACAAATCATCGAATCTGGATTCAAGTACAATTCGATAACCACTCTCATTCGTTGCCTGCACCTCGTGCTGGGTGTAGTCTGACTTCTGTCGATTCTTCTACAAGTTCTCGTATTATACTCTTTGGAGGATATTCGAATGACAAAAAAGCAAAGTCAGACTTATGGATACTTGAACAGTCGGAGGACGGGGTTCACTTTAATTGTAGTATTGCGTCATCAGGAAACGGTGATGGAAAGAGCAATCCCGCTCCCAGATTCGGTCATAGCGCCGTTGCGGTTGGGAATGAATTGATTATTTATGGAGGAAAACATTTGATGGAAAACGATACAGAAAATTGTTATTTTGACATGTGGGCTTTTCGTATTTCTAATCGGAAGTGGAAGAAAGTAAACCCCTCCCCTAGACCCCGTTCGCTTAGTGCAAGAAGTTTTGGAGCAAGGAACATGTGTTGGAGTGTTCTTGTTTCTTACGGCGTGTCTCGGATTGCAGTTTGGAGTAACAGTCTTTATCCGGAAAGGTTTTGGATGATTGAAGTGTTGTCAGGAAATCAATCCGATGTTGTTCCACTCGACAGGCCATTTATTGTGCAGGCAGGCGGCATATCGGACGGTGCCGTTGTGTATTTGGGCACTATGATAGGATCACGCCACCAAAGCTTGTTGACGATTGGAAAGCAATGCAAGGTGGGATCCGCGCAGGTCGACAGTCCCTTAACACCGTGTGTGGTCTGCTCGATTGGACGGTATTCTGTAATCAATGGGGGCGTCATTGAATGCTTAAACTGTCCCAGAGGAACGACGACGAAGAAAAAAGGCAGTACATCTGTCAAAGATTGCATTTGTATGCCAAATTACTGTGGGAGCGGCAGCTGCAACGTCTCGGAGACGGAAGGCGCTTTTTGCAGTTGCTCTGTTTTTTTTATGGGCGACCAATGCAATAACGTCAACTCTCTTCTGGTTCTTGGTATATTGGCTGGAATATCACTCTTCGTTGTGGTCACAACGGCTCTTATCTGTTGCGGTGTGAGAACGATACGTCATCGCAGGGCTAGACGGGAAACAGAGAAGGAGTTGGAAGAAACACGCAAGGCATTCACCATTCTACGGAGAGAAATAGCACTACAAGGCCGACTAGACGAGGACTGTCCCGGTGGATACGGTCAAGTGCACAAAGCCACATATAGAGACTGGACAGTGGCAGTCAAACAGTTACAGTTTGTGATGGCAGAATGGGCTGATATAAGAAGAGATTTCTTGAGAGAAATTCAATTTATGAGAACGGTGCGTCATCCTAATATTGTCATGTTCATCGGTGCCGGTCAACATGAAGAAGAACAACCATTTCTCGTTTTGGAATTTATGAGTGGCGGAGCTCTTCGCTCGTTCTTGCACAACGACAACGTCCAACTGACCCTCAGCGACCAGCTCGAATTTATTTTGGATACGGCGGAGGGAATGAGGTATCTGCATACGCTCGATCCGCCTCGCATTCACCGTGATCTGAAGAGCGCTAATCTCTTGCTGAGCGCGAAACGACGCGTCAAGGTGTCCGACTTTGGCTCCGCTCGTTTGATACCGCATGCCAACACCGTCCCGTCGGAAGAAAGATTCTGGCGAACGAGCGGCTTGGGAACAGTCGAACTGACGCGCCTCCTCGACAGCAGAAGTCATCTTACACGAAGATTTATTGGAACGTGTCGCTGGCGTTCTCCCGAGTTGTGGAAGCAAGAAACATACGGAACGGCAACGGACATTTACAGGTATGCATGTACACGCGGTGGCAATGGCGTACGCAGGTGTTTTCTCTATTGCTAGCAATACCCTTAGGCTAGGACTCGTGCATTGTCTCGAGGCATATATGCATGATGCCTCCAGGAAATTTGATTTGGGACATTAAACTCGTAAAGACGGAAAATATCGATCCTATACTTGACAGCCGGCGCAGTTCTATGCTCCTTGAGCTTGTCTTTACGTGTTTTACATCGTAATTAACCACCGTTTCAGTGGTTCTTCGCGAGCACATTGCATCCCATATATTTCTATAAGTCTCTGTCAGATCAGTACTCTTGGAAGTTGTCTCAAGAGCTATCCAAACATGATGAAACTCCTTCAGATTCTGTGCACCTTAAGCCCGGTTCACAGTACGACGCTGGCACAGCGTTCTGCGAGCGTCCTGGACGCTGACAAGGACGCTCACACGAGCGTCAGCGAAGACGCTGGCGCTGTACCATTCACACAGTATTGCGTCTGATCGCACAAACAACACACTACGACAGTGGTCTGGCGCTGCAAAGTAACCAGGTGTGTACAATGTACTTGCGACAGACATGGACGACGACGTTTTGCTTGTTGCTGCTGCGCCGTAGTGTCAAGCGTTTTCTTTCATACTTAGGTCCTTGTAGTCCTTTGACTGGACTTGCCAAACGCGCGGAAAACCACGCACACATTCAATGACAACTTCCATTGATGCCATGTGAATGAATAGAATATCCCTGATACGTTCAGTTGCTCTGATTGACTTTCGATTGGTAGAAAATGAGCACGTGATGTCATCGGATGCTGGGTCACTTCCGGCTAGGAGATGATTCTCGATTAGAACTTTTCTCTATTCCAGCGTCGTTGACGCTACGCGAGCGTCGTGCGAGCGTCGCGGACGCTGACATGTTCACAGTGTGACGCTCGCTCATCGTCAGCGTCCAGGACGCTCGTGCTAGCGTCGTACTGTGAACCGGGCTTTACTTGTCACTACAAATGGCTGTGAGCGTAGCTTTACCCAGCTAAAGCTGCTCAAACCCATTTGCGTCCAACAGTGGCCAGTGTCAGGATGACACCACTGGCGTTATTGTTTGTACATTGGCAGACTCCGGACAAGATCGTGGCTGGTGTGGTTGACTTGTTTGTCAAGAGGAATCCTCGTCGTTTGACCTTGAAGTTTTACAGCTAATGGCTAATTAACTATATAGCCTATCAAATAGTGAGACGTCTAGGTGTTGATGTTTTAATCCGCATTGTTCCCCTATTTTAAATCATTGCAAGTTATTTGAATGACATCATTAGTACATGTGTATATCATGAAACAATTGACGACGTCATTAAAAAATGACGCACACAAGCTTCCTTCAGCAATACCCCTGTGAGTATATAACCCTGCGTACGCCACTGGGTGGCCGTTCTCAGTTTTCCCACAACTGATTTGATCGTCTCGTTTTCTTACAGTTTTGCAATCGTTGTGTGGGAGATTGTGACACGAAAGACGCCTTTCTCCGGAAATGATTACGCATTCGACGCAGACGTCGAAGACGCTGTGTTGTCCGGCACAAGACCGCCGATACCGCCCGGAACGACGGAAGGTTTGGGTCGTCTGATGAAGCGGTGCTGGCAACAAGAACCGGAGGAGAGACCGACGTTTGTGGACATCGTACCCGAAGTGCAGGCCATGTTCCGATCAGGGCAACAGTTAAATGGCGACGCTATCGTTCCTCTGCGGCGGTCTGCCGTTACAGCGAGCGGTCAGAGTTACGAGATGAACGACCTAAATGCGACTCGATTCGTCCCACCTGTCAAGGAAGAGAATGACACGTACATTTGAAAGTCGATACACGTAACGGTAGGTATATATTTTAACTAATTTATTGGCACTATTAGTGGTATTTGTTAATGTTATGGACGACGGTGTCAATGGCAAAGGGGTAGTAGGTAGTTATATAGAGTATGATATGACTTTTAGGTATGAATTATGGGTAAGAATGATGTATTTGTAGGGTTGTCCTTACGTTCGTAGTATAATGATAACAGTCAGCTGTTTGTTATATGATAGATTCTATGATAATAGAAATTTCTAGAGAGAGCATCAAGAATGTGTTGCTGGTTTAATAATGCTGTGGTCTTACAATTGCCACACAACTGAACAAACAATGCAAGTAGCAGCAATACATAGTAGTAATAGTAGTAGTAGTAGTAATTGTACACTCAAGACAACATTCTCTCAGCAACAGTTGAGAGCTGATTATTCCATTAAAAGACTAAAACTGTTTCAGTGGATAAATCTGAGTCTTAATGAGAGTGTTTTATTTAGAAAGTAAGAACTTGATTGTTGCCTTATTAGCTACTTACTTATTATTTGTATACTTAGTCTATTTTTGCCTTTATCGAATTCACCATGTCTTTCAGTAGTCTCGCGTAGCCAGACCCCTTTCCGCTGCGTCGTACTTCTGGGCCAAATGGTTTGCATTTTGTGTCTAGACAAACAGACGCAAGCTTGCATGTAAATTGTATTACACAATTGCGATGTGCGAATGTGTCCGTAAGGCTTTGTAAAATCAGTAGGTTGAAATTGATGTAACAGTCTGGAGATCCGTTACCGGAAGGTTCGGATCCCGGATGTCAAGGGCATGACGCAGGAAATGTCAACATTCTATCAAGAAATTAGAGCATTGAAATACTTCCGTACATAACTTACTACCAAAACTAGTACACTGTACGTCCGCCCAGATTTCAAAAAGCTCTTGCTCTATACGTGGAACAGCATGACGGTAATGCTCGTTGACATAGCCTGTGGATGTAATGTCCCACATTTGCATTCTTATAATTATTGACATTCACGTTACGCTAATGAACTAAGCGTATACGTGTACTGTAACCGAGATATGTCAATGGTAATGTGGATGTCGCGTGACCACAACTTATTATCAGGGGCGAATACAGGGGCACCTTTGCCGAGGGGCACCTGGATAGTTATTTATTTGTCCCGGATGATTCTTTGCAGACCAGACCATGTGATGCGGTGGCTGCACTCACCTAGGTAGGTCCTCACCTCTCACCTCTCACTCACTGAGTCAGCTCTCCCGGTTGGTTGCTCACAGACAAGAACATGACATTCAGTACACACACACACACACACACACACACACACACACACACACACACACACACACACACACACACACACACACACACACTCACACTCACACACACCTAATTAAGGTCCTTTTACCACTGAAGTAGAGCAATTGCATTCAGCTATGTAAAGAGTCAACTTGACAGGTCTAACTTCAGTCTAGTATTGCACTGCCTGGGGGCACGTGCCCCAGGTTCCCCATCCTGTATCCTCCCCTGATTATGATACACTTGTATTCTCATTGACATTTTACCCACATTAACATTTTACCCACATTGACATTCATGGACATTACGCTAATGACCTATCAAGAGCATGTATACTACCAACATAACAGAAATGTCAATGATAATGTAGATGCACAGCCTTATACTAAAATTAACTGAACGACATTTGTTCTACTTTTACAGGTCGCGGAGCGTCAAGATTTCGTAGATACATTTGTTCTTAGAGGGATGTGATGTGATAGGAAGCATGGGGCAATGGGGGAGTACACTATGTCCCCATAGATTTTTCCCCTTGGGAGCAACAGCAGAAACGGCTGCTATGGGTCTCGATTCTGGTGACTGTGCTTCGGCACCTTACCCATGCAGTGGCGTAGCTATGAGGGGACCTGGGGGCACAGGCCTCCCTCCAAACCGACATGAACTTGTAGTACGGTTAAGAATTGCTCGGGTGTCTCTACACGCTAGCGCTACTGGATCAATGTTTTCCTAAGTATAGTGCATGTGGTAACAGTGGTTGCAGTGGGATCTAGACGGGCCGGATGCTATAATGACAGTGGGATCTAAGAAGTTCTATATGTCTACATACCCACTGGCCACACAATCACACCTATGTATTATACGAGTACATACAGTTAAATCAAGAATCTGGCAGCATGTGCGGGACAGTCGACTAGCAAAGCCTTTCTGCTTTAATTAATAGTCTTTTGAACATTAAATCTATACCTTTCAGTACTTTAGGCGGTCAAAGTACAAGTACCATATCATTATCCGGGATACTATAACAATTTGCGAGATTAATTAGACTCGTTAATTTGGAATCTCTTGTAATTTGTTTAAAACGAGCCTATACATATAAGATGACGTAATCGTTAATCATGTGTGTAGTGACGTCATTAATGACGTTGCAGATCTGCAAATGTGAACCCCACCCAACACGCAGTGGTACGCCACTGCGCATGCGCTAGTAACATGCACAGAATTGACTTTGACTGCAACTTTTCTGTTTGAACAATGACAGAGCCGTACTGAGACCTGTTCACCTGGCTCACCCTTTTCGCTCCAAGACACAGCACTGCCCGGATTCCTCATTTATTTAACTAACTGGACGTCTGGCTAGTAATCTGGCTGTCCAGGTTACAAACGGGACGATAACTATAGTAATTGCTGTAACAACCCATGACAAAGTCTCACAGTGAAGCACTGCGAGTTATTGGGTGTAACTTGGAGTCACTGAGAATTTTGGTGAGTCATATATGGCTACTCACGGTGAGCCACAGGTACAGACGGTGAGTCAAGGCGACACACGGTGAGTCACTGCGACTTCTGGCGAATCACAGAGAGCAATCTACTGTGTCGATCGAGCTCTAGTCACCAAGTGTGAGTGATTCACTCTCTTTATACGGCTGCATGTCTAGGCAATTCAATTGTAGCGATGCAAAGTGCGGCAGAAGCTATCCTACTTCAGATCTCATAGCCAGATCATATTGGGCAGAACGTTAGATCTACGGAAGTCGTTATGTAGTCTAAATGTTACCAAATTGATCCTACAAATCTATACGTTGCGTGTTCTGGAGTCTTGGCAATTGCACTATTAGATGAACGGTACTTTGAATAGATTGTTTTCAAGATGTGCATGTAGTGTTACATTTTGTCAGCTCAACTATGGAATGTTACGCTGGCGAATAAGAAGAGGACTTGGAGTAGCGTCAGATCCTGGTCAGCACATGCGATTCTTAGCGCGCCGCAGGAGGCATAGGCTATAGACAGGGCTATAGCCCTCCATCATTTGTAGGCATGCTCATAAAAATTGTGGACAGCAAATACGTGTAAGGACCTAAGTTGTATATATATATATATATATATATATATATATATATATATATATATTTATATATATATATATATACACACTACTCTCTTTCTAGTTTTGATCTACCACTGATTCTACCATATCAGTCAATGAGAAGCCCATAAAAAGTGGGAGTGTCTAAAATGGGCGTGTCCAGTAGCATCCTGAAGTTTAGCCCCCCTATTTATAGAGGTCAAGCTACGCCCCTGACCGCCGCCGCTGTTTTCAGAAAGATGGTAGAAAGGGGAACCGTAATTCTGCATTTTTCTGGCTATGAGGTGGATAGAGAAATGTACGAAGGTAAGTCAGTCTCTGTGGGCTGCTCGTGAACTGCAAATCCATGTACGTGCGAGTGCATGCGTGCATGGTTTGATCCTTTTGCGTGTCTATATAGGACTAAATGACGATAGCCATGTTCCGGCGATGACAGTCGAGTTTGACGAAGACCAGAAGCGTCGCAAAATAACCAAGGCCAGAGCCATTGCGAAATGTACTAAGGTATTTCATCCTTTACTAGAGGTGCACGTGGCCTAGCTGCTCTTGAACTGCAAACGTGCGCGTGCATGGTTTGATCTTTTTGCGTGTACATTGTATGTCTACACGACGATCGAGATGTTCTTGCTGTGACAGTCGAGTTTGACGAAGACCGGAGGCGACGAAAAATAGCGAAGGCCGCCATTACTGACAATGTCTGTGACTTGTACAAGAAAGCTAACTGGAATGTGTATGGTTGTTAGTGGTGTGCCTAGCTTTTAGCGTAGGCAAATATACAAGCATTATAGACGTCTGTATATGTATGCAATCTAGTCAACTGACTGTGATATCGATTATTATACACAACTCACTGTGATCTCGAAGCGATCTCGTCGTGACTTCACAGTGAGAATACTGTGAAAACGCGACGAATGCTCACAGCAACTCCCTACGGTACTACTTTGAATTCACAGTGATTAGTTCCAACAGTCAACCATCATGGGAAAACGGTTGGAACAATACTGCGTGACCGAGAGAAAACTAGGCTCTACGGTACACTAGCTAGGCTGACTACGGATGCTGATGTGAGGTGGTCTACAAATTTTTAGTTGTAGCAGTTGGGTCAGATCGCGACTTTGCTATTTGGGAGAGAACGAGTGAGGATCCGGGACCGTAGCACAGGTTGTGTTTCTCTGGTGCAGCTACAGCCATCTTCAAGAGTGAGGTAATTGTAGGTTTCAGAAGTCTAATGATCACGATGCCTATAGTCTACGTGTAGACAGAAACAGAAAATGGGCCAACGTATACACCCTAGCTAGTTTGTCAGTATATAACCACTCTACCGCATCAACGTTCTTGAAGGGCTCCTTTGATCTTTGTGTACGATCTCGAGTCGGGCTATTCTTAAGTCACCAATCCCCTCGACGGAGATGTACGTGAGACATTTCAGACTCACGGCGATCGACGTCCAATCCTTACAGCTCATTAGTCTACTAAGTCGTTTCCTTTCTACGGAAACACTTGGCTTTGCTTTGCTTTCTTGTATATGCTCTCATTTCCATATCTATAAAATACTTTAGAAATCTACTTACGAGCCTTTGAAGCGTATTATTGAAACAATCAAAGTTGTAAAGAATTTGGGTGTTATATATATATATATATATATATATATATATATATATAATTGTTTGCCGGCACGTCCGCTCTTTGACTGTCGAGATTTATAACTGTTGTGCATGTTGTTGCAGTTGACCATGCAATCAGAACAACTAGCCTCCACCCGGCAAGTCTGAGCTCGACGCACCTATCCGTCCATCATCCGTGCATGCGTACGTACGGACAATCTACTTCCTGCATGTCTATAGCATGACGCAATTCCGCGTACGGACGCGACGAGATAAAATGGCCGCTAGCGCAATCATATACAGACTAGCCTCCACCCGGCAAATCCGAGCGCGCGCTGTGGGCAGTGGAAATCGAACCCGCCCCGCGCCGAGTCTACTTCCTATCTATAGGATGACGCAATTGCAACTTCCGGAACGGAACAAATCCCACCCGAGTCGAGTCCCCGAGAGGGGCCCCCGGCGAGTCGAACGCGAGCACAGGTGCGAGCAAATCGCACCCGTCCGACAGCGGCGGCGAGTCGATCCATCCATCCGTTCCGCCGCACTGCGTGCGTAGGGACGGTCCCAAACACTACGTAACTTTCGCGTACGGGACGGGACAAAATGGCGCTTAGCGCAGTCCGTCCCAGCTAACTTCAACCCTAGAAATATTGCAACAACTCCCGTTATGAAAGCCGCAGCAACGTGATAGTAACATCATTTTGAAGCTCTCGTCGGTGCCGTTCTTGTTGACCAATGGACAGTCAGTATATGATTCAAGTTTGCTATCTCAGAGTAAAAATAATAATGGGTGCTCATTACATTCCCACCTGTGCGAGCGACCACGTACTATACAGCTGCAGAGTGAAATTTTAAAACAACGTCTAGAATACGTTGTTCTATACACTAGCTGTATTTAGTAAAAGAGACCTGCTGCTAGATACCGTAGTAACTTGCAGACGCATTGATTCGGGCAGCATTTACATAGTCAAAACGGCAAAAAGCCAAACACGACTGTTGCATATACTTTACGCATGCGAAGGCATGTGCCTATCTAGGTACACTAGGATACTGAGGAAAATTTGGAAGATACGTGTTGCCTTGCGGTGGCGTCTCGTTTTCTTTTAGTAATAGTTACAAAGGCTCGACAATGAGATTTCATTGCGATCCATGTGTGAAGTAATAAGCACACCTATCTAGATAATACTCACTCACGTATACAGCTCACAACTGTCGAAAGCTGCCACAAAACTGATCACTCTCTAGATAATTAATGTGTGAAGTACTATGAGTCTAACCTTGATCAATATTTCATTCAGCTAGATCTAGACGTCGCACGGGTAGATTAGCTACCTAGTGCTGAATGCACTCGATGGACAGCAAATCAGTTTTGTTCGAAACAGCTTCGTAAATTAATAAACTTATTACTGTCCTAAGTGACTTGTTTTCTTCAAACTTTTTGAACTGTGTACTTTGCGCGCTTTCTTCAGCCAATGGTGTCTAGTGATTCAGTCAATTGTGTCTAGTCTAAACGGGTCAAAAGCTGTGGTAAACCTTCTACAGAGTAAGATTTTACGTAATCTACGGTACATAGACATGTCTGGTCCCAGCAATCTAAAAGTTGCGTGAGATCTGGGTTCTTTGCGTGTGAGCGTGTGACCTGAAGGAACTTGCACGCAAGTTGCGTGTGAGTTGGCAACTCTGATCCCGCCGCACTGCGTGCATGTGTACGGACGATGTACTTTCCGTCTCCGGACATGACGCAACTTCCGCGTACATAATATATATATATATATATATATATATATATATATATATATATATATATATATATATATATATATATATTAGTCATACGATTACAATTGTAGGAAGCATCAAGTTACATTAGCTATAGTTCCACCCTCTTACTTCCGGAAAGCACTCGACCACCTATTTCTTGTTGGCGTTCCTGTGCGAAAGATTTGCAAAAAAGCATACTATACATACCGATACCTCGCAGCACACACTTGCAGACAACCGCTAAAACTCTGTCTCTTCACACATGCACACACACACACACGCACACACACACACACACACACACACACACACACACACACACACACACACACGTGTTCGAGGTCGACGAGGGAGGATGTCGGTTTGGTTTATCGCAACTGTATACATAAGTTATTCGTCTTCTCAACCGATGAGCAGACACATGAGCAAGCATTTCAATATCAAAAGGAGTAGGACAACTTATCAAGAGTGAATTACGTTGACTCATAATATAATCCGGCAATTAATGAATTGATTAGACAATAGACAGAATTTATGCCCGATATATCTAGCCCAAGCCGCGAAAAAAGCTAAATTGATTTGAAGCTTTTGCTGTTACTATTACAATGACTTAGAGTTGGCTTTTTGCTTGTTGTATTTGTTGTATTGCTTTTTGTAGATGAAGAATATCTTTGTTCTACTTACTGCCGTCATCATTGCTTCTGTGACCACTGCAGCAAGCATTTCTGGGGTATTGCTATCTAGAAATTTGTGACATGTTAAATGAACATTTCTACTTCGTTTAAAAACAAGAAGTCTCGACTTTGCAAGTGTTTATACTCTATAGTTGACGTTGTAAATGGTAGAGCTGCATGACGTACATTAAAAGTGCAATTTCTACAAGACGCATATTTGTCGGTGTAAAGTGCCGTCATGCATTTAAGTACAGCTGACGCTTACACAAACTTGCAATACCTCAGTACGTATTGTGAGGAGATACTGTAAGTATGCACATTAGTGATGTTCATTCAATTATTTAGCGAATTTACGTAAGCAGATGTCATTATTGTAGTTTCCATGGCCAAAAATATGTACTGGCACTTGGCTTCCTGATGACTGTTGAGTCTGCTAGTCAGGAAACATTACAAACTAGAATAAATATGCTCGATATAGTATATACTAGAATGTAAAGAAACAAGTAATAGTTATGGCCAAATAGAAGCACTCCCTGTATAGATATATGTATGTATACCCGTCAGGTTGTGTACATTACAAACAAAGTCACCAATGACAATTTGAAACTGATGAAAGATGGAGAAACTGTGGCTACTAGAGGTGATGGCGAAAAAGGTGTGTGTGTATGTGTGTGTGTGTGTGTGTGTGTGTGTGTGTGTGTGTGTGTGTGTGTGTGTGTGTGTGTGTGTGTGTGTCTGTGTCTGTGTGTGCGTGTGGAACATGTCGACAAGCTTTGCTGCCTTAATTAACTTTATCGAATTTATTAGCCCAATTTATACTACACCCAGAAGGAAGAGTCGTGTCTCTGCAAAACATGAAATTTCGTGACAAATATCTGGCAATAAGAAACGATCGCCTTGTGGCTGTAAGATCACAGATCATAGCCAACAGAGTTCACAATAAGTAACCCAGTGTTCACTGCACAACATTTTACAGGAAAAGAAAAGCCAATTCAGTTACTTTGAAGTTTACGAAACAGGTGATGGTTACTACACCTTCGAGTCGTTAAAGTATTCCGGTCATTACATTGGCGTCAATCCAGATGGAACGATTGCAACACCAAGCACCGTCGGCCGCAGCGCCAAATCCCAATTTTATTACAACCCCGAACGCAATCCCAAAAAGTATATCAAATGTTGGTAGATTCCTTATTTCCTCGCTTATCATCTCTCGTTGTAGGTTGGATGTACCTCCGGTGGCTGCAGTTGAGGTGAGTCCAGATTAATAAGTGGTGGGGCGCAACGTGGTATGACGCTTATGACGTATGTTATAGCATTGCGCATGTGCGCAGTAGTGTGTTCATGACTTTAGATCATGCACGTGTAGCGCTATGGTGTTGTAATTGTGTTCTTGTATTGCGTTCTCGGTATTGTTTATTACAAGCATAATTCAAACACAACTTGACGTGTTTGTGGCGTCATTGGTCCATTTAATTAATTAATTAATGTACTGCGTGTGATCTATATTTAGATGAATAACAAAGTCTGATCTGTCTGTCTGTCTGTAACATCAATCACGCCAAAACTACCGGGTCATTTGTTGTTATTACAGTGGCAATCAGTCTGGCTATCTTCTTACCACAATCACATTAGCTATACAAGGAGACACGGGTATACACAGGGCATGCGCGTACCGGCCGTAGTAACGCCAAACTACACGACCATTCTCATGACTCTATATATAAATATGTAGGCTCATGATTTTAATGCAATTAATTAACCTGGATGTGGTGTTATTTTACACGCTTAGCCCACCTTTCAGGATTACACGCTTACGCTCACGTTTCCCAATTTGTTGCTTTCATCTTATCATAAAAAGTTACAGTTCTGCTTCTGCACAAGCTACATAAAGGAGAGCTCTGTGTGTGTGTGTGTGTGTGTGTGTGTGTGTGTGTGTGTGTGTGTGTGTGTGTGTGTGCGCGTGTGTGCGTGTGTGTTTGTGTGTGTGTGTGTGTGTGTGTGTGTGTGTGTGTTTGTGTGTGTGTGTGTGTGTGTGTGTGTGTGTGTGTGTGTTTGTGTGTGTTTGTGTGTTCGCGTGTTGATTATATCCGGGTCTTTAGCTAATTAGATGAAACTGCACCAGAAATAAATTATTCAGGAGTTTGTGTTTTCTCCGCTCAATAACTGAATTGTAAATGGGAATTTGTGTTATTAACCTTTCCCGGGTGAAGAACGGGCTAATGAGCTAGTGTATGGTGCCGTTTATGCCAAAACAAGTGCCTATAGTGACTACGCAGAGCGTCAAGATTTAACGCCGCCTCTATACATTTGCTCTCTAGGGGGGTGATGTGCTATATCTAACTTGCAGTGGAGTAGGAAGATGTTCACGAGCGGGGGGGGGGGGGTTGTACCGCAGATGTCATCATGAGTAAGCAAAAACTACCTCGCTTGCCAGACTGTAAACATGCAGATTTGCAAAAGACATTAACACAAAAAATTTCAATTCTTACACTGAGTGAGCCGGCTTCAGCCCCCACCCCGCCAGTCCCCGCTTCCTACGCCGGTGCTAAGGCATAGCCGTAAGAATCATGGGGGCAATGGCACTATGCCCACTTAGATTTTACCCCTTGGGGCAACATCAGAAACGGCTGCTATGGGTCTCGATTCTGATGACTGTGCTCCAGCACCTTTGCCAATTTGTATACGCCCCTGATAACGAACACGACTGATCTGTTGTGTACATCTCGCGAATACGGCCTGATTTTAAACTGCTGATTACGGCCTGCAACCATCCAGTGGAATGAGATGTTGCAATACGCAATACACTAGTTGAAACATATTCAAATGACTTTGATGTAATAAGACTTCAAAGACAACTACGTGTTACCTGAGTCGGTCTATACTGCTCTAGGAACCACGGAGGCCACTGGGCCACGGCCATGGTCAGCAACTATAGTCATTATATATAAAAAGAGTATCGTAAAAACGAACTACAAGTGGAAAAAAACGAGGAGCTCCACTAAACGACAGTGTAAAACTACACTTGCGCCAGACGTCCTGGGTACACGAGGCTACTTGCGCCATAATTTGAGGTTTGGCCCCCAACCTGGATGATATTCCTACGCCACTGAGATGCTACTTGCCGTTCCTATGTTCTTCGAGGTTGACGTACTCTTGCAACTGTATTTCACAATACCAGGTACAACGGCCACTGCATACTGAGAGATCTTTTTCTGCACTTCAACCTAGCTTCGTTCTACTATGACCGAAAAAGACTTAGTAACGCACACATCACGACTTTTGTAATGAGCTTAATCTATATGTATAAGCCAAGTAGTTTACTCTGTATTTTTACTGCAAACTCACCTTTGATAAGGTGAGGTGTGTGAGATGCGAGGGTGGGCCAGCGCGGCACCTTTATTAATTAATAAAATTTAGGGGTTTTGGAAATTTGATCTCTTCCATTACCCCTTCTACACGCACAACGATACCCAAATGTTCAATTGCTGGCCTCCCAAGGAAAGCATTCGTTAGGTTTTTTTAAAACGAAATACAAAGGCTCTTAAACGAACTTGTCTCCTTTCTTTTCTTGCATGAGAATTCTTCAACTGTTTCCAAATGGCTCTGGTTAGGGCCTCGTAAAACCTTCTTTGTTGCCTTTAGAGGTCGGGCCAAGTGCTGCTTGAAGAAGTTATAAGGTAGTACAGTCACATCTGCTCCCGTGTCTATTTTGAACCTGGTAGGTATGCCATCAAATTTGATATCAAGCATCCAAGGCTGGCTGCCCTGGTATTCTAAGCTGCCCAGGAACAGAACATCTTCCTCTTCCGTATCTATCTCTTCTTCACCCATCTTGCGGACAGTACTCACGATCTTGCTTCGACATGCTGCTCCAAAGTGTCTTGTATTTCCGCACTTGAAGCACTTTGCTTCCAAGGCTGGGCATTTGCTCTTGCTATGGGTGGGTGCTTGGCCACATCTACCACAGACTTCCGTCCGTGTTTGCAGCTTCCCTAGCATCTTTGTGTCACGCGGTCTCAATTGTTGCGTCCAAGGCGCCTGCTTCTTTGTCGACTTCTTCAAACGTATCGATGACACGTCTTCCGTGACTTCCTGGAATTGACTGCGTATCGCGTGTTGTTGTTTCTTTGACTGCTTCGCTTTGCCGAGCTTTGGTGATAGCCGTCCGACGACTATTCTGTGGCAAATCATCTCGTCACATAACTGACCATACTGACGACATATCCACAATCTTCTTCACCACATTTCCCTAGCTTACAGTCAACCATAAACGGTCTAAGTTGATAGCAAAGCGATTTACCGTATCCTGTAGGAAGACAGTCGTCGTTTCCGTTGTAGATGTGCTGTACTACGACAACACGCTGCTGCTTCTTCAGCTCTACATTACACAGCTTAAGTTTGCCTAGAGCGTAATGCAACGCCATATCAAAACCAGAAGCTCTGCCTTCATCCACCATTTGCCAAATTGGGTCTCATTGCGCGCGACATTATCGGCTCGAGATTCTAAACAACGTCGGTTCCGCATGCGTGCATGCGTGCATACATTACCACGACCTGCGTTTTTTAGTGCCAAGGAGATTGATACCAGACTCTTTGGCAGACCGTTTTACTGCAGAGCGAGCTCGAGCTGAAGACGCTGACATCGGTATCAAGCGCGCACGTTCTGATGGTTCATCACATCTAGACCATGCAATTTCCCAACGGCGTTGACCTGCCCTCGCAACTCTGCCTCCTTCCTATTGAGCTCATCTCGTAGGGATTTCAACTTCTCTAGATTTCTTGCGCAAGGTCGTCAGAGCAAGAGTGTGGTGAGAGCATGACGCTCACCGAATCAGGGTAAAACTCGACCACAAACTCTTCTAAGATCACCTTACGATGTTCATTGCCAGAACTGTGTACTAAACGGCGGGTCGCAGGTTTCGTAGTCGCTTTGCAAAGAACGCAATCCATCCAATCAGCCTCGTAATTCTGACATCCGGTCAACTACCTGCTGCTGCGGAGGAGCAGATCTCCGTCTGCGCTCAAGTTAAATTACAGGTCACAATAGAAAATTGTAGGATGAAAAGGACGCTTTCATATATGGTAATTACCTGTACTAGTCATTTTGCGCGGTAACAGCTAATCATGATGTCATGCATACCAGCCGGGCCACTGTGTCCAGACGTTCTTCTCGCCCCTCCCCAGGGCGCGAACGTCTGGCCACGCGAGACTAGGTTTCCCCTCGTCCTGACGCCGCTGATTAAATCTAGCTCGTTCATAAATTACGTTTTCCTTTCTATGAAGTGTTGTTCAAACCTCTGTATGACAATGTCGTAATCCCCTGTGTCATCCTGCGACAGCGACATTGATGTCAAAATGTCTTCAGCTCTGTCCTCCATGGAGTAAACGAGAGTTGAGACTTGTACGGTGTCGGACTTGTCCTTCAATCCTGTTGCATTCCGGTAACGGTCAAACCTTTTGTGCTATCTCGACCAATCGTCTGGGTGGCCAAAGTCAAACGGAGCTAGGGCTGGGAATCGCGGCTCCATACTCCTGTCACCATGTGGCGTTACTGACTCGTATTACAATTAGAGCACAACGCTACTAGATAGAGAACACAACGGAAGAATACGTGTGCGTTACACGTGGTAGTTGACCGTGGGTTAGTTAATAACAACAAGTGACATCATACTACAGTCCGGAACGCTTGTTTATAGGAAGTGCCGTATGAAAAGTGGAACAAATTAGTCCTACCCTCTCACGAGAAAAGGAAACTATATATCCAATAGCAAAGGAAATACCCTACTGTGATTGTGCAAGTAGAACCCATTTTACTGGTGTGCAGCAAGCCAGTAAGATACTGCTATATAGAGAAATTTTGTTCCCTAGATGTTGAAACGGCACCGTACGATCTCTACGCTGCAGAGAGTGATGAGACATTGGCTAGAAATACGTAGAAACAGGTCTTAAAAGTTGATTTTAGCACTAGACGTCGAACTTATATGCTCAAAATATTTACAGTGTTTTATATTTGCTCGGAAAATGACGATCTAGCGTATTTCGGGCATCCGAAACTAGAGAGCGTGACTTCACTCTACTCTGACGTCTACCACGGCTAAGCACGAAACACGACAACGTTGTCCATACGATTGTTTGAAAGATGAGCTGTTAGACTACTGCAACAAATATATTCGGTTTGCGTCTGTGCTTTGGTAGCTCTACACGAGAGGCCATCCAAAACTAGAGGTATTTGTCCGGGTTTATAGTAGGGCGGGGCAGAGCTTTAGTCGAGTCTCGTTCTCGCTAGAACAAGCCAAATCCATTCATTGTCACGCATTAAAAATAGTTACCTAACGTCTCTACGTTGCCCTATAATTCATACTTAGACAATTGCGTTGGACCAGGATCTCGCGTCCGAATCTAGACGGTATCCAAAACTAGATACGGGACTCCATAGGCGCGGTGTATAGGTATTGAGCGAAGTTTTGTGGCTAATCGTCAATTGTATGTCTAGATAGGCGTACATGTACAGTCTAGTTTCTTAATTAAATACACAGAAAGTTACGATGCCATTCCCTGCACTGTATTGGGAATGGAATCTTTAGATTGTCAATTTAGATTGTCAATTCCCTGCATCTTTTTCTTTAGACTGTCAATTCCCTGCACTGTATTGTGCACATCGGTGCAAGCAAGTCTAAAGTTCGTGCACACAACATTCACACAAAGCGACTACACATCTACGCCCATGCGCAGGCATTCAATACACCACACACACACACACACACACACACACACACACACACACACACACACACACACACACACACACACACACACACACACACACACACACACACACACACACACACATGCACACTTCGCATCATTCACTAGGTTTCGCGCGTATCCGGCTATTCACGCGAGCAATCGTGGACAGGTGGAACATGCCGACTGTCGTAGAAATTTGACGTGGGTTGGTAGGGTTTGACTTCGCTTGGTGGTATGATCTCTCCTTCGTAGCCGACGCCGATGTAGTTTTCAAGATCACTTACAGATTGAAACGTGTAGTATCCTTGATCTGTTTCCTTGACCCTAAACTTATCATCCGGACTATCAAGATCCTGTTATTAGAAAACAAAGAAGACCATAAAAATTCGTTTATTAATTGAATTATCTTGCGGCCTTACAACAGACAGATGATCGTCTTTAATTGTCAAAAACTTGTCGTCGTACTTGACGTTTCTTAGACTGTATACATTAGTCTCGTAGTTCGGAACTCTTGTCATTATGAATTGAGCTATACGTATAATGAAATGGACGATTGTTGAACAAGGAATAGAATCGCGTAGATATGTGTGTGTGTGTGTGTGTGTGTGTGTGTGTGTGTGTGTGTGTGTGTGTGTGTGTGTGTGTGTGTGTGTGTGTGTGTGTCTGTGTGTGTGTGTTACCTTTGTTATTGGTGTTTGGACCAGTGACGATCATTGTACCATTTTTGCGACTAAATTGTTTGTAGGTGCAACCCTGCTCGTCATTATAACTCTTACACCATCTAGTGAGTAGGAAATCCACGAAACCTGAGCGCAATTGATCTGTTTAACTGTTATGTACATGTACTGTTGAGTCAGACTCATTCTGACTTAGGAAATTAACAAAAGAAAGAAAGTGTGGCAAAGAAATAATTGGACAGACAGACCGACACACAGAAAAGCAGACAGACAGATTGACTGACAGACTGACAAACGGACGGACGGACAAACATGCAGACGGACGGACGGACAGACAAACATGCAGAGAGGCAGGCAGACAGACAGACAGACAGACAAGCAGACAGACAGACAGACAGACAGACAGACAGACAGACAGACAGACAGACAGACAGACAGATAGAAAGACAAACAAACAGACAGACAGACAGACAGACAGACAGACAGACGGACAGACAGACATACAGACGGACGGACGGACAAACAGACAGAGACAGACAGACAGATGGAAAGACAGACAAACAGACAGACAGACGGACAGACAAATATACAGACGGACGGACGGACAGACAGACACGCAGACAGGCAGACAGACAAACAAACGAACAGACAAACAGACAGACCGACAGACAGACAGACAGACAAACAGACAACCAAACAAACAGACAGAGATAATTTATTCTCATACAGATTCTACTTGTACATATATGCTAGGATTTTAAAAATACAAATCAGTCCTTGCAAACAACAAATTCATTAACTAATAGACTTGACCTACAGACAGACAGACAGACTGACCGGCACACAAACAAACAGGGCAGACAAACAACCGGGCAGACAAACGGACGGACGGACGGACAGACAAAACACAGTACACACACGCACGCACACTAACACATTGTACACACGCGAATCTCTACATGCAAACACTTCTCTACTAACTGTACAGTAGCTTACATCCGCAGCCGCAGTTAGGTTTCCAATGCATAAAGCGTGATTGATACCAAAGCGTTTCACACATTGTTTCGGCAACCGGTGGACAAAAGAATGTAAAAGCGTTCCGTTCACTTTGATGTCGTAAGTTCTATTTGTCGTTGTGATGGTGAGCAGAAATTTATTCCCACTCTCAAACGGAAACGTGTCTGCTGTTATCACCCTTCGCCAACATCCGTTTTCCCTAGAGTTTAAAATAACGGCCTTTGCATCAAATTGAACGCCAATGTGGAGAGCGACATCGCTGTTGTCTCCTGCTGGACTTTTGTAGAGATTGATATCAAAGTTGCAGGAGTCGCAAGGTACGTGACCGTAAACGCAGATAGTTTTTCCTGGACGAATGGTGAGAAGACGAGACAATGTTGGACAGACCTTTTAACAATATTAGACAGTAGAACAAACACATTGTCGAGTCTCCCTTCATAATTATTCTGACAGTAAAGTAACGTAGCGCGCGTTAAATAGTACTCAACTAGCGCACGCTAAACAGTTTTCATTGACTAAAATTTGCAATTGCAATTAAACATGCGCACTAGCAACTCTAATATGTGATACGCAATAGACTGTGGTAAATATATATTGAATTGAGTACTAGAATTATAATTACTTTACCCTAGACAGGAAGTCCAGACGCTGATGGAGTCTCGTCCCCAGACTCTCTCGCGCTAGTCTTATCCAGTGCTCGTATGACAATTCCAGGCGCGAGAGAGTCTGGGATCATCCCGCATACTTCCTGCCATATCTCCTTACTAAATGCTCACTAAGTGTCACCCCCAACGTTATCAAGTGTTCCATAAATTCAAAATCAAATTAGCGTTAGAACTAATCCAATACTAGACGTACCACACGGGATGCTATGACCATTGTTTGGTATTTGTGGCATATCCAGCACTTGCAGACAACTGAAGCATGTTGAAATGTTGAAAAGGTAAGTCCATGGAGTGGTGGTGACGGGTGTCGTGTAGGCTTGTAGTCTGAGATCTACAAATTGGCGGAGTGATGACCTTCTACGTAGTTCACACGCGCATCTCCTGTGTGGCCATTAGCGTTTGCGCGCAGACTAGACTCTGTAGCAAAAAGCGCGCAATGACAAGGAAAGGGGTTAATCTTGACATGAAACTACCGTCTACCTTTCGAGAAGTCTTCAAGTATGAAAAAATACATATTTGCGCGAAAGAATAGCCCTTGAAGCTTCAAGTTGACTCTCCACACCTTAGTTTTATGTCAAGATCAACTCCTTCCCTTGTCATTGCGCGCTTTTTGCTTCGAAGTTTAGTCTGCGCGCAAACGCTAATGGCCGCGTGTGAACTACGTAGAAGGTCATCACGACACCCGTCACCAACACTCCCTAGAGTTACCTTTTCAACATGCTTCAGTTGTCTGCAAGTGCTGGATATGTCACAAACACCAAACAATAGTCATAGCATCCCGTGTGGTACGTTTATTGGATTAGTTCTAACGTTAATTTGATTTTGAAGTTACGGGACACTTGATGACGTTGGGGTGACACTTAGTGAGCATTTATTAAGGAGATATAGCAGGAAGTAGGCGGAATGATCTCAGACTCTCTCGCGCCTGGAATTATCATACGGGCACCGGACAAGACTAGCGCGAGAGAGTCTGAGGACAAGGCTAGATGGACGAACGACGAAAGGTTTTTGGAAGGTAGTCCGACCATGGCCCGATCCCGTTAATCCCGCCGCCCACAAACTAGACGTTCTATAAATAAATGTTGGGTTCACAAACATAGTAACACCTTACGTTATAATAAGATTCTTTTCCAGTAGTTACGAGAGTAATGATGATGATGATGATGATAGCAAACGAAAGGAGATTAGTCTTCATCTGCACGACGTAAAACATTAGTTAATATTATCGCAAAGCGGTGCTAGTTAAATTAGTTAATTATTAAAACTTTGTAGAGTTGCATGTGAACGCCGCAATAATAAAATTTTATATTAAAGTGGGTAGATGCATTGATATTAATTTATTGCAACATCAACCTCATTAGTAATTAATATAAATTTGGCGAGTGCAGATATCTTGTGTCAAAAACCTGATAACCAATGCCACTAATTCTCTCATTTTAGTAACAGTCAAAATCAACAAGCAATTACGCGTGCTACAGGTCAGGTCTCTAGAAAGGAAACAGCTGACTAGAGACGGGTACATGTATAAGCAAACTGTTTGTTGTGCGCATGCGCAGAAATATCATTCTACACTAAATCCTAAAACACCTCTACTGTACGTTGCAGACACAATGAAACTGAAGCAAACCAAAGAAATATCTATAAGCACGAAATTGTCTCTAGCATCTCACTAGAGCGGATGCATGGGCCACACCTACAACACTTGTGCATTGTACTGTAATCTAGCGTGTACAGCGTATACTAGCAGGAAGTTCCGAACCATGTTCTGCGTGTTGGATTTAGTAGCGTGCGCACATTTAAGTTTTAAGTAACTCACGTTCTTTCTGCGTTCGCGAAGAATTCGTGCTGTAGGAACTTGCTCTGGCCCAACCAGGTGCGAGACAAAGACGTCACGTGAGTATTAAAAATCCCCGGATGTTGTATAATTCTAGTTCCCAAATAAACATACAATTCTTCTAGACTATAGGCTTGTACAGTACTAATTTTTGATCAAATATATAATCGAATATGTAGACTACATGTAACTTCGCTTTACAACTTTAGTTATCTCTAGCTGGTTTGGCTTTTAGTGTTAATAGTAGCAAACACACCAACGATTGCCATTAAAATTGGCTATTTAAATCGGGATATTCGATTGCTATTCGTAATGAGATGCTTCAAGTTCCCTCTGTCAGACAATTCCGAGTCTTAGTTGTGATGTCTGCTAGTGGAAGACATGGTAATAGACCCAATTAATGTCAATACAAAGAGTGAGTGTTGCCGTACAGTACACGTACCATTTTTAAAAATTTCCTACCAATCTGAAATTTTCCATATAAAACCCTGAGTATAATTTCTTAAGTAATACCTAAATGAAATACGAAGAGCCATTGAACAATCTCGATCAGACTACAAACTCTTTGCACTGCATTGCGCAAATCGGTGCTAAATATATTGTACAAGCCTGCCGTTCGTGCACACAACATTAATAAAGGCTACTACGCATACGCCAATCAAGTATTCTGTAAATAGACTGCACACACATGCATGCACGCATTCGGACTTCGCATTAATAACTTGCTATAGAATTTTCAAGCAGCCGGCTATCTAAGCGATCTAGCAATCGCGGGCAGGTGCAAAACGCTCTTTATTGTAACTGTTGTAGAAGTTTGACCTACATTGGTAGGGTTTGACTTCACTTGGTCGTATGATCTCGCCTTTGTCGTCGACGCCGATGTAGTCTTCTTGATCACGTACAGACTAAAACTTGAAGTAATTAGTATTTGTTTCCGTGACCCTAACATATATAGCACGAGCTCCAATGCCCGGCTTCGCCCGGGTAATAGTTTAATCACACAAATTATTGATTCGCAGACACTGTTTGCTATTAATGACAGACAGACAGGACAGACAAGACAGACAGACAGACAGACAGACAGGTCGCCTTTATAGGCAGAGATTATAGCAGAAAGTATCTAAAAATGCGTTTGATGGTTGGAGAGGCAGAGGGAGTGTAGCCAGGTCACGTACAGTTTGTCTAGAGAACCGTTTACTGTCACTACTTAGCCGTGGTGTAAGTGCTTTTGCAGGTTAGCAGCAGGCAGACAGAATTCTCATTCATAGTTATATCCCGTTCAATTGCCGTTTCCAAACATCCCGTTGATTGGATTAGCGATTGGTTGAAGCCATTTCGACTTGGACGTGGCTGCCGTTGCGAGGAACGGGTGTCGAACTTGGCATCTATTCGACACGTGTCCAGTTTCAAACAATCCCGTTGATTGTATTATTGATTCTATTAAAGCTATTTTGACAGTCCCGTTTCGGAGAACAGGTGTATCAAACCTGGCATTTATAATTTCGACGTGAATCCCGTAACGTGCAAGTCACATGCAATAGTTACCCGGATAATCCGTTCCCCGTATATAACGAATGCCGACTCTCGCCATTTCGACAGTTCCGTTGAACGTCGTCTCTTCGAGGACGTCGCTGGTGTTTCGGGAAACAGGTGCATTAAACACGGCAGCCCTTCGACGGTCGTAGACTGGCAAACGACTGTGGGCGTATTTTTCAAGACCCGGATATCAGCAAAGATATCTTCCGTTTCCCAGCGTCACCCGCAATAAGCGACACGCTCAGCGCGTACCGTCCGACGTTGGGAACGGGCAGTCTAAATTCGGTGGAGATGCGATGCGCCGTTCCAGAGATATTCGCGCGCGAGCGGAGTGCCATTGCGTCGTCGTGGGAGAAGTCAGGAAGACGACTACAGTCTCACTTTCGACGCGAATGAATTCGGCGTGCGCGAGCCAAATTCGGCTGAGATCAGAGTCGCCGTTTTTGAGAAACGCTCTTATAGACGGACACACAGACAGACACCTCTGCTTTATATATATATATATATATATATATATATATATATATATATATATATATATATATATATATATATATATATATATATTCGGATAATCCGGGTTGTCAGAACCGTGTTATTATAAATTATAAACAAAAATAAAGAAAATAAATTTAATAGTTGAGTAATAGCATGCGGCTATACAAGAGTCAGATGATCTTCTTCAATTGTCAAAAACTTGTTATCGTATTTGACGTTTCTTAGACTGTATACATCAGACTCATAGGTCTTGTTTCTTGACATAGACGTAATGAGATGGACAATTGCTGAACAAGGAGTATAGAATCATCGCGTAGATGTATGTGTATACCTATTTTCCTATTGCTTCGACCAGTGACGATCGTTGTATTATTTTTAGCGAATAAGTTCTTTTTCTTTCAGGTGCAACCCTGCTCGTCATTATAATTATTTCACCATCTAGTGAGTTGGAAATCCACGAAACCTGAGCGCAATTGATTGGTTTAACACTGATGGTACGTACGTGCGACCGAGTGTATCGTAAAAGCGTATACTAATATCTACTATACATTCCTACACATCCTTCCTTCTTCAAAACAACAACAAACTTGCCCAACAACACTACAGTACCCTTAGCTGCAACTTGTCTGTCTTTAGACTACTGATCTGTTCATGAATACAAACATTAGTGTCACAGTCAGATAAGTATCTAGGCGCCTTTACTACTCTGCCTCTTCGTATCTTGACTTCCTTGGTAGGCTTGTTGTTGATTATTTCTTTGTGTTGTCGTCGTTCATTAACTGTTTTGGTCTCTTTTGTCTGTATCAGATGCCATTTGTTCCAAATTAGCATTTTTCTATCTTCAGTTTCCACTTCATAGACTTTTGGTAGTATTTGCCGTTTTACTGTTGTTTTAGCTCATTGTTTTACAGTGTGAATTGGTTGAATTCTTACAGTATCTTTTGAATAAAGTTGTTTCAAGTCTTTGGCTCCTGGGCTGTAGGACTTCGCCTGTTTCATTTTGTTCTTGTCTAATCCAACTCTGTCAGTTGGAATTTGTCGCTGCATTAGCTGTTTCTAAACTGCACACTTCTTCTGAATCCACTGTTAATGGCTCGTTATCTTCATGCCATGCTCTGAACAGAGTATCTGCAAGGCTCTTTCATGATTTTTTGACCAACACCACTGTACATTCTGTTTGGTGAGCTGTCTGAGAAGCTC
>CAXXBX010000078.1:0-6450 GCA_964274945.1 Dehalococcoidia bacterium | reverse complement strand
GTTTTGTGGGCAATATAAGCGGAACACAGTTGAAATCAGTAGCACTAGATGAATCGCATGAGATGGGAAAAACGGCCTGCCTTACAAGAATAACACCGAACACTTTGTCCAAGCTGGCTGGATACCTACCCTACAGAAGTGGCTTACTTGCTAACATAAAAGAGCAGATCATTCCATGCAGAACCACTGAGTATGGATCAACTACATACATGCCATCTTGTCAGTGTTAGAAAAATAGACTGGGAATGTAAAAGCATATTAGAATGTCTTTAAACTGCACAAAGATTTTGACTGTGAACCAAGTAATGGAGATGGTGTCACTGTTGTAAAACCACTTAAACGTTTTGTTAGTGGGGAGGCAGCAGACAGTAGATTACGGGAGGACATGCTAAGTTTTAGGCAAATAGGATTGATATCATGCAAACATTATGTGTATTACCAGTTTCTCAGCACCCGTAGTACCAGCGTAGTCATGAGGCAAAAGAAAAAGCTGAAGACGTCCGGGGAGACCAGTGCTAAGAAAAAACAAAAGATTAATCTGGAAGAAGCAGAATTAGCTTGTACAGACATGTATAAAGAAGACTCTAGGTTACTCTTTGTTCAGGGACGACAACTGCAAGCAGGGCTTGTTAATTTCTAGATCTTCCAAGGACTCTAGCTGATGCAGATGGTATTCCATGCAAGGGAGTAAAGGCTAACACTACTGCAGTAATGGAAAGACTATACCCAGGGGTCATTGAAACATCAATTGACTCAACAACTCCACCAGATGTTGTAGTATTTGATGGAATGCTTTTGTCTATTCATCACCTCTACAGCTATCTTTCATGAAAACAATTCAAGGCTACTCTCGATTTCTATTCTGTAAGTGGATATTTCCATATTCGAAGTCTTTGATGATCCCTGCACCACTGGAATCATCCCAAAGTCAGTTGAGCGAAAGGGAAGAGATTTGACTAGAATTGATAAAGCGTCTGAGATCATCCCAATTGAGGATGATATACCTCTCCCTCAAAATTTGCAGAAATTTATTGCCAACAGGAAGCAGAAACGAGTACTCATCGATTACGTTTCGACCAAGCTGCTACACTCTGATAGTGCAGATTATCTGAAGAATGGGCAAAAGTTGATTGTAGCAGGAGAATTAGATGGTCATATGAGAGGTCAAGCATAGAGCATTATACGTCAAGGTGTGGCTGGTCGGGAACCAATGCTTGACAGCAACCATGATGAAGGAGACAGCAGAGTATGGCGACTTGCATTTAGTCACAGGGAGATACAATTCTGATTTATTCACCGGACACTGACACCTACCACATAGGTCTTTCATTAATGGAGAAATATGGGAATACACATGTCATTGTCCAGTTATCACCATCTTCATTTTCTTCACCTTTCAGTCATAGCAAGGTCCTTCTTTTGAACCGTCTGCGACAGGCACCCCTTCAAAATCCTGATCTTGCTGATATTGATCAAAAATCTTTGAAATCAGTCTTTCAGATGCTTTTTATAACGACTGGTTGCGATTACATTTGCATTTTTGCACGTTTGGGCAAAGCAAATTCTTGAACACTTTGTTTCAAAACGCTTTATTTATTACAGGGTCATCCATGAACGTCACGGCACTTTAGTAGATTCTGACCCATCCAAGTCCATCAATGCCTTTTATCGCCTTTTTGGGTCTGCTTACTTCAAAAAGCACCTCTCAACATTTCAATGTAGCTCTATTAAACAACTGTTTAAGGACTGTGCAGGTAGAGAGTTATCTGACACTCAGCATGTACTGTTTATCAATGCCATCAGAGATCCAATTTGGGCTAGAATTCCTTTTGAAGATGAGATGCTGGCATCTGCTGGAGCGTTGAAATTGCATTGGAGGAGATCTCTTTGGGTGGCTCACCTCTGGAGTTAGGCAGACAAGCAGCATGTTGAACCAAATAATATTGTTGAGTCAGGATGGGAGATTGAAGAAAATACTGGTCAGCTGAAGACTGTTTGGAACACTCCAAAAACATTGGAACGATTACGGAAAGGGTTTGTCTTTTGACTCGTGGTTGTGGGTGTAAGAATGGTTGTAAGAGCAAACACTGTGCTTGTGCTAAGAAAGGTCGTAATTGTGGACCTGGCTGCTAGTGTGTGCTGTGTGGAAATGTGGAGTGACAACCAACAACAAGTGACACTGAAGAGAATCTGCAACTAGAGGAGGAATTAGAGGTTGTGAGAGAAAGACATGAAATAGAGCGAAATCTTGAAACAGTTGAGAATGAAAGTGTCAGCTGTGAGTTGGATACAGATGTGCCAAGAGAATTTGACGAAAAAGAGCCATCATCATCTGTTTCTTTGTTGCCAAATGTCTATTGACTGTTGTGTTGTCTTTTCTGTTGTTACTTTCATGCTATCATTGTACTCGTCTGTCATCATTTGTGCGATCAGAAGAAAGTCCATTTCACTCCTTCAAAATTCAAATTTATTAGAGAGAGAGAGAGCCATTTCTTATAGTCTGTTGAAATAATCTTATCTATTTATTCTAAATAAGTGTTCTGTAATGAGTTGTAGACTATCTTAACAGCAACTAAAAACAACAACAAAAACAACTATAATAATAACACTAATTATTTTAGGGTTAATAATAATGAAAATAATTAATAATGACAATAATAATAAAAAGTTATAATAATAAATAATATATGCATACAAACAAGTTTTGAGTACTATGTCTTCATGAAATGTTGTGTCTTTTCAAGGTTACTGAGATGTCGCAGAGCTTATTTGAGAGCAAAGACCAGGAAAGATCTACTCCAACCAACGTGAAATCACTTGATAGAAATTGAGACACGGAGTACTTTAAATTATTGTCTTTGCTTGATTCATAAGCTTGCTTGTGCAATGTTTGTGTTATAGAGTTTTATAAATGTTAGCTATAGTGGTGACCATGGACTAAACACAATATAGGTATAGTTGACAACTACATAACACTATAGTTCTTACAAGTTAGAGAAAACAAGAAAACAAATTTCTGTGCACTGAAGTACGGTTCGTGTGATCTATATCCGAAGGAAGGAACCTTTTGTATTTGGCTGTGTTATACCTCTAAACTGCCTGTATTCGTTCGCGGAAAAGATCGGTGCAAAGCTGTCTCTTGAAGAGCTCAAATTCGACAATACCGTTGCAGTATAGGCAAATAGTGTGCCCACCACCTTGGAAAGGGTCGTAGTGTGTGTCACGCTCGTTCTCTTGAAGTAGTCTATTCTTTTAGAATGTTCATCTCACGCAACGACTAGGCACGCGAATTGGAAGAGAGCTTCTACGTCGATGCGATAATCCAAAAACGATGTCTGTGTGGCTTTAGAGTACACCCTTACACTGCAGTATTGTATAGGTATCTGACTGCCCAAGGACGTACATATGATTATTTATTATTTTCTTCCTCGAGTGCCCAACCATTCACGTTTACTCTTTTGCGGGGGTGCGGATGCCCTCGCTAGAAAATAAATAGAGCGCCGTAGCGCACTCGGCGGATTGACTGCTAGGTTCCCTTGTAGGAGAGAATCGAAACCAGGGTGCTAACTAATTAGCACGCTAGGAATGTGAGCAGTTCAGGCTTTGGTTTGTAGCTTTTCGCACACATACCGCTAACGTTATAGTTCATCACGAACTGAGGAGATTCGCCGCCTTTAGGTACAGTTCTCTGCGTTGACGTCGTGAGACCGACCGCACCCGTCTCCGAAATTGGTGCTTACGGGAACCGCCCACGAGCCACAACTTGCCAATGTTTTCTCTGCGAATTTCTAGTCTCTATATACTTGAAACAAAACACCGAGTCTCCGGACTGTCCGAGAAAAGAATGAAACAAGTTAGAATGTAGTCTTTGATCTTTGATTTGATTGCATAAAAGCTAACATACGTGCATTTGTACATGTCTCGCTGTTGGTCTGCTTAGTTTTTGAGAGGACGAAAGCTGGAGTCGCCGAAGTTTCAACGCTGTTGACAAAGAGACGGCAACAACAACGAAACACCATGCAAAGAGGCTGTGGAACAACGTGCGAAAAGTCACACTACTCGTTTCCGGTAACTAGCAGCCCGACTACAAATGTTGTCTGATTTCTAACCAGCATGCATGTTACATGACATACATTCTTGTATTTTCTGAAGCCAGCGTTTAGAATCTCACTGACTTACAATAGGCTTGCCTTATTTCCTTCACATGTTTACCACAAAATTAGCGATTAGAGTGTCACATGATTTCCTAGAAGCTTGAGAGATTCTCTGACGCTCATACATTCAAAGTAGTCTACGTGCACAAAGCGAGACCGGGGACCATAAATTTCAAACGCCTCAAATGTATCGACGCCATGCACGTTGAGGAAAGAACAATTCGACTTCCAACATTCGTCAAGCAAGAGTCAGATGGAACAAATGATATATTACCATTCTAGCTAGAAAACATGCAGGTCGATGTGCGGAAATGATGGTATACAGTGGCTAGAGACAAATCGGGATCGAGAAGCGGATTTGAGTTGCCCTAATAACATTTTCAAAGACAAGTCTTCCATCTTTGACACCTGTAAGCCGCTATTTGAACTGGGAACAGCAGCACGACCACACCCATTTCCGGAATAGAAGTTTAGTGCGTACTGGAACAACCCCACGAATGTTCCTGCTATACAAATCTCTAGCAACGTTATATATAACCTCTGGTCTGGCCAAGAAAGATGAGACAAGATGGAATTTAGTTTTGATTTGATAGCGTAAAAGCTGTGCAGTGCTACTTGTGCTGTTGCAAAGAAACTGATAACAGTATCAAAGTCATGGCACGTGCTACAAACGCTAGGCGTTCCAGCTTTTACTGTTCCGTCATGGTACAGACTACAAACACAAACGAAACGGTTTACAGATACTCGAGAGAAAGATCGAAGAATTGACGTTTGACTGCTTTTGTCTATGGCTGTAGATCAAAGTCTACGACCTGAGGGTAAGCAAAGTAAGTCTTTCCTGCGTTGTCTCCATCGCCATAGCAAGTGCCAAACTTCAGCTGGGCATACTTAGAATTAGGTGGCCATTGCCAGCTTAATCCGTTGCTGTAATATTTGGGAATGTCGTTAGGATCAGTTGTGGCTGGAAGTACAATCCATTCCATCGTGTCCACGTTTCTGTATCATTATTGGTTCTTTTGAAGTATGGTATGTCTGTGCCGTTGACATTAAGAATATTGAATGCCACGTCATAGACTTGAAAGCCAAGAAAGTTGATTAGATTTTTGCCTGTACTCAGCAACCAGATACTGAATTCATATGTATTGTTGGGATCAATCGGAAATTGACGTGTAATGCCCTACGGATAGTAACAATATCGGTAGTGCCTTGTGACTCTTGCTATACGAGTGTGTTTACCTATATCGACATTGAATAGTATCATTTTTAGTTAGCTAGCTCATTGCACGTGCACAATGTTGACATAATATTATCATGTGTGTGTGTGTGTGTGTGTGTGTGTGTGTGTGTGTGTGTGTGTGTGTGTGTGTGTGTGTGTGTGTGTGTGTGTTTGTGTGTGTGTGTGTGTGTGTGTGTGTGTGTGTGTGTGTGTGTGTGTGTGTGTGTGTGTGTGTGTGTGTGTGTGTGTGTGTGTGTGTGTGTGTGTGTGTGTGTTGCAATCCCTGTCGCCTTACCGTTTACAAATGCCGTTCACCGTAGCCTGCTCTAGTTGACCAATCTTGAAAATTTGTTATGCTAAACATCCTTATATTTGGATGACCGGAATCAGAAAACAGAATTGACAATGGCTGTTCAATTTCTCGAACTCTTGGACCCCAAAAACTCGCCACTCCTGCGGGGTCTGGATCATGTCTGCGTGCTCGATTTGGCACAAGACGTCCAGTGCCGTAATGACAGGATCCAAATTGTAAAGCAACATAACTAGCGTTAGCTGGCCATATCCATTTTTTTCCATTAGTCATGTGGTTTTGAGCATTAGGTTGACCATCACTGTCAGTGTCTGGGGATGTCATAAGGAAGAATATATGTCCCTCCATCTATTCCACGACTGATTATCACAATAATCATATGAGTTTCTGAAATATTGTCTATTCTATCTACCCTCTATTTTGCTCGCGTTGTTGTCATAAACAAAGAAGCCAAAGTAGTTCCTCATAAGTCTTCCATAAAGCACATGTAAAAGTATTCTACAGATGTTAATTAGCTTGAAAAGTAAATTTTGACTTTACGGTAATAAAACCAAAATGAAGCAAAAAATACACACATTCAACACCCGACCGTGCATGCGTTTGCATCGTGGTATGGAACGCAGTCTTCATGCACGGTTTCGTGGCGATTAGCCAGTCAGTTCTGGCGTGATTGATGATAGTTAATAAAATATGCAGACATACAGATCAGACTTATATAGATATAGAGATTTACAGGGTGTATGTATATATCTATTATAGAATAACACTGA
>CAXXBX010000077.1:0-5084 GCA_964274945.1 Dehalococcoidia bacterium | reverse complement strand
CCATACATGTATGTGCCACTGCACAAAGGTATCCGGTATTCATCATCCTCGCTAGAGAGACTGGATCGAGTCTACATTCCCGCAGGTAAGTCTGCTTCTAATTTACTCGATCATTAATATTTTATTTACCTACGTAGGTAGCCTACTGCTTCATCCACTGTAATAGTTTTGCAATGAATAGCGTTTGGTGAGTAGAGCTAGGAAGTTAGCTGTTTACTAAACTTAATTAATCCATTTCTAGCAACAGTGTTCTTTCTTTCTGAGCTGTACACGTTCTGGATATTTCAGACAGTTCGGATTGGGCACTCGAGCCTATGCTACCGTATATGTGCCATTGCAATAACTGTCGATGGTAGGATTAAGGTCAGTAGTGTGCCCAGTAGACACTCTCGTTTGCAACGAATCATCGTCTTACGAAACATACGTTATTGTGATTGTGTCGCTACTAGACAACGTATTCATTAAAGGGGATGGTCGCTGTCTAAAATTTAGCGGCGACGCAACGACACACCGCTAGGAGTCTCTGCACCAGCCCCTTTCCCTCTTCGACTGTAATAATTTTCGACTGGAACTTGGGAGGAGCTGGCTGCGCGAGACTTATACCGTTTCTGTGAACACATTTCTGGCATAAGTGGAGCAGTAGTGGAGAGTCACAAGGAATGACTACCGTAACATGCTTCTAGGCTAGCTAGCTATCTAGGATTGTCGCCTAGTGCCACGTAGCTGCACTGGAAATGTAACATTTTGTAAATCTAATTATCTGCACTAAATTCTGTGACAGCAGCTACACATTCTCTCAACAGTGGAATGTCTTCATCTAGACCCTATTCTGACTTACGCTATTGTTTAATTAAACTGAATGTCTATTACTGTTAACAATCATTGATTAAGATTACAATTGCTGCGGCAAGCTGGGTTCAGAATTGCTAGACAAAGCTGATATCTTACTATTCAATGTAAGTGTACTTAATTGTTTATTAGCTTATAGTTATATGTCTAGTACAAACTCTGACTTTACCATTGCTTGTCTTGTTTCACAATAATTGTCTTTCCGTGTGGTAGGAAGTTGGAATTAAGACTGTTCTCATGATATTTACAGCACGAGAAGTTTCAGACAGTGACAGCAGTGTGGTAAACATGTACCAAGAGCTGTATAGTGTATTGCATTAAGTAGTAACTTTGTAGATCTACGTCAATGTTTAAATAATTGCAACAGATTAATGGTAAGAGGTCATCGCTCATGTCACTCTACTCAATCGGTTTAATTTGGGTAGAATGATTCTTGTTGGTATTATAAGCAAGCTTTAATTGCTTGAACAATAAATCAAACTCATAATATACACACATTGTTGTGCTAGATTCAATTGTGTACTTGTACATATATAAACATGTCAGATCCAATTAGCAGTCTCAATCTAATTGTAAACTGTTCAGGTTGTGATGGCCTGGAATTGAAGTTTCACTGGTAATCGTTGTACCTTATGTCAGCATCAGCCAATACATATAATACCATATCATATGCGCATAGCATTTGGGAGTAATGTATAATGAGGTCAGAAAATTACAGGGGGCATCGCCCTCTTGGCCCACACAGTTTCTATGGCTATGCACAGTACTGTTTTATAACTGTTTCATTGTTTTCATTGTTATCTTGATGGTTGGCATTTACTTAATAATTTACTGCCAGTGAGGATTCTCTGGAGTAGGTAACTTCATAATGATGTTGATTTACCATTCAGGTTACTGCTGTACCATCTGTGTACCACTGGAACGTCATAAAATTTTCTGATTCAAATAGTCCAGTGGATGATGGAGGCAAACTGCATTGGTCCCTTAATTGGTACATAGAGATGTGCTAGAGGCACATTTGCCTACTGGAAACTGGGTAACCACTCTTGGATAATAGCCCTTCAATGCTAGACTTAAGCAAGGAAGTCTCTCCCCACCCCGCCGGATTGTCAATCACTACAGCGAGGATTGACAATCCGGGACTCCAATGACGAAGGCGGGGAGAGACTGGCTCGAGTCTACTTTAACAATAATGTGTTTGATATAGTAGAAGGTTTACATGGTCTGTGTACATGTGTTATATATATATATATATATATATATATATAAATATATGTAATCCAGATGGTTTGACAGCTGGAATCCAGTCTTGGGTTTCATCATAGTTTTTTTTGTAGTTTCCTTTGTTACTCTACATTCCTTTGAACAACCTTCTCCCCTGATCCTTTTTCCAGACCCTTAACTCCAAGCCATTTTGTCGGTATCCAGCTATACTCTAGACACAAATTCATGTGTCATGTCATATGTACAGTTAGTACATGCTTTGGTATCATTTCTGATACGGACTGTACTGCACTTTTGGCATAATAAAGTTGGATACATCGTGGTCGATCTCGTATTTTTCATTTCTCAATGGGATTTGTAATAGGACTTGTAGTGCATCTACTTGGTAGAATGGATTGCACTTAGTGACTACCTTTTCCTCTGATCACAAGTGGTTTAAATCTACTTATATCCAAACCAGTTGTTTGTAATTATGTTATTCAATTCATGACTTTACATTTTGTAGTACGTAGATGGTGCACTACCATTTTCATTGTATACTATAGTTGCAACTAATACATATATTAGTATATATGCAGACTTTAGCAACAGAGGTCTCAACTCCATTATGTTTTTCCCCACCCTGTCAGTTTTGTAATCTAATATATAAAGCTCAAACTGTGTGTGTGTGTGTGTGTGTGTGTGTTCGCGTTTGGCGGCCACTTCTTTTGTCCGTTCGCAACCGAAATCGGCACGCACACTCGGCACGCACAGGGGAAGGTTTGCGTAAAAATTAAAAAAATTATGCACAGGGTCCCAATTCGAGGGGTCGACCCACGCGTGAAATTTCTCGATGACGCAAACGCTACACATAACAGTTCATTCGAACACACGCCCACACCAGTCCTGTGTAGACTGTACGTATCGTCATCCTTCGCAAAGCTTCGAGCAATCGAATATCTCGTGCCGACGAAACTTACTCTTCTAGCGCTTTCGTTTCTCTCCAAATTCTGATTGCATTTGCACCAAATCCAACCTACACGTTTTCTGCCGCAAGCGCTACACGGGGAGTGTGTCGATTTCTGTCGAAACAAGCGCGAAGAGCAAGATTCGAATTCATTCAGCATATCCGGGACCTCGCAACAAAAAGATTGCACGTGACGTGTCCACAGACCTATCTTTACACTACAGTATCTTGTCCGTACGAAGGACGGGCCATGTATACTAGTTTATCATAAAACTGTTTTCATATGTTCTGTACATGACAAGTGTGCAGCCAATATTGCTGCAGGCTTGACTGTGCCTACATTACCACAAAACTCTTGTAGGCATATTCATAAGAATTCAGTAATTTGCATTAGTAAGAATGTTGTAGCAATAAGTCCTTAATAAACAGACGCATCATTTATGAGACCTTTATACATTTCATTACCATGCAGTTGACTCAGTATTCTGTAACTAAGATAACATCCATTATTAGAATTATAAAGCATACATTCTCAATTATGTAATTAGTCTTCAATATTTTGCAGTCTTGATACTGTAAAATAAGTTACAGTATTAAGAAAATAATAGCATGGGGGCAGATTGATATAAGCCTTGCCAGTCGAGGTGTTAAGCCAATTTGAAGGTAAGAATATTAAACCCGTGATATAACAATTTATGCACTTTTTATTTTCTAGTTCATTGCATAGACTGCTTGTGGGCTTGCATATTTGTATTAAATTTGGTCAGCCAATGATTGCATATTACTTACTGTGTTCAGATAACATTCATTTCTGTAATTTATAATCACTGTATGGCTGATTGTAGCTGTTCCATCTGTGGAAACTCCTCCTGTTGATCAAACTGTGAATGAGGGTGCAGACTTTGTAGAATTCAACTGCACTTTTTCTCTGAGTATGCCTTTACCGACTGTTAGCTGGGTATTTACTAACAATGATGGTCACATGCAGACAGTAGAAAAGCAGCAAGAGCAGTCTCGGGATCCAGGTTCAAGAATAAGTGCAATTAGAATAACTTCAATTTTAAGGGACAAAAGTGGTCGTTATGATTGTGTTCTTAAGAATGAATTTGACAAAGTCACTTCATCAGCACATTTGACTGTACAATGTAAGTAATGAAATTTTGTAATTATTGATCAACACTAAGCTACTGATATATAGTATAAATTCTATACTGTTTTTACCTTATTCTGCACTAGACTAACTGTCTTGTTCCATTTATTAGATTTTGATGGTGTCAATCTTACTGTTATTCCAAGCAATCAACTTGTATCTAAATCACAAGGAACTTTAGTCATTAACGTGTCATCAGTTCCAGCTGCAACTGAGATACGTCTGAGTCAAAATAATGTTGTATTTTTCTCATTATCTAACGGAAATCTCAACAGACCAATAGGAACTATCATTGTGAATAAGAACAATCACATACAGTACATCTTTACCGTTAATAAAAGCTGGAATGCTACGGTAATAGCATATGTTAACCATTTGCTTGGGAATGACATTGCGACTCAAGTTATTAACGTAATTGGTGAGTGACGTCACAAGTTATCTGTCATTAACTTACGCCAAAACTTTCTTGTATTTTTTAGATCCTCCTGGTCCTATTAATGTGTCTGTAAACACTATTAGTATCTGCCATAGTGATCGTTTGCTGGTTATATGGAATGTGGTTAGAAAGGGTGGACAAATTGCAAACTACAAAGTGACCTGGAAAAAAGGATGTATTGATTCTATGACGATCGACTCACAAACCTGGATGGTATCAAATAATCCTCTATTTACGCAGGAGGGAGGACAATACGCAATATCTGGCTTGGAGAGCAAAACGATGTATTGCGTAGAGGTGGAAGCAACTAACAATGATGGGTCAACAACAGCAATGGCCAGTGCAACTACACTATCAGGTGTGTTTGTAACATCTTAATACACTTGTAGTTATCTGTACTTTGTAATATATATATGGTGTGTTTGTTTGCTGTAGTTCCGGACAAGCCTGTTCTGTTTTGTGATCATACGTTTGCAACA
>CAXXBX010000076.1:0-5255 GCA_964274945.1 Dehalococcoidia bacterium | reverse complement strand
AGTACAGCAGACTCGTTAAACAATTGTCCCAAAGCAGATACACAACCTTGTACACAAGCAAACTAAACTATGACATGCTTGTCACTCACCGTGTTGCCCCCAGGGCTGTAGGAAGCATTCAAAAGTGGTCAGGCCTAATGCGTGGTAATAGGGATAGCCAGCCAAAAGAGCAGTCTTCCAGCATACACTACCTAATGTACTGGAACAGTCGAATTCTTGAATAATTACTCTCATTTACCATCAATTACTGTAATATGTGGCTACGCAATGACCTCAGGGAAGTGTAAATAGCAATTAATTAATTCAAAGTCAGATGGTTTCAGTTACTTTCTTTCTAACTATAGATATATTAGTTATTTAACAACTACATATTTTAACAGTCTACTGTCGGAAGTACAGTTTCTGAAAGATGGTTCGGCCACAAACAGACCAACAGGACCAGTTCCTATGACCCTAAAATAAGACGGTTCACTCTAGAAAAAGTGCCACTGTGGTACGGCCATGGCCCTGCCCCCTATCATTAATATTGTGCTCAGGTATACATATGCAGTGGCGATGGAGCTGGGAGATTACCCCAACTTGACAATCAATAACTGCGAAGAAGTTTTGGGGAAAAGTATCTGAATTTGGGGCAGTGTTCACCAGACCTATAGATGTGTATATTGTAAGCGCTTTCTGTTGCCTATGAGAAATATTTAAGTTAAAGTTCAACATCAGAAAGCGATTCCCAACAGGAAATGTCGACAATTCACTCTTGGTGAGGCATGGGGAACCTAATGTACACAGCCGTCGTCTTTTTATGCTCCACCCCCAACTTGCAAGTCGCTCTGTCGCCACTGCATAGACTATAGTGGTTAAGCATGTTCTAGTGGCAAAATGTGCACTTAGCATGAAACACAACTGTTAAACAGATTTAACGGTTGTATCAAAGCTATGCATCTGTGAGTAAAACAATACGGCCACAGAATATGCTAAAAACTCAGTCCAAACAATTTCAGTAGTTTATGGAATTAGCATAGATATGTCTATGTCTTGTTCTTGAGCTCATCACAAGAGTGTCATCTTCTGTAACCGAAGGGCTCCTTATTAGTTTGTCCATCTGTCTTAATTCCTGTTTGCATGATTGTCAATCTTCTGCATAGCTCCCCTATTTTGATGGTCTGGTCAAGGTTCAAGTTTCAAGGGTATGCATATGTCTAACATCCTCTTCAATGGCACAACCTTCACAAAATTTTATCTGTGCATTAAATTGTGATCAAGCGAAAACACAGTCAAATTATCAAATTGTGTAAATAATTACATCGAATGTAACATTCACAGTCTCACCTGTCATCTAGTAATGCCTTTGCAAATGGTTTTGTTTCATCTGTCAGCTCACTGGATCTTGTCTCCTCATATCTTGATGGTTCAGGTAACTTCGACAATCTTTGTACAGCTGAACAACAACACAAAATCACATGAAAAGAAACAATACGTACATGCATGACTACATTCTGAGGCAATATTGAATTACCTCTACCTCTCCATCTAGGTACAGGAGCTAGAGCTCTATTACCACAATCATCTGCATTGAGCTCGGTAAGGTTGTCCATAAGATTCAGGTCACGTGGAATAGATGTAATGTATTGATTTTGTATTAAATATAACTGCTGGAGTCCAACCATCCCTTGGATTCTGTCTAGATCTCTATTGTGCAGCTTGTTTCCTCCCAAACGCAAAATCTTTAGCTGGCGCAGCTTGTACAAAGACCGGGGAAGAGACTCCAACTGGTTTCCATACGCTGAGAGCCTTTCCAAGTATCGCAGATCACCGATGGTGTCTGGCAGCGTCTTGAGATCGTTAGAGTGTATTCGGAGTCGAACAACGTTGGTAACATTGCAGATGAAATTCGGAATACTTTTAAGACCGCAGTCGTTGAGATTCAAAACGGTGATAGAATAGTACTGGAAAGATTCTTGTTGAAGTGACTCACTCAGCCAGTTCTCTTCGATAGACAACATGCTAAGGTCCAGTCGACGTCCAACATCGCTCGTCTGCGGATTTCTCACATCTTCGTCGTCGACTTTTTTCGCTTTACGTTCCGCTATTTCTCCATTTCCTGCAACAACCCGCCAAACAAGATCGTAGTTGCCAACGTGAGCCATGCCTTGTCAGTGACATACGGGAACCTGACTTAATACATATACTGTATCTAGATTGATGTTTGCAGCACACTAAAAAGTGCAGTTCCCTTAAAGGGCACACATACACGCGAATCTACATAAAACAAACACACACACACACACACACACACACACACACACACACACACACACACACACACACACACACACAGACTAAATAACTTATTGGCCTCGACATCCCAGACTGCTTTTTCTCTTCTCAGAAAGCAGTCTGGTGTGAGGACTCATAGCCACTTTAATTAATTAAGTTAGCATATTAAAATATTGATACGATTGTTGATGTACACGTATTTGCAATTTTAGTGTGATGATTATCTCAGTTCAATGTTTTCTAGAGACGAGACGTTTGTCATCAAGAGTGTCTTCATGGTTCTACATGTAATTTCTAGATCCAGGCCTGTGTTTCATTAGGCCTTAATGCAAAAGTACAGTGTACACTGCAGCTGTTAGTTAGAGGATCAAACATCTGAGATTGACAAAAGCACGATGAGACTGGTCACAAGTCTAACTGTTAGTCTGTATAGGTCTAAAAGTTTAGCACATCAATGCAGATTGATTTGGTCATAGGCAGTCTCCACCAAATGCAACCAGCCTAACAAGTAATCAAGTGTCATAGACGGTTACTGTAGCTCTAAAACTACAACTGCTGTTAATTTTCAATTTTCAATTACTAACCCTGTTTACTACATATACCTAACACAGCAGTCTCATAAATGTTAGAGCGTCCCAATCTGAAAATGTCTCTCCACCTACTATGTACTTCATTAGCTGACACTAGCACATTCAATCACCTCAGCTAACTATTGCCCTACAGAAAGGCATAAAAGAGTTTAAGCCTGATGTCCAGTTGTTTCCAGCTACTTCACCACACATGAGTCTCGGCATACCTCCTTATACTATCAATTCCCCTCGTAATGACCTGCCAAGGAGGCGCTACCAGACCATCACAGTCGTCTGCATTAAGCTCTGCAAGATCCTCCATAAGACACACCTCACGAGGAATGATTGTAAGTTCATAATTCTGTCTCAGGTAAAGCTCCTCAATTCCAGCCATCTCATGAATCACTTCCAAGTCTTCATCTTGCAGTCTGTTTCCACCCAGACGCAAAATCTTCAACTGCTGCAGCTTGTACAAAGAGCGAGGAAGAGACTCCAACTGGTTACCATACACTGAGAGTCTCTCCAAAAAGTTTAAATCACTGATGGTGTCCGGTAGGGTTTTGAGGTTGTTGGAGTGTAGGCGGAGACGGACAAGACTTTCCATGTTGCTGATGAGACGAGGAAGAGTGTTGAGACCGCAGTCGTTGAGATCTAAAACGGTGACCGATTGGCAGGTGAGAGCATCCCGTAGGACGTCGAGCAAGAGACGCTCATGCAAGTGCAACAAGCTCAGATCCAGTCGACGTCCGAGTCGTCTCGTCCGCTGATTTCGCACCTCCTCGTTGTTGACCGTTTCCGCTTTCCTTTCAACTACCCTTCCATCTTCTGTCGGTATTTCCCAAACAGGAGCGTGATGGGCCGCCATGTTTAGAGCGGAAAAGAAGTTAATATTAATAAACAGAACCAATCCGGGTAGAACGGGGTGTGTCAGGTAGGCATAGCCTACCCAACTTTGGAAATGTGACTTTGGCGAGAACTTTTGAAAATGTTGGTTTAAGTGATTAAATAAATTAGCTATTTTTACGTTTTCTGTGGGCGGGGCTTGGCCACCTAACACCTCCCCACCCATCGTGCTCTCGCCGGCTCTGATACTCTAACTCAAATACTAGGGATATTCTTTCCAGGATTTGGAAACACTAATTGAGTTATGACGTTTGCAACAAACTTGACGTCAAAACAATGGATCTGCCAATGAATGATGCTCTAGTATCTAATTAGCTAGACAGAGTAATTGTTTTCTTAGCTAAGACTATTTGTAGAGGGTAAGGGCTAAGCTAGAGTTTTCCGGGAGACACTTTTCCGGGGAACACAGGATTTCCTCTGACACCGCTTCATTTGTGGCTGCCAAAATGGACGCCAATTTTTCTTGCCTTGCTTCGCTTCACTGATACAGACCATTCTACAATCATACAGTTGCTAACGGCGCGATACTACTGCATGTACTCGTGTAAGAACCGTCAGAATTTACCAACTTGTAAGTATAGTAGTAGGTGCGTACGTCTAGGGGGGCTTGAGGGGTGAGTACAAATCGACCCACTTCAGTCGGGGGTCCGCTCAGCCTATTATCTAGATCTTTACACAACTAATCTGCATGCAATATTTGCACCAGATATCAGTGTTGCTGCATGGCCTTATTTATAGCTGCATGGTACCAAAATGGTGGCACAGAGTGCTTTCCGTTGCCACTTGATTGGTGAAACAGAACCAAGTCCAAACTCGAAAATCGACTAAGTCGAGTCAACTGCTTTAAAACGGTGATTTTAATTAGGTCAATGATTGCAAATGCTCTATACAGTGTTAGCTGTTTGTCTGCGGGCTGGTACACCGAGTTAGCCATGAATGCATGCCATGTCAGGCCTGCATGGTGCCACAATTTTGAATCCTTCCACAATTGGCGCCATCACCATGGCAATGGCATCGTAAACTGCTAGAGTGCTGGCATGGGTATCCTGTTCCAGATGTCTGTAGGTAGATCGATGCAAGCAGATCTAGACAGCAAAACTCCTTGTGCAGTGTGTATCAGTATTACATTTATACTATGCATACTTACGTATGTCTTCCAATAAACCTGTAATTAATAAATAGAGTAACTAGAATAGAGCATCCTAAACTGACAGAGAGGTCCACTAAATTTAAGCACTGAAAGATCCAACCCACTAAATGCTCTAGGTACGCCCCTGAGTAAGTGTACACACAAGTAGCGTGCGTCGTTGCTGCATGCATGTCCCTCGTGATCTCACGTGATCTTTTTCCTGTTCGAAATACCATACATTAGTTAATAGACCGCGTGTATCAAGAGAAATGGATGCTGATAGGAGACGTGAAGCGTTTCTGTCACTGTACAGACTTCTTGCTCTTGTACTAGACATTTAGATTTATATATCTAGATATCTAGAGCATGCAGCGAAATTG
>CAXXBX010000075.1:0-4031 GCA_964274945.1 Dehalococcoidia bacterium | reverse complement strand
AGAGATGAGACATCACTTTTGTGACAACACTCTATTACATTGATCTCTTACATTGTCACCCACCACTGGAAATATGATAAAGTGTGCAAAAATTATTAATTCATTGCAAGCAACATTACACCCAAACATTAGATAAAGAAACATCATTTCATAAATAAATGATCAAACAGTAAGATAGACTTGTGACCTCTTATTATCAAAAGAGAAATATGGCAGGTAATACTGTACTGTCATTCACTATCCTATGGAAAAACACCCCACTAGGGCAACTCATGCAGTCTGTCAGCTGACAGTCACATCGTCATAACACGTTGTTTCAGCATCTCCACACCAAACCAGCAAATACAAGAAGGAAAACAAAAGCAAAAAAGCAACTGCAACTATCATGGGACGCGTTGCTTTACCTCTTCTGACTTATCTGGCAGAGCTCTTCTGGAAAAGGTCGAAGAGACCGACAGAGATGAAGAAGAGAAGGTGAGTGAAGCACACGGAAGCGCTCGAAAGAAGTTGCGCTTGCGCACTAGAAATTTCCTCCACTGACTAGAATCTAGCTCACAACGTACAATCTGTAGTGGTTGCTTGTTGTTTGTGGCCTTGGATGATGTGGATGCGGCCACCACAGCGCGAGTCTCCATGACTATCACCACCAAACACAGCAGAAGAGGTCACGTGACCATCTTGTCTGAAGAAACATTAGATTCTAGAGCAGCTTCTCGAAGAGACAGCAAAGGTAAAGAAATGTGGTATTACTGAGAATTTGTCAAATTTTGAATAATTTTTATTTTTGGTCTGTCTGTCAAAGAACATATATTTGAAACATCAAAGCTATTACAATATAAATATAGCTAAAACTACTGCCTCTTCTGTTTGTCTGTCTGTCTGTTGTTTAGCTGTCTGTCTGTTTGTTTGTCTGTTTGCCTAATTTCACTATTGAACACAAAAAGCAAATTTTACATGAAGACAATTTATAGGTAAAAACTGCTAAGCTAAATGTCCATCTGAGACATACAGATTGAATACTACTAAAACTCCAATGAATGATGTTCTGTCTGTCTCTTTCATTGTCATCCAATTCCTTATAACTTCCCTCTGCAATTCTTCTAGGCTTTTCCAGTACATTGAATTGGACTTGATAGTCTCTTTCTCCATTGTCCTCTAAACTGTGCTTCACTTGATCCACTTTCTACATGATCTTTTGATCTCGGCTAGCTGCTTGGTTCAAATAATTGCTGCCTTTTCTCCCCAGCAACCACTTTGTCTGTCTGTCTGTCTGTTTGTCTGTCTGTTAAATTTTCATATATTTTTATACATCAAAGCTGTCTGTTTGTCTGCCTATTTCTCTCTGTCTTTCTATCTATCTCAGGTAAGCCAAATAAAAACATGACACAAGCACATTACATTTATTTACTGTAGTGATATACGTATGTCCCACCAAACTCTGAAGCCCGCATGTATGTGATCAACATGTCTACAGTAGTCAACAGCCAAGACCTACACATCACAAACTAAGTGGACTAACTTAGTCTAAGATCTTCATGCAACTGATGTCAACACTGAAGAACACCGAAAGTCAAGGCGCACACACACACACACACACACACACACACACACACGCACGCACGCACACACACACTTGCAAACGCGCATAAACACGACACAAACACACACTAGCCGCGACAAACACGAACAAGATCACAACACATCACACTGGAAATATCTCCACACACCATCACTATCTCACAACCGGCCTCTCCCACCCAGACACATCCGGCACCCTCACCTCAACCACAACCCGCACACTAGACAGCAACAACACATACCAAGTACAAACACTCTCAACTCTCTAGACGCCAACAACCAGCTGCTCCGCTCCGCTCAGCGGGAGTCTTAAGCGAACGTGATAATTGCGTTAACACCTCGACAAACAATTCGCGACACTTTCAACGTGAGACCGGAAACGTCCAAGCAATGTTCGTCACTAAATAGCTAACAGCCTGTGAAAGCACGGTAAGAATGGCGTCTGAGATGTAAGATAATCAGCACGAGAAGCGCCGCAACGCAGTCGCTTGCGACTCCAGAGCTGCAGAGTGTGTAAAGTGTACACAGAGGGATGGATGGATGGTAGTGAATGTGTGTGTGCGCGAGATGGGGTTGCAGACAAAGAGGCAGTTGGTGTGGGTGACAACCTCCAATACTGTGATCTTGAATTCATTCGAATAAAACGTATGTCAAACAGCAGAGCGGCTAAGATACTAAATACTGTCATTATATATGTCATGGCTAGTTAGCAATCTGTCCAACATTTTACTGTAAAGAGAGAGAGGAAAAAAGGTAGTACAGTAGCTCTGAATCAATTCAAACCGCAATCACTCGCTGTCATTGATAGTGGTGGCAGTAACAGCAGCAATCAATAGAAATATAGAGTTGATTCGAACGAAAAAACCGAGAAAACGGTCGACGGAATCGAAACAATTCATTACGCGTAAAATAAAAGGAATCATAAATTCGAAGTAAATAGTAAATACGATGTAGTGCTGCTGCTCTGTTGAGAATTGCTGAAATCACTTGCGTCGGCCGGTAGCGTTGCGCAGACGGCCGTGCGGTCGTGCGACGCTGCGACTGAACTCTCCCGCTTCGAGATTTCGCGGGCAGTACTTGATAGTGTGCGCCTCGTCGCCGTGCGCGCCGCATATCGGGCACGTGTAGGCTCTCAGCACTGGACAAGTGATGCGACCGTCTGACGCTTTGATGCTGTGCGTGGCGTAGACAGACTCGCTCTCGCCGTTATTCCTGCAGAATACACAGACCTGGCGCTGTGCAGCGCGTCCCATCGCGACAATGATCTTGAACCGTTGGCGCAAATTGCGCGCAATCCCATTGGTCACGACACGACCTGAAGTACCCGTCGACGGGCCGTCATAGTAGACAAACGGATCCTCGCTATTGAATGGCGAGTAACGAGAAGTCTCGTCGGTGGGTGTTCCTGCTGAAAGAGGCGTTGATGAACCCATGTCCGAACTGGAGCTTCTCTGACGCGCCAGCTCCCTCTCGTCAACACTCGACAGCCGCGTCAACTCGTGCACAACTCCAGCGAGATTGAAATAATCGTGGAAGACGTAGTAGAAGACGGGCCTCGACTCGTGTCGTTCACACGCCTGTCCTGCGTCGTCAGTCTCGAGTAAACGATTGATGCTCACCTCAACAGCGGATTCATTCATCACGATAGCAGTCTGTGCTCGATAATCAAGCGTTTGTGGCAGTTGAGTGAAATCAGCTGATTGCAGATGCGCGCAAAAACTATCAATGAGTGAATGACTGGCGGCAATCGACCTGGTAACCCACGACTGTGCACGGGGATAATTGCTTGTACTTGCCTTCTGGGAATAGACAATAGCAAATGAGCAGGCGGTTACTGATGGCCTTTAATTAGGGAAGGAGGGACAATTCACGCCCCTCGCAAGCATTAATTAAAACGCATGCGTAATGATGACAATCCCGCGCTGTATTTCTCTGATACTTTGGTACACACCAGATGGTTGCGAGAATCGGCTCTTACCGCAGTTCGACGACGACTTGCACTTTCTGTCTCGATGTCGGATTAGTAGAAAAGCGGAAAGCGACGAACTCTGGACATTTGACTGGGTGACGTCAGATCGAGCGGATGACTGTGCGCGCGAGACGAGTCAACAAACCGGAAGCCGGATATTGCCTTCAATTAGCCAATCAATTCACGAAATGTGGCGAATTAGCCAATCATAATGCAACGATCTAACCTCGTTGTGAAAACCTACTCAACTCCATACATAAGTCTAACAAACTCGATCAAAGTCCTGGTTGGTCGACCTACAAATGTGTAAATAAATAAATTTATTAATTAGCACTCATATCGTATATCAACACAAACAGGAAGTTCCCGTACCTGACAGTCCTTTGGAAAGGTAGGGCACTTCTCCGTGACTTTCCATGACTCCTGCTGCGTCTAGACTCGCCCATTTCTCGACTTCCACGAATTCCTGTTCAATCATAATTAA
>CAXXBX010000074.1:65000-87155 GCA_964274945.1 Dehalococcoidia bacterium | reverse complement strand
GCATACAATCCTAAACAACATCATGTCACTCCAATTCACGTCGGGAATGACTTCTGGCTCCTCCGTCCACAGTTGAGCCTCCGCTGTATCTGTTTCTAGGCCCGCAGTTACAACTTTCTCCTCGTATCGCTTCTGCGATTCGACGGAGAGGCTTGTAGACTTCTATTCCATACTCTCTTTTCAAAGAATTAGCTTTATCGCACTCGACAACCAGACTACTAAATCACGTCAAACTCGCGAATTCACCGATAAAATTTGCTTTAAATCCTTCGCAATTAGTATACTATCGCCGTACTGTCTAACTCAGTCGAACGTCCTTGAAATGTTGTACAAGCCGCCGTCGCAAAGAGAGACACCTGCCGAGGACGGAAGCTTGCCCCCTAAAATGGCGGCAAATACGGGTACTACAGGGAACGCCTACTCCCGCCCCCGCACGCACTACCTCTAAGAAACCGCCACCTAGCAAACAAGATGTCGCTTGAACGAACTAACCGTTCAACAAAGAAGACGACAACTGAAACCGATGAGAGGGCAGGATTGGAGTGCTAATTAAAGCGCTCTTTTACCCTTTGCAAAGACAGTTGATCGCTGCGTAGCGCGCGTTGACAAGGACTTGACGTAATCTAATTCAACTTTACCTAGGAGAAGCAGGGGTGAAAGTTCTAGCTGCTCTGATAATAAACAAAGTTCCTGCATTCGGTACAGCTGGTTGTACCAACGATGACGTGCTGCACTTCGTGACGGTGCAAGGTCAGGCAATGGTAGATATCAAACTAAGATAGAAACACCTGCAAACGTCCTATTCAGAACCAAGTAACAATTTAGGGGCCTTGAAAGGAAAGAACGGGCTGTTCCTGTGCGAGCTGGGAGAATGTGCTCACCGCAAAGCTAGCACATGGATGACGTGAATCGTCTGCTACATCTGGAGCATCAAGCCTGTGCAGTTGTGCTGCAAGACACTCAGGAGTTCAAATTCCTACGCTGGTAAGACTAGACAGCACCGGAGGGCTAGTAGATGCCAACAGCGTGAGCTTGTCAGCAGAGAACATTCAGCAGTTTCCGCTAATAACCGTTGCTGAGTCAAATAAAGGTCAAACGAATTGGGGGCCGTACGATATTTCCTTCCAACTCTTCCTCGTGACATTATTACCTGCAGACTGCTGCTGCAAAGACAAAAAGACTGTCCGACGAAAGGGGCGTTACCTCGACCCGATGAGCGTGCGCCGTCTCTCCTGGAGAGTAGCAAACGGAGACAGTGGTAGTGTTGTTGTGTTAGCTAGTCACCTATAAACCTATCTCAGGGGCGAAGTTGCAGAATTGCCTTTGCATTTTTACGGGGGAGATCGTGTGCGGTGAATGATGGTGGGGTCCGATGAACGGGGTCGCAGAGAAGGATCACGTTTACCGTCCTAGCCTAACCGTTTCAAGCCTTTGGAAGTTCCGCGTCTGGAATCACAGTCTTTACTAATCCTTCTTTTACCTAACAAAGCTCAGTCTTACTTCGTTTACTTCTTGCACGGCTGTCCGATGATTGATGGTGTCCTTGTAGCCGTGTCCATCTGTTTGGTTTCAAAGAATGAGTTCGCACGGACTCCCAGCTTTCTTCCAGTTGCTTCCACTTCTTCTAGGATTTTGATGTCCAGAGCTACAAAGTGAAATTGTTAGCCTTTCAACCGTTTGTGTGTCAAACGGCTGGTGGTCAAGGTGTTCTATTACGTGAGTGTTTCATAAGATCTGCGGCTATTGCTTCTTTGCTGTTGTAACCCCATCCAACATTTCCAAGGTCTTCTCCGTCGACTCTTGACGGCCATTAATGATTTGGTGTAGTTGTTTTTCTCTAGCCATTCCGTGCTCGTCTTCGGAGGAGGACGAGGCCCGCTTGATTGTATCTTCACGACAGAGTCGGTGGATTCGTCGAATTGAAACATACAGTAGTCTTGCACCCGCAACGTCTGCATGACCAGTTGCAGCCAAAAGATACCGAGTTTTGCTAAATTTTATTTCGAATTCGGTCAGTTTGTATTAGCTATTTAGAGCTAGAAGAGCTCGCTTAGCTAATTTAGCTAGAAGAGCTCGCTTAGCTAATTAGACTCGTGACCATAGAATTTCGGATATCTACTCGAGTAGGCGAGACTAGTACGCGCGAGAGGGTCTGGCTACGTGAGACGAATCCTAGCCGATATAACAGCTGGCACTGATAAATCTCATTCTGTAAGAATTGTCATTCTCTCCATCCTGAAGCTAGCTCTAGGTCTTGTAGTTTAAGATATGCATTTTATTAATTAATTAATTAACAACATTAATGAACTTTAAAATTTTATAGGACGGTATTATGCGTATGTAAGTTACATTTTCTAAAAATCTAGTTACCTTGTGATTTGATACGAAGGGACCTGGGTACATCCAAAGCATTGAACAATATGGTGCTAGAGCTCCGTTCGTGACAAACAGTCACAGAGTGCTCGTTTAGGAGTAACCGTTGCTTTGTAAGGTCGTGATTATTAGAACATCGTATTAATTTCGAGACATTTTCAAATTTGTCGTGGTAAGAAAGAGCCATGCAGTCGTAACTCTAGCTAGTGACAACAAAGGACACGTTCACGTTTCAGCACATCTATACAATCACTTCTATTACTAAACCAGCTTTTTAGCAATGCGTGCCTGCATGCAATCAGCACAACAGCAGCAAAATTATGGCGACGACGCAACAACAGACTAAGCGATATGCAACCACTAGCTATAGGCTGTTACAGTTAGGTTTGTCTCGCAGCTCCCTATTTTGTTTGTTTTCTTTTTCAGCACGCGTACAGTTACAATGATAAAGACCATGATGGCAACACAGCTGATTGCACTTCCAGCGATCACTCCAACCGGGACATCTAAAGCAACAAGTAAAACGTGCACATTTCAATTCTTGAACATATACTAGAATTTTTAGAACTTTTTCTCTGAAGAAAGAAATAAATGTAGGAATTCTCTGAAGAAAGAAATAGATGTAGGGATTGTATAAAAAGTAACAGAGAACCAAAGCCAGACATCATTAGTGAATCATTCCAACCCACTAAATGTAAAATGTAGGGAATGTGGTTGAAAGGATTCACTAATGATGTCTGGCTTTGGTTCATATTATCTAAATCTTGTTTCTGTTACTTTTTATAAAATCCCTACATATATTTATTTTTTCAGAGAAAAAGTTTCTAAAATTCTAGTTTGGTAAGTTTTTAGGAATGCGAAAGCACGTGCACAACCTACTCCATTAATTAAACAAAGATTCTATAACGTAACAAAAATACACATTTTCTTGGTCATACTTGGTATACATGTATAGTCACGCATCTCGAGCATGTGGATCTTATGTATACAGTGTTCTGTACTTGCAAAATATGCAAATAAGTTGTGCAGTGTTTGTGTATAGGTTTGCAATTATAACTTACCACTAATAAATGAAGCTGTGTTCTACTCACTTGAGAGCTACGAGCATATGTGCATGTAGTGTGTGTGTGTGTGGTGTGTGTGTGTGTGTGTGTGTGTGTGTGTGTGTGTGTGTGTGTGTGTGTGTGTGTGTGTGTGTGTGTGTGTGTGTCGGCGGGGAAGGGTGTAGAGGCTTAGTACGTCTGACAGGCCGGAGCACTGGGCTAGCTTGTACTTGTACCGTACCATTTGAACACGTTAGGGTACGACATGACATCCATGAAATGCTAGTTTCAAGAGCGCCAGCTACTTCGTCATTATTGTGTCGGTGTCATTGAACGCCACACGCACACGCCGACATTTGCGCACGTGCACGTGACTTCTACACGCGACCGGCTTGTACGCACGAGGTCTTTGATTTGCGGCTTAGAGGTGTCGGCTTTATACACGACAATACGGTAGCTCTAGTCAACTCACTTTGTGCGCAAAATTTCATCGTCTAGGCCACATGCACTTAGCTAAAGCCCGTAACAAACGTCACATTCAACGTCGACATTTCGTGATGGAAGCGAGCCGAATTTGCTTTTGCCTTCTGCTTGAAGGCGTTGGTGTTCCAATTACGACAAGAAGAGGTATATCGCGTCCGCGATTGCGATGAAGTTCAACTTCACTACGTTTAGAGTAATACGCACTTCCGTTTGCTAGTGAAATTCAAAAGCGCCGAGCTGTAGTCTTTTAACTAGGGTTTTCAACCACAGCACGTGTCAAGAACTCTTGTCACCTTGTCCGTACCTAGTTAACTAGACAACGTACATTACAGGGTAGCAGGAGCTTGTGATTGGCTGCCTGGTTATTGCTAGCAATTGCTTACAACAATTACGTGTAACGTAAGTAGGGTATCAGGTTCAAATCCGTTCCAACAAATCTTTTTCCTTAGATGTTTCTTTTTTCTATCATCAAAAGAATACAGGTCGGCTTATTCTACGTCGTTTCTTAAAGTTTTAGCTTTAGATATGCCGTACTCAAAGAGTTATGCGTGACGAAAAAGAAAAAGAAGAAGAAGAAAGAAGACAAAATCCAGCGAAAACTCCAAAATTCAAGAGCGTTTTTCTAGTTCTGAAGACAAGATGAGATCAATTCAGAAGTAGTCAAGCGTAGTTGAACTTGTAAGCTTTTCTATCTGTCGGTTTCAAGATATTTAGCCGGGTTTTAAGGTGATTTCTGGAGGTCTAAAATATGACCACGCCCACATAACCTTGTCAATCCCTACATACAGGGTAATACCGTACCCCTTGATATACAAGATACTACCGTACCCTGTGATATATAGACAAAAAATGGAATTGAAAGCTACCTGTAGAACTGCTCTCGACTGGTGGCATTTGTGGGCATATTCCCATTGACGAACAGAGAACGGTAATGTAGATGGTGACTGTAGACGATAGAGGTGGCTGTCCGTGGTCACGAGCTAGAACTGTGACCGTGTATCTGTCAAGGCTGCCCTCGTTCAGCGATCTGGCCAACTGAACTTTGCCCATCGTGTTGATGGAAAACATTCCGTCGTCATTTCCAGACTCGATACCGTAGGAAATATGGCCATTCAAGCCTATACTCCAGAAACAACGAAAAATGTTTAGAACTCAAAGTCAAACTTATTCTACACAGAGTTACCCGAGTCAGCATCTTGAGCAGTCACATCTGCTACAGTGAACCCAGTGGCAGCGTCGAAAACAACCTCACCTTCATACTCATTTTTGTCAAATTGGGGTCGGTTGTCATTAACATCTTTTAGTTGCACAATGACGGTCGTTTGAGCTGTGCGTAGACGAGGTTTAGTAACAGTAGCGACAAGTGTGAAGCTGATCTGATGAAGAGTCTCGTAATCAAGAAGAGGCGAATTGTATACGACAATGGAGCCGTTAGCAGACACGTCAAATGCGGAGATGGGCAATGCGTCAGACATCTGGTTTGTTATTGAATAGGTGACTCGATTGCCTATCTTGCCATTGACTAGAGCTGGTATAGTCAACACAATCTTTCCGGCGGCTGTGTGTTCTTGTACCCAACCGTCGTATGAGCGTCGTTGGAAAGCCGGACTTGGGAAATCTCCATCTTCTATGTGAATTGTGATAGACGCTTCACTGAACAAGCGAGGATTCGCGCGGTCCCACGTTTTGATTACTAGTTGGTATCTGTTTGTAATTTTGTAATCTAGATTGGCGTCATCTGCTACATCAATCGTGATTCCATTGACGGTCATTGTTACCACAAAATGTTGATCTTCTTTAGATGGCGACTGCGAAGTCAATGAATACACGACCGGTCCTCCTAGTAAATCTGCATCAGTCGCTGAAAGAGACAAAAGTGTTACGCCTTTGGCCACGTCTTCTTTTACGTAGACGTTGTAATGTGAAAATGGAAAACGAGGAGGATTGTCATTTTCGTCTATTACTGTGATGTCGACATGAGCAACAGAAAAAGCTTGAGGGTCAACGGAGGTGCCAGCCACTATGGCGATATCGTAATAAGAGATTGCTTCGTAATCGATTGATCCAGAAACGGTCACAGTTCCTGTAGTTGGGTCGATAGAAAACGGTAACTGATCTGCATTGTGCAGATTGTATATAATTCCACTCAAGTTCGTCATCAGTTCTAGAGATGGGGTTAATATCAATGAAACTCCTTTGTCGGTATTTTCGTTGATGCTAGACGATAGCGAAGTGTGTCTAAACTGAAATGGATGCGTGACGATAACAGTGACTGCGAAACTGCACGATCTGGGACGACGAGCAGCGTCTGTCACACTTACCAAAAACGAGAGATCGTAAGATTTGAAATTGCTGTCGGTAAGTGAGCGGAGTGGATTGGAAAGCTGAAAGTATGCTGTCTTGTTACGTTGCATCAGTACCAATGGTGATACGTGGCGCAAGAAAAGTGATTGAAAGTTAGAATAAGAGAAGGTCAGATTTCCATCGGTCCCGTTATCGTTGTCTACGGCATCCAAACGCAAAACATTCGAACCGACTGCTGTAGTGTAGGGAAGAGAAGTGGCGACGTTAGATGGTTCACAGAGAGGAGGAGTATTAGAGGAGAGTACATTAACTTGAAGAGTAGCTGTAGAGCTGCAAGGTGGACTGGCCTGGTCTGACGCCACTGCGATCACACTATACGTATCGTCAGACAGTGGACGACGGGATGTTATCGTTCCAGAGTTCGTATTTATTGAAAACACGTCCACATCGCTCGACAGTTGGTTTTGCGTAGCGATGGTGTTTGCATTGGCCGTTTCCAACGAATAGCTGACGACACCATTGACCGAATCGGCACCGTCGTCGTCGGTTGCCGTTACGTGAGCTATCACATATCCGATCCCAGCACTCTCCGGAACATGAACGACTTTGGGAAGATTCTTGAAGACGGGACAATGTTGATTGGGCTTCACTACGGATACTTCAATGTTTACAGATCCTGTTAGACTCGGCACGCCACCATCAGTAGCAATGACATTAAAAGTCAATAGAGATCCAGTTAAATACTCGAGAGACTTTGATAGAATGATATCAGCCGAGCTACCATTTAATCGAAAATATGTATGGTTATTGTTAGTGCTGGTGAGAGAGTAAGATAAGTGTCCGTTTTTACCGCGGTCACCATCGGTAGCAAATAGACTCAAAATTGTCGATCCCACGCGACTGGTGGACGCAGCTATCAGACTGACTTTTGATGTTGCAAATACTGGTGGGTTGGCGTTGCTTTCTGCTGTTTCATTACAACTGTCTCCATCATACTGAGCCTCACATAAGCACGTACCAGGAGCAATGCAGGTACCGTGAGAAACGTCGGTACAATTGTCCACGTTGGAGCAATCGGGAATGTCACAAGCTACACCACTCCAATGGATTTGGCACAAACATCGGTCAAACGATGGACACGTTCCATGACCTGAATGTACAGAACATTACATAGAAATACTACTCTCATTTGCATTATTCATCTAGCAATTGACTGACCTGAACAGAAGTTATGTGTCTCGCACGAGTAGGAACTGCAGTTCGAGTCGGTGTATCCAAACTCACATTCACACAGATCCACTTCAACGCATTTGCCGTGACCGGAACAATCGTTCCTTCCCTTGCACTGCGCTTGACTGCAATTTTTACCAGAATAGCCAGAGTAACATCTGCACTTTGTTTTCGAAAGGCACACTCCGTTACCAGAACAATCGTTCACTCCAGGACAAACGTCGGCAACGGCACAATTGCTACCCGAATATCCATCGTAGCACTGGCAAACGTTAGGTGACACGCATTCGCCGTTACCGGAACACTCGTCTACACCGTTACAGAGAGGAGTAGTGCAGCTACCACCAGCCCATCCCACATCACATTGACACACATCAAAATCGACGCATCGACCGTGGCCTATAAAATGAACACACAATAAAGAAAAAGTTGGTGTGACGCCAAGAAACTACTGACCGCTGCAGTATCCGTTGAGTTCGCAAGAGTAGAGAGTGCAGTTAATACCAGCCCAACCCAACTCACAATCACACTTATCATGATCGACACACACGCCATGATTAGAACAATGGTTCACGTTATCACAACGCGCTCTCTCATTGCACGCCTCACCAATATAACCTGGTGTACACTCACACACATCGTCCGACTTGCACAGTCCATGAGAAACACTAGTACAGTTTGATACACCAAAACAAGTAGCTGCAAAACAGACACATTAGTTGAGTTCGAAAAATCGGCTAGTCGACAAAGTGAGTACTGACCAGGCCTTTCACAGAACGGTCCATCCCATCCAAAATGACAGCGACAGAATCCGGACACACAGTCCCCATTCACACTACAATTTGCACAAGAACCTATAGATAGGTAGCAGGTAGGGTCATGGGCTGCACACAAACCAACAACACAGAAACAATAACCTCGACTACATTCGTCTCCAAACCATCCCGAAACACACACGCAAGTGTTGTTAACACAACGACCTTTGCCAGAACATTGAGTTGGACATCCTGACAAACAAGATGAAAATTTCTACTAAAGTTAGATCGGTTACACCCTTCAGATGAATATTACCAATCTTGAATGCTTCCTGTTCGGTCAGGGATGTATCATTAGTGACCGCTACATCAAATATGCACTCGTTCAGTTTTATTCCCGTTAGATTCAGTTGACTGCACACTGATATGGCCATCTGGGCAGAAATATTCAATTAGTGTAAATACGTAAAGCCTGTAATGCCAAACTTTGGCTAGATAACAATCAAGATGTAGCTATACAACGTAAAAATATTATGACGGTTGTTCGCTTTTTCTCGATTTCTAATTCTCGTTTATATCTACCACATACGGGTTAGAGTGTTTGGTCTGTACAGTACCCGATTGTACAGTAGACAACTTAGTGGCATTGAAACGGAAGCAAACGCTGCCTATCGAAGTAGGAAATAATGTCTGTTGCTTAGCTAATTAGACCTAGACTTGCCTTACTCGTTTCTTTAGGCAGATCTGCACCTTCGTCGATGCGGTCAGTACACAGCTGTATTATTTCTTTAGAATCTAAGTGTAGGGTTTTCAAGATAAACGAAGGTAGCTAGGTAATGTTCTAGACAACTAAAGTTTATAGCTAATTAATTAGGATATGAATTAACACTGTTCACGGTGAAATTCTGGTTGTAGAATCTCTATTTTGAATTGCACAGGAACGAACACGCACACACACACACACACACACACACACACACACACACACACACACACACACTGGCGTGGCGTGGCGTGTTACCCCAGCAGTTGGGGGCAAGACTGGTTTCGAGGTTCATATCAAAATTTTGATCAAAACTTTTTATTAGATAGTACTGGCTTTACAATTAGCTACTACGCGCTAGTGATAATTGTTATACTTAAATATGACAGGACATACAATTTTAATAAACGTAATCTCAAATCAACCCTTCTTCACTTCTCTTGATCTGCCCGATTTGGCAAATAGTCTAGAAAGCTTTGGGGGGGGGGAATTTGGGGGAATTCCCCTCAAAGAGATTCCAGGCTACGCCACTGACACAAATTTTCATGGTTGAATGGATAGTCATAGCCACATTGATATGCTTACGGCTACTGCCAATAGTTTTACAGTGTAACACTCATACTTGTCTGAGAGATGGTTGCAAGTCTGCAATGCTGTATAGTGGTACAAATGTAGGATCGGTGTAGGAGATATCCATCACATCGTCTTTGTGAAAGTTGGAGTGAGACCAAGACCACGTGCCATTCAAACCAGAGCCACTAAATGTTTGCGTGATTCTCCCTATAAACATCAAATGGGCAACACAGTAATGTCACAGCAAATAGAGTGCATTTTATAAAGAAGTGAACTTACATGTCTTTGCAAATGTCACATTATCCTGTAGTGAATAAGTGATTCCATCTGATCCCAAAAGATCATTATTCAAATCTCCGTCCATGTAGCCACACAGACCATCTGTTTTGCCTTTGAATGTGGCAACGGGAGAGAAGAGAATATTGATGAATTGTCTTTTCATGCCAGGACTGTAGCGAACTTCAACAGACAAGTAGACATCATTATACCACTGGAAAGCAACGAGAGCTCGAATGGTGCCGCTGTCTTCTTCATTTGTTGACGAGGAATCATTATGATAAATAGTGACTTCCATATGCACTCTGCCATTAGCTAAACTCAGCTTATCTTCTTTTAGTGGAGCCACGACAACACCATTAATTCTATAGGAAAGAAATTGATAGATATTATGTGTTAGAAACTTGTGTAAGATGGATGGCTGCTTCGTACCTCACAAAAGGGAGATCATTTGGAGAAGGAGTGTGTGGAGTTGTAATTGTTACAATATTACTTTCCACCTTGATTGCTACAGCCCCAATGAGTGACACTCGTTGATACTTGAAAAATCGTGTTGCAACTCCAAAGTCATTTTCACGACTTTTGCAATACCAAAACTCTCCGATATCAAAATAGTCGTAGTTGAAACCTAAGATATGACATTTTACAAACGAGAGAGTGGAAGGAAGTTTGCTTGATACAGACCATCAAGAGTTTCCAAATGTGGATCTCCTGCTATTCTTCTCGGTCTTGCAATTTGACATCCTCTGCCAATCCATTGAGGCTCACACACACAGTATGGATGTAGATCGGCTTGATCCCTTTGTGGTATTGTACATTTACCATTGTCAGAGCAGTCTAAAATGAGAATGAAGCAGTAATTATGATGAGTTAAGGACTTGCATTCGATAGAAATAAGCTAACAAGGCCAAGGGCTGCAGTCGGGAACATCACAGAAAGGACCTCTCCATCCTTCAGCGCAAACGGGAGGTAGACCTCCTCGATCTTGTTTAGACTGACAGCTGCACACACAGTCTTGCCACACTGCTTCCATACCCTCAAGGCATGAGGGACACCTAAATTAATATGAGAACATATTTGACAATAATTAACAATTTAAACACAAGTATGGAAAATGTTGAGAATTGTTACTTGTCATTGAGACAAATGCAACCGCTTGGACCGCGAGTGGAGTGCTGACAATTTCTACATTTGCAAGAACAGTCACATTGACCGTCTGGTCCAATGGTGCTTTTAGTTCCATCTCGACATGTACAACCACACTGCTGAAAAATAGGCTCAATCGACCTTGTGTGCATAAATAAGAGACAATGATGGTGATAGTATACCTTGCAATCGCCACTGTTTCCGTTGTCTCTAAGACTGAAGTCAGCACAGCGACATTTGCATTCTACTTTGTTTTGTTTCCAGCTATATTGCTCGACTGTACCCAGAGGACAAGGGGAGGAACAATAAGAATTCAGACATGGAAGGCAACGTTTGATGCCATTCTTTTCTTCGCAGTTTGCTCGGCCGGGACACTCACATGGACAATCTGTTTCCTGCTTCATGCACACACCTGACTTTACATCGATGAAATGACTTGATTGCAATGGTTGAAGTTGTTTTGTCATCTTAAAGTTTTGCAAATAAAGTTCTATAGAACCAGCAACGTTGCTCACACCAGCCAGCGACTCCATTTCCAACTTCTGCAATGTTATCATAATATTTAGTCACTAATTACATCACATTGCATTATCTGTTTTATCACCTTATCAAGAGGGCAGCCCGAAGAACACTCTTTCGCTGTCCATTTTCCATGTAAAGTCGGTTGGATGTTTATTGTGAGTGAAGAAGGAGACAATGTGTTAGTGACGTACACACCCACTCTGTTCTCTATAAATGATGGTACTCTTGTGTTGACATGTTCAGGTAGTCGATAGGGAGATGGCCACGTGATTTGAAAGTTTGGGGAAACGTTCGTTTCGAGTGACGAGCTTCGTCCTTTTATTTTACTCTTTGATATGAACTTCTTCAAAGGCAATTCTTGATAAGATTTGACTTTAGCCTTATAGTTTAAAATTAGCAGGAAATTAGAGATGACGAGTTGCTTATCAACCATAGGTGCAACTTACATCTCTAACGAACTCGCTGCCAACGTCATTGCGCCACAAGACCCCCGCTTTAAGACTTCCATTAGTCACGTACTCGTGAGCTATTTCGATGTCTGATGCATAGTCTAAAGACTTTGCATCATAGTTGAGACTATATGACAGTGATGCCTCAAACCCGAGTATTCCCGGGATACAAAGTGGTCCTACAGCGATACAGAACGGTTTGCGATGTTTGGGAAGAGGTGGGGCCTTGATACCCGCCGGGCCTTTGACACTTCCGTCTCTAGATACAATCAATGCAACATTCCTTTGTCTGAGAATCAATAGAACATTTACCTTTTTACGTCAAGAGCCACTTTGGTTCTTGTAAATAGGTGAACATTCCCGTCAAACTGAAATCCAAACTTGGTAACAAATGGTGAAGTGTGGTTACTTCGGAACGTCATGGTAATATTGGGATCATATGACAATTTGATTTCTGTTGTTAGCGAAGCAGTTCCAAAGCCAACCGAAATCTGGAATGACATGTCTAATATGTAATATATATATATATATATATATATATATATATATATATATATATATATTTTCTGGCAACAGGTGGTCTTTTTTACCCCTTGGTATTGGAAACATTGGGTTTCTGGTCTCCGTTCAGCATTAAAACGTTAAAAGCTATTGCATCTAAAACTTCAGCTGTCAGCGGAATTCGATTCCATCAAGCTTTCCAGAATTTGACGCAACAACTTTCGGTACAGTTGTGGAAATACAATGCAAGGATGTTGTTCAGAAGAATTCAACTTGAAGTACAGGACATTGATAGTTGGGATATACCCACCGTAGCGTAGTGTAGAATTTGGTAGTTAGTTCTGTTTAAATGTAAAAGTAAAAATAAATATATATATAAAAAAAAAAAAAAAAAAAAAAAAAAAAAAAATATATATATATATATATATATATATATATATATATATATATATATATATATATATATACACACACACACACACATACATACATACATACATACATACATACATATATATATATATATATATATATATATATAATTCTTTACCTGAGGATTGAGAATACGATCTAGACTGAATATGGGCTCTAGGTTGCTTGATGAGATAGGGTCGCATGCAGACAATGAGAGAGATCCTTTTTCGATTTTATCGTGTATTATTGGCGCATTATTTTCAATATCAGTCGTAACGACAATGATCACAACGTCGTCTAATTCCGTACCGTCATCATTGCTGTCTACAATTCCATCAGAATTCGTTGATTCACACAGAGGTTTGCCGATAGCGCTGGTCGGTTCCAATTCAATGTATGTGATCTTGTCATCAAACGAGTTGTATTTGTCTTTAATGTAACCGGCGATAGAACCGCTGGGCCGACCTACCACTGCGTCACCGACTGTTATGTCGAGATTGCTGGACAGTTGATTCTCGTAAACAAGTAGACCCAGTCGACCATCTCCTCCTACTCCTGTTATAGACGGTAACAAGTTAGAAGATGGACTACTCTTTGTTCTAATGAATGATTTGATTGAATCTGGTGCTGTGGTAGAGGAACAATCGGCCAGAATTGTATGGACGAACGTGTGACCTCCAGACGCTTCGATCGATTGCACTATTTCAATAAATCCGAAACTTTGATTGCTCACAATAGCTTCTCCATTGACGAGGATTTCTGAAGATTTGGAAATGGCAATCACATACGTGTCGTTGAGCCAATCACCGACGCACTTATAGACTGGCTTACTGGACGGTATAACTAACGTTCTCGACGCTCCCGACAAATTCGGAAAGCTGGAGTTCATGATCCGTAGCAGTGCGTCAGAATCAGGAGTGTGTTCTATAGCAGCCTTGTGAATAACAGACTCCAGCTCGACGTTATCGCGAAAGTCAGCGTATTTGATAACGTTCTCTAGTGTGGCTGGTCTGCTTTTGATCAACTGGTACGATCCAATGCTGCCAACAGAAGATACTTTATCTAGAATTCCTCCACTCTGACTGCTAGCCATGATGTGACCACTGAAGAGAGGTAAAGATGGTTTGGTAATAAAGAGTGACTCTTCTGACTTGAGGTGTCCCATCATACGATATATAACATGATCACTACCAAACACTTTGACGTCGTTAAAGAGATCGACAGAAGAACGTCGTGTAGTTTGATCAAAAGTAATATGACGTTTGCTTTTCTGAGGAGCAGACGGTTGAGAAAGAGGCAAGTGACTTGCTACTTTTGGCTCGTTTCCATCCAGTCCGTAGTCTGGAGTCACTCTACCGTATGGACATTGAGATTCGTTCCACGACGGACAAGATCCCTGCTCAAACAAATTTAAACTGATGACTACGTAAGTTTTAGTTACACATGTAGTCTCACCCTGCCGTTGTAACAAGCTTCAATATCGTGACAATGTTGACACGTTTCATTGCTGCTTGTTGCCACTTTCCAATTACACGGATCATTACATCCGATCTCCTACGTAGAGACATCAATAGCAGTTAACTATAAAAACATTTTCCGTTGCTCATCACTACACAATTTCTTACCTTAATTCGCTGCGAGCAGGAATGAGTTGTCTGTGGGGAATAACAAGCGTAGTAGAACCATGACGAGCAGATGTGTTTGTCAGGCCCAATTCCCAATCCCGGTAGGCATTGCTGCTTTTCATCACACCATCCACATCCTGCTTGTCTGCTGCATGCGTGACATGTTGTATATAATCCACAATATGTGGTGGTGCAGGCGCGACCCTGTTGGAAGTAACAGCACAAATACGCGAAGTGTGTGGCTTAGAGTAGTGAATACAAGACATAGTGTTCTCTGACCTTCCATCCAACTCTGCAACGGCACTGATTAGGTCCAACACACGTACCATATCTCGAGCATTCGTTAACTTGGGAGCAATCGAAATCGGAGCAATCGCTTCCTGCCCATCCTTTGTTGCATAAACAAGTTCGAGTATTGCTGTTGCATCGACCATGCTGACTACAACTGTTTGGACAGTCTCCTACACAAAGCAGAACACGTACATAGTTAACTATTGAGTTTCTACCAACGAACTATCAAGTTACAAGTGCTATACCAGAAGGAATGATTATGCACAAAAACGGTAAATGGAGACTGCAACTTTTGGTTTCCACTCCACCATTTGTTGGAATGACACATTGGCCAGACCCTTGGTTATGAGACCAGACTTCTGTTGCAGTTGACCATGACGGTATTAGTGTAGCATACGTTGTTGTTTTTAGTGCTGATGCTAGTTGTCCGCCTCGATTCTGTAAGCGGACAACAATAAACATTGAGGTAGTTTGACGATTAACTTCTGCTTGTATTGTATTATAGCTCTGATTGATAGACTTATGGTCACTTACCTGACAATAAGCACTTGCTGCAGACCAACTTCTTGCTCCTTTTACGTAGAGATAACAGTTTTGTTTGAATTCTTTCCAACCAAAAGAACAAACTAAAGAATACACAGTTGAAACTATTATTTGTAAGTTAAGCCAGTGCAGGATGATAGAGATATACCTGGTCGAACTAACCAAGGATTGGTGTCGTTAATGGGCGTGATATCTATATTTGCTCTGGAAGATTCATCGTGTTTGTCCAATACTTTCAGTTCTGCTTTGTTCAGGTTTGCTGTTCCCCACCAGTTGTTCCTGGCTTCATGATTTCCTTGGTATTGATCCGGTCCTGCTACCATTTCATATGTATTGGCAGGGTTGAAGAACACATTTCTACTATATGAAGCGGCAACGCCGTCTGCTAGTATGGTCCACCTCTCGTTTGGTTTCTGCCCCACATTGAAATAGAAGATGTTACGTGAACAGTGCTGGTTGTTTACAGAATGTTGTGATGCAGTTTGCCAGCGTACGGTGTGACGAGCTGTGTTGTTGTAAAACGTATTTCTATTCACGTTAGCAGCGACGTTAGTGATAGATAATGTATCGTGCAAAATACCAGCAGAATTATGACTGATATCGTTATCAGTGATCGATGCTCGCGGTCCCGTCGTGCCACTAGCTGCAGACAACGACACGGCGGCACCTCCCACATTTGCCTCAATCTGATTGTTGCTTACAACAACAGACGAGCTCTCACTTTCTCTGTCTAACTTTAAGGTAATAGCTCCGACTGCATTACTCTCAATGACATTGTTTTGTATGAGAAGGTTGGATTTGTCTACTTGCATGTTCACACCGCTAGATCTTAGATGTGTCGTCGTCGTAGCCAACTGCCCGTTACGAGAAATAATATTTCTGCTCAATTCAAAAGTATGTACTGTCGACCCGTATCCATTGTCCCCCGAGCTTGTAGCCGCCACGTCAATCCCGCCGACAGTGTTGTTTGACACAACAGAGTCACTGAGTGAGAAATCGTATCTTTCGTGGCTGCTCTTGCTGGTATTGAGTGCCAAGCCTGATAATCCGTTATTCATCAGGAATGCACTTGCAATGTGATGTGAGCTCATCTGTTGAGTATTTACATCTGTAAAAGTTCAAATATTGTTTATATATTTAGCTTTTTGTCTATTGCATTACTCTGTTGCAATTGTATTTTGTAACACATCTTTCTTTATAACATGCAATCCAGACATTCAACGTGTTGTGTACTTTCGTAGGGTACACGTTGTGGCCGCTGTTAGCTTTATTGTAAACATAGTAGCTGTTGGACAGCTGCCTGTTACCAATAGTTATGTAAATTTTGAATAGCCAGAACTGGCCACATGCCGGGAAAAGTAATGTTCTGGTTGACGGGTACTGTATTATTATATATTTTGTACCAAGCTAATTATTTGACTTTTATTTCTTATGTTGTAAATTATTTGAGCGTTGTTTAGAAATTGTTTAGCTTAATTGAGAGGTTTGTCACTAACCTGTGGGATGCTGCTGTATGTAAGCAAGAAAGTAGTTGTCTTCTAACGTATATCTTTCGTCGGTAAATTCTGCTCTTACGTTAACTGTAATGGTTTGAGATTGTGAAGTGTAGTGGAGAGGATAGTTGGGTTCTAATCGATTCTGCCGAAAAACGTTTTGTTGGTCGATGGTAACGTATGAGTCCCAGTCTTGAAACCGTATAGCCATGATGTGAACAGAGATGACGTGTTGAGAAGTGGCGTCAATTGTTGCAGAGCAAGATTGGATGGAGTAACCTCTCGAAATAGGCGTAGCTATGAATCTGAGGAAAAACGAGGAAGCAGCCGAGAGTTTGGACACTGAGCAGATATCAACTATTTGTTTATGTAAGACAGGAATATCCCACATCCTTTGTAAAACAATATCGACTCTTATCACCAGACCATGACCGACATTGTTGTTGCTTGTCAAGTGTGTAATAGAACTAGCAGCCGTATTGATCAGTTCGACTCCATTACCATCGCTCCCTTCCACCGTCAGTTGAGATATGTTGATATAGGGGGAATGACTAACTTCTATTCCAGTCCACACGCTCTTATTGACGACGACGTTGAATAACTCAACGTTTGCACCAACATTTTGAACGGCAGCTATATGACCTGCGTTTGCTATTCCTGCATTAGTAATAATCACATTTCTCATTGAAGATTTGCCGGACGTTTTAGCAGAGAATCGAACTCCAGTCCAATGATAAACGGAGTTGTGCGTTTTATAATGACCGTCGACGTTTTGGCTGGAACATGACGCCACTAATTGACCGTAGTGGCAGGTAGTTTTCTTTAAATCATAATTAATGCATTGTCTTAAAGTCTCTTCGTCTCCTCTACACAATACATGTTCTAGCCACGCTGCGTTAGTCGAAGTTTCTAGGGTTGGATCAACGTACGGCCATTGCCGATTAGCGTTAGAGTATCCTAATTCTCGGCATATCACTCGAGTGTTATAATGATTATGGTATTCCCGCCATCGCCAATCACTGTAATTATACACAGCGCAGACTGGACCCCAGTTGCCATTGTGAAATATTTCCACTCTTCCTCTCCATTGAGATGAACCGTCAACGAGTCTTAAACTGCCCTCTTCTAGCTGCAGGTCACTAATTGCAAAGCTATCGTCTCTCAGTAATATTGGAGAATTGTCGTTGCCATGAGCAATGAGCTGCCCTTCGACTAGAATTCCAGTATTGTGAGTGAATTTCAGTTCAACTCCTGATTCTATGGTTAGTGTATTACCAGGTAAGACGGTGATGTCTCCAATAACAACGTATGGGCTACCAGAAGCTGCTAATATTGTGTTGCTCGACACACGCCCTCGTACGATGCTATTAGGACGAGTGATAACCAGTGTTGCAGAAAAGAAAGGCGAAGCTGTAGGACCGTTTTTAGAAGTGAGAAAAGGAAAATATTGTGCAGAAGCTAAGCGAGAACAGTAACCAAAGTCATGAATGCGGTCAATAATGATGTTTTCGTCTGTCGTTCCCCAGTAATTGTTGGTCACATCGATGACTCTCTCTTGAGAGCTTTGAACTGGTATCTCGACTCCCAACTCAAACAGAGATCCCGGATTATCAAAATGATTATTTTTGATTAGAAAACGATCTGAAGTGGACACAATCACGACGGCAGAGCGACCATCTCGATGGTAAGTGTCACTTTCGGTTACGTAGTTGTCGATCATTGTGTTGTTGGTAAATACAAAGTCAGATTGGGTGAGGGTTTGTGGTTCTATTCGGACAACATGAGTTCCTCTATTGTGTGTGAAAAGATTGCCAGTTGATACCAACGAAGTCGTATAACCTTGCAACGTCAAACATCCTCCTCTTCCAACTCGATGTCGTTCAAACGTGTTGGAGTAAATACTAAATATTCCATTCCAGTCTCCATTTCTTGAAAGGAATAAGTCTGTGCCGCTGTTATTTGAGAAGAAATTATTGGAAACGGTGAAATCCAGTTGCAGTCGTGCGTTAGAGTATCTATAGTAGTCATTTTGCAGATGAACTCCTTCTTCATTAGACTCAAAGAAATTGTGCGAAATATCGCAACGGCACTGACGTCGTCTATTCCTGTATGTCCTATATAAAACTGCATTTTTTCTGGCCTGTGATATAAAATTTTTAGACAACGTCGAGTGACAGCCGAAATTGTTAGAGTAGTAGTAATTCATGTACAGATATATTCCTGTGGAAACGTTGACAACTCGATTGTTAGTAACAATTTGTTGTCCGTCTCCATACCTGTAGTCCACTCCATTTCCTTTTGTATGAGCTATAGTACAGTTATCAACCATCACATCACCTTCATGACTGTAAACATACACACCATCATTGAGAACGTTCATGATTGTGACGTTCTGTATTCGAGCATCATCATACGCATTCTCAAAGTACACACCATACTGAGAATTATGAATAGAACTTGACTTGATGATAACAACAGGTTGTTGTCCAGTAGTAGGAATGACGTCAACAAACAAAGCAAATCCAGGAGCGCCCGTCTTCTGGCCTGTTGTCACTTGTATGTAAATATTGTTGCTGGAAGACAAGACTGGCACGTTACTAGAACTCGTTCTGTATCCAGAATATGAAACAAGAAGAGAGCTCGCGGATTGAGCGCCATCTCGTATGTAAAGTCTATCATCGTCGTAAAGTCTCAGACTGACAAGACGAACAGAGAGTATAGTGTTAGGTGGACCTTGCATAACAACGGAGCAACTAATTCCTGGTAAATGATCGTCTTGAGACATTCCAACGTAAGATCCTTCTTCTGGGTCTACAGATATAATAGTTTGTCCAGAGCAAATGGATTCATAGTCCACGTTGGCAGACAATAGAGACGAAAAGTCGTAGACGTGTATTCCTGCATCTGCTACATCATTGACTGTGACATACTTTACCATCAGACTACGACCACGTGGTCTACGGATAACCAAGCCATCTCCAGCCGCACCTACAATGGTCACCCCGTTGATAACAGCTTCTTCGTGTAAGTGCGACACTTCCATAGCCGCCGATGCCGAGTCTTTGATGGTTAATCCATTGGTTTGTGGAGGACGGAATATCGATTGAACAGAAGGTACTGTCTTATCATATCTATTACCTGCTCTTATAATTTTCGTGTGGTTTAGAACGGATCGTGGCGTTTTCTGATTGAAAGGATAGTTGGAGACGGTGCTGGTTGGAGCAAAGCGGATACCTGCCCAATTGGTTTGAGCAAATTGAGACGATTGTCGATAACACGGAGAGTGATAGCAGTAGCATCGAACTTCTACAACCTGTAAACATTTCGAATGAGGAGCGTAGCTAGATGTGTTGAACGTGCAATTATTAAATGACGTTGCGTTTTCGGGACACCAGAAATCACGAACAATAGGATCTCCGAGCGCAGGAAACCACTCAGTCTGCCACCACCGGTGGTACCAATTATCATGTTTGTTCCAATAAGTAAGTTGTTGACATGTCAATAACGCAATGCTGTCCAATGACAAATAACCAATCGATCGTGAATTGAAACAAAGTGGGTACCACAATCCGTTGAGTTGCAGCTCAATAGTGCCGTATACGAAATAGGAGTAGCTAACAGGTTCAGAGAAACGGACTAGTAATTGTGTATCAGAATTTGATTCGTTTTTGGCATCTTTTACTATGTGAGTAAATATAACGGGATTGTCAGGCGTTCCTTTACTCAAGATCCTTCCTTCTATCAATATTCCAACATATGGCAAGATAGTCAGCACGGCACCCGCTTCTACAGTCAGTGTTGCGTTTGCTAGAACAGTCACATCACGTGTTACAGTGTAAGGTCCACCGGAAGCAGTTAATGTAAAATCAGTATCCAGTTGGCCTCCAACTTCTCTGTTGTAATTCAGAAATGGAGGATACGATCTCGGATGACTTGATGATGCAACATGAGAGATGGATGGAGACAGAAGAAACGGAAAATATTGAGCGACTAACAAGTGATTACAATCATCAAAATCAAATATTTTTTCTAGAATTTTTTCTTCATTTGTTGTTCCCCACCAGTTGAGTGTGACGTTGATTGTGTCTAGTGATGAGTATCCTTCCACTTGAACCGCCAGCTCTGTGTTTGCATTTTGATTGTCAAGTATATTATTGTAGACGCTCATGTAGCCTATACCAGTAAGGACAATTACTGCATTTGGAGTAGACTTTGCATATCCGGTGGGGAGAGATGACAGAGAGTTATTTGTCAGTTCGTTTTCTCTGAATATTAACAAACTGTCAACATGTTGATGAGAAGAGTGAAATGATGCTCTTGCATACAACCTCACTACATATTCTCCACTGTTGTAGGTGAAGACGTTGTTTTCAACTATAACTGGCGCGTGTATTGAGCTGCTGTAATAATAATTGTCATTAATACCCATTACTCCCGAGCAGCATTTTCCATTATTGTTCATAAAGTTGTTTCTAGCGATGATGGCATAGCCGTCACGATATCTGCATGTAAACAAGAGTGCTTGCAAATTTTGTTGGAACGTATTGTCTGTGATATCGATGTGAACCGAGTGTGAGTTGGAATCAGAGACATAAATATCAACATTAAGAGCAGTGTCTGTAGTTCCAGAGAACGTGCAATTAGAAACTTGAAGCTGAGAAGTTTGTTGTAGAGTCTGAGGCAAGTAGCTGGAGTAATAATAACGACTGTAGACATTTGCTCCTCGGTATGAGTTCTGGGTGAAAGTGCTGTTAGCGATAGAAACATTCGAGTAGCTATATAGGTTTGTATTTAGTCCTATGTAACAGTTGGTAACATATAATTCAGTTACCTCCAGCATGTGTAGGTCTGTATTGATTCGAATGCCAGTTTGCCTTGAGCTTGTATGACATCGTACATTTGTTGATAAAATCATCACCTGATTGGCAGATCCACTCATTTCTATTGCCGTTCCTGTTACGCCGGTAATGACAGAGTTGATGATACGTCGGACGCCAGCACTTCCGAACAGTCGTATTCCACTCGACGTTCGAACGAGTCCAGTTATGTTACAATTGTTTACATTTTCTCCACGAGAACCTAAACATAGAGTATGCTTATAATAAAATGTATAGTTGTAGCAGTTGAACAAAGACTTACCAATAGGATATCTTGATACAAAAACTTTAATGTCTGATGAGCTAGAAGTGTACCGTTTGTCGAGAAAGAAAATTGCTTTGTGATAAGGTACCATGACGTTTTCTGGAATTGTGCCACTAACGCTGCGCGACAGTACACGTTGTTTTGTTATTTCGTTTATTATACTAAGTGTTGCTCTATAACCAGAAAACCGTTGGAATTTAATAGCAAGTCCATATCCCGACATTGTGCT
>CAXXBX010000074.1:0-60000 GCA_964274945.1 Dehalococcoidia bacterium | reverse complement strand
CCTCGATAGGGATGCACGTCTCTATTGGCTCTTTGCTAATGTAATTTCGCTCTGACGCAAGTGCGTGTAGTCTCGACACGTGCCATCCAAGTCTACGAACAACAGGTCAAATTTTTCCAGCTCTTCACGTTGTCTGTCTCTCGTTCTAAGATTGGTAGACTCAATGCTTACGACAGAGGCCGACCAAAGGTCGTACGCAAATCATAGCTCTGCACGTTGCCCTGCGTTGAGTGCAAATACCACGCTTTGTAGAAGGTCTACTCGTTCAATGCATGCAACGTACGACACCCTAAGGGACTAGAAGTTGTTTTGCATGCGCTGACTAGTTCTCCAAGTACGAAAAGGAAGACAAAAGAGAAGACGACATGCAGGTGTAGCTCACACGCTAACGAAATGTGATATCAGACGGTAAGAGCAATTGACTACTCAGTTACAAGCCATTATTAGAGAACCAATAGCGACGGGCATTGCTATCAGCAGTTATCGTAAATACACGTGCATGAACAAACACTAACCAAACGTGTAAAATCCACATTGAAGGATAGAGAGGCAGCACTTTCCTTTGAGTGGCGAATGTCTCCAGCCGGTCTTTCTCCGCCGCGGGGGGAGATGACCGGCTGGACACTCGAGCCTATGTATATCTATAAACATAAAGCAGAGGTGTCTGTCTGTGTGTCCGTCTGTTGGAGCGTTTCTCAAAACGGCGAGTCCGATCTTAGCCGAATTTGGCTCGCGCACGCCGAATTCATTCGGGTCGAAAGTGAGACTGTGGTCGTCTTCCTGACTTCTCCCACGACGACGCGATCGCACTCGCTTCCGCTCGCGCGTGAATATCTCTGGAACAGCGCATCGTATCTCCACCGAATTTAGACTGCCCGTTCCCGACGTCGGATGGTACGCGCTGAGCATGTCGTTTATTGCGGGCGACGCTGGGAAACGGAAGGTATTTTTGCTGATATCCGGGTCTCGAAAAAATACGCCCACAGTCGTTTGCCAGTCTACGACCGTCGAAGAGCTGCCGTGTTTAATGCACCTGTTCCCCGAAACGGCAGCAACGTCTTCGAAGAGACGACGTTCAACGGGACTGCCGAAATGGTGAGAGTTGGCATTCGTTATATACGGGGAACGGATTATCCGGGTAAGTATTGCACGTGACTTGCACATTACGAGATTCACGTCGGAATTATAGATGCCAGGTTCGATACACCTGTTCTCCGCAACGGGACTGTCGAAATGGCTTCAACGGGATCAATAATCCAATCAACGGGATTTTTTAAACTGGACACGTGTCGAATAGATGCCAAGTTTGAATAATGTCTAACGAAGTTATACATAGTTGGCTCCTCCTTGACAGCGCGCGCGATGAGTCATCGGCCGCAGGAGTGCACGGTAGGCAAGTCTTGTGTGTTCCCGCGCGTCATGCGCAGACGGTAGTGGCGCGGGGTTTCTTCCCGCAAGTCATGCGCAGTAGCATAGCATGTTTTGCATGTGTGGACGTTCTTCCCATCCCTCCCACTCCCTTTCTTCTCTTGACTCTCCGTAGGCGGCTATGCCGTTCTACGTGAAATATCGGGGTGGGGACAGAGTCCGGTCTGGGTAGCCCGGGACTCCTCAAGCACCAGCCTTTAGCGCGCGTGAGGCTTCATGACCGGGCTCCGCCCCCTCGTGAGCGCCAACCTCCTCTCAGGCAGGTCGACAGGTACAGCAGTGAAAGTGCTCGAGAGGAACGAGAAGCAGAACTCGGGGTCAAGGTAAGTAGTCAATACACTTGTTCCTCGCAACGGCAGCAACGTCCAAGTCGAAACGGCTTCAACCAATCGCTAATCCAATCAACGGCATTTTTGGAAACGGCAATTGAACGGGATTTAGCTATGAATGAGAATTCTGTCTGGCTGCTACTAAACGGTCAAAGCACTTACACCACGGCTAATTAGTGACAGTAAACGGTTACTGACAAAACATTACAGTCTACTACCTGCGCAATATCCGGGAGTACTATACCATTGCAAGTGTATACGCGACATTTTTCGTTGTTTTTACAATGCCTCCGAAGAGACGGACTGGCTCGAGTTGCGCTGACAAGGGCATAAGTTAGTGTAACTGGTTTGTGCTGTGATTGGAACTTTTTTGCACAGGGATGTTACCCAACACTATACAGCAGAGAGTTTGGAAATCTACAAAGATCTCTCTATACTAACTGTACGTGACCTGGCTACACCCTCTCTGCCTCTCCAACCATCAAACGCATTTTTAGATACTCTCTGTTATAATCTCTACCTATAAAGGCGACCTGTCTCTGTCTGTCTGTCTGTCTGTCCTATCTGTCTGTCATTAATAGCAAACAGTGTCTGCAAATCAATAATTTGTGTAATTAAACTATTACCCGGGCGAAGCCGGGCATTGGAGCTCGTCTAGAGATATACGGCTCTGCAATCACTATAGCATAATTTCCTCAAGAGTCACCTGACACTGGATTCCTGCCATTGTGCGCTGTAATGTGCGGTGGATTGAATTATAAGCCTGTCTAGTTTTAGTGGTAGAAGAGATGGCAATATCTACGCGTAGAACCGGCAAAAACCGCATTTCTTTTAAAAACACGGCGGTAACACTAAACCCCACGATCGATATCAATTTACACAACTCCATAAGATTTTGACGACCTAAAATGTCTGGAAACTCGTCAAATGACAACAACTAGAATTCTACTTGGACCGCGATTTTTCGAGCCTTGGGTCGTAGACAAAACTTGTACAGGACATCACAATGGTGGGTTGTTATATAGAGAGGTGCCTAGTTACGCTATATCAAAACAATACGAAATATCGTGCGAGAAGACTATAAAATGCAAGCGATTTTGACTTCTCGAAGGAGTTTACATTGACGAGTAATTTTTTCATGAATTTTGTTATCGAATGAGTGTACGTTGTCCAATCTTGAATGTAACGTTGGTGTCCACTTTACAGCAGGAGGTCCCAAGACAAACATGCAAGTATGGGAACCATTACTCTTTCTAGTAGGTGGTCCCTAATCAAGTAAGTTCTACTTTTCTTTTGGGTGCTTTCACACTGACCTTAGGTTAACCTAGGTTAAGCTAGCTAAGTAAATACTACCATATGGAACGCGTAATTACTGTGTAATTGACCTAGGTTAGTACTGAGCAGCGTTCACACAGCACAGAAATGACCCACTAACCAATCTAGATACTAGTTCTGTATATCTTGTCATTGTTGTCCCGTCAATGTCTGGAACGTTTGGAGAGTTTCGTCCTCTCACTAGAGACATGATCTTACAAGCAACATCTGGTCGTACATTCTGCACAGCAACACTAGGAGAGTAATAAAAAGGACCTCTCGTTGCCGACGCGCTTTTCTTTGCCTTCTCCTTTTCTACTGAAAACGCGCCCGTGTAGCTTTGTAGCGTTTGTAGCACATTCTAGAAAACGCGCCATTCTTTGCTATGCCTAGAAGGCGGAGCGACCGAGTTCTAAGTCTCTGTTCGCGTTCACTGTGAATCTGGAACTATGTAATAAAGCACCTGTGTTGGTTTAGAAACACTTAACTAGTTGCCTGTGACCTATGACATCAATAGCTTGTTTACTGTGACTTCGGATTTACTGTTACTGACACAGAGGTGTTTTACTGTGACTTACAATACCTGCAAAACACGAGGAAAAAGAAAAAGATAATTTCTAGAAAAAAAGACGGGATGCAGGAAAGACATCATGGAGAGCTCTATTATCACAAATGAGCTAAATGACGACTACGAAGTGACGGAAGTTGATAGTAATGTCGCATTGACCAGCCAAGCCCAAACGAACACGACCAAGCGTTGCTGAACGCACGAAGCTTTGCACTAGAGTAATTAATAGTAATGAAGTAATTACATGGCATCTGCTTACGTGACCACTCATCTGTAAATCATATCGTAACGTTCTAATAGACTAATGGCTTTGATATGCAAAAACCTTATCCTCCTGGGTGTGTCTTAGTTTCATGCTATGCTTAGGCTATAATAGCGTCTACAAGTAATCCCGGCTCTTGCGCTTTCGAATGATGCCAAGATCGTCGCGTACCGACGAAGGGCACAGGAGTTATAGCGATTTTTTAAATACACAGTGAACGCGAACAGAGAGTTTTTAGTAGCTTGCAAGTGGGTTAGCGGTAACCTAGGTTAGCCAAGCTATTACCTAAGACCAATTAGTTAAAAGGCGTCTGGAACTAAATCAATTAGAGTTAACCTAGGTTAGAAACGTCGTGAGTAAGCACCCAAATGTCTACTCTCAGTCTAGGAATTCGTCAAATTCGTCTCCTCGATCCTTCATGCACTGTTTCCACTTTGCATGCATGCTACCTTACTATCTTCTACTTCCTCCAGACACACACGTAGAACAAATGATTGACTGCCCATCTAGACAAGCTAGCGGACGTACGTACAGTATACATGTAGAACATACCCAAATTGACGTGTCTTCATTTCTAGACGCAATCCGGAACGGGGTCGACGCCACGTCTTGCAGGACACTTGCACGGCTGCTAGAACAGACTTCAGTGTCGTCTCCTTGCTGCGCCGATGCCTGGAAAGAACAGGCACTGCTGTTACTGGTTCGTTATGCACCAGACGTTGCGAGTGCTTGGTAGATTTCTAGATCTCAGCAAGAGGAATACGTTCGACCTGTTTCCGGGTATAATAGTAACTAGAGTCCCGTATCTATAGTGCGTTCACGCATTAGAGAGACTGGTGGAATGTGGCCATTTGTGCGACGAATGTGTTGCCCTCCGGGCGGATATTGGTATCAATCGAAAGCTCTTCACTTGCCGGATCTAATTACACTCACCGTTGGGCTACAGAGACGTAACTGAAGTTAGTAGAGCCAATTTCCTGTATTTTAATGAGTTAGGGGGCGGAGAAAGGCGGGATTAGGGTTAATTGCATAAAGCTAAGTATGTAATTGTTATAGCTAGCAGGCTGTTAACAGTAACCCAACACAGTAAACTTCCCAGTTGGAGTGTCAGTTAGCTAGGAAAGAGTGCGTCTAGGATCCGTTTCTACTCTTCGTCCTTGGAACTTTCAGTTTCACACGACGACGAATCTTCTGATTCAGGACGAACTTCGAATTCAATGACCATCTGCTCTACAACGTCGCCCAGCACACCGTGTATTGTCCTGTAATGCTTTTCCACCTTCTCACGTACGTGCACGTGCCTCACGCAGTTTGCCCACTTTTCCACAGTAACGTTTGCTATACCTTCTCTACACAGACGCTTGATGTTTTCCATCGTAAACCCAGCAATCCCTGTGTTGTGCTGTGCAGCATAACTACAAGTCAGAGGAGGTCAGAGTCCTCATAGTGATGCCATCAACGCTCAAGAATGCACTAAATGGCTGGTCAGTTTGGTTTTGATATGGTCAAATTAGTCAAGTTCTCGTGGTTTCCAGACGTTTCTCTGAGCCAGAAGTGAATGAGTGTATGTATCTGGTACATACAGCTGTTCCTAGAAGGGACAACTGACACATACAACCAGTGAGCGCCTAGAAACGGTCAGGTCTGTTGTCACAGGTTATAGCAAAAGTACAAGTTGTAGTAGATCATTGCATCATGAAGCAAACCACGTTTCAAGCCAGCGAGGCAGCCAGAGGCAACACGTTCATACGTACACTTTCACGGAACACTATAGTTAACTAATTTGTCATTGACACCATACGCTCTGAAACATAGATGTTAATTGCCTCCTGTGACAATATAACATCCGTTTACACAAACACTACGCCACGCCTTAAGGTGTACCCTACATTCCACCAGTCGCTCTAATTCGTGAACGCACTTTAGTTTCAGATAACTGCTAGATTCGGACGCGAGATCTTGGTCCAACTCGATTGTTTAATTAAGGATGAAATATATGGCAACGTTGAGACGTTAGGTAACTATTCTTGATCCGTGACAATCAATGGATTTGGCTCATTCTAGCGAGAACGAGACTCGACTAAACGTAAACCACGCCCTCCCTCTAGACCCGGACACATACCTCTAGTTTCGGATGACCTCTCGTGTAGAGCTACCAAAGCACAGATACAAACCGAATCTATTTGTTGCAGTAGCCTAACATCTCATCTTCCAAACAATCGTATGGACAGCGTCGTCGTGTTGCGTGCGTAGTACGTGTGTGTAGTCGTCAGAGTTGAGTGAAGTCACGCCCTCTAGTTTCGGATGCCCGAAACACGCTAGATCGTCATTTTACGAGCAAACTTAGACACTCTGTAAAGATTTTGAGCATTTTGAGCATAGAATCTCGACGTCTAGTGCTAAAATCAACTTTTTAAGACATGTTTCTACTTAATTCTAGCCAATTTCCCATTACTCTCTACAGTGTAGAGATCGTACGGTGCCGTTTGAACATCTAGGTAACAAAATTTCCCTATGTAGCAGTATCTTACTGGCTTGCTACGCAATCTAGAGTAAAAAGGTTCTACTTGCACAATCATAAGTAGGATATTCCCCTCTGATAGTGGATATCTAGTTTCTTTTTCTCATGAGGTGGTAGCACTAATTTGTTCCACTTTTCATACGGCATTTCCAATAAACGAACGTTCCTGATCTCTCTTTTGCTTCAGTAACAAACAGGAGTAACATGCGACTGGTCTAGATTCATAATGTAGACATACCTAGCCTCGGATTTCAAAACCATTGTAGCGCCAATTACAAAATCGGCTTGGACCAGCCGCGTGTTATTACTGAAGCAAAAGAAAGGTTAGGAACGTTTGTTTAGAGGAAGTGCGGTATGAAAAGTTAAACAAATTAATTCTATAGCATGAGAAAAGGAATTCACTATCAGAGGGGAATACCCTACTTTTGATTGTGCAAGTCGAACCTTTTTTACTCTAGATTGCGTAGCAAGCCAGTAAGATACTGCTAAATAGGAAGATTTTGTTACCTGGATGTTCAAACGGCACTGTATGATCTCTACACTGCAGAGAGTAATGAGAAATTGGCTAGAAATGCGTAGAAACATGTCTTAAAAGTTGATTTTAGCACTAGACGTCGAGATTCTATGCTCAAAACGCTCAAAATCTTTACAGAGTGTCTAAATTTTCTCGTAAAATGACGATCTAGCGTGTTTCGGGCATCCAAAAAGGGCGTGACTTCACTCAACTCTAACGACTAGCACGGCTACGCACGCAACACAACGACGCTGTCCATACGATTGTTTGGAAGATGAGATGTTAGGCTACTGCAACAAATAGATTCGGTTTGTGTCTGTGCTTTGGTAGCTCTACACGAGAGGCCATCCGAAACTAGAGGTATTTGTTCGGGTCTAGAGGGAGGGCGTGGTTTACATTTAGTCGAGTCTCGTTCTCGTTAGAACGAGCCAAATCCATTGATTGTCATGGATCAAGAATAGTTACCTAACATCTCTACGTTGCTTTATACTTCATACCTAGACAATTGCGTTGGACCAAGATCTCGCGTCCGAATCTAGCCGTTATCCGAAACTAGATACGGGACTCTATATTTGGTTGTGAACACGCCCTTGCTCGCATGCCCGGTAATCGTACGAAAAATGCGTGGCGCGCTCTTCGAGTTCTTTGCCAACTAGACTTGTTGTGTTCGTGGCTGGTAATAAAGTGTTATGTTTTCGTTACCATGAACGTCCCGTCTACTATTCTATGTGAGTTTCATGCAAGCTCTATCTACTAGTAGACATGCACCCGAACAGCCTGGTTTCTCCCAGAGACAAAAAAGGAGCTATCTGTGGAGCTCTGAAGGCTCAAGCCTTGCATTTCAATGGCTGGTGGTTAATTTGGCTTCAGCTACGTATAGAACAAAGTGAATCTAGCTCTAGCACAATCGTTAGACTTGTCTAGAGTGATGCATGACTAGAAACGATTTGGCTACTCTGCAGTAGAAGTGTGTCGTAGCAGTGTAAACAATATTGAATGTTATAATTATAAATTTACGTTGGATCAAACTCGTGGTTAGCACACACTGTTTACATGATGCTCATCAATCACACAAGGAAGTAATAGTCAACTGCTCATAGGCAATCGTTCAAATGAGAATTAATCAGCTAACAGACTGTCAACGAGCTACAGATACTAGATTGTCTTGTTTGATATTAATTAGGAAAGTAGAATTCTAAACAAACCAACTGCTAACAATAAAGCAATTTACATCTGCCTTCTAGAATACAGTTACATGGTATGAAGTCTACAGCTCTTCAAACAGTCTTGTTCGTACGCAAGTCACATGTACAATAAAGGTGCGGCATGTATACACTGCAAAAAAGGCTACTAGTTAGACTACTACTAAAAAGTAAATCAGGTTCAAGTAGTACTAATGCGTTTGTATACTAGACTCGAACCGATCTCTCCCCGCCTTCGTCATTCCCCGGATTGTCTCCCCACTCCAGTGACAATCCGGGGAACGACGGGGCGGGGAGAGACTGGCTAGAGTCTATTGTTATACATGGCAGTCTCTTTAGCTATTGTTTTAAAGACAAAACTAACTAACAGTTAATTTGTCACAAAAACGCTAAATTGTACTGTATAAATAATACTTGTATGTATGCATGCACTCCTAACCTAAACTAGTAATTAGCGCAGCACTATCGCGAACTTGCAGCAGCAACAACACAACAACAACAACTACGCAGCAAATCAATAACTCTAGCAGCGTGCAAAAATTTCTAGAAATATGAAAGTACACAATCATTTGTAAAAAAACAATTAATTTATTGTTTCTAATTGTATTAATTTTGAACGTCCGGTTGTATTTTGGCCGGGGTGCTTACGCTGTCGTTGTCCGCTGTTTTGTAAGCTGGTTCGTTATCTGCATGTTTGTTTGCGCACACGATGTTATCCTTGCTGCCTTCGAACAAGCTAGTCAGCAGCAACTTCTGCCATTTACTCATTTGCTTCCGCTTAGCCATAGAGTGGATTTCGTATTTGTATTAATGTACAACCGGAATTTGCTGGTCTGTTGTAACTGAAACAGAAACAGCTGCTAATTGATATATACATTGAAAACACACTGTTAGACATGCACCTGTTATTGCCGTGTACGTGATATTGTTTGTGTTTGCGTGCTGTCACTTTTAGTGAAACTGCGAGCACAATGGAAAACAAGATAAGAACAGCGCAGCCAATCACAGCTTCAACGATTACTAAAGTCGAGACACCTAAAATGACAAAATCAACGTAATCACGCCGAACAGCGACACAAAATAGAACGCAACAGAAAAATTCTACCTTTAGAAATGGAAGCAGATTGTGGTGACGGCAAGTAGACCGACGTCGACGGTGAGGAAACTGAATCGACGTTGAGTAGACGGACGTTGAGGAGGCCGACGGTGGGTAGACCGACAGTGAGGAGACCGATGGTAAGGAGACTGACGGCGAGGAGACCTACGGTAAGTAGACCGATGGTGAGTTTGGCGACGACTTAATTAACTAAAATGATTCTACCATTAGACCTGGAAGCAGGTTGTGGTGACGGTAAGTAGACCGCGACGTTGAGTTGCGTAGACCGACGATGAGTAGACTAACGTCAAGTCCGTCGACGAAAAAAAGAGAACTGAACTATAGACAGTGGCTGTAAACGATAGAGATAGCTGTCCGTGGTCGCGGACTACAATTGTGATTGTGTATCGGCTGGAACTGTTCTCGTTTAGCAATCTGGCCAACTGAACTTTGTCCATCATGTTGATCGAAAACATTCCATCGTCATTTCCAGACTCGATACCGTAGGAAATATGGCCATTCAAGCCTATACTCCAGCATAAACTGTTAATTCATTAAAGATCGAACAGATGTGACAAATACATTACCAGAGTCAGCGTCTTGAGCCGTCGCATTTACTATGGCATTGCCAACGACCTCTGTCTCATATTTGTTCTTTTCAAATTGGGGTCGGTTGTCATTAATAAACAGCTTCTAACTGCACAATAACGGTCGTTTGAGCTGTGCGTAGACGAGGTATAGTTAGTAACTGTAGCGACAACTGTGAAGCTGATATGATGAAGACTCTCGTAATCAAGAGTTTGATACGACAATGGATCCGTTAGCAGACACGATAAATGCGGAGATGGGAAATGCGTCAGACATCTGGTTTGTTATCGTATAGGTAACTATATTGCTGATCTTGCCATTGACTAGAGCTGGAGTAGGCAGTACAATCTCTCCATTGTCCGTGTTCTCTTTCACCCAACCGTCTTACAACCGTCGTTGAAGAGCTGGTCGTGGAAAGCTTCCTTCTTCTACGTGAATTGTGACGAGGGCAAAACTGAATAAACTGAAATTGGCATGATCCCACGTCTTGATCACCAGTTCGTATCTGTTTGTGATTTTGTAATCTAACTTTGTCTTATCTACTAGATAAATCATTAGTCCGCACACAAACGACGACACTGCAAACGGGTAGTTTTGTCAACTGATGTCTGTAAAGTCAGTGAATACACGACCGGTCCTGCTATTGAATCTACATCAGATGCAGAGAGAGAGAGAGAAGTGTTACGCTTTTGTCCACGTCTTCTTTCAGGTAAACGTTGTAATGAGAAAATAGAAAACGAGAAGGATTGTCATTTTCATCAATTATTGTGATGTTGACATGAGCTAAAGAGAAAGGGATCAACGGAGGTGCGAGCCACAATGGCAACATTGTAATGAGAGGTTGCTTCGTAATCGACTGATCCAGACGCGTTTCTGTATTTGGATCGGTAACTGATCCGCAATGCGTAGCCTGTCTACAATTCCAATCAAGTTCGTCAGTTCTAGAGATGGGTTAATATTCCTTGTTGGTATTTTCATAGATGCTAGACGACAGTAAAGTCACTTAGTGTGTCTAGATCGGAATGGATGCGTGGCGATAACAGTGACGGCAAAACTGCACGATCTGGGACGACGAGCAGCGTCTGTTAGACTTACCAACAATAAGGGTTGCTGTTGACAGGCGACCAAAGTGGACTCGAAAGCAACAAATATGCTGTTACGCATTGCAGTAACGTCAGTGGTGCTACATGCTGCAAGAATGGTTATTGAAAGTTAGAATAAGAGAAGGTCAGTTCACCATCGGTCCAGTTATCGTTGTCTACGGTATCCAAACGCAAAACACGCGAACCGACAGCTGCAGTGTAGGGAAGAGAAGTGGCGACGTTAGATGGTTCACAGAGAGGAGGAGTGTATTAGAGGAGAGAAGAGAGACGTGGGAGCCAGACAGCACGTTTCTGAAGCTACCACCACCGAACTTTTCAATGCAGTATGGCTGGCGTGGAAGGGCTGGAGCGACGGTAGTTTTGCAAGAACATAGAAATGTGTTTGTTCTTTGTCTGTTTATACCAGTGACAACAGAATCAAGAAGCGGTCTGTATCATTTTTCAAACAATGAGAGTCTTCCTGATACAAAAAACGTGGCGATTCATCAGATACATTCATTGCCTCAAGAGTTAGAGCCGGATGAATTGAGATCTATGCGTGCGTGCGTGCGTGCGTGCGTGCGTGTGTGTGTGTGTGTGTGTGTGTGTGTGTGTGTGTGTGTGTGTGTGTGTGTGTGTGTGTGTGTGTGTGTGTGTGTGTGTGTGTGTGTTTGTCACTGTGTGTAACACTTGTTCAATAAAAAGCCTAACGTTGTCTGTTTACTTGTCTGTCTATAGTTGCCAGTCTGACTGTGTTACTGCTCATATACAATCAATGTATTACAATCAAACTACAAAACTAACAAAGTAGTTCAGACTGTTTGTGTACATAAAACACTTTACTTGAAAAATAGCGACGGATGATTGAGATAGAAACACTTTCTTCCACAACTTCGTAAATCCAGGCTGTACAAACGGGCAAATGATAAAAAATTTTGCACACGTACATTTCAATCACATCATGCCTTGAATCCTTGTGCTTGCGTGACCTTCAGTAAAATTTGCAGAGCCTCCAGTTGACTTGTCAAGGGAGTCAACTCATCCATAGAGAATCCAGGAAAGACAGGATCCTGCACACAGACATTATTACCCACCTTTAGTACATGCAACTTTGTAAATTCTAATTCACATGTTTTGTCGCCTTAGTTTGATCCTCACTGTCATTTTTGATCTGTAACATCCACCTTGCTATTAAGATTTAAAGTAAATTGAAGTGAATACGTTCTGTTTTGGTTTGATATTGATGTATGCGGCAACCACATCATGATCATATAATTCAGTCAAAAAGGCTAAATAAAATCAGATGAAACAGATGCCTGTAAACAAACTATATGTTTAATAATTTTTTTTGATGACCTACCGACAGTGCAGAATCGCTTATATAATTTACATATTCATATAATCAATTATATCATCAACCTTGTGAGTTGACCGGCCTAGAAGTTAGTCTAAAAATACGTAGAAATTAATTTTAAAATATCAATTTTAATTTTAATATTAATATTAACTACTAAATTGGTAATTTACAATTTCAAAAAAGTTGCTTACCCGGATGTGGGGCAAAGCGCAGACCGTCTGCAGTCTTGCTTCTTGTAGTCGTGTCCATCTGTTTGGCTTCAAAGAACGAGTTCACGTGGACTCCCAATTTTTCTTCCAGTTGCATCAATTCTGCTTCCACTTCTAGGATTTTGATGTCCAGAGCTACAAAGTGAAATTGTTAGTCTTTCAACCGTTTGTGTGTGTCAAACGGCTGGTTGTCAAGGTGTTCTATTACGTGCGTGTTTCATAAGATCTGCTGCTATTGCTTCTTTGCTGTTGTAATCCCATCCAACGTTTCCAAGTTCTTCTCCGTCGACTCTTGACGGCCATTTGGTGTAGTTGTTTTTCTCTAGCCATTCCGTGCTCGTCTTTGGAGGAGGACGAGGCCTCCTTGATTGTATCTTCACGGCAGAGTCGGTGGATTCGTCGAATTGAAACATACAGTAGTCTCGGTTATACGGGGCAGCGTTGCTACGGCAACGCATACATGACCAGTTGCAGCCGAAATTGGTAGATACCGAATTTCACTAAACTTTAGTTCTAATTCGGTTAGTTTCTATTAGTTATTTACCAGAGCTGTAGAAGAGCTCGCTTAGCTAATATAGACTCGTGACCATGGAATTCAGGGGACCTACTCGAGTATGCGGGACTAGTACGCGCGCAAGGGTCTGGCTACGCGAGACAAATCCTAAAATTTTCATTCTCTACATTCCGAAGCTAGCTCTAGGTCCTGTAGTTTAAGACATGCATTTTAATAATTAATTAATTAACATAAGTAATTGACTATAAAATTTCAGAGGACTGTATTACGCGTATGTAAGTTACATTTTCTAAAAAAATCTGGATACCTTGTGAACTCATACGAAGGGACCTGAGTAGCTAAAGCATTGAAAAAATATGGTGCTAGAGCTGCGTTCGTGACAAACAGTCACAGAGTGCTCGTCTAGGAGTAACCGCTGCTTTGCAAGGTCGTGATTATTAGAATATCGTATTAATTTCGAGACATTTTAAGAAAGAGCCATGCAGTCGTAACTGTAGCTAGTGACAACAAAGGACACGTTCACGTGTCAGCACATATAATTATAGAATTACTTCTATTACTAGACCAGCTTTTTATCAATGTGTGCCTGCATGCAATCAGCACAACAGCAGCAAAATTAAGGCGACGACGCAACAACAGACTAGGCGATATGCAACCATTAGCTAGATATACTGTTACAGTTTGGTTTGTCTGGCAGCTCCTTGTTTTATTGAGGAGCTAGTACACATTTATTAGTGCACCGTCTCGTAGATTGGCTTATCACCAGTGCTTGCGGGACTGTGGAACATCTCGGTTGAAATGTCTGCCAAATCATCATACATTGGATTTGGCACACTAAAACAAAAACGGTTGGTTATTGAAATAAAAAGACAGAAACACGTTATTGTGTATACACCTCGCAGTCCACTCTTGGTTGGGTGGTGGTTGTTTTCTTGTTTTCTTTTTGAGCACGAGTACAGTCACAATGATAACGACGATGATGGCAACACAGCCAATTGCGCTTCCAGCGATCACTCCAACCGGGACATCTAAAGCAACAAGTAAAACGTGAACATTTCAATTATAGACAAAATAGAATTGAAAGCTACCTGTAGAACTGCTATCGACGTGTGGCATTTGCGGGCATATTCCCATTGACGAACAGAGGACGGTAATGTAGACAGTGGCTGTAGACGATAGAGGTGGCTGTCCGTGGTCACGAGCTAGAATTGTAATCGTGTATCTGTCGAGGCTGCTCTCGTTCAGCGATCTTGCCAACTGAACTTTGCCCATCGCGTTGATGGAAACCATTCCGTCGTCATTTCCAGACTCGATACCGTAGGAAATATGGCCATTCAAGCCTATACTCCACAAACAACGAAAAATGTTTAGAAATCAAAGTCAAACTTATTTTATACAGAATTACCCGAGTCAGCATCTTGAGCAGTCACATTTGCTAGAGTGAACCCAATGGCAGCGTCGAGAGCAACATCACCTTCATACTCATTTTTGTCAAATTGGGGTCGGTTGTCATTAACATCTTCGAGTTGCACAATGACGGTCGTTTGAGCTGTGCGTAGACGAGGTTTAGTAACCGTAGCGACAAGTGTGAAGCTGATCTGATGAAGAATCTCGTAATCAAGAAGAGACGAATTAGATACGACAATGGAGCCGTTAGCAGACACGTCGAATGCGGAGATGGGCAATGCGTCGGACATCTGGTTTGTTATTGAATAGGTGACTCGATTGCCTATCTTGCCATTGACTAGAGCTGGTATAGTCAACACAATCTTTCCGGTGGCTGTGTGTTCTTGCACCCAACCGTCGTATGAGCGTCGTTGGAAAGCCGGACTTGGGAAGTCTCCTTCTTCTACGTGAATCGTGACGGACGCTTCACTGAACAAGCGAGGATACGCGCGGTCCCACGTTTTGATTACTAGTTGGTATCTGTTTGTAATTTTGTAATCTAGATTGGCGTCATCTGCAACATCAATCGTGATTCCATTGACGGTCGTTGTTACCACAAAATGTTGATCTTCTTTGGATGGTGACTGCGAAGTCAGTGAATACACGACCGGTCCTCCTGTTGAATCTGCATCAGTCGCTGAAAGAGACAAAAGTGTTACGCCTTTGGCCACGTCTTCTTTTACGTAGACGTTGTAATGTGAAAATGGAAAACGAGGAGGATTGTCATTTTCGTCTATTACTGTGATGTCGACGTGAGCAACAGAAAAAGCTTGAGGGTCAACGGAGGTGCCAGCCACTATGGCGATATCGTAATAAGAGATTGCTTCGTAATCGATTGATCCAGAAACGGTCACAGTTCCTGTAGTTGGGTCGATAGAAAACGGTAACTGATCTGCATTGTGCAGATTGTATAAAATTCCACTCAAGTTCGTCATCAGTTCCAACGATGGGGTTAATATCAATGGAACTCCTTTGTCGGTATTTTCGTTGATGCTAGACGATAGCGAAGTGTGTCTAAACTGAAATGGATGCGTGACGATAACAGTGACTGCAAAACTGCACGATCTGGGACGAGCAGCAGCGTCTGTCACACTTACCAAAAACGAGAGATCGTAAGATTTGGAATTGCTGTTGGCAAGTGAGCGGAGTGGATTGGAAAGCTGAAAGTATGCTGTCTTGTTACGTTGCATCAGTGCCAATGGTGATACGTGGCGCAAGAAAAGTGATTGAAAGTTAGAATAAGAGAAGGTCAGATTTCCATCCGTCCCGTTATCGTTGTCTACGGCATCCAAACGCAAAACATGCGAACCGACGGCTGTAGTGTAGGGAAGAGATGTGGCGACATTAGATGGTTCACAGAGAGGAGGAGTATTAGAGGAGAGTACATTAACTTGAAGAGTAGCTGTAGAGCTGCAAGGTGGACTGGCCTGGTCTGACGCCACTGCGATCACACTATACGTATCGTCGGACAGTGGAAGACGGGATGTTATCATTCCAGATTTCGTATTTATTGAAAACACGCGTACATCGCTCGACAGTTGGTTTTGCGTAGCGATGGTGTTCGCATTGGCCGTCTCCAACGAATAGCTGACAACACCATTGGCCGAATCGGCACCGTCGTCGTCGGTTGCCGTTACGTGAGCTATCACATATCCGATCCCAGCACTCTCCGGAACATGAACGACTTTGGGAAGATTTTTGAAGACGGGACAATGTTGATTGGGCTTCACTACGGATACTTCAATGTTTACAGATCCTGTTAGACTCGGCACGCCACCATCAGTAGCAATGACATTAAAAGTCAATAGAGATCCAGTTAAATACTCGAGTGACTTTGATAGAATGATATCAGCCGAGCTACCATTTAATCGAAAATATGTATGGTTGTTGTTAGTGCTGGTGAGAGAGTAAGATAAGTGTCCGTTTTTACCGCGGTCACCATCGGTAGCAAATAGACTCAAAATTGTCGATCCCACGCGACTGGTAGACGCAGCTATCAGACTGACTTTTGATGTTGCAAATACTGGTGGGTTGGCGTTGCTTTCTGCTGTTTCATTACAACTGTCTCCATCATACTGCGCCTCACATAAGCACGTATTGGGAGCAATGCAGGTACCGTGAGCAACGTCGGTACAATTGTCCACGTTGGAGCAATCGGGAATGTCACAAGCTACACCACTCCAATGGATTTGGCACAAACATCGGTCAAACGAGAGACACGTTCCATGACCTGAATGTAAAGAAAATTATAATATATAGAAGTACTACTCTCATTTGTATTATTCGTCTAGCAATTGACTGACCTGAACAGAAGTTATGTGTCTCGCACGAGTAGGAACTGCAGTTCGAGTCGGTGTATCCAAATTCACATTCACACAGATCCACTTCAATGCATTTGCCGTGACCGGAACAATCGTTCCTTCCTTTGCACTGCGCTTGACTGCAATTTTTACCAGAATAGCCAGAGTAACATCTGCACTTTGTTTTGGAAAGGCACACTCCGTTACCAGAACAATCGTTCACTTCAGGACAAACGTCGGCAACGGCACAATTGCTACCCGAATATCCATCGTAGCACTGGCAAACGTTATGTGACACGCATTCGCCGTTACCAAAACACTCGTCTACACCGTTACAGAGAGGAGTGGTGCAGCTACCACCAGCCCATCCCACATCACACTGACACACATCAAAACCGACGCATCGACCTTGGCCTATAAAATCAACACACAATAGAGAAAAAGTTGGTGTGACGCCAAGAAACCACTGACCGCTGCAGTATCCGTTGAGTTCGCACGAGTAGAGAGTGCAGTTAATACCAGCCCATCCCAAATCGCACTCACACTTATCATGATCGACACACACGCCATGATTAGAACAATGGTTCACGTTATCACAACGCGCTCTCTCATTGCACGCCTCACCAATATAACCTGGTGTACACTCACACACATCGTCCGACTTGCACAGTCCATGAGAAGCACTAGTACAGTTTGATACACCAACGCAAGTAGCTGCGAAACAGACACATTAGTTGAGTTCGAATAATCGGCGAGTTGACAAAGTGAGTACTGACCAGGCCTTTCACAGAACGGTCCATCCCATCCAAAATGACAGCGACAGAATCCGGACACACAGTCTCCATTTACACTGCAATTTGCACAAGAACCTATAGATAGGTAACAGGTAGCGTCATGGGCTGCACACAAACCAACAACACAGAAACAATAACCTCGACTACATTCGTCTCCAAACCATCCCGAAACACACACGCAAGTGTTGTTAACACAACGACCTTTGCCAGAACATTGAGTTGGACATCCTGACAAACAAGATGAAAATTTCTACTAAAGTTAGTAATTATCGGTTACACCCTTCAGATGAATATTACCAATCTTGAATGCTTCTTGTTCGGTAAGGGATGTATCGTTAGTGACCGCTACATCAAATATGCACTCGTTCAGTTTTATTCCCGTTAGATTCAGTTGACTGCACACTGATATGGCGATCTGGGCAGAAATATTCAATTAGTGTAAATACGTAATGCTTGTAATGCCCAAATTTGGCTAGATACCGATCAAGATGTTGCTATACAATGTAAAAATATTATAACGGTTGTTCGCTTTTTTTCGATTTCTAATTCTCGTTTATATCTACCACACACGGGTTAGAGTGTTTTGTCTGTACTGTACTCGATTGTGTGTGTGTGTGTGTGTGTGTGTGTGTGTGTGTGTGTGTGTGTGTGTGTGTGTGTGTGTGTGTGTGTGTGTGTGTGTGTGTGTGTGTGTGTGTGTGTGTGTGTGTGTGTGTATATATATATACGTAGACAACTTAGTGGCACTGAAACCGAAGCAAACGCTGCTAATCGAAGTAGGAACTAACGTCTGTTGTTTAGCTAATTAGACCTAGAATTGTCTGACTCGTTTCTTTAGGCAGATCTGGACTTTCGTCGATGTGGAACCATCTAAAGCGGTCAGTACATAGCTGTATTATTTCTTTAGAATCTAGGTGTAGGGTTTTTCAAGATAAACAAAGGTAGCTCGGTACTGTTCTAGACAACTAAAGTTTATAGGTAATTTAAATAGGATATGAATTACACTATTCACGGTAAAATTCTGGGTTCAAAATTTCTATTTTGAATTGCACAGGAACAAACACACACACACACACACACACACACACACACACACACACACACACACACACACACACACACACACACACACTCACACACTGGCGTGGCGTGGAGCGTTACTCCAGCAGTTGGGGGCAAGACTGGTTTCGAGGTTCATATCAAAATTTTGATCCAAACTTTTTATTAGATAGTACTGCCTTTACAGTTAGCTACTTCCCGCTAGTGATAATTGTTATACTTAAATATGACAGGACATACAATTTTAATAAACGTAATCTCAAATCAACCCTTCTTTACTTCTCTTGATCTGCTCGATTTGGCAGAGTCTAGAAAGCTTGGGGGGAGAATTTGGGGGGAATTTCCCTCAAATAGATGCCAGGCTACGCCACTGACACAAATTTCCATGGTTGAATGCATAGTCATAGCCACATTGATATGTTTACAGCTACTGCCAATAGTTTTACAGTGTACTCATACTTGTCTGAGAGATGGTTGCAAGTCTGCAATGCTGTATAGTGGTACAAATGTAGGATCGGTGTAGGAGATATCCATCACATCGTCTTTGTGAAAGTTGGAGTGAGACCAAGACCACGTGCCATTCAAACCAGAGCCACTAAACGTTTGCATGATTCTCCCTTTAAACATCAAATGGGCAACGGAATGATGTCACAGCAAATAGAGTGCAGTCTGTAAAGAAGTGAACTTACATGTCTTTGCAAATGTTACGTTATCCTGTAGTGAATAAGTGATTCCATCTGATCCCAACAGATCATTATTCAAATCTCCGTCCATGTAGCCACACAGACCATCTGTTTTGCCTTTGAATGTGGCAACTGGAGAGAAGAGAATATTGATGAATTGTCTTTTCATGCCAGGACTGTAGCGAACTTCAACAGACAAGTAGACATCATTATACCACTGGAAAGCAACGAGAGCTCGAATGGTGCCGCTGTCTTCTTCATTTGTTGATGACGAATCATTATGATAAATAGTAACTTCCATATGCACTCTGCCATTAGCTAAACTCAGCTTATCTTCTTTTAGTGGAGCCACAACAACACCATTAATTCTATAGAAAAGAAATTGATAGATATTATGTGTTAGAAACTTGTGTAAGATGGATGGCTGCTTCGTACCTCACAAAAGGGAGATCATTTGGAGAAGGATTGTGTGGAGTTGTAATTGTTACAATATTACTTTCCACCTTGATTGCTACAGCTCCAATGAGTGACACTCGTTGATACTTGAAAAATCGTGTTGCAACTCCAAAGTCATTGTCACGACTTTTGCAATACCAAAACTCTCCGATATCAAAATAGTCGTAGCTGAAACCTAAGATATGACATTTTACAAACGAGAGAGCGGAAGGAAGTTTGCTTCATACAGACCATCAAGAGTTTCCAAATGTGGATCTCCTGCTATTCTTCTCGGTCTTGCAATTTGACATCCTCTGCCAATCCATTGAGGCTCACACACACAGTATGGATGTCGATCGGCTTGATCCCTTTGTGGTATTGTACATTTACCATTGTCAGAGCAGTCTAAAATGAGAATGAAGCAGAATTTATAATGAGTTAAGGACTTGCATTTGCTAGAATAAGCTAACAAGGCCAAGGGCTGCAGTCGGGAACATCACAGAAAGGACCTCTCCATCCTTCAGCGCAAACGGGAGGTAGACCTCCTCGATCTTGTTTAGACTGACAACTGCACACACAGTCTTGCCACACTGCTTCCATACCCTCAAGGCATGAGGGACACCTAAGTTAATATGAGAACATACATTGTTTTAAAAAATTTGACAATAATTAACAATTTAAACACAAATATGGAAAGTGTTGAGAATTGTTACTTGTCATTGAGACAAATGCAACCACTTGGACCGCGAGTGGAGTGCTGACAATTTCTACATTTGCAAGAACAGTCACATTGACCGTCTGGTCCAATGGTGCTTTTAGTTCCATCTCGACATGTACAACCACACTGCTGAAAAAATGCTCAATCGACCTTTTTGCATATATAAGAGACAATGATGGTGACAGTATACCTTGCAATCGCCACTGTTTCCGTTGTCTGTAAGACTGAAGTCAGCACAGCGACATTTGCATTCTACTTTGTTTTGTTTCAAGTTATATTGCTCGACTGTACCCGGAGGACACGGGGTGGAACAATAAGAATTCAGACATTGAAGGCAACGTTTGATGCCATTCTTTTCTTCGCAGTTTGCTCGGCCGGGACACTCACATGGACAATCTGTTTCCTGCTTCATGCACACACCTGACTTGACATCGATGAAATGACTTGATTGCAATGGTTGAAGTTGTTTTGTCATCTTAAAGTTTTGCAAATATATTTCTATAGAACCAGCAACGTTGCTCACACCAGCCAGCGATTCCATTTCCAACTTCTGCAATGTTATCACAATATTTAGTCACTAATTACATCACATTGCATTATCTGTTTGTGTCACCTTATCAAGAGGGCAGCCCGAAGAACACTCTTTTGCTGTCCATTTTCCATGTAAAGTCGTTTGGATGTTTATTGTGAGTGAAGAAAGAGACAATGTGTTAGTGACGTGCACACCCACTCTGTTCTCTATAAATGATGGTACTCTTGTGTTGACATGTTCAGGTAGGCGATAGGGAGATGGCCACGTGATTTGAAAGTTTGGGGAAACGTTCGTTTCGAGTGACGAGCTTCTTCCTTTTATTTTACTCTTTGATATGAACTTCTTCAAAGGCACTTCTTGATAAGATTTGACTTTAGCCTTATAGTTTAGAATTAGCAGGAAATTAGAGATGACGAGTCGCTTACCAACAATAGGTGCAACTTACCTCTCTAACGAACTCGCTGCCAACGTCATTGCGCCACAAGACCCCCGCTTTAAGACTTCCATTGGTCACGTACTCGTGAGCTATTTCGATGTCTGATGCATAGTCTAAAGACTTTGCATCATAGTTGAGACTATATGACAGTAATGCCTCAAACTCGAGTATTCCCGGGATACAAAGTGGTCCTACAGCGATACAGAACGGTTTGCGATGTTTAGGAAGAGGTGTGGCCTTGATACCCGCCGGGCCTTTGAAACTTCCGTCTCTAGATACAATCAATGCAACATTCCTTTGTCTGAGAATCAATAGAACATTTACCTTTTTACGTCAAGAGTTACTTTGGTTCTTGTAAATAGGTGAACATTCCCGTCAAACTGAAATCCAAACTTAGTAACAAATGGTGAAGTGTGGTTACTTCGGAACGTCATGGTAATATTGGGATCATATGACAATTTGATTTCTGTTGTTAGTGAAGCAGTTCCAAAGCCAACTGAAATCTGGAATGACATGTATGATATGTAATATATATATATATATATATATATATATATATATATATATATATATATCACAAATATAAATATAATTCTTTACCTGAGGATTGAGAACACGATCTAGACTGAATATGGGCTCTAGGTTGCTTGATGAGATAGGGTCACATGCAGACAATGAGAGAGATCCTTTTTCGATTTTATCGTGTATTATTGGCGCATTATTTTCAATATCAGTCGTAACGACAATGATCACATCGTCGTCTAATTCCGAACCGTCATCATTGCTGTCTACAATTCCATCAGAATTCGTTGATCCACACAGAGGTTTGCCGATAGCGCTGGTCGGTTCCAATTCAATGTATGTGATCTTGTCGTCAAACGAGTTGTATTTGTCTTTAACGTAACCGGCGATGGAACCGCTGGGCCGACCTACCACTGCGTCACCGACTGCTATGTCGAGATTGCTGGGCAGTTGATTCTCGTAAACAAGTAGACCCAGTCGACCATCTCCTCCTACTCCTGTTATAGACGGTAACAAGTTAGAAGATGGACTGCTCTTTGTTCTAATAAATGATTTGATTGAATCTGGTGCTGTGGTAGAGGAACAATCGGCCAGAATTGTATGGACGAACGTGTGACCTCCAGACGCTTCGATCGATTGCACTATTTCAATAAATCCGAAACTTTGATTGCTCACAATAGCTTCTCCATTTACAAAAATTTCTGAAGATTTGGAGATGGCAATCACATACGTGTCGTTGAGCCAATCACCGACGCATTTATAGACTGGCTTACTGGACGGTATAACTAACGTTCTCGACGCTCCAGGCAAAGTCGGAACGCTGGAGTTTATGATCCGTAGCAGTGCATCAGAATCAGGAGTGTGTTCTATTGCAGCCTTGTGAATAACAGACTCCAGTTCGACGTTTTCGCGAAAGTCAGCGTATTTGATAACGTTCTCTAGTGTGACTGGTCTGCTTTTGATCAACTGGTACGATCCAATGCTGCCAACAGAAGATACTTTATCTAGAATTCCTCCACTCTGACTGCTAGCCATGATGTGACCACTGAAGAGAGGTAAAGATGGTTTGGTAATAAAGAGTGACTCTTCTGACTTGAGGTGTCCCATCATACGATATGTAACATGATCACTACCAAACACTTTGACGTCGTTAAAGAGATCGACAGAAGAACGTCGAGTAGTTTGATCAAAAGTACTATGACGTTTCCTTTTCTGAGGAGCAGACGGTTGAGAAAGAGGCAAGTGACTTGCTACTTTTGGCTCGTTTACGTCCAGTCCGTAGTCTGGAGTCACTCTACCGTATGGACATTGAGCTTCGTTCCACGACAAACAAGATCCCTGCTCAAACAAAATTAAACTGATTACTACGTAAGTTTTAGTGACACATGTAGTCTCACCCTGCCGTTGTAACAAGCTTCAATATCGTGACAATGTTGACACGTTTCATTGCTGCTTGTTGCCACTTTCCAATTACACGGATTATTACATCCGATCTCCTACGTAGAGACATCAATAGCAGTTAACTATAAAAACATTTTCCGTTGCTCATCATTACACAATTTCTTACCTTAATTCGCTGCGAGCAGGAATGAGTTGTCTGTGGGGAATAACAAGCGTAGTAGAACCATGACGAGCAGATGTGTTTGTCGGGCCCAATTCCCAATCCTGGTAGGCATTGCTGCTTTTCATCACACCATCCACATCCTGCTTGTCTGCTGCATGCGTGACATGTTGTATATAATCCACAATATGTGGTGGTGCAGGCGCGACCCTGTTGAAAGTAAACACAAATATGTGAAGAGTGTGGTTTAGAGTAATACATACAAATGTCATCTGACCTTCCATCCAACTCTGCAACGGCACTGATTAGGTCCAACACACGTACCATATCCCGAGCATTCGTTAACTTGTGAGCAATCGAAATCGGAGCAATCGCTTCCTGCCCATCCTTTGTTGCATAAACAAGTTCGAGTATTGCTGTTGCATCGACCATGCTGACTACAACTGTTTGGACAGTCTCCTACACAAGGCAGAACACGTATATAGTTAACTATTGAGTTTCTACCAACGAACTATTAAGTTACAAGTGCTATACCAGAAGGAATGATTATGCACAAAAACGGTAAATGGAGTCTGCAAGTTTTGCTTTCCACTTCAGCATTTGTTCGACTGACACATTGGTCATACCCGTGGTTATGAGACCAGACTTCTGTTGCAGTTGACCATGACGGTATTAGGGTAGCATACGTTGCTATTTTTAGAGCTGATGCTAGTTTTCCGCCTCGATTCTGTAAGCGGACAACAATAAACATTGAGGTAGTTTGACGATTAACTTCTGCTTGTATTGTATTATAGCTCTGATTGATAGACTTATAGTCACTTACCTGACAATAAGCACTTGCTGCAGACCAACTTCTTGCTCCTTTTACGTAGAAATAACAGTTTCGTTTGAATTCTTTCCAACCAAAAGAACAAACTAAAGAATACACAGTTGAAACTATTATTTGTAAATTAAGACAGTGCAGGAAGATAGAGATATACCTGGTCGAACTGACCAAGGGTTGGTGTCGTTAATGGGCGTGATATCTATATTTGCTCTGGAAGATTCATCGTGTTTGTCCAATACTTTCAGTTCTGCCTTGTTCAGGTTTGCTGTTCCCCACCAGTTGTTCTTGGCTTCATGATTTCCTTGGTAGTGATCCGCTCCTGCTACCATTTCATATGTATTGGCAGGGTTGAAGAACACATTTCCACTATACGAAGCGGCAACGCCGTCTGCTAGTATGGTCCACCTCTCGTTTGGTTTCTGCCCCACATTTAAATAGAAGATGTTACGTGAGCAGTGCTGGTTGTTTACCGAATGTTGTGATGCAGTTTCCCAGCGTACGGTGTGACGAGCTGTGTTGTTGTAAAACGTATTTCTATTCACGTTAGCAGCGACGTTAGTGATAGATAATGTGTCGTGCAAAATACCAGCAGAATTATGACTAATATCGTTATCAGTGATCGATGCTCGCGGTCCCGTCGTGCCACTAGCTGCAGACAACGACACGGCGACACCTCCCACATTTGCCTCAATCTGATTGTTGCTTACAACAACAGACGAGCTCTCACTTCCTTTGTCTAACGTTAAGGTAATAGCTCCGCCTGCATTACTCTCAATGACATTGTTTTGTACGAGAAGGTTGGATTTGTCTACTTGCATGTTCACACCGCTAGATCTTAGATGTGTCGTCGTTGTAGCCAACTGTCCGTTACGAGAAATGATATTTCTGCTCAATTCAAAAGTATGTACTGTCGACCCGTATCCATTGTCCCCCGAGCTTGTAGCCGTCACGTCAATCCCTCCGACAGTGTTGTTTGACACAACAGAGTCACTGAGGGAGAAATCGTATCTTTCGTGGCTGCTCTTGCTGGTATTGAGTGCCAAGCCTGATAATCCGTTATTCATCAGGAATGCGCTTGCAATGTGATGTGAGCTCATCTGTTGAGTATTTACATCTGTAAAAGTTCAAATATTGTTTATATATTTAGCCTTTTGTCTATTGCATTACTCTCCTGCAATTGTATTTTGTAACACATCTTTCTTTATAACATGCAATCCAGACATTCAACGTGTTGTGTACTTTCGTAGGGTACACGTTGTGGCCGCTGTTAGCTTTATTGTAAACATAGTAGCTATTGGACAGCTGTCTGTTTCCAATAGTTATGTAAATTTCGAATATCCAGAACTGGCCACATGCCGGGAAAACTAATGTTCTGGTTGACGGGTACTGTATTATTATATTATTTGTACCAAGCTAATTATTTGACTTTTATTTCTTATGTTGTAAATTATTAGAACGTTGTTTAGAAATTGTTTAGCTTAATTGAGAGGTTTGTCACTAACCTGTGGGATGCTGCTGTATGTAAGCAAGAAAGTAGTTGTCTTCTAACGTATATCTTTCGTCGGTAAATCTTGCTGTTACGTGAACTGTAATGGTTTGAGATTGTGAAGTGTAGTGGAGAGGATAGTTGGGTTCTAATCGATTCCGCCGGAAAACATTCTGTTGGTCGATGGTAACGTATGAGTACGATTCTTGAAACCGTATAGCCATGATGTGAACAGAGATGACGTGTTGAGAAGTGGCGTCAATTGTTGCAGAGCAGGATTGGATGGAGTAACCTCTCGAAGTAGGCGTGGCTATGAATCTGAGGAAAAACGAGGAAGCAGCCGAGAGTGAGCTGGACACGGAACAGATATCAACTATCTGGCTCTGTAATACGGGAATATTCCACATTCTTTGTAAAACACTATCGACTCTTATCACCAGACCATGACCGACATTGTTGTTGCTTGTCAAGTGTGTAATAGAACTAGCAGCCATATTGATCAATTCAACTCCATTACCATCGCTCTCTTCCACCGTCAGTTGAGATATGTAGATATAGGGGAAATGACTAACTTCTATTCCAGTCCACGCGCTCTCATTGACGACGACGTTGAATAACTCAACGTTTGCTCCAACATTTTGAACGGCAGCTATATGACCTGCGTTTGCTATTCCTGCATTACTAATAATCACATTTCTCATTGAAGATTTGCCGGACGCTCCAGCAGAGAATCGAACTCCGGTCCAATGATAAACGGATTTGTATTTTGCATGATTGAAGTTATAGTTGTAACATGACGCCACCAATTGACCATATCGGCAGTTAGTTTTCTCTAAATCATAATTGATGCATTGTCTTAGAGACTCTTCGTTTCCTCTACACAATACATGTTCTAGCCACGCTGCGTTAGTCGAATTTGCTATTGTTGGATCAACGTAAGCTCTTTGCCAATTAGCACCAGAGAATCCCACTTCTCTGCATATTACTTCAGTGTTGTAATAATCATGACCAGCTCTCCACCTATCATTGTGATCATGCACAACACAAACAGGACCCCATCTGCTATTGTGAAATATTTCCACCCTTCCTCTCCATTGAGATGGACCGTCAGTGAGTCTTAGACTGCCTTCCTCTATCTGCTGGTCACCAAACATATCATCTCTCAGTAATATTGGAGAACCGTCGATACCATGAGCAATGAGCTGCCCTTCCACTAGAATTCCAGTATTGTGAGTAAATCTCAGTTCGACTCCTAATTCTATGGTTAGTGTATTGCCAGGTAAGACGGTGATGTCTCCAGTAACAACGTACGGGCTACCAGAAGCTGCTAATATTGTGTTGCTCGACACACGTCCTCGTACAATGCTATTAGGACGAGTAATACTCATTGGTCGAGAGACTGAAGAGGAGACTGTATTACCAGATGGAGAGATGAGAAATGGAAAATATTGTGCAGAAGCTAAGCGAGAACAGTAACCAAAGTCATGAATGCGGTCAATAATGATGTTTTCGTCTGTCGTTCCCCAGTAATTGTTGGTCACATTGATGACTCGTTCTTGAGAGCTTTGAACTGGTATCTCGACTCCCAACTCAAACAGAGATCCCGGATTATCGAAATGATTATTTTTGATTAGAAAACGATCTGAAGTGGACACAACCAGGACGGCAGAGCGAACATCTCGATAATAAGTGTCACTCTCGCTTACGTAGTTGTGGATCATTGTGTTGTTGGTAAATACAAAGTCAGATTGGGTGAGGGTTTGTGGCTCTATTCGTACAACATACGTTCCTCTATTGTGTGTGAAGAGATTGCCAGTTGATACCAACGAAACTGTGTAGCCTTGCAGCGTCAAACATCCTCCGCTTCCAGATCGATGTCTTTCGAATGTGTTGAAGTAGATATTACCCAACCAATTTCCATTTCCTGACAAGGAAAGATCCGTACCGCTGTTATTTGAGAACAAATTATTGGAAATGGTGAAATTCAATGGCAATTGTGTGTAATGGTAATAATAGTAGTTGCGTTGCAGATAAATTCCGCCTTCATTTGACACAAAGGCATTCTGTGAAATATCGATATAGCACAGATCAGAGGTCCGGTAGTACCACCAGTACCAGTGGTCGTTGTTAATAAGAACTGCATTTGTTCTGGTCTGTGATACAAAATTTTCAGATAACGTCGAGTGACAATCAAAATTGTTAGAGTAGTAGTAATCCATGCCCAGATATATTCCTGTAGAAACGTTAACAATTCGATTGTTAGTAACAATCTGTCGTCCGTCTCCATACCTGTAGTTCACACCACTTCCTCTTGTATGAGCTATAGTACAGTTATCAACCATCACATCACCTTCATGACTGTAAACATACACACCGTCATTGAGAACGTTCATGATTGTGACGTTCTGTATTCGAGCTTCATCATACGCGTTTTCAAAATACACACCATACTGAGAATTATGAATAGAACTTGTCGTGATGGTAACAACAGGTTGTTGTCGAGTAGTGGGAATGACGTCAACAAACAAAGCAAATCCAGGAGCGCCCGTCTTCTGACCTGTTGTCACTTGTATGTAAATATTGTTGCTGGAAGACAAGACTGGCGCGTTACTAGAACTCGTTCTGTATCCAAAATATGAAACGAGAAGAGAGCTAGCGGATTGAGTTCCATCTCGTATGTAAAGTCTATCGTCATCATAAAGTCTCAGACTGACAAGACGAACAGAGAGTATAGTGTTAGATGGACCTTGCATACCAACGGAGCAAGTAATTCCTGGTAAATGATCGTCTTGAGACATTCCAACGTAAGATCCTTCTTCTGGGTCTACAGATATAATAGTTTGTCCAGAGCAAATGGATTCATAGTCCACGTTGCCAGACAATAGAGACGAAAAGTCGTAGACGTGTATTCCTGCACCTGCTACATCATTGACTGTGACATACTTTACCATCAGACTACGACCACGTGGTCTACGAATAACCAAGCCATCTCCAGCCGCACCTACAATGGTCACCCCGTTGATAACAGCTTCTTGGTGTAAGTGCGACACTTCCATAGCCGCCGATGCCGAGTTTTTGATGGTTAATCCATTGGTTTGTGGAGGACGGAATATGGATTGGACAGCAGGTACTGTCGTGTGATATCTATGACCTGCTCCTATAATTTCCGTGTGGTTTAGAACGGATCGTGGCGTTTTCTGATTGAAAGGATAGTTGGAGACGGTGCTGGTTGGTGCAAAGCGGATACCTGCCCAATTGGTTTGAGTAAATCGAGACGATTGTTGATAACACGAAGAGTGATAACAGTAACATTCAACTTCTACAACCTGTAAACATTTCGAATGAGGAGCGTAGCTAGATGTGTTGAACGTGCAATTATTAAACGACGTTGCGTTTTTGGGACACCAGAAATCACGAACAATAGGATCTCCGAGGGCAGGAAACCACTCAGCCTGCCACCACCAGTGGTACCAATTATCATGTTTGTTCCAATCAGTAAGTTGTTGGCATGTCAATAACGCAAAGCGGTCGAATGACGAATAGTCAATCGATCGTGAATTGTAACAAAGTGGGTACCACAATCTGTTGAGTTGCAGCTCAATAATGCCGGATACGTACCAAGAGTACCTAACAGGTTGAGAGAAACGGACTAGTAATTGTGTATCAGAATTTGATTTGTTTTTAGCATCATTTACTATTTGAGTAAATGTAACGGGATTGTCAGGCGTTCCTTTACTCAAGATCCTTCCTTCTATCAATATTCCAACATATGGCAAGATAGTCAGCACGGCACCCGCTTCTACAGTCAGTGTTGCGTTTGCTAGGACAGTCACATCACGTGTTACAGTGTAAGGTCCACCGAAAGCAGTTAATGTAAAATCAGTATCCAGTTGGCCTCCAACTTCTCTGTTGTTGTTCAGAAATGGAGGATACGATCTCGGATGACTTGATGATGCAACATGAGAGATGGATGGAGACAGAAGAAACGGAAAATATTGAGCGACTGCCAAGTGATTACGATCATCAAAATCAAATATTCTTTCTACAATGTTTTCTTCATTTGTCGTTCCCCACCAGTTGAGTGTGACGTTGATTGTGTCTAGTGATGAGTATCCTTCCACTTGCACCGCCAGCTCTGTGCTCGCATTTTGATTGTCAAGTATATTGTTGTAGACGCTCATGTAGCCTGTACCAGTAAGGACAATTACTGCATTTGGAGTAGACTTTGCATATCTGGTGGGGAGAGATGACAGAGAGTTATTTGTCAGTTCGTTATCTCTGAATATTAACAAACTGTCAACATGTTGATGAGAAGAGTGGAATGATGCTCTTGTATTCAACCTCACTACATATTCTCCACTGTTGTATGTGAAGACATTGTTTTCAACTATAACTGGCGCGTGTATTGAGCTGCTGTAATAATAATTGTCATTAATATCCATTGCTCCCAAGCAGCATTTTCCATTATTGTTCATAAAGTTGTTTCTAGCGATGATGGCATAGCCGTCACGATATGTGCATGTAAACAAAAGTGCTTGCAAATTTTGTTGGAACGTATTGTCTGTGATATCGACGTGAACCGACTGTGAGTTGGAATCAGATACATAAATATCAACATAAAGAGCAGTGTTTGTAGTTCCAGAAAACGTGCAATTAGAAACTTGAAGCTGGAAAGTTTGTTGTAGAGTCTGAGGCAAGTAGCTGTAGTAATAATGACGACTGTAGAGATTTGCTCCTCGGTATGAGTTCTCGATGAAAGTGCTGTTATATATAGCGACAGAAGCGGTAGCATGGCCGTATAGATATGTATCTAGTCCTTTGTAACAGTTGGTAACGTATAATTCAGTTACCTCCAGCATATGTTGGTCTGTATCTATTCGAATGCCAGTTTGCCATGAGCTTGTATGACATTGTATGTTTGTTGATGAAATCATCACCTGATTGGCAGATCCACTCATTTGTATTGCCGTTCCTGTTACGCCGGTAATGACAGAGTTGACGATTCTTCGGACGCCAGCACTTCCGAAAAGTCGTATTCCACTCGACGTTCGAGCGAGTCCAGTTATGTTACAACTCTTTACATTTGCTTCACGAGAATCTAAACATATAGAATATGCTTATAATGAAATGTATAGTTGTAGCAGTTGAACAAAGACTTACCAATAGGATATCTTGATACAAAAATTTTAATGGATGATGAGCTAGAACTGTACCGTTTGTCGAGAAAGAAAATTGCTTTGTGATAAGGTACCATGACGTTTTCTGGAATTGTGTCACTAACTCTGCGCGACAGCACACGTTGTTTTGTTATTCCGTTTGTTACTGTAAATGTTGCTCCATTATTACCAGAAAACCGTTGGAATGTAATAGCAAGTCCATATTCTGACATTGTGTTGATTGAACTTGTATAATCGTTGTCGGAAACGCTGAATGTGAGATATGCTCCACGATCATCAATAAAGTATGACGTAGTTGTACTAGAGTCTCCTTGGTGGGTTGGAGCATTGGATGGTGGTTTGAGTATCAGTGGAATAGAAGTGATGTCAATAGCAGTTGCACCGACATTATGAAAATGACAATCATCACATCTAAACTGCCACGCCAGTGAGCCCGATATACCGCTATTGCTGCTGTTTGCTACAGTAAGACCAGACATGTGAACATCCCCGTATACAGAGTTGATCTGAATACCAATGTGACTAATGTCTACAATAGACACGTTAGTGATGAAGGGACATACTGTTGTCATAGTGATAGCTGGCACCCACAAATCAGGAGTTGATGGAGCATTGTTTATTGTTTTCCCAGCATTACCTATTTTGATATTTTCTAAAACACTTTTACTGTGGTACTTTCGTGCGTTGTACGTGATGGTTTCGGTCGCATCGTCATCATAAAACACGATCCCTCCCCAATATCCAACACCAACCGTCCCACACACAACACCAACGTCTTCTGAATGTTGACAATTGTTGTTGTTCCAGCTGCTCCCTCCATGGCAATCAAACAGTGAATTTTCCACGCCTCTGCAGTCCACGTTCGCCAATGCGATGATTCCCGTTCCCTGACCGAATCTACGTGTGGATGCTTCAACGGGTTCACCAAATCCGAGGTGTCTGCATACAACACGAGCGTTATCTGCATTCCAATAATCATCACACACGGTTCCCCAATTGTGACCGTTGAACACTTCCACCCGTCCCTCTTTGGGACTCTGACCTCCCACTAGACGAATAGAAGTGGAATCGACACCTTCCGTCATGTTGTGAAACATCAAAATTTGATTGCTCAGTGAGCCTTTGGCAACGAGAGTTCCTCGGACATGAAGTCTGACTCGAGCTTGGAAGTTAACGGTGACTCCCGGTTCTATGGTGAGAGTGGCACCTTGGCTGACTGTGATGTCACTGGTTGCTACATATGGACTGTTGGCGAGCGTTAGCGTGTCACTTGAAGAATAACTTCCTTTAATCTGTGTCTCAGGAGTTCCGTATGCTACTAGAATGCAAATATATTATTGGTGTAGATTCATGTTGCTGAAATGCTTACCTTTTAGGCAAAACAAGATGATGGTATAGTGGAACAGCGCGATTGCTGGTAGCCTGCTACAGACAGAAAGACAAATCAATCTACCAAATCAAATCTAGCACAGCATGACCACAACATGATTTGAGCAGAGGGTGCATACGCTAGGACTATCAGTGGTGTCGTTGGCCCAGCTGCTAGAGTGGGTATTTATTACAGTAAGTCTCGTTAGTTCTTGTCAGTCGTCTAAAGGCCACATCCATCTACTAATATCGAGAACCCTGGGACCATGCTTAAAATTTAAATATGAAACACTTGTATGCAAATCAATATTTACGATAAAGTCTAGAATTAGATCATGATTTGTCTAAACAGTCAACGCTCAAGCAATAATCACATTCACACAACTTCAGTACATAACTCTGACGGTCACTCTATTATGATCGCAAATCTGTCATGGAAATCTCCTTGTATCTTGCAGATATTGCATGCATAAGCATCCACAGCACAGCTCACATGCTACCAATGCAGACTAAACAAGATTATATGCCATCTTTACGCTGTAGTAAAGCCACAACTTCTGAAAAACTAAACCCTAGTCATAAGTTGTAGCTAGATGGTATAGGATTATCGACAAATCGACTGTTTTCGGTTGTTGCAGTTGCTGCAAACATTTTCTTCCTGCTCCTACGCATACGGTATCGAGTCTTATATCTCTAGATCGGGGACTGTTTTGTAAACCAAATGGACAATAGGAAGGTCAGCAAGCTCGAAGATACTAGACTCACGGCATGCAGGAACTTGTGAAATAATACATATAAATACATATATGTGTGTAGAGTTGTAGCAGCCCTCGAGGTCGGACGACACTAGGATGTCGGAACGCCCTCATTTGGCAGCTTACGCCGAAACGCTTCGCTGGCTATGCGTCTACGGCAGTGGCTTTGCACACGAAAAAGGCTTTATTAACACGTGAACCGCATGCAACGAGTTCTTACATCAATAGACGTACAGCAAACACGTTTTCAGATTTGCTGTAGACGTGCCTATACAACCTCGTGCATCTATACAACGTACCCGAATGGCAAGCTCGTCGTTGTTGGACGTCTCATGCGGAACGCGTGTCACGCCGTCCTCTTTCGTTGTTGCAATAAACGTGCAACTCTAGGAATACAGTAAACGCGAGCAGCTAATCCAATTAGCTGATTGGTTTGTTTACACACAAAATGCTGTAAATCCGCACTAACTGTGTCTCGTACGACGAGACAAGTCGTCTGTCTCTAAACTGTCTCGGTCCTATGACGTTTCGTGTTGCTTGATTGTGATACCAAGTGCGATCGACTTATCCGGTTGTTTACCAGTAGCAGGTGTGAGAACATTTGCATGTACTCACTGGTAAAGCACCGAGCAATTAGCATATGTGCAGATCGACAGAAGAACACAAGAACAAATATTCTAATCTCTACTAAAATGTTTGTAAGAGAAAGAGCAAGAGAAGGGTTGAGCTTGCATTAAATCTTCTAGCAGTTTGTCGTTGCTTGGAGTTAAATCTATATATTTGGCTAGTCAATAGGTATTGGTACCACGTATTTGTGTTCACAAACTGTACAGGGTAGTAAGCAAGAGAAGTCAAGGGTTAGAATTAGTGGTCGTTGTTGTTGGTAATTGCTAGCCATATTTCTAGTATACACTCATGTGGCCTCGATTGAGTAAACCCTCATAGTTGGTTTCAACAACGGTTTTGTCATTCTGAAGTCGTTCGCTTGTGTGTGGTTTGATTTTTACTTTAGTCTACGCTGGTTACTAAGGTCTCGACGGCATCATAAAACTGGTGCTGTAATATGACGCCATTTGGCGTGCACTGTGAGGAGGTGCATCTAGAGATCTCGTATGAGATAAGATACACGTCTAGGCTTTCTTGTGCTAAACGAAGGTTTGACGGGTAACCAATACTTGACAAATTCGTATACAATGTTGGTGGTCTATCTAATTCGATCAAATGTTCTCGCGACTGGAATTTTCTAAGTAGCAAGACGGGGGCTCTGCCTGCATGCATACCACTTGCATGCAAATTTCACGTGATGCAGTTAATCAAAGAAACATCGACGATTACAACGACCGCATTGAGGCGAGACTGACGGAGCGTTCTGCAAAGGCAATTTTTTGCTGACTAACCGTCGAACGCGGAAGGCTGCAATAGCGGTAGACAGTGCGAGTCCCATTCGTCAGAAAGCGTTCCGATCTCGTTCGCACAAAGGATCTCAAAGGGAGATGCACATGGTTACAACAAAAGGCTACCCGAGGCTCTGAAGACTTGCCCTTCAATGGCTTGGTGGCTAATTTGGCTCCATGCAGTTACACAGAGCGAATCGAATCTAGCGTTTTCACACAATCTGTAAACTTGTTGACAGTAATATGCTTATGGTTAGAAACGATGGCTATAGGTTGGGTATATATGTACGCTGCAGCTATCTAGACTGTGGCAATGTAAACACAACGTGAGATAAACTTATTTTGGATCAAACGCGTTGTTGTCACACCACATGAGGCACTGCTACTATATATACAGGCAATCATTTAAACGAGTCAGTACTTTGGATAGACAATCTCCTAGCGGACTGTCAACGAGCTACTGATTGTCTTGTTAATATTAATTTAGAAAACCATTTGTAGGATTCTAGGCAATTGCCACTAGAGCATTCTACATACAATTCACTATACAGTGTTTACAGCTCTTCAAGCCGTCTTCCTCGCACGTGAGTTGCATGCACACTAGAAAGTGCGGCACACACTACAAAAAGACTAATACTAAAAAAGTAATTATTATATATGTACAATAAATCGCTGAGTAGTACCAATGCGTTGGTTTATGACAGTCTCTTTAGTTTTCGTTGTTAACGTTTAGATGGTATCTGGAAATTAACGAGAAAGACGAAGTAGTCGTATTTGTCACAGAAAACGCCAAATTTGACTTTTTATAAATAATCGTTGTGTATACATAAACGCATGAAACTTAACTAAACTAGTCATTAGTAAAGCACTCTAGATAGCAAACTTAGGGCAACAAACACATAACAACGCAAAGAAATGCAACTTTAGAAATATGATAGTTTACAGCTACTCGTAAAAGAAACCATTCATTTATTTATCGTTTCTAATTGTTCAATTTTAAGCGTCAGGTTGTATTTTGGCTGCGGCGCTGACGCCGTCGTTTCCCGCTATTTTGCAAACTGGCTCAATTGCATATCTATTTGCGTACACGATGCCATCCGTTCCGTCTTCCAACAAGTCAATAGCAACTTCTTCTATTTCATCGTCTCCTTTCGCTTCGTCAAATAGTGGATTATGTATTTGTAAGGAACAACCGGGATTTGACGGTCTGTCGTAACTGAAACAGAAATAGCTGATCGTTAATTACATTGAAGAAGCAGAGATACGCTGTTAGACATGCACCTGTTATTGCCGTGTACGTGATACTGTTTGTGTTTGCGTGCTCTCACTTTCAGTGAAACCGCGAGCACAATTGCAAACAAGAGAAGAACAGCGCAGCCAATCGCAGCTCCAACAATTGCAAAAGTCGAGACACCTGTAGTGACAAAATCAACGTAAGCGCGCCGAACAGCGACGCAAATAGGACGCAACAGAAAGATTCTACCTTTAGAAGTGGAAGTAGCTTGTGGTAACGGCGAGAAGGCCAATGTTGAGTAGACAGACGTTGAGTAGACAGATGTTGTGTACACCGACGTTGAGAAGGCCGAAAGCGAGTAGACTGACGGTGAGTAGGCCGACGTTGAGGTGACCGACAGTGGGTAGACTGACGATGAGTAGACCGACTGTGAGTACCCTGACGGTAAGTAGGTCGACGTCGAGTTGACCAACGGTGAATTGACAGACGTTGAGGAAAGCAACGGTAAGTAGAGTGAAGGTGAGGAGACTGACAGTGAGTAGGCCGACGATGGGGAGACCGACGATGAGGAGACCGACGATGAGAAGAACGACGGTGAGGAGACCGACGATGAGGAGACCGACGGTGAGGAGACCGACGATGAGGACACCGACGGTGAGGAGACCGACGGTGAGGAGACCGACGGTGAGGAGACCGACGGTGAGGAGACCGACGATGAGGAGACCGACGGTGAGGAGACCGACGATGAGGACACCGACGGTGAGGAGACCGACGGTGAGGAGACCGACGGTGAGGAGACCGACGGTGAGGAGACCGACGGTGAGGAGACCGACGGTGAGGAGAACGACGGTGAGGAGACCGACGATGAGGAGAACGACGGTGAGACTGGCGATGAGTAGACAGACTGTGAGTAGTCTGACAGTAAGTAGGTCGACGTTGAGTAAGCCAACGTTGAGGAGACAGACGGTGAATAGACTGACGATGGGTAGACCGACGGTGAGTTGACCGACGGTGAATAGACTGACGTTGAGGAGACTAACGGTGAGTAGACTGACGGTGGGTAGGCTGACGATGAGAAGACTGACTGTGAGTAGCTTGACGGTGAGTTGGTCGACATTGAGTTGACCGACGGTGAATAAACCGACGCTGAGGAGACCAACAGTGAGTTCGATGACGACATGAACAAAACAGTAATATAAACGGTGGCTGTAGACGATAGAGGTGGCTGTCCGTGGTCACGAGCTACAATTGTGATCGTGTATCTGGCTAGGCTGCTCTCGTTCAACGATCTGGCCAACTGAACTTTGCCCATCGTGTTGATGGAAAACATTTCATCGTCATTTCCAGACTCGATACCGTAAGAAATATGGCCATTCAGCAAGCCTATACTCCAACATAAACTGTTAATTCATTAAATATCGAACAGATGTGACAAACACATTACCAGAGTCAGCGTCTTGAGCCGTTGCATCTACTATAGTAAACCCAATGGCGGCGTTGACAGCGACCTCTGTCTCATATTTGTTCTTGTCAAATTGGGGTCGGTTGTCGTTAACGTCTTCTATTCGAACAGTGACGGTCGTTTGAGCTGTGCGTAGACGAGGTCTAGTAACTGTAGCGACAAGTGTGAAGCTGATATGATGAAGAATCTCGTAATCAAGAAGAGACGAGTTTGATACGACAATGGAGCCGTTAGAAGACACGTTAAATGCGGAGATGGGCAATGCGTCAGACATCTGGTTTGTTATTGAATAGGTGACTGGATTGCTAAGCTTGCCATAGGCTAGAGCTGGTATAGTCAGCACAATTTCTCCATTGTCCGTGTTCTCTTGCACCCAACCGTCGTATGACCTTCGTTGAAAAGCTGGTCGTGGAAATTTTCCTTCTTCTACGTGAATTGTGACGTGAGCAAAACTGAATAAACTGGAATTGGCGTGATCCCACGTCTTGATCACCAGTTCGTATCTGTTTGTGATTTTGTAATCTAACTCTGCCTTATCTGTTACATAAATCATCAGTCCGTGCGCAAACGACGACACTGCAAACGGGTAGTTTTTGTCAACTGATGTCTGTAAAGTCAATGAATACACAATCGGTCCTCCTATTGAATCTACATCAGATGCAGAGAGAGACAAAAGTATTACGCTTCTCTCCACGTCTTCTTTCACGTAGACGTTGTAATGAGAAAAAGGAAAACGAGGAGGATTGTCATTTTCGTCAATTACTGTGATGTCGACATGAGCAACAGAGAAGGCTTGAGGATCAACAGAGGTGCGAGCCACTACGGCAACATTGTAATGAGAAGTTGCTTCGTAATCAACTGATCCCGACACGGTCAAAATTCCTGTATTCGGATTGACGGTAAACGGTAACTGGTCTGCATTGCGGAGACTGTACGTGATTTTAGTCAAGTTCGTCAACAGTTTTAGAGATGGGGTTAATATCAACCGAACTCCCTTGTCGGCATTTTCATTGATGCTAGACGACAGCGTAGTGTGTCTGAACTGAAATGGATGCGTGACGATAACAGTGACGGCAAAACTGCACGATCTGGGACGACGAGCAGCGTCTGTTACACTTACCAACAATGAAAGATCATAAAATGTAGAGTTGCTGTTGACAGGCGACCGAAGAGGACTCGAAAGCAACAAATATGCTGTTTTGTTACGTTGCAGCAACGTCAGTGGTGATACATTGTGCAAGAATAGTGATTGAAAGTTAGAATAAGAGAAGGTCAGATCACCGTCGGTCCCGTTATCGTTGTCTACGGCATCCAAACGCAAAACATGCGAACCGACGGCTGTAGTGTAGGGAAGAGACGTAGCGACGTTAGATGGTTCACAGACAGGAGGAGTATTAGAGGAGAGTACATTAACTTGAAGAGTAGCTGTAGAGCTGCAAGGTGGACTGGCCTGGTCTGACGCCACTGCGATCACACTATACGTATCGTCAGATAGTGGACGAAGGGATGTTATCTTTCCAGAGTTCGTATTTATTGAAAACGAGTCAGCATCGGTCGGCAGTTGGTTTTGCGTCGTGTTTCCGGTACTGGACTTGCCAGTGTTAGTCGTTTCCAACGAATAGCTGACGACACCATTGACCGAATCCGAGCCGTCGTCGTCGGTTGCCGTTACGTGAGCTATCACATATCCGGTCCCAGCACTCTCCGGAACATTGACGACTTTGGGAAAATTCTTGAAGACGGGACAATGTTGATTGGGCTTCACTACGGATACTTCAATGTCTACAGATCCTGTTAGGCTCGGCTCTCCACCATCAATGGCAAAGAGTTCAAACATCAATAGAGATCCAGATAGATATTTGAGTGACTTTGATAGAATGATATCAGCCGAGCTACCATTTAATCGAAAATGTGTATGGTTGTTGTTAGTGCTGGTGATGGAGTAAGATAAGCGACCGTTCTTGCCGCGATCACCGTCGGTAGCAGATAAAGTCAAAATTGTCGATCCTACGCGACTGTTGGTTGCAGCTGTCAGACTTACCTTCACTGTTGGAAATACTGGTGGATTGGCGTTGCTTTCTGCTGTTTCATTACAACTGTCTCCATCATACTGAGCTTCACATAAGCACGTATTGGGAGCAATGCAGGTACCGTGAGAAACGTCGGTACAATTGTCCACGTTGGAGCAATCGGGAATGTCACAAGCTACACCGTTCCAATGGATTTGGCACAAACATCGGTCAAACGATGGACACGTTCCATGACCTGAATGTACAGTACATTAAGTACTACTCTCATTTGCATTATTCATCTAGCAATTGACTGACCTGAGCAGAAGTTATGTGTCTCGCACGAGTAGGAACTGCAGTTCGAGTCGGTGTATCCAAACTCACATTCACACAGATCCACTTCAACGCATTTTCCGTGACCGAAACAATCGTTCCTTCCTTTGCACTGCGCTTGACTGCAATTTTTACCAGAATAGCCAGAGTAACATCTGCACTTTGTTTTCGAAAGGCACACTCCGTTACCAGAACAATCGTTCACTTCAGGACAAACGTCGGCAACGGCACAATTGCTACCCGAGTATCCATCGTAGCACTGGCAAACGTTAGGTGACACGCACTCACCGTTACCGGAACACTCGTCTACACCGTTACAGAGAGGAGTGGTGCAGCTACCACCAGCCCATCCCACATCACACTGACACACATCAAAATCGACGCATTGACCGTGGCCTATAAAATCAACACACAATAAAGAAAAAGTTCGTGTGACGCCAAGAAACGACTGACCGCTGCAGTATCCGTTGAGTTCGCACGAGTAGAGAGTGCAGTTAATACCAACCCATCCCAACTCACAATCACACTTATCATGATCGACACACACGCCATGATCAGAACAATGGTTCACGTTATCGCAAAGCGCTTTCTCATTGCACGCCTCACCAATATAACCTGGTGTACACTCACACACATCGTCCGACTTGCACAGTCCATGAGAAACACTAGTACAGTTTGATACACCAAAACAAGTAGCTGCAAAACAGACACATTATACTGAGTTTGAAAAATCGGTTAGTCGACAATGTGAGCACTGACCGGGCCTTTCACAGAATGGTCCATCCCATCCGAAATGACAGCGACAGAATCCAGACACACAGTCTCCATTCACACTGCAATTTGCACAAGAACCTATAAAACACTAATCTAAGATCCTCCCGTATACAGACACAAACCAACGTTAGAACAATAACCTCGACTACAATCGTCTCCAAACCATCCAGAAACACACACGCAAGTGTTGTTAACACAAAGGCCTTTGCCAGAACATTGAGTTGGACATCCTGACAAGCAAGATCAATGGAAGACAGAACATTTTTACAAACTTTTCAATTAAATTAATTAATCTACGGACAACTTTACCAATCTTGAATGCTTCTTGTTCGGTAAGGGATGTGTCGTTAGTGACCGCTACATCAAATATGCAATCGTTCAGTCTAACTCCAGTTAGATTCAGTTGACTGCACGCTGATGTGGCCATCTGGGCAGAAATATTGTGAATTAGCAAAGAGAAACTTGATATCACATATACCGTATGCAACACAAAACTATTGTGGCAATAGTTGTTACACTCAATAATTTATTATTATTAAGTGTCCGAGTTGATATCACTGAGATCTACCACATACGGGTTGTTAGCGCTTTGTCTAGTGTACGTACGCCCTACGGTAAATTCTTAGTGGCCATTGAAACGGAAGCAAACGCTGCCTGCAAAAAAGGAACCATTGTGTGTTGCTTAGCCGATCAGACCTAGACCTGCCTGACCTTCTGCTTTCTTTTTGCATGTAGCGCGCGCTATAGACCTTTGTCGATGAGAACGATGGATAGCGGTCAGTACCACAGTTGTATAAACAGGTATCTGAGTACCGTTATAAAGAACCAGATTTTGGTTATAACAAAGATGAAATTACAGTATTTCGTGTGTGTGGGAAAATTCTTGAATGTGTCTAATTCCAATTTGGATTTGTCTTTTGCACAAGAACACACACACACACACACACACACACACACACACACACACACACACACACACACACACACACACACACACACACACACACACACTTGATTTCCACGTACGCTTGAATGCCTGGTTTTATAAGTACATTGACATGATTACTGTTACTATGAATAGTTTTATACACTCGATCATACGTGTCTGAGAGATGGTTGCAAATCTGAAATGGTGTATAGTGGTACAAATGTAGGATCAGTGTAGGAAATATCCATCACATCATCTCTGTGAAAATTGGAGTGAGACCAAGACCATGTGCCATTCAAACCAGAGCCACTAAATGTTTGTGTGATTCTCCCTATAAATGTGAAATGAGCAACAAACATTTGTCAGATCAAATAGAGTGCATTCTCGTAACAAAGAAGTGAACCTACATGTCTTTGCAAATGTCACGTTATCCTGTAGTGAATAAGTGATTCCATCTGATCCCAACAGATCATTATTCAGATCTCCGTCCATGTAGCCACACAGACCATCTGTTTTGCCTTTGAATGTGGCAATGGGAGAGAAGAGAATATTGATGAATTGTCTTTTCATGCCAGGACTGTAGCGAACTTCAACAGACAAGTAGACATCATTATACCACTGGAAAGTAATGAGAGCTCTAATGGTGCCACTGTCTTCTTCATTTGTTGATGAGGAATCATTATGATAAATAGTCACTTCCATATGCACTCTGCCATTAGCTAAACTCAGCTTCTCCTCTTTCAGTGGAGCCACGACAACACCATTAATTCTATAGGAAAGAAATTGATAGATATTATGTGTTAGAAACTTGTGTAAGATGGATGGCTGCTTCGTACCTCACAAAAGGAAGATCATTTGGAGAAGGATTGTGTGGAGTTGTAATTGTTACAATATTACTTTCCACCTTGATTGCTACAGCCCCAATAAGTGACACACGATGATACTTGAAAAATCGTGTTGCAACTCCAAAGTCATTGTCACGACTTTTGCAATACCAAAACTCTCCGATATCAAAATAGTCGTAGCTGAAACCTAAGATATGACATTTTACAAACGAGAGTTGAAAGAAGGTTGCGTCATACGAACCATCAAGAGTTTCCAAATGTGGATCTCCTGCTATTCTTCTCGGTCTTGCAATTTGACATCCTCTGCCAATCCATTGAGGCTCACACACACAGTATGGATGTTGATCAGCTTGATCATCTTGTGGTATTGTACATTTACCATTGTCAGAGCAGTCTAAAATGAAAATGAAGCAGTAATTATGATGAGTTAAGGACTTGCATTTGATAGAAATAAGCTAACACGGCCAAGGGCTGCAGTCAGGAACATCGCAGAAAGGACCTCTCCATCCTTCAGCGCAAACGGGAGGTAGACCTCCTCGATCTTGTTTAGACTGACAGCTACACACACAGTCTTGCCAAACCGCTTCCATACCCTCAAGGCACGAAGGACACCTAAAATTCAAGAGACAATATAAATCGCGTTCAAAAAAATTATATGTTCATAGAATTGAAAATTTGACAAAAGCCATTACCAGGTTCAACCGGAAAATAGAAAAATTATTTAGAATTATTACTTGTCATTAGAACAGATACAACCGCTGGGTCCGAGAATGGAGTGTTGGCAGTTGTTACATTTGCATGAACAATCACAGTGACCGTCAGGACCAATCGTGCTTTTACTTCCATCTTGACACGTACATCCACACTAGGAAAACATTTTGTGTGTGTACATGAATGAGAGATATGATGATGACGGTGATGATATTACCTTGCAAATGCCACCGTTTTCATAGTCTCTAAGACTGAAGTCAGCACAACGACATTTGCATTCAACTTTGTCTTGTTTCTTGTTGTATTGCTCGACGGTACCGGGAGGACACGGTGAGAAACAATACGACGCTGAACTCGGACATGGGAGACAACGTTTGATGCCACTCCTCTCCTCGCACTTACCACGGCCGGGACACTCACATGGGCAATTTGTTTCTTGCTGTATACACACACCAGACTTCACATCAATAAAATGACTTGATCTTAAAGGATTAAGTTGTTGTGTCATCTCAAAATTTTGCAGAGAGAGTGATATGGAACCAGTAATGTTGGTTACACCAGCCAGTGATTCCATCTCTAATTTCTGGAAATATATCACAATATGTAACCAATAACTGTAACATTAAACTATTTGTTGCAATTTGCCTTGTCAAGAGGGCAGCCCAAAGAACATTCTTTTGCTGTCCATTTTCCGTGCAAAGTCGGTTGGACTTGTATGGTGATTGAAGAAGGAGTCGATGTGTTGGTGACATGCATTTCCAGTTTTTTCTTTATGAATGATGGTACTCTTGTGGTGACATGTTCGGGTAGCTTGTAGGGAGATGGCCACGTGATCTGAAAGTTTGGGAAGACAGTCGTCTCGAGAGACGAGCTCCGTCCTTTTATCTTCTTAGGTGATTTAAACTTTGTGAGTGGCAACTCTTGCTGAGGTTTGATTTGAGCCTTACATTTTTCAAAAATTAGGAAATTTAGAGAACAGCAAGTATGAGTGGTTTATCAGTCGTAGGTGCATCTTACCTCTCTAACAAACTCGCTGCCAACGTCATTACGCCACAAGACCCCCGCTTTAAGACTTCCATTGGTCATGTACTCGTGAGCTACTTCGATGTCTGATGAATAGTCTGACGACTGTACGTCATAGTTGAGACTATACGACAATGATGTTTCAAATCCGAGATTCCCCGGAATGCAAAGAGGTCCCACGGTGATACAGAACGGTTTGCTTTCTCTAGGAAGAGGTATGGCACCAATTCCTGCTGGACCATTAACACTACCGTCTCTAAACACGACCACCGCCAAATGCTTATGGCTGAGCATAAAGAACTGTATAGAACACTTGTTACCTTTTTACATGAAGTGTGACTTTGGTTCTTGTAAATAGGCGAACGTTCCCGCTAAACTGAAAACCAAACTTGGTAACAAATGGTGAAGTGTGGTTACTTCGGAACGTCATGGTAATATTGGGATCATATGACAGTTTGATATCTGTTGTTAGCGAAGCAGTTCCAAAGGCAATCGACATCTATAATTATATGATTTGTAATAGCAGACAATATTCTACGTATAAAGATAATTCTTTACCTGATGATTGAGAATACGATCTAGACTGAATGTGGGCTCTAGGTTGCTTGATGACATAGAGTCGCATGCAGATAACGAGAGAAATCCTTTTTCGATTTTGTCTTGTACCATTGGCGCATTATTTACAATATCAGTCGTACCGACAATGATGACAACGTCGCCTAATTCCGTACCGTCATCATTGCTGTCTACAATTCCATCAGAATTCGTTGATCCACACAGAGGTTTGCCGATAGCGCTGGTCGGTTTCAATTCAATGTATGTGATCTTGTCATCAAACGAGTTGTATTTGTCTTTAACGTAACCGGCGATGGAACCGCTGGGCCGACCTACCACTGCGTCACCGACTGCTATGTCGAGATTGCTGGGCAGTTGATTCTCGTAAACAAGTAGACCCAGTCGACCATCTCCTCCTACTCCTGTTATAGACGGTAACAAGTTAGAAGATGGACTACTCTTTGTTCTAATGAATGATTTGATTGAATCTGGTGCTGTGGTAGAGGAACAATCGGCCAGAATCGTATGGACGAACGTGTGACCTCCAGACGCTTCGATCGATTGCACTATTTCAATAAATCCGAAACTTTGGTTGCTCACAATAGCTTCTCCATTTACAAGGATTTCTGAAGATTTGGAAATGGCAATCACATACGTGTCGTTGAGCCAATCACCGACGCATTTATAGACTGGCTTACTGGACGGTATAACTATCGTTCTCGACGCTCCAGGCAAAGTCGGGACGCTGGAGTTCATGATCCGTAGCAGTGCGTCAGAATCAGGAGTGTGTTCTATTGCAGCCTTATGAATGACAGACTCCAGTTCGACGTTTTCGCGAAAGTCAGCGTATTTGATAACGTTCTCTAGTGTGGCTGGTCTGCTTTTGATTAACTGGTACGATCCAATGCTGCCAACAGAAGATACTTTATCTAGAATTCCTCCACTCTGACTGCTAGCCATGATGTGACCACTGAAGAGAGGTAGAGATGGTTTGGTAATAAAGAGTGACTCTTCTGACGTGAGGTGTCCCATCATACGATATATAACATGATCACTACCAAACACTTTGACGTCGTTAAAGAGATCGACAAAAGAACGTCGTGTAGTTTGGTCAATGTTGGTATGACGTTTGTTTTTCTGACGAGCAGACGGTTGAGAAAGAGACAAGTGACTCGCTACTTTTGGCTCGTTTCCATCCAGTCCGTAGTCTGGAGTCACTCTACCGTATGGACACTTAGCTTCGTTCCACGACGGACAAGATCTCTGCGCACACAATGTCACTGTGGTTAAGTATTATCTATTACACACATGTATATAGTCTCACCCTGCCATTGTAACAAGCTTCAATATCGTGACAATGTTGACACGTTTCATTGCTGCTTGTTGCCACTTTCCAATTACACGGATCATTACATCCGATCTCCTACGTAGAGACATCAATAGCAGTTAACTATAAATAGTTGCTCATCACTACCCACTTTCGTATACCTTAATTCGCTGCGAACAGAAATAATGAGTTGTCTGTGGAGAATAACAAGCGTAGTAGAACCATGGCGAGCAGATGTGTTTGTCGGGTCCAATTCCCAATCCAGGTAGGCATTGCTGCTTTTCATCACACCATCCACATCCTGCTTGTCTGCTGCATGCGTGACATGTTGTATATAATCCACAATATGTGGTGGTGCAGGCGCGACCCTGTTGAAAGTAAACACAAATATGTGAAGTGTGTGGTTTAGAGTAATACATACAAGTGTCATCTGACCTTCCATCCAACTCTGCAACGGCACTGATTAGGTCCAACACACGTACCATATCCCGAGCATTCGTTAACTTGAGCGCAGTCGAAATCGGAGCAATCGCTTCCTGCCCATCCTTTGCTGCATAAACAAGTTCGAGTATTGCTGTTGCATCGACCATGCTGACTACAACTGTTTGGACAGACTCCTACACAAGGCAGAACACGTATATAGTTAACTATTGAGTTTCTACTAGCCAACTTTTAGGTTACAAGTGCGATACCAAAAAGAGTGACTGCACAAAGAAACGGTAAATGGAGACTGCAACTTTTGGTTTCCACCCCACCATATGTTCGACTGACACATTGATCAGACTCTTGCTTATAAGACCAAACTTCTGTTGCAGTTGACCATGACGGTATTAGTGTTGCATACGTAGTTGTTGTTAGCGCTGCTGCTAGTTTCCCGCCTTCATTCTGTAAACAAACAACAACATTGATCGAGATAGTTCGATGATCAACGTAAATTTCTACTTCTCTAGTTGATGGATTTAGACTTACTCGACAATAAGCACTTGCTGCAGACCAACTTCTCGCTCCCTTTACGTAGAGATAACAGTTTCTTTTGAATTCTTTCCAACCAAAAGAACAAACTAAAGAGCACAGTTGAAAAACTATCATTTTGTATTGTTGGTTACAACGAAGCAGATATAGATAAAGATACCTGTTTGAACTGACCAAGGGTTGGTGTTTTTAATGGGCGTGATATCTATATTTGCTCTGAATGCTTCGTCGTGTTTGTCCAATACTTTCTGTTCTGCTTTGTTCAAGTTTGCTGTTCCCCACCAGTTGTTTTTGGCTTCATGATTGCTTTGGTTTTGATTTTGATCCCATCCTGCTACCATTTCATATGTATTGACAGGGTTATCGAACACATTTCCACTATACGAAGCGGCCACACCTTCTGCTAGTATGGTCCACCTCTCGTTTGGTTTCTGCCCCACATTTAAATAGAAGATGTTACGTGAACAGTGCTGGTTGTCGACCGAATGTTGTGATGCAGTTTGCCAGCGTACGGTGTAACGAGCTGTGTTGCTGTAGAACGTATTTCCACTCACGTTAGCGGCGACGTTAGTGATAGATAATGTGTCGTGCAGAATGCCACCAGAATTATGACTGATATCGTTATCAGCGATCGATGCTCGCGGTCCCGTCGTCCCACTAGCTGCAGACAACGACACTGCGGCACCTCCCATATTTTCCTCAATCTGATTGTTGCTTACAACAACAGACAAGTTCTCACTCCCTCTGTCTAACTTTAAGGTAATAGCTCCTCCTGCATTGCTCTCAATGACATTGTTTTGTATGAGAAGGTTGGATTTGTCTACTTGCATGTTCACACCGCTAGCTTTTTGATGTGTCGTTGTTGTCATCTGTCCGTTACGCGAAATAATATTTCTACTCAATTCAAGAGTGTGTATTGTCGACCCGTAGCCATATCTATAGTATCTATAATATCTTGAGCTTGTAGCTGCCACGTCAATCCCTCCGTCAGTGTTGTTTGACACAACAGAGTCACTGAGGGAGAAATCGTATCTTTCGTGGCTGCTCTTGCTGGTATTGACCGTCAAGCCTGATAATCCGTTATTCATCAGGAATGCACTTGAAATGTGATGTGAACTCATCTGTTGACTATTTATATCTGTAAAATACATAAATACATTTAAATTATAATTATTGGCTAGTTACTTCATGACGTTCTCGAAATTGTGTTTGTAACTCGTCGTTCCATTTAGCAGTCTAGACATTGAACGAATTGTGTGAATTGTGTGAATGCCTACGTCATGGACGTTGTCGACTTTCCATGATTAGTCTACATTAGAGTACAATTACATAAAACTATCGGCAGTCGCTATGTTATAGCCAGACAAACGATGCGACTTAAAAATAAAGTGACAATGCGAGCAGTATATCTAAACTAAACATTCATGCAGTTCAATCACTCCAAAAACAATTACAGCCTGGTAATTTAAATTGTCAGTAGCGAATCCATGGTGGAAGCACCGAGGCATGCACGTACCCTGTTTGGAGCCCTTTCTTGATTATATATATATATATATATATATATATATATATATATTATATATACATATATATATATATATATATATATATATATATATATATATATATTATATATATACATATACCATATATTTGTATATAATACAGATAATACAAATAACACATATCCGCCCTAAGGACGGAAGCACAAAGAGTCTAAGTCATAATAAAATATATAATATACTAAAAGCCATCTTCTTCTATACATTATAATTATATAAGGGACACTCCCGATCTCAAGTTTTGGCTAGGAAATCCTAATTAATAAGTAAATCTGCCGTTGATTGTATCAAACTAGGTAAATTTACTATTAATATTAGAACGTTGTTGTAGCCTAAAGGAGTCGTCACTTACCTGTGGGATGCTGCTGTATGTAAAAGAGAAAGTAGTTGTCTTCCCACGTAAAGCGGTCGACGTATACTTGTGCTGATACGTAAACTGTAATCTTTCCGGATTGTGAATCGTAGTGGAGAGGAAAGTTGGGTTCAAATCTGTTCCGGCTGAAAACATTTTGGTAATTAATTGTAACGTATGAGTTCCATTCTCGAAACCTTATAGCCATGATGTGAACAGAGATGACGTGCTGAGAAGTGGCAACAATTGTTGCAGAGCAGGATTGGGTGGAATAACGTCCCCTGGTAGGACTGTTTGTGAACCTGAACCTGAGGAAGAACGGGGAAGCAGCCGAGAGTGAGCTGGACACTGAGCAGATATCAACTATCTCGCTCTGTAATACGGGAACATTCCACATTCTTTGTAGAACACCATCGACTCTTATTGCCAAGCCGTGACCGACATTGTTGTTGCTTGTCAAGTGTGTAATAGAACTAGCAGCCGTATTGATCAGTTCAACTCCATTACCATCGCTCTCTTCTACCGTCAGTTGAGATATGTTGGTATAGGGAGAATGACTAATTTCTATTCCAGTCCACGCGCTCTTATTGACGACGACGTTGAGTAACTCAACGTTTGCTCCAATGTTTTGAATGGCAGCTATATGACCTGCGTTTGCTATTCCTGCATTACTAATAATCACATTTCTCATTGAGGATTTGCCGGACGCTCCAGAAGAGAATCGAACTCCAGTCCAATAATAAACGGATTTGGAGCTTTTCTGGTGGTGATATATATAGTTGCTAGTGTAACATGACGCCACCAATTGACCATATCGGCAGTTACTTTCTCTTAAATCGTAATTGATGCATTGTCGTAGAGACTCTTCATTTCCTCTACACAATACGTGTTCTAGCCACGCTGCGTTAGTCGAATTTGCTATTGTTGGATCAACGAACAGCCATTGCCAATTAGCACCAGAGAATCCCAATTCTCTGCATATTACTTCAGTGTTGTAATGATCATGATAACCTCCCCACCAATTATTGTGATCACGCACAACACAAACAGGACCCCAACTGCCATTGTGAAATATTTCCACTCTTCCTTTCCATTGATACGGACCGTCAGCGAGTCTTAGACTACCTTCTTCTATCTGCAGGTCACCAAAGCTATCATCTCTCAGTAATATTAGAGAATTGTCGTTGCCATGAGCAATGAGCTGTCCTTCCACCAAAATTCCAGTGTTGTGCGTGAATCTCAGTTCAACTCCTGATTCTATGGTCAGTGTTTTGCCAGGTAAGACGGTGATGTCCCCAGTAACAACGTACGGGCTACCAGAAGCTGCTAATATTGTGTTGCTCCACACACGTCCTCGTACGATGCTATTAGGACGAGTAATACTCAATAATCGAGAAATTAAAGCGGAGACGGTATTACCAGATGGAGAGATGAGAAAAGGAAAATATTGTGCAGAAGCTAAGCGAGAACAGTAACCAAAGTCATGAATGCGGTCAATAATGATGCTCTCGTCTGTCGTTCCCCAGTAATTGTTTGTCACATTGATGACTCGCTCTTGAGAGCTTTGAACTGGTATCTCGACTCCCAACTCAAACAGAGATCCCGGATTATCAAAATGATTATTTCTGATTAGAAAACGATCTGAAGTGGACACAATCAGGACGGCAGAGCGAACATCTCGATAATAAATGTCACTCTCGTTTACGTAGTTGTCGATCATTGTGTTGTTGGTAAATACAAAGTCAGATTGGGTGAAGGTTTGTGGTTCTATTCGTACAACATACGTTCCTCTATTGTGTGTGAAGAGATTGCCAGTTGATACCAACGAAGTCGTATAACCATGTAACGTCAAACATCCTCCACTTCCAGCTCGATGTTGTTCAAATGTGTTGAAATATACACTAGCATTCCAATTTCCATGTCCTGAAAAGGACAGATCCGTACCGCTGTTATCGGAAAAGAAATTATTGGAAATGGTGAAATCCAGTTGCAGTTGTGTGTAATAGTAGTAGTAATAATCATAATAATAATAATAGTAATTCCATTGCAAATCAATTCCGTTTTCATTAGACACAAATGTATTGTGTGAAATACTGATATAGCACTGAACAGAGTTCCGGTAGTACCAGGTGTAGTAGTAGTAGTAGTAGTAAATATAAACTGCATTTATTCTCGTCTGTGATACAAAATTTCTAGACAACGTCGAGTGACAGCCGAAATTGTTAGGGGTGTAGTACAGATATATTCCCGTGGAAACGTTGACAATTCGATTGTTTGTAACAATTTGTTGTCCGTCTCCATACCTGTACTCCACTCCATTTCCTCTTGTATGAGCTATAGTACAGTTATCAACCATCACATCACCTTCATGACTGTAAACATACACACCGTCATTGAGAACGTTCATGATTGTGACGTTCTGTATTCGAGCATCATCATACGCATTCTCAAAATACACACCATACTGAGAATTATGAATAGAACTTGACTTGATGATAACAACAGGTTGTTGTCCAGTAGTAGGAATGACGTCAACAAACAAAGCAAATCCAAGAGCGCCCGTCTTCTGACCTGTTGTCACTTGTATGTAAATATTGTTGCTGGAAGACAAAATTGGCGCGTTACTAGAACTCGTTCTGTATCCAGAATATGAAGTCAGAAGAGAGCTGCTAGATTGACTTCCATCTCGTATGTAAAGTCTATCATCGTCGTAAAGTCTCAGACTGACAAGACGAACAGAGAGTATAGTGTTAGGTGGACCTTGCATAGCAACGGAGCAATTAGTTCCTGGTAAATGATCCTCTTGAGACATTCCAACGTAAGATCCTTCTTCTGGGTCTACAGATATAATAGTTTGTCCAAAGCAAATGGATTCATAGTCAACGTTGTTAGACAATAGAGACGAAAAGTCGTAGACGTGTATTCCTGCACCTGCTACATCATTGACTGTGACATACTCTACCATCAGACTACTACCACGTGGTCTACGGATAGCCAAACCATCTCCAGCCGCACCTACGATGGTCACCTCGCTGATAATAGCTTTTTCGTGTAAGTGAGACACTTCCATAGCCGTCGATGCCGAATCTTTAATTGTTAATCCATTGGTTTCTGGAGGACGAAATATGGCTTGAACAGAAGGTACTGTCTTATCATATCTATTACCTGCTCCTATAATTTCCGTGTGGTTTAGAACGGATCGTGGCGTTTTCTGATTAAAAGGATAGTTGGAGACGGTGCTGGTTGGCGCAAAGCGGATACCTGCCCACTTGGTTTGAGTAAATTGAGACGATTGTTGATAACACGAAGAGTGATAGCAGTAGCATTCAACTTGTACAACCTGTAAACATTTCGAATGAGGAGCGTAGCTAGATGTGTTGAACGTGCAATTATTAAACGACGTCGCATTTTCAAGACACAAGAAATCACGAACAATAGGATCTCCGAGGGTAGGAAACCACTCATCCCGCCCCCACCAGTGGTACCAGTTATCATGGTTGTTCCAATCAGTAAGTTGTTGACATGTCAATAACGCAATGAGGTCCAATGACGAATAGTCAATCGATCGTGAATTGTAACAAAGTGGGTACCACAATCCGTTGAGTTGCAGCTCAATAATGCCGTATACGTAATAGGAGTAGCTAACAGGTTCAGAGAAACGGACTAGTAATTGTGTATCAGAAGTTGATTTGGCTTTAGCATCATTTACTATGTGAGTAAATGTAACAGGATTGTCAGGTTTTCCTTTAGTCAAGAGCCTTCCTTCTATCAATATTTCAACATATGGCAAGATAGACAGCACGACACCCGCTTCTATAGTCAGTGTTGCGTTTGGCAATACAGTCACATCACGTGTTACAGCGTAAGGTCCACCGGAAGCAGTTAATGTAAAATCAGTATGCAGTTGGCCTCCAACTTCTCTGTTGTTGTTCACAAGTGGAGGATACGATCTCGGATGACTTGATGATGCAACATTGGTGATTGACGGAGACAGAAGAAACGGAAAATATTGAGCGACTGCCAGGTGATTAAGATCATCAAAATCAAAAATTCTTTCTACAATTTTTTCTTCATTTGCCGTTCCCCACCAGTTGAGTGTGACGTTGATTGTGTCCAGTGATGAGTTTCCCTCCACTTGCACTGTAAGTTCTGTGTTCGCATTTTGATTGTCAAGTATATTATTGTAGATCCTCATGTAGCCTGTACCAGTAAGGACAATTACTGCATTTGGAGTAGACTTTGCGTATCTAGTGGGGAGAGATGACAGAGAGTTATTTGTCAGTTCGTTATCTCTGAACAAACTGTAAACATGTTGATGAGAAGAGTGAAATGATGCTCTTGTATTCAACCTCACTACATATTCTCCACTGTTGTATGTGAAGACATTGCTTTCAACAATAACTGGCGCATGCATTAAACTGCTGTAATCAGAGTAGTCATCGATATCCATTGCTCCTGAGCAACATTTTCCATTATTGTTAATAAAATTGTTTCTAGCGATGATAGTAGGGATGTCACGGTGTCTGCGAGTAAAACGAAGAGCTTGCAGATTTTGTTGAAACGTATTGTCTGTGACATAGACACGCATTGAGTAGGGATGTGAATTGTAGTAGTAGTAGTAGTGGTAGTAGTAGTAGTAGTTGTAGTCAACGTTCAGAGCCGTGTCTGTAGTTCCCGAAAACATGCAATTAGAAATTTGAAGCAGTGGAGTCGGATTGCTGTTATAATAATAATAATAATAATAATAATAATGATAATAATATCGTTGACTGCAGTAGACATTCGCTCCTCGGTATGTGTTTTGAAGGAAAGTGCAGTTAGTGATAGAAAGATTAAAATTAGAGCCGTAAATATTTGTTTGTAGCCCTTGGTAACAGTTCGCAACGTAGGAATTTGTTACCTGCCACATGCCTTGATATATAGTTATTTCAATTCCAGTTTGCGAGAAGTCTGTATGACATCGTACATTTACTGATGAAATCATCACCTCATTGACAGATCCCCTCATTCGAATTGCAGTACCTGTTATGCCGGTAATCGTACAGTTGACAATATTTCGGATATCAGCATTTCCTAGCAGTTGCATTGCTGTTCCTGTCACGTCTGTAACCACAAAGTTATTAATGCTTTGAACGCCAACAGTTCCATACTGATATAATACTGTTCCTGCCACATTCGCAATAACTGTGTCAATAATACTTTGGATGGAAACAGTTCTGTACTGATGTATTACTGTTCCTGTCACGTCCGTAATCACAGAGTTATTAATGCTTTGAACGCCAACGGTTCCAGATTGATATAATACTGTTCCTGTCACATTTGCAATAACTGTGTCAGTAATACTCTGGACGGAAACAGTTCCGTACTGACGTATTACTGTTCCTGTCACGTCTGTAATCACAGAGTTATTAATACTTTGAACGCCAACAGTTCCAGACTGATATAATACTGTTCCTGTCACATTCGCTATAACTGTGTCAATAATACTTTGGTTGGGAACAGTTCCGTACTGCTCTATTACTGTTCCTGCCACTTTCGTAATAACTGATTCAATTATAGTTTGGACGTCAACATATCCAGACAGTTGTATTGCCCTTCCTGTTACGCTAGTAATCACAGAGTTGATAATACTTTGGACGCCAACATTTCCAGACAGTCGTATTCCGCTCCACGTTTTGGCAATGTTACAACTCATTAAATTTGCTTCGCGAGAACCTAAACCATAGAGAGTTATCATACATAATAGAAATGTTTAATTGCTGTATTGTTTGCATGAGTGAAGACTTACCAATAGGATATCTTGATATAAAAAGTGTAACGTTTGATGTGCTGGAACCGTACCAGTATTGATAAAGAATGATAACTGCCGTGTGAGAAGGTACCATGACGTTTTCTGGCGTTGTGGCACCAATTCGGGCCGACAGCAAATACTGCTTTGTCATTCCGTCTTTTACTTGAAGTACTGCTTCGCCAGACGCCTGCTGGAACGCAACTACAAGTGCATACCCTGGCATTGTGCTAATTGAACTTGTATGTGTATAATATCTCCAGTTGGAAACATTGAATGTGAGATATGCTCCACTATCATCAATAGAGTACGATGTAGTTGTACTAGAATTTACTTGGTAGGTTGGAGCGTTGGGCGGTGGTTTGAGTAAGAGTGGAATAAAAGTGATGTCAATAGCAGTCCCACCAATATTGTAAAGGTGGCAATCATCACATCTAAACTGCCACGACAGTGAGCCCGATATACCGTTGTTGCTGCTGTTTGCAACAGTAAGACCAGACAAGTGTACATCCCCGTGTACAGAGTTGATCTGAATACCAATGTGACTAATGTCTACAATAGACACGTTAGTGATGGAGGGACTTGCTGTTGTCATGGTGATAGCTGGTACCAACAGATCAGGAGTTGATGAAACATATGAAGCATTATTTATTGTTCTCCCAGCGTTGATTATTTTGACATTTTCTAAAACACTTTTACTGTGGTACTTTCGTGCGTTGTACGTGATGGTTTCGGTCGCGTCGTCATCATAAAACACGATCCCTCCCCAATATCCAACACCAATCGTGCCACACACAACACCAACGTCTTCTGAATGTTGACAATTGCTGTTATTCCAGCTGCTCCCTCCATGGCAATCAAACAGTGAATTTTCCACGCCTCTGCAGTCCACGTTAGCCAATGCAATGATTCCCGTTCCCTGACCGAATCTACGTGTGGATGCTTCAACGGGTTCACCAAATCCGAGGTGTCTGCATACAACACGAGCGTTATCTGCATTCCAATAATCATCACACACGGTTCCCCAATTGTGACCGTTGAACACTTCCACCCTTCCCTCTTTGGAACTCTGACCTCCCACTAGACGAATAGAAGTGGAATCGACACCTTCCGTCATGTTGTGAAACATCACAATTTGATTGCTCAGTGAGCCTTTGGCAAAGAGAATTCCTCGGACATGAAGTCTGACTCGAGCTTGGAAGTTGATGGTGACTCCCGGTTCTATGGTGAGAGTGGCACCTTGGCTGACTGTGATGTCACTGGTTGCTACATACGGACTGACTGCGCGCCTTAGCGTGTGGTGAGCAAGATATGCTCCTCCAATCTTGGTCTCAGAATCTCCATACAAGACTATCGTTTTTCAACAAATTATTTATTCACGACTGAGTACTGTAGCAAGCAATTCTTACCTTGGATGAACAGCATCAAAACAGTGCAGACAAACAGAATAGGCGCTGGCGGCCTATTACAAACATTTTACTTGGAACCTTGTTTCTCTCTTTCAAGCTGTAGCTGTGCGTGTGTGTTTGTGTGTGTTATGTGTTGTTGTTGTGTGTTGTTTTGTTGTTGTGTGTTGTTGTGTCTTGTTGCGTGTTGTTGTCGTGTGTTGTTGTGTGATGTCGTGAGCTGTCGTGTGCTGTCATGAGCTGTGGTGTGCTGTGTGTGTGTGTGTGTGTGTGTGTGTGTGTGTGTGTGTGTGTGTGTATGTGTGTGTGTGTGTGTGTGTGTGTGTGTGTGTGCGTGCGTGCGTGTTGTCCGTGCGTGTGTGGTTCCTGCCATTATGCGCTGTAATTTGCGGTGGATTGAATTATAAGCCTGTCTAGTTTTAGTGGTAGAAGCGATGGCAATATCTACGCGCAGAACCGGCAAATACCGCATTTCTTTAGAAAAAAACATGGCGGTAACACTAGACCCCAAGATCGATATCAACGTACACAACTCCCTAAGGTTTTGACGACCTAAAATGTCTGGAAACTCGTCAAACGACAACAACCAAAATTCTAGTTGGACAGCAATTTTTCGAGCCTTGGGTTGTAGACAAAACTTGTACAGGACATCGCAATGGTTGGTTGCTAGAGTTACAGAGAGGTGTCTAGTTCCGCTATATCAAAACAATACGAAATGTCATGCGAGAAGACTCTAGAATGCAAGCGACTTTGACTGCTCGAATGAGTTTACATCGACGAGTAAGTTTTTCATGAATTTTGTTATCGAATGAGTGTACGTTGTCCGATCTTGAATATAACGTTGGTGTCCGCTTTACAGCAGGAGGTCCACCTGGAACGTCCCAAGACAAACATACATGAGAACCATTACTCTTTCTAGTAGGTGGCCCCAATCATGTTCTACTTTTCTTTGTCTACTCTCAGTCTACGATTGCGTAAAATTCGTGTCCTCGATCCTTCATGCACTGTTTCCACTTTGCATGCATGCTACATTGTACCCTAGTATCGTGGACGTTTCTACTTCCTCAAGACACCCACGTAGAACAAATAATTGACTAACTGTCTAGACAAGCTAGCAGACGTACGTGCAGTATGCATGTAGAACATACCCAAATCGACGTGTTTTCATTTCTAGACGCAATCCAGAACGGGGTCGACGCCACGTCTTGCAGAACACTTGTACGGCTGCTAGAACAGACTTCAGTGGAGTTCCTTGCTGCGCTGAGGCCTGGAATAAACAGGCACTGCTGTTACTGGTTCGCTATGTACCAGACGTTGCGAGTGCTTGATAAGGTCTCTAGATCTCAGCAGGAGGAATACGTTCGACCTGTTTCCGGGTATAGTAGTAACTATATCTGGTGGTAACACGCCCTTGCTAGCACGCCTGGTAATCGTACGAAAAATCTTAGTCTCGCGTGGCCAGACGTTCGCGCGCGGGGAGGGGCGTGCAGGGAGGAGGAGCCTAGACTAGAAAAATCTGTGGCGCGCTCTTCGAGTTCTTTGGCCAACTAGACTTGTTGTGTTCGTGGCTGGTAATAAAGTGTCATATTTTCGTTACCACGTCCCGTCTACTATTCTATACGAGTTGCATGCAAGCTCTATCTAGACGTACACACGAACAGCCGGGTTTCTACCCAAGACAAAAAAGGGGCTACCCGTGGAGCTCTGAAGGCTCAAGCCTTGCATTTCAATGGCTGGTGGTTAATTTGGCTCCAGCTACGTATAGAAAAAAGCGAATCTAGCTCTAGTACAATCTCTAGACTTGTTTACAGTGATGCATGGCTGGAAACGATTTGGTTATCCTGCAGTAGAGTATCAAGTAGTTATCAGTGTAAACAATATTGAATATTATAATTATAAATTTAAGTTGAATTGTATACATGATGCTCATCAATCACACAAGGAAGTGACAGTCAACTGCTCATAGGCAATCGTTCTAATGAGAATTAATCAGCTAACAGACTGTCAACGAGATACAGATACTAGATTGTCTTGTTTGATATTAATTTAGAAAAGTAGAATTCTAAACAAACCAACTGCTAACTATAAAGCAATTTACATCTGTCTTCTAGAATACAATTACATGGTATGAAGTCTACAGCTCTTCAAGCAGTCTTGCTCGCACGTGAGTCACATGTACAATAGAGGTGCAGCATGTATACACTGCAAAAGAGCTACTAGCTGAACTACTAAAAAAGTAAATCAGGTTCAAGTAGTACTAATGCGCTGGTATACTAGACTCGGACCAATCTCTCCCGCTGTCGTCATTCCCCGGATTGTCTCCCCGCTCCAGAGTGACAATCCGGGAACGACGGGGCGGGGAGAGACTGGCTCGAGTATAGTGGTATACATGGCAGTCCCTTTAGCTATTGTTTTTAATGTTTGCAAAACAAAGAAAGAAAGACAAAACTAACTAGTAGTTTATTTGTCACAAAATACGCTAAATTGTACTCTCTATAAATAATACGTGTTTATGTATGCATGCACTCCTAACCTAGACTAGTAATTAGCGCAGCAGTATCGCGAACTTGCAGCACCAACAACACAACAACAACAACTACGCAGCAAATCAACAACTGTAGCTATCAGTGTGCAAAAATTTCTAGAAATAGAAATATGAAAGTACGCAATCATTTGTGAAAAAACTTAATTAAATTTATTTATTGTTTCTAATTGTATTAATTTTGAACGTCCGGTTGTATTTTGGCCGGGATGCTTACGCTGTCGTTGTCCGCTGTTTTGTAAGCTGGCTCGTTTTCTGCATGTTTGATTGCGTACAGGATGCCATCCGTGCCGCCTTCGAACAATTACGTCAGTAGCAACTTCTGCCATTTCCTCATTTGCTTTCGCTTCGCCATACAGTGGATTTCGTATTTGTATTAATGTACAACTGGAATTTGCAGGTCTGTTGCAACTGAAAAAGAAACAGCTGCTAATTGATATATATATATATATATATATATATATATATACATTAAAGACATGCTGCTAGACATGCACCTGTTACGTATTGCCGTGTACGCGATACTGTTCGTGTTTGCGTGCCTTTAATGAAACTGCGAACACAATTGCAAACAAGATAAGAACAGCGCAGCCAATCGCAGCTCCAACGATTGCTAAAGTCGAGACACCTAAAATGACAAAATCAACGTAATCACGCCGAACAGCGACGTAACATAGGACTCAACAGAAATATTCTACTTTTAGAAGTGGAAGCAGACTGTGGTGACGGCAAGTAGAGTAAGCCGACGGTGAGGAAATTGACGGTAAGTAAATCGACGTTGAGTAGACGGACGTTGAGTAGGTCGACGGTGAGTAGACCGACAGTGAGGAGACCGACGCTAAGGAGACTAACGGCGAGGAGACAAACGGTAAGGAAACTAACGGTGAGTAAACCGACGTTGAGTAGACTGACGTTGAGTAGGCCGACGTTGAGGTGACCGACAGTGAGGAGACCGACAGTGAGGAGACCGACGGTGAGTAGACCGACGATGAGTAGACCAACGGCAAGTCCGTCAACGAAAAAAAGAGAACTGTAATGTAAACAGTGGCTGTAGACGATAGAGTTAGCTGTCCGTGGTCACGGGCTACAATTGTAATTGTGTATCGGCCGGAACTGTTCTCGTTCAGCGATCTGGCTAACTAAACTTTACCCATCGTGTTGATGGAAAACATTCCATCGTCATTTCCAGACTCGATACCGTAGGAAATATGGCCATTCAAGGCTATACTCCAGCATAAACTGTTAATTCATTAAATATCGAACAGATGTGACAAACACATTACCAGAGTCAACGTCTTGAGACGTTGCATTTACTATGGCGTTGACAGCGACCTCTGTCTCATATTTGTTCTTGTCAAATTGGGGTCGGTTTTCATTAATTAACATCTAATTGCACAATTTACGGTCGTTTGAGTTGTGCGTGGACGAGGTTTAGTAACTGTAGCGACAAGTGTAAAGCTATTATAATGAAGAGTCTCGTAATCAAGAGTTTGATACGACAATGGATCCGTTAGCAGACACGATAAATGCGAAGATGGGAAATGCGTCAGACATCTGGTTTGTTATCGTGTAGGTAACTATATTGCTGATCTTACCATTGACTAGAACTGGAGTAGACAGTACAATCTCTCCATTGTCCGTGTCCTCTTTCACCCAACCGTCTTACAACCTTCGTTGAAAAGCTGGTCGTAAAAGTTTCCT
>CAXXBX010000073.1:0-6323 GCA_964274945.1 Dehalococcoidia bacterium | reverse complement strand
CGCCAAAGTCTCGTTTCTGTCCGAAATCTGACTCGACCGTTTGTCTTGGACGGCTGAACTCGACCGGACACTCGCGTTTCACGACGGTCGTAGACCGGTGTCGTGTCGATCGGCGCATTACAGACATCCATCCAAACAGGCAATCAAATTTTAGGTTAATTTCAGTCCCCAAAGCAATTCGACGCGACAGTTCGTCTCAGACTACGCATTTTCTAGCATCAACATCTCAGACTCTTCCCACTCAACGCCGTGATCTATTCGTGCAGAATGACGTCACTTTCGCGAAGACACATTGAGTAACACACGTACGGACGCACGAACAAGCGGCCCTGTGAGCCGGCCGGCTTACACCCGGCGCATCTTCACACTGTAGGTGAGGGAATTAGAACGGCGTACAATAGCGGGTGTGTGTCCAACCGCATACTCGGTCAGTTGAATGCAAAAACTCCCGCGCATCTCATTTCAGGCCACCAAAGTCTTGTCTTGGGCCGTCGGAGGCAGTCGAGGCGACATCCGACATAACCGTTCGTCTTGGACTCACGATCTGGACCGGCCCACCTCGTTTCGCGGCGATCCGAGACCGCCCTCGTGTCGATGGGCGCATTACAGACAGACATGTGAACGGGTGGACAATCGGAAGTGGGCGTACCCGATGGTTCGCTTATCATAGTGTAGGATAGATAGATGACATGAGCATTTTACAAACAAGCCTGTTAACGCTCGTTTGGACTGACCACTCGCAATTTGCTTTTGCTGCTCTGCATCGTGAATAGGTGTCGAAGTGGATTGAATCATTGTTACAGTTTCCTTCCTAACCTATCAGCTGTGAGAGATTTCTGTAAGAGATGCTGAATGCTAGAGAAATTACAGTGGAATAGGGCTACAATCGTGTACCTCCAGTACGCTTTTGTTGGCAACCTTTTACACTAGCTCTTCTTTTGATAGCTTTATTCGGTAGTCTGCGACAGGTAGCATGAATGCATGCAAGCAACCCGATCGCAATCAAGTTGAGAATTAATTAAGTAATTGTTTTGAAAACCACTGACCATGAGCGGCACAAGAACGTCTAAAATTGGGGAGACCAGCTGCTATGGTCTAACTTTTATGAAATCTTGTCACATTAGGCTACCCCTAATCTAGTATACTGTGGAGGCCATGGGTTCCTCACGTCCATGCATAGCGAGGCCATTCACTAGTGGCCACACCAATGACTGTGCAATTCGTTGCAACAAAATTTATTCGAAGTTAGGCTCGAAACGGTGTAGTAAGTCGAAGTGAATGAGTAAGTCGAAGTGAATGAGTACGTGGGAGGAGAGAGGATCTGATGTCTATTGTTGTCGTTTAGCCATACTTTTAGGCACATAGTGTAAAGAACCTACGACTATATATGTAAGCATGTTAGGGATAAATATGAAGTAACACTAAAGTGCTAACCCTAGGCAGCTGTGCATGCGAGTCTGAATTTACTCTGTGTAGGGCACGCCTTCTGCAACCCTTTTGCTTGTGCTGTCGTTATTGTTATCGTGACCCGACCCAAACTCACAAGACAGAGTAGTTCGATATGTCAAGTTATATTGTGCATGATCCATCTTTGTTAGAGTGCTGAATTGTGCAAATACATGACCAGATCTATGTGGGCGTTGTCTCTTAGAGGAAACAGAGCTATCGCTAATCGATACAAAACGCTGACGTCGGACCAGCGCTAACTTTTAATGACGAATTATTGTTCAAGAAACAACAGGCATCACTAAAGTAGGAACATTTACAGCGTAAAAAATTTCTGGAATCTCGATAGGTATACGTTTCAATCAGTCCATTCTATATACCATAATTGGTAAGCTAGAGATGAGCAGAAGAAAATGATTTAGAGCTAGTTTGTATCAGTATTGTACAACTAGGGTATTGTCTGCTTCCTGTGTAACACGCCAATTAGAACGACCACCTGTGACTTCACACACGCCTCCACGTACCCTAAAGCTCTAGCTACATTGAATATTGGGATATTACCTATGACATAGAGTCATTGCTGCACTATGTATGACTTAGAATGTCTAGATCTGAATGCACTTAGGTTGTGGTGTGCAATGTAATCTGTATACCTTCCTGTATGCCATTCCTTCGCAACGCTATTTCTCCTGCTAAACGTTAGCTTAATTTCCCACACTGCCAACTATTGCTTTTCCTACCTTACTAAGTAGACTGCTAATTATCAACATGAAGATGGAGAGTGAGGAGTTTGGCGGACACATTGAGTAACACGTGGGATTGTCGACATCTGATAGCTATTCGATACCTTATGGGAGCGCCACAAAGCAACTGGCGGACGTGCTAATTAGCATAAAAGATAACGTCGATTGTCAAGTGGCCGTTTTCTTGCGGTATAACTGTTAATCTAGTGCATGCAATCCTATAGCGTTAATTAATGATGGGTTTGTTTTTAATGCATCATTGCATGTGTGCAATAGGAGCGTAATTCCATCTCTACCGATTTCACACCTATGCGCCCCTTTCACTTGGCTCTTAGAGATATTCGTAGAGATGGACGGTTTTTAAGTGGGCGGAGAAAACATCTCGCCTATGTTGTCAACTATCCCCTGGCTGGAAATTATTGATATGAGTAGCAATAAGCATGGAGAGGACTAAAAGAGATCAAACAGAGATATATAGACTCGTTAGGAACCTTCAATAGAGAACACAAGGTTGGCACATTTGGATGGAAGCATTGTCATGGTTATAGCGACGTCCCACTAATATCACACATCCTAATTAGAGATAGTTTTGAGTGTGGAAATAGCCACATTTTTACAGTAGAACTATTACGAAAACCCGTACCCTAACAGTAATATAGTAAGACTAATTAGTGATGTGTAATATTGCATTTGGTTTTTGATCTAGATTGATGTTTGGACTTGAGTATGAAGAGGTATACAAAGTATTTAGCAGAAAAACAACTGAAAGTCAGCAGATGTTTACTAACTGGCATCAATCAGATGATGAGGCAAATGCAACTGCCTCCAGTAACCAGACGAGTACAAGATTTTATGGCAGAAGCTGAAATGTTGAGCCAATACTTTACAGAGCTGACAAATCTCAGAAGACAGAGTGCAGAAGTGGAATGTTTGTTGCATCTCCAGACATGTGAAAATGGTAAGATGTGTCAGATTGACCAAAAAGTGAGATCTCTTTTCCGAAATGATAGGAGTATCAGCATGAATTCGTTGTTCGTGAGGCAGACCATTGAGCTTACCTGTTTCCTTTAATTAGTTAATTTATTTGAGGTAAAATTTTGATGTGCAATTGCTTCCATGTACAGAAGTATATTATATGACAGTGGATTTGGTGTTTCTGAAACTAACACCAAGTTAAGAATTTGGAAATTGCAATATTCAAGTTTGTTTCATTGTCTAGATACTATATAACTGATTGCCGTGGTGCAAATTGGTACGAACACATCAATTATAGATACAAGATTTGTGTATTGGCTAAGTTGCCGAATTGAAACGTAGAGCAGTCATCTCAATTTCGTGTCCGTAATGACAGTAAATAAATATAACTAGCGTGCTTTTAGCCTGAATTTTTCTTGAACCAACTGGGCTTTCTCTTTCCTCTTCAAATTAATTAATTAATGTTATATCTGATGTTTTAGCAATCAGCAATGTGTTACATGGAAATCATTTGTCTGTAGGCACCCAAGCAGTTGCTTTAGTCAGTCACGGCAGAGTAACTGATGTCGTTCTTGGCGATGACATGGAACAGTTGAGATTATGCGTGATGTCGTCGTCTGCTGTAAATTCGAGTCCCGAGATGCAGATACTGATGACAGACAAAGAGGAAGAACTCGGGAGAATGCTCAAAATGAATAAAGGATTGAATCAAATAGTTTGTGAGCTACAGACCAACCAGACTGCTGAAGTTTTCAGTCGACAAGAAGAAAATGAACATGCGGATGGTAGGTTCTAACTAAGAGTTTGTCGGAGACGGGTAGTAGAAACCTGATTGTCTTAAAACGAACTACAAACTTACATAAGGGAAATAATTTTGCTATCTTATTTCATTCTTGTATGTTTTATGTTTCTAAAAGTTACAACTTATTGATATTCACTTTGGGGCTAAGAGCTAGCTACATTACTGTTGGACAATGTTTTGCGCATGCGTTGATATTTTTCGCTAGACTGATTTGTGTTGCATTACAACAATCTTTAATATTGTATGTTTGCACAGTTTGATTTGTGTGTAAAAATTCATATGTCAGTTATAAACATATTTTTTATATTTTTGGGTTTTAGACAACAGTGCTGTGCCAAAGAAAACTACTAGATCTCCTGAAATACAAGTTGTAAGCAATGTTGTGTGCAACATGGGTCAGAAGAGAATAGGAGCAAGACAGGAGCTGTTCAATAGCTGTACAGTCATTACAGTTCTAATGAACTTGATGAAGCAGAAGTCATTGCTGTCGTCAGGAAGGGGTGTGAGCAGCGAGGAACTTGAGCACATGAAAAGTGACACCTACAAGTTATCCGAAAGTTTGAGGCACCTGGTTACACTTGGTCACCATTACAAAACTGTGGAACAGGTCAAGGCATTGCTAGCAAAATTGGATGTTGGTATGTATATGTCTTCTACAGCAGACAAATGTTGTTATATTATCTTATGTTGCCATGTAAATTTAGGTTATTTGTACGAAAATTACTTATGTTTACAATATACTTCCTGTAAAATTTAAGTTGATTCATGTTTACATGCTCTCATACTCTCAAAGTTTAAGTCGCTTGATTACCTGTTTATGGTGTCAATTACTATAGATTGATTTGTACTCTCGTCTTACTTTATTCTAGCCATTGATTTGTGCTATCATCAAATTGTCAACTTGTCTGCTTGTTATAGTTAAATAATAGCACCGATACAGTATTGAATAAATATCGCAAATGTGCATTAGGAGCTTTTGTATCTCTCTCGCTTTTAATATAAATTTTATTATGTCTTTATCATGACAAAACCTATTTTTCATACTTTATAGTGCTTTATTAGGTATAATTGTCATTGGGGTTGTAGGTCTTTCTCTAATGCCAAAGCCGGCTGCTAGACTGTTGCCAGTGGAATCTGCAAAGCATATAATATATGAAAAGTGTAAGAAAAGAACAGCTGCACGACATCTGCTTGCAGGTAGCTTTGCAGTCACGAGAGCTGTATCGAACTTGATTCGCAGAAAGATGTTACTGCCATCAGGAAAAGTCGTGAGCATTAAAAATCAAACAAGCGTAAGACTTGACATCAACAATTTGTTAGCCAACATGAAGGAATTAGCAAGTCTTAGTATCGTAAACAATAAAGATACAGGTGCTCTCCAATTACCAAATCAGCGAGCAGTACACAGCCTTCAATCCGCTTCAGTTTTGAAGCTCAGTAGGTTCTCTAGATACGTGAAAGCTAAAGTCCAAGATTTACATATGCAACGGTGTTCTTCTGTCCTATCTGCAATGAGTGGCGTAAATAGCAGAAATATTTCACTAATGCATAAAATTGTGACAAGAAGAGACTCTGAGCTGATGAAAAGGGATGTCGATACTTTTAGACAGACGTTTGACAAGTTGGAAAGTACAACTTGGATGTCAGCTAGTAACATACAACAAAATTCATACGGTGATGATGTTCTACAGTTAACTAAACAGACAGAATTTCTACTAATGTATTTAATGGTCTTTCTCTGTTTAGACGAAAATGATGAAATCCAAAGTACAAGTGAACTATGCTTGTAAGATGTTACATTATTTTTTATTAGTATATTTAGTTTCATTTGGCTTTATAGCCGTTATTTAGTTACACGTGGAGTTAGCTTTTCTGTTTGTTGATCACATAACCAAGACTTTTTAGGAAAAGTAATGTAGTTAAAAGTTGATGGTTATTATTTTCGTTTATTGCGTATGATTTGACAATGGCAGATTTACTTAGAAGCGATTCCTCTGTAAGCTTTATATCTTTCTGCAAGTAGAATAATTCTACTAAAAGAAGGCGTTGAAATTTGATTACCTTGACTAACTTGCTGTTAAACATATAGCTTGCTAGTAAAAGGCAACTGTAATCAATTGTAATATTATATTTATAGGGCCGGTGAGCACCAAGAAATGTTAGACTCTTCCTCAGGTTTTCAAGATGTAAATTGTTTTGTCTTGTTGATTTTGATGAAGATTGTTGTTGTGAAGATATTGAAAAATGTCCAAACAATACTCAGCTGCGATGTTTGTCAGAACAAATTAAACTGAAATGGAAGGAGGTAGCTCGCCGCCTTCGTCCTCATCCATTTCGGCATTATGATATTGATGACA
>CAXXBX010000072.1:0-6145 GCA_964274945.1 Dehalococcoidia bacterium | reverse complement strand
CAATCCAACGTCAGCGCAAGCTTTCATCACTTCCAGATCATTTTCGCACCAATTCTTAATTTCAGTGTATTCAATACGATTTTCTATTGTCTCCATAAGAGTTTCAACAATGAAAAAACCCACGATTTTGCGCTGATCAGAAGCTGTGAAGTCTTTTAGCTGTTTAGACTTTTCTTGTGCCAACATTGTGATCGTGTCTTCTAATTCTCCTGACTTGTAACAACTTTCCAAACATTGAGAAAAACTGGCAATTTTGGACTGTAGCTGTTTTACCATGTCGCCTAACTTTCCGTTCTTATAATCGTTTTGTTGCCGCTCTAAGCATCGCCTGTCTCGATTCCATTTGGCGTCTCGTTTTTCTGGACGCATGTTGAAACTGCGTAAAGTGCGGTGAACAGCGTCAGAAATAAATTGCAGAAGGTCGAGACATAATCTAACAAGATTGTATAGCTATTAATAAAAGGAATTTAGTAAAGTAAAATTGCTACAGTTCCTACTTTGCAGCTTCCACGATTATGTTCTCAACTCCAAAGGCAAGTACATCTGCGATTCCTTTACATAACGTTTCAACATTTGAATCAACCTCTCCTACCGCCAAATAACGGGCAGATAACTTAGAAGAAATGGTTACTAATTGATGTTCTTGAAATCCAGGCCATAGCTTTGCTAGATGCTGCAACAATACTTCGTGAACAATTTGCTCCTGTTCAACTAGATCCCATTTGTTTGCGACAAAAAGAGCCGAACTGGCAATTGTAAAACTGTCGGATTCTTCTATAAACGCTTGAACAAGTCCTCCCGCCTGCTCACAAAATGCTGGTTGTCAGTATTACTGCTCGTTTTTTTAGAGTCGAGGAAAATTGCACGTGTTCATTGTTTAGTATTAAAGCGATGTAAGATTTTTAGTACTTTTAAGACTGTGTACTCGCGTCTACGAGCACAATCTGCTAACTTTCGAGTGCAAATTTGCGCTTGCGATCGCCATTCTTGAGTCTGGTAAAAAGAAAATTAAATCATAGAAGTTAGCACTGCGTAGCCATCGTAACAGACTAGTATAGCTATTGTAATCCATTGTTGTAGCATAACCGTCCGCTCATTTGTCTCCCGACCTACGTTATATTTGCTTCAAATGGCTTTCTCTAGAAACCAAGCTGCGAGCAAGTATTTCGAATCGTCAGTCTAGAAAAGTTTGAAATGAAAACCGATAATGCGATTGCAATCAACTTTTATGGAGCAAGCATGTTTATTGGAGCTGTCATCCCAGTGATATAATAATGGTGCCACTTGCTTTTCACAAGAGCTGGCGATTTTAAGGAAATACTTAACAAAAGGTACTGTGTGCGTAGACTACCAGATTCAAATATAGTGTCCGTATAGAAGAGACACTACCTAAATAAAGAACATTACGCTAAGACGTTTCACATTTCTTTAGTTGTTGCCGTCTTGTAAGTAGTGACACAGTCTCAAAACGTTTACTGAGTGAAGAAGACTTTCGTGACGACGTAATTAAACATGACGAACACTATTGCATTGTGGAAATTTAAAGTAGAGAATTACACCTTACAGTTTGTACCTTATAATGTACTTGTGTCAGCTGCTTGAGCTCTACTTTGCTACTTGCGTTACTAAATAGCAAGTCTACACCATTACCTATAGTTATCTACAAATCTACCCAGTTATTAACTAAACGTTTAGTTGAAAGAGAGAGTCAGAAGTTCGTTAATTAAGAGACTGTAGCATCAAAATAACAAGACAATTTTAGCAACCTAACCTACTAGTAAATTATTTCTAGAAACCTACCTTAGAGGCTTCTTCACTTGATCTTGCTGACGGATCCAGAACATACACAACTCCGCAATGCGTATTGTGACGACAGTGTTCAAGTAGATTCACTTTAGCCGCCAAATCACTGTCTGCAGTTACTCCAGGACTGTCCACAAGCACAATACCCTAATTCAACGCAAGCTAAATTTTATATCCGTGATAACTCAAACAGGTTTACATTTATACAATACAAATCCTACAAGTATACAAGTACAAGTCTACACTGATTATGGACGAGCCTAACGAGGCTTCTAATCCGGGTCGCACAACACAAAGGGTGGTGGTTTTATATAGCTCTCCATCAAACTCCTAGTATATATATATATATATATATATATATATATATATATATATATATATATATATATATATATATATATATATATATATGTACACATGAACCTCAAATCTGTCTTCCCCACGAACACGTTTCATTACAAGACCTACTTCAAAAAATCGTTTCCGTGGCAGACTACAGATTAGTATAGGAACGATTCATGCAAGTGAGCAAACGGCGAAGAAAGAGCCTCACAAAGTTCCGTCGGCCCATTCTCTTGTATTGTAGCTAGGGATTGTGTGTAATCGAGAAACACCTCTAGAAGCTTAATGCCACCCATTCGCACATCCAGTACTACAGTTTGACCAATCCTTACCACACTTTGCTGTATCTAACACTGTCAATAGTCAATGTTTGCCGATATCAATTTATAGGTCGACAAATATACCATACCACTGTCGTTAGAACGGAACTGACTGCATACTTATACTGTACATTTCAATTGTCTTGATCATGATCGCGCGAAACGACAAATATCTAGCAGGCTTATGTGTATATACGTAATCTAACTTACTAGTAAGTTTGCATGTCTATTTCTATGACAGCTGCAGGGTTTCAACAAATATGTATTGTCTAGCTAGAGCGAGACGTTTCAGTAGACGGTCAGAAAACTCTGTTGCAACGTGTTACTCACCAACGCGCAGCTCCTACGGATACCGTAAAACTAGTTTAGACGAGGAAAACAAGATGTTCTTTCTCGCAGTGCTTGCTGCACACAGAATTTTTTATTTGTGCTGTAACGTATTGTCTAGTTAATGTTTGCTCTGTAATGACCTTTAAGAAAGACCATTCTAATCCAAGCAAAGTATTACCGTTTACGGTCATGTATAAAATATTCGCCGCAGGCCTCCAGGCGCAGATACAGAATTTTTCAAAAGAGGGGTCCAGTTGTATCATTAGCTAAATCTGTATGACCTTCGGAACGAACAAACTCACTTCAATCTGCATTATGGTTAATTTCCTAGCATATTCATTAGATAATTAATTAAAGGCATATAAGTTTAGAATTGAACGAATTAACAATTCATCAAAACATTAATAAGGTACGTCCACTTTAATAACACAACAGACAACATTCATTTGATATTTCGGCTGCGGTAAGCGTGTCGTTGAAGAGGAGGGGTCCTGACCCCAGGACATCTCTCCTCTATCAGCCTATGGGTCTCGACGAATTATTATCCCGCCTCAACAAACGCCTGACAAACATTATCCGTATTTAGATATATACTGTGAAAACTGACTTGACGTTGAGCTGGCATTGTTATACATTTGAACTGTGGATTTTATCACACAAGAAGCAGATTTGCAACTAGAATACAGTATATAGCTAACCTGTAGAAAGTCTAGATGCAGCAGCATTTCCACTCTGAAGCAATCTTCTTCTTCGTTAGCATCTTTCGGGTGTTTTGATGAATCTCGCCCGTTGAGAAGGTAATCTTGAAACAGTGATCGATCTTTTGCGTCACACAAGTTTAGCTTTTGCTTTCTTTCCTTGCTTCCCTTTCTGAGGTATACGATTGCAGCTTTCTCGTCCCTTTTTTCTGTATAGCATATTTCGCACAGTACTGAAGTAGCAGAATCGTGCCCAACAGGAAGTAGTTCTTCTCCCAATAAAACATTTAACATCGAGCTTTTTCCTGCAGATGTACAACCTGTAAAGTAATTATTAACAGTTACTCTAAAATCTCAGTATAATAATTACATCATAAACAAAACAGAGTCTCACCACAAACAAGTAGTTTTGGTACTTCTTTTTCAATTTTTTCTCTAATCGTCTGGAATTTCACTTGATCAATCCACTCCTTGCTGCCTAATTTATTCAACCAACGCTTTAAATCACTTTTGTTGAGAAAAGACTCTATTTTGTCAATGAGAGGGAGCATCTTTTCTTGTAAGTGAGTTCGCTTTTCTTTGACTCTTACCAACGCTGACGCCAAAGGCTACAAAACCGCAATAACAGGTAAGGCATTACTCTACAATTAATGTTTCCAACGCAATTGTGAGCAAATAGATATTGAAGCTCATATATATATATATATATATATATATATATATATATATATATATATATATATTAGTGCTGTACATCAAATCTAGATATATATTTTTTTCTAGCTATCTTTCCACATCTCTCATAGCAAGCAGAATTGATAGAGAGTCTTTTAGATCTCTTACGCATGCCAAAAAGTACGAAAAGACTGTTCTAAGATATTCTCAGCTTCTATGTCACGACAAATACTCGCCACTCGAGAGATCAGAGATTGTCGGCATAGAGATGAGAGAGATGAAAATGTCAGCTGCAGAGCCATAAAGCTAAGTTGAACTTGTTAACAAAGAAACTGATCAGTGGCAAACAAGACTAGGAAGGGAAATATGCATGCAAATAAATAAAAAACCCGCGTCATACGGCAGTAATTGCCAGAGAAAGCCACATGCTTTTTCTTACAAGGCCATCTTTCAAAACATGGAGCCTCATGCAGACCTTATTAGCCTGACCACAACGAGAAGAAGAGTGGACGATTTACGATATAGCGAATGAGCAGCAATAAAGCCCCGTTGGGCCAAATTACATCAGTTCTCTTGAGCAGCGCACAAACCCCAGTTAGCACCCTAGTTAGCCCAGTTTGCTGTGTGTGTGTGTGTGTGTGTGTGTGTGTGTGTGTGTGTGTGTGTGTGTGTGTGTGTGTGTGTGTGTGTGTGTGTGTGTGTGTGTGTGTGTGTGTGTGTGTGTGTGTGTGTGTGTGTGTGTGTGTGTGTGTGTGTGTGTGTGTGTGTGTGTGTGTGTGTGTGTGTGGTGCGATAGCTCAGTTGGTTAGAGAGTCATCTTATGGAGTGTTTACATCCGGGACCTTAAAGGATCGCAAGTTCAAGTCACAGTGATGCTGAGCTATGGCATAATCTTCTTAAGCATGAAACTAACACACATTTGCTTCTCTCGACTCAGGAGTATAAATTAGTACCTGGTCAATGACTGGGGTCCTAAGCGGCCATGGCTGTGATGTGACATCAGCCACTGGGGTCCTGGTGAGACTTCGGGTGCTCACACCACAGTCGACTTCACAAGTCGGTGCTTCTGCGAGTGCCTGGCCCGGCTCCAGGAGTTTGCTAGCGCAGGCCCAGAGTTCCCTGAGTAGCGCACAGGGCCCAGCTTAACAGCTGGGGGGGGGGCGTAACCTCTGAGAGGCAGCTCCTGACATTTAGATTTTTTAGGTGCGTGTGTGTGTGTGTGTGTGTGTGTGTGTGTGTGTGTGTGTGTGTGTGTGTGTGTGTGTGTGTGTGTGTGTGTGTGTGCGCGCGCGCGTGTGTGTTCACTGTGCAAAAACGTGTTATCAAATGGCAAAAGATTAGTGGAATGCTGTCATTAGCTTGACCAGGTCAGAGGTCTGACCTAAATCCAATAGAAAAACACTGGGCAGTTCTTAAAAAGAAAAAGGAAGAAAGAAAGAAAAAAGAAATAAGGAATAATGGAAAAAAGGAAAAGGAAACCTGAGTCCGTACAACGAGAAGAAATTATCTAAAGTAAGGAATTGGGGTGAGTGGCAAAAGCTACCGCTGGAACTACATCCTGGAAACCCAGTCGCTGATGTTTAACAGTAAGCAGTTGTTGGCGACCTAGTAATACAAACACGGACACAGACACAGACACATGCAGACACACGCCACGCACGCACCTATACTCACGGCAAAAGAGACTAGCTGGGATTTAGTGAGCTGCTTTAAAGAACTGTGGGCATGTGTTGATATCCTGGAGCAGGGCCAATGACATGCAAAAGCACTGAAATGTGCCACCAACCGAGATTTAGACACTCAAAGTTTCACCTAGAAACTCAGTAGCAAATGCTAGAGTCACAGTCAGTAGAAGCTGCCAACCCAGTCAAAAGACTCATTTACTGCATACTTTGAGTGAAGAGAGGCAATTGTGTCTGAGTATATTGCCAAGGGATTTACGCAAATGCTCATCCTAAACATAAGCCTGCAACCCAA
>CAXXBX010000071.1:0-4800 GCA_964274945.1 Dehalococcoidia bacterium | reverse complement strand
ATTAAGTGTAGAGAAGGGTTGAATAATACACAAAATTTCAATTTCTATAGTTATATAGAGCCATACCTTGTATGAAGACAAGATTCGTGGGGTTGATCGCCGAGCTGATCGAGTGCGTGGTAGCTCTGCGGACGCAACTGTACGTGGAACAGAGTGAAATCATACGTCTTCTGTCCGGTGATCTCAGACCGTAATGATCATGCACTAAAGGAGAACTCTCACCAAAATCAACTATCTCTCAGATGAAAGCTGTCACTTCATGACACAACCCTTTGCAACCGTTTACTGCAGAAGTTTACCGTAACGAAGAAATAAAGCATTGAAATTACCTGCGTAGGTGTGTTTAGTACCCGTATGTCGTGTATGCTTAACTCTGATTGTTGGTTAGCAAGGAAGACCGATATCTGTGCACATTTCAAGGTAAGGATTGTGAGACATATGGTGTCAAGTTGTGATTTATTAACCAAAACCTAAAGTAGTTGCTTCGAGAGAGTAAGACTTTGTGTACATATGGGGAATCGTCTGAACAACTCGTTGCCGATTCTCTGCTTCTGTGGCTGTCTGTACCGTAGGTTTCCTGCAGGAAGATACCAGGCCTTGCATCTTTCTTTCAACAAGTTTTAGTATTTGGTGAGAGTTCTCCTTTAATTGGTCCAATAAATAGAGAAGCACAACAAAGTACTACTGACCATAACGTTGCATGCAATAGGCATTTGAACATAAATTCTTGTAGGATATGTTAAAATACATGTAGCTGCATGCATTTTAGAACTTTTGTGCAGAGTGGAAACTATATGTTTGGTTTTGACTGTCTCAGGTAAAACGGGTGTCGTCTAAAACATCTAAAGTCAGTCAACATAGACTGCATCTAGACATGTATTGTGTGTGTGTGTGTGTGTGTGTGTGTGTGTGCGTGCGTGCGTGCGTGCGTGCGTGCGTGCGTGCGTGCGTGCGTGCGTGCGTGCCAGTTGAGGCTAGTAGCAGCTCCTCAAAGCAGGCAGAGACGGAGACCTTCTGATCACATGACAGTACAGTACTAGCAACTGAGATTTCGAAAGTTTTATTTCAATAAAATGCTGCTAGCATGTTTATAAATTGTTCTTCAATCAGTTCAAATTAGAGCATTTCCATTTCAGCAAATGCGCAATGCACAAACAAACAAACCTGCGATCCAGCTACACAAACATGTGCATGCACATAGCCATTCAAGTTCAGATATACCAATATATTGTGCGATAAAATGAAGGATGGCACTCAAAATCTGTTGCCAGAGCAGTCTTGATGCAGCCATAAATATTTGCGCCAAGTGCGCTGTGATCGCCAGTACCAAACCAAGTTCCATTGATAGGCAAACAGTTGAACCAGTTACGAACTGGTTGCCATGTAAGACGAGATCGGAACATACAGCACTCTGAAAGCTTACAGCAAGCACCAGTAAGTCGAATCCAAACAGAAGCTCCTTCTGTATGTACACGTAAAGTATCAGCTGGGTTCAATGCATCTAGTGCAACTTCTGCTAGTCGTCTTTCTAGAGCCATTCTGTTGCTTTCATGAGGTGCAACGCGACGTATGGTGGTCATAACTTGAGCTATCACAGCCAGACCATTATGCATCGCTCTAATGGAGAATGGATCAACTGATGACCGACTGCCTCTTATAGCAAAGTTGGTTAAACGAACTGTTCCAGTGTTTAAAGAATTCTCTGAATAGCAATTATCCGGACACGAATATACACCCCAGGGAGGTGAAGTTGGGAATGGCTGTACGCTTGGAAAGAAATTATTGAATTGAGTCGTTGCATGATTGCCAGTTTCTGTGTTTGGAAAGAGATCACTAGATGTGGCAGCTGGAGGATTGGTAGTGTCTGTGTCTGGAAATAAATTGTCAAATGGAGTTGGAGGATTGCCAGTTTGTGTGTCTAGAGGGAAATCACTAAATGTGGCTGCCGTTGGAGGATTGGCAGTGTCTGGAAAGAAATTGCCAAATGGAGATGGAGGATTGTCAGTTTGTGTGTCTGGAGGAAAATCACTAGATGTGGCTGCCGGTGGAGGATTGGTAGTGTCTGGAAAGAAATTGCCAAATGAAGATGACGGATTGCCAGTTTGTGTGTCTGGAGGAAAATCACTAGATGTGGCTGGCGGTGGAGGATTGGTAGTGTCTGGAAAGAAATTGCCAAATGGAGATGGAGGATTGTCAGTTTGTGTGTCTGGAGGAAAATCACTAGATGTGGCTGCCGATGGAGGATTGGTAGTGTCTGTAAAGAAATTGCCAAATGAAGATGGAGGATTGTCAGTTTGTGTGTCTGGAGGAAAATCACTAGATGTGGCTGCCGGTGGAGGATTGGTAGTGTCTGGAAAGAAATTGCCAAATGGAGATGAAGGATTGTCAGTTTGTGTGTCTGGAGGAAAATCACTAGATGTGGCTGCCGGTGGAGGATTGGTAGTGTCTGGAAAGAAATTGCCAAATGGAGATGGAGGATTGTCAGTTTGTGTGTCTGGAGGAAAATCACTAGATGTGGCTGCCGATGGAGGATTGGTAGTGTCTGTAAAGAAATTGCCAAATGAAGATGGAGGATTGTCAGTTTGTGTGTCTGGAGGAAAATCACTAGATGTGGCTGCCGGTGGAGGATTGGTAGTGTCTGGAAAGAAATTGCCAAATGGAGATGAAGGATTGTCAGTTTGTGTGCTGGAGGAAAATCACTAGATGTGGCTGCCGGTGGAGGATTGGTAGTGTCTGGAAAGAAATTGCCAAATGGAGATGGAGGATTGTCAGTTTGTGTGTCTGGAGGAAAATCACTAGATGTGGCTGCCGGTGGAGGATTGGTAGTGTCTGGAAAGAAATTGCCAAATGGAGATGAAGGATTGTCAGTTTGTGTGTCTGGAGGAAAATCACTAGATGTGGCTGCCGTTGGAGGATTGGTAGTGTCTGGAAAGAAATTGCCAAATGGAGATGGAGGATTGTCAGTTTGTGTGTCTGGAGGAAAATCACTAGATGTGGCTGCCGATGGAGGATTGGTAGTGTCTGTAAAGAAATTGCCAAATGAAGATGGAGGATTGTCAGTTTGTGTGTCTGGAGGAAAATCACTAGATGTGGCTGCCGGTGGAGGATTGGTAGTGTCTGGAAAGAAATTGCCAAATGGAGATGAAGGATTGTCAGTTTGTGTGCTGGAGGAAAATCACTAGATGTGGCTGCCGGTGGAGGATTGGTAGTGTCTGGAAAGAAATTGCCAAATGGAGATGGAGGATTGTCAGTTTGTGTGTCTGGAGGAAAATCACTAGATGTGGCTGCCGGTGGAGGATTGGTAGTGTCTGGAAAGAAATTGCCAAATGGAGATGGAGGATTGTCAGTTTGTGTGTCTGGAGGAAAATCACTAGATGTGGCTGCCGGTGGAGGATTGGTAGTGTCTGGAAAGAAATTGCCAAATGAAGATGGAGGATTGTCAGTTTGTGTGTCTGGGAAGAAATCACTAGCTGCTGGAGGATTAGTATTGGTACTTTGTGTGTCCGGGAAGAAACCATTAGGTGTTGAAGATGTTGGTACAACAGAAGGACAACTTTCTAGTGTGCAACTCGAAGAGCATCCATCACCATTAGCATGATTGCCATCATCACATTCTTCTAACCCTTCCAATATAATGTTACCACAGATACTTATATCCTGGTCATCATCAGTAGTTAGCGTTGAGTTATCCAACTTGTGCCCACACTGTGATATATTCACCTCCCTACAGTTCCCATTGACCGTCCACTGATTGAATGCATCCCTCATCACACTCTGAGCATCTTGTAAAGCTTCCAGCAATGTAGAATTCTTCCTGTATCCTGGAATGACAACTTGATCTCCCTGACCAGATGCAAACAAAACTCCAGCCCATAGAAAGTATGCATCACTTGTTACTTTCGCAACGTTTTCTGCAGCAGTATTAGGATGTGACTGAGCAGCATCCACAAGTGAATGCAAACGGCTGATTTCTCCAGACCCGTTTGTTGGTAGACAAGGTCCACTCAACTCCAGGACCTTGATCCACTCACGAATTCCGTATGCCCAGTCTGCAACTGCCGTTTCCGAGAGAGACACCTGAGAACCATCCAGATAAGGCATGTACGAACCAGCATTATCTCCGCCATCTTTACACTGTTGCAAACTATTCTCCCACACCTGGTATGCAGCATCCCATTCATGTTCGGCTGAGACGAAACCAAACAAAGAAAATGCTAGCAGTAGCTGAATAAAGCACAACATCATCTACAAACAAAAAAATTGTCATCGATTACTACTAGCAACAGTAGACACATTATTAATTAATTAGTATACTGGCTGTAGTTGCCAGCTGCAGGTGGAATAGCGGATAGAAAGTAATTAATGCATAAATACTCGCGAGTGTTAAATTTACTGTAACATGGAGTCTTGTAAACATATCTCGGTGGCATTTGTGTTTCACACAAGTTTGCTACAGGAGTCTCTAGCGCACACTCTATACATGCAGGACAATCCTGTTTTAGCAGATTTTTACTACAATTAACGCGCAACCACAATCGGAAGAAGCACCGTGTATCCATCTAGCAGACACAAGGACAGATGCTAGACCAGAGACCATGCTAGCCTTTGCTGTGTCACTTACCTGTCAAGCCCAGTAGAAGCAGGCTGCGATTTATAGCTCCGACTTGTTCCGCTACTGCCGTTCGTGGACCGTCGACTGCAATCGATATTCGGAATCGGTGAATAGCCAACCAATAGATGCTCAACTTCAGTAATGATATGATCATATAAAAACATTGCAACCAATTACGAAATCGCCGA
>CAXXBX010000070.1:0-51872 GCA_964274945.1 Dehalococcoidia bacterium | reverse complement strand
TACACTACAGTATCTTGCCCGTACGAAGAACGGGCTATAGATTCTAGTATATATATATATATATATATATATATATATATACCGATATGTCATGGCGATGTTTACGCTATGATTCTTGTCTGCGATTTCTTCCTCTGTTTTGGTTCTTTGATAACTGTCAGCTCGCTTGTTTAGACAAGGTCAACGCATTCTTCAGTCTACTTAGTTTCTGATAGCTGTCTGCTCGATCCTGTTCGTGTCACAGGGAATGTGACACAAAACCCATCTAAGTTAACATGTGTTATACATGGGTTTCTGTAGACCGAATTCGTAAAACCATCAAAAACACAGCATGAAACGTTCCAAACACACAACATGGGTTTTATTTGACGCACGCGCAGCTGGTAATGCTGCATGAGACAGGCAGAATAGCTAGAATTCGTAGACATTTGTAGTTCTTTCTCGCCTAGTCTAGGGAACTATTTATTTGAGCTCTATTGACCGCGTATATGACTACGTCTATACGAAACACAAGGAATATGGGTTTTTAGGGTTTTGATGAAAGAACCCACATATCAATAGTTGGGAAATCTGAAACCCAGCCTGAGCAGAGAACTGATGCGTTTACAGTAACTAAACGCCAGGAAAGCTGCTAATCAAAAGTGATGTAGTAGTAAATGACCTCCGCTAGCGTTTTGTTACAAAATCAACTTGACAGCAGAGCACGACTGCAGATTACGAAAACCCACTGGAACCTTCGAAACACACGCAAAACCCAATGCAGTTGTTACAGGAAGACAGAAATGTTGCAATGTTTTGTTGGCATGTCATCTACCACCCTGGGTGCACTCGTGATCCAAAGTCACGCCTACCAACCAGACTGATAGTGTTTACTTTCATACTTAGTTGATTGTAGAGTAGCAAGTAGCAAGTCTAGAGAGACTAAACAGCTACCACCTTGGGCCTCCCAAGATGTGACCGGAAGCAGCAGAATCAAGGAGGATCGAAATGAACCAATCGGCGTCACGCTTGAAAAATGCGTACCTGAACGGGAGTCTTCTGTAACCAATCACCGTCACGCACTGTTGAAATTGCAAATACGCGGGCACTTGGACTCAACCGGCAGTCTGTTTTGGCGGTTCGCTGTCGCGGCGTCTGCAATAGGATTATGCTTTCACCTACCACATGTACAGCGCAGTCCAGCGACTTGGGTCTTAGTTGACGTGGTTTGTAGAGATGTCTACGTGCCGTGAATGTCGCTCTTCAGATGTAGAATGAGTTAGGCTGTTTCACATTTTCCTGTGATGTTGTATGTAGATGAAACCATCAATGAAGAAGCCTAAGCCAGCCGAAAACAGAAATGTCGGTAGTTTCTTCAAGCTACGGACATGGATGGAGCTTGCCAGGGATTGAGGCTTTTGAACAAGATTCAGAAAAAACAAACTAATATGTACCTCTTGTCTCTTCTTGTCTGTATTACTGCAGTTGCAACGACTGCTTTCTACTAGAAAACGATAAAATCCTCAAGTACAGATGAATGCTCAGCAATGCAGAGGTCGCTCGTTTTACGACGGTTCAACTGAAAGAAACCACATCAGCGATTCATCACCTGGGCAAATGAATCGTCAGTGAAAAAGCAGATAACTGACAAGGACTGCTACTGAACGTGAAAAGAAAGCAAAGACACTACACTTCTAGAGTGCATTTTTGCTAATCTAGAGTAAGCGTGCCAAATGTTTAGTAGCACGTAATTGCAAGATGTGGCGATTAGATAAGGTAACTGGAAATATAATCAAACCTGATTACAATCAGTTCAATGTTCACTTACCGTTGCAATTTGCATTGGCAGTTCCATGGGTTTTTATGGGTTCCACCGATAATTATAGACGATTGAATTCAATAAAAAAAGTCTATATATAGCAAACTCAACCCTAAATTAGAAATCAAAATGGCGGGGCCTCTAATTAAGAGCGTTTCCCATAGTAGATTTCGCAGGTTTATGTATGGGTTTCTTAATTTTACAAAACCCTCAAGGTGGGTTATGGTGGGCTATGGCACGTTTCTTATGGTTTTACGTGGTTTTTTTGTGGATTCTTTGTGGGTTTTGCAAAGTTTCTGTGGGTATCTGTTTCACAAACCCACACATGGGTTTGCCTCGTTTTCCACGCAAATCCTCATGAAAACACACACAAAAACACAAATTGGGCTTTGTGTCACATTTCCTGTGTGTTGGAGCTATGTCTGAGTCTGACGAGGAAATTGATTATCCAACTTCCTATCCTTCTCAACGCTGCTCCTCTCAAGAAGTTACAAAGTGTCCTTTTTGTGCGGTTGTCTCGACAAACACAGGGTCTTTGTTCCAGCATATCAACTCATGTCATATAACTTATCGTCAGTTCCCGGATACGAATTTCCTTGAGTCTTACAATCGTCGCCTTTGTTCTGATTGTGGGTTTGCTTACGAGAAACGCTTTAGTCGGTGCCGTCGTTCTTTAGGACCAGGTCTTTCCCGATGCAGAGGTGAAATGGTTGCACCTATGTTGTCTCCATGGTTACGTGATGGAACTTCACACCGCTGTACGTCTGAATCTGTTGTCGATGGTGCTGAAGCTGTCGATGGTGCTGAAGCTGCCGATGGTACTAAAGCTGCCAGTGAAATGCAAAGTCCTTGTTTTGAAAGGTAATCACTGACATAGTTCTAGACGGTATTGAAGCAGCTACTACTTTTGGCAAGCCCTATGGAGATGAAGAAGAAACGTGTTATTCTGTTATGATTAAAATTGCCAATTTACTTTTAAACACCATTCTGCACGTGCCAGCATATGTCCGACCACTTCTTGCCCTAGTTCTTGCTGATGAATTCAATTATTGCAACAGCAGAAATGGCATCTGGGGATTTACGAGGCTATTGATGTTTGCCAAAGCTGTTCTTCGTTCCCCGCCCAGAGGAGGCAGAAGTAAACGGTGTGCAGTGAAAACTATATTGAACACACACTACGTTGGAAAGAAGGTGATCTTTGTGGTTTATGGCAGGAGGCCAAGGCTGTCGCTAGACCCCGAAAAGTCTTGTCTGTACAGCGCAGTAACAGTATTCGGACACTGAGATTGGCAAAAGAGGGCAGGTATAGTGATGCAATGCGTTCCTTGAGCTCCCAAGGTTGTGCATCTCATGACAATGAAGATGCACTGACAGATTTGCAACGTCGTCATCCTGACCATGTTCTCCCTACTTGGTGTGAAGAATTACGTCCAGCACTTGCAGCTGATTCAAGTACGGTCCAGTCTTGTTTACAAGCTTTCCCTGGAGGGTTTAGTCCTGGCTATTCACAACTTCGTGTTCAACACCTATTAGATGCCATCAAAGGCACTAATGTTCCAGCGGCTGCTACTTGCCTTGATAATCTCACCATGCTTATGAACTTGTTGTTGTCTGGGAAAGCGGATCGACGCATTGCACCTTGGTTACTTGGTGCACCACCAACTGCAATTCAGAAAAGCAGTAGTGGGTTTCGTCCTATCGCAGTAGGTGATACTCTCCGTCGATTAACAAGCACAATTTGTTGTTTGTTTGCAAACCCCCACCTTCCTGAGCTATTTCTTCCTTACGGTCAAGTGGGTGTTGGGATCAAAGAAGGCCTTGAGAGTGTGGTTCACACATTACGTACCATTATTGATCGTCATAACAGTTCAGAGGATTTCTGCTGCTTCAAGGTTGACATGACTAATGCATTTAATGAATGCAGCAGGACTACGTTTTTGAAACGACTTGTGAAAGAGTTTCCAGAACTAATGGCATGGGTGCCGTGGTCATACCACACAAAAGGAGAACTGAGGTTTGGCAACCACCGCATTGTTGCATCAGCAGGAGTACAGCAATGAGACCCTCTAGGACCTTTACCTTTTTCGCTGGTTATTATGGAACTTGTGGATGATGTTGGCACTATTCCAGGAATAGAAATTTCTCTCTGGTACTTAGATGATGGCACTTTTGTTGGAACTCGGCAGGCTGTCAAAATGCTATTAGATGCTCTCCTACAACACGGCCCTTTTTATTAGGCCTACTGGTCAATGTTGATAAATTTGAAGTTTTCTGGCCCTCTGACGATCAGACCTTTCCCGAATTTCCATCTGAAATCAAATGAGTCTATCAGTCAGAGGGAGGCGCTACTCTACTTGGGTCACCAGTATATGGTAAAGATGATTTCATTGATTCAACTCTTGCTATGGTTGTCGATAAAGTTCTGAATTCTCAAAGCCATCTCCAAGATTTGGACAATCTGCAAGTGGAACTACACCTCTTGAGAAGGTTTTTGGGTTCTTGTAAACTGAACAGTCTCCTACGAACCGTTCCTGCAAGTCTTGGCAGTGACCAGTTTGTACGCTTTGACAAAGGACTCCGGAGATCTTTGAGTGTTATAACCCACTCGTCTATCTCTGACTTTGCATGGCAGCAGGCTACACTTCTGATGAAAGTTGGTGGTCTTGGGTTAAAGTAAGCTGTACCAACCTCTTCTGCAGCCTTTCTTGGAATCTGTGACTTTTCTCGGAACCTTGTCAGCTTCTTCCTGGACAAGAATGCTTCCAATACAACTGACGTAGATGACATCACCAACAGTCCTTATGTCTGCATTCCAGGTGAGAACCACGTGCACCCTAGGAACATATTGCCCAAGTATCTTGGAAGTGACACAATCCCACCCAATCTCACAAATGCTTCGCAACGTCAAATCCAATCAAGAATTGATTCTCATCTGTTGTCAAATCTGAAAGAGGGTTTCAGTCTTCGGTATCAAGCACGTATTTATACCATCTCTACACCTCTTGCAGGGGCGTGGTTAAGGGCAATCTCTAACCCAAATCTCGGCCTGGCCATGCTCAGACATGAATATATTTTAGCATGTAGATACTGGCTTGGAATCTCTATCTTTCCCGACAGTCAACAAGCAGCAAGATGTCCATGCGGACATATCATGGATTGTTTTGGTGACCATGTCCTTGGCTGTGAGCATGGACCTCTTCGCATAAAACGCCATAATGCAACATAAGCAAGGTTATCTGGCATGCACTGCTTGTTGATAACAGAGATTCCAAACGGGAACAAAAGTGCGGAGGGGAAAGCAATAATCGACCTAGTGATGTGTTTCACCCAGATTTCCTGGAGGGCCGTCCCGCATTCTTTGATGTGTCAGTGAAGAGTTCTATGCAACCATCCTATGTCTCCAAGGCAGCCATAAAACCATGTGCCGCAGCAGAAGCTGGTGAAATATAGAATAACGAATAGCATGACAGGGTGATTACTCAAGCAGGTGGTCATTTCTACCCGCTCATTGTAGAAACTTTAGGGCACTGGTCTCCCTCAAGTGTAGAGACGCTGAAGACCATAGCCTTAAAAGCTTCATCAATGAACAACATACCTTTTTCTGAGACATACTCAAATTTGATGGAACAGTTGTCCGAGAGGCTGTGGCAGTATAATGCCAAGCTATTATACAGTAGACTGAACCTGGACTTTGATGACTTGTGGGATTTTCCTGTTACTGTAATGTAGTTATGTTTAGGGACTGGGTGGGTAGGGTAGTTTGGGGTAGTCTGGGGCAGTTTGGGGTAGTTTGCATAGAAGAAGAATATATTTAATATATATATATATATATGCATATAAAAAATATATAGAGAGAGAGAGAGAGTATGATTGCTGCTTAGAATTTATACTGTCTTTTGTAGTTTGCGTAGTCTCGCTTGATTATTTCTTTAACTGATTGATCGTTTTCAAAAGATTATACGTCTTAATGTGCTCACAGATAAGTCTAAGATACATGTTGCACAGTTAGGGTGACATAAACCGAATTCCGAGGCTAACGCGAGAGGTTCTGCAAGAGTCCTTGGAAAGTAACGTTCCGATCGCCTAGTTCTACTTCGAAGGTTTTCTGTTAGAGTGCATAGGGTGCGAGGAACAAATCTAGGGTGTAATGCGGTTTGTTGTAAGCTTCATATCTCTCAGCAACTACTTTCTGAAACCAAGACCAACGAGAAGCGATACGTACTGACGTTCAGTCGACCTCGATTTTACGCTACACGTTTCTGCTTGAGTAGGGTAACAGCTCAGTTATTATGGAAACGTTATTTGTTTCATACGATTTTTTCCAGATTATTGTAGTTGCGCAGTTGGAGTCAAAATGGAGTCCAAAATACGGGGTCGTTGCAACTCTCTTTATACAAGTCCAAAAACATTTTGAGAAAATGATGGGTATGTACTTATGTCATTTAATGCCCATCTCGTACATCACATTCACAACTGCTGCAAGCGATATAGGTAAAAAGATTGTGATGTAGGAGATGGGCATAAATGACATAAGTACATACCCATCATTTTTTCAAAATGTTTTGGACTTGTTTCATGTATTTTTAGATATGTTAAAAGTATACTACGCGAGCAAGTGTGAAATTTTGACTTCCACCAGAAGCTGAATGCCGACTACTTCCGGTCTGCGTCTAGATAATTAAATACATTATCATTTATTTTAGAATTTACTCATATTTTGATCTGATCATGTTTTCAGTTGACTGTTCATCTTGTCTGTAAGGTTGAGTAGTGTCACACACGACTGCTGCGTTGTAATTAATTTAGGTAAAAAGATTGTGATGAAGGAAATGAGCATGATTAAGTACATACCCATCTCTACATACCCATCATTTTCTCAAAATGTTTTTTATTTTTTAGGTAAAAAGATTGTGATGTAGGAGATGGGCATAAATGACATAAGTACATATCCATCATTTTTTCAAAATGTTTTTAGACTTGTATAGTTTGAAATGGAAATGACAGTCCTAGTAAACGTGTGCAGCTCGGCCGGGATTTCAATCTTTGATTGCATCTCTAGACAACTCTCACGTTACGCTCAGCATACACGGAAGTACGTACCAGCTCACGGATGTACGTAATAACACTGATTGCATCTATAAACAACTCCCATTACCTAGGGTTCCACGGAAGAGATACACGCTTACATGCACAGATAGTCAGACAGGACGCCGCGCCGTTGAACATATATAGTCGTACTGTACATGTTCAACTACACGCAACTGTAAGCAGCATTTAGCAGCAGGTGGAAGTAGCAGCTAGGCTTCCAAACGGTAGTCACATGTACACACGTTACCGGAACAACATGGCGTTGTGGGAAGCAGTACGTGGAACTGCATGGCAGCAGTTGACTAATACAAGGTGACTTTGCACATTTCTAGCTGTTCGTTCAGTGCAATTCTTCGGACAAGAGCGAATCGTTTGGTGTAACTCTCGTCGTTGTAGCTGCTTCGAGTGAGGCGCTAGCCTGGCTGACATAAGTGAAATGTGAAATGCGAAAGAATAAATCGGGTTATTTTACTTGCCGATAGCTGGCTTCGGAGGCGCTTAATGTCCGCGGTGATAGTCTGGCTACCATTAGGAACGTTTGAAGATGAGCGCTACGTGGGTCCGAGATTTCTGTAAGGAGTTCTGAGAGATCCGGTTTGGATGCGTTTGGATACTTTTGTATGGGCCGCCATTTTAGATTCTTCGCATCCCTGATACGGCTCTGACTAATTGGCTAGCCTCGTACCCAGGCCCTCTCCGGGTGCGCAAGAGGGTCTGGGTACGAGGCTACTACAATAGGCCTCATGCGCATTCGTAAGATGTAGAGACTCGTATAACGCCAAAAATGGACTTATCGGAAAATTTCGTTCCAAGGAGCGTATCGTCAATTCCCAAACCGGGCCGCATACACACTCGGCATGCAAAGGAAAAGGTTTGCGTAACAAAAACTTCAAAAATTGTACATGGTCCTCTCTTGAGGGGTCGATTCCGCCTAGAATTTCTTGGTGACGCAAACATTACACGTTCCAGTTTAGTTGAACACACGCCCAGTGTGAACTGTACGTTTCGTCGTCCTTCGCAAAGCTTCTAGCAATCGAATATATCTTGCCAATTGAAGCTACTCTTCGTCTCTCCAAATTCTGTCAACCTACACGTTTTCTGTATCAAGCGCTACACGGGGAGTGTCGATTTCTATCGAAAATAGCGTGAATAACAAGATTCGAATTTATTCCAAACATTTGGGACCTGAAAACAAAGGTTACACGTGACGTGTCCACATACGCTTAGACTTAGCCTCGTACCCAGGCCCTCTTGCGCGCCCGGAGAAGAGAGCCTGGTACACGTTGTATTCGCATGCGCGCATAAATTAGAAGGAAATCGTGGTAATGATTGCACGCATGCGGAATTGACGTTGTTTAGAATCTCGAGACGATGATGTCGCGCGCAATCGACAGCTTCTGTGTGAGTAGTGATGAAGCCCTAGATCTAGACCCAGAGCCTAAGTATTGACCTTGTTTATTATGGTAGTTGCTTGGAGTGTCGCGTTTGTCTTTCAGCCATGTCTACTCGTACTGCAGTCTGTCAGGTTGTTTACAGGGTTTGCGTACCGAGAAGGACTGCAGAAGAAGTTTCAGCTTATTTTGGGGATTTGTATCTCTATGACAGACGCTCTTCCACAACAGATCTGCCAGCGCTGTGACACGACAATGACGCGTACGCGTACGACCTATCCACAATCTTCTTGACCACATTTCCCTAGCTAAGTCAACCATAAACGGTCTATGTTGATAGCACAGCGATTTACCGTATCCTGTAGGAAGCCAGACGAATTGGAACACGTCGCGATCGTTTCCGTTGTAGACAACACGCTGCTGTTCTTTCAGCTCTACATTACACAGCCTAATTAAGCTTGCCTAGAGCGTAGTGCAAAGCCATATCAAAACCGGAAGCTCTGCCTTCATCCACCATTTGCCAAATTAGATCTCATTGCGCGCGACATTATCGGCTCGAGATTCTAAACAACGTCGGTACCGCATGCGTGCAACCATTACCACGATTTCCTTCTAATTTATGCGCGCATGCAAATACAACGTGTACCAGGCCCTCTTCTCCGGGCGCGCAAGAGGGCCTGGGTACGAGGTTAGCTTAGTCTTAGCCTCGAACTTTCAGACCAGAGACTGCGCGAAGCGCGCAAACTCTAGTCTGGACCAAGTCGATACTAGAATGATTTCGGAAGTATTTATCAAAAGCGATGCTAGATGGTAGTCTAACAGCGTAAGATCGCTCTACCTAGATCAACATATCATTTGTAAATGCCATGAGATCTTACGAACAAAGTAGAGACGTCTGCAGTGTTTGTAAGAGGAGTAGACTACATTGCGCATGCGTAGTACAAATAGCACTGGGATATAAGCAGACACAGTACTTGTACACTTAGTATTGCGTGACTAGCCTAGAGAGTCAATACCATAGTACACTATATTACAAGGTGTCAGAAGTGCAGTGACTCGCAGGAGACTGTTTATGAGCAACAATGTCTACGGCTACACAAGTACGAGAGTCACCGGAGCCACGCGATCTCGTTCATCTGACGAATGTGACAGTCCCGTTGCCGGAGAGATTGAGTCTAAAAGGCAACTTGGCACAAAACTGGTGAACGTTTCGCAGAAGATGGGAATCTTTCGAGGTCTCGTCCCGAATGACCAGAAGATCGCACGAGGAGCGAGTGGCGACCTTCCAGCAATGCCTGCCGGCAGAAGCTCTCGAGGTTCTGGACACCTTGCTCTTCGCAGAAGGTGAAGATAGAAATGATATGGCAGTAGTGCTTCGCCATATGGAAGCGTACTGCTTCAGCAAAACAAACGTGATCTACGAACGGTACCAGCTCCCGCAGCGAGCACAGAAGCAAGGTGAGCCTTTTCTTGACTACCTAATTTCGCTAAGAAGCATGATTCGTGCATGCAATTATGGTGCGATCCAAGATTTTGTTGCGCAACAAGATAGTCCATGGGATACGCAACCATGACATCCGTCAGAAACTGCTGCAAGAAGCCAAATTAACTTTGGCGACCGCGATATTCATATGCCGTGCCGCAGAGTCAACATCTGCACAAGCCAAAGCCATTAGCTTCAGCGATGACGTGCATGCACTGACCGCGTACAGCACACGCAACAGGCCTAGGAGGAGACAAGCCACGGTAACCGCTAGGGTACCGCAGACATGTCAGTATTGTGGACGACGACATGACAAAGGTCCAAGACAATATCCAGCACTAGGCAAAACATGCTCCAAGTGTGGCAAAGCAAACCACTTTGCTTCCGTTTGCCGGCAGAAACAATCACAAAAGAAGACAGCTTCACCAAAACAACCGTACCGCATTTACCGTATGGAAGACGATGAGTCAGAAATAAAAAAACCCTATTACTGAAGCACCCGTACTGCAATACTTTGACTCGGCTGAGCTGACAACAGTACGGTGCGATCCGTCAGGAAAGGTCTGCAAGCAGCTCTCATGCAAGCAGGCAAGCCGGTAGCCTACGCAAGCAGGGTTCTGACAACGACAGAACAAAAGTACGCTCAAATTGAGAAGGAATTACTTGCAATCGTTATTGGGATAGAAAGGTTTTACCACTACACCTACGGCAGACCAGTATCGGTAGAAACTGATCGCAAACCTTTAGAAACTATGGTCGAAAAACATCTACAGAAGACACCAACACGACTGCAAAGGATGCTTCTCAGGCGACAGCGTTACGACATCACAGTTACCTACAAGCGTGGTACTCAGATGTTTTTAGCTGATACACTGTCACGAGCCTATTTACCTACTGACAAAGGACCATCATCCAGCCATTTGGAAGTGGTACACCAACAGACCAATGTTGCAATTGAAATCGAACATATCAATATGGCGGATTACATACCTCTAACACAAGAGGCAATAGCACAAATCCAAGAAGAAACAGCGAAAGACCCTACATTGCAACAGCTCAAGCTTATAATTGTACAAGGATGGCCAAACAAGAACAACCTTCCACCGGATTTACTTCCATATTACTGCTATCGAGATGAGCTAGTTGTGCAACATAACATTATATACAGAAATGATAGATGTGTCCTACCAAAATCGATGAGAGCAAATACCTTGCAAAAGATACATAGCTCACATCTAGGCATAGTTGGATGTCAACGTCGAGCCAGACAATGCATATTCTGGCCCGGTATGACTGCTGACTTTGCAGCTTATGTCAGCCAATGCAAAGTTTGTCAAGCCCTTGACACACAGCAGCAGAAAGAAACGCTAACACCACACCAAATCCCAAGTAGACCATGGAGCAAAGTCGGACTGGATATCTTTACGCTTTCAGATCAGCATTATCTGATTACAGTCGATTACTACAGTAACTTTTTGGGAGATAGATCGTTTGGACAGTATGGACTTAGCCACAGTCATCAGAAAACTGAAAAGTCATTACGCAAGATATGGAATTTCATCAGCAGTTGTATCAGACAATGGACCACAGTTTGCGTCAGATAAATTCAAAGACTTTGCCAAGACATCAGTTTGACCATATCACTTCGAGTCCAGGGTATCCCCAATCAAATGGGAAAGCAGAAAGTGCAGTCAAAACCGCAAAACACATCATGGGAAAAGCAAAGATCACTGGGTCAGACCCATGGCTTTCACTGTTGGATCACAGCAACACGCCAACAGCAGGAATGCAAACTAGCTCAGCACAGCGACTGATGAGTAGGAGAACCAGAACTCTTCTACCTACCACTGCAAAGCTACTGAAAGCTCAGATACCAGTCGATGTTCTTCAGGAACTAGCAACACGACAAGCAAAACAAGCCCATTACTATAACAAAACAGTAAAGGATCTGCCTCGCCTTCAACCTGGTCAAGCTGTCCACATACAACCACTCAACGCCTACGACCACAAGTGGAAACCAGCAACCGTTCAGAGACAAATAAACATTCGATCCTATGATGTCACTACAGAAGACGGACGACTTCTTCGCAGAAATAGAAAACATCTACGAGCAGCACCAGCAACAACAAAACCCAAACAACAGACAACACAAATGAAGACGTCACAACAAAGCAGAATAACACCCGCAACGATCTCCAAACACACAGAAACAACGAATGTCGCCCGCAGCAAACGAGTTGTGAAAAAACCTGCTTACCTGAAGGATTACGTTGTCTAGACTTTACTGCTAGCTTAGATAGAACATTTTTGGAAAGGAGATGTAAGAGGAGTAGACTACATTGCGCATGCGTGTACGAATAGCACTAGTATATAAGCAGACACAGTACTTGTACACTTAGTATTGCGTGACTAGCCTAGAGAGTCAATACCATAGTACACTATATTACAGTGTTTGCGGCGATATTTTGGTGGACCATAAAACCACAACTCTTTGATTCTTCGGCAGACCGCTAACTAGTCTAACCGCTCGACTGGCGAGACTACCGCGCGACCAGTTGTGAAAGGTGATGGTCTAGCGACGCTGCTGTGCATGTCCTCTCACCGCAGGCTTGAAAATATCGAAGAACTGAAGCTGAAACTAAAAGTAAGATGTGTGCGTGCACCAGAGTCTTCATCACGTCTATACTTAGCCGCCCACGAGGACTTCGCACGCGCGCAATCAGCATTGGATAATAGCAGACTTTCCAAAACCAGTCGGAAATGTAGCGAATACATCTCGTCCATTCAGAAGGTACTCCACCGTTGTTCGCTGTTCAGAATGCAGTGACGCAATTCCCAGTGTCGCAGACGCCAGTATGTCACCCGGAACGCGTTTTTAGACATGTGTATGACGCGTGCTTGCACTTAGGCGCCACAAGGATTCACACGCTCTTGTAGCACTTCTCACTGTTAGTGCTTGCAGCAGATGCAGTGGTCCGACACAGCAGTAGAGCAACTCTATCCTGTTGCTATAACGCGTAGCTGTACTCAATGCAGACTAAATAATCTAGCAAGTGTAATGGTCTAAATAGGCAACAGTCATGATGTCATACTAACGTGCTATAACGCAGTGCTAACGTAAACATGCATCTAATTACTCGCGCTACATTCCTCCCCCTCTAGTAATGAAACGGGTTCTCACGTCTTCTAAGATCAGTACGACGAACAGGTAGATCAATCACAACACTCGAGTCAATAATATCCAACGTTGTAATCCCCGGCTCTCATCCAGGCAGGCTGAACGAGTCGGCGACCAACACGACTAACAGGCGGAGGTGCAGGTGGAACCATCGGTTGTGCTGGAAGGACTTGAACAGGTGGAACATTAACCGCATTGCCGTTGGCTCTTACCAAGACTGCTTCCTCCTCGTCGATGTGATGATGGATGTCCACCTCGGGCGATGTAGATGACGGATGACGTTGATCATGAGAAGCTCGTCCGGTTGCATGGTTATTTCTTGTAGAACATTCTGGAGTCTGGCTGGGCATTCTTCGGTAACATGGACTCACTCTGTTGACATGAATTCGCTGAACACGTCCTCCTTTGGGTCGTCTGATAGAGACATTGGTGCTACCATGAACCTTTATAACCTTGAATGGTCCAGTGTATCGCTTAGCAAGCTTTGGAGATAATCCTTTAGGTATTGCTGGGTTATACAGCCAAACGTAATCATCTACCTTGTACACAGAACCACGGCTACTGTCGTCATAGTTCCTTTTTTGTCTGTGTTGAGCTTGCACTATCTCATTGTCTGCAAATTCTCTTGTCATCTGTAACTGTTTCTCAACTGCTTGCTTAAAATCAGTCGTTGGTTGAGGTTGTGGAAGGGGATTCTGTAGCTCCACATCTATAGGTAGACGTGCCTTTCTGCCAAACATGAGTCGGTGCGGTGTCTCTCCAGTGGACGCATGTTTCGAAGTTTGATAGCCAAACAATACAAGAGGAAGCCACAGATCCCAGTCACGCTGGTTGTTGGAAACATACTTTGAGATGGCTTCCATGAGGATCTTATTCATTCTTTCAACTAATCCATCACTCAGGGGATGGTAAGCAGTTGTCCTAGTCTTCTTCATACCGAGTAATTGACACAACTGCTTCATGACATTGCCCTCGAAATTTGCTCCCTTGTCGCTATGTATGACGACTGGAACTCCATATCTAGAAACAACGTCTCGCATCAGAGCTCGGGCCACTGTTTCAGCTTTCTGGTCCGGTAGTGGAAAAGCCTCGACCCATTTAGTGAAATAGTCCACCACCACTAGAACATGTTTGTTGCCTGCTTCAGTACTTGGCAAAGGCCCAATAAAGTCTAGCCCTATCATTTCCATAGGACCTCCTACAGGTACATTCTGTAGCATTGCTTTGGCCTTGGACATGGGCTTCCTTCGGCTGCACATCTCGCAAGATTGGATGTATTCATATATATCCTTGGTATAGCCTGGCCACCAGCATGTGTCAGAAACACGACCTATCGTTTTATCGGCTCCAAAATGACCTTCATTGTCATGACAAGTTGGTAAAACAAGCCACTGCTTATCCTCCCCACCGTCAGCAGGGGTGGCAGGGCAAAAACGATATAGAATGCCATCATCGAGGGCCAGCTGGTGCCAAATCTTGCGATAAGCAATCAATTTGGGATGAGATCTTCATCGTCCTGTAGCGGAGGGACGTTCTGGGAATTGAGCCAATACTTGTAAAATTATTGGGTCCGCCGCTTGCATGTCACACAGTTCACGATATGACCAAGTAGGGGTCATTCCCACAGCACCTAAGACGTCCTGAACAGTTCTAACAGGCGCCATGATCTCTTCAAAGGATTCATCAAGTGTCGCATGATGACTGGCCGTGTTGACAGAAGGCGGTTGATGTCTGGACAGTGCATCAGCATTGGTGTGTTGTTTGTCAGGTCTGTGGCAAATAGACCACTCATACTCGCTTAGAAGAAGTATTCAACGTGCCAAGCGACCTCTAGGCTCTCGAATGGACTTCAGCCATGTCAGTGGACAATGGTCAGTGATAAGTGTAAAGAGCCGTCCATACAGACATGGCCTGAAATTATTGACTGCCCAAACTACGGCCAGTGCCTCCTTTTCGATGGTAGAATAATTTTTCTCACTCTTGTGTAGGACTCGACTAGCATAGGCAATCACTCTCTCTTTGCCGTGTTGAATTTGGGAGAGAACTGCTCCCAGCCCTGTATCACTTGCGTCTGTTGCCAGAATGAATTCGACCTCGAACTGAGGAAATGCCAAAATAGGAGCTGATACCAACTTCTGCTGAAGTGTGCAGAATGAATGGTGACCGTCCTCTGTCCAGACGAGGGGCTTGTTTCGGCTTTGTTGCTGCAGCTGAAATAATTGAGCTGCTACAGATGAAAATCCTGATATAAATCGAAGGTAATAGCCAGCCAATCCCAGGAAGCTGCGTAAAGCGGATGCTGACTGTGGTCTTGGGTACTCTGTTACTGCCTTTATCTTCTCAGGGTCAGGTTCCAATTCTCTTTGAGACACAATATGTCCCAAGTACTTCACCAATGATTTAGCAAAGAAGCATTTCTTTGGTTTCAGCTTTAGCCCTCCTTCCCTCAGTCTCTGAAAGACTTTTGTCAATTTCTCGATGTGCTCTTCGAATGTAGAGGAAAACACAATGATATCATCCAGATAAATAAGGCAGTGTTCCGACTGTAAACCGGCAAGAACATATGCCATTAATCGTTGGAAAGTGGCCGGTGCATTACAGAGTCCGAAGGGCATGACCTGAAATTCAAAATGACCCTGCGGAGACGTGAAGGCAGTCTTCTCCTTGTCCTCTTCACGAACCTCTACCTGCCAATAGCCACTTGCCAAATCCAAAGTTGAAAAGTATGTTGCTCCACCCAAGGAATTCAAGATCTCATCCACTCTTGGAAGTGGGTATGCATCCTTTGTGGTAATTGCATTCAGGCCTCTGTAGTCAACACAAAAGCGATGACTTCCGTCTTTCTTTTTGACTAGGACTATTGGTGATGACCAAGGACTGGCTGATGGGCTGATTACATTTTTTGCAACATTTCATCAATCTGGTTCTCTCCATTACAGGCTTCAGGTGGTGAGGTATCCGATGTGGCTGATACTTGAAAGGGCGTCCTCTTGGTGTAGGTATGTGATGTTTCACAATAGTTGTTCGGCCCATATCACTGGGATCTTTCGAAAACAATTGCCTGTTCTGCAATAGCATCTGCTCCAGTACTCCTTTCTCCTGTGGGCTAAGTCTGGTTTCTGTCCAGTTTAACTGGCTGAGAAAAGCCGAGTGTGACTGCTGGTGACTTACTGCATAGACTGGGCATTCACTAGATGCTAATAATGTATTAGAATGTTCTATGCATTCCAACTCTCCTAACACTGTTCCCTTCTCGAGACACCTGGGGTCTTGGAGAAACATCAACTGTACTGGTACCCTATCTTTTGAGGCATCTACTAGTACTCTGGCCACCAGTGTTCCTGTGTTAGTCATTAATTCCTCATCAGGTTCTAACATGGCAGCTCCTGTGAGGTGAGTGCCATTGTTATTCACCATCTTGGCCATGACAACCACACACTTCATTGCTGTGGTTGAAACTTGTTCCTCTAGGACAAGACTGCAAGATTGATTCCCTACCACTGACCTAACTAATTCCACTAATCCTCCAATCCAGTTCATTCTACTGTCTTTCATATTCACAATCATCCCATGACTAGCCAGGAAGTCTGACCCCAAGATAGGTCCTGTCTGGGTTTCCACAACCAGGAAGCGGTGTGGGGCCTCTCAAGAACCTAGAGCCACAATTAGGTCAATCTTGCCCAGTACTTTCAATGAGGTGCCATTGACAGCACGTAACATAATGCTTTCAGAACAAGGATGTACTGTCTTGCCACTCCCAAATGAGGGCGGGACTAAAGAAAGAGATGCTTCTGTGTCGATAAGACACTTGGATGGAACTCCATCCACAGTTCCCTCTACTGTTAGAGAGTGCATCAAGCCGTTGATTTGATAGAAGCGATCAGTTGGCTTGCTCGACTACTTGGATGTTCTATTTCTATGACATTCTTGTCTTGCATAAGCACCACCATTGATTGGACTGTGCAAAGACTGATTGTTTCCTTGACGACCTTGAGGTTGAGTGGGCCTTTGTCCACAATGACGTTGGTGATGACCCATTTCGCCACAAAGATAGCAAGGCCCAATCTGTTTTGGACCAGAGAACAAGGGACAATTACGGCGTAGGTGCCCAGGCTGATTGCATTGAAAGCAAATCAGATCCCTTTTGTTCAATCCTCGTGGTGTCTGAGGTAATTGTGGGTATTTCTCTTTAGACCATGTGGGTGCTGGTTGCCGCAATTGTGCCTCTAGATGTTGCACTTGTCGTTCCAGCTCAGTTGTGTAATCAGAATGGGTAACATTCTGCCTCACCACATTGACAGCTTCGACAGTCTGAGCTCGTACCTTCTTTCTGTCTTCCAAGAGCCTTAGCTCTCTTGCTCGCAGTATGGTATCCTCGAATGTTGCCTGTGCATGAAGTTCTAATTCCCGACGTACAGCTGGTGGCATTCCTTCAGTGAACTGGTCTACTAGCTGCTGTTGCCGATCATCGGCTCCTAGTGCTGGGTAAGCCCTGTCCAGGAGACGTTCTAGCTCTCCTGCATAAACCTCCAATGGTTCATCAGTCTTCCATTTTCTCTCTTTGAACTGCCGCGTTGCCAGGCGGCGTCTCTCTGCTGTAACAGGGGAAAAGACATTCTTAAGTGACGTACACAAACGATCATACGTGCCCTTCTTGTCTTCTGGCAACCGATCATAAACAATCCAAGCTCTCCCATTTAGATATGTCGGAAGAATCTTCTTTTTTCTCTCATCGTCTTCCCACCCATTTGCATCAGCACAAAGGGTAAACTTCTTGAGCCATTGCTCCACATCGCCATCACTGAACGAATCAGGAAGAGACACTATTCTACTGCCTCGGGCGCGCACTGCCTGCTCCGCATTCTGCTGGTCTGTCGCTTCTGCCATTTATCTGGATCCCACTCCTGTCACCAAATGTAGCACTTCTCACTGTTAGTGCTTGCAGCAGATGCAATAGTCCGACACAGCAGTAGAGCAACTCTATCCTATTGCTATAACGCGTAGCTGTACTCAATGCAGACTAAATAATCTAGCAAGTGTAATGTTCTAAATAGGCAACAGTCATGATGTCATACTAACGTGCTATAACGCAGTGCTAACGTAAACATGCATCTAATTACGCGCGCTACACTCGTAATCAGCGTTAGTTCACTTGGCATAACCAATTATTGCTAAGCCAATCAAAATTTACAACCGAGATTTGGGTTGTAGGAGCTGATTGGCTTAGAAGGCTATTTCTGAAATCATTTTAGTATCGACTAGGTCCAGACTAGAGTTCGCGCGCTTTGCGCGTTCTCTGGTCTGGAAGTTCGAGGCTGGCTTAGACTGCGTCTTCCGTCAGAACCCTACAGTATCTTTCTTGCCCGTACGAACGACGAGGCATGTATCTAGTATAAAATTTATCCCGTTACAATGAACGCACGCACATGACCTCACAGCTTATAGCCGGGGCTTCGTTCTATCCACGTGATGTTTCAGAACTCCCGTACGTTTGAAAATGGCGGCGCAGTTTGGCAAAGAACACGATTGCTACGTGCTTGGAGCCGCACCGCTGGTAAGACGAGTCTTCTTCAACTTCATATAGCTCTTCGCATCGTTCGAATTAGGAGAACTCATTTCCGGGTGTTGTGGCTAAATGGTATTGCATTATGTTTCGAGATTGTTGCCTTTTACGAAGTGGCGTGTCGATAGTTCATGCGCAAAGACAACGCTTCGGACGTTTCCTCTGCTCGAGCACATACTGTCCGACAGTTACGAAGCAGAAAACAACGTTGCACTTCTGGTCCACTTCTGTACTGTGCCGATTGGTCTAGAAATATGGAGGCTGTAGGGCGAGGGGAGCGAAGCGACTGGTGGGGCGGCCGCGGGAGAACTCACTGGGCGGTATACTGTTCACCACCCTTGCAGGCGTTGCCAACAGGAGTTGAGACAAATGGTGAAAGGAGCAGTCGGGCAGCCCGTGTTACAAACAGTACAGGAGTCGTTAAACAGAAAGTGCTGGACCTCTAGCGTTCCAGTAGACTTCCAGCTGCCGGACTTCCAATTATTAAATAAGGAAGGTGGTGCTTTGTTCATTTTGGCATAGAATTGGTTTCCAATACCTGATCTAGAGACTACCATTCCTTGCTCTCTGAATTTGATAACCATCTATAATAATACATGTGCTTGTTGAACCCTATGTGGTAACAGATCTAAGGTTGCATTCGAAAACTAGTTCCAGTTCTAGAACTGGAACTGCCAGAACTGTCAGAACTGTTGGAACTCTTGCTAGCAAACGAACGCTTAGAACTGTCAGCAAGTTGAGCATGCGCAAAGGCTCATACTTCCAGTAAATGTCATACGAAGTAGCATGACGTTTCTACTCCACTTGTTGTAGTTTGTTCAAACATCAGCAGTGCTTTCACTTTCGTTTTTTTGGAGCTGCTTGCACCAAGAAGGTCACTGTAATCAGTCCCAAATGTCGTTCTTCTGGTGTTTGACAAGCTGATGGTTGCCACAAGTGTTGATTATAACAAACAAGAAGGTCCACAACGGTCTCAGCATCTGTACCCGTCATTTCCCTTCGTCAACCTCCGAGAATTTTGCATGTAGGGCGTGACAGTTTTAACAATTCCAGCTCACTAGGCAGAACTGCTAGAACTACCAATCGAACGCTATAGAACTTTGCTCCCCCTTACAATTCCAGTTCTAGAACTAGTATTCGAACGCACTGTAAGTGTAAGGTTGTTGTTGTAGTTGTTGTTGTTGTGGTGTGTGTTTGTGTGTTGCAGGATGTAGTTTTAGTGAAAGAAGCACTGGTGACTGCCTGTATAGTCTACCTACAACTCAATTATTGCAATACAATGAAATTTTCCTCTTAGCTGAAAGCAATAACAACATACCAGTGAAGTAATGATCAAATAGCACTGATGTACATACAATTGAAGTTTAATTAATCAACTTAATTAATGAGTAGTGGTGAATGAATTCTCCTAAGCATTTTAGTTATGATTCAGCTTAATAATTGAATTTGTCTGATCAACAGTGGTGTACTCAGGCTTAATATTATTAAGCAGTTGATGTGGTCATCAAAATTTGATGCACAAGCTTCCTTCAGCAATACTCTGTGAGTAGCCCTAATAATGTTATTCAATTAGCTTGTAATGATTTTAAAACATGCAGTGCATGCTGATTACAACATCAATACTTAAAATGTGTCACTATTTAATAGGCTATATAGGGCTATTGGCTGTGAAACTTCAAGGCCATAGTACGAGGATTTTTCTTGACAAACATGTCAACCACACCAACCATGATGTTGTCGGGGAGTCTGCCAGTGCACGATGTTACAACAATACCTCTATGCAGTGATGTCATGCTGTCATTGCATGGTCATTGTTGAATATAATTTTTTAGGTTTTGAGCAGTTTTAGCTTGCTAAAGCTACACTCACAACTATTTGTAGTGACAGATAAGGTGCACAGAATCTGAAGGAGTAATATGGCATGCAATGTGTTGGCAAAGAACCATTGAAATGCCAATCAATTACGACGTAAAACATCTAAAGAGAAGCTGAAGGAGCATAGAACTGCGTCAGCTGTCAAGTAGGAATCAATGTTTTTCCATCTTTACGAATTTGATGTCTCAAATCAATAATTTCTTGGAGGCATCATATATGTTGTGACAGAAAGGCCCTAGTAGGGGTATTGCTAGCAATAGAGAAAAAACCCTGCGTACGCCACTGCTCAATGACACATATACCAGATTGGAATATAAGGCAAATTTTTGGTCAGACATCATGCTCTAGCAAAGAGGTTGACCTGCTGTTTTGAATTTTGGGCATTCATTCTTATTTGATTTCACAAAAATTTATTGTGCGGTAATTATCGACATCAACATTTAGTTCGTTTTCCTTATTTGTTGCATCTATTCACTACTGTATTTATTTGCCATCAAAATACAACCGAAGATTTGGCTTGTTTGTTGCATTGTTATTGATCATGATGACTAGGGTTAGAGTAAATTCAGTAATGACATGAACTGTTAAGGTTAAATGAAGGTTAATTAAAGTAATGACATGAACTGATCAAGAGATGAGCAAGCTAAATTTATTGCACGTATCAGATGGTAAGGAATCAATAAGCGACCCAAACGTCCAGACAACTGAGGGAAGCAGCAGGTAAGATCAAATTATAGTTGATGATGCCCAGATCCGTGAGTGCAAATTGACAGTACTGTAATAGACACGTACCTGTTAGATTATATGTTGTTAGTTGAACAACACATGTACTTGATGAGCTATTATGTCTTGACTGGTCATGTAGGTATGTCTGATCAAAGCAAAATTGTGGTCGGCCATGAACACCAAGTGGTTGGTGAATGACTGATGACCAACCATTATATTCCACGCTGTATACTATAGTGTACAGCTGTCATTATTGATATTGCTGTAGGAAAGAATTTTGGTGCTGATTGTCTTTTCTATACCTACGAATGTTTGACTTTTACTGCCACTGTGTTTGATTGTCTTCATGCCAAAGTTTAGCACGCTGTACATGTTACTGTAGTACCACAATTGGAAGTAGAGAAAGAACAGCACTGCTCAAGGTTTCTGGTAGGTTATGGTAAGACTTAAAGTTGGGTGAACCCTGATATGGCCTGGTACCCTAGTTAATTGTAGCTATCATACGTGTAGTGCACTGTTGGAATGTTTGGTCTGCATGGTCAGCCAAAAAAAGACTCCCGTGTACCGTAAATTAGTCTAATAAGGACAGCATTGGCTCAATACGCATGTTCAGACAGATGGTTGCTGTGTTAGGTCTGCTGTCAGTTACTTGGATCATCTCACTAAACCTGTCTGCTGCATGTGCCTAGTGATCTCTCTGAGTTGCAAGTTCCTATATTTGACTAGTTGTGTCCTGTGCAACCTAGCTTATTTGTATACATATCCAATATTATATCTATACAGAGTTCTGCTACTAAAAGATGGAATGTATGAATGAAGGTCTTTCAAAATCAAACGGATTTCTTTTGCAGATGGTCTTCCGCAGCTAAAGGTGACAACATGCTGTCACTTCCACACGTGTAGAAAATGCAAGTACGTATGGTGCCTGATCGACTCATCCCAGATTGTACAGTATAGCTTTGTTGTTGTTGTCTCCAGTTTAGATCTACAGACCACTTGAACACTTAGGACACTAGCGAACAAAACAACTTAATTACGAATACAAAGGACGACTTTGTTTACGTCAACAGTATTAGTTTAGCGTAGTCTGCTTACGCATTCCAACAGTAATTATCTATAATATAGGGTGTACTGCCACAGCTAAATTAATTAATAGCACAGTACTGTACCATCTTTGGTATGCCACTAAGAAGCTCGTTTCACTACCAGAAGTTTGTACAGGTCAAAGTGAGATCAAATAGAAGTTGAAGCGTGCTTGTTATTACGCAGTGGATGATCAAATCAACATTATTTGGCACGTGCTGACCTGTCTGAGTGATCCCAGGCGTGAGTAGGTATGTACACAGACGGAGCCAAGAAATTAGGATCTCCATGCACTGCAGTGTACCATACTCCCTATCCGTTTCTGTGGAAACAAGCAACTTTACATCATTTTTAGCTCGATATGCGTCAGCAACTTTCGCTCCAAGCACCCAGTCTTCCGTGGAAGCTTAGAATTAGCTAGTTGTTTTCTCTCCACGACGCAAGTCATCAGTTCTACGTCTCTCGTCTAGCTATCTGATATCAGTATGAGGTCGCTAGGACAATTAACTCAATTGTAATCTGTATGGCTGGGTAACTATTCAGTGAGGATAATTGATACTTACCATGCGGTCATTAGACCGTAGCTGTCTGCTATTCGCGACGTTTCTACGTTCGAGGGTGGTCATCGACATGCATTAGCAGTCCGTATTGTCGGGCAGCGGCGTATTTGATTGAGAGATGTGCGCAATTTTGTCAGTCAGAGCCGCGGTCAGTGTACAACTAACTGCAGCCGTATCTCTGCGATGACGTGGCCAATTCTGTCATTTTCACTCGTCATTGCCTTCACTTCGTTTGGTCTGTGTCAATCGGTGACGTACCTGTGTGCTGAAGCAACAACATTGTGTAACCGGAGTAGCACGTGTTCTTCTACCATGTCGACCATGGCCGTCGCTTGCCAGACTGTATACAAGGGAACGGGCTGCAGTGGAGAGTGTCTACGAGAATATCAGCGACTTATCAGTGGACCAATTGGAATTCAATTTAATGGCTGCGACTGTCAAGGAGACGTCGGTTGTCTCGATCGAACGACTTTGTTTCACAGCAGCTGCTACCCTAGGCAGTCGCCGTGTGCTATCGTAGTCGACAAGTGCAATGGTGAATCGCGTTGTAGAGTGGCTCTGGCGAACTTTAGAGTTCATTGCAGGACTGTTCTAGATGAAAACGCCAAGGGCTGCACTCTCACGTGTAAGAACTCATTGGACATTTTGCTAACGCATTCGATTATCGGTGAGCACATTTGTCTGTGTCAACCTCAAGACATGTCTAGCTGTGACGAGTTTGCAAAGAGTATTACTTTGGCTATGATTACGTGTGAAGAAGGCCCGCTGAGAGAAGATGACCAGCTGACAGAAGAAGTGACAGAAGTTTCAACGGCAGTGAGAGTCACCGCTTGTGACATACTCTTTTGGGTTTGTTGCCTCTTGGTGACCTGCATTCTCCATTCGTTTTTGTGGGAGTCCTTTTAGTTAGCAAATGCAAACTGGTGACTTGCAATTTAAAGGCCATGAAATCATTTCTATTGTTTGAAGCAATTAATAGATGGAACTGTGCTAGAGTGGTAAACTCAATTGTTCTCCGTAATTACGTAATTACTACTAGTAGTTGACTCAAGACTTTACAATCATTGTCTTTGTCAGAGTAATTAGACTTGGTTGAGTGAATAGGATATATTTGACAGAAGTCATAATTACAATTTGTGGACGGATTTGACGCATGCACATGTGGTCAAGTTAAGCTAGCTGTCAAGCTTGTCCTTGAAAAGCACGTCTAGGGACAGTCCCATTAGACGAGTGCGCTATTTATGTAAGGGCATATACACAGCTAGTCTAACCAGTCAATATGCGGAAACATAAATACATGAAGGTATGTGCCTAAGTATGTGCGCATGCGTTTGAGACCGCCAAAGTCCCCATTCTACGGAAGCCGACAGGTGCGTATTTATATCAACACGCACCTCTCGCCACTGCTATGCGGCCGAAAAGGTGCGCGTTGATATTAACAATCCATAATGCAGCGCGCGCTACTAACTTACTAGTAAATGCTCGGTTAGCATTGTGTTAGGCGAGCGATGGTGTTCTGTCTTACTTAGTCGCGTAACAATGATTGCGTTACGTAGCAATAGTTTTTGTCAAACAAACTCGGGGACTCAGGAAACAGACTTTCGGTTGCTCTTCTAGAGTATTTTGCGTTCAATTATCCGAACTCGGCGTTCAATTATCCGTTGCTTACGGCTGTTGTGCAATATCATGGAAACTGAATGACTTACATAGTCTTCGGTTGGGCAGCTGCTCAAATATCATCATTCATCAGCTGTCTAAACGCAATAATTAATCTTGACTTTAGCTTGAGTTTTTAGTGTGTGTTGTACGTTAGTTTCCTTTGCACTGATCTTGTGTCCCACGTTTCCGCGGAGGTCTAACTAAACTGTTGTGAGTGAACTAAATCTACATAGCTAGAAAGCCTACAACAACGCCTTGCTCCGTCAATCGTGGTGTAATCCTCATACTTTGTAAATCGCGCGTCCTGCGTGATACCATGCAACAGTCCATCATGCTTCGTAGCGGGTTGTTAGCTAATCACGAGCTCGAATTTCACTACTTCGCCTTCCCACCTTTCTTGAATCAATAATCATTTGATGTTCAGCTGAAACGTGAGTGAGCATCATAGAAAGACGTCATGAAAGAAATGTGCGACTAAAAATAATTATCTATATATTTGGTACTTCTAATTAGGACAGAACATCGGATAATTGGATGCCCGAATTGGATAACTGAACGCCCGAATCGGATAACTGAACGCCCAAATCGGATAATTGATTGCCTGAATCGGATAATTGAACGCCGAGTTCGGATAATTGACCGCAAAATACTATAGTTGTCTTCAATTCTTCGTTCACGCTTCAATCGTCTCACTCGTTTACTGAGATAGTCACGTAACTATGGTTGCGTAGTCACGTGATAATGGTTGCGTAGCAATAATTTCTGTCAAAGTAACGCTCGGAAACTCAAGAAATAGACTTTTCTCTTCTTCTAGCTTTTCCTTTTCATTCCGTTTGTCACGAATCAGTCTCCTTTGCTTTTTAGTAGCGTACATGAGCAAAATCAAGAGTCGTTTGACTCTTCTCGCCACTAAATTACAATTGAATCGACTCCTCGAAAGGGGTCCCTTGCTTCAATTTTTAGCGCATATGTTACGGAGTCAAAATTGCATTCATCTGGCATCGTCATTTTGTCTATCCGTCTTTCCGTTTTGCCGTAAATCCATATGACAAGTGCTGACGTACGCATATGAATATCACAGGAACGGTAGTATCCTGTGTGTAGGGATTGACCAGGTTGTGTGGGCGTGGTCATATTTTAGACCTTCAGAAATCACCTTAAATGCGGTTAACTAGTAAATGCTCGGTTAGCATTGTGTTTGGCGAGCGATGGTGTTCTGTCTCTACCAATTCGCGTAACAATGGTTGCGTTACTTAGCAATAGTTTTTGTCAAACAAACCCGGGAACTCAGGAAACAGACTTTCAGTTGCTCTTCTATAGTATTTGGCGTTCAATTAACCGATTCAGGCGTTCAATTATCCGTTGCTTACAGCTGTTGTGCAACTAAATAACTTACATAGTCTGCGGTTGGGCAGCTGCTCAAATATCATCATTCATCAGCTGTATAGACTCAATAATTTGTAATTAATCTTGACTTTAGCGTGAATTTTTAGCGTGTGTTGTAGTATAATTTCCTTTGCACTAATCTTGGTGACCCGCGTTTCCGCGGAGGTCCAACTAAGCTGTTGTGAGCGAACTAAATCTACATATCTAGGAAGCCTACAACAACGCCTTGCTCCGTCAATCGTGGTGTAATCCGCATACTTTGTAAATCGCGCGTCTTGCGTGATTCCATGCGACAGTCCATCATGCGTCGCAGCGGGTTTTAAGCTAATGAAGAGCTCGAATTTCACTACTTCACCTTCCCACCTTTCTTGAATCAATCATTTAGTGTTCAGCTGAAACATGAGTGAGCATCATAGAAAGACGTCATGAAAGAAATGTGCGACTAAAATAATTGGCGAGCAAAGCGAGCCTCTCTCTTGTCATGTCAATTGAGCTCGAGATATATTATTGGCGAGCGAAGCGAGCCTCTCTCTTGTCATGTCAATTGAGCTCGAGATATATTTTATTTATATATTTATATATATACGTACGTCAGCACATGGATTTACGGCAAAACAGAAAGACAAATCGACAAAACGACGATGCCAGATGAATGTAATTTTGGCTCCGTAACATATGCGCTAAAAATTGAAGCATGGGACCTCTTTTGAGGGGTCGACTCAATTGTAATTTCTTGGCGAGGAGAGTCAAACGACTCTCGATTTTGCTCCCTTACGCGACTAAAGAGCAAAGGAGACTGATTTGTGACAAACGAAATGAAAAAGAAAAGCTAAAAGAAGAGAAAAGCCGGTTTTTTGAGTTTCCGCGCGTTACTTTGATAGAAACTATTGCTACGCAACCATTGTCACGTGACTATGCGATAATTGTTACGCGACTATCTCAGTAAACGAGTGAGACGACTGAAGCGTGAACGAAGAATTGAAGACAACTATAGTGTTTTGCGTTCAATTATCTGAACTCGGCGTTCAGTTACCCGATTGAGGCAAGCAATTATCCGAATTGGCCGTTCAGTTATCCGATTCGGGCATTCAATTATCCGATGTTCTGTCCTAATTAGAAATACCAAATATAGAAATAATTATTTTAGTCGCACATTTCTTTCATGACGTCTTTCTATGATGCTCACTCACGTTTCAGCTGAACACTAAATGATTGATTCAAGAAAAGTGGGAAGGTGAAGTAGTGAAATTCGAGCTCTTGATTAGCTAAAAACCCGCTGCGACGCATGATGGACTGTTGCATGGAATCACGCAAGACGCGCGATTTACAAAGTATGCGGATTACACCACGATTGGCGGAGCAAGGCGTTGTTGTAGGCTTCCTAGATATGTAGATTTAGTTCGCTCACAACAGCTTAGTTAGACCTCCGCGGAAACGTGGGACACCAAGATTAGTGCAAAGGAAATTATACTACAACACACACTAAAAATTCACGCTAAAGTCAAGATTAATTACAAATTATTGAGTCTATACAGCTGATGAATGATGATATTTGAGCAGCTGCCCAACCGCAGACTATCATGTAAGTTATTTAGTTGCACAACAGCCGTAAGCAACGGATAATTGAACGCCTGAATCGGTTAATTGAACGCCAAATACTATAGAAGAGCAACTGAAAGTCTGTTTCCTGAGTTCCCGGGTTTGTTTGACTAAAACTATTGCTAAGTAACGCAACCATTGTTACGCGAATTGGTAGAGACAGAACACCATCGCTCGCCAAACACAATGCTAACCGAGCATTTACTAGTTATTTCTATATTTGTTACTTCTAATTAGGACAGAACATCGGATAATTGAATGCCCAAATCGGATAACTGAACGCCCAATTCGGATAATTGCTTGCCTCAATCGGGTAACTGAACGCTGAGTTCAGATAATTGAACGCAAAACACTATAGTTGTCTTCAATTCTTCGTTCACGCTTCAGTCGTCTCACTCGTTTACTGAGATAGTCGCGTAACAATGATCGCATAGTCACGTGACAATGGTTGCGTAGCAATAATTTCTATCAAAGTAACGCGCGGAAACTCAAAAAACAGACTTTTCTCTTCTTTTAGCTTTTCTTTTTCATTCCGTTTGTCACAAATCAGTCTCCTTTGCTCTTTAGTCGCGTAAGGGAGCAAAATCGAGAGTCGTTTGACTCTCCTCGCCAAGAAATTACAATTGAGTCGACCCCTCAAAAGAGGTCCCATGCTTCAATTTTTAGCGCATATGTTACGGAGTCAAAATTACATTCATCTGGCATCGTCGTTTTGTCGATTTGTCTTTCTGTTTTGCCGTAAATCCGCATGGCAAGTGCTGACGTACGTATATATATAAATATATAAATATATAAATATATAAATATATAAATATAATATATCTCGAGCTCAATTGACATGACAAGAGAGAGGCTCGCTTCGCTCGCCAATAAATACTAGTAAATGCTCGGTTAGCATTGTGTTTGGCGAGCGATGGTGTTCTATCTTTACCTATTGAGTGATAATTCGTGTAACAATGGTTGCGTTACGTGGCAATAGTTTCTGTCAAACAAACGCGGGAACTAAGGAAACAGACTTTCAGTTGCTCTTCTATAGTATTTGGCGTTCAATTATCCGAATTTGGGCGTTCAATTATCCAAATTGGGCGTTCAATTATCCGTTCCTTACGGCTGTTGTGCAATATCATGGAAAACTGAATAACTTACATAGTCTGCGGTTGGGCAGCTGCTCAAATGTCATCATTCATCAGCTGTCTAGACGCAATAATTTGTAATTAATCTTGACTTTAGTGTGAATTTTTAGCTTGTGTTGTACGATATTTTTCTTTTCACTAATCTTGGTGTCCCACGTTTCCGCGGAGGTCTAACTAAACTGTTGTGAGCGAACTAAATCTACATATCTAAGAAGCCTACAACAACGGTTTTATCCCGTCAATCGTGGTGTAATTCGCATATTTTGTAAACCGCGCGTCCTGCGTGATGCCATGCAACAGTCCATCATGCGTCTTGGCAGGTTTTTAGCTAATCAAGAGCTCGAATTTCACTACTTCGCCTTCTCACCTTTCTTGAATCAATCATTTATTATTCAGCTGAAACGTAAGTGAGCATCATAGAAAGACGTCATGAAAGAAATGTGCGGCGTTTTGACTTTACGTATCAGTCTGAAACAATTATTTCTATAAATTTAGTACTTCTAAGACAGAACATCGGATAATTGAATACCTGAGTCGGATAATTGAATGCCCGAATCAGATCACTGAACGCCCAAATCGGATAATTGATTGCCTGAATCGAATAATTGAACGCAAAATACTATAATCGTCTTCAATTTTTCGTTCACTCGTTTATTAGCTGAGATAGTTACGTAACAATGATCGCATAGTCACGTGATAATGGTTGCGTAGCAATAATTTCTATCAAAGTAACGCGCGGAAACTCAAAAAAACAGACTTTTGTCTTCTTTTAGCTTTTCCTTTCCATCCCGTTTGTCACGAATCAGTCTCCTTTGCTCTTTAGTCGCGTAAGGGAGCAAAATCGAGAGTCGTTTTACTCTTCTCGCCAAAAAATTACAATTAAGTCGACCCCTCGAAAAGGGTCCCTTGCTTCAATTTTAGCGCATATGTTACGGAGTCAAAATTCCATTCATCTGGCATCGTCGTTTTGTTGATCCGCCTTTCCGTTTTGCCGTAAATCCATATGACAAGTGCTGACGTACGCATATAAATATATAAATATACTAGTAAATGCTCGGTTAGCATTGTGTTTGGCGAGCGATGGTGTTCTGTCTTTACAAATTCGCGTAACAATGGTTGCGTTACGAAGCAATAGTTTCTGTCAAACAATCGCGGGAACTAAGGAAACAGACTTTCAGTTGCTCTTCTAAAGTATTTTGTGTTCAATTATTGTACCATATTGATCTAACTAGTAAATGCTCGGTTAGCATTGTGTTTGGCGAGCGATGGTGTTCTGTCTTTACCAATTCGCGTAACAATGGTTGCGTTACTTAGCAATAGTTTTTGTCAAACAAACCCGGGAACTCAGGGAACAGACTTTCAGTTGCTTTTCTAAAGTATTTTGCGTTCAATTAACCGATTCAGGGGTTCAATTATCCGTTGCTTACGGCTGTTGTGCAACTAAATAACTTACATAGTCTACGGTTGGGCAGCTGCTCAAATATCATCATTCATCAGCTGTCTAGACGCAATAATTTGTAATTAATCTTTACTTTAGCGTGAATTTTTAGCGTGTGTTGTAGGATAATTTCCTTTGCACTAATCTTGGTGTCCCACTTTTCCGCGGAGGTCTAACTAAGCTGTTGTGAGCGAACTAAATCTACATATCTAGGAAGCCTACAACAACGCCTTGCTCCGCCAATCGTGGTGTAATCCGCATACTTTGTAAATCGCGCGTCTTGCGTGATACCATGCAACAGTCCATCATGCGTCGCAGCTGGTTTTTAGCTAATGAAGAGCTCGAATTTCACTACTTCACCTTCCCACCTTTCTTGAATCAATCATTTATTGTTCAGCTGAAACGTGAGTGAGCATCCTAGAAAGACGTCATGAAAGAAATGTGCGACTAAAATAATTATTTCTATATTTGGTACTTCTAATTAGAACAGAACATCGGATAATTGAATGCCCGAATCGGATAACTGAACGCCCAATTCGGATAATTGCTTGCCTGAATCGGGTAACTGAACGCTGAGTTCAGATAATTGAGCGCAAAACACTCTAGTTGTCTTCAATTCTTCGTTCACGCTTCAATCGTCTCACTCGTTTACTGAGATAGTCGCGTAACAATGATCGCATAGTCACGTGACAATGGTTGCGTAGCAATAATTTCTATCAAAGTAACGCGCGGAAACTCAAAAAACAGACTTTTCTCTTCTTTTAGCTTTTCCTTTTTCATTCCGTTTGTCACAGATCAGTCTCCTTTTCTCTTTAGTCGCGTAAGGGAGCAAAATCGAGAGTCGTTTGACTCTCCTCGCCAAGAAATTACAATTGAGTCGACCCCTCAAAAGAGGTCCCATGCTTCAATTTTTAGCGCATATGTTACGGAGTCAAAATTGCATTCATCTGGCATCGTCGTTTTGTCGATTTGTCTTTCTGTTTTGCCGTAAATCTATATGACAAGTGCTGACGTACGTATATAAATATATAAATATACTAGTAAATGCTCGGTTAGCATTGTGTTTGGCGAGCGATGGTGTTCTGTCTTTACCAATTCGCGTAACAATGGTTGCGTTACTTAGCAATAGTTTTTGTCAAACAAACCCGGGAACTCAGGAAACAGACTTTCAGTTGCTCTTCTAAAGTATTTTGCGTTCAATCAACCGATTCAGGCGTTCAATTATCCGTTGCTTACGGCTGTTGTGCAACTAAATAACTTACATAGTCTGCGGTTGGGCAGCTGCTCAAATATCATCATTCATCAGCTGTCTAGTCGCAATAATTTTGTAATTAATCTTGACTTTAGTGTAAATATTTAGTAAGTGTTGTAGGATAATTTCTTTTGCACTAATCTTGGTGTTCCACGTTTCCGCGGAGGTCTAACTAAGCTGTTGTGAGTGAACTAAATTACATATCTAGGAAGCCTACAACAACGCCTTGCTCCGTCAATCGTGGTGTAATCCGCATACTTTGTAAACAGCGCGTCCTGCATGATACCATGCAACAGTCCATCATGCGTTGTAGCAGGTTCCTAGCTAATCAAGAGCTCGAATTTTACTGGTTCGTCTTCTCACCTTTCTTGAATCAATTATTTATTGTTTAGCTGAAACGTGAGTGAGCATCATAGAAAGACGTCATGAAAGAAATGTGCGCGGTTTTGACTTTACGTATCAGACTGAAACAATTATTTCTATAAATTTAGTACTTCTAAGACAGAACATCAGATAATTGAATACCTGAGTCGGATAATTGAATGCCCGAATGGGATAACTGAACGCCCAATTCGGATAACTGATTGCCCGAATCGGATAATTGAACGCAAAATACTATAGTTGTCTTCAATTTTTCGTTCACGCTTCAATTGTTTCACTCGTTTATTAGCTGAGATAGGCGCGTAACAATGGTCGCGTAGTCACGTGATAATGGTTGCGTCACAATAATTTCTGTCAAAGTAACGCGCGGAAACTCAAAAAACAGACTTTTCCCTTCTTTTAGCTTTTTTCTTTCCATTCCGTTTGTCACGCATCAGTCTCCTTTGCTCTTTAGTCACGTAAGGGAGCAAAATCGAGAGTCGTTTCACTCTTATCGTCACGAAATTACAATTGAGTCGACCCCTTGAAAGGGGACACGTTATTCAATTTTTAGCGCATATGTTACGGAGTCAAAATTGCATTCATCTGGCATCGTCGTTTTGTCGATCCGTCTTTCCGTTTTGCCATAAATCCATATGACAAGTGCTGACGTACGCATATATATAAATATATAAATATATAAATATATAAATAAAATATATCTCGAGCTCAATTGACATGACAAGAGAGAGGCTCGCTTCGCTCGCCAATAAATATATAAATATATAAATATATAAATAAAATATATCTCGAGCTCAATTGACATGACAAGAGAGAGGCTCGCTTCGCTCGCCAATTAGATAAATCTTAGGAATGAGCGTAATTACGTAAGTAAGGCCTTTTATGGAAAACGTTCTATCTAGAGGGTCTAAAAATTGCAGTGGTCACCATCTACCGCCACACCATTGGCAGTTGCAAACGGACAAAATGCAGCATCACACGTTCAAACGACAACGGTACGTGTGTACACGTACTTACGTATATACGGGATCTTTCTCAAGTCACGTGATATATTTCAAACCATCAATGCAACGTGTGAACCCCAGTGAGTCTGGCTGTTCGAAACTACTAGTAGTCACAATGTAGTTTTTAACTCTTACTAATTGGTGTGTTCAGGCCTTGATTCACGATCTTCGAGGAAGCACTACTGCTTGTTCTGCAACAGCAACGTTGACGATGAATTTAATCTCGGTGTTTTTTTTGTTTCTAAATATCGACGCAGGTGGACTGCAGCGCATCATCATTGTCTGGTACAACAGACGAACGAATTGTGTCACGTGGTTTTGTACGCGGCTCCTCTCTTTGCAGTTATTTGCTGCCGGGTTGAAGCAGGCTGGTAAAGACAGTGATGGATTTGCAGGATTTTTGTTACCTGACGTAATGGATGAATATAGGAGATGCCGTCGACTTGTAATCATGATTGGTTATTGTGTGTTGAGATTACTTAGTGACTAATTTGCAGAGATGTGCCTATTGCAAGAAAAATGGAGCTGCCTCTGGATGTGTGATGAGGTCATGCCGTCAGGTTTTTCATTACACTTGTGGGATGACAGGAGGCTCTCTGTTCCAGTTCTATGGTTCTTTTCAGTAAGCATGCGATTTGATACTTATATCTGACTAACTCATTAGCCCGTTCACCCAGGAAAGGTAATTAAGACACAAATTCCCATTATACGATTTAGTTATTGGGCGGAGAAAACGGAAACTCCTGAATAATTTGTTTCCAGTGCATGGGTCAGTGCATTTTCCAGCCATTTCATTTTCAATTTTTTAGTTTGGTTAAGGATTAAAAAGTATATTGTGCATTTTAATTTTTGGACCAATTTTTTATCCAAAAATTAAAATTGGAAAGACAGCTGCACTTTCAGGCCAAGTATATTCTATCTATTCTTCAGTGACAGCACCTAGATGTGATAAAGCAATTGATTGTTGGCACTGTCTTCTTCAAGGTGTACACTCTAGGTGACAATTGACAGACAAACAGCTCAAATAGCTATCACCTACTGCTGATGAAATAGCAGTTAATAGCTATGCAGTAACGATCTATAGGATTCTCTAGCTAGGGAAGCAAATTCTTGTTTAGTTGATGTGGCGTAATTCGTCGATTATAGACTTTCGCTGGAGGGATTGGTTGTAACAGACTTGCAGGTGTATCCAAAGCAATTAGGGTTGTGGCACAAGTGTACATAGTAGCAAGCTATCCAGGGTTGGTTTTACCGATTTTTTCCAAAAGATGTGAGTAATTTGTTAAGTAAAATGAGTGTTGAGTAATTTGTGCTAAAACAAGCTAATCGGCTTAGTGCTTGGCTTAGCCCTTAAAGGAGAACTCCCACGATTTTCAAGTTGGGGTCAGATACAAGTCCCTTTCATAAACCGACAATTCAAAGGGACATAGGGTTTGTGCACGACATCTTCACGGCAGGAGAAACGTCGAAAGAAAGGGGCGTGTCGGGTAAGCGAGGTACATGACGTCATTGGTGCAAAGCCACACGCGCATGCCATCGGGTTAGATGCAGTTGCGGACGGATTCGAAGGCATACGCGTCCTTTCTGTCTGGTGTTCGACCTTACAGTTTCGAGCAAGAGTACGGACCTACTCAGCATGACATCAACGCAGTTGAATACATTGACGGCCATGACGGCAGACAGATCACCGGTGAAGATCTGTCCGATGAGAACGAACATCGAGTTAGGAACACTGATTAGTGCAGCTGCAACAGGTGTTCTGTAATGCCTAGCGTAGCTTTGTGCTTGTGCTGCCAGGAAGTGGACAAACTAGGGTATAGGGTGGAAGCTTCAGGATCTGATCTGTAATTATTACGCAGCATGAGAACTTCCTTGCTGAGTGTTTCAATGAAGACGTTCTTTGAACAGCTGTAGTCTTAATTTAATTAATGATTGATTGGCGACGGGATTCCATCAGAGAGCCACTAACTTCCAGGCGAGTAGCACCTAGACGAACTTGGACTGGTTTGCCTATGTAAAATTTTCACGCAGGCTGCTGCGACTAACTGTGTACAGGTAATTTACTTGCTGGGTGCACGAGAGGCTGGGCAAGGGTATCAGACGTGTCATTCCAGCATGCGTTGTGGGACTCAAAGTGATCCGAACAAACGCGGCTGTTTTTTGAGATAGGCGGATCCACCAGACGTAACTTTGCTAGCCATGATTCTAGCAAATCTGGCTTCTTGAGAGAAAGCCTGAAGAAGCTGACACCTCTGGCGATGTCGCTGCTGTTGTGGCTACAGTCAAAAGCAATGCAGTGGACCATTTCACGTTGATAAGCCAGGTAGATAGCACGGCTTGTGCATGACACGTGGAGGTCATGCACCAACTGCGTCATCAACCACGCCCATGCTAACACTCCCTCTTTTTGCGGTGCTTTTCCTACGTTACAGAAGCAATGGAGGGAACTCAAAGTTTTCGAGTGCAGTCAAGATATAAAAATCTTGTATCTGACCCCAACTTGAAAATCGTGGGAGTTCTCCTTTAAGGCAAGTGCAGGTGAACTGTGCTATGCTTAAGTTAAACCTGTGCCACAATTCTAATCGCTTTGGCGCAAGTTCAGGTGCACCTGTACTACACCTGCAAGTATGTTACAAACGGAATCCCTCTACTAGCGAAAGTGTGTACAATCAACAAATTAGAGACGCCACATCAGCTGAACAAAAAAATTTGCTTCCGTATAGAATCCTAGGTCATTACTGCTAACCTCTATGCCCTGGGTATCTTGCCTTCTTGGTATAATGTGATTGTGGTAAGAAGATAGCCAGACAGTTTTGATTGCCACTGTAATAACAACAGATGCCTCATTCATGACTCACTTTCCTCCTCAGAATACACTCTATCCGCCGCTAGATTTAGAGCGAAACCCAAGCATGAAAGACAGTTTTAATCGAAGGGAAATCGACCGTCTCTCGTGGCATGTGCATGGGGATTGTATGTGTCAAAATTCGAAGTAGCAATGCGGCAAAGCTGCCAACACTCCCACATTTGGAACTCTCGTCCCGCCTACCCGCATTTGGCATCAAACCTCCTGCATTCTGACCATTGGTGGGCGTGCCTGTTCTGTGTAACCATGCATGTACCCTTAATTAACTAAGTTACTGATCATGTGATATCCGGATATCAATGTCTATGTGCCAGCTCATCTCTTCATCCTGCTCTTTCATACATACTTGGTCGCAATCAGAGTCTCTGGGTCACAATATTGACATAGAAGAAGGAGACTGCCAGGCAAGACTGTCTGGAAGTGGAAAGGGGGAGGGGCTGGCTATCCTAGACTATCAAGGAGTTGTATATTGCTGGAAAAGCAATTGAAGAAGGCCACAAACAATAGAATCTAGAACATTCCAACTAGTAGCGAGAATGTGTAATTACCTCGTTCTTATATTTAGTCTAGACTTTAATATATTTACTAACAGGCAGTAGTACGTACAAGTTCTGTGTATTACATTTGTTGCACTTTTCTTATGTAAGTGTACTATTTATATATTATTTAACACTTATTACGATATAAAATTTATTGATATTAATGCTATTGTAGGCGTGTCAAAATTTGTTAGACTCCTGCATTTTTCTGTAAGCTCACACATTTTGATTCAGCTAGGTTGGCAGGTCTGCTGCGGTCACGTCATTGTGAGATCTCACGTGGGGGTCAATTACTCGAGAGGGGATCGTCTAAATATCGAAGTGTGTGTTTACATTGTGGTGTGGAACGCAGTCTTCATGCACGGTATAGTGGCGATTAGCCCAGCAGTTTGGGCGTGATTGATGTTACAGACAGACAGATCAGACTTTTATAGATATAGAGAAGAAGATTGAGTATTCAGTAATAAACTGACATCATATAACAAGTTATGATTAGCACAGCTTGAAACTCTTGTGCAGAAACTAGGTAATTATGGCATGGATTGCATGTGTAAATGCTATCATGTGAGAGCATTTTAATTCCAGGTTTTGTATTTCCTGAATAATTCTCGTTCGAATAATTTCTCTTGAATAATTCCCTTGTTCTATATATTCTGCCATGCTGATATTGGTTTCATGTTAAAAGGGCACGCTTATGGTCGGACATGTGCACTTGAGCTGATATCAAGTGAGGTAGCTTTGCATCGTAGCAGCTAAGCTATTGTAAGTAACATATGTTCAAGTGTGCTGGCAAGAAAATCAATTTTGATTACCATAAGCCCTTCCTACTGCTGTTCATAGGCTGCGCATGCGCACTGGTCACTAGACAAAACTGCTGCCATGCTGGCTATTTTCAATTGACGTGCACAGCAGAAGTGCAATCTTTAAGCAACACTTAGAATAAGTTGCAGAACAGTTTGAATTGAAGCCTTGGGGCTGGAATTTTGGTGAGGTTTGTATTTGGCTGGATATGGTATTTTTGTTGATCTAATGAATTTAACGATTTTACTGTAATTAATGGTCATAAATTAAATTGCATACTTATTGATTCAATTATAGGAAATGATTAGTTAATGTTAATATTGTAGATTTTTGCATGAACTTCCTCCTCAACAAGATATATCAACTAGACTTGACCTAGTCTCTCTCTGCCCTCATCATTCCCCGGATTGTCAATCCTCAGCGGAGAGACACTGGTTTCAGACCGCCCACTGATGTCACTAAATGCTGCATTAGTGCGCACTGTTTGCCAGTTGCCTTGGGCACATTTCCACATGCTTGGTAATCGGCCTTGCTGTCGTTGCAAAGGCATGGCGCACAAACATTTCACAACTTTATAGGAGAGCGCTTCTATTGCTTCTGTGCATGTACAGTTGTGCTCAAAAGTAAGTGAACCAACCACCTATGTATTGTACAAATCACTGCTCTTTTCGGGAAATTTCAAACAAATGCATAGCAACGTTTGACATGTACAGAGCGGAGTCGTTTAGTGATAGCTTGTATAGAGTTACTGAGCATTTTCCTCTTACAAAACCTATAAGAATCGGCCTTTTTCAAATGCCAGCCTTTGCAAAAGTATGCGAACCCCGACATTAGATTTGATTAACGAAGTGAAAAAGACGTTAATTGTCCTTTTCAACATTTTGAGTGTACTGCAAACCCACAATTTGAATTACACTAGAAAGATACAATCAAAGCAATTTGACAAAGTAAACAATAGTTTCTACTTTGTCTCTTCTATCTGCTGATGCCCAGATCAAAAGAACTGTTGGAATGAGTCCAGAAGCTAGTCGTAGAGGCTCACAAGGTGGGAAAAGGGTATAAATATCTTCAAAATGTACGGAATTCGTCTGTCAACAGTTAGGCATATTGTCTACAAATGGTGTTTGTTCAAAATGACGGCAACCTTACACCGCGGTGGGCTGCCTTCTATGATTTCTCCAAGGAACAGACAGAAACTCCTACTTGAAGTCACAAATAATCCCCGTCTTTTGTCAAACGAGCTGCAGGAATCATTGCAAGCTGCTGGCATCAGTGTTCATTGCACAACAATTTGAAATATGCTGAAAAAAGTGGGGCTTCATGGATGGGTGGCACCAAGAAAACCCCTGTTGAAGAAATGTTATCGCCAAATGCGTTTGGAATATGTGACAACTCATCTTGATGATCTTTGAGTTTCTGGGAGAAAATTTATGGACTAATGAGACAAAAATCGAACCATTTGGTCACATTCACAAACGCTATGTCTGGCATAAACCAAACACAGCATTTTAAAACAAACACGTGCTTCCCACCGTAAAACACCTTGGAGGCAGCATCATGGTTTGGGGATGCTTTGCTGATTCAGGAACTAGCACACTCACTATTGTTGATGAGAGAATGATTTTGGCCATCTACCAGGACATTCTTGACAAAAATGTTCTTTCGCCAGTCCAAAATCTTGGCCTAGGGTTGCAATTGAAAGTTGCAGCAAGATAATAATCCGAAACATACGAGTAAATGTACACAAGCTTGGATAGGGAAAAGGGATTTAGGGTTTTGGATTGGCCAAGTCAGAGTCCTGACCTCAATCCCAGCGAAATGCTGTGGGGTAGTAAGCATTGGCTATTTCATACTGTTAGTTTCAACCAGTGGACTTCAGTAATTGGTGTAATTAATATTTAACCATTAATTTCAGTAGTTTTATTAGCTAATTTTCAATAAATTGCATAGCAAGCATCAGGATTTGGCTGATGTAATGTTGTTGATAATCTAGATTAAATGCATAGATGTTTGTGAACATTGAATATACAAGAATCGCCAACATAGTGAGTGAGTGATGACTTGTTGAGAGATGAGGTGATGAGCTAGGTAAAAAGCTACATGAACATGAAATGGGACTCCGGAGAACTGTGCAGCGTAATGTGCAGCCGAAGTAGCAAGGTCCGGTGATGGAGGGAGTTTGCGGAAAGTGTTCCTGGGTAGAGATGAGTGCCTTGTACACTGTTAGAACACGATTGACGATAGCGTCCATTGCCTTTAACGCCAAAGAATCTCACAAACACATTCTCTTGAATGTTGCCAGACGGAAATAAATTGCATGAAAAGAAAGTCAGTCTCTAGACAGTCTTAAAGTAGCATGACGGTTTCCACCATTCTTGGAGCGACGGAACAACACAGACTCTGAGAGACCAATTCTGGGGAAATGATTGCGTCAGTATGGCTCACGTGATCTGATGTTGCACAATGAAACGCTTCACTTGGCGGACAAATTCTTGAAATGGCCCCGTCAGTTTATAAGTTATGAAACGTTCTTAACATACATCTGTCGAGTTTGCTCTGAGATAGCGCCCAGATACCCAACTTGGAAATGTGGATTTCCAATTAGCGAGCGAAGACGGAGCCAGCAGTCTAGTGCATGTCTCCAGAATGCTCCTTTAAATACTGAAAATAGAGGGCCTTCTTATCTCCCTGGACTGTATCAGTTTGACTTTGAATCTCCATCTGTGAATCGTCATCGGTCATCATTGATTTTTCATCTTCAAGTACCATAACAGTGCTAGCTCCAACTCAGTTCTAATGGTTTGTTCATCCAGTTCTTCCTGCAAACGAAGTTCATCATCTGAGTCACTCAAATGCTTTGATCGGATACTAGTACACTGAAGGCAGCCATGCCCACAAACAGCCCTTCCTTCTAGTTAGCGCACTTACAGTGTTTGCTCCTACACCCAGTCTTGCATCCACAGCCTCGAGTCAACAGAGCCACTGCTTCTTGTATTGTTCCTTTGTGTTCAGGTGCTCGAGTGCAGAACTGCAGTTGACAATAACAACTACGAGCATACCAGAGTGCATGCCAGATGTGCCACTTTGAGGCTCGCAAACAGTGTTTGGTGCGTAGTCTTGTACAATTTCAGTACTAAATTTAACAATCAGATGCATCTTCTACAGGAAAAAGGCACTTTCCGCAAGAATTATCAATTAAGACAGCAGTATGCCCAAAACTAAAACCTCGTTCACAATATCCACATAATTATGTAGGTTTGTGTCAAGTTTTTTCAACTTCTTGCCTGCACAACCTTCATGGTAACAGCAATGCTTCCCTGCTCGCACAGCAGCATAACCAGAATTATCATGGTAGCAAAGTTAGAGTACACCGACCACACCTCCGGCATGACATTACATGCCAGATATGAAAAAATAGAAAGTGACTGCACCCACACTCTTACAGGGATTGGCTGACGGACTAAGGAATAGATAAGCACTACAGTGCTAAACCCTTGGTCGATGTATGTAATCACATATCTCGTCACGTGATAATGTTTTGCATACTGAGGTTTTAGCCCAACCCACTCATCTCAGCTAAGGTTTCCAATGCATTTGTTAAGCTAAACAAAGGTGCACAAAGCGTGTATCGTCTCCTGACTTGCGTACCAACAGGTCAGTCGCTTCATCTGACAAACAGACACGCTGTCATGAACAATGCATGTTCCTATTTGCAAATTCCTGTGAAGCGCCAAATTTCTGTTGAAGACAACACTACTGAGTTTTGCAACAACACCGCGGCCGCTCAGCCATGCACACGGAAATTCAAGCTGTCAGACTGCAGAACTACTATGCAGAAACACTGTGGAACAAGTAAAAGGTTACAAGTCAGGTATAGCTGCACCTACCACATGGCGCCTGAATCCAGCACCTCTGCTCTCTAGATGCCTGGTTGTTGGTGGGAAAACCTACATGTGCAAATGTAGACTAGACGTTGTTTCTATGTGCAAACCTCTTATGTAAAGCAAAGGAATAGACACCATGTACAGGATGGACGCCCGATGACCGAATTCTCGTAGCACAGCTACCAAACAAAGAGAGGTGGAGTCTTATGATGACATCACATTCGTCTAGTGGTCGGTAATGGTGCCACTTTCTTAGTCTATTGGTCGGAATATCTTCATTTGCATCTGTGCTAATCAAGTATAATACAGTCGTACGTCCGTCATACGGTCGTTGACCAGACGACTACTATACCCTTAGACCGGATATCCAGGACTCGGGTAGTAATGGCGAACATAGTGACATTGGTGGGTGGTCTGAAATCAGTCTCTCTCTATCAAGGATTGACAATCCGGGGAATGATGAGGGCGGACAGAGACTGGGTCGAGTCTATATATCGATCAACAGCTACTCTAGTTTGTGACAAAGTTAATTACTAGTGTTGCACAAATTACTGACAGGAAGTACATGTATAATACCATATTTCCACGCGTTTAACCTAAGGGCTTTTATTAGAACATTTTGATACTATTTGCCGTTATAAAGTGTGGTTAAAGAATAGGTTAAGAGCCATGGAATACCCTGGAGGATTTTAGATGAAGGACATATCACTGATAGCTATGCTTGTACAGTTAATGAAAGTCTGCTGCATGGGCAACTTATGCATGAGGTCAGTTCCTGCTGACAATTTATCTGTGGAGAATGCAACCAAATCAGAATCTAAAATATGGCCATCAGTGATGTTCTCCTGTGTTTGCAATCCTTCAAGGAATTCCATGGCTTCTACCTTATTCCGTAACCACACTGTACAAAGGCACATAGTACCAAGATGTTCTAATAAGAACCATTTCGTTAAATGCACAAAAATACGGTAGATGATACACTAAACAGAACACTCTACTTTTTTTATATCACTTGTCGTTGGACCCAGTTGAAAAATGATCTTCAAATAAGGTTTGCCTTTTTCCTGGGTTTGCATCTGTTTGTCATGCTTGTACTCATCAGCAGTGTATGAAGATATCAGTGATCACACCTACCCTTACAAAGTGTCACATTGTTAGTTGCTTGGAAAATGGAATCATTACTTGCTTTTACCATAAATTTCCTTCACATGCAGTCGTGAAAGAGGTGACAATGCAGACAGCTTGTAGCCTCAAATGATGTGGTGACCCCACTTTTTGTGCAGTTGACAATTTTGAAATATAAACACTGAGTTGTGTTGGCAGAACCTGTGTACTTGGCTTTGCAGTAACTGTCTAATTCTACTGAAGAATTTTACTGTTGATCATTTTTTGAAGTTTGTTTAGTTCTGTATAAATCAGTGGTGGGCGATATCACGATTTATCGCCTTTTGACGATATTTTGAGGGATCAGTCGGTTTCGCAAGTGCAACGGATACATCTTTCTAAGTTTGTATGGTTATGATTTGAGGGTATCACATGATCTATATACGGCTCTGACGTGATCATCGCACAAACAGCCTTGTCCACGGTACATTCACTAGACGGCTGCCCTAAATCAATGCCAGCGTCATGTCTTCATATCTGATTGCAAAAGAAAACGTGATATTGCTAGTCTGGCATTACATACTTTGGGTTGGAGAGCAACGAACACGGCAAGCCCAAAGCGACTGACACAGCAATACTTCACGCCTACCCTAGGAAAGTCTCTTGCAAGAGCAGCAATACGAGCAACATGATAGACCGCTTACGCCATCATTATCTATCTGGCTGACTACAGCAAGATGAAGGAAGGGAAAGTGCTGTTGAAAGAAAGGGCGTGTTGGTGGTCAAGCCAAAGAAAGATTGGTGTGACAAGTTTACAGGCTTTAGCAACTACAGCCGTTCTTCCTTCAGTAGAAAGAGCTGTTGAAATGCTGTCACATACTGCATGGCTAAGAAAATGCTACCGTTATGAAGGGTGGAAATAATGAGATTTAGAGGGCAGTCCCACGGAAAAAACTATGCTTTAAAAATAGCTTCTACTGAGAGAATTTGAATGGCATTAGTTTCACGTTTATATTTGCCTCAGTTGATGCATTACTTTGGTAAATTCCCATGCAACAAGAAACACTGGAATGCAACTACACCATTGAGATAAATAATTGGTGGCATCCCCTCTTGTGACTATTTAGCACTAAACTATAGCATAAGGCTTCGTTATCATATGGTAACAACTGAACCAAAAATTACATGCAAAATGGCTGTAATTAGGGCGGGACTTAATAATACAACAAATATCCTAGCTAGGCTCAGTTTGTCTGAGCCAAAATATTTCCCTATTTTTCACACTGTTACACCAATTATCTTAAGTGGTTCCAGTTGATGATCAGTTGATCTCACAGGATAATTGGATGGATAATGACCATTTCTACAAGGCTAATATGTCTTTGATATGTAAAATGATGTCTAACGTTAGATGAGGTTGATTCCACCCCGAGCCGCGCTTGCATGCAGTCAGGGTGTGATCATGCTAGTATGTGTGCGCTCATGCTAGTACGTGTGCGCTATACGCGGCACAAACTCAGCTCTTGGTTTTTGCGCTTCAGCAGGACACCTTGTCCGCTTCTCAATCGTTTCGCAGTTTCTCTTCCATCTCCTGGTCCCGTACCTTCTCCATTGGACCCCTCTTCAGGCTCCAACGTGACAAAGTGCATGGGTCGGAGTCCGGGTCTTTAACCCTCCCTGCCTATCAGCATGAAACCAAATTGCAGTTTGGTGAATGCGCCAAGACTCGGGCTCCGCCCTCGCCCATCAGCCAGATGCTTGTGACGGCAGGTCTGAGCACTGTCATTGTGATGGATACCGAGTGGCGACCAACTAGTTGAAAGCTTTGTGAAGGTAAGGAGTCAAAGTGTTATCTTTTGGTTTCCTTTGTAAGAAGGGCTTAGATGATTTAATAAACAGATGTTGGTTTGTAACGGTTCCGAGATCATCGCAAAGGTCCAAAATACAGCGGAGATATTACAGATTTTCAAAGTTTACACTAATGGTGAATAGGCAGTAAGCCTCTTTGCAAAGTGGCGAGACGGGTTACTGAGACGCCAGTTGCCGTAAAATACAAATTTTACCTAGAATGCGTAGCACAGCACCAAATATGAGGACATGAATTGCTAGAAACAGCAGTCCCGGTAATCAAAACATCTTGATTTGTGAATGTTTTCTTTCCGGGTATGTGATCAGGATGTGCTTGGTGAAGGGCGGGTAGTTGTGTCAATAGTTCTGGCACAGGGACTGTAGGTGAGAGTGTGGGAATCCACAAACACGCTTGCTGCATACTGAAATTGAAACGTCTGTGTTAATAGTTGTCATTGTCAAACTTGTTGAAACCATAGCAGTGACTGTTGTTTCTTTGAAAATTCCAGTCGTTTTGGAAAGATTCTAAGCAGTTTCTAGATTTGACTAACAGCAACTAGAGTGCATCTGTTTATTTTTTGTACGTTTACTCTGTTCTTTCATCTACAAACCTTGACTCCCATTGTTCAGGCAGCCTCGTCAGTTTTTTAAACAAGTGTTTGGTTCTGTACAGCGACCAAGTCTGGAAGCCCGGAAGTGGGAACGTGTTGTGATGGTAATCAGTTGGTGCATGTAGATTTTAGCTCGCTTTCAAGTTGTTCACTGTGAAGGGGGAACGCATTTACTTGGGGTGTGTAGAAAAGGAAAGCCCAACCACCTGTTCAAATTATTGGTAAAGTACAGTTCAACGCAGCAATTCTCTATTTGCATATCTTTCTTTAGCTACAGTACAAGTTCAGTGTTATGGCGTTTTCACACTAGGGTTAGCAACCTTGGTTGGCAAACTTAATTATAGATAACTACCATTATAAGCACTAACCAGACTAGCAAGCACGGTTAGCGCAAGGTTAGCAACATTGGCATGCAATTAGGGTGTATTATGTACATTACATTCAATGGACAAACAGACCGTGTTCTTGTTACTCTTTCGTCGTCAGCAGTATGCAGCCATAGCTCGACGGCATCAACAAATCATTGCGTTACAGAGCAACGAAAAGCGGCTACGACTACTGGTGTTGATGCTGGTGTTTTGCAGGAAGTTTCTGCAAATATTTGCAGTAGTTTGTCAGCTCCTGCTTAGAAAAACCAAACAAGCACGCTGAGGATGAACAGAGTGGATGAAGCTCTGCAGCTGCAGGTGGTGGGATCAAGCACGTCTGGTTTGGAATGACAGGGAGTGGAAGAAAAACTTCAGAATGACAAAAACAACGTTCTTGTGTTTGTGTGCCGATCTCCGTCCGGTTATCGCAAAGAACAACACAAAGCTTAGAAAGGCACTCTCTGTGGAAGAGTTGCCATTTTTTACACTGTGGAGGCTGTCTAGTAACAACGAATACCGAACTATTGCACTTCTGTTTGGTGTTGGCATATCAACTGCATGCTCAATCACAAACGATGTTTGCCGAGTGATAGTTTGTCTACTAGGGCCCAGGTACATACGATTGCCAACAGGTCGTAGGCTAAGAGATGTGGTAAGAGGTTTCAGAGATATTTGCGGATTGCCTAGAATTGGAGGGGCAGTAGCTGGAACTCTTATTCCCATCGTAGCACCATATGTCCATCCACAAGACTATTACAACAGGAAGAGTTTTTAGTCTGTTGTTCTAGGCCCTGTAGACTGTGACCTCTCGTTCACCAACATTTTTGTTGGATGGCCTGGTCACGTACATGATGCCAGGATATTTGCTAACAGCTGGTTGTATAGGCAAGGGCAAACACAAGGATCACCTTTTTCTGGCAGTGGAACAGTAAACATACACGGCAATCAGGTTCCAATTTATTCTGTTGTTCTAGGCCCTGTAGACTGACCTGTTGTTCACCAACATTTTAGTTGGATGGCCTGGTCGCGTACATGATGCCAGGATATTTGCTAACAGCTGGTTGTGCAGGCAAGGGCAAACACAAGGATCACCTTTTTCTGGCAGTGGAACAGTAAACATACACGGCAATCAGATTCCAATTTTGATTGTTGCAGATGCTGCATTCCCATTACTATCATGGCTAATGAAGCCTTTTCCACACAGCGGCAATCTGACTAGACAGGAAGCAGTATTCAATGCCAGGTTGTCCAGGGGAGGAATCTTGGTAGAGCAAGCATTTGGGCTGCTTAAAGGTCAATGGAGATCCTCCTCTGACAACAAGGAACTCACTTGAACAACCTTTGCTCTGTAGTAGCTGCATGCTGTGTTCTGCACAATTATTGTATTGCCCATGATGATCATGCAGATGACAACTGGCTAGTACATGATGGTAATGATGGTGGCAGACATTCAGCAGCCGCAGCAGCTCTACCAGCAGATGCAGAAGGTGCAGGAATTGCATTCAGAAGAGCTCTAGTCAGGCTGTGTTGAGTTATGAACCTTAAGCCCTGTCCACACTAGACCAGGAATGGCCAAGTCACTGTCCCGAGTGCAAGAAGCAGGTATCACGTAAAGTATCCCTTAGCATATTTAATTAACAATTGGCAAACCTACTATGAGAAAGAATATCAGACTTTGTCATGGCTTTGTTGCAATCTTGATTCCAATTCAAGTGATTGTGTTGGTTTTCTTTGGTGCGATCTATGTCGCAGGTATAAAGCAGTATTGTTGGTATTGTTGGATCTAAGAATTTCAACATGCATGGCTAGTCGGATTTGTTAACCAGACAACAAGCAACGTTGTCGATCATGCAATGAGTGAACAGCATAGTGTAGCTGTTAACAAATGGCGTACTGACAATGCTCAGGCATCTCAGGAGTCTATATCTGCCTATGCACCAGTCGCTAAGAGCCTACTTTACATTGAGAAATCAGAGCACACACGCTTATTGAAGAAGTTTGATCTCTGCTATATTTTAGCTAAGGAAATGATGGCATTTAAGGAGTATCCTGTGCTAGCTAAACTTCAAAAGAGACACGGGGTACATATTGACAATTTCTATATGAACAAAGCCAGAGTACAAGAGTTTACTCACTACATTGCAGAGAGCCAATGCTTGCAATTACAACGCAAGTTAAAGGATGCCAAGTTTTACAGTGCAGGATGGGTCAACAGATGCAAGAAACATTGATGAGGAGCTTGCAATGGTGCAATACTGTGCACTTGATCACGATACTCAAGTAGTTAGATAAGTCTCACGTTTTCTATCAGTTGAAGTACCTTTGACCGTAAATGCTGATGGACTCATTCAATGTCTTCAGAGAAGTTTGGAGAAGCTAGGTGTGGTCGACGTTTGCGATGCTGAAAATATTCTTGCTGCTGATGCGGTAGTTGTTGGAGTATGTACCGATGGAGCATCAGCGAACATATCAGAAATCAAGGGCATGAAAGGCAAAATGCAATGCAAGTTGCCCTGGCTATTGTGGCAGTGGTGCTATGGGCACAGACTTGAACTGGCTTGTCTTGCACTCTGCAGCAAGGTGATCAAGGACACCATGGAATCGTTGCTTTGATTATATTACTTATACCACATGTCTTCAAAAAATTATGTGAGCTTGAAGGCATCATTTGCAGACCTTAGGGAAGCATACAGCTTCCCCATTGGCAGAAATGTGCTTTTGCACTGCTCAGGAACACGTTGGATTGTTCATAAGCATAATGCTCTGCAACGATTCATTGTCAGATATGGAGTGTATGTTTGTCCACACTAACAAGTGACAGACAGACAAAGGCAGCGGATAAAGCACGACTCAAGGATTATCTTTTCAAGATGAAGAACTACAAAATGCTAGTTGGCGCAACTATGTATGTAGACTTGCTACAGCCAGTACGTCTCTTAAGCCTCAGTCTCCAAGATGATAAAGTCAACATTGTACATGGTAAGTAACTGTGAAGAAAAGGTGAAAACTGATTTAGTATGCCTTGATAATAAAATGAAGGAGCGACTATGTTGGTGTGACACCAAACTTTTTTGTCATATCATTGCCTTTTTAGACATCCAAACATAGCAAAGAAAACCTAACGTTCAAACTTCTGAGCAAGATAGTGAAGACGAGAATGTTGATGATACTGCAGAGGTTAGAGAAGCTGTAAAAGTGCTTGCTGTTCGTTTTGCCAAGCCACTAGTAAGCAAAGAGGTTAGTCTTGCTCTTCATGACGAGGTTGAAGAGGTAGTCCGTTATGCTAGAAAATATCTGAACATCAGCAAGGTGAGCTATGAGTCTGTGTGGTACATACTTCACTTCACACCTTCGTAAGTGGCCAAATGTTCTCCAATTGTGCCAGCTAGTATTTAGTCTCCCCTTTACTACCACACATGTTGAAAGGATGTTTATGTCACTAAAACTGATCAAGACATACCTGCGCCCAGCATGAGCAACACCACCTTGTCTGACCTTATGGAAGTATACCATGAAGGACCATCACTTGAAGACTTTCACGCTGACGGTGCTATTCAGCTGTGGTGGAAAGGATGCGAGACCAACCGCCGTCCTAATCAAGGTTTTAGAAAGCAATACACAGCAAGGAAAACTGAAGAGTTGGCCCAAGACGATAGCACTAGCAGCTTTAGTTTAGATGACTGGGACATGTGGCATAATCTTCTAAGCCCGTCTACAAATAGTTTTCCAGAAGGGTCTGACTGATTACATTTTACACATGGTTGTGGTAGGTTTATCTGTTAATGTACTGCTATTGTCTCACACAATTATAGTGCACTTTCAAGTTTGCCTTTTGAGGTTCCATAATTTTTTCTAGACTTTATTGTAACGCAATTGATATATGCTTGCCTTGCAGGTATGTTGTCTCAAAGTTGTTCTAGTTATTGTTATGTTTTGTATATATGTCGAATAATAACAATAGAATGTTGTTTGTGGGCTCTGAATTTGATAACGCGGGCATGGTCTAAAATGGGCTTGGCTTTTGCGGGCCTGCTTGTCCGGACAAGAATTTCTTTATATTCCGCTCTGAAAAACTATAGTAACTGTTCTTCAGTGGTGAGGCTATGTTAGAACTTGAATTGTTTTACGTGGAACTGTAGGTAATCGGTTCACCTGGGTAACAGACTTGGACTTATTACACTTTAGCTGGGAAGAACATGTTACATGATAGTTGTACACTTTCATCTAGTTTCATATGTCACCCACTTTCTGAGGTAGCATGGCAGTCATAGAGACTTGGAGCTGTTTTCAAATATGGACAATACCTGACGTTCCTACTCTGAAATGGGCAAGGCCATGTTCTTGTAATGGTGGCCATTACGGACTGTCTCTTACTGTAGTTAAATAGGCATATTTAATATGGTACTAGCTTGACTTGAATTATAAATTGTCACAGCAATATAATAATGCTTTTTAGGAGTTTTTGCTGCAAGCACAGACCAAAGCCGTTACTAGCAAACGTACAAAGACCATTAGTTAATACAACTTGCCCTATTTGTATGGAAGAAACAGACACATCTCTTGTTAGCCATAATGTTCTACTAAGCCCATGCTGTGGCAAAGGGTATTTTCATCGACTTTGTATTCAAGTATGGTGCAGTAATGCTCTATCTGTTGGAAATATTTGAGCTATTGAGTGTGGTGTTTAGCAACAGGCTTATGCAGCAGGCTACCACCATCTTCGATGTTCTCTTTGCAACAATTCAGACAAGTTTGTGAAGGAAATGTTACGTCATGGGATAAATGTGCCTAATCAGTAGGTCTTTGTATGTGTTTTATGGTACTATGCAATGTAATTATTGGTTGCTTGCCAGAGATGCCATATGGGAAATAGAAGGATTGTTTGATGATTTGTATGAACGATATGCTCGTTGTGATGTTGAAAACTGTTGTTGTGTTATGGGACGAAATCATCAGGAAAGTCAAGGGTAAGTGGCCTTGATTTCTTATTGTTTTGTCTAGCGATAATGTATAGTTTGAAGTTGTGTAACTGTGATTGTGTGTGTGCACATCTGCGCATGTGTGCAAGGTTCTGGCCAAGATTTTGTGCCAACCGTCACTAATTTTAATAACAAACACGGCCATAATGACTTTAGTGACCAAGCCCATAATTGCTTTTGATGGAGGCTCATAAACATTATACAGCAATCAAATCTGACATTTACAATACACTACTTATTACAATTTCTATAACCACATCAAAGCAAACCAGTATGTCTATGCTTTTATGTTAATATCTACTAATGATTACTAGGTCATATCTATAGCAAATAGGTAACCTTCTTTTCTTTTTTAAGTGGCATACTCACAATGCCTCACAAAAATTAGGAGGACCCATGAGATCTAGAGAAATTCTTAGTTTTACAAGTGCAGGAACATATATCTTTATTAGCTGTGATTTCCTAAAAGCACGCTCACAAGCAGCTGTTGTGAAGGGATGGATGGCTAAAGCTCAATTTACTATTTTCAGTAGGTCGATCAAGTTTTAGCATAGTGAAGTAAGCAAGCTAACTTACAGTTTGGATATTCACACTTGACCAAAGGGAATACTCACCTATTTACAATACCAACACATGTCGATCTTGAGGTGCTTTGTACATAAATTGTACATAAATGTAAAGTAGTTTATATTTGTGCAATGCAGTTCGTGGACCAAGTCCCAAAAGGACGAAGTTGCATTTCATCCACATGAAGACACCCTTTCTTTTTAAAAAGTGATAGAGCGCTTCATTCGTCCCTTTGCGAATGTTGTCTGTTCAGTTGCATTTGCCTATTTTTAGTTTGACAGCGAGTATGGTCTAGACTCCAAGGTTAGATTGTACTTTGTAGCATTTAGAGACGTGCCACTGACTTGAAAAGGAATTATATGACTATTTTGGACAGCATCTACCATGGTATTTTAAACATAGCCTATAATTGAAATACAAATGACTGCGCTAATAGTCTTTGCACTAACGTGTGTTAGCGGCAATGCCATTCCCCCTTGCTTTGTCAACTATTACTTTGTTAATGGTCATAATCGTTATTGTTAAATGAATTTGACAATTCAATCCTTAATATTGCTTAGCTAAAGCATTTCAGTCAGGCTAGAGCCAGTGTCTTTGCCATATTGCACAGTCAACACAGGAAAGCCACCTAATGTACATCTTTTGCAATACAGTCGACCCTCACTAATCCGAACGTCGCTAATTCAAATCCTTGCTAACCCAAATTACCTTTGGTACCCTGCCTTGTGTACCCAGATCTGATTGGGCAGCCTGATTTGGGTTGTGGTAATCTAGTTTTCAGTAAACTCACGTATCTGACTATTGTAAATCTTGACTGTCACATTATTTAGAAGTACATGTAGTTGTTGCAGCTGTGTCCTTCCACAAACATGACATGTGTAGAGATACGTTAATGCGTCAGAGGTCTGGGTGCCCAAGGTAAGGTCTGGACCTCCAAGGCTACGCGTCTCTACAGCTCTGTGTTTTGGCATTTTTGGTAATCCTAACAACTTTGCTAAATCCAGACAGGGCTTTGCACGGGGCTGTTCGGATTAGCGAGGTTTGACTGTACCTTCTAAACAGTACTGTAGCAGAGACCTGAGAAGATGACCTGCTTTGTAGACACAGAGAGTGGTAGTCTACTCGACTTGGAAAAGCCATGAAAATAGTAACTATCTAAGCAGCCGTCCGGTTTTTCAAAATTTTAAAAACCAAAACTTTTATTGTACTCCTTATACATGTACCCCTACTCGAAACAAAGCCATCTTTGTTTGCATTTTTCAATTAGTATGATGTGATTATACAAGAATATTCAATACATGCTTGTAAGTTTATGTATGCGAAGGGTACGGAGCAGAAACTGCAAGGGGTATGAGCAGAAACTATAATGGGTGTGAGCAGAAACTGAGAGGTGCACCTCTAAAATAGAAAAGTACATGTACCAATACCAGTACAGTATTTGTCAATTTTTTCAAAATATATTAAAGTTGCCCGCTTGAATTCACGTGAGATATTACTGCACGCTATGAACACTACAAAATCTGAAGAATCGACTGTCGTCATCAAAGTCGAAGGACACAGATGTTTAGATATAGTTGCTTTCATTGTTTAGATACATGTAGTCTTGTCATGTTTGGCTACTGTGGCTTACTGCTAATAAAGTCCGATGATGTTTCGTGCATTTGTACAGAATATCCCACGTGCTTGGAACACTCTCTTTCAAGTATCG
>CAXXBX010000069.1:0-13573 GCA_964274945.1 Dehalococcoidia bacterium | reverse complement strand
GCAAAGTTTTGTATTGTGGGATATTTGCTGACTTTTAATCAACGTGAACAGGTCTGGTGTACTTATTGATTTTACAAGAAATTCTTACATCAGTTCTGTTGAGGATCTTTTCTGTTGTGAAACAGAGACATATGACATGCAATTGGTTAACATAAACTACTTATTGAATTGTTGTGTGAATTTAGATAGGTTTTTTTTGTATGTAGATGTGGGATATTGTTATTGAATAATTAAATGTTACAGAGTTACTAATAGCACTTGTGAAGTCATATGTTGTTATATTCTTACTAACTTATTACAATTGTATGTGTGATAGTATGGGAAGAGACCTTTTGATTTTGCTGTGAGTAGAGGTCACATGTCAACAGCTAATCGGTTGTTTTCAATAATGCAGTCAGTTTGAAGATGTTGCATTAGAGGTGAGTAACAGTTGTCTTACAGCATAACGAGTGGATACAGGTTGGTATTTTTGTCTGTATTTTCTTTTATGGAATTGATTTGTGACATTGATTCTCATACTTTGATTGTTGATAATAGAATGTGTGTGAGCTGCTGCAGTGGGCATGTAGTAATGAAGTGGATGTTGCAACAAAGGTTGCAGAGAAGTTTTGTCAATCAGTGGAGAAGGAGGTGAGAGTTTTCACAATACTGTTGATTATGTGTGAAAGATGTTTTTGTGTTGTGCATGCAGTCTGGTCGCACTTTACTTCACTTTGCTGCTTTACTTGATCATCGTGAGGCAGTCGAGTGTCTGTTGGAGAAGAAGGCTGATGCAGATGTTAAAGATAAGGTAAACAATATTACAAACTTTTTTGAAGTATTATATCTTAAAGCAGAACAGGCAGTGCTGTCAAGTGTGTAGTGAAGCTTTTTGTTTGTTTGAACATGACAGTTGTGTTTTACTAAGAAAGTTATTCGTGCATATGACAATAACACTTAAGTGTTATGTGTGCAATGAGGTAACCATTGGCATTGTCCTAACTGCCACACTGTACTGCAAGGTCACATTGTTCGTACATGTATACTTACCAAAACTCACATGAAGCAACCTCCACTGAATTTGGACACACACACACACACACACACACACACACACACACACACACACACACAGCCATGCATACCAGATATAATTTGCTTGACTTGGCATAACATAATTACTTGACTTGCATGTTTTGTGTTTTGATGGCTCATAACCAAATTATTACTTGCTATTGTAACATTAATGTGGTTAATTAATTAAATAACAACAACTATCAAAGTCACACCATAAATGACTACATATAGTGTCCATACTTCCCATTGAACTCAAGGTATGAAGACCACTGACTTCTACTGCCAAACGTCAACTGCAAAGAAACGGATGCTGTCAAGGCTCATGTTATACGTTAGCCTGAAGTTTGTACAGTTGCAAAGTTTTGTATTGTGGGGATATTTGCTGACTTTTAATCAACGTGAACCAGGTCTGGTGTACTTATTGATTTTACAAGAATTTCTTAGATCAGTTTTGTTGAGGATCTTTTCTGTTGTTAAACAGAGACATATGACATGCAATTGGTTAACATAAACGTCTTATTGAATTGTTGTGTGAATTTAGATAGGTTTTTTTGTATGTAGATGTGGGATATTGTTATTGAATAATTAAATGTTACAGAGTTACTTTAAAGCTGTCACCGAATTTTGACACGCGCGGTGTGGGTCAAAAATTCGCGGCGACAGCTACTATGACACTTCGGCGATAGCTGTCGCCGAATGACATAGTCGTCGCCGAACGACCTAGTCGTCGCCGAATGACATAGTCGTCGCCGAACGACATAGTCGTCGCCGAATGATCTCTAGTAGCTGTCGCCGAATACCGTTATTTTGACACACATGGCGCGCCACAGCCACAAATTTGCATTTGCCGGAAATCTATATGATAATGATAGCTAACCAATCACAGTTTCGTCAGGGGTACTACAAAACCTCCACGTCTAGCCAGCCGCTCCTTTTATCGTGCCTGCACGTGGTAGTGACGGGACAGCTATGCCCGCCAATTTGCAGCTCCTTTTCGTCGCAGCTATCGCTCTGAGCGCCAACATCTTTGGCAGTAAGTGTTGTGGAATGCCATTCGGTGCGCATTCCGACACCACTGTTGTTTTGTATCGCAGCTGTGTTAGCTTCATGTCAGCCTGGCTACTTCGAGTGCAGAGATGGAAAATGCATATTCGACGAACGGCAATGCGACCATCACATCGACTGCGACGACCAGTCGGACGAAGACCAGTGTCCGAGTAAGCATCGGCTCGTGCAGACGCAACGTGCAGCGTGCCCTGGCACGATGCCATTGCGCGCCGCATTTGTAGCCTGAAGCGCGCTGTTGTGCGGGTTGTTGTCGCGGAAGTCGCTCGACGCGATGCCCAGGCACCACATGGCAAATAGTTTGCCTTGGCTGGTAGCCAAAGGTGTAGGCGCCAACGCCTGTAAATAGCTCAGACGCGTGCCGCAGTCAAGTCAGACGGATGCTTTCACATTAAACATTGCCTGCATTTGTTTGTATGTTTATGCATTATAGACATGTAGTATGTGTAAAGTGGCGTACTGCTGCTGTGTAGAGCTGTGTGTGTGTGTATGCAGTACATGAGAATTGATGCACTGAATGTGTGGGGGTGGGGGACGTTTTAGTGTGCTTGTGGTTACTGTCCTGAATGTTTCATTGCCAAACCACGCCTCGGAACTGGATGTGGGACGTTTGGGGCTGTGGAAGGGTGTGACGATAACGGTTGCGTTTTTGTTTTCACGCACATGACCTCAGGAAGTTTCGCATTTTTTTTTTCGTTTCTATGAATTATCTGTGTGCATTTTGTTTCTATCCACTATCTTTAGAGTATTCCCGAGCCTATTGAGCAGGGTAGCTCACTTTCTTGCAAATTAAAAGTGCCCTCTCACAATTCACCACACACGCGCAGGCACACCTACCCAAACTTGAAAACGAGCCAATTTGTGTCATAATGAAGCAGAACAAAGGAACATCTTAGGGTGCACCACGTTCTATGACATAGTCTTTATTCCTAGTGTAAAAAGAAATGCGAATCACGTTCTTGTCTGCCACAGTAGTTTTGCTCCTCCTACTTGAAACGACAAGTATGTTAGATTTTTATCCACACATTTACCATCTTGAGATAGCTTCTTGTTGAACGACAAAAAGCGCTTTCTTGATTGTTTTATAGTTGCAAGTGACCTGGAAATGAGTGGAGCACAGAGCATCACTTGATGGCATCTGAACTTGATGTTTTTTACATTTTAAGTTGACTCTCTGCTGTTGTATTATGTTTAAATTTCTATCAGTTAGTTAATATTATTAAAGTTGGTTGTGTAGAATAGTTGCAAATGTAGCAACTCACCCCAGATTGTTACTCATGAGGTCTAACGTTATCATGGGTAGTGTGTGGGTGACGCTGTGGTTTTATTGTAGTGTCAATGCTAAATTATTAGGCTGTGAGACCTAAGTCACTGGAGGTGATGCTGGCTGTTGAGGCTGTTCACCTTATTTACATTGACATCAAGATGTTGAGGTTAATCATGAAATGGTGCCATGGACTCTGTAAAAGGGAGGAGCATTTCTTTGTTAGCTTGGATTTGCTTAGATCCGGCCCTTTATGTGTATGTGTGTACAGTACACATGAAACATTACTTTGCTACATTAATTAAGAGTGTTGCTCTTAAACTTGTTGTCCCTTTTTTGTATTTTGTGTATGTATGTATGTATGCATACATATGTATTATTTGTACTACTGTATAATGTTGCTGGTAAAGTGCTCTTGGTATGTATTGGTGATGTATGAGAATCATGTCTTTCATTTATAGCACAAGCTACTTGTAGCACAAACGACTATGCTTGTCAAGATGGCACGTGTATATCTTTATCTTGGCGATGTGATGGCGATTACGACTGCCTCGATAACTCAGATGAAATGAACTGCAGTAAGTCAAAGTCTGGAGACTTTGGTGTCTGCTATTGAAGGTGTTTTTGTATTTGTAGCGTGCACTGACAGCCAGTTTAAGTGTCCGAATGGTCACTGTATTTCTAAGAATTGGCTATGTGATGGTGATGATGACTGTTCTGACAATTCAGATGAAAAGTGTACTGTGACTGTGGGTGAGTCCGAGTCGTGTTCAAATAGTCAATTTGCATGTTGTATAACTCCAACGCAAAGGCTTTCAGAACATAACACACACAAGTCGCTAATCCAAAAGACTTCAGTCATTCAGTTACCAGTACCCACATCTATCGGTCTTTTATATCATGCAATCTATTTATATACACTTACACTGCAAAAAGGCACCCAGATGCACAACTAGCTGCTAAGTCAATTTTAGAAGAAGCAGTAGATAATGATACCAGAAATTTTTGAAACAGCGCCCAGGGCAGCAACATGGTAAATGGGATTTTATGGAAGAGTATCTGTTCTCAATAAGCACCTGGGCGGTTTGTAGGAAACTCTGGAAATTGGCAAATTGACTTGAGTGCCATAAAGTAGGAAAGTGTGAGGCCTACTTGCAACATTCTGCCTAGATACTTAGTTATTATAGACTTACGAGTGCGACCAGATCAGCTGTCTCTTTATAGGTTCCTTCTATAATCCACAGTGTAAGACCGCTGTCTGGTTGCCAAACCTATACTGTACGTGCACTGTAGTATAGTAACTAACACACATTACTAATAGAGCCTCGGAATATCGACCAACTTTGGGTGCCGGACGTCGAATTGTGCACCACAGTCTTGATTCTCATTAGCAGCCCGTGGGTGAATGAATATGCTGATATCATCTTATCAATCTGATGACATTATGTTTTCAAAGTTATCTTAGTTAGTAAAGCAGAGATGGGAAGTTTAGTTTCTGACAGTTGATGTATTAATTAAATACAACTAGCTGGGACATGGAATTTCACGCGTATTGAATAGAGAATAATGCAACTTCTGTGACCGATCGATCGATGACAGTCGCGTTGGCGCATTATTACTGGTCTAACAGTGACTGGAATAAGATTTCAAGCAACAATATTACATAACTAAGAATGGACTGTCTATACTGGAAATGCACATAGCTATGTCTATGATGAGAATGCTAGGCTCCGACTACCTGCTCATGTAGTTTCTGAGTGATAAGTTGCTTGACATTAGATGTTGGCATGAATACATTTGCAGGACAGTTTGCTGCAGTTTTACTACATTTTTTTTGATTTTATAAATTATTTCAGTAATTTTTAAACTTGCAGACAGTACGTGCATGTGCAAGTTCTTTATGTCAAGGCAGTGATAGACGTTATGTTAGCTCTTGTATGAAAAGCTTGGAGATGATGAAAATATGATGTTTTAGCACCTCCCACCCAATCTCACAAATGCCAGGCACATGAATTTCGATGTGACAATGGACAGTGTATACCAACTGACCGGTTGTGTGACACACATGATGATTGTGGAGATAGTTCTGATGAGAGATCTGACTATTGTCGTGAGTAGCATTATCATTCAGTTTATGCTGGGAGTGCATTTGATGTACTAGTGTAACATGCTTTGTGGCAGCTACGCGTACTTGCTCGGCAAACCAGTTTACATGCGACAGTGGGCAGTGTGTATTTGATACTTGGAAATGTGATGACGAACAGGACTGTGAAGATAACAGTGATGAGAGTGGCTGTCCAGGTAAGTCAATGTGGGTGTCAGTGTTCTTGCCAGGATATTTCAACAGGAAATGCTGATTACGTTATGAGGTTATTTACAAATGATGACTTTCTAACGTTTTAACTTTATTAATGGCTTTGAGCTTGATTTCGAGGTACTAAACACTGCCATCATGCCTACTCTACTACCATCTACTAGCTCTGAAACATCACTCTAACAACCTGTAGCTTTTACATGCATCCATCTTACACGTTTATATACCTAGAGAGGCCTAACTAGATGAAGATTATTTGTGGACATTGGGTGAGTGCCAAAGTATTTAGATGGTTTTCTTGGATGGTCATTCACCTGTGATACCACACAGTTGTCTAGGGTGGGAGCCAAGACCAGCAATTTATAGCCACATGTGCAGCTACAGCCATACCGGACCTGCAGGGTGCTAAGCTAGACAACAGTTTCTACAGAGTTGTTTTAATATGTGCTACTGTAGTACAGTTACCACTTCTCTACTCTGCTTTCAATTTCTCTGCAGCCCGGCCTGCCAACTTGCTTTCTGTGTGTGTGTGTGTGTGCGTGTGTGTGTGTGTGTGTGTGTGTGTGTGTGTGTGTGTGTGTGTGTGTGTAGGTCAAACACTGTGCTTATACAGACTTGAACTATTTTAGTGATACGTGCAGGGGCAGGAATGGCAGCCAATATGGAGATTGCAGTGTTCTCTCCAGGCATCTCAAGACATGGCCGCCACACCTTGGCTAAATTAAATTTTACAAGGACACGCCCAATCCTGTAATGCCACCACGCCTTCACTTATGCCTGTCACACCTTACTATCTATGTGTTAGGCAAGAAATGGGAGACCAGTGGTTTGGGTTCTTGTATATATGAATAAAACACTTGTTGTTGTTGTGGAAAGTCCAAAAGCAAAGTCATAGAGATCTCACATTTTGGATCTCACTTTAGCTGTAGAGTGCTACTGAATTACAATGTCTTCAAGTAGCTGGCAGAGATGGCTTTCAATCGAATTAGTTCTCATCCAAATTGTATTTCTATTGATGATATGAGTTGTTCCAGACAAATACTAGGCTAGGTTTGAATATGATCTTCTTGCATTAGCACGGCTCGTAGTATCTGAAGTCGGTCCCTAAGTTTGGGTATATCTGATCACTACAATTTGGTATCTGCAGTCTATGCTCTAGCTCTAGCTGCTGCATTCCTCTAGTATATATAGAATTATATTATGTGCCAACGCGACCGACCGGAAGGTGCGTCATTCTATAAACGTCCGTCACGGAAGTAGGCCTAGACGTCCGTCCTAGAATTAAAGTTGCGTTTATTATTGAATTCGGCGTAGACGACGACCAGGACGACGTGGACGTTGTAGATGTATCTGCAGATATGCTATGATTCGGGACAAGATGTGTACACACCAGGTATGGGCCAGCAAGACCGACGCTTCATCAGCACAGACGAGGTGGACCGACGACATCCAATAACATATCAAATCACGCAATAAATGTGTATATAATTGAATAAAGATGTATGAAATTGATACTAATCCAATAATAGGCCATTATTTACTTTGCTGAACTTTGATATGCCTAAGCTGTCACCGAATTTTGACACGCCCGCCGTGTGGGTCAAAATTCGGCGACAGCTACTATGACATTCGGCGATAGCTGTCGCCGAATGACATAGTCGTCGCCGAATGATCTCTAGTAGCTGTCGCCGAATACCGTTATTTTGACACACATGGCGCGCCATAGCCACAAATTTGCATTGCCGGAAATCTATATGATAATGATAGCTAACCAATCACAGTTTCGTCAGGGTACTACAAAACCTCCACGTCTAGCCAGCCGCTCCTTTTATCGTGCCTGCACGTGGTAGTGACGGGACAGCTATGCCCGCCAATTTGCAGCTCCTTTTCGTCGCAGCTATCGCTCTGAGCGCCAACATCTTTGGCAGTAAGTGTTGTGGAATGCAATTCGGTGCGCATTCCGACACCACTGTTGTTTTGTATCGCAGCTGTGTTAGCTTCATGTCAGCCTGGCTACTTCGAGTGCAGAGATGGAAAATGCATATTCGACGAACGGCAATGCGACCATCACATCGACTGCGACGACCAGTCGGACGAAGACCAGTGTCCGAGTAAGCATCGGCTCGTGCAGACGCAACGTGCAGCGTGCCCTGGCACGATGCCATTGCGCGCCGCATTTGTTTGTATGTTTATGCATTATAGACATGTAGTATGTGTAAAGTGGCGTACTGCTGCTGTGTAGAGCTGTGTGTGTGTGTATGCAGTACATGAGAATTGATGCACTGAATGTGTGGGGGTGGGGGACGTTTTAGTGTGCTTGTGGTTACTGTCCTGAATGTTTCATTGCCAAACCACGCCTCGGAACTGGATGTGGGACGTTTGGGGCTGTGGAAGGGTGTGACGATAACGGTTGCGTTTTTGTTTTCACGCACATGACCTCAGGAAGTTTCGCATTTTTTTTTTCGTTTCTATGAATTATCTGTGTGCATTTTGTTTCTATCCACTATCTTTAGAGTATTCCCGAGCCTATTGAGCAGGGTAGCTCACTTTCTTGCAAATTAAAAGTGCCCTCTCACAATTCACCACACACGCGCAGGCACACCTACCCAAACTTGAAAACGAGCCAATTTGTGTCATAATGAAGCAGAACAAAGGAACATCTTAGGGTGCACCACGTTCTATGACATAGTCTTTATTCCTAGTGTAAAAAGAAATGCGAATCACGTTCTTGTCTGCCACAGTAGTTTTGCTCCTCCTACTTGAAACGACAAGTATGTTAGATTTTTATCCACACATTTACCATCTTGAGATAGCTTCTTGTTGAACGACAAAAAGCGCTTTCTTGATTGTTTTATAGTTGCAAGTGACCTGGAAATGAGTGGAGCACAGAGCATCACTTGATGGCATCTGAACTTGATGTTTTTTACATTTTAAGTTGACTCTCTGCTGTTGTATTATGTTTAAATTTCTATCAGTTAGTTAATATTATTAAAGTTGGTTGTGTAGAATAGTTGCAAATGTAGCAACTCACCCCAGATTGTTACTCATGAGGTCTAACGTTATCATGGGTAGTGTGTGGGTGACGCTGTGGTTTTATTGTAGTGTCAATGCTAAATTATTAGGCTGTGAGACCTAAGTCACTGGAGGTGATGCTGGCTGTTGAGGCTGTTCACCTTATTTACATTGACATCAAGATGTTGAGGTTAATCATGAAATGGTGCCATGGACTCTGTAAAAGGGAGGAGCATTTCTTTGTTAGCTTGGATTTGCTTAGATCCGGCCCTTTATGTGTATGTGTGTACAGTACACATGAAACATTACTTTGCTACATTAATTAAGAGTGTTGCTCTTAAACTTGTTGTCCCTTTTTTGTATTTTGTGTATGCATGTATGTATGCATACATATGTATTATTTGTACTACTGTATAATGTTGCTGGTAAAGTGCTCTTGGTATGTATTGGTGATGTATGAGAATCATGTCTTTCATTTATAGCACAAGCTACTTGTAGCACAAACGACTATGCTTGTCAAGATGGCACGTGTATATCTTTATCTTGGCGATGTGATGGCGAGTACGACTGCCTCGATAACTCAGATGAAATGAACTGCAGTACTGTGACTGTGGGTGAGTCCGAGTCGTGTTCAAATAGGGGTTCAATTGTTGTGGTGTGTAAAAATTCCCTTACTTCAGCTCATAGGTTGCAAGGAGAAACTGCTTGTGAAATAAGATTCTAAGACACCTTGTCTTTCGCTGGAATTACTGTTCATTTAAAATAACGGTTGATATACGGGGCATTGGTGGTTGCCTGGCAACAACATTGGGAGTAGCTAAAAAAATCAGTTCTTTAGTGTACAACGTTCTTGGACGGTACGTGTGTTCTACTTGCCTCAGAATGCTACCTCAATTTTTTAGAAAATGTTCCAATGTGAAATAACACCCAGACTGGCAAAAAGGGCCCCGTTGGGGGTTACCTAGATCTAGTCTGTCACATATCTTCCTCAATGGTGGTGCCAAACTGCAACCTATTGCAACCATTGTAGTCTACTCTCAAGCACTTACATCACACAACTTACTGCTCAATTTTCAGCTAAATTAAACTACATACAAATTTTATGCTAATTTTCATAGTTTCAAATTGCACAACTAAGGAAAACCTAAGCAAACCAGCCATAAACTAAAATGCCCCTGGAGCATAATAAACCCCTTCTCTGTTCAAGTCTCTTTGCTGTTTAGCACTCCTCTGCTGTTTTAGAGTATGTCTTCTTTGTTTTCTGTGCTGTTTCATTTTATAGTTCATGCTCCTGTCATGGCCCGCTGCATGCTCTTGCGAGACTCCATCATTGCGTTCTCCCGTAGCTTCTTCACGTGAACATTGTAGGACTTCACAGTTATGCAACCCATGTTCATCAAGCTGCTGAACTGCTCCATAGCAGCGTGGCCACAACCAACTGTCCTCATGCCTAACACGCCTCGTCTGTTCACTTCGTATCCTTTGTCACGCATGGTCTTGCTGGTCATTGTCTCCCGACGTCTGTTGCATCTGCCGCACTGCAAAACCAGCTTACTGGCCCAACCCTGGCGATCGAATTCTTTCTTGGTGAGTTTCACACGGCCGTGACAAGAAGAACAAACAACGTTCTCTTGCAGGAAGTCGACCAGAATGGTGAAATCGACGAGACGAAAGCCCTCTGCTGGACGTGCCTGATGAGCAGGCTGCGGTTTCACCGGCCCCAACTTTTCCTCTGAAAGTGAGCTTGCGTCGACCTTGGCCTTCTTCGCTTGAGTAAAGCGGTTTCCGTAGAACTTTCGCTTCTTACCCATAGCAAAAAAGGGCCAAAAACAACCGAGAACAAAAGAGAAATACGCGGAAGAAATCTGGTCAGAGACGATTGCGCAATGGCATATCACGTGATATAGGTATGCGCACTATAAATGCCCGTATAGCGCGCAATGAGTTGGCCTAGAATCTGGTGTTTTTTTGCTTCTAACGGCCTCCACGTTTGAACTACAGCCCTCACGTGACTTAGGCAAGCAGCGCTTAGTAGAAGGTGAGTATTTGAAAAAAAATTACAGGGGGTTTCCCTTCGCGGACAACTTTGAAACTTGGAACCAGCGTAGATGTAACGTTGAACTTTCCAAATCAGGTTACATCCCAAAGCGCAAATTTTAACGTATGTCCCTTTTTTGTATTTTGTGTATGTATGTATGTATGCATACATATGTATTATTTGTACTACTGTATAATGTTGCTGGTAAAGTGCTCTTGGTATGTATTGGTGATGTATGAGAATCATGTCTTTCATTTATAGCACAAGCTACTTGTAGCACAAACGACTATGCTTGTCAAGATGGCACGTGTATATCTTTATCTTGGCGATGTGATGGCGAGTACGACTGCCTCGATAACTCAGATGAAATGAACTGCAGTACTGTGACTGTGGGTGAGTCCGAGTCGTGTTCAAATAGTCAATTTGCATGTTGTATAACTCCAACGCAAAGGCTTTCAGAACATAACACACACAAGTCGCTAATCCAAAAGACTTCAGTCATTCAGTTACCAGTACCCACATCTATCGGTCTTTTATATCATGCAATCTATTTATATACACTTACACTGCAAAAAGGCACCCAGATGCACAACTAGCTGCTAAGTCAATTTTAGAAGAAGCAGTAGATAATGATACCAGAAATTTTTGAAACAGCGCCCAGGGCAGCAACATGGTAAATGGGATTTTATGGAAGAGTATCTGTTCTCAATAAGCACCTGGGCGGTTTGTAGGAAACTCTGGAAATTGGCAAATTGACTTGAGTGCCATAAAGTAGGAAAGTGTGAGGCCTACTTGCAACATTCTGCCTAGATACTTAGTTATTATAGACTTACGAGTGCGACCAGATCAGCTGTCTCTTTATAGGTTCCTTCTATAATCCACAGTGTAAGACCGCTGTCTGGTTGCCAAACCTATACTGTACGTGCACTGTAGTATAGTAACTAACACACATTACTAATAGAGCCTCGGAATATCGACCAACTTTGGGTGCCGGACGTCGAATTGTGCACCACAGTCTTGATTCTCATTAGCAGCCCGTGGGTGAATGAATATGCTGATATCATCTTATCAATCTGATGACATTATGTTTTCAAAGTTATCTTAGTTAGTAAAGCAGAGATGGGAAGTTTAGTTTCTGACAGTTGATGTATTAAATACAACTAGCTGGGACATGGAATTTCACGCGTATTGAATAGAGAATAATGCAACTTCTGTGACCGATCGATCGATGACAGTCGCGTTGGCGCATTATTACTGGTCTAACAGTGACTGGAATAAGATTTCAAGCAACAATATTACATAACTAAGAATGGACTGTCTATACTGGAAATGCACATAGCTATGTCTATGATGAGAATGCTAGGCTCCGACTACCTGCTCATGTAGTTTCTGAGTGATAAGTTGCTTGACATTAGATGTTGGCATGAATACATTTGCAGGACAGTTTGCTGCAGTTTTACTACATTTTTTTTGATTTTATAAATTATTTCAGTAATTTTTAAACTTGCAGACAGTACGTGCATGTGCAAGTTCTTTATGTCAAGGCAGTGATAGACGTTATGTTAGCTCTTGTATGAAAAGCTTGGAGATGATGAAAATATGATGTTTTAGCACCTCCCACCCAATCTCACAAATGCCAGGCACATGAATTTCGATGTGACAATGGACAGTGTATACCAACTGACCGGTTGTGTGACACACATGATGATTGTGGAGATAGTTCTGATGAGAGATCTGACTATTGTCGTGAGTAGCATTATCATTCAGTTTATGTTGGGAGTGCATTTGATGTTTTGCGGGGGCGAGGCTAGAATTTATTTTTATATTCGGGAACATTTTGCCTTCCTAGGCGTGCTTGCGTTTGGAAATCTACTGGAAAGAAGGACACTAGGACGAAGACCACTGTCTGTAGAAGATGTGCACGTAAAGGACAACATATTGGCTAAGTCTTATCCAATAACACTGACGATAGACTGGCGTATTTGCTACTAATCACGTGGCAGCGTCTCGCTAGTTTTTGAGCACACTGCCGTCTCTTGACGTTTTTTCACCAACAACCTAGTAAATTGTAAAGAGAGCATGTGATCGCGTTTTACTGCATTCTAAAATCTGGTGTGCATCTACAAACATGGGAGGTTTCCAGGATTGTCCCCAGCATACAAAAGGCACCGTGCTCCGCCGTGCCTTGGCTTCCACTTGGTACAGGTCGGCCATGCTTTGCTATATGAGTAGGCAGTGATTAAAGACAATGGACTTGTATTTGTATTTTGAAAAGTGGGAAGTTGTTTCGGGCTAACAAGTAGTTCCTGGGATGCTTGGTTTGAAGATAAGACCAATTAGGACAAAGACTGCCATATGGTATGAACTTAATTGTAATACAAGTACTCGAAGATAAACAGTGGTGGTCTTGCACTCTGCCCACTATTTAGGTCAGTATCTGATGCTAACAAACGAAGTCTGTAGATGTCTGGCCTTCCTATCCTATATAAAGAGAGGTTCTCAACTTCTTGAGGTCTGGAAATTTTCCCACTCGCATTAAGTTAATTAATTAATCTAGCTATCATTTGGTCAAGCACAGTGAACTAAGACAGAGAGAAACTTTTTTCAAAAAAAGATAAACCACTTTGTTCCTTTTGTGCCTGAGCATTCTGTGACAACAGTTTGTGGCATCTCAGCGTAAGCAAACCTACATCAAAGCTTTTGTGGTCCGACCATAAAAATTGGAATGAGCGGAATGAGCGGGACCAAAATTTAATGTGGGCGTGGTTATTTCCACCCTGCCTTCCAAAAATCCTGGGGACACCCCTGGTTTCTGACCCCAAAC
>CAXXBX010000068.1:0-22385 GCA_964274945.1 Dehalococcoidia bacterium | reverse complement strand
CATCCGTTCTGCCCGTAAAAAGTTTCGAAGTAAAGCTTCTGTACGGCCTTCTAGATCGTCTAGCTGGTCTAGACCGCAAGACTCTAGCGACCTTTGTAGGCCAACTAGATGTCGCTGAAAGACGGCAGACAAACTCCGAGTTGACAGAACCCTTGCTCTATCCATGCAGCCCGTTCCCGCGCAGTTTTGGGTCATAGATATCTAGATGGGCCTAGGCTAGTGCTTGCTCAATCTCATAATGCTAAAGATACGCAACTGAACTTGTGTGAAGTTTGCACAATGCTATGCCTCGCAGTTCGGTCCAATATCATAATGCATTATGCTATTGCTGCGTATTAGTGCTGTGATAATGCCTCGCGTTTCGGACCATTATGTTAGTGCTGCGTATTAGTGCTGCGTATTAGTGCTGCGTACTAGTGCTGCGTATTAGTGCTGCGTATTAGTGCTGCGTATTAGTGCTGCGTATTAGTGCTGCGCACTAGTGCTGCGTATTAGTGCTGCGTATTCGTGCAGCATTATTCACTAGGCATTTTATATAAAAAGCATTATACAAAAAGCATTATACACAATGCATTATGCATAATGCATTATACACAATGTTTTTTCTCATTATATTAGTGCTGAGCATTAGTGCTGCAGCAATTGTTTTGGCATTGGTAGCACGCCATATCCTTGGGTACTGTGTAGCTAAACACCTAGCATTTAGTGCTAATCGCTCTGGGACACTAAATTTGCATTATCGGATGCTAGAGTGGATGTGTGAATGTTGTGACGTAGGCCGTACTTTTGCGTAACTTGCCCAGCTCCTCCGACGATAGACGATAATAGTAGCCTAAGCTGCGTCCTACTGTCTGTTCCCCATAAGTGTGAACTTTGAAAATCATCAATATCTCCGCTGTTTAGTGGACTTTCGCGATGATCTCGGTATCGTTAGAAACCGCTAGGTCTGGCATTTCTGTTTATCAAATTATCTAAGCCTTTCCTGCAAACGAAATGGAAGGATATACTTGTGCATATCAAACACAAACGGGTGGAGCAATGGTTATTATCCAATTATCTTGTAAGACCAACGGATCAACAACTGGAACCATTTTTAAGTTAATGGATATAACATCGTTCAACTGGAGCAGCTCGTAGAGCTCTAATGAGCACACCTGGTGTGACCTCTACTCATTACTCACTACCGAGTTCACGCTTATGGGGAACAGGCAGTAGCTAGTCCACGAATTTTGAGCAACGTGGGAATGGCATTTTGGTGTCACGTCAACTTTTTCTACGTCAACAGTACACTAAATGAACAATACAGTGCTCTCCGCGTACCATAGCTTTGCAACATTGCCCAGTTAGCCTCGACACTACTAAAGTCCGTTCATGCATTAGATATATATAGATGGACTGAGGAATTCAGCGCGTAGCAGGACTATAGTATGGGTTTCCGAGGTCTAATTGATATCGATAGACCTCTCTTGAAGAGCTTAATTCAATTATAATAATCATATATATCTTGCTATGAACAGAAGACCAGCATAAGCAACTTTCGGAATTGTAATAAGTTAGCGGATGGAGACAAGCTTAATCAGATCAATCTAGAGACAACCCCCAGTGAGATAACTCTATCAAACTAAGAAGGGGTGTAACAAAATACTAATGACGCAAACAATTAGAAACTCATTCAGAAGCAAGCATTTATTGATTTCCTGTGGCTTGCATTTGATCTTCGTCAAAGCTCTCTGTGGAATCAGACTCACCAGCATCTGACTCTTGATTAGGGTTTACTTCAATCACCATATCTAGTGGTTTGCGTCCTTGTGACAACACACGCAAGAATGCAATCAGTCTACCATAGCTTCTTAGACAAATATAACATCCGGCTTTCTTGATAATCTGTTAGCTAAGGTCCAACCCTCAAGCACGAGTCCATCTAATTCGTGAACAGACTCTAGACCTTCTTTGCTTTCGGTGGTCCTTCCACGCGAGGATAGCAACCACGGTATCACGTGATTTTGCCTCCGGCGACGATTTTGCTCTCTAAGACCACGGGAAAGACACCCATAAACAGATAGACTAGTATCCATTAATTGCTTGATATTCTAGGACCTTGCAATTATTAACTGCAGTCACTGATTCTGCCATGCATGCCATATCCTATACTAGTATGTGTAGCCACTTTTTTAGGTCACTACGTTTAGCAACACTACACGAATTTTTTGTTTTTATTTTATTGGGTAGGAGAAACCTTGGAACTACTCACTGTACTAATACACACGTATTCCACATGCTACAGAACACTATGAACCGCGCTACTGCTGCTGGAGAGTGATTCACTGAAGTATGCAATGTCAACCCTCTTGTCAGTGATCCTGTAATCTGACGTTGACTTTAACTAGTTGTCTAAATTCTAGCTGCCAAAATTCTGCCTAGGGACATACTTGCCAGTATCTGTAACCATGCTCCAATAGATCACTACCTATAGCATTCAGCGTACTCATTGTGTCTAGAGCTAACTTTACCCCGGTGGTCAGACTTCAGGATTTGTTTATTTGATCAATTTAAAAGGCAGGAGATAACCGTCCCCTCTTTAGCTGAGACTGTATGTGGATACACAATACGTTGATGGTGCATGCAGTTATAGTAAGTAGAACAATTCCATGGCGTCAGATCCTAACTACTGATTGAGTAACTCTTGTCCTGCCATGAGAGCCTGAAGTGACTCACATGACTTCATGTGCCACAAATGCTGTTCACTGTTAGGGCAAATTCGCTTGTAACACTCGATAGTTACCAGTTGAATTTACTACTCCTGAGTCCTGTGACTTCACTGTGTAGTGACTAAAATTACGTTTAGTACTTAGCAGGACATTCCACAAATCACACAACACTAGACAATGTCATCAATACATACTATATGACAATGTCAACACAAATTGTAGATCACTACAAATATCTGTTCGCTACTCATGAAGATGACCTACCTATTACCATGCTGCAACTATCTACACCTGATACCAATAATGGATACCGATAATGATAATGGATACATAATGGATACCAATAATAAGCTGCTTATTGCTGTGCTGTGATATGATAATGCACTGCTCACTGTTGTGCAAGTTCTAAACATCCAACTCTGACTGATGATAACGAGGTGTTTCCTCATTCTCCAACTCTGACTGATGATAACGAGGTGTTTCATCATTCTCCTCCACTGCAGTCATATTGACAACCACATCACCACCTCGTCCTAGCTTGTCCAGAAGCTCTAATCCTAATCCTTCACCACCATCTGGCTCATTCTCACGATTTGCTCTTTCTCTCTCAGCCTGTTCTTCGATCTCCATGATTTCGGCCGAACGTGCCTGAGACCAGTTTGAGTAAGGATCCGGTGGGACAGGTTCATCAGCAGCATTAGGATCAAAGTAATTCATTAACTCAGTGAGGAATTCTTCAATATCCCGGACCAGACTTGTGAACGTAGGACGTTCCTCCGCGTTGATTATCCAGCAACGCTTCATAATTTCGTATCTGCAAAGCAACAAATTAGCTTACAAATGATCTGAATATTGCAACTACACGGCCCACAATTCAAATGGACACTCATCAGGTTTGTGGAGACGATTTCCTCGTTTAAGGTAGGGAATAACATCTTGATTGGAGACACCAGGATAGGGAACTTGAGCCAAAGTCATGACTTCCCACATAGTAACACCAAATGCCCACTAGACAGATAAGAGTAACAACTTGTAAGTTATCACAACACCACAGACTACCTGACCAATTAGTAAATAGTATAAACATTCAAACAGAGTCACTTTACTGCCACCACTAAAATGATTTCACTCTGAGAGTTTTCACAGGTCATTCAAACACTTCGATAATTTCCAGGCTACAATATCTGGGCAGTTAATGGAGGTATTATGTAGCCTGTAATCCTAAGGACTCTTGCACACACAAACAACACTACATTCAAAGGCAGCCACATGCACACAACATACAGAGACATTGTTAATGTGTACCAACATCTCTGAATATATTGTATATAGATGTCACGTGCTTGCTAAGGAGGTGATTATTGTCCATTATAGCATTTTGATTGATTTCTGTAATCCTTAATTTAAGCTTTTTTATGCCCATAGAATGACTAAAACATAGTCAGAAATATTAATCCTCATACTTGAGACAAGATGGATTTAAGTAATGCATATAGTCTGAGTGTGCTCATTAGGCAACTCTGAATAAACTCTAGCACCATAATAGAACACGCACCAAAGTAGATTACCAGTGGACACTTACCACGTCAGATTTTTCTGTGAAGAAGAAATCGATGAGACTTTCAGGTGCCATCCATTTCACTGGCAGCTGGCCTCCATGTCCCATCCGATAATAGTCCTTGCCCTCAGACATTGCACGAGAAAGACCAAAGTCGGCCACTTTTATTTCCAAATCATTGTTCACCCTGTATTAGTAATTCAATGAAATTAGGACAGAAACCACTACGTACACCTACAGCCTGACATGCAGTTTCTGGCGGCAAGATCACGATGAATGATGCCCTGCTTGCTGAGATATTCCATTCCCATACCAATCTGATGACAAAACTTTGCTAGTTGAGCAAGATTGATTGGACTTTTCTAAACATAGAAACAGTTAGCAGACGAGCTGTGAGAATCAACATTTCACGAACCAATGCTTCCTCCGGAGAAAGCTTTCCTGGTCTGCTTTTTCTCAGGTAGTTCTTGAGATCTCCTCTCTCCATAAATGGCAGTACGATCAATGGTGCAGTCATTCGTACCTTTGCGCTGTCGTCGTTTAGCCAACAGATTCCAACCAGTTCCATTACATTGGGATGATCGAATGCCTTCATCTGCAGTCCTTCGCGTATAAAATCAGTCACCTCCTTTTGACTAGTCACATCTAAAATCATATTGTATAATATTGTTTATTAGCACTGTTAATGCAAATAGCCAGTGTCCTACCCTGCACCGATTTCACTGCGACTTCGTTGTCTGTATCAAGCATACCCTTGAAAACCTCTCCAAAATTGCCTAGACAGCAAGCAGACATTAAAATTTAGTACCATAAAGTTTGCTACAACGTACAGTACCTTTTCCAATTGTAACTTTGATGTCTATCCTTCCAGGATCAATCAGCACTTCGCCTATCTCTTTTAGGACATCCTCGTCAAGCATGAAGCTTGATCCTTCAGTTTTGGCAGAGAGCTGAGGAAATCCATCAAATAGATAGAGATGCTTTTGCGAAGACTGACTACGAATTCCTTAGGACAAAACATCATCATTTGTACGTACACATTACGCATAAATACGAAACACTTGGATTACGAAACACAACTGGTTACTAAGCCATAATGTCACATACTGAAATGTGTGTGTGGCTATGTGTGTAAACATGCGTGGAGATAATGTGTTAAGACAACAGAATGGAACTCTGACTACTTACTTAGCAGCTCTATAGAATAACGGTATTCTTGGATTTCTCTCCTCTTTTCACGAATGCTTTTGACAGTCTGAAGAGCACTCACAAGTAGACCAACAAATGCAGGAAACAACGCAAGGAAAATGAACCAACGTCCATGATTAAGACACTGTGATGTACTATCAACGTGCACAACAAACACCAACCCAATCATGTACAGGATGCTGGCTGCAACTGCAATAGACGTCCTGATAATGTCAAAAACAGTGAAATGATGCTCATCTTCTTCATCCTTTTTCACACACAAGTCGACAATGAGGAGAGCAATGAATGCAATCATAAGAATGGCACCAAACCAGTACGAACCAGCCACTACTGATTTGCCTCGTTCTTGGTAACAATGTTCAATTGCCGTACTGTTGTCATCAAACTTCTCTACTTTGTCAAAGTGAGCCACAGCCGCCACAATGAGCTGAATCATGACCAAAGCAAGGAAGCCAAATATTTTAAGGCACAGTTGTCCAAGACGATTCTCAAACCTTCGACAGGCAACGTAAATCAGTAAGACAGTGAAGCAAACGCCATTTGCCAAATTCACCAAGAAGTCATCTCCACGATTATCACAATCGAAAGACTCATCGCCGAATATGATCCAGAAGCAAATGCAGATCGAAAACAGAGTGAGACCAAGCAGAATACTGTATCCTGGTGATCTAAGAACACGTTTCACACTCACTTTTATATTGTTGTCATTTCTTACTGTTTCATCATTGTCACTCTTTATTCGTACACAACTATCATTCCATATGTACACGAGGCATACGGCAATAAGCAGAAGAAGGATGACAACAACGAGACCGACCATACCGTGCAGTTTGTCAGGATTACAAGAGTCGTCAATAAACTTCATCGTTGGTTTCATCGTCAGCGTTGTTGGTACTGATGTGGTTGGTACTGCTGTTGTTGGCATTGTTGTTGTTGGTACTGCTGTTGTTGGGCATGTTTGAAACTTAGGAAGGGGTTGCTGTTGTATTGGTGTTATTGTGGACATGACAGTGCTGTTAACAAGAGAGCCATTAGTGTTGCTACCAAAGTCAGTCATATTACCAACACTGTCGGAGATATTGACAGTAGGAGTACTAACAACAGTGGGAATCTCCGAACTGGCAGTGCTGTTTACAGAGGCATTCGTGCTGTTATCCACAATCGTGTTGTTATCCACATTCATGTTATTATCCACACTGTTGACTGTAGGAGTAGTGGGAAATTCAGAGTTATTAACAAAAACATAGAGGTGACCATTGTTGCTTTCTATCCCATTCCTATCAATTGTCCATATCCCATACTCTTTTCCACCTAAAACGTCAGTAGACTCAGTTGTTCCATTTGATGTATCATTGAACCCAAGTCCCAGCATTGTTTCATTTGATGTATTCTCTGAGACGTTCATATCTCTAGAATACACTCCATCTCCTCCAGTATCACTTTCTGTTTCGATCACCATCTCTAATTCAAGAATCCTGTATTGCCATTGCAAAGGTTGTTGCCAATGAAATGAGCGATGTGTGTGTCCTGTTTCTCCAAACACTAACTTATTTCCAGTCTCCTTGTTCTCAATTGTCCTATTGGCCCCAAAACGTAAAAAACCGTCACCTAAATCGAACGTTCCAGGTAGTTCTTTGTAGTTAGCATAGTGAATCTCTACGAATTCTCTGATCAGAGAAACTCCAACCATGACAAGTGCAGCTTTGTAGTTTCTCAAAATTGGTCTAATAATTGCAGGCAATGATTCATTAGCATTGCACTGATCAGAACAATTGTAATGATTGTGCCAATATCGCTGCAACCACTTGTTCCGATTCCACTCATCTGAATTGAGACGAATGGATGCCATGTGTTTCTGAATTACTTCAGTCCCATTAATATCATTCCTGAGAGCATATACTTTGTGGCCATTTTCCACCAATTGTACGATGAGTCCAAACAAGGTATCTGCTTGTCTTGGGTCACCCCAGAAATCTCCAAACAGAAACGAATATGTGCGATTGACATGTGACAAAATGGATTCACTAAATATTTGAAGAGTGGTAACAGCAAACTCAATAGACGAGAGATAGACAATGTGTGTTGACTGCTCCAAATCATCGTAGAATTTACGGTGGTCTTCATAACTATTAGCCGTATGTTCTTCATATGCTTCACCAATGGTTTGAATAGCCAATTGTGTATAGTCTTTTGGCATATCTGTTGTTGTTTCAGGGGGTCGCTGCCGTCGATAGGCAACCTGTAAGAAACACAAATCAGCTTTATCTGGCAGAGTTACGTCAAGCTATGGTAACATTTCCATGATATCATGTGAGAACAACTTTGTACATACGGGTACAGCATTTTGTAAAGAATAATCTCAAATCCTGATATGACTAACGACAGTTGCTGACGTTATGATAATTCAGGAAGTCACTACTTTTATTCGTTTTCAGTGAGCTAATATTCTTATCTCATTTACATGTAACATTTACCTCTTTTGCTTAAAGCTTGTTTTAATTAGATCAGTCAGTTGGATAATCAGACAAAGTCAATAATTTTAGGTGTCAGTCTGTGTAACTAATGCATGAACTAGCCACTGGCAGCTAACAATTGTAGTTGGTTGTCATCTAAAAATTCATTGCCATAGGCACTAAAATAGTCACCATTCTGAACCCTTGCTTGACATCAGCCACACACACACACACACACACACACACACACACACACACACACACCACACACACACACACACACACACACACACACACACACACACACACACACACACACACACACACACACACAGTTTTAGATCTGACCTACTGGATGAGCCATCAATTATGCAAATTTGCATGCACCTTGCAATTACACAACATTATACTTCTCACCATGGTAGCTACTCCAATAGTAAGCTTCCTAATTAATGTTTAGACCATCTATACTTCCCACCATCCTAAGCTTCCTAATGTTGGAAAGAGGCCAGTGCAAGAAGGAACCAAAATATAACCCTTACAGAGATAATCAGACATTGACTGGAAAATGCTTTATCTTTCATTCTTTTCAAAATACTGATACCTCTGATTCTAATTACTTGACTGGAGGCCTGTCTGTTGCTGACTGTCACCCTGGTCTGGTTGTTAGTGGATTCTCTCCATACCCAATGGGAAGGTTGGACAGAAGTACTAATACAAATAATTCATAAAGTAGAGAGGTCTCCTAAACATCTTTTGGCTCCTCATGAAAATCAATCAAAAGCCACAAAAGACACTCTAATAAGGACACACTGATTGCATCCATATACTTTACATTAGATGCCTTGTTTCGAATTAGTCATCTAGTCACCTACATTGAAATGGCAGTCCAGGTCTTTGTCATCGATCTGTTGCTTGAACAGCAAGGTAGACTCTCCGCCACAGAAATCTCCACTGGTGACAAGAGTAACATCACCCCAACCTTCCTGTGCCAGAAAATCAACAGCTACCAACGCTTGAAGCTCACAGGTTTGCTGCAGCATAAGAAAACGGTTGTAATAGGGACTATAAACGTCATTCTCCACCCTAGAACTGTAGGAAAACGGATTGTCAAGTAGTGACAAAAAGCCGGTGTGAAGAAACTCTGTGCTATCCTCATTCACAACACTCTTTGTCAACTCAACGAATTCCGATTCAGGCATCGACACGCTATGCTTTTGATAAAACGGGCATACAATAGAGGCTAAAACTCTAGGCAGTTTTTCAGAGGCCAGCCAAGTCATCTGACTTCTAACACAGTTATCATGAGTCTGGTCATTCCCACAGGTGTCATATAGCCTGTAACTCAGCATTCTGTTCCTGTCCATCGCATTGATCAAATCTGTGGCGTACAGAAGAGCTTCGGCCTGCTCAACAGCGAAGCGGTGCGGTGGAAACTGTGCACTATTAGCGTCACACAGAGTGCACACGTAGTCGAGGGTCTCCTCAGAAATTCTGTCCCAGATGGATACAGAGAAGAAGCCACCGACAACGGTAGTGTTAGCCGTAGTGTCATCGGCATACATCGCGTAGTCACGTGGATTCGGACAGTCGTTTACTACACTGCTCGGTAAACATTGGTCTGATAGTGAAGAAACGCAGCAAGCTTGAAGTGCTAGCAGCACAACAACGGCAGCTGCACGAAGCAATGTGGAACAGGAACAACCAGAGACCCACATGGCGGTCGATCTTGGGAGAGAAATCCTACTTGCGGCAAAATGCCATTGTGTTTTGATATCTACCGTTGCCTCGTTTATTACGTCCTTGGGTACTGTAGGTACACACCTAGCTTTTAGTGCTAATCGCTCTGGAACACTAATTTGCATTATCGGATGCTAGAGTGGATGTGTGAATGTTGTGACGTAGAGCCGCACTTTTGCATAACTTGCCCAGCTCCTCCGACGATAGACGATAATAGTAGCCTAAGCTGCGTCCTAGCTAGTAAACGAATTTCGAGCAACGTGGGAATCGCATTTTGGTGTGACGTCAACTTTTTCTACGTAAACAGTACACTAAATGAACAATACAGTGCTCTCCGCGAACCATAGCTTTGCAACATTGCCCAGTTAGTCTCGACACTACTAGACCTTCCTTTGCTTTCGGTGGTCCTTCCACGCGAAGATAGCTAACACGGTATCACGTGATTTTGCCTCTGGTGTCGACGACGATATTTGGGGGGCGAAGCTTCTAGAGCATGTGCAATCTCGAGGGTAACACGCACCTTTCGCCGATCTCGCTGTACACACAAAGTCCACTTTTCCGGGTTTGCATGTGGACCGTAGATCATTTTGCCGTTGACTAGGCTTTGTAAGTAAGTTTACTACTTACCATTTTGTGCATCTTGTGAGAGACGTTGCCTGCGTAGAGACGCGTAGGAAGCCATTTGTTGAGTACGGCTTCTCGAGGGTAAGGGATTGCTGTTCAAGCTGAAGTCGCCTGATTCACACTCTGAACAGATACACGTGGAGTGGAAAGATAGACTACTCATGGCCTAGCGATGGAAGTCTTATCAGGTGAAGATTTTGCGATAGGGGAACCCATTCGGGGTAACCGAACGTGACGTACTGTGTGGCTGAATTATATCAATAGGACTACTTGTTTTCCCCTTCTAGCGTTCCTGAACTGTGAAACTGTGTATCTTGTCGAACTAGAGTCAGCAAAATTTGTCTAGCCTATTCAACACTTCATGGAAGGCGGTGAGCTCATGAACTTACATCCACTTGATGTACCTTGGCCTGATTATTTGTTTGCTATACAGAGTAATAGTCTTGGCTGCTGGGTCAACCCAACTCCACGCTGTATCAAGCACATTTCTGTACATAAAACCTGTATAACTTGATTTTATCATTTAATTAACAGTGTGTTGAGCGATTCCTTGCAAGGTCTTACTTGAGAACTCTAATCTTGTTTTCAAGTTCCACTATTTCATTTGCTTGCTGTTCAGTTATCCGACGTAACCATCAGCTTCAGCGTCAGTGACATTTTCGACAATCAGCATCTTTACTGCTAGAGGATCACTAAATTAGACCATATTCTAAACATGTCTTGATCAACTGCACCTGCAAATGAGGTAAAACAGCCTCTGCTTTCTGATTTAGAAATTACAGCTATGGAATAGCTAGTGCATGTGTGTTGTTACTGTAGACATAACTGTTGCTGGGACTTGTAGGCTGGCAGCTAGTGCTAATAAACAGACTGTAGTCACTAAGTGTACGTGTACCGTACTCTGATCCGCGTCAGTACATATCGAGTGCAAGTTATCACAGTAACATCTTCGACTTGGCCAATCACATATATACAGAAGCAAGCTAGACTGCCCAGAAACAACGCGGAACGTCCTACATGTCTGGTTACCCCAAATGGGTTCCCAGGTGGCATGATTTCACTCGCCAAAACTAATCCATCTCTAGACAATGAGTAGTCTGTGCTTCCACTCCACGTATATCTGTTCAGAATGTGAATCAGGCGTCTTCAGCCTAGACAGCAGTCTCTTACCCTTGAGAAGCCATACTCAAGAAATGGCTTCCTACGCGTCTCTACGCAGGCAAAGTCTCTCACAAGATGCACAAAATGGTAAGTAGTGAACTTACTTACAAAGCCTAGTCAACGGCAAGATGATCCACGGTCCAGAGGCAGACCCGGAAACGTGGACTTCGTGTACAGCGAGATCGGCGAAAGGTGCGTGTTACTCTCGAGATTGCGCATGCTGTAGAAGCTCTACGCCCCCCAAATATCGTCTATTTAGTCCTGGATGCGCTGCCATCCTACTGTTTTGCTGTCCCGGATGCGGCACCATCCACCATTACTGATTTGCAATCCACACTGCGTCTGGGGCGAGGCTAGCTGCCTAGCAGGTCGGTCGCGAGCGTGAAAAAGATACTGACATCCGGTCACGTATTTATTTCAATCATGGCCAAACGCACTACTGTAGCTACTACTAGCCTAGCCTCAAATTTCCAGACCAGAGAGCGCGCGAAGCGCGCGAACTCTAGTCTGGACCAAGTCGATACTAAAATGATTTCGGAAGTATTTATCAAAAGCGATGGTAAATGGTGTCTAACAGCATAGGATCGTTTTACCTAGAGCAACATATCATTTGTAAATGCCATGACATCTCACAAACAAAGAAGAGATGTCTGCAGTGTTTGCGGCGATATCTTGGTGGACGGCATGAAACCACGACTCTTTGATTCTTCGGCAGACCGCTACCTAGTCTAACCGCTCGACTAGCGAGACTACCGCTCTACCAGTTGTCAAAGGTGATGGTCTAGCGACGCTGCTGTGCATGTCCTCTCACCGCAAACTCGAAAATATGAAAGAACTGAAGCTGAAACTAAAACTAAGATGTGTGCGTGCAGAGTCTGATCATTGTTTTTGGCATGCAGAGTCTTGTCATTGTTGTGGCGTGCACTTAGCCGCCCACGAGGATTTCACACGCGCGCAATCAGGTGCTAGTGCACTTAGCATAACCAATTATTGCTAAGCCAATCAGAATTTACAACCGAGATTCGGGTTGTAGAAGCTGATTGACTAAGAAGGGTTATTTCCGAAATCATTTTAGTATCGACTTGGTCCAGACTAGAGTTCGCGCGCTCTCTGGTCTGAAAGTTCGAGGCTACTACTAGCCTCGCAGCGTGGATTGCAGCCCCGGATGCTCCGTCATCACCACTACGTCTGGTTCGGTACCGCCCCTTGCGGTCACCGCTAATCATGTTCCTAGGCCTAGTTTACAATACGACGCTGACGTTGACGCTGACGATGACGCTGACGATGACGATGACGCTGGCGTGAGCGTCGTATTGTGAACATGTCAACGTCGACGACGTTCGTCGCAGCGTTCGTCCAGCGTTCTTGACGCTGGAGTTGACTCGAGTTCAACTCTAGCGTCGATTCCGGAAGTGTACCAACGTAACCGGAAAACACGTGATTACTTTCTACAAATCAAAGAACAGTCTTATCAAATCCCGGATTTGGCATGGAGGGTCTAATCGACAGCGTGCGGAGCTAACCGTGTCTTTGGCGTGTACATCTAAAATTCTCCCTGTTGCCGCCTTCGTTGAAAGATTGGTCTGACCCACATTTGCCGTTGTTGATATTCTCTAGCTCTACGCCTACGGCGACGAATGAGAAGTAGAAGAATTACAATTTCTTCGTCCATCTACGATACACACGTGGTGTTACAATAACGTGCGTTAGCATGCGCTCAACGCTCGAGTATCCAGACAGGTGCTGACCAACGTCTCCTGACGCTCACGGAAAAATATTGTGAATGGTACAACGTCATCGTCAGCATCAGCGTCAGCGTCAATGTCAACGTCCAGCGTCATCGTCAGCGTCAACGTCAACGTCAGCGTCGTATGGTGAACTAGGCTTTAGATGCAGCACAGTGTAGTAAAGGATTGATCATACTGACGTGTGAATAGTCGACTATAGGTGGCATTCAACTCCTGAAGGTGTTTCTTGGTTGTCAAGTACACAAAATCCCTAGCTACAATACAAAAGGATGGGGCGACGGAAGTTTATGAAGCATTTTCTCCGTCGTTTGGTCACTTGCACGAATCGTTCTTAAACTCATCTGTAGTTGAACACGGAAACGATTTTTTAATTGCCGAGCGTAGCGAGGCTTCTAATCCAGGTCGCACAATAGAAATGGGCGTGGTCCTATATGGGTCTCCATCGAGCTTTTGGTGTGTGTGTGTGTGTGTGTGTGTGTGTGTGTGTGTGTGTGTGTGTGTGTGTGTGTGTGTGTGTGTGTGTGTGTGTGTGTGTGTGTGTGTGTGTGTGTGTGTGTGTGTGTGTGTGTGTGTGTGTGTGTGTGTGTGTGTGTGTGTGTGTGTGTGTGTGTGTGTGTGTGTGTGTGTGTGTGTGTGTGTGTGTGTGTGTGTGTGTGTGTGTGTGTGTGTGTGTGTGTGTGTGTGTGTGTGTGTGTGTGTGTGTGTGTGTGTGTGTGTGTGTGTGTGTGTGTGTGTGTGTGTGTGTGTGTGTGTGTGTGTGTGTGTGTGTGTGTGTGTGTGTGTACACACAAATCTCAAATTTCTCCTCCCCACGACCACGTTTCATGATAGGACCTACCTCTAAAAATCGTTTCCGTGTCCGACTACAGATGAGTCTAAGAACGATTCGTGCAAGTGACCGAACGGCGGCAAAAACGCTTCATGAACTTTTGTTGCCCTATCCTTTTGTATTGTAGCTAGGGACTGTGTGTACGTGACAACCAAGAAACACCTTCAGGAGTTGAATGCCACCTGTAGTCAACTATTCACACGTCTCATACTTACAGTATAATCAATCCTTTACTACACTGTGCTTCATCTAACACTGTTGATAGTCGATGTTTGCCGATATCAATTTCTATGTCAGTAAATACCATACCACTGTCGTTACAACGGAACTGAGTGCATACCTAGACTGTACATTTCAATTGTCTTGATCACGATCGCAAAACGACGACTACCTATACCAGGTAGACTCGAGCCAGTCTCTCTCCGCCTTCGTCATTCCCCGGATAGTCAATTCTCGAGACTGGTTTCAGACCGCCCTCAGGAATTTTACGTCATGTAGATACGGTTTCATGGTCACATAATGACATGCAGATTATCTAGGTAGTCGTCGCTAATTGCCTATTTTGTTTCCCGGAGGTCTCGAGCCGGATGCCTCAGTCGTTGAGAAATCGTGAAAGAGCAGGTATGTTTCGTAGCTCTGACAGCCTGTACATGTAGGAAGTTTATAGAAATAATCTAGACGTCTCTAGCTATAGTTTATTAATTATAGCTAATTCACGAAGTTGTCTCTCCAGGTTCAGTCGCTGTTGCCTCTCACTTTCCAGCTCGTCCGTTTGCTGCTGTATTTTCTCCAAGAGGTCGACTACATTTATGTTTGTGCTAGGAAGGCCAGAAGAACACGGTCTCCTAGAAGAGTCGTGTGCTATGTCGTCGTTCACACGCTTCCTTTTCAGGCCGAAATATTTGTAAACACTGTTTCCTTGGTGCTTTGTCTTCTTTCTTTGTACTCTCCGCCAAAAGACATCTCTGACCACCTTTCCGACGTCAGCTTCGAGCAGAGGAGGCTTCTGGTGTGATTGCAATAGTATACTTACTTCTGCTTAGACGTCGTTTGTCAACGAACCTTCAGACTGCGTGTCGATCTCATAATGATTTTCGAACCTGCGTAAGTTGTACGTTTGAGATCTCAATGCCTAGTGACGGATTCGATCAGTGAGTCTAGAATAATAATTACCATTCGTGAAGTAAAGCTGTAGTGACACCAACGGACTGCTCTTTGGTCTGCATGGTCAATCGCACCCTACACTGGGAATGATCACCGACTGCATGAGCACTGTACATTAGAGTGGAGAGATCTCTAGACTGCTCGATTGAACTAACAACTAGCATGCATGATCGTTAGCTACCTCGTAAAGAACGAAATGTTTTGACGCCCCGTTTCCTTGAAAACCTGTTGTTTTGCAGTAGACTAGACACTGTATGGCCTAGCAACAGGCACGGCATACGTATTTACACTGTAGAAGAATTGGATACCACTTACTAACAATTCACGATATTATGATACAAGCAGCGACCACTAAACGGATCCCGGAATCCGTTTATGTAACCCTGTCTGTTAGAAGGTATGACCTCTTGAAAGTTAATTGCACCGGAAGAAGGCGGTCTGAAACCAGTCTCTCCGCTGCGAGGATTGACTCTCCGCTGCGAGGATTGACTATCCGGGGAATGACGAAGGCGGGGAGAGACTGGCTCGAGTCTATATACCAGGCCTCTAGACGTAATCTAAATTACTAGGAAGTTTGCATGTTTACTTCCATGACAGCTAGGGCTTCAACAAATACATAATGTCTAGCTAGGACCCGGCGTTTCAGTAGACGGTCTGAAAACTTCGTTGGACGTGTTACTCACGAACGCCAGGCTCCTATGGATACCGTACAACTAGTTAATTAATTAAGGTTGGTCCTAGCATGAAACATGGTCGTGGGGAGGAGAAATTTGAGATTTGTGTGTACACACACACACACACACACACACACACACACACACACACACACACACACACACACACACACACACACACACGCACGCACACACACACCACACCCACATATAGGACCACGCCCATTTCTGTTGTGCGACCCGGACTAGAAGCCTCGCTACACACGGCAATTACTGCACGGATAGAGCCTCGCCATGATCGGACAAGGAACCCCTATACCAAGAGATTTCATTGCATTTCTATACTTGCATTACGCACATCCACCCTAGGGTGGCATTCCTCTACGCAATGGACAACGAGAACCACCTCAAGCTCTACGTTACGTTTATATTCCTTTTTCTGGCCTGTTGCTCGTACTCTGCTAACGCCAGCTGCCCAAAGTCGCTCCCAGACTGCCCAGGTGAACAGAACGGAGCTCGAGATATTGCCGGATCTTCTACTGTGATCGGTGGTGTTTTCTCCATCTCATCATGGCGTAGCAAGAGTTGCTCTCTGTGTTCTGACGACCCAATCGTGCAACGTGCCAGCGTCGAGTTAGCCGAAGCTCTAATACTCGCCACAGAGATTCTAAACAATGAGACAGAAGAGGAAGGCGTGACTTTTGGGTATAGCATCGACGACTCCTGCGGGAATCATCGAACTGCCGAGTGCATACAGAGTCTGACTCCGACTAGATCTACTCTGGCGACTGTTGTCGGTCCCTACTACGCCGAGCAGAGCATCTCTTTGAACGAGACGGAGCAGAGCATTCTCTACAAGCATCTCAACGGATTTCCTCCTCATGATGACAAGGGAATTTTTTCTCTTCTTGATGTGCCTTTCTCGTACTCAACAGACGTACAGAATTTTGTGGCTACCCTTGATATGTCTCAGATTGTGATGTTTCATCAGACTTGCGAGTTGCAAGCACTCGCAGCTGTTGACTTCATTCTACAGGAACGCTGGTGGAATGTCACCGTTTTGGGGAGCGGTGACGCATGTGGGACGGCTTCTTTACGTCTCTTCAAGCAAGAACTGATGCGCAGGAATATCTTTTGCCATTTTCAAGTGAGTCTATGTATTTGTAGGAAAGAATGCGTGCAGTAGACAACGTGTACATGCAGTAGATGCTAGAGGAGTTCGTTAGCAATGAGACACTGTATTGGTAAATGATGTGCAAGAAGCCAGTCTGCTAGCCAAGACATCAGGAATCCATCCGCTAGGGTTTATGAAATCTTGTTTGCTTAGTCACGTTCTATATATAGTTTGTGTGGTATTGGTTACCTTGGCTAGACAACAAACTACACAGATTGCTCTGTAAAGGGTTGGTGAAACTTTGCCCAATGATCTTTACAGATATAGACCGGAGCTGCCATGCAGCAGCTAGGCATGCTTGTGACTTATCTGCCATTGTGGTGCCATACATGGAGGTACATGTGACATTGACTGGCATCTACAAATTGTTTTAGCTTACACTAATGCGATTTTAGGCAGCCAGACTAACAATACACTTACTAGTTGCAAGAATGATGGTCAATGTGGCCATCAGCTTGATCTTGTTTGTTCTTGGTACTTTGTACTATTGAAGACCTAAGTGTATAAATATAGGATTAATTTAATAGTAAGAATTTGGACTATTGCATGATGATTATAGTTATTTCATTTGGTTGTTGTGAAGGTATTGTGTTGTTTGCTTTTCGAAATTGATGGCAGCTAGTAGGCTTGAGCTGGTGCTACAATATTTGTTATCACTGTCATGCAGTGACATTAGAGTTGCTTTATAAAAACACAATTTACCAATTTATAAATATTGTTACTATCTTTTAAAAATAATTTTAAATAAATAATATTTAAATAAGTAATTTGATAGCTTGCCAATTACTCGCATTAAAGAAATAGTTGAATGTAGCTGTTTTACGTAATTGTGCTTCTGGTAGGCTAATTTAATTAAGACACATGCAAGATACAAATAATCAGATAATTGTTGTTGTTATTCAGGTGACATATCTTCAGCAGGAACCTATTGAGCCCTCAGTTGCCCATGATGAACTAAGACAGTTTCTAGAGCCCAATTATTATGCTAGCAAGTTAGACTCAAATGAGGCATCAGAGTTTTTTGCTTTCGCCACAAGTAGAAAGATAATAGTCTTAGCTGGAATTCCATTTGCCAACAAGATTTTACCTCATTTTGTTCAATCAACCAAGGGTACTAGTAGTCAGTCATCAAACGGTCGCTATTCATTTCTAATAGGAGATCTTTGGGGTGATACTCGTCGAAAGAATTCTGTAATTGAGAAACTACGTCTGCTAACTGATAGAGGGCATGATGTGTACGGACTACGAAATGCAGTGAATGGAACAGATAAACTGGCAGATTCCATGAGGTCGATTGAATTTAACTCATCTCGTTTTCATCGTAATCCGTTCATTCAAAGATTTTGGGAGCAGACGTTTTCGTGCTCTGTTGCTAATGACGACTGTGATAGAAACAAGAGGCTTCAATTTCCCGTATTTCCTATACTTAGGAACTACAAAGCACCTCTCGTTATTGATGCCGCTTTGGTGTTGAGACAATACGTTCTTGACTTTCGCAAGCAACATAATATGCTCCCATCAGAATTCTTTGATCATGACTTTTACGGGTTTCATGACGGAAATATATTGGAAACGTGGAATAACTGGACGGGCAACGGGTGGTTGCTTGGCATTCCATTTGGAAATGAAAATATGTTTGATTGGATACAGCCGTTGGAATGGAAATATGAGATCGTGAAGCTAGTTAGTGATAACACTATGCTTGCTGGTGATTTATACGGCACGTGGTGGATTGAGAAATACTTGAAAGACAATTTCACTTCAGTACTGTCGTTGACTTCTTCTTCAGCTAGACTACCAGTTGTGCCTCAGTGTGTCTCAGAGGAAACTGATTCTCTTTCATGCGATTCGACTGACTTACATTCTATGGTTGCATTGGTGGCTACTGTTGCTTTACTGTTGTTACTCTGCTGTGGTGTTTGGATATACCAACGGCGAGAAAACATGCAGCAAGTGAAGAGGGTGATCACATCACCCGGTTTATTGATCATTGGTTGTACTGTGTTTGTTTCCATTGTGACCAGCATGTGGATAATAATGGGAGATGACGTTCTCGACTGCGACAACAGAGTCGATGACTTTCTTGTTACGTTGACCATTTCTGTCTTTTTTGCTGTGCTGCTTGTACACTTACTCGTGCAACTCACTTCCAGTCGTTTGATGAAATTGGTCATCAAGTGGTTCGGGTTTCTGATTATTGTAGCAGTGGCGGTCGTCGTCTCAGCTGTGGCGCATCTAGATCAAACTGAGGAGATCAACGATGACTCCAACATTGTCAACCATTGTTACAAGGAACGAAGGAAAGCTGTTTCTGTTGTGTCATATCTGTATGGCACCATTCTGTGTATTACATGCATTACACTGCTACTACGCAACATTTGCTCTAAAAATGGAGATTACATTGAAAGTAATCTTACTTTCAAGACTGTTGCTGCATTTCTGGCAATATTTATTGGAGTCGTATACACCGTCTTGGTGATTGTTCTTGTGTGGATCGACAGTCATGACTCGTGTGTTATAATGGGACGGATCTTCATCGTGTTAGCATGTTTTCCAATGATCGTGTGTTTGATCAACATCGTGGTATTGTTGCTTTCTGAACCAAGCAATGCTGTTGATGCATTCCATATGAAGTCTCCAGACATGGAATGTATGAGCACAACTCATAATTTCTACTGCATTCCTAATAGCTTGTTTCTCTAGTGGATAAACCGTATCCTCGGAGCAGATCTCATCTTTATGTGTTTGAGGGATTTCCTGAAGTGACTGCAACTAGAGGTGGTACGTTTACAATAGACCAGGAGTTGTGTGATGAGATACATAAGGTGATCATTGAGCCACAGAGAATCAAGATTGTAGCGAATATAGGAAGTGGTGAGACATAGGGTTATGTGTCTGGCAAGAGGCTGTGTGTGTCATGATGGAGCGTGTGTTGGTGTTTGTATACAGGCAATTTTGGACAAGTTTTTAAGGGTATTCTTGATGATAGTACAAATGTCGCTATCAAAGCTGTTCAGGGTAAGGTTTTAATTATCTGATGTGCGTGTCTAATCATATTGTCAATCTGTTTGTTTGTGTATCTGTCTGTTTGTTTGTCTGTCTGTCTGTCAGTCTGTTTGTTTGTTTGTCTGTCCAATACATGTCTGTCTGTTTGTCTGTCTGTCTGTCTGTCTGCTTGTCTGTCGGTCTGTCAATCTGTCTGTTTGCCTGTCTGTCTATCTGTCTGTTCGGTTGTCTGCTTGTCTGCTGACATGCTTACTACTTGCATGCATTATACCATCTTCATGGTCACATGACTAACCACTACTCATTGACCCTGTCAGTCTGTACTATGTAAACCTGTACACACTGCTGTCCTATACTCTTGATTAAACTGCATAAACCATGTGCAGATACCGAGTGTGACAAACAAGTGAATGACTTTATTCGTGAGGGTCTACAGATGCAAGACTTCGATCATCCCAATGTCATGCAGCTTGTGGGCATTTGCTGGGCCAAACAGGAGAACGTTGATATGAGACCATTTGCTCCATTGATTGTCTTGCCATACATGGAACTCGGCGACTTAAAAACATACTTGAGAAAGAGCAGACCCGGAAGAGAGTCTGACAAGGTAAACAAACGTCCAGAAAATGATTCCTGCATTACAGTCCATTTGTACTAATCAGGAAAGTCCCATCAGTTTGGTCCAGTTGGTCAAGTTTGGGCATCAAATTGCAAAGGGAATGGAATACCTTGCAGCAGCCGGGATTATCCATCGAGACTTGGCTGCCAGGAACTGCATGTATGTGACAATATTTCTTGTGCTGTAGATGCCGCATGCTAGTTGGACTTTGAGCATGTTGTGTGAGGAAAATTTGTATTCTCACTTTGTGTGCATGCGTGTAGGGTTAATTGGGACTTGGAAGTCAAAGTGGCCGATTTTGGTTTGTCTCGCTTGATGACGGGAAAGGATTATTATCGGATGGGACAGTTCAGTCGTTTGCCGGTCAAATGGATGGCACCGGAATGTTTGACGGATTTGGTCTTTGCTACGAGTTCGGATGTGGTGAGTGTTATGTGGTGTTGTGTTGAAATGAAATGAGTGTCTGTCTGTCTCTCGATCTGTTTGTCCCTGGTCTATTTGCCTGTCTGTTGATCGGTCGATCTGCTTGTCGCTTTGTCTGTCGATATGTGTCTCTTTGTCTGTCTGTCTGTTGATCTGTCTCTTTGTCTTTATTTGCCTGTCTGTCTGTCTGTCTATTTGTGTGTCTGTTGATCTTTTTGTCTGTCTGGTCTGGTCTGTCGATCTGCTTGTGTATTTGTCTGTCTTTTGATCTGTTTGTTTGCCTGCCTGTTGATTTGTCTGTCTGTCTTTTGATCTGTTTGTTTGCCTGCCTGTTGATTTGTCTGTCTGGACTGTCGATCTGTTTGTCTATCTGTCTATCTTGTCTGGTCTGTCTGTCGATCTATTTGTCTGTATCTTTGTCTGTCTGCCTGTCTATTTGTTTGTCTATCTGTCTGTCTATATGTTTGTATGAATGACTAACACATTCGTGTGTGCTGCCTGTAGTGGGCTTACGGCATCACATTGTGGGAAGTGATGACACTAGGACATGTCCCCTACCCTGGAGTCGACAATCAAGACGTCCTTTCTTATCTGAGGAAAGAAAAGCGACTTGAGAAACCACCTGAATGCCCCAACAGAGTGTAAGTTCAAAACATTTTCTCAGTCATAATGGAGTATCAACAGCCAGTTAGTTGTGCATGACTAAATGCATCATTTCATTGCACTACCAGTCAACACATTGAATCAGTCAGTAGACCATCTGTATGACATTGTATCGCTATAGATATGATATCATGCAGAGATGTTGGAAAACACACGCAGAGCATCGTCCGACCTTCGGTGACATAGTGGCAGACATCGAAGACTACCTCTCCGAACTCATGAATTACTTCAATCCATTTACGTGCTCTGGTAGAGAAACTCCACCTCCCGATCCTTACACAGCATGGCGCTTGATGTCGATCTCTGAGGAGGTGGAACACGATGAAAACGTCGAGAAATCAATAGAAGAAAACACACAAATGAAAAACCAAAAACTATTTGTGAACAAATCAGACATCGTTGCATCGAAAAAGAAACCTCAACCGAATGCATCGGGTGGTGGTCATGGTGGTAGCAAGTCGACCATAGCACGGATGGTTCTGAGTATGACTAAGGGGGCGTCGCTTGGGATGGTTCGACGAAGTAGCAGCAATGCTCTGTTTGTGGATGCTCATAATGCCACAAACGTGATAGACAACAGAAGCAAACGAGAGGTATCCGTGTGAGTAAGACGACCGTTTTAGTTACGAGTC
>CAXXBX010000067.1:0-11475 GCA_964274945.1 Dehalococcoidia bacterium | reverse complement strand
TGTGGATAGCAAGTAGCCACATCAATCTACAGTAGCGTGCTTGGGATCCTTTCTATGTAATGGTATGTATAAGTATTCACATGTTATCCTAACTTTCAACTAATTGTACAACCAAACAAAAATGTGGTTGTGTGGTTTGTAATGTTAATTTAACTAGTGTGATTATGACAATGTGGCTTGTCATGACATCCATATCCTGGCAATCCATCCAAGAAGACATGAGCATTCTTTGGTTGAGTAGCGCGTTTCTTCTCTATATGACTCAGGCCGTGTTTCCACTAGCTGCACCTTAAACTAGTTTAGCTTAAATGGGTTTAAGAACTAAACCAGTTCAAGAAAGCGCTGTTTCCACTAGAAACTTGCACATCCGGGATGTGCAAAACAAACCGTCTAGGAACGCCTTATTTTGAAGTATTGGGCTGCTTTGTCGCCGAGTCAGAGCACCTGTTGGTTTTCACTGATTCAGCATCTGCTAGGAGGAATTTGCATGACGATGACCAAAGACACCGTCTTGTCTCTCTCCGTAGTTATTGATTTCTCTCCCCTTGCTAACGACCCTTACATCTTTTAAGGCAATCCTATCCCAGCAAAATAGTCAATATCATCAAAACGACATTGTCAGAAGTCATCTAAACAAGCGCGCTACTGTCACGTGACAGGTAAACCTAAACCACTCTGCAAAAACCTACTTCGAAGTAAGAAATAGGTTTAGGTTTAACATATAAATGGTTTAGTGCAGGTGGAAACAGGTCAATTCTTAAACCAGTTTAGCTTAAACCACTTGGTAAACCGGTCTAGGCACTAGTGGAAACGCGCCCTCATTGCCACTATTGATTTATTGAGAACAGTACGTGTACATCTGGCTACTGCATCTAATTTGCGGTAACTCTCAGGGGAAAACCCTACACACGAGCTTAATCTCTGGAATGAACGTGATAAACTTTGTTATTGTAGCGCTTCAATAGCGCGTGGCATCATTCAACATCTAGACTAAATTTCAGGACTGGACATGCAGAAACTTTTGTCTGAACGAACTTTCCTAGTAGCAGTAGCACTAGGAGACATACGAGCTCCTGGACGTACATGGTATATAGTTATTCTGATAGAAAGACACACGGGCAGCTTGCTGTGGAAAGCTGTTTGTTTTGCCACTTCCGACGCCCGCCGTTTGCAATGATCTACGCAATAGTTTTCATTTGTGATGAGCTCAAGCTCAATTCAAGATGGTCACATTCTTCGTTTCCTTTGAACAGCGTAGAAAAGGATCTAAATAGGCAGTGGCCGTCACGTTCAACTACGATTGGCTGCAGATTTCGTATTTCATTCGGTAGAAGCTGCTTGCGCAATGGCGTCTCGTCGATGATAGAGTTGTTGTTGACTTAGATTTGCTGGTGTAGCGTATGAAGAATAGGAGTGACTGATCGTTTGATAAATTAAACGCGCCTCGTCTCTAGTTGGGTCTGTCTGGAGCTGATGGCAGAGACCACTGAGATCAGTACAGGCAGTAGAGTCCATTTTTAGTAGGTAAGGGCCACACGTGTAGTCTCGCGTAGCCACGTGTTGCAACCACAATCTCATTAGCCACTTCCGTGTAAAGTGTGAACGTGAACAGAGGACCGGCGCGCTATTGTTCCGGAGCTCGAGTTCACACGTGCACGTCTTTAGTTCAAAGCTTGAGTTCATGCATGACACACACGTGCACGTTAGCTCAAACGATACGTGGAAGTCGATGAAACGCGCATGCAACAGTGGTCCACGACGTGTACAGTACACTGCACGAGGTTCAGGAGCGCCTCTCGCACCTCTCGCGCCTCTTCCTAGCTATATCCGCCACTGTTGACTTACTTGAACCCAGAAGCACTAGCAGAGGCAATTAGCGTCAGCGCTAAAAAAACAAGACAAGTTACCTAGAGATCAGACATTTTGTTTATGCCCGGCCATACCAGAGATCAGTAGCATTGCATGGTACACGTACAAAGACAAGAAACGCGCCAAGAACAACACTTGAATAACACGTGCGGCTAAGGACAGAGAACTTCTGCTGTAACGCACGCTAACGCACGTGACACTCACAGAAACGTAATGGCATGCACGTGCACCAGATGGCATGCACGTGCACCAGATGGCATAATGTCAGCAAACCTGTCTGCACAGTGTACAGTATGTACCTAATCCATTTCGCGCAAAACTAAAAACCAGTATTTCCACTTGTTTTCGCGCGAAGAACAAACTTTCTGTAGTACATATTATGATTATCACACCTGTAGTCTAACAAGTCAAGGTGTCTGCAGTAGAAGAGCTGAGTCATTAAAGTAGCATATTTGATAATCGTCTGTGTAAGTGTCTCCTAGTATAGGAGTCACAACATTTGACCTGCACATACATTATCTGATACTATTAGAGTCTAGGTTGTGATCAAGTGCCCTTTTTGATAAACAATGAGTGTTGGAAAGGATCCTGCCATTCGCTGTCTAGAGACCAACTGCACTTTCCACTGTACACGTCTGTTGCAGCTTAGAAAGCAAGCACATGGGATGAAAATAACCGAGAAATTCACCACCTTCAAAATCTTTTCCGGTTTGTTTCCTAGAACAGTACAGTCTTATCAATTTGTGTGATTGTGACTAATAGTAATCTTAAGTTAAACATTCCTGTTTCCTCTAAACAAATAGCCTCGTGTAGTGTGTGTGTGTGTGTGTGTGTGTGTGTGTGTGTGTGTGTGTGTGTGTGTGTGTGTGTGTGTGTGTGTGTGTGTGTGTGTGTGTGTGTGTGTGTGTGTGTGTGTGTGTGTGTGTGGACTAAGGTGTGTGCACATGCATATATACAGTAGTATATGAATTGTACTCTATCATTATATGATGTACGTATGCATATGCATGTGTATGTCCACTCTTCAGATATGCACAGCAATGATGTCTTTACAGAAGACTTTGCGTACAGGTCTAGCTACAGCCTCGGTATATGTCTTCAAAGATAATGTACATTACAATTACATTCAATCACATCGGCATACCACTACTGCATGTCTGTCTGTATATAATACTTATGCGTACTATTCTGATTCCTTATATTGTTATGGTCCCACACCTGTTCAATTGTATACTCTTGATAATTGTGTATAACCTACCAATATGTTATAGATATATCATTTTGTTAACAGATTTCAAACTACAGAAAGAAAAACTTGAAAGAGATCATCAATCTTCATTTTTCAAATCAAGTGGTTCCAAGAGAACCAAGGCTAATACTATTCATTGTTACTCATGCAATAGATCTGGTTCTCGTGTCAGCAAGAGCAGAGGAAAGAGGCAAATTGAATCACATGGAACTTCAAAAATAGAACATCATTGCATTGCACAGCTCAGTGTTACATATATATATATATATATATATATATATATATATATATATATATATATATATATATATATATATATATATATATATATATATACTGTAAATCAATTCATTTTGCAAGCAAATACATTTAGGAATCTGACAAACTGTTTTCACAATCAATTTAATTTCGCAAAACTGACATTGTCTGTGACTGCTATACAAGGATTTCGATACGAAATGACTTGTTCAATCATAGAGGCTCGATATCAATATCGTCAGCTATAACCACAGTTACGATCATCACTGACTACTGAGAATGTCTCACAAACCCACTTTGTTTTGCATGTGTTTTCTCGTATAAAGCCAAACACAACACCTATGCACAAACAACCCCATGGTTTTAACACATTCAATATACTAATATGTTGATGTTCACTGTCTGTAAGTTGTCGATAACAACTTCAGCAAGTTATTAACTTGGAAAATTTGCCAGTCCTGGCAAAATTTACGAAATTCAAAACTATTTCATTTACAGTACTAATTCTGTCATGACAAATTGTTTATACGTACTACTCATTTTTGTGATTTCAATTGGACATGACAAAGTCCACAACAGAGCATACAACATATGACAAAATCATTGAGGTAATTAACACACTATAAGAATACCAATAAGTCATTGTTGTACATGTGCCTATGCTAGGGTGTTCTGAACAAGAACACACTGCCATGTCCTGGAACAGTAGTATGTATACCAAAGAGGGCGATTCAAAGTCCAATTAAAAAGAAGCTAGGAATGTGGACGATTCACATTGACAGATTACTATCCTCTGAGGGCAGACAACGACCTGCAGCAAGAGGAGATGGTAACTGCCTCTTCAAAGCTATGTCAAAGCAACTCTTTGGAAGAGATACCCTCCACCACCAGCTTAGGAAATTTCTTGCAAGTGTCATAGTGCTTAACCATGACAGATACCAACAATTTTATATTCCTTCTGAAACAACAACATTTCAACAACACCAAAAATCCATTCATCAACTAGGAGTGTGGGGAACACAAGTTGAAATTCAGGCAGCGAGTGACAGCTACCAAATGCCTGTGCATGTGTGCTCTCCCCATCCCACAACTAGACAAATCAGGTGGCTATGTTTCAAGCCATCCTACAGTCCTCAAGTACCGGACACATCACAACTGCCACAGCTGTCGCTGTTGTACACCAATGGTCATATTGAATAGCACTCACTGGTTGTCATTATGACAGCATATGCACTAATAACGGGCAAACTTTACAGTTTCCTGAGCTGCCAGATGAGGACAAAGAATATGAGGTCTGTAGGATCAGTGACAATGAAACCAATAGTGACAGTGATTAACGACGTCACTTCCGTACCTGCAGAACAGATTCTGCTAGAAAGAATCTAAAGATGTAGTTACTTGGCAATGTTTGTAAGGTTTTTCAATACTGCAATAATAAGAGACTGATTATAGTTTGTAGCCCTTGTACACTGTTTGTAGCATATCCCGCTAAGACAAAGTTGTTACTTAACACAGAAGCACTGATACTGTAACCTGGTTACTTCACGAGGTGTGAAATTCGCCTCATTCTTATGAGTAATAAAACAGTCTCTTCTTGAATCTTGTGAACGCATGTGTTGTAATTGAAAGCACGACAATTACATAACAAATTGGAATTAGAAAAAGACAGTTCTTAGGCAGTTAGAATTAGGTGGCCAATTTATAGAGCAATACATTAAGCAACAAAAGTCGGCATGTGACATCTGCCCAGGATATAGTTGATGGTTAATACTGGCACCGATGACATTGGAGTGCTACAAGCTGTAGCAGAATCTGAGATTACGAGCATACTGTGTGCATACTGTATGCATGTAGACTACATGGTAGATTTCACCTGGACTTTAATTGATGGCTGTTGAGAACTTCCTGTAACTGTATAGTAGTTACATGTTTTGGGACTGGGACCGGTAAGATAACTAGCTTGGGAAAGTTTTGGGTATGACAGTGGGTATATATAGAATAGCTATTTAAAGATACACTATTGCTATTACATGTCTATAGCTATGAACTAATTAATTAGCCAACCTTCCCATGCACCACTTCATTGCCATAGTACAACTATATGGTACAATATATGTAGCAAATCACTCCTTTTATACAACGACACACACACACACACACACACACACACACACACACACACGCACGCACGCACGCACACGCACACGCAAACGAGCACACTTCGTGTACCTTCATCCAGGTTGTGTGCAATCGAAATCTCTTCTAGTTCACATCGCGACCAAACGAGCCCCAGTCCTCAAGCAGCAAGCTTCGTTTTTACACTCAATCACAGATGAGGGAGTCAGCACGCTACTACCGATCAAGCGAAAACTAAAGTCACGTGCACATTGTAGATGTGTCACGCGAAGCAACTCTTGCTAGCGTGCGCTACAAAAAGTTCTCTGACTTTAGCCCCAAGTGCATGACGTGAAACAAAAACTACAACTAAATTGGAGACATATTGATATCAATAACAACAAACACGTGCATTCACTTGGTCGATTTGCACGTGCAGCTCTAGACACACAAGCTCCGTGTTACTAACGTGTAGGAGACCAATAGACCTGACCATGACCTGCTACGAGAATACAAAGTACTGTAGTCTATTCATGGCCGTGTAGCTTATAATTATCTACAAGATACTGTTTTAATTAAGTGGGCGGGAAGTAGATATTCAATTATAATCCTAGTACGATAATGATCATATAATCCTATACTATCCAGTAGTTTTTACCAAATCTAGCGCGGTAGTTTGTACCAAATCTAATGCAGTAGTTTGTACCAAATCTAGCGCGGTAGTTTGTAGCAAATGCAGCGCGGTAATTCTAGCACAGTTTTGAAACAATCTAGCGCAGTTGGTTTTTAGCGCGGTAATTCTAGTGCGGTTTTGAAACAAACGGTATGCCATAGTGGTGAGGCTGACTCGCTGCTGAGACTTCGTCTCCAGTCTTTGATATTAAAATTTTGAAAACGCCCCCGAAAAGTGGTGGGCTTAGCCCCCTCTAGCCCCTATTACGCGACGCCGCTGGGAGGTCGTGTTCGATGAATGATGGTGGTGTCCGATGACGGGGTCGCAGAGAAGGATCACGTTTACCGTCCTAGCCTAGCCGTTTCTAGCCTTTGGAAGTCCCGCGTCTGGAATCACAGTCTTTACTAATCCTTCTTACTGTGGGCTCTAGCAAAGCTCAGTCTTAACCCTTCAAAACCCTGAAACATCCCAGACCCCTTGCATAACCCTAGCAAACCCTCTATGATTGCCTAGTTACCGGTATACAATTGTGGGCCAGTCGCAGCAGTCATTACTGATCTAAAACTTGGTGAAGATCGTTCCAAAGATGGCAGCAGAACAATTTAATGCAAGTTAACAATTCGTCAATCTTGTCTAGAGATGCCAATCTCGAGAATGTTTCTCAAGAAATTTCTTACAGCCCTGACTTCATGAACAGCGCCCAAATTAACTTGGGCTACGGCTTATTGGTCTTGCTACAAATTGTGAGAGAGAAATCAAATACTGCACTGGGGTCTGTGCGTAATTTTATGCTCAGAACTGTGCGTAAAATTAAAATAAGCCAATGACGTCGCAAACCCATCACGTGATTTTTTTATTTTTAACGTATACATGTTTCAAAAATATTGATCAAGAAATTTGATATAGTCAAAACAAAAACTAAACTTAGTGCAGGAGATCAATTCTAGCTCTAGCTAGCTACCTACAGTCTGCAAGAATGAATTTGACGATGAGCAAGGCAGTCCACTATCTAATTTGTATAAATCCATTTCTACATCACAGTAGATGTAAAGGAGCCCAAGATAGAATAACTAAGCAGATTTGAATCAAAAGTGTATGGACTTTACAGCTAAGCAGCCGATTCGTCTGAACACACTGAACCCCTCCAGTCAATGGGCCTGAGATAGCTGTCTGAACCCCCTGAACCCCTCCAGTCTAGGGTCTTGAGATAGCCTGCTTGATCTTCAGCAATGCAACTCAATTCTTCGTTCAATTCATGAAAAGAAGGTCTGTCATTAGCATTCCACTCCCAGCATTTCAGAGCAAAAGCAAATCTGGGACAACCATACAAGAATAAAATTGCACAAAAGAGTATGATACGTATTATAAGCTGAAGCAACTGACACTTCTGTCGGACATAGTTTTGGTTTGCTCAGACGATGTCCGTTCTCAATATATTCCAAAACCTCATAGTTTGGGATGCCTGGATACGGCACTTTACTGTGACTGTAAATTTCCCACATGGTCACACCAAACGACCACTGCCACACATTGATACAGTTATAACAAGTTTCCATCATACACAACTATTGCACAGTCTATACCACATCAGTGTAGACGGTGTAGATATTGTCTGTCAGACTCTCTGGTGCCATCCACTTGACTGGTACTCTGCCTTTACTCCCCATTCGATAGTAATTATGTGAATAAATGTCTCTGGAGAGACCAAAGTCACCCACCTTTACTACCATCCTTTCATCCAACCTATCACAATAACACCACAATACAAAATAATTAAATTAATTCATTGATTAAGTCAACACATGCTGTTATTGATCGACTCATGCATTCTTATGCCTAAATCAACTTACATGCAATTTCTAGCAGCAAGATCTCTGTGTACAATCAGTAGATTGGATAAATATTCCATTCCTTGTGCAATCTGGATGCAAAAACTCAAAAGCTGAATACCAGAAATATCCTAAGAACAAGACACATTTGCATCAAAAAGTCATTGCATCTTAATTAATATTTCACACGGTTTTATCTTCATCCTCTTTTGTTCCAATCCTCGATTTTTGTAAGAAAGTCTTCAAATCTCCATTGACCATAAATGGCACAAGAATAAGAGGGGATCGACCATTTGACATGTCAAGACAGACACCAGAAACACCAAGAATATTGGGATGATGAAAACTAGCCATCATACAAGATTCACGAACAAACTCCAATACATCAGTCATATTCGATGTGTCTACTCAAATATCATTAAAGTTATCTTTTACATGTTTAATATGAAATCACCTTTGAGTGATTTTATAGCAACTGGAATCAATTGGCCATCCTTTGCCAAAGATCCTCTTTGCACCAAACCAAATGCCCCTGCATGCCATATAGATAAGGACACACTAAAGAGTAGTTCAATATAAAAGAAACATGTATAGCACCTTGTCCTAGCACTTCATGCAAAATAGCTTCATGGAAGTCTACAAGCAAATCGCCCAAGTCTTCAGCGAGTTCTTCAAGTTCATGTATTATAGAAACAATACGTTCTGCTCAAGAAATAAAAATGAGCTTAATGAAACAAAGCAGTGTAGACTGAGTAGACATGTATACCTTTGTCTTCTCCCTCCAAAACAGTAACAATGTTCTCAATGCTTTTGGGCATAACAAGATACCTATCTGATTTCTTTTTGACTGGTGGGGTCAGAGCTGCACAACGATTGTTGTTGCTCCCTTTATTTGCGACTGTAATTGATACCATTTCTGTGCTTTCAGCAACAGGGAATTGGTTAGTTGTGTGCTGCCCCTGGCTTTCCACTCTATTTCTGATGTTACTTGATAATGCACTAAATACCCAATTCCTGGTAAGTTGCATTCTACAGCCATGTAACATAGGAATATGCAGCACGTGCTCACATGCATAGACTTATAGAAAAGACATGCATGTCAGTATTAACCTCTGTTTCAATAATATGTTTATACACAATGATGAAAGAAGCAATGCAACATGGCTGAAACTAAATAAGACATTTGGAAACGTTTGTGAATTCTGTACAGCAATTCATGCACAAACGCATTCAATCCAGTGCCATATTGCAAACATTCAGTATGTTAAAACAATAGATACCTTACATTCGGTACTACAACAACATACCTGTTCTTCTTGTGTCTGACATGCAGACAAATACACACAATTAATAGAACGAATAGAATCAGCACAGCTGTTCCTGCTACAGGAATTCCCACAAGTAACCCTACAATAAAGAAAACATCCAAAAATTATGTAAAGAAATGAAGCCGTTTAATTAACTAACTTACACAGCTGCTTGTTTGCTGAAGAAGTTTGATTTTGCTCAAATTGATGTTGAACAGTTTGATTTTGATGAGATTTATTTTGAACGGTTTGATTTTGATCAGATTGATTTTGATGGGTTTGATTTTGATCAGATTGATTTTGCTCAAATTGATTTTGAACAGTTTGATTTTGATCAGATTGATTTTGAACGGTTTGATTTTGATCAAGCACAGTAACATCTATATAACCAGATGTACATGTTTCTTTGTTGTTTTGTGAGTAAGGCAGGGTGTCGCATTCCGGAAGTTGACTGCCAAACACTGGAAAAGATGCAACAGTCGTGCTTTTTTCATATGCATCTTTAGCAAGTTGAAAGACATAACGACACTCGGAGCCATTCAAGATGCGATCACAAAGTTTCTCGCAAACTGGGTGAGGTTGTCCTGTTGTGAGGTTACATGGTGGAAATGCGAAGAGACAAAGAAATTGCTGCAACACAATAGACTCAATGCAATTTCATATATTAATTAAATGTAATACACTAAACACAATAAAGTCACTATTTCACTAAATATGTATAGCGTATTCTAATAACTCCCCAGCTGGGCGTGTAAAAAAGAAACACTTTTGTCGGTGTATACTATAAGGCCCAAAGTTATTTTGGTCCCAGAAGTATGGTGGCAAAATGCTGCCGTTTGGCTACGTGCAGTCATCATCTAGACACTCAAAGACAGAACTATACCACAAATGCCTGCAATTATCCATTTGCAAGATCAAAGGTATACTGGTGTTCTTACAGCATCAGCATACATCCAGAAACTAAACATCACACATGCAAACCAGAGTCGTCGGCCTGAAGCTCGTCAACAGCATGCAGCAGTATCAGAAATTGCAACCAAGAAATAAGTCTAGCAGTAAGCACTTTCACTCAACACGAACACCAGCTCATCAAATGCACACAGACAAAAACAGATATTCTGCAGTCACCATTTTGTCTAGTCTGCGGATTCATATTCTGGACATATGCTTGGACACGAGCATTTTTTTCAAGCTGAAAGTTCTGACCTGCTGCATACGGGCGTAGGTACGGACATGGGTGTTACATGTATTTCAATATGGGTAATATTATGAGCGAATACGGTAGTGTAGTATGTGACAATGTATCTATTACTCTTGATCTTACAAATCTAATACAATTCAGTGACCCAACAAACGTAATACAATAAAAATTAATGGTGGCCGCCCAAAGCAACTAAGTATGTATACCTCCTGTTTGTAGACACATACATGTGAAGTGTAAGAGCAGCCTGATTTACAATAAAGAACGTACCCGGAGACTAGCCTCAACACTAGGCCTTCCCTTGCTTTCAGTGGTCCTTCCACGCGAGAATAGCAATGGGACTGTATCATGTTATGTTCCCTCCAGTACGTACACTATCATATAACAAATCCTCTGGTATGTTTTTAGTGACCCAGAATAATCAGATGTGAGTCAATAGTAATATTAATTACAATAACAAAAACACTAGATAAACATGCATGTATACAAAGTAGAAGTCAAATTGTGCATAATATGTAGCAGTCATAATTTAGTACAAAGACAAATATGTGCATAAACCCATAGCATGCAAACCTATCAACTTAAAATTGTACCTTGAAAAATACACTGCATTGATTTTCTCCATAAGAGTCAATAACAGAAAGAACAATTTGAACTTGAGCCGTTACCGATAGCAATGGTGTTGTGTCAGGAAGGAATATGGGTGCATTCACATCTGAAAGTTCTTTGCAAGGATTCGCATTGGGACTAAAGGTTCGTACTTGACACGTGCCCCTAAGCACAAAAACAATTGCAGACTAGAATAACGCATTTATTCGTACACTGCATATATTACATTATTAAGTAAACGTTGATTGTAAAGAGTGAAATAGTCCATACCTACAGCAACTACAGTGTAGAGGTAGCAGCCATGCATTCTTAACATACGATAAACAGATCAGAATCTGTTATGACCTCCAGTTGTCTAGATAGTT
>CAXXBX010000066.1:530000-540297 GCA_964274945.1 Dehalococcoidia bacterium | reverse complement strand
ACATGATGAAGTCATAATACATGTACTTGCATATTTGGATGATGCGTGTCTGGATGTTTGGGAAAAGGTGAAAGCTTTAAGTTAAATCAGTTCTTGAAGATCTCAAAGCTTCTTTGGCGATAGTTGCGTTAGACATCTGTGGCAGAAAGTGTTAACTGTATTGCCCGTGTTAATTTATTATGTGTGTGTGTGTGTTTGTGTGTTTGTGTGTGTGTGTGTGTGTGTGTGTGTGTGTGTCGTGTGTGTGTGTGTGTGTGTGTATGGCTTTATATTGTACAGACATGTTTTCTGGATAATGTGTGATAGATACTTTTGTGTTTTATCGGTAGACACAGGCTCGATTTTTTAGAGAATCACTTGTTATTACACACTCTACAACGCTCACTAAGGTACTAACCGAATAGTGCTATATCACAGTCTAATTACTACATACCATGCCAGCTAGGTCATCTATGCAAATTAAGTGTCATACGCTACACTCCTCTCGCTTTAGTATTTACGATACCTGAGAGGTAGCTGTCTGTTCTCTCGAGTTGGATATCTCCTTTGACTGATTTCCTTCTGAGGTTTAGTCGCTCCATTGTCTGTGACTGAATCTTTAGTCTCAGTGGATTTTCTCATGACGTGCTTCTTGTCTGTAGTATCTGTAGGTGTAAGTGTACTTGCTGGAAGTGTAGGATCTTCCAACACTGGCAATGATGAATTCGGTACAACTATAGCTGGCACGATATCCGGTTCTTGTGGCAGAATCACTTGTGTATTGATCGCATCTCTTGTTATCAAGTGATCAATATGCACATATCTTACGTGTCCGTCTAATTTTAACAAATAAGATGTTGATTCCAGTTGTTGTGTCACTATTCCTGCGAGCCATTTGCTTTGACCATCACTTCTGGGATTCCAGACAGAAACAATGTCTCATGGACCTATTTCTCTTACATTGGTTGTAGCATGGTTAAATTCTTTTCTTTGATGATCTTTTTCCCAGATTCCGATTTCAAGACACTCAGCCTCGTCCTAAGAGAAAGTTTTGTCAGCAACTCATCCGGAGTCTTTCCAGTCGTCCCGTGTGGGTTAGTCCGATAATGAAGTAGAGCAATGGCACTTGGTAACTTCATGTTCGCTCTGATGACTTAGACTTCAAGCTCTTATTTAATTCCTGTACCATCCTCTCCACTTGACCATTCGTGGATGAGTGATATGGCGGGGTACGTTGATGCTGGATGCCATTTGAGCGAACGAACTTACTAAACTCCTCTGATCGGAATTGAGATCCATTGTCAGTTACCACACAGTATTGTATTCCATGAGTCGCAAATGTTCGTCTCATACATTCCAGTGTCTGGCAAGCAGTAGTATTCTTGTGTAATTTATGGACCTCTGGCCACTTTGAAAATGCATGTACTAACACTAAGTAGTGTCTTCTTCCGTACTTCCCAAAGTCTGCGCGGACACGTTTCCAATGACCTTTCGGGGATATCCAAGGATGAGTTGGCGTTGAAGTTACAGATCTATTTCTATTCATCCTGACACGTGGAACATGATCTGACTATACAATCAACATCTCTGTCCAAGGCAGGCCACCACACAAAACTTCAACCTGTCGCCTTCATTCGTACCATTCCTATATGTCCTGTGTGTAGTTCAGACAATACTTGATTTGATAGTGAATATGGAATCACTACTCTTCCTTCATATATTAGACATCCCTCAGTAATAGATAACTCGGTTGGCCTCTTGGCATAACTGTGAAGTTCAGGCGATCCATTGGTTGGCCATTCCTCCAGGGTATACTTCAATACTCTGCTAAGGATTGGATCCAAGGGCTGCGGCTTGCTTTACTTGGTCTGCTGTAACTGGCAAAGTGTCCAAGTAATTTATATGGTATGCAATTTCGTTAGGATTGATCGCTTCCACAGGCAGTTGAAGTCTGGATAGCAAGTCCGCTTCTTGATTGTTTTTACTCCGGGAGTAAACTCTAAATGGTAGTCATATGCTCTCAGTACTATCGCCCAACGCTGCAATCTAGCAGCTACCAAAGTCGGGATCCCTTTTTTCGGTCTTAATATTTTAAGTAAAGGTCTATGGTCTGTCACCAGTGTAAATTTTCGACCGATCAAATACTTGTGGAACTGTCGAACACCGTTGATGACAGCTAAGGCTTTCCTTTCCAACTGTGAATAACCCCTTTCAGTTGAAGACGATATTCTGGATGTGAATACAATTGGTTGTTCAGTTTAATCTGGTAAACGTGCGTTAAACAAGCCCCAATTCCTTCTGGCGAGACGTCACACTTGAAATCGTAATGTGTTAGACAGCTCGAATTCAATAGTTTCTCTTTGCTTTCCTCAAAAGCCTCTTGTGATTTCTTCCAAATCCATGGCGTAGACTTCTGGAGTAGTTTGTACAAGGTTGAAGGGTAGCTGAGATATTCGATAAAATCGGCCATAGTAGTTGAGTAAACCCAAGTATGACTTTAATTGAGTTACATTCTGTGGTTGGGAAGCCTCTTTAATTGCTCGATACTTACTCTCCAATAGTCGGAGCCCTTTCTCGCTAATTAGGTGGCCCAAATACTCCACTTCGGAAGTGTTGAATGTGCACTTCTCTTCTTTAGTCGAATACCTCTCTTACTCAGTCGGTCCAACACAGCGTCTAAGCGCTGGCTATGTTTCTCCTGGCTACCTACTACTACCAGTATGTCATCTAAGTATCATATGCATCCTGGAATGCCTGCTAAAATTTTATCCATGGACTTTTGCCAAATAGCAGGTGCAGATGTGATTCCAAACGGCATCCCTGTATGCACAAAGAGTCCCTTGCTAGTATTGATTGTCAAGTGGGCCTGAGTGTCTGGGCTAATCTTCATTTCTTGGTATGCATATTTTATGTCCAAACGAGTAAAGACTCTTTCCTTGGTAGGTTTGAAAACAAGTCTTGCGGATTAGGCATTGGGTAGCATTCTGTCTCTAGGTAAGGGTTCACACTAACTTTGTAGTCACCACTTACCTTTATTGACCCGACAGCCTTCCTTACCACAATAGGTGATGCCCACTCGCATCTGTTAATTTGTCGAATTATTCCTTCCTGTTGAAAACGGTGCAGTTCTTCGTGTACTTTACTGTATAGGGCGCAGGGTACCGGTCGCGTCTTGTGGAACTTTGGTACTGCAGCCTGTCTTAGTGTAATGCGTGCTTCGTATCCAGTCAGTGTTCCAATTCCCATCTCAAACAATAGAGGTATCTGTTAGTATAATCGGTACCCAGCGTCTTCCGTGGGTTAGTCGTTCCGTCAACTCTAAATAACTTGTGCCAATCCAGTCAAATCTGTGAAAGCCAGTTTTGCCCCAAGACTGCTGATTTGTTTTGAACTTCAACGACTACCATTTTCTCACGTGCGGTCTTGTGACCCTAACGGATTGGAACGTAAGCTTCTCCTTACTGTCTGTGGTTCTCCAGATTATGTCCGAAGTTTGACTCTACTCTTCCGTGACTTCACGTCAGTCATAATACGTTTGTATATGTACGCAAGTATCACAGTCATAGATGCCCTGGTATCGACATCCATTGTCACTAAGGGCCCGGTCACACTACGTCAGGATTGGCGGCGACGTTTGCGTTAGGGCGGTCACACTTGCTTTTCTCATGACGTTATCTAAACGTAACGTGAACGCCACTGTAAACGTGAACGTGGTGTTGACTCCCACGTTCACGTCGGCGTTGATGTACATACCTACGTTGCGTGGGCGTTTCTGTAGTGTCGGAAGGTGCTATTGTCACTGTTGTCACCTTCGCGTACGTCTGAAACACTCATTCTAGGGTATTTGACCTACTGAGACTTTGCAATTGGTTCATTTGTTGTGCCGTTGTGTCATGATGCTGACAAGCAGAGATAGTAAACGCTGGTTTTTCGTTTTTCTGCTGTTCTCGTCTGGCGTACCGCGAGCTGAAATACCATCATATGACAACTTTCTTCGCTATGGTTTCCGATTTACATCTGTGAAGACCGGGTTTCCTAGGAAATTGATGCCGCCTTCTGTTTTGCACTGCACGGATATGTGGATGAATCCCTATGTGTGGCAATTAGTGAAGCAGCTCAGGCGTCAGCGACGATTTTGGACAGCACCTAGAGGTGCTGGATTTTGGGAGAAAGATGTGCAAGGTACATGGAGGGAACATGGGCTAGCTTTCCCTGATTGGGAAGACAAACAGTATCTGGACAGATACAGAGTCACAAAAGCAACATTCTGGTTTCTATTTAGACGATACGGCTGGCGTCTACAAAAGCAAAACACCAATTTGAGGAAACCAATAAATGCAGACAAGCGCTTTGCAATTACTCTACACTGGCTTGCTCATTCAACGTCTTTTTCAGAACTATCTATAATCTACCGAGTTGCAAAAGCTTCTATTGTGTCAATTGTGCACGAGGGAATGTATGTGTTGCGTCGGTTTCTGGTTCCAGATTCTATTCGTTTTCCCACTGGAGATGAACTGGACCAAGTTATTGCTGACTTTGAAGCACTCTGTTGTTTGCCTCACTGTGGTGGAGCATTAGATGGGACTTTTATGCAAATAAAAAAACCTAGCAAATTTGGAGACAGCTATTACTGTTACAAAAGATTTCATAGCATCATAGTGCTGGGGTGTGTTGATGCCAGAGGAATATTTATTTCAGTCAACTCTGGTCGGCCAGGGTCTGTCGGAGACTCGTACACATTCAGAAACAGTCAGCTGAAACAAAATATAGACAGTGATGTTTGGTTGTCTACGGTACATCAAAAAATTATTGGGGGATTATCAATCAGGCCATTTCTGGTTGCGGATGCAGCATTTCCCCTCAGTTCGACTGTCATAAAATGTTATGATGGTGACAATCATGTTGGCAGAGAAAAGAGCTTTAATTATTCTGTCATTCGAACAAGGAGAGTAGTGGAACAGGCTTTTGGAAGACTCAAGGGGCGATGGCAAGTGACAGCACATAGCAACCTCAAGAATCCGGAGTTCGCGAGCCAAGTAGCTACAGTTGCTTGTGCTCTTCACAATATTTGCGAGAGGCACAACTGTCCCTTTGAAGAAGACTGGTTGCCCGAAGATGCTGCTTATAACAATGATGTTGTAGGTCCTCCTCACCAGCATGTAGTTGATGATGATGCACAACGTGTCAGGGATACCCTTGCAGACTGGGTTCATGCTACCAATCCTAGACACTGATATTTCTCAAGTCTAGCCTTACTACAGATATTTTAAATTACTACAGATTGTTGTTATTTCAAGAATATTTTAAATTATACACATAGACATTGAGTAAATGTAAAAGACATGCAACAAGTTAGACATTTTCAATTATAACTATTGCTTATCAGAAAAGAGGCGTTTAAAGAGCTCAGCCTGAAATGCTTGCTGTTGCTGCATAAGCTGAGTTTGAAAGATTTGACTCTCCTGAGACATCTTTTTCCTCATTTCCTCTTCATTCAGGCGAATATCTCTGTCGTTCTGCTGCCTCTCTCTCTCTCTTCTTTCTTCAAACTGCTGCAGTTGCAGTTGCATAGCCTGTTCATGCTCAAACTGTCGCCTTTGGCTAGATTCTTGCATTTCTGTCATGGCCTGAATGAATGCTAGCTGAGACCCCGCAGTACCAACTCTTGGGGTCTTGGGAGCCTTCCTTTTCTTCTTTGCCTTTGGTGCTGCTTCCTCTTCAGCGTCATTTTCGCTCGAAGACTCTAGTGGTGGCTGTACGGGAGTTGATGTACGTGAACTAGGTGTAGTTGGTCTGGAACGTGTGGGAAGTGGGTGTTGGGCTTCCTCTGCCACAACACCTGTGGTTACAAACAAGTCCTCTTCAGCACGCTGAGATAGCGGTAGATTAGGTAGCAAAGAAGCGTCGTCAACAGAGCCAGGTCCCAGTGAGGGATGGTTTCGAAAGTGAGCAATAAAAACAGCAAAGTTAGGCCATGCTAATTTGGCAGCTTCCTCATCAAGCGCAATATCGGCATCATCTGTTTCACGCCCCGTTTCTTTTGGAAGACGATACTGCGCATAGATCCCTTTCGCTTTCTTGACAATGCTGTCTATTTTATTGCGCACCTCCGACTCCGAGAAATGTTGAAGACTGACTTGATCGCAGTAGTCATTCAGCTGCTGGGTGACAATCTTCTCCTTGGATTTTTTTGTCATCATTTTGCCGTCATATTTGCCAAGTACATCAGACCACAGCTCTATCAGTTTTGCTTCCGCGTTTGGCGACCAAATGACTTTCTGCTTCCTAGTAGCTGCAGCTGTTGACTTTCCACGATCCGCAGACATGGCGCTTGTTGACGATCGATCAAAACAAATGAACCAATTGCAAAGTCTCAGTAGGTCAAATACCCTAGAACGAGTGTTGCAGACGTACGCGAAGGTGACAACAGCGACAATAGCACCTTCCAACACTAAAGAAACGCCCACGCAACGTACCTATGTACATCAACGCCGATGTGAACGTGGGAGTCAACAAATACTCTCTACAAGTGTGACCGCACATTTACGTTTGCATGTAATTAGACAAAACGCGTGAAACGCAAACGCAAGCGTCGCCGTCAGTCCTGACGTAGTGTGACCGGGGCCTAACGCCGCAACTTCCACGGTGACTTTGGGTAAGCTAGGTTTGTCTGTCAGAGTATATATTATACTCACATCGTCGTCTTCTTCGATTCTTGCTTGTGGTTCTAAAATCCCGAGCAATAACTCGCTTTACAATTCTGGCCAGATTGCTTCCGTTTCCAACACACTTTGGCGATATGACCTCTAGCGTTGCAAACCCGGCAAGTGGCACTCTTGTACCAACACTCTTCAGAGTCGTGATTGCGTCCGTCACAACGATGGCAAACACGCTCTTTAGTTCTGCTATTTCTGGGTGATACCATTTCGGGTTAACATTATCTCTAAATGATCAGAGTTTGCGGTATACCTATATACGATTGAACATATGGAATCAGTTGCTATTATCATGCATACACGAACGCGGTATATACATGCATATACTGTTGAATGAGTCAGTGGTTTGATCGAAAGTTGCGATTTGACGTTAATGAGGAGTCTTTGTTATTAGTTAATTTAGCCATTTATTGGTATGATATTCAGTTATATAATCAGTAGTTAATTGATTGCGTGAAAGACGACGTGGCAGTGATGATACACACTGAGTTGGTTTAACAGTTGCAGAGCATTGAAGGGTGACTGGAATTTGAAAAGACTCAACAGGTTTTTGGCTTCGTAACTGTCTTGTCCCAAGCGTGGCTAATTCGAGTCTTTTTTGTCGTCGTCCGGCCAAGAAGTCTAGTGAATGCTTCTCTTTGCGGTCCGCGAAAATGGAGCGGAACAGAACGTAGAATTAGTTCTTGGACGTGGTTCGATAGATCGCGTTTGAGTATTCGCCAAAATAGTCGAATTTACCTATTGTTGGGTACGAAAGACTACGTGTACGTCGCCGAATATATCGTGAACGTTTCATCTTGACCTGATGAATATAATTCTATTACGCATGTATACGTGTATAGCACTATCAGGGTATGTTGTGCGTCTTGAATGGGGTGTGCGTTCCAGCAGAAAATCCGTATAGTGGGCTCCATTTTGTCGTCAGGTCGGGGAACGATACTATAACTCGCCATACCGTTAACAAAATAGTGTCAAACGAAAACATCGTGGAAATTCGATCAAGCTTTCGTCCTCACTCTCTCTGAACGACCCACTCAACGTATATCTCGAAAACACGATCCCGACAAAGACGAAGACGCGACGCAACAAAGAAGACACTCTCTATCACTCGCAAATATCACGGCAATCACGCATTCGATAAGTTAAGCTCACAAACAACGATAGACTATGACCACCACACTCAGACACGAGTCTCTTCTCCTCACTCTCCTCTCTTCTCGGTTCGTGACTTACGTCGACCCCGATAGCGCTAATGAAGGTTCTTACCGAAACGCGTCCGATGATTCGGGGCGACCGAGAACGAAGAACATACTCGACAGAGACGACCGAGAAACGGTACACACACACGTTAAAAACGCACACTAGACACGAATAGCCTCGATACACGACACACGCAACCACCATTTAACGATAGAACATGTGCCTTTGACACCCCATAACCGACTCACTATACTACAATATACTATCATGATACTTCAACACTGTTTCTCCCCTTTCTCCCCTCCCTCCTGTTTGACTGTTCGTGCGTTGTTTGACCCATCTAGAAAAAGGTCAATGTATTCCAACTCACTCAGAAACCCTCTTTACGAATACCACCGACCAAACGAGGCAGAAACAGCAACAAGACCCGCATACCACACAAGAATCTCGTCATCGCAACCTACTACCAACAGTCAATACAACGGAGGCACAATAAAATGCTCCGGTCAATAGTCGATGGACGGGATCGACACGAACCGGACTGCGGGACGACGCGGTAGAACGACCACTGCCGCTACCACCTCCGCCACCGCTCCCACCCTATCCAACGCTGCCGCCACGACTACACAACAACCTTCGACGATGCAACTACCACTACCACCTCCACCAAGCACAAACCAACCACCGCCACAATCGCAGATCCTCACACTCCTACAACAAACAAACAACATACCAGCGGACGACACCGCACACATCACAACTGAATCCATCGAGCGCCTCCTAGACAAACACGCATACCAGTCAAACAAGATGGAGAGTCTCACACACCATCAAGTATACATACAGATGTCCAAGGTAGAGGACCTGATTCCACCATGCCTAAAAGTGACCAATCACATTGAGCCCGTTCTGGGACACAAAACGGATATTTCGAAGAAATTCGAACTCCTCAAACGAAGCTTCGGCTGTGAAGCAATGAACCTCCTAACCGAGCACCACAACACGGAAAACACCGAATTACAAGCGGAAAAAGCCCAAACAGAGAGGCTCATTGCAAACAAGGTAGAGGTAGAGCAGGACTCGACCGTCAAACTGCGACAAACACCCTTAGACAGAGTCCACGCCACCGAACTCAAGCGCAAAATGGCCAAAACAAGAATGCTCAACGAACGCAGGCGAAAAGCCGATGTTAACGAACTCAAACCTCAAACGTCGTCCTCCCGGAAAAACCACCTCCACAGACCATACGAAACCAGCAACGATGCTCACGGTAATAACACAAAACGAACCTGAAAGAGCCCCGTTGACACTGACACCCGATTATGATCGTACTCACATGGCACCTGTATTATTTGTATCCGAACACAGATCGTTCAAGACACACTACATCAGAAACACCGTCAATAACTGTTGACGGCAACGCTGCCGCCGAAAGACAAACGAAAAACACTCGCTAAGCGAAGTGGAGGAAACGTTGATGATAAAAAGTAACTCTAATAATCTAATAGCAGTAACTGATATGAGTGATGAAAGCATTGACACGAATACACGTCATGTTATAAATTGCACATCTGAGTCTCGTTTCTCCGCTCCAAATTGTCTGAAATCCATACTCGACACCCCAGCCACAGTCGGCGGATACGTCATAAACAAAAGTCATGCTACACTGTCACACACCGAACTAACAGTACTCGACAAGGGACTAACGTTCGTAACTACCGAGACGAGACCCAAACGACAACGCCACCTACAAGAATTCGACAATTTCGCCCGTAAACTGAGACTCACACTACACGCAAACCGTGGCGAACGACGGACAACACAAGAGACACAAACCACCGTGACACACACGAATACCCAGACACCACAGACTACACTATCGCACAAAGAACCGCCCATGCTTACGGCACGACACCGTTCAAGAGACGATCCATTTGGGACCCAATCAAGACAAACAACACCGTCCTCGAAGAATACATCGAAAGAACACGCCTCGCGCTAACGAAAACCAAACCGACACAAAAAATATTCCAAAATCTCACAAGAGAAGAAGACAGAGCCCTAGAACGACTCAGCAAACGCGATGACATAGTCATAAAGAATGCAGACAAGGGATCCATGATCGTCGTCCAAGACAGACAGACATACGCCCGCAAAGGCCTCTAAAACGTAGGGATACCGTCACGTACCAACGCCTCGAAACCGACCCCCCGACGGGTATCAGGAAACAGATCCATAGATTCATCATTAACATAAGTCGTCACGGCCTCATCGACCGAGACACACTACGAGCACTGATCAAAATACCTAGCGAGGCAAGAACACAACCACTCTACGTAGTTCCTGAGCAAAATACACAAAAACTAGTTAACCTACAGACGGATAGTATCGGGAAGCTCAGG
>CAXXBX010000066.1:350000-525000 GCA_964274945.1 Dehalococcoidia bacterium | reverse complement strand
AATTTAAACTGGACTCTAATAGCACTCAGTTTCTTAGCAATTAGTTGAAAATTTAGTAGCATCATTTTTTAGCTGCTTTGTGCACACATGCCTGTATTTTCATGTAGCTTGCGAACTTTACTTTTTGCCTCTTGTTAATATGCATTATAGCTTGATGGTTGGAATATATAAGTATTGACAAACAGACAGACAGACAGACAGATAGACAAACCGACAGTTTAATGAACCAACGAACAGACACAAATGAACAGACTGACAGACAGACGAAAGAGTGTGTGGACAGTGACACAGACAGACAAGCGGATGCACCGACAAATAAGCACCTAAAACAAAAACACGTCTATTTAATATTTGAAGTTTTCAATTGATACAAAAAGCTGGAATGTTTAATTTTAGAAGACTTGCAGCGTCTTCACCAAATCATGCATGCAGCCCATAAGAAATACCACAATGACTAACAACAGTGCATTTCCATACATATATAGACGTGTCAGTCGCTCCATATTGTTCTCTTTTTATCTTTATGACAACGCACTAAATTAGGAGGAACACTTCACCGTGTGAGGCACGCGCAGTAGCCGTTAACGTACTTTAAGGCATTGGGCTGCAAACCGAACGCTTGTCGTTTTGCAAAGCTCATTGTTTTGCTCTTGCTTTACGAGGCCAACTACGAGAGCACACAAGAGACGTTTCTAGACGCTCCAGGCGATATAAGTTACAGTTCATAAATGACTCGGTCGTTCTTACGTTGTAGACTCCACATGATCTTCTTGAGCGACTTGCAATCGCCCTGTCTTTCGCGCTTTCCTCTGTGTTCCCTGTTACGATTGGAGACCATACTACAGTTCGAAAGAGCTTGAGTTTTGCAGAAAAAAAACGAAAACGCGCGCCACAGCACATAGTAAAGTGACACAAATTGCCTTTATTCTACATCCGAATCATCGCGTTTGTGTACTTTTGTCGTGAATTGAAAGTGATTCAGTGATGCCAAAGCATATTTTGCTTTCGCCAAAGCAAATATCAAAGTTTACACGAAGCGGTAAAACGAAACCTACACTTCATGGACGTTATTTGAACTATCAAGTGTGCTCTGAGATAGCGCCTAACTTCAAAAAATTGAAACAAGAGCAGAAACGATTAGCGACCGTGTGGAGTCAAGAGTTGATGCGCGTGCGTCAATCAGTGAAGTGCTCCTATATTATCACAAAGCAGAAGCACACTTATGAAAACCCGGCAGGCGCTGCATTCCGCTGCATTTGGCTTGAATTCTTGCACGTATTTAAGCTCACAGACCATGCTGAAATTGTGAAGAAATAAAAAAAATTAAAATAATTTTTTTGTATATTTTATATAAATAGCTTATGTCATGTGACGTTATCGCAAGAGATGTTTTTATGGCAAACATGTTCAAAATATTCGTACGTTAAAAGCTCTAGCCGACCGTATAGAAAATTAAGAAACAAATTTTTCCGGGTCTATACTAGGATAGGGGTAATTCTTGCTCCAATTAAAGTTATGCCGCCTTTTGGCTGGCCAGTCGTCATCATCTAAAGGCTTGAATACAGAATTACAACCAACGCCACACGAGGAAAGTATTCAATTTTAAAGATTGCAGATACTGGTATATAATTGAAACCAAAATATCTCTGTATGCTACAGGATGTCATTGTGTTAATCGAAACGGTCTATTCACTTCCAGTCAAATGCCAATTACCACTTTCAAATTCTAAGTTGATCGACGAATTTTTGATTCCTTTTTGCAAGGGAATTAGGACTGCTGTCATCTTAGAATTTAACTTGTCACGCAAAGACACGGGTTTTTTCATTCCACACAAACGCACACACACACACACACACACACACACACACACACACACACACACACACACACACACACACACACACACACACACACACACACACACACAAACATACACTCAAGCACATAAACACAGACAAACAAAGACGCACAACAACAACACAAACAACAAGAGCAAAAACAAAAATTTGTAATGAAAGCGTATAAGCTATTTACTTCTTAGAGTCAAATTATAGCAGTATATAATGTACCAAGTCAGAGCAGGCAACTCACAGACAGACAAAATAAATGTCAAGATAGAAATATTAAGTATATTATCGATGTCGACAATTGTAGAATTTTTAAGGCATTGCTTTATATCCATTTTCAAATAATTTGAGACGTTTTTGTGTTTTTTTTTCAAACAACAGAGCACATTCTTTGCACATGCGACAGACACACATTAAGTTCAACTGTAAAGAGTTTTTCTTTCAAAGGCATTCTTGACGAGGATACATCATCGTTCCTCCTCTCTCGTCAGGCTCATAGTAGTTGTAAGTTATGACAGGAACACCTTGGAGATCTGCCACCACCGAAGCCCTCTTCATTGTTACTTCAAAACAACATTGCATTTGCGTAACCTGCAATAGAGTCTTCAACGTCATGTCATGTGTCCAATGTTAGTTTTATATTAAAATACTTCTTCAAAGTATATGTTGAGAGCACGACCTTTGAATTCTGTCCTCTTGATGTTACAGCGGTTACTTTTCACAAGCTAGAAACATTTCACTATTGTATGCAGCGACAAAACTTCCTACAGAATAAGAGACCTGCTTCAATTCACTCTGAATAGGTAGAAACCCTGAGAAAAAAGTAATTTCAGATATGGCCATATTTGAAGTGTCCGGATTGTTTTGAATCCATCTGCAAAGAAAGTGAGATGTAGAAAACCAGGATTGTTTGTATCAGTTCTAGATTGATTACCTGTTGCACACCCTTACCAAATACTTGCATGCACCTCTCTGTATTTGAGCTCTGGCAAAAACGTGAAAGGCTGCAGTCTCATCAGGTTTAGGTACGTTGTACTTAACACCAACTGATGCCAATATGCAACCTCTACCGTTTGCTGTAACGTTAACTAGTGTTGGCAGGCTTGTCAGCTATATACAGAATGCTGGCTAAATATGTGTATGGATTGGTAAATGAATGACTAACTGTGATGGTTTGCACTTGCATGGCATTTGATGGGTCAAGTGATAGAGTTTCTGTGAGTTGATTAGCATTCAGCGATACTCTTGCAACGACACGCCCATCAGACACCGTTAATTTGGCGTACTCAGAGAGAGCTTGAAGAGCAACCATCGTGTCCTAGAATTGCCAATAGGAATTTTCAATTCAAGACAAAATTCTCTAATTCAAAACTTTTGTGGCCAACACCTGAGTAGACTTGAATCCTCCGCGAGGATTACGTTGTTTGATCAACCAACGGACTATTTGTAAGCTGTAAGCAATGTTTCCTCGATCGATAAATGCCAATGACGCGTAAGCGGTCGCTTCGACGTCACATGACCTTGTCCGGCAGTAATAAGACCATGGCCATGGGTTATGACATGTTTTATCAATCGAATACTGCCAGTGAGTGTGGTCGCCTACTTTAACGGCACATTTTTGAAGAGTCTTTAAAGCTTTGTCTGTTTCTTCGTCATATCCTACAGCTCTGGACAGCGTGAAAGCAATTAGAGCGAGATTGTACGGGCTGTTACAGTTGAAGGATACACATCTTTTTGATAGATAGTAAAGAGCCAACCTGATAGTCTCATCCTACATGGAAAGATTTATTAAATGATACTTTATTATTTCGTAATTTTTTTAACTTTTGGAGCTATTCCTGCTTCTAAGAGAGCTAATGTGACGTAAGCCGTTAGAGAGCAATTACCACCGCTGCATCCTTGCATTTCCTTGTGTATTGGACTACAGATAGAAGGAAATGAGCCATCTGCGTTCTGGTTGTTCTTGATAAATTGAACAGCTTTGTTCTGCACCCGTTCATCAATTGACATTCCAATTAGACCGTCTGCTTGACCGAATGATCTCAACACAAAAGCTGTTAACCTAAAGTTTATGTCAGTAAATGGAGACACAGAGAATTCCAAATATTGTTTGCAATATAAATTACCACATGCTGCCGCAGCGATCACTGTTTCCAAAAGCGCTATAGGATCCATCTTCTCGTTGATACGTCATTTCTCTTTGATATCCTAAATTTATTTAGCAACGTTGAGATTGATTTTCTATCCATATTTCTGTGTTTTTATTGCCTGTTTGCATGAATAGAAGAGCTTTCTTTCGGGTGACTTCATCGAGTTGACCGACTGTGTCAAGGTAGCGGGCGATATAGACGGCAGGAGCAAAATTGAGCATGTTCTGTTCTCCGCAACCTGTCGGTAATCGCAGTAAATTTTCTAAACCCTCAATCGTCGGTCCCATGTAATTTGCTACACATCCACGTCGGATAAAAACGTGAAAAGACATGTTTTTGATTTTTAGTGCGTTTTAACCTGTTACTGAGATTACTGCACTCTCCGAATCAGGAACAAAATTGGGTGGCAGTGATGCATTGAAGACGTATGTGATGGTATGATTGGTATCATTACCACGAAGGTTAGATGTATAATTTTCGTCATCTTTATTACGAAGAAGACAATGAAGGATTATATAATATGATGCACTTTAACAACAGTCTACCTTCCAAACACAGAAGTGATGACTGGCAATGCTCTTCTTTAACGCCTTCCGGCTACATATCGAAAAACTACAGATATTTTATTTTCACCGGTGTATAACGCTACTTACTTCGACCAGTAGGTTTCTTACTAGGCTGTCTGCTCCTAGTGTAGATCTGGCGGTTGCCCGTATTGGCAAGTGGCCGTTTCTCAGAGGCAAAAGTAAGTAAGACATTAACTTTCCGTATCCAGGCAGAAGCTCAAGTATCCTTGTTTGCTGATTCAACACAGATTTGTATCGTTTTTCTCGCACTAGTCGGGCGTCGTTCTTATCTACGTGTACGTCAACAAAAGCCTGTATAAACAAGTAAATTCGTTGTATTACGTCTGTTTTATAAGACACACACGTATACATGCACTCACGGTTAATCTGGTTTCAAGATAGTTGTAGACGGTGATAGTAATCTCTACAAGCTCTCCTCGTATGACTGAATAGGGCAGATTGATAGTGATGAAGAATGGCTTGAAGACGGTCAGAGTTGCCGGACTTGCGATCGACATTGAGTGTGAAGGAGATACAGCGAAGGCATCTGCTACCCATGATGTGATTGTATCGGGAACAGTAACTTCCTCATGCAATGTGTTGTTTCTGAAACATATGATTTTATATGTACGATTTCGTATAAATATAAAAATAGAATACCTAATTTTTCGGGCAAACCACAACCAAGTTTCAGGAAAGTGTGTTCGAACACGAGACGGACTTACCACATCATCGCTTTCATCAGTTGGAATGTTATGTACAACCTCGGGATATCTTTCTCCTTCCAAGGTAATGCCAGGGAAATACATTACTGTCATAACACGAAACAGTGTTATGATAATTTTACAACGAGTGATTTACATTCTCTTACCAATCATTGCCTCACAACAGTCGTAGGTGACGTTAGGCTTAGGTGGGAGATTTGGTTTCTGGCAAGCCATTGGTGCCGTTTCACTGTCAGACAGTTGAATTCCAGATAACTGTTCGTAAACAATACGCATAAAACATTTTGAAAACAAGCGCTAAATCGTTAAAATACCAATAAATTTATGCTTGCTTTGTAATACCAGCAATATTTCTTAGGGTAGTGTACTGCTGTGCAGTTTCGCGGACAGCACCTTTCGCTAATATTTCTCTTTGGTGCAACTGGGTAGACAATGCCGGGTGGAATATGTAACTCTTGCCTCTTGTTCCTGCCAACATCTCTTATAGGTCTACGTAGATCTCTGTTGTTTCCGCTTTGGTCCGATATACTAGCCGAAGAATCAACTTCGACCGTAGGGAAATTAGTTGTGTGTACGTCTCCTTCAGCTTGACCCGTCGGTCTTGGGTATGGTCCGTAACACGTACAACGACAATCCCAGTACACGGACCAATCGCACACGTACTTGTCAGCACCAACCTTGTCTACTCCTTCGTAATCAAACTGAAAGTATTGATCTAACTACAATTTAGGCAATAGAAGATTTATACGACGTGCTTGCATCTGTGATTGTTGCACTAACTTTGGAAGTCGTTAGTTGATTTTTGTCCTGTTGAATGTAAACGCTTTGATCTACTGCTACCACGCCCACGTATGACATTGGAGGTGCTTTAATCAGCAGATTAGTTTTCTCTCCGGGCTTTACTTTTTTGTGCTGAAATTGTACCGATATCTTTATAAATAATGAAACAGTCTTACATTAAAAATATACATTATAAATTCATTTAATTACCGCAGAGTCGCGACTCTGAATGACTTCAAAAGCAATCCATGAAGCAGCGAGCCCCTTCTGACTAACGATCAAAGTAAACCTTGGAGCCATTGATAACATAACAGCAAACGAAATGTAGCAAGTTCTTCTAATTCCTCCTGTTTTACACAACTGTTTGTGCTTTTTGCTAGCTTTTCTGTCGCTTTTTGGTAAGCAACGACCGTGGTCAACAATATTTCCATCGTAAACAACCTTTCATCAAAAATAATTAGGAAAGATATAGTTGCGGTTTGTTTTGTTGATTTTACGTAATAATCCGCCATTGCTGCAATAGAAAATGAAGCCGTAATATTTGCTGATTCCCCAATCTGCAAGAATTTTGTAATTATCAAGTGTGTAGGTTTGAGAAACAGTTATGCCGTGTTCACGAAATACTGCGGAGAGCAGTCAGCTCCGCTGTGCCGCGTAACGTCTACCCACATCATTTGACAGTGCCATATTGTGAATTCCTTCACGTTATGTAATATGACGGTTTGGTAGTGACGGACAGGTAACGCGCGCATTGCATTCAGTTCTATCATAGCGTCAACCGCACGTCATATCCGTTCAAGCAGAAAGAAAATTGAGTAGCTTACCCATCAGAGCAAAAAGTAAATATTCCAATGTGGTAATGTGAGTATCCCGCATGGTCTTTGAAGACAATGACGACCATTTCTATGCTTTCTTTCCTTCTTGCTTCTTTGGAGTGTCACATCAGACACAAATGACAACAGACTATACTTTTTATTCCCATCAAGAAATTATATTTACGTTCCTAGAGTCCGCAGAGTGCGCTACAAATCGTGAATCATTCTGAGATGATACGATTTATTCTGACCGCAAACGTTACGAAACGGAACGCACTGCTCTCCGTAACATATTGTGAACCCAGCGGTGGATATTGTACTTCAGATTACCTGCAATTTCTTCTTTTTGCTTGATAACACAATTCTTCCTGGAGAATAAATGAAGCTTCGAATGCTGTATGCCCGAGAGAACGGATTGGTTTCGTATGTCTCTGTCACTGCAGACGCCTACATAAGCATACTTTTAGATGAGTAATACTTTTGAATTAGGTCGCAATATATGTCTTACATAAAAGCTCACACTCAGTGCGTTACAAGGCATACAGACCGAGAAAGTCGCTATCCCTCTGGTGTCTGTAGGTCGGTATTGGCGATCCAATGAACGTCGTCTGTTTGCTTTGCATGACTGTTTGTTCTTTTCATCCCAGGAAACATCTAAGCTAACATTTACCATTATTGGTTTTCCAGACCCAGTTGAAGCAGCCACCTAAAAGTATAATGCATCTATTGACTAATAGAAATCTATTATATTTGTGTATGTTTACTTTTAGTACTATAGCATGACAAGGGTGAAAACTGTAATTGTCATCCATAATTGTGAGTTTGTAGGGAAAATATTTGATAGGTACACGGGTCTGTCCTTTGCATTGGACAGTGGTATCAGACGAGGAATCAGTTATGTTGACCTCGATCACTGCGTCTCCTCCACAGAAATATCCATTAGAGCAGACGTCAACGCACATCGAAGTTTGTCCATAAATCTGCAATTGATGTAAGCCATTAAACATGTTATGCTGCTATTTGCTTTGTATGGTAGCAACAAGTATTACAGTTGGCTAAACCGTTCTTTGTATCTTTGCTGACGTAATTCTACAGATAGCAAGTTTAGACAACAGCGGCTGTGAACCAACTGCATATCTACATGTGCTGTAATCGTTTTACTAGCCGTTGGCAATTTCTGTGTGTCGGCTAAGGCTGAAAGTACTGAATATTCTACCTTTGCAGGTGTACTTGTTACTCCTTAAGAAAGCTTTACAGTTTCATTACTTGTTTAAACATTACCCTAACCCTAAAAATTTTCAATATATGCACGATAAGTGGTTGAAATAAATTAGCTGGGTAGAGAGTCATCTTATGCAGTGTTGACATCAAGGACCTTGAACGTTTGCAAGTTTATTGTATCGTGTCATACACACTCTACTTGCTTGTAGACTCACTTTCTTCCGCATAATCTGTCTGCGAAGGCATTGATTCCTCGTGAAACTAGGTACCACTAACGCTGATATCGTTCCCTCAACCCTTTGCCCATATGTATATCTAGAACGTCAATATTAAACATACAGCATTATTTTTGATACAGAACATTTTCACGGAAACTAACTTTGCTGAAATCGAAAAGCAGACAGTTCTTATTGGGCAAGAAAGGACTTCATCTGTAGGGGTAATAATACAAGAGAATTTTGGAAGAACTAAACAAAATTGAGTTAGGCAGCATAAATTGATATAAATGTGACTTACCATAACGTTTAACTTCAAACGTTAAACATGATTGCTGTCTTTCTCTAGAACCCTGTTCAATTAAGAAAAAGGAATTATTATTAAAAATTACAATAGTTATTTAATCTTACCTCATAGGTAGAACACACCCGATGTGTTCCCAGAACGGGTTCTGATGATATAGGAAAGTCGAAATCTGCAACACCTAAAAGGACGATCGATGCCTTAGATAGCAGTATCCACAGCGTAGGGAAATGCGATATGCTGCTCTATTTATCAAAATTGAGAAACCTAAACTAACCGTAATCGAGCGTGAGATTAGAATATCGTCCCATTGTGTAAGAACTTGGATTCTAAGAAAATTAAACTATTACTGAAGTTAAAACCAAAATTATTTTTATTAGAAAAAAACTATAATGTAGACCTGTATGGTGACTGAAACAGCTCCTGCAGCAGACTTTAGGTGACGATCAAGAACGATTGCTCTACCCATTACTAGAAACAAAACGTAACAATTGACATTGTTCAATCGAAATAACGTTAAAAATTCTACCTGTGTCTCCAGGTTTGTAAATGGGCTTGTCAGTTTGAATCAACATGATTATGTTCTTGCGAACTATAACTGGTAGGCTCTTGTTCTGAGTCTTTCCTGTTCCGGCCACTTTGTTGACAAAAATGTAGTAGTCGCTCACAGTAGGATCAATATTTTGTGGTGTCTGCACGGAACCATGCAGTAACTGTCACATGAATCTGACCTCGACAGACATAGCAAAGACATACCATCAAGATGAACTTGTTGAACGAACCTACGCAGTGATAATTTACTGTGTCTATCTTCGAGCACAAAAATTGTTTATTACCTGAATTTATCAAACGCCTGCCACCATCCGCCAAGGTGAGCCCAGCAGAATTATCTAGACTTACAGATATCAACTGCGTACTTGCTGGGTCGGTGGCTTCGGTATGAACGTAGACAACAAACGTTTCGCCTGGTATAATGTTCCTTGGTGCAACTACATAACTATAGAAAAAGATGCAAGCCAGAAATGACGACTATTGTACACTGCTAATCTATTGTCTTTACAGAGATGGCTTGAGATAGTTTGAATCTATCGAGTTGACTGTTACCAACAGCAAAATTGAGAAGACGACAAATTTTTCCACGCTCATATTGCCTCTCTGAAGTTTGATTCCCGACTACTCTGCAGCCCTGCCAAGTGTTTCTTTGTTGTTCTAATCGTGTGACGTCATTATCATGCGACGCCAAGGTCGTGATTTTGACGACCTAATAATCTAATTATTTGTACAGTCTTTTGTCGTCGCTATAACTTGGGAAAAATTATGGACAAGACCGGGAGGAATTCCTCTTGAGCAACATCATTAATGTATTACTAGCTGGAGTGGCGCAACCAACCATCAAAGACTAAACTGCGGGCATATGTTAGATTTTTAACGTATTTTAGCAAACTCGCTCCTATCATCATTCTACTACAATGATATTGTCGTTTACACCATTGGTAGGTAGCTGTATCCTGGTCTTGAGCGCGTTTGCATTGAAATGGCGTCTCTATACTGCTAATTAGTATAGTGGAGCGACACTTCACGGATGCGGGGGCGTGAGGTGGCTACAGCGTCACTCTGAGTGTCAGGTTATTGTTTGGTGTTCTTACCGGCTAAAGGGTAACTGCAATGTATAAATCAAAAATTCTTTTATGTTGGAAATTAATAGTTCTATTTGTATACATGAGAGAAAGAACAGTTTTAGATTTTTAAGTTAAGTCTTTGCTGAGATATAGCGATAAAATTCCGGTTCTTCAAAGTCTTGTAATCACATTATATCGGGCGTGGCATAGTGTGATGTCACAGAGGTGAGACTCCACGCTGGCGTGTATTAAAACAAGAAATCGGTGACAAAAGAATGGTTTGCTGTTGCGTGGCTGGTATATCCACTAATTGGCGCAAGTCATACGCAATCGTGTTTTGATCTCCGATGATCGCCAAGCTAAGAAAAGAGTGGGAATCGCAACTAGAGAAGACAACGCCTCCTACTGAGCGGACACGAGTTTGTAGTAGCCACTGCTAGGCTGATTGCTTCGAGATACGTACACCCAAGGATATTCAACAGCTTGGTCTTGTTTGTAGAAGATCGAAATTGAGGACTATTTTCCATCTATTTGCCCCCACATTTCAAGATCTCAGCTCTCTGGAATATTTACAACAGAAAAGGAGAACTATATTTGAGAAGCGGGGAGTAAGGAAGACTCTAGTGAAAGACTAAAAGTAATGTAAATAGGTACGAGAGGTCTCTTAGGCTCTTGATTCAATATAGACTTGCATCTAGGTGCTTGATCATCATGTCTAGTGAATGCAGGCGTAGGCATTACAGTATACTGTACAATGAATCAAGCGATGTTTGTCAACATGAATTCAACTAACGAACTTCAACTCATTTTTTTCTCCTTCCCACAGCAGCAGCAGCAGAGTTTTGCATAAAGTCGCAAGTACACTGTGCTACTATTGCTATCATTATCGCATCATTATTTGAGACAACCTCAAATACGCTTAGACATCACAGGCACTCCACATGAGTACACACGTATCCATAATCTCACAACGACCGCAGTTGCACCTGTGATGGGTGTTTATTCATCCGGATGTCCATCTATTACGTTTGCTACTCTTGCTTCTATTGCAATGATGACAGGCTATCTGATAGCCAGTCCTCTTTCTCGTCCGCTGACAAGGCAGCACGTGATCTCAAAGCTTCAGAGATACTGTCGCTGACCTCGAACCCATGTGGTCTAATATCTCTATAATGGCTCCAGGAATTTCCATAAATAAACGAGAAATTTCTTAACAGGTGACAATCAAACAAGAGTTATAATATATGGACAAGTAAAAATATTCTGCTTCTACTTAGTGTGCCTCGGGAAATTGCATTGTAGTGCACTCACAATAAGAAGACGTCTGAAAGAGCACGAAAAAGAACCGCTTTGCAACTGCAGAATACCCACACTCTTCCACGGCTGCCGAGTCTGATCAAATAGATATAAGTTCCAAAGTCGAAGGTGAAATGATGAGCAGATGGATGATCTAGTCTCACTAGTACAATACGCCTATGCAGAAAGTGCATTTCAAGGAGAAATAGATATAAAGTACAATTGCAAATTGAATTATAATTCAAAGCATCAATTTTACGTTTTGTTAAATATATAAGGGTTTATAACGTGCACGTTTTACTAAAATGCAAGCAATTGTACAACCAGCTATACAACCTTTGATTATTTACATAATAGACGTTAAATTTTACATATATTTGTAATTGAAAACTATTAAATTAAAATGATATAATTTTAAATTTAAATTTAATAAATTTTTATTTCTATATATATATATATATATATATATATATATATATATACATATACATATATATGTCAAAGATGACTTGCCTGATTTATTTGCCTATGTGCAGTGGTGTTACACAACTATAGGAAAATTAAGATTTGGTCAACGTCGTATTTTGTCAACAACTGGAGTGCAGCAAGGTGACCCTCTGGGTCCTCTGCTTTCCTCGCATGTAGTCCTTCAATTGTTGGATACCATTGGTCCAATCGATGGACTTTTCCTTTACGTTTGGTATCTTGATGACGGTACCTTTGTTGGGACCAGAGACGCTGTTTCTTCGTTCTAGAATTCATTGATTAACAATAGACCGTCTTTTGGTTTAAAACTCAACCTGAAGCAGTGCGAAGTCTGTTGGCCGTCAGGTGATCAATCATTTCTTACGTTTCCATCACAAATCCGCCGCATCTGCATTGAAGATACCGGATTTGAGCTGCTTGGGTCACCCGTCTGTGGAACGGATGATTTTTAAAGTGCCATTGTAGGCAAAAGGGTTGACAGTGTGCTTGAAAATCAAAGCTTTCTGTCAGAATTGAACAACTCCCAAGTCGAGCTTCATCTACTTCGCAGTTGCCTCAGCCTCTGCAAGATCAACAATCTTCTCAGAACAGTTCCTTCGGGCACAACTGATTACCATTGGACACGCTTTGACAGCGGACACGACGTTCTCTAGAACTTATAACTAAGACTTCTCTGCCTGATGCTTCTTGGCAGCAAGCTACTCTACCAATGCACATGAGAGGCCTGGGGTTGAGACAGGCAGCTAAAATTCGGCTGCCGCTTTTCTTGGTAGCTGTCCAGCTTCTGCGAAGCTTTCAACACGCCTTCTAGTCCAGAACAAGAAGTTGCCTACACATGTGTTAGTTCCAACGTCACTACTGTTTGTCGAATCACCTTGTACGCCGATATCCATCTCAGGTGAAGAAAACGCCCTTGTCCGCTATAGACAACTTCTGGCTAGTTACGGCGCGGACGGTCATCCTAATAACTCGTCTGGTGAGTCTCAACGTGTATTACAGAGGCAGCTGGATGACGCATTGCTCTCCACCCCTATAGACACAAGCAGTCTTCGAGACAAGGCACGTCTCAACAAAGAGTCGTCAGTTCATGCTGCAGCATGGTTACGGCCATTCCAAACGTTACGTTAGGCCTGTCCATGGCCCGGCATGAATTTACAGTTGCTCTAAAGCTATGGCTTAAAATTTCGATTATTTCTCCTTTACAATCAATGCGTTGTTCCTGTGGGCGTGTAATTGATTGCTTTGGCGACCACCTTCTTAGATGTGGTCACGGTTATTTACGTTCTAAACGCCACGATGTACAGAGGGACATCATATATCACGCATTACTGGTGGATAACGAAGGCGCTCAGCTCGAGCAACGTTGTGGTCAAGACAGCAATAGCCGCCCTGGAGATATCTTTCATCCAGATTTCGCTGATGGACGACCAGGTTATTTCGACGTTTCGATAAGAAACACCATGCAGCCGGCGTATGTCGCTAAATCCGCCATTTCTGCGGGAGCCGTTGCAATGGCTGGTGAAGAAGAGAAAGACCATGGACACGACAGTGAAGTCAATACGGCAGGAGGTTACTTCTACGCAATAATAGTGGAGTCTTTTGGTTTGTGGACGTCTTCCAGTCTTGCCAATTTGACGGTTATCGCGTCCAAGACCACAGCAAACAGCAGAATAAGTTTTAGTAGGGCAGTCAGTAACTTACTGCAACTGCTTTCACTTCGCTAATTTCAGTTTAACGCATATATGGTTTGCACTAGTTTGCGATTTGACACTGATCTTGACTTTTGGGATTTGCCAACTTTGGCAGGGGATGGGTAGTTGTTATCTGCAATAAGAAAAATGTGTGTGTGTGTTTGTGTGTGTGTAGTAAATAGAATTCTAATTATATTAATTTATCTTGTAGCGCTCTAGAACTACCCGATTAGGGATAGCAGCCTGTATTTATATTAATCCCGATTTTCACTTTAGGATAACATTAGCATCAATATTTAAGACTGCTTTCCGCAGGTAATGAGGGGAGAGTGGGAGGTGAGAATAAAGCAGTCTGGGGACAGCTCCATTGTAAGTGACTTGGAAGAAGGCGATACTCATGTAAAACTATAATATCAACGTTCAATTCAAACAGTACGATTATATAACCACTTAGAGCAATCATATACCGCGTAGTAACGTTTAGATCTGTTGGTGTGGTTAATTGTATTGTATAATTTCCACAGTTCGAACGCCAAAGACATTTCTTGCAGCCAACAAGTGGCGGCTGTGTGAAAACCCCTTTTTGAGTTCTCAAAGCAGACCCAATTTGTTTCAAACGAGCCGGGATCTCTGATCAAAGCTTTAGCAAGTACCGGATCAGACATCAGTTACACAGATGGACTTTCACATTACGTATGTGGTTCGTGTCGAAGCAGACTGCTGACTTTGAACGCCATCGCAACAACCCTGAAGCCACGAAGAAGTCCATTACGTTGACATATAAGAAGACACTGTCTTGTTGGTGGTTCAAGAGAGGACTCATAGCGTTTCCGACAAGTTCATCTACTGTCATCAAAGCAGACCTGACGGCAAGTCTCTCGTTGGCTGGTGAAGATAGCTTAATTGTTACTTTATTATATTTGATCATGGATTGTGGTCGTCTGAGTTATCTGCGTGTGCACGTTTAGACCATTTGTGAGAGACATTGCTTGTGCTGCAATTCATCGTCTTCTCGTGCACAACATCACACGGTCCCTCTTCCGAAAACTTTGCGGCGAAAAAGTTTGTAACACTTTATTGTGTACTTCGCGCAATGGCTTTACAGCCTTCACTTAAGAGAATTGTGAGCCCTTACCTCACTCTGATCAATGCCAATTAGGTATTGGTTGCAAAAGCTTCAGCCATTGTCGCAACTGGACCGCCTCTGCCCACTGCTCAATGACAACAGTAGCTGAACGCACCTGCACTGCATTACTGACTCGGTTTAAACCACTAGTAAAGCGCGGATCTATTTCCTCTACATCAGAATTTGCTAGGCTGCATGTGTCCGTTTACATAAAGTAAACGAAGGAGCTGTTGATGAAACACCTAGTCAGACTGATTCTTCGACCGAGTCCGTTCTGTCTATATATATAGTGAATGTAAATGCGTAAAGTACGTGCAATCTGTGCCTGTTGACTGGTTATTGTTTCATATGTACCCTATTAGTTGCAGGTAATGTACCCATCAAAAACATGTTATACCACCATTTCATACCAATACCATGGCCTGGGACATGCTTTAGAAACTCTGAAGCCTGAAAGAATTGTTCGAGTTGCCCTGAACCATTATGATGTTTTGCCCTTTTTGATCAAGGGAATTGCAATGTTATCAACAAAGAATGTACAGAAATGTGCAGACTGTGTACTCACAGCTCATTTGGCAAGACTTCAATTTTGGGTATGACATTATTGAGAATACAGAAAACTGTTTGCAAACTGCAGACAATAGCACCTACATTATGGAAAGTCTTAGGAGTTTCTGTGAGTCTTAACATGACTTTAATTGACAGCAATGAGAAATATCAAGCACATCATGTATGGCAGCACTTATGGCAGCAGCAGGTCACCTTGAAGCTATATATCCTTACATGGGTGCTATATAATCAGTAGTCGGCGTGATCTTTTTCATTTCAGGATCCCGAAAAGGGTATAGAGCAGACTGAACCGTTTGCGTGTTTGTAGATCTCATAAGACGACATTTTGAAAAACAAAGTCTATATCGGAAACTTTTAACACTTCAATGCTCTGCTGAAAAGTTAACCCAGAAAAGAAATGCTAAACATTCCACAATCAATCTTAACAGCCACAGACCTCTGACCGCTTATACCATGTATTCTTTCATCGCTTTTAAAGCACAATAAAGGTGATATTACTGAGAACACCGTTGGAATTGAGACCTCTGACTCTTCTTTTTTCATTAGTTGGGAACGTGAACAAGGCTCAGAGCAGGAGCCACACTTAGAGATCTTATGCTTTCAACTGACAGGAGACAACATGGACATTTCAGTTAAGAAAAAGCACACAACTATTGACAGGATAAGCAAGTCTTTGCACTAGTTCAATACGCTTGCTTCAAACGAACGTATTGTGGACTGCCTTCCGCCAACTGCAAGTCCTAGGTGTTCTATGTGTCTCTGCCAGAAACAGCCATTTTGCCAACTTTGAATGACCATGCATATCTGAGAAAAGAATTTGCGATTATGGTGGAGAGGATAATCACCAAGCACCTGCCGGCTTTCTCACATTTTCCAAGTTATTTTGTAAAATATTTTGAAAACAAGTGTATCAAGTAAGTTGGTAAGAAGTTTATACGAAACTGTTTGGGCCTAATTTAGTTCAACAAAAACAAACAGCAGAACATGGAAAAATTTTGGAGCATATATATCAAACATATGTTTGGTATAATTTTATGCAACAAGACGAAAATGGCAGAAATACGTACCCTCAGCCTTTGGTGAAGATACAGTTTGGCGGTGACCAACTGACTGCAGAGAGAATCCGAAGTTCTCAATTGGCAGTCATTAATGGTAAAATATGTTATAAGAGGTTTGAGGAAGTATTTACTCATGCCGTGGATTTTCGTTGTAGTGTCAACTTTGTAAGCCATATATCTACAAACTTTTATGAGAATTAGAGTACGACAGATGTGAAACTCTCTATCAAGTATGAAACCGCCTTGACCACAGGGACATTGGAAGAGATACTCATAAGTGCTACCGATCTTGTAGATCGTTTGTAATTGATGTGTTGGATGGATATATTCTGGCAGCAGCTGTCGCTCATTTACAAATTGAAGGATTTTGACAATTCAAGTAACCCTCCTCGGTTGCCTAAATCAATGGAAGCAACGTTGTTTCACGACAAAATTATAAGCATGGTGGACAAGTATGTTCTTCAGTTGATAGAAACCAAGAAACCTTTGATCAGTGCTGTACAGTCAGGTTTCCCAGAAGTTGCAGAACTATAAGAAAGTACAGTTGAGCAACAATCCCTGACTACTGTGCCTTCTTGCAACAGTGTGACTAGAGTGCATGACAGCCAGAAAATTGGTATGACACTTACTACTTAGTAAATTTGGCTCATCAGTCAGCAAGCTTGAAAGCTACTGTGACAATCTATAGTCTCTCTTTGAAAGACTGAAAACTTTGCAGGTACAAAGACAATAAACGTCATCACTTTATACGCAGACTGAAATTGCTTGAGCAGTAACGTCAGAAATCTCTGTCCAGTGACAGTAGAAAATACTCAGTACTTACTCACGTTAAGAATTGAAGCCAGCACTCAATACAGCAACCACAAGATAGATAATATATTTAAGTAAACGATGCAGAATTTTGGCTATGTCGTGACCCTGAGCGTACTTTTGTGTTCCAGTCTAAGTTTGCTCGTTGTGGACATGAAAGTAACGTGCATCTATTACTCTTTTCTGACAACGATGAATCAATATTGACAAAGAGACAAATCTCATGATTCAATTACTGCTGCTGAAGAAAAATTGTTTAATTATTTTTCTAATTATTTGAAAATTGCTCTTTGGAAAGAGATTTTGAACAAGCAGTTTGAGAAAAGGATGGGAGAAGCTTCTACGTATAAGGAAATGCAAGTTTTTACACTTCAAAAGGCCAGACAACCAAAGTATGCTCTGGATGTATTCTACTTTGTAATTGAACAGATGGCATTATTGAGCTGTAGTGAGGCATATCCTTAGTTTTGGAACTGAGACTTCAATTTTCGTGGAGGTATTGGCAATAACATTCCGTTAGACATAGTGATGGAGCATGATAACAACCAAGACAAAGAACTGATTGCTAATCAAAGTGCTGATGTCTTTTTTGCGTCAGCTCAGCTGGTAAATCGTGCTTCATAAGGCGTCATAGCTGTTCTTGACAATTTGTATATTGCTCTACAAGGTTATCGGGAGTCTAGGAAACTGCAAGGATTGACAAGGAGAAAGATGTGCATTTGATTTCCTATAAATCTTTGTGACAGAAGATGAGTGCATATAGACCTGGATAAGCATACAAGTCATTTACAAAGAGGAATCGATACGTCTTGCAAGGACTCACCTAGTTCACTTCTAACTTGGATTAGGAAGCAGAAGCATAAGCAGCATGGCCTAGAATTACCTTAATAATAGAATACATTACCTTTTGACACAGCTTAGCTTTTCTTGTCTTGGAGCTAGAATAGCAGATTTATATCTCTGGTGCTTGACTTACGCAGACAACATATCACAAGTGTTCCTAAAAATTGCTGGATTACAATAAATGTTAGATATATGTACTACATATGCAGATTAGTCTCATCTGATATGCAACATCAAAAGGAGTGTCGTGATTACATTCAAGCAGTGACGATGGAAACACTCTAGTGAATTAATTGACTTTTTCAATGGCAATAGATTACCAAACAAGATGTAAATAACTCATATGGGCGTTGTTATAAAGGGTTTCTGCTTTGGAGGCAAGAAAAAGAAAGTTTTATGCTGCTGTGAATGGTGTCTTTTAGCCGACTTAGTGGAAGTTGTCCAAAAGATAGTGTATGGATGACGATTATTGAAAGTCAACTATTTCCAGTTCTTGCATATGGAAGTCATTTGTGGAATTTTGAACGAAGTCGAGCAGAGACTTCTGTTAGCACAGCGCATCGAAGAGGTATTCGGCGTGGGCTTGGTATGAGACAAAGAGACTACATCGAAAATACTAAAGAATTTGTTGAGTCATCTATTAAGATGAAAATACAACAGACTAAATTCCTTAGATGGGCCACAGATTTAGGAAATGAACGTCTGAGAGAACTGGCATTGCTAATTGTTAGACGTAGTTATCTTGGACACGGATTGGATATGGTAGATGGTAATATTTTTTTGTGTATGTTAAGCGATTCTGTGTGTTAGCTATGTCATTAGTCTGCATGTGTGTGTGTGTGTGTGTGTGTGTGTGTGTGTGTGTGTGTGTGTGTGTGTGAGTGTGTGTGTGTGTGTGTGTGTGTGTGTGTGTGTGTGTGTTTTTGTGTGTGTGTGTGTGTGTGTGTGTGTGTGTGTGTATGTGAATGTGTGCGTGTGTGTTTATGTGTGTGTATGTGAATGTTTGTGTGTGTGTGTGTGTGTGTGTGTGTGTGTGTGTGTGTGTGTGTGTGTATTGTTGCCCTCATGAGGGACCCACACCAGATTTGCTGTGATAAAAATTACTATTATGATTATTACTATAAATAAATATATATATATATATATATATATATATATATATATATATATATATATATATATATATATATATATATATTTTATGCTGCTTTCCTTAGTAGCTGTCACTCTGCTCGATGTCTGACCATGCATATCATTGGTAAGAACGTTGTTTCGATACGGGATATCAATTCTGTTTCTGGAGAAGATTCTGCTGCTGCCATGATGACACACTTGCTTGGACATCCACTTTCCTTCACTGATTCTTCACAACACGGTCTCCAGAACGGTCTTGATTTTTCTCTTCTGTCTACTGTTAAAGCTGGCAGCAGCCTCAGGAATCAAGCTCGCCTTAGTACTTTGTCTGCTCCTCATTCTGGTTCGTGGTTACGGGCATTTCCAAACCGAAAGTTGGCCTGTCTATGACCAGAAAGAAGTTTACAACAGCATCTAAATTCTGGCTAGGTTTGCCCTTCTTTTCATCACAAAGCTGCAGTCTCCGATATATCTGTGGTCATGTCTTAGACAAATATCTCGACCATTTATTAGGCTCCAGAAGACGATCATTGCGCACCAAAAGGCACAACGCCTTACGAGACGTGCTATTTCAATATCTAACCTCTGATAAAAGTGATTGCAAAGTAGAACAGGGCTGCATTTCGAATAATTACAAGAAACCAGGAGACCTATTACATCCTGACTTCTTAGACAGACGTTCAGCTTTCTTTGACATTACAGTCCGTAACTCGTCACTTCCCCCGTTCATTGCTTTTGCCGCCACTCACCCTGGACAAGCAGCAGATGCAGGGGAATGAGAAAAGGATCTCAAACATAATGATGATGTTTCTCAGGCTGGATCACAATTTTTTCCAATGGCTGTGGAAACTCTTGAATTGTGGTCTCCTTAAAGTTTGGAAAATTTAAAGTTATTGCCAAGATAGCTTCTTACCACCGCAACATTATTACCAGCCAGTTTGTGTGCCAGCTACACGAACATTCATCTGTGTGTCTTTGGAAATTTAAGGCTCATTTAGTTTTAGATCGTTTATGTTTACATTCTGATGACTTAACTGGCTTGTCTTCTATATAGTGGTCTAGACATCCATGTATAGTTGTACTTGACGAAATATTATATGATTTATATATATATATATAGATAGATACACACACACACACACACACACACACACACACACACACACACACACACACACTCACACACACACACACACACACACACACACACACACACACACACACACACACACACACACATATATATATATTTCTTATGGCCAAATATATATTTCAATACAACCAATCTACGATACAGGCAAATTCCATAAACTAAAATTACTGTCATTATCGTCTAACAACAATCTACTTAGAATCATGCGTGCATTATACTACCACAACTTAACTGACAATTTCTGCAACAAATTATTTAATTCAAGACTGACTAAAAGGAATGAAATTAACAGAAACAGTTTTAGATGCTATATTATTTAAGGTATTCAAGCTGACATCCGAAAATGTCTCAAATAATTTAACTGCAAGTGGAACAAGAGAGTACCATATGAAAACACTTGGGTGTCGTACTTCATACACTTTGAAATTTCTCCTTTTGAGGCCGCAAAACCGGCGTTGCTTGCTGAATGCGACACCAATCTTTGCTGGAACGAATTACACACGGTTACTTCAAAATAAGCCGAACGGCCAAACAAAGAGTTTGGATGACCGACATCGCCAAGTCGACTATATGTATAAATGCCGCCCAGGTGATGTCTTCCATCCGAATTTCTTGAATGGACGGCCTGGATATTTTGACATCACTGTAAGAAACACGTTGCAACCATCTTACATTGCTCGAGTTGCTGAAACATCAGGAGTTGTTGCAGAAGCAGCAGAAATGGGCAAGGATGATCGTCACCATGCAAGAGTATCTTTGACTGGTGGTACATTTTATCCGTTGGTAGTTGAAACACTTGGCCTTTGGTCACCAGACAGTCTAGAGACTTTGAAGTCTATATCCTCAAAAGTATGTGCTGTGTTAGCTGTTCCCTTCTGGAAGGCTTTAAAGAATTTGCTAGAGCAGCTTTCTGTTAGATTATGGATTTATAACGCTAGAATGATATCTAGCCGCATACTTGCGGAAGTAGCTGAAGTCCTTAGTTGGGACTTCCCTGTATGTGAGTAGGTGTGTAAGAAATAAATAAATATATATATATATATATATATATATATATATATCAATGAATGAATAGAAGATGAATGATATATTTCTGTCGCACCTAAAACGGTACAGTTCCTTCTTGGAGCAAACGTAATAACAACTAAGACACAAGACGTACAGCTAAAAGACTACGCAATACAAACGCTACAACAGGCAACACAAACTACAATATATCTACACCATTTCTACATGCAACTTAGAATGATGGTTTGTAAGTTTGCAAATGTGAATGAAACCGTTTTAACTTGAAAATCGGTACTTAACCATGTGTACCTAACTGTAGTTTGCTAACCACGATTTCACCACTTGTGTGAATTCGCTCAGCGTCTCCTGAGTTCTGTTAATATTAATAATATTTCACTTATACATAGACAATTTATTTAGTCTATTTAGGTTTTCTAAGCTTGGAACTCACGCAGTGTTGGATACAGGATAGGGTACCAGGGGCACGTGTTTTCCCACCGGCAATGCAATACCAGGCTGGAGTTATGACCGCAATTTATAGAATCTTACATACTGGAATGCTATTGCTCTACGTCAGTAGTAGAAGGACCTAAGGTACATATTGAATACCATGTTGTAGTCTGCTGACTCAGTGCGGGAGATGTGAGGACCTACAAATGTTAGCCAGCGCATGGCATGGTCTAATCTACGAGGCCTCATCCGGGACAAAAAAAATACTTATTCGGGTGAGTGCATGTACTGGGCAAGACAGAAGATGGACGTAAAAGCTTTCCTTAAGCTTTTCAGGTTCCAGGAAAAGATGAGGCCAAAGAAAATCTTTCGTAAAGCTCTCTGAATTCGAGCATATTATTTCCCGAGTGCTATTCCAATTGCGTCAGAACACGAGGTACAGTCATTCCCAGCTAACTTCAACCCCGGAAGCAAATCGTAGGAGGGCATTTGTAAATAGATTAGATCGTAGAGCGTTATCAATAAACTGTATAACGTGTCAATATCATGACTGCAGTTCTAGAAACTACACGGAAGTACAAACCACCACCAGCATTGAGTACAGCACACACTGATGGTCTAAAGTCAAATGATTAGGGAGTTGTTACTCTCATAAAGAAGGTTTTACAATGCTTTGACCCGATTAGACTATTTTCAATGACCATACTAGCTAGGTTTACAATTGTTACCTCCTCAGATAGCTGTACACTTCAAGTTGTTATTATCTCTAGTCATGTACAGAGAGTCCATTGGTCATGAACTTGGTGTCTTAATCAACATACATGGAATTACAAAAATATCTGACTGACAAGAACGGCACCGACTAAAGCTTCAAAATGATGTTCGTAGCACGTTGCTGCGGCTTTCATTAAGGGAGTTATTGCAATTTTTCCAAGGTTGAAGTTAGCTAAGACTGAATATTGATATTCTGGCAAAAATGTCCATCGCATTTACGAAATTACACTGTCGCACGACATTGGAGCTTAAGCTCGTTCCAGCAGCCATTCTTCGATCCCAATGACCTGATTCACTTTGCAGATGATATCCCTTCCTTCGATGTCGAACTTAACCAATGGTTACGACTTTGGAAAGGTCAAAAGGAAAGGCCATCAACTATTCACGTGGCCCTTCAGAACTGCGATGCCCATTTCTTTCCCAATACCCATACAGTTCTGAAAATAGCTGTTACCTTTAATTCCTGTAACAAGCTGCGAGTGCCAACGAAGTATTAGCATCTTTCGACTCTTAAAATATACCTCCGCTTGACCATGTCGCAGGAGAGAATAACGTCGTGGGCCCTGATTTATATTCACAGAGAAGTTGACAGATATATTGGCGACGTTGTAGCTGCTTTAGTGCGTTACCATCCAAGAAAGATATTTTTGACTAATATTTAGTACGACGAAGAAAGTATTTGTTGGAAAGACTATACGTAGGCTCTACAGCAATGATTGCTTACGTTGTTTACTAAGAAATTATCCTCAGCGATACAAATGAGAAGTGGATAAAAGGTTACATTGTAATTTATAATGTATACGCTATCTTGTGAATAGTAAACGGTGCCCACTGCATTGACGAAAAAATAATTGCTTATGCCAAGTCAGGGCGCATGAATTATGCAGTTAGCACTGAATCTTTTTTTCGTTCCTGCAATCCCGTTTTCATCGATAATAGAGAGCAAGGAATGGGGTGAAGCAACTTGTGAATCCAACAAAGGTTGAAGCAATCAAAGATATATTCATCAAAATTTCTTTCTTAGCTTGTGTTAAATTCAAGTTGCCTTTATATAGATCACCATATCAAAAAATTAATACACGGTCAAGAATGTTGAGACAAGGAAAGATGTCATTCAAGAGCTCAAAAAAAAGCAATGACGGACAAAGACATGTCGCTAGAAAAAAGCACTAACTGAATAGTTTATAGTCTTAGCCGTGCATGGTTACAGGATAGTTTGAAAAGCATTATGTATTACTTACTACATGGGTAGCTGGTGTTTATGGCATTTATTGACCGAGGCCTCACGGGATTATCAACGAGATAATTGACCGAGCCGTAAGCTAGGTTCAATTATCGAGGTGATAAGCCCTGAGGCGGAGGAGTCGATAACGCCATAAACACCACATACCCATGTAACATGTAATTTATTATATGGGCGTGGATTGCATAAAGCCAACATCCACTAGTAACAACTAAGAGAACAACCCAGGTCATGTGAAGCGGCAACACCTGCAATCTTCTTATACTTTTCAAATTGCAGCGTTAAATTCTACATGGGCAACAAGCAATATATAACTTGTTTTTGCTTGTAACTTTGCTGACGTAATTACTAGATGTTAGAAATGTTATGTGACTGCCCTAAGTGTGTTGTGTTAAGTTTGGTAGCCAATGGCTTGTAAAAGTTTGTATAAGAAAAAGATGCTAATAGACTAAATGGCATTTAGTCTATTGTATTCGGGCTTGATATTTACTCTAAAGTATACCCAGGGTATATTCTGATGCTGTGACAGTGGGTGGATTATCGGTTATATTCTACCTCCACGTGACCTGTACAAGTGCTCTAACTGGGTCATATTGCTTACCCGACTACGCCCATACAATAAATCGCAACTAACATCTTAATTCATGCAATTGCTTTGGACTGCGAGGCTCGAGACTGACATCGAAACCATTGTAGATGTCAAATCACGACGATACGAGTCAACTCGCAGTAAATCGTCGTATCGGCAATATTTTATACAATGTACACTACAGATTCGACTGAAATCGCTGTATCGAGACGTCACCCATTTGGATTTACTACTAAATCTCGCGGTGATTGAACTGTGAATCGCTACGAGAAAGTGAACGCGAATCGACACAAATTCGACGCGGACTTTGTCATAGATTATTACATGATAGGATTTCAATAATACAACATAGTCACTGAATTACAGACATTTGCGTCGGGCATGTTTTTCATCGTTGTGTTCTCACATACCGGCACTTGTACACTGTCAAAATTGAAATGCTAATCTAATAGATGTTTGCTAACTAATATTGCAGCTGCTGCTAGCTTCTATTTCTACAGCCGCCTGCTTTTTCTACGTTATTTTGATATTAAAACATTCGTGTTGTAATAGCAACAGAAATTGTTATAATCACAATCATGACAGAAGCCTTCAGCAAGTGCTGAAAAGAGTGAAATATGAAGTGTGAATTTCCTGATCAGAATTTCCAGGCAAAAACGGATGTCCATGCGAGTGCTACCTGAAACTCAAGTATAGAAGTATAAGTGGGACGTAGCTTTGAAATGAGATTGGTCGAATCCTTCTAACATAATGACCACGACTTTCAGTTGTCAATCGAGAAAGACAGCTCGTATAAGAACTTGCCCAGGGAATTTTACCCGTGCTCATTAAAAATTTTACATGTAGTTTAAATGTCTTAGATGTTTTAATATTACACACAATGTTACCGGATCCCTCTATTACACACACACACACACACACACACACACACACACACACACACACACACACACACACACACACACACACACACACACGCTGAATAGATCTCCTCTATTCAGCGATGTAAAGCAATCATACTTATCTGCACTACTCTTTGTAACAACAATTATTTTACTAGCGGGTATGTGTGGGAGTATAAAAAATAAACAATAACCTGTTTCGAGGTGGCAGTTGCTATGATTTCAATGTGCATAAGTTGTGGAAAAACCAAGCGAGAGGTTGCCTCACTTTGCAAATTTTCTCTTGAAACAGGAATCTTTCAAGGAAATGGCAACATAGACTTGCTTAGGTGAGACTGATATCAAGAAGTCTTCTCATGCATGTTCAGATAATTTCCCACGTATGTCTTGGTCTTCACATTTGAAAGGCACGTATAGCAAGATAAGGCGAAATGTTCTGCATCTGAATCTAAACAAGAGACACTCAACAAAATGCTACCAGAGAGCTGAGACACAATTAGAGGTTAGCAACTGTTATTGCTACACGTACCAATTATCCTATTAACTTAAGGGCCTGATCCCCTACTGACGAAATAAAATCATTACATTTCATGACATAACTGTTACATAGAAATTATCAGTTGATTAAAAATTTTTAAATTTATCACTTGCTAACGCTAGCAGAGTTTTAACGGTCTAACGGTCAAGTTGTCTCCATAGAAACAAGACATGCTTCCGCTGTGAGATTGCAGCAGTTATTGCGCTCTCGCTTCGCTCAAACGTGCAGGGAAAGCGAGGCTAGTTAGATCACCAACCGTCTGATGAGATTACATTCTGTTTTGTACGTTCAAGCTCACCTTGACGAGTTTCGATACCTCGAGTTGTTCAATCTTTTTTATAGAAAAGAGCTCAAATGCTTTCGTCAGCGTAACGGAAGTAAAATTGATTTATCTCGTTGTTGTACCTCGTGTAATGAATCGTCGTGCCAAGTGTTTTGGTTCTACGCTTTAGTTTTTCCAACTTAATAGAAGAAGAAGGCTTGTAATGGCGTCCATACTGTCTTCGCGCAACGGTGGAGTGCGCTGGAAGTTCTCTCAAGTTGCAAGATTGGTGGGAACATGCAAGTGAGCTAGACGTAAGCTACAGACACGGTTTCTACACTTTCAGAGACGAATGGAGCTAGTCATGTTGTACCGTCCGGCGTCGCTTCTGACTATGAGGAAAAGAATACCGGAAGTGCAAGGTTACTCAATAATGCACATCGATTTGAAAGTGAAGCCCGTAGTTTTAAATATTGTCACTTTGCAGACGTAGCAATTAATGATGAAATGAAATTCTTAAGGAAAGAGTTAATAAAAATAGTTTTTTCATATAATCAGTCTGTGTAGGGAGTCACGCCATTTAATAGCATCCGTGATCTGTTAGACATCTAACAGCCAATAACAGATCAGCAACAAACCAAACCAACTGATTTTATAGGCAATTGTAATTTCAACAGCAGCTTTATTGAACATGACAATCACTTTCTACCACATTTGATATTGCAAAACAAGTTGTTCCTCAAACTGGAGATGCTTGGACATAATATGACTTTGATGACATCTATGAGTCAGTATGTGAACTCAATTACTCCTTAAGAAAGTCCATTCCCATTAGTGCTGTCAATGATGCTGCTGCCACCATGTCTTCATTTGAAGACATCTCTGTAATCCAAGACATCTCTCTTATGTCTGAATATCATCCATCGTTTGAAGAAGTGACAAATGATGACTGAACTGCTGCCTCACTGGACACATCAATAAATAGCAACCACTCGATCACGCATAAGGAAAGTTTGTTTATGAAAGTTGATTTGATCAGCTAATTCGACGCTGTCGGCAAGGGCGTCACATGGGTCCCAAAAGTGGGGGGGCGCAAATTTGAAGCTGAGATATGTGACGTAATTCATGGCGTCATATATATTAAATTCTTCTGTAGTACTACAGTCTATGCTGAATCAGCTAATTTAGCTAAAGACAAGCTACACTTCTGTTTAATTAACGTTGAAAATAGAATTGACTCAAAATATAGCAAGCCACGCCCTAAAAAAAGTGGGGGGGCTAGCGCCCTCTCTAGCCCCTAAGACGTGACGCCCTTGAGCCTGTCCTACATGTGGCAAGGCAATTTGAACACATGCAAGTTTATTGTTGGCAACTGCCTTTCAGTCACTACTGAGTGTTGCACACACCACATTTTCAAATGGGTTTCCCAACCAAGCATAAGAGGCATGACTTCTGGCAATCTTCTCATGTCACCGTCAATGTTCTTTTCTGGCAGTACTCATGATAAATTTTTTCATCTTTCTGAACTCTTTAACTTGCAAATTTTATCACGTTCTGAGTTCGCTCGAATTCAGATACCTATATATTCCCTGTAGTTGCTGAGGCATGGAGAATTCATCAAGAAACAATATTTGCAGTCATGGAAAGAAGATGTCTGAGAGTGTCTTGAGACGTACTTTGTGATTGTGGTTCAGATGTACGCTTGAGGGTATTCTGTAGTAGGTGCAGTCGTTGATCTTTTAGTCATGGACTACGCATACTCAGCCCAATGCAAAGTATTGCAAAATGAACGGTTAAGGAGCGGTTACTGGTTGTCAACCGTGCACAATAGCTGCCCAGTAGGTGCAATACTTGCGAAAGATGGTCTATTTGCGTAGTACTGAAGACTATATTCGTATAACAAACGTGATATGCAAAGCTGAAGGGTAGAGAAAACATTATATCATTGCTGTATTTGTGAAGGCACAGACTGCGAAAAACCGAGACTCAAAGTAGAATACGATCCTTAACACGAGTAAACTTCGTTCAGAACAAATGCACCGCTACACTGTTGGTTCTAATTTTCTTGCTAATCCATGTTTGAAAAAACGCTCACAAACGTTAAGCAAACATTTCCTATCAATCAAAACGTACATTTGTCAACACTACTGTTTCATCTGCCGTATACAATTATACGTTAAATGAAAGAAAGTACGACACAATAACTGCAGAGATGTCTAAAGCTATCAGCGCTAATACGACAACAGTGGTTGACTCAAACAAAGTTTGTACCAAGATAGCGATGCATCAGAATTATTCATTTGTATCTCTTGCAGATGCCTGCATTGGCACGTACATTGCACTTGGTGTTTCATATATGTTTTCTTCATCACCGCCTTCGGACCTTACATCACCGTATGCAGGGTTACTCTTCATGCCTTCTACGTTTTCTACCATTTCATACGTTTCTACTGGTTTCAAATCCGAACTTTCACTTTCAATGACTGCAGCATTAGCAAAAGACAGCATCCCAATTTACTGTGTTTTGTTCGGCTCTGGAGTCATCGTGTAGTGATTTGCGAGAGGGAAATTCCGTCTGCATGTCCGGTGAGGTAGTTAAATTGCTTGCAGAAAGTTGTCTACGACGATGCACAACGAAATAGAAAATAATCACGCAAATAAGAACTGTTGTGATGGCCGTCACAGTCACGGATATACCAGCTACAGCACTTTGAGACAACTCTTGTTTGCCAGCTACATCTACAACATAAAGCAAAAATTAATGGAAAAAACTTACACATGTCTGCAGATACAAAGTCATTATTTGACTTATACCTTGCGTTGTACTTATATCATGAGTATAACCCAACTCTTGTAAGGTGGTCCTGACGTTGTCTGTAGAAATATATCAAAAACTCTTTGCATTACTGTATTTGTAGATATAATTATGCTTAATTTATAAGATCGAGAATGCATTACGTGATGTGTTTACATTCCCAGTTGAGATCAAAGATGTCAGTGAAGCTACTGTTGATGCTAAAAAGTATAAAGAATTGTCATATATCTGTTAGTCTAATCGTATCGTTGATTGAATACCATAAGTTGGACACGTAGTTTGCGGTCGACATTTATCTGTGTATACAGCTGGTCCTAAACACCGGACTCTTCTGATGCTGCATTGTCTTTGTACAAGTGTGATGCCATAACCCGATCCACACGATAAACTGCACTGAGAACCTCTATTTGACTCTACCCATCCATCGATCTCTACGTCATGAAAAGCACATGTTCAAGAGTTTAATAATTTTTCTAGGTAATCAATCATAGAGTTTGCTTGCTCATGCCTTGAACGGTCACTCTAGTACTTGCTGTACTGCTTCCCACAGGATTAATTGCTGTGCAGTTGTAAACGTCATCTCTTTGTTTAGTTGAATAGTATTGTATAGTCAGATAACTCTTGAAATAGTCAGCAGACATTTTGTATTCATTGCCCCCGGTATTTATAGCCACACCATTTTTGTACCAGACAAAAATGGGTTGTAGATTGTCGATTCTAGATTGACATGTAATAGTCCTTTTGTCATAAAAACTTTTCAAGCCTTCGTTTGCACTTGTTATAAGTGTGACGGGTAAACCTGTTATAATTTGCATAATAATAAGCAGGTATTGGTACATAATTCAGTGTAGTGTACGTAAAACATATTAACTGACCTTGAAACTCGATAAAAGTAAACCAAGAAATGTCGTGGTCGACCAACCGTATTTCATATATTCCGACATCGGCTTCAGTTCCGTTTGCAATAGTAAATCTAATCTCGTGTGTGGATTCATCGAGAACAAATCGGTCATTAGTTGAAGTATTCACATAAATTCCGTTTTTGTAAATTCTGGCCTTTCCTAGCTCAAGGGCGCATAATCCCCAAAATACAAAGCAATCTATTGTAATGTAAGTACTTTGGTACATCGGAACAGGCTGAGAGTTGTAAGAAAGCCAAACATCCGAGAATAAATCTAGAATGCATATAAGTATAGTCAATCATTGCTGTTAAACAATTATACCTGTACTGTTGGCATTTGACGCATGTAATGTGGCTGCATTTGACTCTACTTGACCCAATGAGTTGTTAGCATAACAGAAGTAGTTTCCAAGATGACCGTGATCAACATATCTAATTAGCAACCATTGCCTTCCTTTTCTATAGTCAGAGCTTGAAGTATCTATTGATATCCCATCCTAAACCAGAACAAGTATAATTGCTATTATTCATTAGAGTTAGCTTGTAACCTTTTTCCAGTTGACTTCAGGCTCAGGAATGCCATAAACTTTGCACCAAAATGCTGCTTGCTGAACGTTTGGAAAGAATTGATTAAGGTGAATACTGACCGGCATTTGAATAATAACCGGGAAAACTAAAAAAACAGGATAAGAAATATTTTAACAGCGTTATGTTTGTAAGTAACATCTGTAGTCACTAGAGACCACAGCTTTGTTACTTTGAATGCAATTATTACGCTAATGTAAAGAGCAATTTATTAGCATAAGCATCATATGGTAATCAACAGTCATAAAATATAGTCCACGAGCGATAAAAATGTCTTGCATTCCAACTTTCTTTTCGGTAAATTAGGTAACGAATGCTACCAGTTGATCTCGCGCGTTAGATAATATCAAAATTTATTGATTCGTTTGTCACATATACTTGCCATTTATCTTTAGAATTATCAAAACCGTGACAACAGTCTGAATTATATAAGAAAGGGTTCCCCACTTTCTCTATTATCTTGTTCTGCATGCATTTCGATAAATATGGGAATGTAGCAGTCTCTGTTTTCCAGCGCTGGTTAAGTGGTTAAAATAAGACATCCGTTTAGTATTTGCATAGATGCGAATAAGGCATCACAATATATGGAAACAAAATATATTAAAGCTACGCTACTTAAATAAGTTACGTAGCTAATCACACATTTTCCAAGTTTATATCTTTCTAAAATGCCATAGATGACATAACGATATAGATTTCCTATACGTTTTATTCAATTCAAGCAATAAACTTTGCTCTTTAGCATCTAAACTTACTTCTGCTTTATGCAATAGCGTAATATTATTGTCGTAATACAATTTGTACTGTGCTATAAATGTTAAAGCTAAACCTTTGCTGAGGCACGAAGTTTAGTTAGTTAGATCATGCTGTTTGAAACTTCAAAGAGTACATATACACCTGCTGCATCTGATGTATTTATGACCCGCTATATCTATGTTTCTGAATATAATATTGCTAAAATATTTTGTTTCAAAATTTGCAATAATAAAATAATTACTGTAATTTAAAAAAAAACACTAAACTAAGTATTACATTTTACCGTGAACTGTTAGTTGATAACTCTTCTGTGTCTTCCCCAAGTAGTTTCCTGCCTCGCACGTGTACCAACCTGTATCCGTTTCGTTGACACGAGAAAAGATAAGCTCACTCCCACTTTGTGTGACAAATAGCTTTCTATTTTTAGAAATCGTAAGACCGTCCTTTTTCCAGACAAATTGAGGTTTGGGAATTCCGATAGCATCACAGAGAAAGCTAACTTTGTTTCCTTTAATTACTGTGATGTGGACATGGTTTCCATCGGTTGCATTTAAGAATCTGGGAATGTAGCCTAAATACGCAAATTCAATATTTACACATTGCTGCTCAGCCCAATACTATTTATTTTACCTTTATATGTATTCCAATATAGAGAAAATCCTTGACGAGTGCCTGTGTAGTCGGTTGTAAATACTATTAGAAACGACTTTTCCATAATTGTTTCGAACGGAATCTCGTTTGAGGTATAGTTGCCGACCGGTTCAGATTCTGTTGTTTCTCCTTTGTAAATTATGACGTAATCGAAAAATCTTTCTAGATTAAATGATTTAAACGACAAAACGACAGTAGATTCTGGAGGCACTTCGACAATCCAACTACAGTTTTCATAATTTTTGTAATTCTTCGGAAATCCCGGTGACGTTATATGACCAGTGACCAAAGAAAGGTTACCGCCACATGGTTCTGTAAAAGAAACAGTATTCTTAGCTTAAATATTGTCCGCATTCAAAATTCCACGGTTTCGCGGTAATTGAAGTCCATGTGTTATCTATTAGCAATACTTCAAGTTAATCATAAACAGAATGTCTTTCTTTGCAGCATGCCAATATAGTATACTTGATATGATTTCAATTATATAGTAAAATATGTGGCCAAATTCCAAATTTTTACTGTAATTTGTCTTGAAGTATATTGATCATTGTATTAATTAGATAGACGGCCCAGCATGACCTTGGCGAAATATAGTTACCGACACACAAACAAAAGAAAGGAGAACAGAGGAAAGCAGAGCAAAGCAGAGGAAAGCAGACCTCAGCAAAGAAGAGCAGATCAAACGCCCGATCGATTTGCCTTTTTATGAAAGACAAATAAGGCGTATGAGAATGTTTGAGATAGTAATTAATTAATAACAGCTAATTTATCTAACATGCATTCTAGACAAGGTTCATGCTGTGTAGTTTATTTACCTGAGCAATCGTATCCTGTCCATTGCGGAGCACATTTGCAACTACATGGTTGCACAATTGAGCCTTCATTCAAGCACACAAGCGAGCAACCTAACCAACATTAGGACAAAAACAATAACCGACATACAGAATACAGAATAGATTAAATTACACTAAGATTTAACTAATAATTAAAAGTTAAATATGAAATTGTCGTAGTACCTTAATTGAAGCTAATATTCTGCATGTTGAAGACAACAGGACAATCATAACAATTTATCAACGTTTAAATATATTTGAAACAATATCAAACTGCCAGTCTTTATATTATTATGTGGCCGAACTGTCTGCATGACTAAACATTGCAGACTCTACTTTTTGCTTAGTGAAGTAGCTACTTTGTGCTTACATGACGAATCCTTATCGCCAGACTAGATCAGCCTTACAGTCAGTCGGCCAAACCCCAAAAGTCGCTTCTCTAGGAAGTTGCGTAGCCCTTCCAAGCCCGGGGAAGTTTTGATAACTTTGTAAGATAAAGCAGTATGACAGAACTCCAACTGCACTTGTTTGCCTCTCCATACCGGGGCCGTTAGGTAGTCGCACGTCAACAAAATTTAGGGGCGTGCCACAGACGTCAGTACAGCGACCTTGCTAACTCTGTAGTCGGCAGAGCACTCGAAACGGGTAAGTACTTAGAAACAAACCATGCAAACTACAGAGGCATAACGCATCTATTGTGAACATGTTAGTTCGCAGCATTAGCCCATTAGCTTACGATATCATACGTGATCACATGAAACGCGATGACGAAACCTTTTGAGTTGTGCGTCGTTCAATTTTCCTAGCTAGAGAACTAAACTAAACCAGATTGCTCATTAGCAGTTCAAATTCTATTACAGCCGCAGTAGAACAAACTGTAAGCAAACAGAAAGCCGTACCAATGCGAAGTAGGCTGCCAACAAAAAGCATAGATGTCCAGGCAAGCAGGTATCACGTAGAATGAAAGCGCTGCACAGCTACCTTGTTGTGGACTATGAAACGATGTCTGCTGTTCTTCTACGAATGTAAATCAACGGTCTTTCTGTAGTTCTCTTGCCCAGCCTCAGGCCTCAGACACTTGGCCTCGTAACCTCGTCGGTTTGATTTCCAAAGAATTACAAAAATTATGAAAACTGTAGTTGGATTGTCGAAGTGCCTCCGGAATCTACCGTCGTTTTGTCGTTTAAATCATTTGATCTAGAAAAATCTTTTGATTTTGTCAAAGTTTACAAGGAAGAAACAACAGAAACTGAACCGGTCGCTAACTACACCTCAAACGAAATTCCGTACGAAACAATTATGAAAAAGTCGTTTCTAATAGTATTTACAACCTCATTTGGCTGGATTCAAAAGAGTCCAAATTATTTTCTGTACGTGTGGGAAACAAGTAACACGCCAGACAGACGATAACCAGCGTTTATTTGCGTAACCTCGTGTAAAGAATTGTGATGCGGGGGCGTAATGACTACTTCCGGTACCGTGATCGAAGTCTATGGTAGAGTACAGTGTTTCTTTAGCCGATGTTATGTGGAGTGTATGACGTAAGGAAAAGGTTGCTACACGCAGAAAGACGTAATCGTAACTGGACAATAAAGATTCTAATGCTCAAAGTTCATTGCAAGGACACTACATGTAAGATTCACTTCCAGATTGTGGTTTTAGTTAGATGATAGACGTCATCGGAACTGGACGATGACGACTTAAATAGGTGCTAGAAATTCAAAGTAGTACAAGTACACTAAATAAAAATTTACTTCCAGACTAAACGAAAGTCGTCATCGTAGCTGGTCGATGAAGACCTAAGTGATAAAAGTTCAACGTAAATACAAGCATTCACTTCCAGTATCTTGTCTAGATGAACTTCCAGTTAGTAATATATAGTAAGAGCTTTCGCCTACCTACATTAGTTTATTAAATTAGGTGTGAGCAAACTACTTGCTGTCTTCTTTCGACCAAGTGTCCTTACTCAGCTCTAATTAACTCAGCTTTCAACGGTATCAGAGGTAAAGCTGTCAACTGAACAGTTATATGCTAAACCGAACGTCAGAGATTGATTGTTGCAATATTTTTGACCATGAAAGATCTCAAATTCAAAATCATTTCGCAGTTTTGTTTTCAATATCATCAGATGTCTGTGCAGAGAGCAAAGATAGCAAAATTGACTCTGAGCACTGCCTGTGCCATATTTGTATGATGTTACCGTTCCTCTTACGGCTTTTACACAAACCAGTTGGAGAACGTTGCAACATGCAGCAAGCATTCGCTTAGACGACGTTTTTACAGTTCTACCGAATTCTTGCACTGATGAATCGAAAGCGATAGGAGCTTAACACAGACAATGGTACCAAGCATACACAAACAAAAAGGCTTTAGACAAACTTTAGTGCAGCCGAGATGTTAGCATCTCTGAAAGTAGTTCAATAATAGAGTCAGAGGACCCAGAGACACCTTAATTAAGAAATGGGCAACACTTCAACCCATCGTTGGACCAGAAGACTTGACTCCCCAACCAACATCAAAATATGTTTGTTTTGTGAACAAAGCATATAAAAAGTTCAAGGGAAACAACAGTTTTTAAGCAGAGTTACTACATTTTCTGCATGTTTGGCTATTTCAAAGACAGCGGAAATCAGAAAGACAGAAGAATTTTATTGGAAGTGCATCAAGAACCGTGTCAGCCTGATGGTATCGCCAAGGAGCTTTACTATCATGAATCTTGCTACAGGAATTACACTCACCAGAAAACATTAGCCAACATGCTTGATTCTCAAATCTCTCTAGAAGATGCACAACACAGTACAGCATATGACCGTGCGTTTCAAACTCTTACCGGTGAAGTTGAGGAAGCAATACTTAGCGAAGATGAACAAGGATTATTTTTAAAAATGTCTGACTTAAGGTTAACATTTGTAGACTTTCTAAAGCAGGAAGGTGTTGACACTCCAAATTACACAATTAGCAAACTGAAGCGTCGTCTACAAAAGAATTTCGGTAATCGTATAGTTTTCTTTGCAAATCCACAAACTGTAACGGAACCGGAACTGGTTACGTCTGCTACTGCATGTGCCCCAACTATTGAATGGACGACAAAGCCACAGGTACCTGTTGACGTTTTGAAACTGATCGGTTGCAGCTGTAAAACTGGGTGCAGCTCTAAGCACTGCTCTTGCCAGACAAGCTTCTTGCCATGTACAAATGTGTGCCAATGCGACAATTGCGAAAACCCTAAAACGCATAAAGTTTTGCAGCCTGCTTCCACTATAGCATCTGCAAATGCGTTTGAAGCTGATCATTTTGATGAAAAACTCTACTGATGAATATGATGAGTAGGTGGCTCTTTACATTTTATTGGTTATTAATTAATTAATTAAATGTAGTTTCTATATGAAATCATTAGTCCACTAAATAATAACTAAAAATGACTCTGAGTGATATAGTACAGCCGTAAATTTAGACATTGTATGTCAGTAACGCTTACGTCCTGCTTTTGATGGTCTTATGTTAATTATTGTACACTTGTACTAACGTCTAAATAGTTAGTATTACAGGTACGTTCAAAACATCCGGGAGTTTGTCACGACATCTGCGGTATTTACTGTCTTTCCGAACGCTCAGAGTCACGTTAATGTTGCAAGGCAGTCAAACGCAGCAGCACATGTGTAACAACCCTGAAGAAGTTTTCTTTCATCAACAGAACTACCAGCAATGTGAGAAATACTATCTAGAGATCGCACTTCATTACCTCCAGCTCTAGAAAAGACAGCTGCACTTGTGTTAAGCCTTCGCGTGATATAGCTAATGTCTATAGACCTTATGCATGGGACCACGTTCGTCTCTTTCTCTCGGTTCGCTGTTTCTGCGAACATGCGTGGGCGTGGCCTCAGTCAATCTAGTTCTTCTTGTTACTCAGAAACGGCCCCGTTCCAAGACGGCAAACAATCTCAGATGCACTCGCATGGCTTCTATTCGACGATTGCAACTACGGAAACTTCCCCGGTTTGGGCTACGCAACTTGTCGCTTCCTGATGTTGGTCGACGGACTTGAGGGGTTGTTGCATACTATTCCCTAGCATATTGCAGTCTTCAAACTAATCGTATTATCTTCTATCCGTTTACGGCTTGCAAGAATTTTGTCTTCTTTTATCTTGGTCTGTAGTGGCTTTGCTGTTCCTTTCTCCGTGTTTTACTTCCGGATGCATCAGCTAGGTGCGTTAGCGTCCTAGTAGAGTTCTTGTACGCTTACAGCAGCAACTTTACGACACGTGCTAATCTTACTTGACCTAGATACACCTGGCTACTATAAACTGGGCTAAGCTGACTCATAGCGCAACCCGATCCAGAATGCGTATGTCTGACATTTCATCTGGAACTATAACCATACCATATCTACAGCCACGTAATGTTCATACCTTGTGCTTGGTGAAATCCGCAGAAAACAATCAGTAAGTTGAAAAGCGTATGAACGTACAACATCACTCCAAAGTATCTCTTGTCGCAGTCTCGATCTGTCAAATGAGCATATCCTCTGGCAGGAACTAACTATGGAAGCCGATAAATGCGAGTTCATATCAACGCGCACCTGTCGGAAACTGCCATGCGGCAGGTAAGTGTGCGTTGATATAAAAAATACAAAAAGCACAGATTTCTAAATTTATAACGTGTTTTAAAATTTGAATTGTTTACTATCAACGTAGCTCATATGCGATTTGTTATCAACAATGTACACATCATAACATGCTTTATTTCATTTTCGATAGACTCGTTACAGCCCTAAATTCTTGCTGAATCCTGAAAAAGAAGTGTGGAACGTGCTTGCGCTCTTCGATCCGTAACTGCAACGATTGTTTCAAAGGGGTCTCCATTTTGGGATTGTTGTCTACTACAAGTCGTACAAACTCTGCGAATCGACCTTCCAGTAAACTGGATACGAGTAATGGGTTTCTGAGGCCATAATCTTGCAATGTAAAGATTGTTTGAGCGTTTAAAGCGTTTTTGTATGTTTATATAATTTATGATTGATTGAGTGATTGATTAATAATAACTAGCAAAACTACAGAAATACACATATATGCACACCGTTGCATAGGCTTAATTCCTTTTTTCAGTAACGATGTAATTGTTATTGTAGAGTTTATAGATTTAAACTATGCACTAATTTCTAAAAGATATTTTCAAAAGTAATATACCCAACTGAAAAAGATAATTGGATTGAAACACCATGTGAATTCATGTTATTTTGGTATGCTGTGTATGAGAGCTCTACAATAACCGATATATCGTCATATCATATGCACACGCATGCACGTGTGCGTGTGTGGTTGTCTGTGCATGTTATACCTATATACCCTTATACATACACACACACACACACACACACACACACACACACACACACACACACACACACACACACACATATATTTATTTGTTTGTTTATTTGCATATGTATATAGCCAAATATATATCTTAATACAACCAATCTACGATACAGGCAAATCTCTTAAACTAAAATTACTGTCATTAATGTCTAACAACAATCTACCTTGAATCATGCTTGCATTATACGACCACGACTTAACTGACAATTGCTGCAACAAATTGTTTAAAGACTGACTAAAAGGAATAGAATTAACAGAAACGATTTTAGATGTTATTGTCTCTAATGTATTGAAGCTGACATTCGACCATGTCCCAAATGATTCAACTGCAAGTGAAAGGAAGAGAGCACCAGATGAAAACACTTGGGTATCGTACTCTATACACTTTGAAATTTCTCCTTCTAAAGCCGCAAAACCGACGTTGCTTGCTGAATGCGACACAAGTCTTTGCTGGAACGAATTACACCCGTTTACATCAAAATAAGCCGGACGGCCTAACAAAAAGTTTGGATGATAGACGTCGCCAAGTCAACTATAGTTCTCTGAAGAAGAGCTTTGTTCGCGTCGGGTTTCTTTATCGTGTACTAGCAAAGCTTGAAAAATGACATCCTTCAAAGCGTCATGACGTCTAGAACGTAAAGAAATCTTTCTGCAACCAAGAAGATGATTATAAAACTTATCCAATACCTGGCAACAAATGCAACGGACAGCATTTGGAGGTGAAGAAAACAGTGGAAGACCAAGCCAAAGGTGAACAGCAATCGTGAACTCATGACAACTCATGACAAGCCCGAGATTGGGGTTGGGAATGGCTGTATGCCATGCTCCTGCATGGGGCTCAGAAGTAATGTTCAACCTGGCTTTGACTCTTATAGAACAAAACTCCTTAATTAGATCAAAGTCCCATTTGTTCTCTTGACTCTGAAGAGAATGCTGAGGAGCAACGTTTATGTCAGTTTCATAAGTAGTAAAAAACGTTTCTTTAATCTGCGATTCACCATTCACTTTGAGATTTAAAGTTGCGTCAATTGAGGAAACGCTAAAGAAACGACAATAGAATAGAACTAATTATTGGCGTGTAACAGGACGAAAGCTTGAGGTTTTTGTAGTTACGCAATTCCGGAGAGTGAACTCATGTGTGAGATTGTATTGCTTAGATCTTTGCACACACTATGGGACCTCAACTAATACATTGCCTAGAATTGTAGCCTTGTCTAGAGAAGAACAGAACAGCTGCTAGACACATCTTGGCGACTTGACAGGAAGTGTAGACGTGAAGAATCGTATAGTCCCGACTCATGCAAAACTTACAAACTGTTTGAATTCTACTATGGTTTGATACTTTAGCAAATCGCATAGAACAGCACGGCAAATGCAATATGCAACTCGACTAATTTTGTTACGGTCTTTTCTGCGTTTCTTGTTGCTTTGCAATGAAGTGACCACAATATTGTCTCTCTGAATCCAAAGACACGTTATAGATGCATGCAAAGCTACGACTTAATTTGTTTGAACTCTGGAATCCAGCAAATAGGCTCGTAAAGAAGATCAAGAAATGCTTTTACTCATTTAGTCAATAGTCCACGAATTGTCTCAACGTAACTACCAACAATTCCAGCATTATCTTAAAGATACATGTTAGTTTCTTTGTCAAGGCTCAGTACTTCCATCAGTCAAATGCAGATAGTTTTTGATCCTCTATCAATCATATACTCCTTAACCTTTACATGCTTTCTGTTTCTTTTTCAAGAATTTGATTCACAGAAGAGTGTCGAGTGTCTTTAACATCTTAAAAATATTTAGTCTTCGTCAATGTAGATGCAATAACTGAATGAGTGATTTGGTGACGGTCCCTTGCGAGCAACAATTTTTGAAGTCAGACGATAGTCGAAATTTTATTTACTAGCTTGTGCGAACACGTAGATACCTTAATTCTCATAATATCGCTTGTTCTGGCAAATGGACTGATCACACCCGCAACAAATACTGGTTGTGAACAGTGAAATAAGGACTCGTGTCAAAGTTTGTGTATGAAACACCTATGGAAGTTACGAACCGTTAATATTATCTAAAGAGAATTGCTGCTTGTTAGGCATTTCATTAGAATGATCACTTTAAAGGAAAACTCTCACAGAATGCAAAATTTTTCTGAAAGAAAGATACAAGGACGAATATCTTCGTGCATGAAGCTTTCTGTCCAGCCAGCCACAAAAAAAAGAGAAATACAAGTTGTTCAGATGATTTCCCGTATTACGCGTATTCCCTTACTCTGTGTCATCGTTTGGAAATAAATATTTTAGTTTTAACTGTAAAAAGTGCTGCTAACGCACCCAAAATGCAGCGAGACATGATCTATAAACTAATTTTAAACGGGGCTTCTTTTAAGGCTCCGTGTTATACCAACGCAGTCGCCATTTGCGTGGCACTGTACGCTACTTTATTAACCTAACCGCGATGCTTTACCTTAATCACAGCTAAATCTCTTCTATTCAGCGATGTAAAGCAATCATACTCATCTCCCACTACTTTTTGTAACGACAATTATTGTACTGGCGGGAATGTGTAGGAGTATACAAAATAAACGATGATCTATTTTGAGATGGCAGTTGTTGTTGTTATCGATCTGCATAATTGGCGGAAAAACCAAACGATAGGTTGCCTCTCTTTACAAATTTTCTGTCGAAAACAGGAATTTTTTAAGGAAATAGCAACATACACTTGGCTTAGGGGAGACTGAAGTCTTCTCATGCATGTTCAGATAATTTCGCACGTAAGTCTTGGTCTTCACATTTGAAAGGCACGTATACTAAGCTGGGGCGATCTGTTCTTCATCTGAATCTAAGCAAGAGAAAAGCTGAGACGCAATTCGAGATAAGAAACTGTTATAGCTACAAGTACAAATTTTCCTATTAACTCAAAAGCCTGATCCCTTACGGACAAAAATAAAATCATTTTAATTCATGACATAAATGTTACATAGGAATTATTATTTAATTAAATCATTTCAAATTTAGCTCTTGCTAATGCTAGTAGAGTACCAACGGTCTAACGGTCAAATTGTCTCCATAGCAACAAGACACGCCTCCGCTGTTTTAAATGAGGTTGCAACAGTTATTGCTCGCTCGATTCGCTCAAACGTGCAGGAAACGCGAGGCTACTTAGATTGCCAACAGTCTGATGAGACTAGATTCCTCTTTTGTACGTTCAAGCTCATGTTGATGAGTTTCGATACCTCCAGTTTTTCAAATTATTTATGGAAAAGACGTCAAATTTTTTTGTCAGCGTAACAGAGGTAAAATCGATCCATCAGGTTGTTGTACGTCGTGTAACGAATCGTCGTGCCAAGTGTTTTGGTTCTACGCTTTAGTTTTGCTAACTTACTAGAAGAAGAAAACTCGTAATGGCGTCCATACTGTCTTCGCGCAACGGTCGAGTGCGCCGGAAGTTCTCTGCAAGTCGCAAGGTTTGTGGGAATATGCAAGTGAGCTAGACGTAAGCTACAGACGCTGTTTCTACACTTTAAGAGACAAATGGAGCTAGTCATGTTGTACCGTCCGGCGTCACTTCTGAATAGGAGGAAAGGAATACCGGAAGTGCAAGGTTACTCAATAATGCACATCGATTTGAAGGTGAAGCCAGGAGTTTTAAATATTGTCACTTTGCAGATGTAGCAATTGATGATGAAATGAAATTATAAAGGACCGAGTTAATAAAAATAATTTTTTCATATATTCGGTCTGTGTAGGGAGTCACACTCTTTAATAGCATCCGTGCTCTGTTAGACATCTAAACAGCCAATAACAGATCAACAAGGAACCAAACCAACTGATTCTATAGGCAATGGTAGTTCCAACACCAGCTTTATTGAACAGGACAGCCATTATTCCCACATTGAAGTTCCATCAGAGGCCAGTGATACTCATCACTTTCTACCGCAACTCACATTGCAATCCAAGTTGTTCCTCAAACTGGAGATGCTTGGACATATTATGACTGTGATGACATCTATGAGTCAGTATGTGAACTCAATTATTCCATAAGAAAGTCCACTCCCATTGGTGCTGTTCCTGATGCAGCTGCCGCCATGTCATCATTTGAAGACATCTCTGTAATCCAAGATATCTCTCTTATGTCTGAATTCGTCCATCGTTTGAAGAAGTGACAAATGATGACTCAACTGCCGCCTCACTGGACACATCAATAAATAGCAACAACTCGATCACACATGAAAGAAAGTTTTTTTTGTGAAAGCTGATTTGATCAGCTAATTCGACGCTGTCCTACATGTGGCAAGGCAATTTTGAACACATGCAAGTTTATTGTTAGCAACTGCCTTTCTGTCACTACTGAGTGTTGCACACACCACATTTTCAAATGGGTTTCCCAAGCAAGCATAAGAGGCATGACTTTTGGCAATCTTCTTATGTCAGCGTCAATGTTATTTTCTGGCAGTACTCATGATAAATTTTTTCAGCTTTCTGAACTCTCTAACTTGCAAATTTTATCACGTTCTGAGTTTTCTCGAATTCAGATGCCAATATATTCCCTGTTGTTGCTGAGGCATGGAAAATTCATCAAAAACAGCGTTTGCTGTGATGGAAGGAAAATCTCTGAGAGTGTCTTCAGACGGACGTTGTGATAGTCGTTCAGACGTGTGCTTGAAGATACTCTGTAGTAGGTCCAGTCGTTGATCTTTTAGTCATTGACTAAGCATACGCAGCCCAATGCAAAGTATTGCAAATGATCGGTCAAGGAGCGGTTACCGGTTGTCATCTCTGCACATAGCTGCCCACTAGGTGCAATACTTGCGAAAGATGGTCTTTTTTATTAGACAACAAATAGTACATCACTCTTGAGTACCATCCGTTGCGTAGTACTGAAGACTATATTCGTATAACAAACGTGATATGCAAAGCTGGAGGGTAGAGAAACATTATATCATTGCTGTATTTGTGAAGGCGTGGACTACGAAAAACCGAGACTCAAAGTAGAATACGATCCTTAACACGAGTAAACTTCGTTCAGAACAAATGCACCGCTACACTGTTGGTTCTAATTTTCTTGCTAATCCATGTTTGAAAAAACGCTCACAAACGGTAAGCAAACATTTCCTATCAATCAATACGTACATTTGTCAACACTACTGTTTCATCTGCCGTATACAATTATACGTTAAATGAAAGAAATTACAACACAATAACTGCAGCGATGTCTAAAGCTATCAGCGCTAATACGACAACAGTGGTTGACTCCAACAAAGTTTGTACCAAGATAGCGATGCATCAGAATTTTATATTTGTATCTCTTGCAGATGCCTGCATTGGCACGTACATTGCACTTGGTGTTTCATATATGTTTTCTTCATCACCGCCTTCGGACCTTACATCACCGTATGCAGGGTTACTCTTCATACCTTGTACGTTTTCTACCACTTCATACGTTTCTACTGGTTTCAAATCCGAGCTTTCAATTTCAATGACTGCAGCATTAGCAAACGGCAGCATCCCAATTGCTGTGTTTTGTTCGGCTCTGGAGTCATCGTGTAGTGATTTACGAGAGGGAAATTCCGTCGGCATGTCCGGTGAGGTAGTTACATTGCTTGCAGAAAGTTGTCTACGACGATGCACAACGAAATAGAAAATAATCACGCAAATAAGAACTGTTGTGATGGCCGTCACAGTCACGGATATACCAGCTACAGCTCTTTGAGACAACTCTTGTTCGCCAGCTACATCTACAACATAGAGCAAAAAGTAATGCAATATACTTCAACATGTCTGCAGATATATAGTCAATATTAGTTGACTTATACCTTGCGTTGTACTTATATCATGAGTAAAATGCAACTCTTGTGAGGTGGTCGTGACGTTGTCTGTAGAAATATACCAAACATTCTTTGCATTACTGTATTTGTAGATATAATTATGCTTAATTTATAAGATCGAGAATGCATTACGTGATGTGTTTACATTCCCAGTTGAGATCAAAGATGTCAGTGAAGCTACTGTTGATGCTAAACAATATAAAGAATTGTCATATATCTATTAGTCTAATAGTATCGTTGATTGAATACCATAAGTTGGACATGCATTTTGCGGTCGACATGCTACTGCGTATACAGCTGGTCCTAAACACCGGACTCTACTGGTGCTGCATTGTCTTTGTACAAGTGTAATGCCATAACCCGATCCGCACGATAAACTGCACTGAGAACCTCTATTTGACTCTAGCCATCCATCGATCTCTACGTCATGAAAAGCACATGTTCAAGAGTTTAATAATTTTTCTATGTAATCGTAGAGTTTGCTTGCTCATGCCTTGAAAGGTCACTCTAGTACTTGCTGTACTGCTTCCCACACGATTAATTGCTGTACAGTTGTAAACGTCATCTCTTTGTTTAGTCGAATAGTATTGTATTGTCAGATAACTCTTGAAATAGTCAGCAGAGATTTTGTATCCATTGCCCGCGGTATTTATAGCAACACCATTTTTGTACCAGACAAACATGGGTTTTGGATTGACGATTCTAGACTGACAGGTAATAGTCCTTTCGTCGTAAAAACTTTTCCTGTCTTCCTTTTTAGATGTTATAAGTGTGACGGGTAAACCTGTAATAATTATTATAATAACAAGCAGGTATTAGTACATAATTTAGTGTAGTTTACGTAAAACATATTAACTGACCAGGAACGTCGATGAAAGTAAACCAAGAAACGCCGTGATCGACCAACCGTATTTCGTATATTCCGACATCGGCTTCAGTTAAATTTGAAACAAAAATTGTAATATCGTGTATGGATTCATCGAGAACAAATCGGTCATCAGTTGAAGTATTTACATAAATTCCGTTTCTGTAAATTCTGGCCTTTCCAAGATCGACGTCGCAGTATCCAAAAATCAAATCGCAAGTTATTTCAATTTCAGCACTTGGGTACATGGGAACAGACGAAGGGCGGTAATAAAAATAGACATAATGCAATAAGCCTAAAATGCATATATGTATAATCAATCATTGCTGTTAAATAATTATACCAGTACCGGTAGTATTTGACGCATATAACGTGGCTGCAATTGACTCTACTTGACCCAATGAGTTGTTAGCATAACAGGAGTAGTTTCCAAGATCAACATGCTCAACGAAATCAATTTGCAACCATTGCCTTCCTTTTTTATAGTAATGGCTTAAAGTATCTATTGATATCCCATCCTAAACCAGAACAAATGTAATTGCTACTATTCATTAGAGCTAGCTTGTAACCTTTTTCCAGTTGACTTCAGGCTCAGGAATGCCATACACTTTGCACCAAAATGCTGCTTGCTCAGTATATGGAACGAATGGTTCAAGATAAATACTGACCGGCATTTGTGTAATGACCGGGAAAACTAAATAGACAGGATAAGAAATATGTTAACAGCGTAATGTCTGTAAGTAACATCTATAATCGCTAGAGACCACAACTTTGTTACCTTGAATGCAAATATTACGCTAATGTAAATAGTACTTTATTAGCATAAGCATCATATGGTAATAAACAGTCATAAAAGAAAGTCAACGAGCACTAAAAATGTCTTGCATTCCAACTTTCCCTTCGGTAAACCAGGTAACCAATGCTAAGAGTTGTTCTCGCGCGATAAATACTATCTAAATTTATTGATTTTGGTTTTCATATATACTTGCCATATATTTATTGAAGTCGTGACAAAAGCCTGACTCATATAGGAAAGTGTTTCCCACTTTCTCTATTATTTTGTTCTGCAAGCATTTCGCTAAATATGTAACTATAGCAGTCTCTGTTTTCCAGCGCTGTTTAAATAAGACATCCGTTCAGTATTTCCATAGATACAAATAAGGCAGCACAATATGTGGAAAAAATATCTCAATAATACATTATTTAAATATGTTACGTAGTAGCTAATTACACTCTTTACAAGTTTTCCCTTTCTAAAATCCCATAAATGACATAAGCAATATGGATTTCCTATAACGTTCTATTCAATTCAAGCAATGAACTTTGTTCTTTAGCATCTAAACTTACTTCTGCTGCATACAATTGCGTAATATTATTGTGGTAATATAATTTGTACTATGCTTTAAATGGCAAAGCAATACCTTTGCTGGTGCACGAAATTTATTTAGTTAGATCATGCTGTTTGGAACTTCAAAGAGTACATACACACCTGCTGCATCTGATGCATTTATGACCCACTATATCTATGTTTCTGAACATAATATCGCTAAATTATATTTTTCAAAAAATTTGCAATAATAAAATAATTACTGTAATTTGAAAAAGCATACTAAAGTAAGTATTACATTTTACCATGAACTGTTAGTTGATAACTCTTCTGTGTCTTCCCCAAGTAGTTTCCTGCCTCGCACGTGTACCAACCTGTATCCGTTTCGTTGACACGAGAAAAGATAAGCTCACTCCCACTTTGTGTGACAAACAGCTTTCTATTTTTAGCAATCGTAAGACCGTCCTTTTTCCAGACAATTTGTGGTTTGGGAATTCCGATAGCATCACAGAGAAAGCTAACTTTGTTTCCTTTAATTACTGTGACGTGGATATGGTTTCCATTGGTTGCATTTAAGAATCTGGGAATGTAGCCTAAATACGCAAATCCAATATTTACACATTGCTGCTGAGCCCGATACTATTTATTTTACCTTTATATGTATTCCAATATAGAGAAAATCCTTGTCGAGTGACTGAGGAGTCGGTTGTAAATACTATTAGAAACGACTTTTCCATAATTGTTTCGAACGGAATTTCGTTTGAGGTGTATTTGCCGACCAGTTCAGATTCAGTTGTTTCTCCCTTGTAAACTTTGACATAATCGATAAATCTTTCTAGATCAAAGGATTTAAACGACAAAACGACGGTAGATTCTGGAGGCACTTCGACAATCCAACTACAGTTTTCATAATTTTTGTAATTCTTTGGAAATCCTGGTGACGTTATATGACCAGTGACCAAAGAAAGGTTACCGCCACATGGTTCTGTAAAAGAAACAGTATTTTAGCTTTAATATTGTCCGCATTGCAAATTCCACGGTGTCGCGGTAATTGAAGTCCATGTTTTACCTATTAGCAATACTTAAAGTTAATCATAAACAGAATGTCTTTCTTTGCAGCATGCCAATATAGTATACTTGATATGACTTCAATTATATAGTAAAATATGTGGCCAAATTCCAAATTTTTACTGTAATTTGTCTTGAAGTGTATGGATCATTGTATTAATTAAATAGATGGCCCAGCATGACCTTGGCGAATTAAAGTTACCGACACACAAACAAAAGAAAGGAAAACAGAGGAAAGCAGAGCAAAGCAGAGAAAAGCAGACCTCAGCAAAGAAGAGCAGATCAAACGACCGATCGATTTGCCTTTGTATGAAAGCCAATAAGGCATATGAGAATCTTTGGATAGTAACTAATTAATAACAGCTATTTTATCTTACATGCATTCTAGACAAAGTTCATGCTGTGTAGTTGATTTACCTGAGCAATCGTATCCTGTCCATTGTGGAGCACATTTGCAACTACATGGTTGCACAATTGAGCCTTCATTCAAGCACACAAGCGAGCAACCTAACCAACATTAGAACAAAAACAATAACCGACATACAGAATATAGAATATACTCCATGGGCCAAGTTGTGTTAGACGTACTTTGGTCCCCACATCTTCACAACAATGATTTTATTGGCTAGAATAATAGAAGTTAAAAGGAAAAACAGGAATTTGATTGTTGTCAAAGAGGCAACAGGTCCGAAGTCGTTAAAATTGAAGGTAAGTGAGCAAGTGCTGTTACCATGGCAACACAACTCGTGTACTGGTTTTATTACGCTTAAAACTTTGAAAACGGCAAAAATATAAGAAAACCTAAAATTGTTGTGATCAGTAACATAATTTTGCTTACAATGCGCATGCGCAATAAAAAAGCGTAAACACTTTAATTTTAGTTACCATTTTACTTAAATATTGGCGACGTAAACGTGAATTAACAGGTGTACATCCCACTACCTCAGACCAACAAAGAAAATCTGGCAGGTTACTCTACGAAAGAGATATCGAGCTCTATACATCCGTATGAGCAAGACGAAAAGTGAACCGCCCACTTGTACTTCCTTCTCAACAGTAGTACACAGCCTCAGTCTGGCCTTTCCCAACATATTTTCCTGATCGATCAAAACATTTTTCATATATCTGGAGGCCTCTACTAAGCTAGAGTGTTTACATGTACATACTATCTAACCAACAATAGGACACACCCAATGTGCTCGAACATCAGCCGCATGTACAAATGCTGTTGCTAGACAGAATAAGACACACAACGTACACAACAACTATTACAGTGTTGAAACAGCGTGCATGCTATATCATAAGTCTGAGTATTCGTAATTATTAACTAGATATAAACTTGTGGGCGTTTCGGACATCAAACAAAGCAGATTTGCTAATCTAGCTCTTCCTCTAAAGCACTTCTTACTTTGTACTTCTTGCAAACGAAGTAGCGCAACGAGCAAACTAAATAGCGTTAGAAAGTTGGTGAACGCCATTCAAGAAAACTGGGAGTAAAGTACACGTGACTACTAAACAGTCCCCGTACGTATCACTCGTTCGTGCACTTGTCTCAGTCTACTGTCTGTTCCCCATAAGTGTGAACTTTGAAAATCATTAGTATCTTCGCTGCTTTTTGGACTTTCGCGATGATCTCGGTATCGTTAGAAACCGCTAGGTGTGGCATGTCTGTTTATTAAATTATCGAAGCCCTTCCTACAAACAAACAGAAGAATAGTACTTTTGCATATCAAAGACAAACGGGTGGAGCAATGGCTATTATTAAATTATCTTGTAAGACGGCAACTCAAACCATTTAAGATAACTGGTGTAACATGGTCCAACTGAAGCAGGTCTTAGTGCTCTAATTAGCTAATGAGCACACCTGGTGTGACCCCTACTTCATTACTCACTTCCGAATTTACACTTAGGGGGAATGGAAAAAAATAAAGATAGCTACCAATATTTTCAAAAGAAATAAAGCAAATTTATTTTTACCTCAAATATTTATTTTATTAATTTAATTTAAATATTACATAAAGTAGTGCAACTATTTAATTAAATGTTAAAATACTTAAAATAAATTAAATAATCAAGTTTTTTGTAAGACTCTTAAGTGACTTGTAATTATTCTTATCTGACTGCAATATACTAAATTGGAAGAAATAGTAAGAATTAAACAATGCAAAATTTCGACGTTTGTGAAAATAGGTGCACTGTCTTGTTTTCATTTACATCAAATAATATACGGATATCTAGATATCTTTAACAAGTATAGGATAATTAATCTAATTGATTAGTTAATAATAAACTGATATCTTTGTATCCTCTGTTCCTTTTATTTGTCACGTGCTGTATTACATACAGGAAAGCGTTTGAAACCGAGGCCAGGTGCCAGGTCTCTCGAGGGTTATTGGTTGATAACAAATGGCATTATAAATTTCCGGTACTGTAGAATGTTTTCGAAGTTACACCTGTTTCTTGCACTCTTATTTATCGTTCTCCATGCAGTTCTATTTGCAGGTAAGACAATAACATGCAACCGACTGGCTGTCAACTCGCCAATTTTAGCTCACACAGCGCATGCTTTCAAATTGCGCAGGTTTCTTGAAGCCACTCATACTAAAACCTGTATCCAGCAACACCGTTGATTGGCGACTATTTCCGCGTACAAGCAGGAGAGAAGGAATGCGGATAAAAAAGACAGCAACCGGTCTGATGCAACATCTGGCGGATGCACAGACGGAGACGGAAGAGGCGGACAGGTTGCAAGCATTTTGACTAAACGATGCAACAGTCCAGAGATATTGAAAAGTTCTCTAGCTTCTTCGAAGTTCGAGGACATCGGAAAGTACGATTTAGCTCTTGTCAAGGTAGTTACTAGAGATGGAGACCGAACACCTCTTGCTGACATCCCTCTAGTAAGTATCATGTCATTTCGTTGTCTAAATGATTATCAAAATTTTCTTAATAAAGTAACATGGAAGAAATGTTAAGTACACAACTAACGTCAATTGGTTGTAACACAGCATCAACTTTTGTGTAAACACTTTCAGACTGTCTATTATTTTGAGCCTAAACTTCATGATAAATCCTCAGAATTAGATACTCATGCAACAACATAAATTTACGAGGGGACTTAATTAAATTAATTAACTAACAAATAATAACAAAAGAAAGTATAGTATATACAGTACCCCTTTTCCAGTTTGTATCTGACACTGATTCTAAAAGCAAGCTAGCGAGTGGTAAAATCGAGACCATGCGCATATTGTCTGAAGAGAAATAATAATGTTAATGTAATTTAATTATAGGTAGGTTTGGTTCTATCCACGTTCAAAAGTCAAATTTTTCTAAAAGGATATTAGAAGAGCACTAGTTGTACATTATGCATGCGTTCAATAAATATTTCAATTTTACATTACTAAAAAGTTTAGAATTTAGCATTATGAAATCTGCTTTTAAAACTTCAGGCATTACTTACGAAAGCCGATCATTGCGCGTTTATATGCCTACACAGCTACATACGTACCTATATATACATATATACTTATAAATTATTAAAATTTTTACACACATACACGTGTGTGAAACATCATCATATCCCATGCAGAAAATACCATGAGCTTTTGTCCCAATTTGCTCATGAGCTACGCCCCTTTCTCATGAGGAAATTGAGACAATCCTCATGAGAATTATGACTCATGAGCCGAAGTTCATGCGTACGAGATCATGAGATATGACCTTTCTCATGAGCCTCCTGATCTAGTCTCATCAAGTTCTTGATCTTTTATCATGACCCTCAAAAGATCATGCTCGTGAGACGGCCGCTCGCTGTCCAGACAATGTAGGTTATTTACGCATGCGTGCTAAGGGAAATAATCGGTGTGGCTGTGCAGAGTCGCGTATGGAGTGAATTCGTCGCTGTTTCCTCGGTAATTTACTGTCAACAGTTATATTTATTCAACAACTATAGTGATTCTCTAGCTAGTAAAGTTACTCTGTGATCTATCTGCGTTTGTGCTTGTTTCTAGACACTTTGTTCACAGCTCACCAAAGCTCGTGCTCATGGAAAACGGACTCTCCCGGATAGAAGAATCGAACCAGCGCTAACACAACTGAGAAAGTAACACACGCACGCGCTCGCACACACACACGCACACACACACACACACACACACACACACACGCACACACACACACCACACACACCACACACACACACACCACACACACACACACACACACACACACACACACACACACACACACATACACACACACGTTTATGCTTTAATTAAGGAACGTTAATTTGCAGTGGTAACATGTTGAATCCTCTCTGAAGATACATTTGCTCTTTCACCTGTGTCTTTCTAGAAAGCAAACATCATTGAGACTGGAAGATGTCACATAGAGTTCCAGATGACTTGAAGGGTCTGTTTGATGCCAGCATATCTGTTGAGATAGATGTTCTCACATTCACAAGATTGGTTGTATAGGAAATGATCAATAGTCTTCATTGAAGTATGACATACTATTTAGGAGAAACAATTATGCAAGTTTACGAGAGGTGATTATCCATATGCTGAAATATTGTACATATTTCTGTCTATTGGAACCCAGCTTGAAGGATGATAAGTTTGAACATGAACTAACAGCATCAGTTGTTCATCCACTAAGAAATGTTGGTCTTTGTGTTCATGTTGAAGCAGCTATGCAAGACGATGTGATCATAAACTGGCCGAGACCTGTAGTTAGCGCAAAGGCTAGAATATCTTGAGCTACTTTCTGTGAATAAATTGCTTTGCAGGTGTGCATCAATACTTAATTGTAAGGGGAGACATGTAATTGTTGAAACTCTCAATGATATTGAAATAGATCTGTAATTATAGAGACCACGCTGCATGTGATCTTAATTGATACAAATATAACTAGAATGGAAAGTGTGTGTATCAATTTATAGTCAACCATATAACATAACTACATCAAGATTTTGCTGTACCGCTTTCTTCATTTGACGATCAGTTGGATCAAAGTAATTATACTAAAGGTAGATGTTGATATTGATATCAATCATTAAACCTTTTTCAAAATATTGGTACAGCAAATAGAAGTTTGTATGCAAAGTTTTACTTGTGAAACTACATATTTGTCAAAGTGGGGGTCAGATATGTCCACACTTTTCAACATTTCAAAATTCGAATGACTTGTATTGAGAGAAGACAACTTTCAATTGAATTTAAACTTAGTAGATATCTTACCTAATTCAAACCATCAATAGAAATATAACTAGAATGTAAAGAATGTGTATTTACAATATTCAATCATTTTCTATTATGCTATAGCTACATTCAGGTTTTGCTGTACACAGCCAGAGTTGAATCAAAATAATTGTCAGTAATATCAATACCAACCATTAAAACTTTCTCAAAACATTAATATAGTAAATAGAAGTTTGTATGCAAACTTTTACTTGTGAAACTACATATTTGCCAAAGTGGTGGTCAGATATGTCAACACTAGTTGACAGATTTCAGAAATTCGAATGACTGATATTGAGGGAAGACAACTGTCAATTGAATTCAAACATAGTAGATATCTTACCCAACTCAAACCATCGATAGAAATATAATTAGAATGTAAAGAATGTGTATTTACAATATTCAACCATTTCATATTATCCTATTGCTAGATACAAGTCTTACTGTACATTGTTACTCCACAGCCAGAGTTGAATTAAAATTATTGTAATATGTAGATTTTAATATCAATCATTAAAACTCTTTCAAAACATTGATATAGTAAATAGAAGTTTGTATGCAAAGTTTTCTTGTGAAACTACATATTTGCCAAAGTGGTGGTCAGATATGTCAACACTATTCGACAGACTTCAGAAATTCGAATGACTATTATTGAGGGGAGACAACTTTCAATTGAATTCAAACTTAGTAGATATCTTACCCAACTCAAACTATCGATAGAAATATAATTAGAATGTAAGGAATGTTTATTTACAATATTCAATCATTTTATATTATCCTATTGCTAGATACAAGTCTTACTGTACATTGTTACTCCACAGCCAGAGTTGAATTAAAATTATTGTAATATGTAGATTTTAATATCAATCATTAAAACTTTCTCAAAACATTGATATAGTAAATAGAAGTTTGTATGCAAAGTTTTTCTTGTGAAACTACACATTTGCCAAAGTTGTGGTCAGATATGTCAACACTAGTCGACAGACTTCAGAAATTCAAATGACTAGTATTAAGGGAAGACAACTTTCAATTGAATTCAAACATAGTAGATATCTTACCCAACTCAAACCATCGATAGAAATATAATTAGAATGTAAAGAATGTGTATTTACAATATTCAATCATTTTATATTATCCTATTGCTAGATACAAGTCTTACTGTACATTGTTACTTCACAGCCAGAGTTGAATCAAAATTATTGTAATATGTAGATTTTAATATCAATCATTAAAACTCTCTCAAAACATTGATATAGTAAATAGAAGTTTGTATGCAAAGTTTTTCTTGTGAAACTACATATTTGCCAAAGTTGTGGTCAGATATGTCAACACTAGTCGACAGACTACAGAAATTCGAATGACTAGTATTGAGGGAAGACAACTTTCAATTGAATTCAAACTTAGTAGATATCTTACCCAACTCAAACCATCGATAGAAATATAATTAGAATGTAAAGAATGTTTATTTACAATATTCAATCATTTTATATTATCCTATTGCTAGATACAGGTTTTACTGTACATTGTTACTCCACAGCCAGAGTTGAATTAAAATTATTGTAATATGTAGATTTTAATATCAATCATTAAAACTCTCTCAAAACATTGATATAGTAAATAGAAGTTTGTATGCAAAGTTTTTCTTGTGAAACTACATATTTGCCAAAGTTGTGGTCAGATATGTCAACACTAGTCGACAGACTTCAGAAATTCGAATGACTAATATTGATGAAAGACAACTTTCAATTGAATTCAAACTTAGTAGATATCTTACCCAACTCAAACCATCGATAGAAATATAATTAGAATGTAAGGAATGTTTATTTACAATATTCAACCATTTTATATTATCCTATTGCTAGATACAGGTTTTACTGTGCATTGTTACTCCACAGCCAGAGTTGAATTAAAATTATTGTAATATGTAGATTTTAATATCAATCATTAATACTCTCTCAAAACATTGATATAGTAAATAGAAGTTTGTATGCAAAGTTTTTCTTGTGAAACTACACATTTGCCAAAGTTGTGGTCAGATATGTCAACACTAGTCGACAGACTTTAGACATTCGAATGACTAGTACTGAGGGAAGACAACTTTCAATTGAATTCAAACATAGTAGATATCTTACCCAACTCAAACCATCGATAGAAATATAATTAGAATGTAAAGAATGTGTATTTACAATATTCAATCATTTTATATTATCCTATTGCTAGATACAAGTCTTACTGTACATTGTTACTCCACAGCCAGAGTTGAATCAAAATAATTGTAATATGTAGATTTTAATATCAATCATTAAAACTTTCTCAAAACATTGATATAGTAAATAGAAGTTTGTATGCAAAGTTTTTCTTGTGAAACTACATATTTGCCAAAGTACTGGTCAGATATGTCAACACTATTCGACAGACTTCAGAAATCCGAATGACTATTATTGAGGGGAGACAACTTTCAATTGAATTCAAACTTAGTAGATATCTTACCCAACTCAAACCATCGATAGAAATATAATTAGAATGTAAAGAATGTGTATTTACAATACTCAACCATTTTATATTATTCTATAGCTAGATACAAGTCTTACTGTACATTGTTACTCCACAGCCAGAGTTGAATCAAAATTATTGTAATATGTAGATTATAATATCAATCATTAAAACTCTCTCAAAACATTGATATAGTAAATAGAAGTTTGTATGCAAAGTTTTTCTTGTGAAACTACACATTTGCCAAAGTTGTGGTCAGATATGTCAACACTAGTCGACAGACTTCAGAAATTCGAATGACTAGTATTGAGGGAAGACAACTTTCAATTGAATTCAAACATAGTAGATATCTTCCCCAACTCAAACCATCGATAGAAATATAATTAGAATGTAAGGAATGTTTACTTACAATATTCAACCATTTTATATTATTCTATTGCTGGATACATGTTTTACTGTGCGTTGTTACTCCACAGCCAGAGTTGAATTAAAATTATTGTAATATGTAGATTTTAATATCAATCATTAAAACTCTCTCAAAACATTGATATAGTAAATAGAAGTTTGTATGCAAAGTTTTTCTTGTGAAACTACACATTTGCCAAAGTTGTTGTCAGATATGTCAACACTAGTCGACAGACTTCAGAAATTCGAATGACTAGTATTGAGGGAAGACAACTTTCAATTGAATTCAAACATAGTAGATATCTTACCCAACTCAAACCATCGATAGAAATATAATTAGAATGTAAAGAATGTTTATTTACAATATTCAACCATTTTATATTATCCTATTGCTAGATACAGGTTTTACTGTACATTGTTACTCCACAGCCAGAGTTGAATTAAAATTATTGTAATATGTAGATTTTAATATCAATCATTAAAACTTTCTCAAAACATTGATATAGTAAATAGAAGTTTGTATGCAAAGTTTTTCTTGTGAAACTACATATTTGCCAAAGTTGTTGTCAGATATGTCAACACTAGTCGACAGACTTCAGAAATTCGAATGACTATTATTGAGGAAAGACAACTTTCAATTGAATTCAAACTTAGTAGATATCTTACCCAACTCAAACCATTGATAGAAATATAATTAGAATGTAAGGAATGTTTATTTACAATATTCAACCATTTTATATTATCCTATTGCTAGATACAGGTTTTACTCTACATTGTTACTCCACAGCCAGAGTTGAATCAAAATTATTGTAATATGTAGATTTTAATATCAATCATTAAAACTCTCTCAAAACATTGATATAGTAAATAGAAGTTTGTATGCAAAGTTTTTCTTGTGAAACTACATATTTGCCAAAGTAGTGGTCAGATATGTCAACACTAGTCGACAGACTTCAGAAATTCGAATGACTATTATTGAGGGAAGACAACTTTCAATTGAATTCAAACTTAGTAGATATCTTACCCAACTCAAACCATCGATAGAAATATAATTAGAATGTAAGGAATGTTTATTTACAATATTCAATCATTTTATATTATCCTATTGCTAGCTACAAGTCTTATTGTTACTCCACAGCCAGAATTGAATTAAAATTATTGTAATATGTAGATTTTAATATCAATCATTAAAACTTTCTCAAAACATTGATATAGTAAATAGAAGTTTGTATGCAAAGTTTTTCTTGTGAAACTACATATTTGCCAAAGTTGTGGTCAGATATGTCAACACTAGTTGACAGACTTTAGACATTCGAATGACTAGTACTGAGGGAAAACAACTTTCAATTGAATTCAAACATAGTAGACATCTTACCCAACTCAAACCATCGATAGAAATATAATTAGAATGTAAAGAATGTTTATTTACAATATTCAATCATTTTATATTATCCTATTGCTAGATACAGGTTTTACTGTACATTGTTACTCCACAGCCAGAGTTGAATTAAAATTATTGTAATATGTAGATTTTAATATCAATCATTAAAACTCTCTCAAAACATTGATATAGTAAATAGAAGTTTGTATGCAAAGTTTTTCTTGTGAAACTACATATTTGCCAAAGTTGTGGTCAGATATGTCAACACTAGTCGACAGACTTCAGAAATTCGAATGACTAATATTGATGAAAGACAACTTTCAATTGAATTCAAACTTAGTAGATATCTTACCCAACTCAAACCATCGATAGAAATATAATTAGAATGTAAGGAATGTTTATTTACAATATTCAACCATTTTATATTATCCTATTGCTAGATACAGGTTTTACTGTGCATTGTTACTCCACAGCCAGAGTTGAATTAAAATTATTGTAATATGTAGATTTTAATATCAATCATTAATACTCTCTCAAAACATTGATATAGTAAATAGAAGTTTGTATGCAAAGTTTTTCTTGTGAAACTACACATTTGCCAAAGTTGTGGTCAGATATGTCAACACTAGTCGACAGACTTTAGACATTCGAATGACTAGTACTGAGGGAAGACAACTTTCAATTGAATTCAAACATAGTAGATATCTTACCCAACTCAAACCATCGATAGAAATATAATTAGAATGTAAAGAATGTGTATTTACAATATTCAATCATTTTATATTATCCTATTGCTAGATACAAGTCTTACTGTACATTGTTACTCCACAGCCAGAGTTGAATCAAAATAATTGTAATATGTAGATTTTAATATCAATCATTAAAACTTTCTCAAAACATTGATATAGTAAATAGAAGTTTGTATGCAAAGTTTTTCTTGTGAAACTACACATTTGCCAAAGTTGTGGTCAGATATGTCAACACTAGTCGACAGACTTTAGACATTCGAATGACTAGTACTGAGGGAAGACAACTTTCAATTGAATTCAAACATAGTAGATATCTTACCCAACTCAAACCATCGATAGAAATATAATTAGAATGTAAAGAATGTGTATTTACAATATTCAATCATTTTATATTATCCTATTGCTAGATACAAGTCTTACTGTACATTGTTACTCCACAGCCAGAGTTGAATCAAAATAATTGTAATATGTAGATTTTAATATCAATCATTAAAACTTTCTCAAAACATTGATATAGTAAATAGAAGTTTGTATGCAAAGTTTTTCTTGTGAAACTACATATTTGCCAAAGTACTGGTCAGATATGTCAACACTATTCGACAGACTTCAGAAATCCGAATGACTAGTATTGAGGGAAGACAACTTTCAATTGAATTCAAACATAGTAGATATCTTCCCCAACTCAAACCATCGATAGAAATATAATTAGAATGTAAGGAATGTTTACTTACAATATTCAACCATTTTATATTATCCTATTGCTGGATACATGTTTTACTGTGCGTTGTTACTCCACAGCCAGAGTTGAATTAAAATTATTGTAATATGTAGATTTTAATATCAATCATTAAAACTCTCTCAAAACATTGATATAGTAAATAGAAGTTTGTATGCAAAGTTTTTCTTGTGAAACTACATATTTGCCAAAGTTGTGGTCAGATATGTCAACACTAGTCGACAGACTTCAGAAATTCGAATGACTAATATTGATGAAAGACAACTTTCAATTGAATTCAAACTTAGTAGATATCTTACCCAACTCAAACCATCGATAGAAATATAATTAGAATGTAAGGAATGTTTATTTACAATATTCAACCATTTTATATTATCCTATTGCTAGATACAGGTTTTACTGTGCATTGTTACTCCACAGCCAGAGTTGAATTAAAATTATTGTAATATGTAGATTTTAATATCAATCATTAATACTCTCTCAAAACATTGATATAGTAAATAGAAGTTTGTATGCAAAGTTTTTCTTGTGAAACTACACATTTGCCAAAGTTGTGGTCAGATATGTCAACACTAGTCGACAGACTTCAGAAATTCGAATGACTAGTACTGAGGGAAGACAACTTTCAATTGAATTCAAACTTAGTAGATATCTTACCCAACTCAAACCATCGATAGAAATATAATTAGAATGTAAGGAATGTTTATTTACAATATTCAATCATTTTATATTATCCTATTGCTAGCTACAAGTCTTATTGTTACTCCACAGCCAGAATTGAATTAAAATTATTGTAATATGTAGATTTTAATATCAATCATTAAAACTCTCTCAAAACATTGATATAGTAAATAGAAGTTTGTATGCAAAGTTTTTCTTGTGAAACTACATATTTGCCAAAGTTGTGGTCAGATATGTCAACACTAGTCGACAGACTTTAGACATTCGAATGACTAGTACTGAGGGAAAACAACTTTCAATTGAATTCAAACATAGTAGATATCTTACCCAACTCAAACCATCGATAGAAATATAATTAGAATGTAAAGAATGTGTATTTACAATATTCAATCATTTTATATTATCCTATTGCTAGATACAAATCTTACTGTACATTGTTACTCCACAGCCAGAGTTGAATCAAAATAATTGTAATATGTAGATTTTAATATCAATCATTAAAACTTTCTCAAAACATTGATATAGTAAATAGAAGTTTGTATGCAAAGTCTTTCTTGTGAAACTACATATTTGCCAAAGTACTGGTCAGATATGTCAACACTATTCGACAGACTTCAGAAATTCGAATGACTATTATTGAGGGGAGACAACTTTCAATTGAATTCAAACTTAGTAGATATCTTACCCAACTCAAACCATCGATAGAAATATAATTAGAATGTAAAGAATGTGTATTTACAATACTCAACCATTTTATATTATTCTATAGCTAGATACAAGTCTTACTGTACATTGTTACTCCACAGACAGAGTTGAATCAAAATAATTGTAATATGTAGATTATAATATCAATCATTAAAACTCTCTCAAAACATTGATATAGTAAATAGAAGTTTGTATGCAAAGTTTTTCTTGTGAAACTACACATTTGCCAAAGTTGTTGTCAGATATGTCAACACTAGTCGACAGACTTCAGAAATTCGAATGACTAGTATTGAGGGAAGACAACTTTCAATTGAATTCAAACATAGTAGATATCTTACCCAACTCAAACCATCGATAGAAATATAATTAGAATGTAAGGAATGTTTACTTACAATATTCAACCATTTTATATTATCCTATTGCTGGATACAGGTTTTACTGTGCGTTGTTACTCCACAGCCAGAGTTGAATTAAAATTATTGTAATATGTAGATTTTAATATCAATCATTAAAACTCTCTCAAAACATTGATATAGTAAATAGAAGTTTGTATGCAAAGTTTTTCTTGTGAAACTACACATTTGCCAAAGTTGTTGTCAGATATGTCAACACTAGTCGACAGACTTCAGAAATTCGAATGACTAGTATTGAGGGAAGACAACTTTCAATTGAATTCAAACATAGTAGATATCTTATTCAACTCAAACCATCGATAGAAATATAATTAGAATGTAAACAATGTGTATTTACAATATTCAACCATTTTATATTATCCTATTGCTAGATACAGGTTTTACTGTACATTGTTACTCCACAGCCAGAGTTGAATTAAAATTATTGTAATATGTAGATTTTAATATCAATCATTAAAACTTTCTCAAAACATTGATATAGTAAATAGAAGTTTGTATGCAAAGTTTTTCTTGTGAAACTACATATTTGCCAAAGTTGTGGTCAGATATGTCAACACTAGTCGACAGACTTTAGACATTCGAATGACTAGTACTGAGGGAAAACAACTTTCAATTGAATTCAAACATAGTAGATATCTTACCCAACTCAAACCATCGATAGAAATATAATTAGAATGTAAACAATGTGTATTTACAATATTCAATCATTTTATATTATCCTATTGCTAGATACAAATCTTACTGTACATTGTTACTCCACAGCCAGAGTTGAATCAAAATAATTGTAATATGTAGATTTTAATATCAATCATTAAAACTTTCTCAAAACATTGATATAGTAAATAGAAGTTTGTATGCAAAGTTTTTCTTGTGAAACTACATATTTGCCAAAGTACTGGTCAGATATGTCAACACTATTCGACAGACTTCAGAAATCCGAATGACTATTATTGAGGGGAGACAACTTTCAATTGAATTCAAACTTAGTAGATATCTTACCCAACTCAAACCATCGATAGAAATATAATTAAAATGTAAAGAATGTGTATTTACAATACTCAAACATTTTATATTATTCTATAGCTAGATACAGGTTTTACTGTGCGTTGTTACTCCACAGCCAGAGTTGAATTAAAATTATTGTAATATGTAGATTTTAATATCAATCATTAAAACTCTCTCAAAACATTGATATAGTAAATAGAAGTTTGTATGCAAAGTTTTTCTTGTGAAACTACACATTTGCCAAAGTTGTGGTCAGATATGTCAACACTAGTCGACAGACTTTAGACATTCGAATGACTAGTACTGAGGGAAGACAACTTTCAATTGAATTCAAACATAGTAGATATCTTACCTAACTCAAACCATCGATAGAAATATAATTAGAATGTAAAGAATGTGTATTTACAATATTCAATCATTTTATATTATCCTATTGCTAGATACAAGTCTTACTGTACATTGTTACTCCACAGCCAGAGTTGAATCAAAATAATTGTAATATGTAGATTTTAATATCAATCATTAAAACTTTCTCAAAACATTGATATAGTAAATAGAAGTTTGTATGCAAAGTGTTTCTTGTGAAACTACACATTTGCCAAAGTTGTGGTCAGACATGTCAACACTAGTCAACAGACTTTAGACATTCGAATGACTAGTACTGAGGGAAGACAACTTTCAATTGAATTCAAACATAGTAGATATCTTACCCAACTCAAACCATCGATAGAAATATAATTAGAATGTAAAGAATGTGTATTTACAATATTCAATCATTTTATATTATCCTATTGCTAGATACAAGTCTTACTGTACATTGTTACTCCACAGCCAGAGTTGAATCAAAATAATTGTAATATGTAGATTTTAATATCAATCATTAAAACTTTCTCAAAACATTGATATAGTAAATAGAAGTTTGTATGCAAAGTTTTTCTTGTGAAACTACATATTTGCCAAAGTACTGGTCAGATATGTCAACACTATTCGACAGACTTCAGAAATTCGAATGACTATCATTGAGGGGAGACAACTTTCAATTGAATTCAAACTTAGTAGATATCTTACCCAACTCAAACCATCGATAGAAATATAATTAAAATGTAAAGAATGTGTATTTACAATACTCAATCATTTTATATTATTCTATAGCTAGATACAAGTCTTACTGTACATTGTTACTCCACAGCCAGAGTTGAATCAAAATTATTGTAATATGTAGATTTTAATATCAATCATTAAAACTTTCTCAAAACATTGACATAGTAAATAGAAGTTTGTATGCAAAGTTTTTCTTGTGAAACTACATATTTGCCAAAGTGGTGGTCAGATATGTCAATACTAGTCGACAGACTTCAGAAATTCGAATGACTATTATTGAGGAAAGACAACTTTCAATTGAATTCAAACTTAGTAGATACCTTCCCCAACTCAAACCATCGATAGAAATATAATTAGAATGTAAGGAATGTTTATTTACAATATTCAACCATTTTATATTATTCTATTGCTAGATACAGGTTTTACTGTACATTGTTACTCCACAGCCAGAGTTGAATCAAAATTATTGTAATATGTAGATTTTAATATCAATCATTAAAACTTTCTCAAAACATTGATATAGTAAATAGAAGTTTGTATGCAAAGTTTTTCTTGTGAAACTACATATTTGCCAAAGTGGTGGTCAGATATGTCAATACTAGTCGACAGACTTCAGAAATTCGAATGACTATTATTGAGGAAAGACAACTTTCAATTGAATTCAAACTTAGTAGATACCTTCCCCAACTCAAACCATCGATAGAAATATAATTAGAATGTAAGGAATTTTTATTTACAATATCCAACCATTTTATATTATCCTATTAGCTAGATACAAGTCTTACTGTACATTGTTACTCCACAGCCAGAGTTGAATCAAAATTATTGTAATATGTAGATTTTAATATCAATCATTAAAACTTTCTCAAAACATTGATATAGTAAATAGAAGTTTGTATGCAAAGTTTTTCTTGTGAAACTACATATTTGCCAAAGTGGTGGTCAGATATGTCAATACTAGTCGACAGACTTCAGAAATTCGAATGACTATTATTGAGGAAAGACAACTTTCAATTGAATTCAAACTTAGTAGATACCTTCCCCAACTCAAACCATCGGGAAGACAACTTTCAATTGAATTCAAACATAGTAGATATCTTACCCAACTCAAACCATCGATAGAAATAAATTAGAATGTAAGGAATGTTTACTTACAATATTCAACCATTTTATATTATCCTATTGCTGGATACAGGTTTTACTGTGCGTTGTTACTCCACAGCCAGAGTTGAATTAAAATTATTGTAATATGTAGATTTTAATATCAATCATTAAAACTCTCTCAAAACATTGATATAGTAAATAGAAGTTTGTATGCAAAGTTTTTCTTGTGAAACTACACATTTGCCAAAGTTGTTGTCAGATATGTCAACACTAGTCGACAGACTTCAGAAATTCGAATGACTAGTATTGAGGGAAGACAACTTTCAATTGAATTCAAACATAGTAGATATCTTACCCAACTCAAACCATCGATAGAAATATAATTAGAATGTAAAGAATGTTTATTTACAATATTCAACCATTTTATATTATCCTATTGCTAGATACAGGTTTTACTGTACATTGTTACTCCACAGCCAGAGTTGAATTAAAATTATTGTAATATGTAGATTTTAATATCAATCATTAAAACTTTCTCAAAACATTGATATAGTAAATAGAAGTTTGTATGCAAAGTTTTTCTTGTGAAACTACATATTTGCCAAAGTTGTTGTCAGATATGTCAACACTAGTCGACAGACTTCAGAAATTCGAATGACTATTATTGAGGAAAGACAACTTTCAATTGAATTCAAACTTAGTAGATATCTTACCCAACTCAAACCATTGATAGAAATATAATTAGAATGTAAGGAATGTTTATTTACAATATTCAACCATTTTATATTATCCTATTGCTAGATACAGGTTTTACTCTACATTGTTACTCCACAGCCAGAGTTGAATCAAAATTATTGTAATATGTAGATTTTAATATCAATCATTAAAACTCTCTCAAAACATTGATATAGTAAATAGAAGTTTGTATGCAAAGTTTTTCTTGTGAAACTACATATTTGCCAAAGTAGTGGTCAGATATGTCAACACTAGTCGACAGACTTCAGAAATTCGAATGACTATTATTGAGGGAAGACAACTTTCAATTGAATTCAAACTTAGTAGATATCTTACCCAACTCAAACCATCGATAGAAATATAATTAGAATGTAAGGAATGTTTATTTACAATATTCAATCATTTTATATTATCCTATTGCTAGCTACAAGTCTTATTGTTACTCCACAGCCAGAATTGAATTAAAATTATTGTAATATGTAGATTTTAATATCAATCATTAAAACTTTCTCAAAACATTGATATAGTAAATAGAAGTTTGTATGCAAAGTTTTTCTTGTGAAACTACATATTTGCCAAAGTGGTGGTCAGATATGTCAATACTAGTCGACAGACTTCAGAAATTCGAATGACTATTATTGAGGAAAGACAACTTTCAATTGAATTCAAACTTAGTAGATACCTTCCCCAACTCAAACCATCGATAGAAATATAATTAGAATGTAAGGAATGTTTATTTACAATATTCAACCATTTTATATTATTCTATTGCTAGATACAGGTTTTACTGTACATTGTTACTCCACAGCCAGAGTTGAATTAAAATTATTGTAATATGTAGATTTTAATATCAATCATTAAAATTCTCTCAAAACATTGATATAGTAAATAGAAGTTTGTATGCAAAGTTTTTCTTGTGAAACTACATATTTGCCAAAGTGGTCGTCAGATATGTCAACACTAGTCGACAGACTTCAGAAATTCGAATGACTATTATTGAGGAAAGACAACTTTCAATTGAATTCAAACTTAGTAGATATCTTACCCAACTCAAACCATCAATAGAAATATAATTAGAATGTAAGGAATTTTTATTTACAATATCCAACCATTTTATATTATCCTATAGCTAGATACAAGTCTTACTGTACATTGTTACTCCACAGCCAGAGTTGAATCAAAATTATTGTAATATGTAGATTTTAATATCAATCATTAAAACTTTCTCAAAACATTGATATAGTAAATAGAAGTTTGTATGCAAAGTTTTTCTTGTGAAACTACATATTTGCCAAAGTGGTGGTCAGATATGTCAATACTAGTCGACAGACTTCAGAAATTCGAATGACTATTATTGAGGAAAGACAACTTTCAATTGAATTCAAACTTAGTAGATACCTTCCCCAACTCAAACCATCGATAGAAATATAATTAGAATGTAAGGAATGTTTATTTACAATATTCAACCATTTTATATTATCCTATTGCTAGATACAAGTCTTATTGTTACTCCACAGCCAGAGTTGAATTAAAATTATTGTAATATGTAGATTTTAATATCAATCATTAAAACTCTCTCAAAGCATTGATATAGTAAATAGAAGTTTGTATGCAAAGGTTTTCTTGTGAAACTACACATTTGCCAAAGTTGTGGTCAGATATGTCAACACTAGTCGACAGACTTCAGAAATTCGAATGACTAGTATTGAGGGAAGACAACTTTCAATTGAATTCAAACATAGTAGATATCTTCCCCAACTCAAACCATCGATAGAAATATAATTAGAATGTAAGGAATGTTTACTTACAATATTCAACCATTTTATATTATCCTATTGCTGGATACAGGTTTTACTGTGCGTTGTTACTCCACAGCCAGAGTTGAATTAAAATTATTGTAATATGTAGATTTTAATATCAATCATTAAAACTCTCTCAAAACATTGATATAGTAAATAGAAGTTTGTATGCAAAGTTTTTCTTGTGAAACTACACATTTGCCAAAGTTGTTGTCAGATATGTCAACACTAGTCGACAGACTTCAGAAATTCGAATGACTAGTATTGAGGGAAGACAACTTTCAATTGAATTCAAACATAGTAGATATCTTACCCAACTCAAACCATCGATAGAAATATAATTAGAATGTAAAGAATGTTTATTTACAATATTCAACCATTTTATATTATCCTATTGCTAGATACAGGTTTTACTGTACATTGTTACTCCACAGCCAGAGTTGAATTAAAATTATTGTAATATGTAGATTTTAATATCAATCATTAAAACTTTCTCAAAACATTGATATAGTAAATAGAAGTTTGTATGCAAAGTTTTTCTTGTGAAACTACATATTTGCCAAAGTTGTTGTCAGATATGTCAACACTAGTCGACAGACTTCAGAAATTCGAATGACTATTATTGAGGAAAGACAACTTTCAATTGAATTCAAACTTAGTAGATATCTTACCCAACTCAAACCATTGATAGAAATATAATTAGAATGTAAGGAATGTTTATTTACAATATTCAACCATTTTATATTATCCTATTGCTAGATACAGGTTTTACTCTACATTGTTACTCCACAGCCAGAGTTGAATCAAAATTATTGTAATATGTAGATTTTAATATCAATCATTAAAACTCTCTCAAAACATTGATATAGTAAATAGAAGTTTGTATGCAAAGTTTTTCTTGTGAAACTACATATTTGCCAAAGTAGTGGTCAGATATGTCAACACTAGTCGACAGACTTCAGAAATTCGAATGACTATTATTGAGGGAAGACAACTTTCAATTGAATTCAAACTTAGTAGATATCTTACCCAACTCAAACCATCGATAGAAATATAATTAGAATGTAAGGAATGTTTATTTACAATATTCAATCATTTTATATTATCCTATTGCTAGCTACAAGTCTTATTGTTACTCCACAGCCAGAATTGAATTAAAATTATTGTAATATGTAGATTTTAATATCAATCATTAAAACTTTCTCAAAACATTGATATAGTAAATAGAAGTTTGTATGCAAAGTTTTTCTTGTGAAACTACATATTTGCCAAAGTTGTGGTCAGATATGTCAACACTAGTCGACAGACTTTAGACATTCGAATGACTAGTACTGAGGGAAAACAACTTTCAATTGAATTCAAACATAGTAGACATCTTACCCAACTCAAACCATCGATAGAAATATAATTAGAATGTAAAGAATGTTTATTTACAATATTCAATCATTTTATATTATCCTATTGCTAGATACAGGTTTTACTGTACATTGTTACTCCACAGCCAGAGTTGAATTAAAATTATTGTAATATGTAGATTTTAATATCAATCATTAAAACTTTCTCAAAACATTGATATAGTAAATAGAAGTTTGTATGCAAAGTTTTTCTTGTGAAACTACATATTTGCCAAAGTTGTGGTCAGATATGTCAACACTAGTCGACAGACTTCAGAAATTCGAATGACTAATATTGATGAAAGACAACTTTCAATTGAATTCAAACTTAGTAGATATCTTACCCAACTCAAACCATCGATAGAAATATAATTAGAATGTAAGGAATGTTTATTTACAATATTCAACCATTTTATATTATCCTATTGCTAGATACAGGTTTTACTGTGCATTGTTACTCCACAGCCAGAGTTGAATTAAAATTATTGTAATATGTAGATTTTAATATCAATCATTAATACTCTCTCAAAACATTGATATAGTAAATAGAAGTTTGTATGCAAAGTTTTTCTTGTGAAACTACACATTTGCCAAAGTTGTGGTCAGATATGTCAACACTAGTCGACAGACTTCAGAAATTCGAATGACTAGTACTGAGGGAAGACAACTTTCAATTGAATTCAAACATAGTAGATATCTTACCCAACTCAAACCATCGATAGAAATATAATTAGAATGTAAAGAATGTGTATTTACAATATTCAATCATTTTATATTATCCTATTGCTAGATACAAGTCTTACTGTACATTGTTACTCCACAGCCAGAGTTGAATCAAAATAATTGTAATATGTAGATTTTAATATCAATCATTAAAACTTTCTCAAAACATTGATATAGTAAATAGAAGTTTGTATGCAAAGTTTTTCTTGTGAAACTACACATTTGCCAAAGTTGTGGTCAGATATGTCAACACTAGTCGACAGACTTTAGACATTCGAATGACTAGTACTGAGGGAAGACAACTTTCAATTGAATTCAAACATAGTAGATATCTTACCCAACTCAAACCATCGATAGAAATATAATTAGAATGTAAAGAATGTGTATTTACAATATTCAATCATTTTATATTATCCTATTGCTAGATACAAGTCTTACTGTACATTGTTACTCCACAGCCAGAGTTGAATCAAAATAATTGTAATATGTAGATTTTAATATCAATCATTAAAACTTTCTCAAAACATTGATATAGTAAATAGAAGTTTGTATGCAAAGTTTTTCTTGTGAAACTACATATTTGCCAAAGTACTGGTCAGATATGTCAACACTATTCGACAGACTTCAGAAATCCGAATGACTAGTATTGAGGGAAGACAACTTTCAATTGAATTCAAACATAGTAGATATCTTCCCCAACTCAAACCATCGATAGAAATATAATTAGAATGTAAGGAATGTTTACTTACAATATTCAACCATTTTATATTATCCTATTGCTGGATACATGTTTTACTGTGCGTTGTTACTCCACAGCCAGAGTTGAATTAAAATTATTGTAATATGTAGATTTTAATATCAATCATTAAAACTCTCTCAAAACATTGATATAGTAAATAGAAGTTTGTATGCAAAGTTTTTCTTGTGAAACTACACATTTGCCAAAGTTGTTGTCAGATATGTGAACACTAGTCGACAGACTTCAGAAATTCAAATGACTAGTATTGAGGGAAGACAACTTTCAATTGAATTCAAACATAGTAGATATCTTACCCAACTCAAACCATCGATAGAAATATAATTAGAATGTAAAGAATGTTTATTTACAATATTCAACCATTTTATATTATCCTATTGCTAGATACAGGTTTTACTGTACATTGTTACTCCACAGCCAGAGTTGAATTAAAATTATTGTAATATGTAGATTTTAATATCAATCATTAAAACTTTCTCAAAACATTGATATAGTAAATAGAAGTTTGTATGCAAAGTTTTTCTTGTGAAACTACATATTTGCCAAAGTGGTGGTCAGATATGTCAACACTAGTCGACAGACTTCAGAAATTCGAATGACTATTATTGAGGAAAGACAACTTTCAATTGAATTCAAACTTAGTAGATATCTTACCCAACTCAAACCATCGATAGAAATATAATTAGAATGTAAGGAATGTTTATTTACAATATTCAACCATTTTATATTATCCTATTGCTAGATACAGGTTTTACTCTACATTGTTACTCCACAGCCAGAGTTGAATCAAAATTATTGTAATATGTAGATTTTAATATCAATCATTAAAACTCTCTCAAAACATTGATATAGTAAATAGAAGTTTGTATGCAAAGTTTTTCTTGTGAAACTACATATTTGCCAAAGTAGTGGTCAGATATGTCAACACTAGTCGACAGACTTCAGAAATTCGAATGACTATTATTGAGGGAAGACAACTTTCAATTGAATTCAAACTTAGTAGATATTTTACCCAACTCAAACCATCGATAGAAATATAATTAGAATGTAAGGAATGTTTATTTACAATATTCAATCATTTTATATTATCCTATTGCTAGCTACAAGTCTTATTGTTACTCCACAGCCAGAATTGAATTAAAATTATTGTAATATGTAGATTTTAATATCAATCATTAAAACTCTCTCAAAACATTGATATAGTAAATAGAAGTTTGTATGCAAAGTTTTTCTTGTGAAACTACATATTTGCCAAAGTAGTGGTCAGATATGTCAACACTAGTCGACAGACTTCAGAAATTCGAATGACTATTATTGAGGGAAGACAACTTTCAATTGAATTCAAACTTAGTAGATATCTTACCCAACTCAAACCATCGATAGAAATATAATTAGAATGTAAGGAATGTTTATTTACAATATTCAATCATTTTATATTATCCTATTGCTAGCTACAAGTCTTATTGTTACTCCACAGCCAGAATTGAATTAAAATTATTGTAATATGTAGATTTTAATATCAATCATTAAAACTTTCTCAAAACATTGATATAGTAAATAGAAGTTTGTATGCAAAGTTTTTCTTGTGAAACTACATATTTGCCAAAGTTGTGGTCAGATATGTCAACACTAGTCGACAGACTTTAGACATTCGAATGACTAGTACTGAGGGAAAACAACTTTCAATTGAATTCAAACATAGTAGACATCTTACCCAACTCAAACCATCGATAGAAATATAATTAGAATGTAAAGAATGTTTATTTACAATATTCAATCATTTTATATTATCCTATTGCTAGATACAGGTTTTACTGTACATTGTTACTCCACAGCCAGAGTTGAATTAAAATTATTGTAATATGTAGATTTTAATATCAATCATTAAAACTCTCTCAAAACATTGATATAGTAAATAGAAGTTTGTATGCAAAGTTTTTCTTGTGAAACTACATATTTGCCAAAGTTGTGGTCAGATATGTCAACACTAGTCGACAGACTTCAGAAATTCGAATGACTAATATTGATGAAAGACAACTTTCAATTGAATTCAAACTTAGTAGATATCTTACCCAACTCAAACCATCGATAGAAATATAATTAGAATGTAAGGAATGTTTATTTACAATATTCAACCATTTTATATTATCCTATTGCTAGATACAGGTTTTACTGTGCATTGTTACTCCACAGCCAGAGTTGAATTAAAATTATTGTAATATGTAGATTTTAATATCAATCATTAATACTCTCTCAAAACATTGATATAGTAAATAGAAGTTTGTATGCAAAGTTTTTCTTGTGAAACTACACATTTGCCAAAGTTGTGGTCAGATATGTCAACACTAGTCGACAGACTTTAGACATTCGAATGACTAGTACTGAGGGAAGACAACTTTCAATTGAATTCAAACATAGTAGATATCTTACCCAACTCAAACCATCGATAGAAATATAATTAGAATGTAAAGAATGTGTATTTACAATATTCAATCATTTTATATTATCCTATTGCTAGATACAAGTCTTACTGTACATTGTTACTCCACAGCCAGAGTTGAATCAAAATAATTGTAATATGTAGATTTTAATATCAATCATTAAAACTTTCTCAAAACATTGATATAGTAAATAGAAGTTTGTATGCAAAGTTTTTCTTGTGAAACTACACATTTGCCAAAGTTGTTGTCAGATATGTCAACACTAGTCGACAGACTTCAGAAATTCGAATGACTAGTATTGAGGGAAGACAACTTTCAATTGAATTCAAACATAGTAGATATCTTACCCAACTCAAACCATCGATAGAAATATAATTAGAATGTAAGGAATGTTTACTTACAATATTCAACCATTTTATATTATCCTATTGCTGGATACAGGTTTTACTGTGCGTTGTTACTCCACAGCCAGAGTTGAATTAAAATTATTGTAATATGTAGATTTTAATATCAATCATTAAAACTCTCTCAAAACATTGATATAGTAAATAGAAGTTTGTATGCAAAGTTTTTCTTGTGAAACTACACATTTGCCAAAGTTGTTGTCAGATATGTCAACACTAGTCGACAGACTTCAGAAATTCGAATGACTAGTATTGAGGGAAGACAACTTTCAATTGAATTCAAACATAGTAGATATCTTACCCAACTCAAACCATCGATAGAAATATAATTAGAATGTAAAGAATGTTTATTTACAATATTCAACCATTTTATATTATCCTATTGCTAGATACAGGTTTTACTGTACATTGTTACTCCACAGCCAGAGTTGAATTAAAATAATTGTAATATGTAGATTTTAATATCAATCATTAAAACTTTCTCAAAACATTGATATAGTAAATAGAAGTTTGTATGCAAAGTTTTTCTTGTGAAACTACATATTTGCCAAAGTACTGGTCAGATATGTCAACACTATTCGACAGACTTCAGAAATCCGAATGACTATTATTGAGGGGAGACAACTTTCAATTGAATTCAAACTTAGTAGATATCTTACCCAACTCAAACCATCGATAGAAATATAATTAAAATGTAAAGAATGTGTATTTACAATACTCAAACATTTTATATTATTCTATAGCTAGATACAGGTTTTACTGTGCGTTGTTACTCCACAGCCAGAGTTGAATTAAAATTATTGTAATATGTAGATTTTAATATCAATCATTAAAACTCTCTCAAAACATTGATATAGTAAATAGAAGTTTGTATGCAAAGTTTTTCTTGTGAAACTACACATTTGCCAAAGTTGTGGTCAGATATGTCAACACTAGTCGACAGACTTTAGACATTCGAATGACTAGTACTGAGGGAAGACAACTTTCAATTGAATTCAAACATAGTAGATATCTTACCCAACTCAAACCATCGATAGAAATATAATTAGAATGTAAGGAATGTTTACTTACAATATTCAACCATTTTATATTATCCTATTGCTGGATACAGGTTTTACTGTGCGTTGTTACTCCACAGCCAGAGTTGAATTAAAATTATTGTAATATGTAGATTTTAATATCAATCATTAAAACTTTCTCAAAACATTGATATAGTAAATAGAAGTTTGTATGCAAAGTTTTTCTTGTGAAACTACATATTTGCCAAAGTACTGGTCAGATATGTCAACACTATTCGACAGACTTCAGAAATCCGAATGACTAGTATTGAGGAAAGACAACTTTCAATTGAATTCAAACTTAGTAGATATCTTACCCAACTCAAACCATCGATAGAAATATAATTAAAATGTAAAGAATGTGTATTTACAATACTCAAACATTTTATATTATTCTATAGCTAGATACAGGTTTTACTGTGCGTTGTTACTCCACAGCCAGAGTTGAATTAAAATTATTGTAATATGTAGATTTTAATATCAATCATTAAAACTCTCTCAAAACATTGATATAGTAAATAGAAGTTTGCATGCAAAGTTTTTCTTGTGAAACTACACATTTGCCAAAGTTGTGGTCAGATATGTCAACACTAGTCGACAGACTTTAGACATTCGAATGACTAGTACTGAGGGAAGACAACTTTCAATTGAATTCAAACATAGTAGATATCTTACCTAACTCAAACCATCGATAGAAATATAATTAGAATGTAAAGAATGTGTATTTACAATATTCAATCATTTTATATTATCCTATTGCTAGATACAAGTCTTACTGTACATTGTTACTCCACAGCCAGAGTTGAATCAAAATAATTGTAATATGTAGATTTTAATATCAATCATTAAAACTTTCTCAAAACATTGATATAGTAAATAGAAGTTTGTATGCAAAGTGTTTCTTGTGAAACTACACATTTGCCAAAGTTGTGGTCAGACATGTCAACACTAGTCAACAGACTTTAGACATTCGAATGACTAGTACTGAGGGAAGACAACTTTCAATTGAATTCAAACATAGTAGATATCTTACCCAACTCAAACCATCGATAGAAATATAATTAGAATGTAAAGAATGTGCATTTACAATATTCAATCATTTTATATTATCCTATTGCTAGATACAAGTCTTACTGTACATTGTTACTCCACAGCCAGAGTTGAATCAAAATAATTGTAATATGTAGATTTTAATATCAATCATTAAAACTTTCTCAAAACATTGATATAGTAAATAGAAGTTTGTATGCAAAGTTTTTTCTTGTGAAACTACATATTTGCCAAAGTACTGGTCAGATATGTCAACACTATTCGACAGACTTCAGAAATTCGAATGACTATTATTGAGGGGAGACAACTTTCAATTGAATTCAAACTTAGTAGATATCTTACCCAACTCAAACCATCGATAGAAATATAATTAAAATGTAAAGAATGTGTATTTACAATACTCAATCATTTTATATTATTCTATAGCTAGATACAAGTCTTACTGTACATTGTTACTCCACAGCCAGAGTTGAATCAAAATTATTGTAATATGTAGATTTTAATATCAATCATTAAAACTTTCTCAAAACATTGATATAGTAAATAGAAGTTTGTATGCAAAGTTTTTCTTGTGAAACTACATATTTGCCAAAGTGGTGGTCAGATATGTCAATACTAGTCGACAGACTTCAGAAATTCGAATGACTATTATTGAGGAAAGACAACTTTCAATTGAATTCAAACTTAGTAGATACCTTCCCCAACTCAAACCATCGATAGAAATATAATTAGAATGTAAGGAATGTTTATTTACAATATTCAACCATTTTATATTATTCTATTGCTAGATACAGGTTTTACTGTACATTGTTACTCCACAGCCAGAGTTGAATTAAAATTATTGTAATATGTAGATTTTAATATCAATCATTAAAATTCTCTCAAAACATTGATATAGTAAATAGAAGTTTGTATGCAAAGTTTTTCTTGTGAAACTACATATTTGCCAAAGTGGTCGTCAGATATGTCAACACTAGTCGACAGACTTCAGAAATTCGAATGACTATTATTGAGGAAAGACAACTTTCAATTGAATTCAAACTTAGTAGATATCTTACCCAACTCAAACCATCAATAGAAATATAATTAGAATGTAAGGAATTTTTATTTACAATATCCAACCATTTTATATTATCCTATTGCTAGATACAAGTCTTACTGTACATTGTTACTCCACAGCCAGAGTTGAATCAAAATTATTGTAATATGTAGATTTTAATATCAATCATTAAAACTTTCTCAAAACATTGATATAGTAAATAGAAGTTTGTATGCAAAGTTTTTCTTGTGAAACTACATATTTGCCAAAGTGGTGGTCAGATATGTCAATACTAGTCGACAGACTTCAGAAATTCGAATGACTATTATTGAGGAAAGACAACTTTCAATTGAATTCAAACTTAGTAGATACCTTCCCCAACTCAAACCATCGATAGAAATATAATTAGAATGTAAGGAATGTTTATTTACAATATTCAACCATTTTATATTATTCTATTGCTAGATACAGGTTTTACTGTACATTGTTACTCCACAGCCAGAGTTGAATTAAAATTATTGTAATATGTAGATTTTAATATCAATCATTAAAATTCTCTCAAAACATTGATATAGTAAATAGAAGTTTGTATGCAAAGTTTTTCTTGTGAAACTACATATTTGCCAAAGTGGTCGTCAGATATGTCAACACTAGTCGACAGACTTCAGAAATTCGAATGACTATTATTGAGGAAAGACAACTTTCAATTGAATTCAAACTTAGTAGATATCTTACCCAACTCAAACCATCGATAGAAATATAATTAGAATGTAAGGAATGTTTATTTACAATATTCAACCATTTTATATTATCCTATTGCTAGATACAAGTCTTATTGTTACTCCACAGCCAGAGTTGAATTAAAATTATTGTAATATGTAGATTTTAATATCAATCATTAAAACTCTCTCAAAGCATTGATATAGTAAATAGAAGTTTGTATGCAAAGTTTTTCTTGTGAAACTACATATTTGCCAAAGTGGTGGTCAGATATGTCAACACTAGTCGACAGACTTCAGAAATTCGAATGACTATTATTGAGGGAAGACAACTTTCAATTGAATTCAAACTTAGTAGATATTTTACCCAACTCAAACCATCGATAGAAATATAATTAGAATGTAAAGAAATGTGTATTTACAATATTCAACCATTTTATATTATCCTATTGCTAGATACAGGTTTTACTGTACATTGTTACTCCACAGCCAGAGTTGAATTAAAATTATTGTAATATGTAGATTTTAATATCAATCATTAAAACTCTTTCAAAACATTGATATAGTAAATAGAAGTTTGTATGCAAAGTTTTTCTTGTGAAACTACATATTTGCCAAAGTGGTCGTCAGATATGTCAATACTAGTCGACAGACTTCAGAAATTCGAACGACTATTATTGAGGAAAGACAACTATCAATTGAATTCAAACTTAGTAGATATCTTACCCAACTCAAACCATCGATAGAAATATAATTAGAATGTAAAGAATGTGTATTTACAATATTCAACCATTTTATATTATCCTATTGCTAGATACAGGTTTTACTGTGCATTGTTACTCCACAGCCAGAGTTGAATTAAAATTATTGTAATATGTAGATTTTAATATCAATCATTAAAACTCTCTCAAAACATTGATATTGTAAATAGAAGTTTGTATGCAAAGTATTTCTTGTGAAACTACACATTTGCCAAAGTTGTGGTCAGATATGTCAACACTAGTCGACAGACTTTAGACATATGAATGACTAGTACTGAGGGAAGACAACTTTCAATTGAATTCAAACATAGTAGATATCTTACCCAACTCAAACCATCGATAGAAATATAATTAAAATGTAAAGAATGTGTATTTACAATACTCAACCATTTTGTATTATCCTATTGCTAGATACAAATCTTACCCTACATTGTTACTCCACAGCCAGAGTTGAATCAAAATTATTGTAATATGTAGATTTTAATATCAATCATTAAACCTTTCTCAAAATATTGATATAGTAAATAGAAGTTTGTATGCAAAGGTTTTCTTGTGAAACTACATATTTGCCAAAGTGGTGGTCAGATATGTCAACACTAGTCGACAGATTTCAGAAATTCAAATGACTATTATTGAGGGGAGACAACTTTCAATTGAATTCAAACTTAGTAGATATCTTACTCAACTCAAACCATCGATAGAAATATAATTAGAATGTGAATAATGTGTATTTATAATATTCAGCCATTCTATACTATACTAAAGCTACATACAGGTTTTACTGTACATTGATACTCCACAGCCAGAGTTGAATCAAATAATTGTAATATATAGATATTAATATCAATTATTAAATTTTTTCAAAACAATGATATAGTAAGTAGAAGTTTGTATGCAAAGTTTACTTGTGAAACTACATATTTGCCAATGTGGTGGTCAGATATGTCAACACTAGTCGACAGACTTCAAGAATTCGAATGTCTAGTAATGAGGAAAGACAACTTTTAATTGAATTTAAACTTAGAACATATTTTACTAAACTCAAACCATCAATAGAAATATAAGTAGAATGTAAAAAAATGTGTCTTTACAAAATTCAACCATTTTATATTATACTAGCTATATTCAGGTCCTGCTGTAGAATGCCAGAGTTGAATCAGTATAATTATATTATGTAGATATTAATATCAATTATTAAAAATTTTTCAAAATATTAATACATTAAAAGATGTTTTCATGTAAAGTTTTACTTTTGAAACTACATATTTGCCAAAGTGGTGGTCAGATATGTCAACACCTATCAAAAGTTTTCAAAATTTGAATGAATTGTATGGAGGAAAGACAATTAACTTTCAATTGAATTCAAACTTAGTAGATATTTTACCCAATTGAAGTCATCAATAGAAATATAACTAGAATATAGTCAACAACAGATACATTATTGTTTCTTCACAGCCACCGGATCAAAATAAATGTATTAATTAAATGTAGTGGTTAATAACAATTATTGAAACAATTTAGAATATTAATTAACACAATTAAAACTGGTATCTGTGGCCTTAATTAATTGTTAATTAAAACTGTACATTTGCAATGGTCAGTTACACTGTATATGACACAGGGTATCATATATAGTGGGCTGATGTTGTGGTTAGTTTTTAGTAGATTTCCACGCCTATGTGCTGATAGTTGTGTCACGCGGAAGCGCTCTACACCGCTACAAAGTGATGCTTCTTTCGTGTGCCGTTTAGAATTGCGATGTATATGACACCATTAGATGTCATCTAGGCACATGGCGATCGCGCTCTCACGGACAAAACCGTCTGTATGTCTACCGGCGAGCCTTTGTCGAGATGTTGCACCGTATATACCCGCTTTATCTACTGGAACCGTAAACTAAAAGGTCACGGGCATCTGTCAGGAAGATGTCAGATGGTATGCGATTCTGTCAGATGCCTCTCAATATTGCAACGAGAGCTGCAAATTAGGTGATCGACTCATACATACCGGAGGATACTCTCGTCAGTTTATTTCATGAGGGCTTGCGCGAGGAGTACCAAGTCGAGTTGGAACGTAACCAATCCGCAACGCTTGCTGATGCCGTGAAATCTGCCTGAGAGGGTGCAACGACGTCAACTCCGCGGACGACATGATGTTGTGGCAAACAAGATCGACGACGATACAACCCAACTGCTTCAGCAGATGGTCAAAGTGGGCGAGCGACAGGACAAGGTCTTGAGTTTTCTGATGCAGCAGGCTCAGTGCTCACCTGCTGCCTCTCGATCAACAGCAACGATACCTACTAATCGCGCTCGCAGATGTCTCGTACGTACTCTAGAGCTCAACCTAAGCGGTCTAGGGGAACGTGTCGATCACTACTGCGATATTGTGGGTCACCGCTATGTTGAGTGCCGAAAGAAATTACGCGAACAGCAGCAGCTCAAGCAACCACCAAGAAAGGAAGATACATGTACTCGCAGCATGCAGACGCAGAATTATTAGGGGAATTCCCTAAACTCCTCCATGACCACTTATGGTAAAACATAAGTCAGTTATCAAACAGCGATGGCTGGACAGGCAAATTAGAATCTGCCAATACCCTTTGTCTATCAATTACTTAGCAAACCGCCAATGTATCATCTTATATATGCATAATAAATTATGTTGATTGCTATGAATATCAAATGCATGCATGAATGTCAATATTTTGTATTCTATGATTTGGTTGAGTTTTAGTCTGTACTTGATGACACAAGCAGGCAGTGCAAGTAGGCAGGCAGCCAGACTGCTTTTTGATTTAATTAACAGACCTGCATTTGTATAGCTACAAGTAGAAAGCAATGATGAATGTGAACTGCAAACTATTTAGTTGCTTCTTTTTAAATAAAAACAGGCAGAGATACTGTACATAGATATATACAAACAGACAACAAGTTCAATTACCTGTGATATGTATGTCTGTATATAAGTTTACAATTCATTTGTTTATTTAATTAATTAGATCTGTAGTTTTAAATGTAGCCGGTATTGATTTGTCTTTGTCTGTTTATCTGCCGCTACTGTATGCTTCTCCCTGTTTGTCTGTCAATACATTAAATAATTTACAGCAGTAATTATAGTGTATTTTAATAATCTAAAGTATACTATTTGTTTACTGTAGTTGCTCTAATTAGGTTGTTGGCAAGTAGTAACTTGAATCAAGTTGAGTTGAGTTGACCCAATCAATGGTTTGCACAAAGCAGCTGGAATTTTGTCTGAAAATGGTTATGTACATTATGTTGTGACATGTACATGGATACTTATTATTACTACAGTATTAACTAGTCTAGCATAAGAATAGTCTAAGGTCTTTTGAACCGCCTGCTCCTTTCTTGATTTCTATATGAAATCTGAAATTAATTAAATCTTAAAACTTTTTGTTTCATCCACTAGCTTGTTAGCAGATTTTATCGATGGATAAATTGAGGGGCTGCCTTAGACTAGAGTGCATTTTTGTATACACTGGGTATTAATTTGTTTTCATCCTGATCACTTGTTTAGATGAAGAAGCTCATTTAAATTGTGGCAAACTTTCTCTTGTGATTCAGCAGCTTGTAAAGTTGACAGAAACATTGTCTAGTATGAATTATTGTCGTCCTTCAATCCAGTCAATATATCATGTCTTTATTTTCTTTAGTCCAATTTTAATAATATTAAGACTTCTATTAATACTACATAAGGTACGTACAATTGTACTTACTGCGTACATATTAACTAATGTTATCTAATAGAAAGTATCGTATACATTTACTGTCATCATGACTACTTCCAACAAATAACTTAAAAACTACTTAGTTAAAAATGTGACTCAAACTTCAATCATAGAAACATCCCAAGACTAGAACAAACGAATCTTACCATTCATGATTGTGTCATAACAAGACAGTTTCTGCAACCAATTCGTCTGTAATTTTGTATCATAAAAACGATGTGTAGGAAACTGGAGCCGACTTTGACAGGAGTGTTGCAGTTAGCTCAAATAGTAAACAGGTCAACATTCGTCTCTGTGAACGGAAAGGCGTAACATGTCTAACGGCTGTTCACATTACACAATATGAATCTACAGTGTGTGTGTGTGTGTGTGTGTGTGTGTGTGTGTGTGTGTGTGTGTGTGTGTGTGTGTGTGAGTGTGTGTGTGTGTGTGCGTGTGTGCGTGCGTGTGTGTGTGTGTGTGTGTGTGTGTGTGTGTGTGTGTGTGTGTGTGTGTGTGTGTGTGTGTGTGTGTGTGTGTGTGTGTGTGTACACATAAGAATATTTGCAATGAAGACAGAGTTTGTGCAGCTGTTGGTCTGTTTTACCCTTGGTTGAGACCTTGGGGCTCTGGTCATTATTCAACACCAAAACTCTGACAGCTATTGCTCCCAAAACCTCAGCAGTCAGCGACCTTAAATTCCACCAGGCTTTCCAAAATATGATGCACCAACTTTCTATTCAATTCTGAAAACATAATTCGAGAATGATTCAAAAGAGAATTCTGCATGAAGTACAAGTCATCGATGCGTAGTTGGAATAGGGCTAGTGTGATGTAAGACTTGGTGGTGTCTGGATGTTTAGGAAATTGTTTGAGTTTGAATATATATATATATGAAAGTATGTATGTATATAGGTATATAGATATAACATGCACAGACAACCACCCACGCACACGTGCATGCGTGTGTATATGATATGATGATATATTGGTTATTGTAGAGCTCTCATACAAAGCATAACAAAATTACATAAATTCACATAATGTTTCAATCCAGGTACCTTCTTCAGCTGGGTATATTACTTTTGAAAATATCTTTTGAAATTTGTGCAAAGTATAACTCTATAAAACTATACAATAACAATTACATCATTACTGAAAACAGCAATTAGTCCGTACAATCGTGTGCCTAGGTGTGTATTTGTGTAGGTTTGGTAAATTATTTTTAATAATCAATCAATCAAATAATTCATTATATAAACATACCAAAACGCTTGCGACTCAAGCAATCATCACATCGTAAGAGTATGGCTTCAGAAACCCACTACTCGTATCCAGTTCACGGGAAAGTCGATTCGTACAGTTTGCACGACTTGTAGTAGACAACGATCTCAAAATGAAGACCCCTTTGAAACAAATGTTGCAGTTACTTATCGAAGAGCGCACGCATGTTCCACACTTCCTTTATTTAGAATACAACAAGAATTTAAGGCTGCAACGCGAATATGACGCTACGTGTGTAAATTGTTGATAGCAAATTGAATATGGAATACATTGATATTAAACAATACAAATTTTAAAGTGCGTTATAAATTTAGAAATGCCGACTTTATTTTGCATTGTTTATATCAACGCGTACCTGCCTGCCGCGGGGCAGTGGCCGGTAGGTATGCGTTGATATAAACGCGCAATTATCGACTTCCGTATTTACTTCCTGCCAGTGGATATGCTCATTTGACAAACCGAGACTGCGACAAGAGACACTTAGGAGTGATGTTGTACGTTCATACGCTCTTCAACTTACTGGCTGTTTTCTGCGGATTTCACCAAGCACAAGGTATGAACATTAGGTGGCTGAACATTAGGTTACAGTTCCAGATGAGATGTCGGGTATTCGCACTCTGGGAGTGGTTGCACGATGAGCCAGCTGAACCCAGTTTATAGTAGCCAGGTGTTTAGAGACCAAGTAAGATTAGAACGTGTCGTAAAGTTGCTGCTCTAAGCGTACAAGAAACTCTACTAGAACGTAAACGCACCCAGCTGACGCATCCGGGAAGAAAACACGGGTAACAAAGCCACTAGAGGCCAGATCAATTAAGATAGAATTCTTGGAAGTCGTGCACGGATAGAAGATAAAACGATTAGGTCGGAGACTGGAATGTAATTAGAAAAAGTATGCAACAACTCTTAGGGTGATCTGTTCTGGCAAGTGGGATTCGTCATGTAAACAGAAAGTAGCGACTTCACTAAGCAAAAAGTTGAGTCAGCAAGGTTTAGTCATGCAGGCAGTTCCGCCACATAATAATATAACTAGAGACTGCCAGTTTGAAATTGTTTCAGATATATTTAAACGTTGATTAATTTTTATGATTGTGCTCTTGTCTTCAATATGTAATTTAATCTATTCTGAATACCAAGAGAAATGAAGTCGTTTATTGTTTTTGTTCTAATATTGGTTAGGTTGCTCGCTTGTGTGCTTGAACGAAGGCTCGATTGTGCACCCATGTAGTTGCAAATGTGCTCCACAATGGACAGGATACGATTGCTCAGGTAAATCAGCTACACGGCATGGACCTTGTTTAGAATGCATGTAAGATAAATTAGCTGTTATTAATTAATTACTATCCCAAACATTGCCATATGCAGGAATGGTCTTTCGTACAGATGCAAATCTATCGGGCGTTTGATCTGCTCTTTTTTGCTGAGGTCTGCTTTCCTCGGCTTTGCTCTGCTTTCCTCTGCTCTGCTTACTTTTGTTTGTGTGTCGGTAACTATATTTCGCCAAGGTCATGCTGGGCCGTCTATTTAATTAATACAATGATCCGTATACTTCAAGACTAACTATGTTAATATTTGGAATTTGGCCACATATTTTACTATATAATTGAAATCATATCTATTATACTATATTGGTATGCTGCAAAGAAAAATATGCTGTTTATGATTGACTTGAAGTATTGCTAATAGGTAAAACATGGACTTCCATTACTGCGATACCGTGGAATTGTGAATGCGGACAACGTTAAAGCTAAAAATGTTTTCCTTTTCAGAACCATGTGGCGGTAACATTTCTTTGGTCACTGGTCATATAACATCACCAGGATTTCCAAAGAATTACAAAAATTATGAAAACTGTAGTTGGATTGTCGAAGTGCCTCCGGAATCTACCGTCGTTTTGTCGTTTAAATCATTTGATCTAGAAAAATCTTTTGATTTTGTCAAAGTTTACAAGGGAGAAACAACAGAAACTGAACCGGTTGCTAACTACACCTCAAACGAAATTCCGTACGAAACAATTATGGAAAAGTCGTTTCTAATAGTATTTACAACCGACTCCTCAGTCACTCGTCAAGGATTTTCTCTATATTGGAATACATATAAAGGTAAATATATAGTATCGAGCGCAGCAGCAATTTGAAAATGTTGAATTTGCGTGTTTAGGCTACATTCCCAGATTCTTAAATGCAACCGATGGAAACCATGTCCACGTCACAGTAATTAAAGGAAACAAAGTTAGCTTTCTCTGTAATGCTATCGCAATTCCCAAACCTCAAATTGTTTGGAAAAGGGACGGTCTTACGATTCCTGAAAATAGAAAGCTGTTCGTTATTTCTCGTGTCAACGAAACGGACACAGGTTGGTACACGTGCGAGGCAGGAAATTACTTGGGAAAGATTCAGAAGAGTTATCAACTAACAGTCCACGGTAAAATATAATGCTTAGTTTAGTATGAATTTTTCAAATTACTGTAAATTTTTTAATATTGCAACTTTCCTCGAAAAAATTATTGTAGCAATATTATAATCAGAAACTCATATATAGTCGGTCATAAATGCATGGGATGAAGCAGGTACATATGAACTATTTGAAGTTTCAAACAGCATTATCTAACTAACTAAATTACGTGGAGTAGCAAAGTTTTGCTATTAACATCTATAGTACGAATTATATTCTATTACTTTAACACAACAATATTACGCTATTGTATAAAACAGAAGTAAGTTTACTAAAGAGCAAAGTTGATTGCATGATTTGAATACACATTTAAGATGTTTATGTCATTTATGGCATTTAGAATGTGTTAACCTTGAAAGTATGTACCATTAGCTAAATAACTTATTTGGACTAACATAATTTAATCTATTTTGTTTCTACATGTTGTGCTCCCTCTTTCGTATTTTTGGAAATACTTTTCTTCTAAACGGATGTCTTATTGTAACACTTCAGAAACTTTGGAAAAACAGAGACTGTAATAGTTACACATTTAGAGAAATGCTTGTAGAACAAGATAATAGAGAACAAGCAGAAGTAAGTCTGGTGAAGCGGAGAACGCTTTTCTATATGAGTCAGTCTCTTGTGTCGCTTAATAATTCCAAAAATATACATGGCAAGTATATGTGACAACGGATTGTGTAAGTTTAGAACCTAATTGTCAAAGCACGAGAACAACTGGTAGCATTCGTTATCTGACTTAATTACCGACGAGAAAGTTGCAGTGCAATCCCTTTTTAGTGCGCGTTGACTTGATTTAATTAATTAATGTTGCTAATATTATGATGCTTATGCTAATAAGGTACTATTCACGATAGTGTAATTTGTGTTCAATGTAACATAATTTTAGTCTCTAGCTATTACTTGTTAGACATCAAGTGTTAACTATTTATTATGCTATCGATTTAGTTTTTCCTGTTGTTATTCAAATGCCGGTCAGTATTCATTTAGAACCATTCTTCCCCTACAAACATCAAGCAGCGTTTTGGTGCAAAGTGTATGGCGTTCCTGAACCTGAAGTCAAATGGAAAAAGGTTACAAGCAAGCTCAATTGATAACAATAATAATTTTATATTTGTTCTGATGTAGGATGGAGTATCAATAGAAACTACAAAACATCGTTATAGAAATGGAAGAAGGTGGTTGCTAATTAATTATGTGACATATTCAGATATGGGAAACTACTCTTGTTATGCAAACAATTCAGTGGGTCATGTAGAGTCAAATGCAGCAACGTTATCTGCGTCAAATGCTAGTAAAGGTAAAATAATTAATAGCAATATTTGATCATAAGGTTACTTATGAATTCTAGACTTATTCGGGCCTATCTTCTTCGATGGCGACGCACAACCTGTTGCCTTGCACCAGCGAGCTCACTTTGTCATTTACTGCGGATATAATTTAGTATGCAGTACGAATCATCTAGGAAAGGCGACAATTTACAAAAATGGAATTTATTTGAATACTTCAACTGATGACCGGCTTGTTCTCGATGAAGACTCATACGAAATTACGTTTACCGTGTTATATGTAAATGAAGGAGATGTCGGGCTATACGAAATGCGGTTGGTCGATAACGGCTATTCTTGGTTTACTGTCATCGACGTTCAAGGTAAGTTAATTAATACAACAATCAATTGTTACGTACCAGTACCGGATCACTACTATTCTATTATAACAGTTTCACCTATCATATTTATAACAACTGAAACAACAACTTTGTACAACAAAGGAACTATAACTTGTCAATCTAAAATTGTCAATCCAAAACTTACTTTTGTCTGGTCCAAAAATGGAGTGGTTATAAATACCACCAACGATGGATACCAAATTTCCTCTGACTATTTCAAGAGTTATCTGACAATACAATACTATTCAAGTAATCCAAGAGATGGCGTTTACAACTGCACGGCCTCTAATGCAGCGGGAACCAGTACAGCAAGTACTAGAGTGACCGTTCAAGGCATGAGCAAGCAAACTCTACGATTACATACAAAATTATTAAACTTTTGAACATGTGCTTTTCTTGACGTAGAGAACGACGGATGGGTGGAGTCAAATAGAGGTTCTCAGTGCAGTTTATCGTGTGGATCGGGTTATGGCATCACACTTGTACAAAGACAATGCAACATCAATAGAGTCCGGTGTTTAGGACCAGCTGTATACGCAGAAGCATGTCGACCGCAAACTAAGTGTCCAACTTATGGTATTCAATCAACGATACCATTAGACTAACAGATATATGACAATTCTTTATACTTTTTAGCATCAACAGTAGCTTCACTGACATCTTTGATCTCAACTGGGAATGTAAACAAATCACGTAATGTATTTTCAACCACATAAATTAAGCATAATTATATCTACAAAGAGAATAATGTACAGAATTTTTGATATATTTCTACAGATAACGTTATGATCACCTCACAAGAGTTGGATTATACTCATGATATAAGTACAACGCAAAGTATAAGTCAAATGATATTAATTTTGCATGTGCAGACTTGTTTCAGTTTTTCGATTCTGCTTGATGTTGTAGCTGTAGCTGGCAAACAAGAGTTGTCTCAAATGGGTGTAGCTGGTATATCTGTGACTGTGACAGCCATCACAACAGTTCTTATTTGCGTGATTATTTTCTATTTCGTTGTGCATCGTCGTAGACAACTTTCTGCAAACAAAGTTACCTTACCGGACACACAGACGGAATTTGCCTCTCGCAAATCACTACACGATGATCCCAGAGCCGAACAAAACACACCAATTGGAATGCTGCCGTTTGTTAATGCTGCAGTCATTGAAAGTGAAAACTCGGATTCGAAACCAGAAGAAATTTATGAAGTGATAGAAAACGTAAAAGATATGGAGAGTAACCCTGCATATGAAGATCTAAGGTCCGAAGACGGTGATCAAGCAAACATATATAAAACACCAAGTGCAATGTACGTGCCAATGCAGGCATATGCAAGAGATACAAATGAAAAGTTCTGATGCATCGCTATCTTGGTACAAACTTTGTGGGAGTTAACCATTGTTGTCGTATTAGTGCTGATAGCTTTAGACATCGCTGCAGTAATTGTGTTGTAGTTCCTTTCATTTAACGTATAATTGTATACGGCAGATGAAATAGTAGTGTTGACAAATGTACGTTTTGATTGATAGAAAATGTTTGCTTAAAGTTTGTGGGCGTTTTTTAAAACATGGATTAGCAAGAATATTAAAACCAACAGTGTAGCGGTACATTTGTTCTGAACGAAGTCTACTCGTGTGAAGGATCGTATTCTACTTTGAGTCTCGGTTTTTCGTAGTCCACGCCTTCACAAATACAGCAATGATATAATGTTTTCTCTACCCTTCAGCTTTGCATATCACGTTTGTTATACGAATATAGTCTTCAGTACTACGCAACGGATGGTACTCAGAAGTGATGTACTATTTGTTGTCTAATTAAATAGACCATCTTTCGCAAGTATTGCACCTAGTGGGCAGCTATTGTGCACAGATGACAACCAGTGACCGCTTCTTGACCGATCATTTGCAATACTTTGCATTGGGCTGTGTATGCGTAGTCAATGACTAAAAGATCAACGACTGCACCTACTACAGAGTATCTTCAAGCGTACAGCTGAACGACAATTACAGAGTACGTCTCAAGACACTCTCAGAGATTTTCCTTCCATCACAGCAAAACACTGTTTCTTGATGAATTCTCCATGCTTCAGCAACAACAGGGAATATATAGGCATCTGAATTCGAGCAAACTCAGAACGTGATAAAATTTGCAAGTTAATTCAACTCTGGCTGTGGAGTAACAATGTACAGTAAGACTTGTATCTAGCAATAGAATAATATAAAATGGTTGAATATTGTAAATACACATTGTTTACATTCTAATTATATTTCTATCGATGGTTTGAGTTGGGTAAGATATCTACTATGTTTGAATTCAATTGAAAGTTGTCTTTCCTCAATACTAGTCATTCGAATTTCTGAAGTCTGTCGACTAGTGTTGACATATCAGACCACAACTTTGGCAAATATGTAGTTTCAAAAGAAAAACTTTGCATACAAACTTCTATTTACTATATCAATGTTTTGAGAGAGTTTTTATGATTGATATTAAAATCTACATATTACAATAATTTTAATTCAACTCTGGCTGTGGAGTAACAATGTACATTAAGACTTGTATCCAGCAATAGGATAATATAAAATGGTTGAATATTGTAAATACACATTGTTTACATTCTAATTATATTTCTATCGATGGTTTGAGTTGGGTAAGATATATACTATGTTTGAATTCAATTGAAAGTTGTCTTCCCTCAATACTAGTCATTCGAATGTCTAAAGTCTGTCGACTAGTGTTGACATATCTGACCACAACTTTGGCAAATGTGTAGTTTCACAAGAAAAGCTTTGCATACAAACTTCTATTTACTATATCAATGTTTTGAGAGAGTTTTAATGATTGATATTAAAATCTACATATTACAATAATTTTAATTCAACTCTGGCTGTGGAGTAACAATGTACAGTAAAACCTGTATCTAGCAATAGGATAATATAAAACGGTTGAATATTGTAAATAAACATTCCTTACATTCTAATTATATTTCTATCAATGGTTTGAGTTGGGTAAGATATCTACTAAGTTTGAATTCAATTGTTAGTTGTCTTTCCTCAATAATAGTCATTCGAATTTCTGAAGTCTGTCGACTAGTGTTGACATATCTGACCACAACTTTGGCAAATATGTAGTTTCACAAGAAAGACTTTGCATACAAACTTCTATTTACTATATCAATGTTTTGAAAGAGTTTTAATGATTGATATTAAAATCTACATATTACAATAATTTTGATTCAACTCTGGCTGTGGAGTAACAATGTACAGTGAAACATGTATCTAGCAATAGGATAATATAAAATGGTTGAATATTGTAAATAAACATTCCTTACATTCTAATTATATTTCTATCGATGGTGTGAGTTGGGTAAGATATCTTTTAAGTTTAAATTCAATTGAAAGTTGTCTTTCCTCAATAATAGTCATTCGAATTTCTGAAGTCTGTCGACTAGTGTTGACATATCTGACCACCACTTTGGCAAATATGTACTTTCACAAGAAACACTTTGCATACAAACTTCTATTTACTATATCAATGTTTTGAGAAAGTTTTAATGATTGATATTAAAATCTACATATTACAATTATTTTGATTCAACTCTGGCTGTAGAGTAACAATGTACAGTAAGACTTGTATCTAGCAATAGAATAATATAAAATGATTGAATATTGTAAATACACATTGTTTACATTCTAATTATATTTCTATCGATGGTTTGAGTTGGGTAAGATATCTACTAAGTTTGAATTCAATTGAAAGTTGTCTTTCCTCAATAATAGTCATTCGAATTTCTGAAGTCTGTTGACTAGTGTTGACATATCTGACCACCACTTTGGCAAATATGTAGTTTCACAAGAAAAACTTTGCATACAAACTTCTATTTACTATATCAATGTTTTGAGAAAGTTTTAATGATTGATATTAAAATCTACGTATTACAATTATTTTGATTCAACTCTGGCTGTGGAATAACAATGTACAGTAAGACTTGCATCTAGCAATAGGATAATATAAAATGATTGAATATTGTAAATACACATTTTTACATTCTAATTATATTTCTATCGATGGTTTGAGTTGGGTAAGATATCTACTAAGTTTGAATTCAATTGAAAGTTGTCTCCCCTCAATACTAGTCATTCGAATTTCTGAAGTCTGTCGAATAGTGTTGACATATCTGACCACCACTTTGGCAAATATGTAGTTTCACAAGAAAAACTTTGCATACAAACTTCTATTTACTATATCAATGTTTTGAGAAAGTTTTAATGATTGATATTAAAATCTACATATTACAATTATTTTGATTCAACTCTGGCTGTGGAATAACAATGTACAGTAAGACTTGCATCTAGCAATAGGATAATATAAAATGATTGAATATTGTAAATACACATTTTTACATTCTAATTATATTTCTATCGATGGTTTGAGTTGGGTAAGATATCTACTATGTTTGAATTCAATGGAAAATTGTTTGCCCTCAATACTAGTCATTCGAATTTCTGAAGTCTGTCGACTAGTGTTGACATATCTGACCACCACTTTGGCAAATATGTAGTTTCACAAGAAAAACTTTGCATACAAACTTCTATTTACTATATCAATGTTTTGAAAGAGTTTTAATGATTGATATTAAAATCTACATATTACAATAATTTTGATTCAACTCTGGCTGTGGAGTAACAATGTACAGTGAAACATGTATCTAGCAATAGGATAATATAAAATGGTTGAATATTGTAAATAAACATTCCTTACATTCTAATTATATTTCTATCGATGGTGTGAGTTGGGTAAGATATCTTTTAAGTTTAAATTCAATTGAAAGTTGTCTTTCCTCAATAATAGTCATTCGAATTTCTGAAGTCTGTCGACTAGTGTTGACATATCTGACCACCACTTTGGCAAATATGTACTTTCACAAGAAAAACTTTGCATACAAACTTCTATTTACTATATCAATGTTTTGAGAAAGTTTTAATGATTGATATTAAAATCTACATATTACAATTATTTTGATTCAACTCTGGCTGTAGAGTAACAATGTACAGTAAGACTTGTATCTAGCAATAGAATAATATAAAATGATTGAATATTGTAAATACACATTGTTTACATTCTAATTATATTTCTATCGATGGTTTGAGTTGGGTAAGATATCTACTAAGTTTGAATTCAATTGAAAGTTGTCTTTCCTCAATAATAGTCATTCGAATTTCTGAAGTCTGTTGACTAGTGTTGACATATCTGACCACCACTTTGGCAAATATGTACTTTCACAAGAAAAACTTTGCATACAAACTTCTATTTACTATATCAATGTTTTGAGAAAGTTTTAATGATTGATATTAAAATCTACATATTACAATTATTTTGATTCAACTCTGGCTGTAGAGTAACAATGTACAGTAAGACTTGTATCTAGCAATAGAATAATATAAAATGATTGAATATTGTAAATACACATTGTTTACATTCTAATTATATTTCTATCGATGGTTTGAGTTGGGTAAGATATCTACTAAGTTTGAATTCAATTGAAAGTTGTCTTTCCTCAATAATAGTCATTCGAATTTCTGAAGTCTGTTGACTAGTGTTGACATATCTGACCACCACTTTGGCAAATATGTAGTTTCACAAGAAAAACTTTGCATACAAACTTCTATTTACTATATCAATGTTTTGAGAAAGTTTTAATGATTGATATTAAAATCTACGTATTACAATTATTTTGATTCAACTCTGGCTGTGGAATAACAATGTACAGTAAGACTTGCATCTAGCAATAGGATAATATAAAATGATTGAATATTGTAAATACACATTGTTTACATTCTAATTATATTTCTATCGATGGTTTGAGTTGGGTAAGATATCTACTAAGTTTGAATTCAATTGAAAGTTGTCTTTCCTCAATAATAGTCATTCGAATTTCTGAAGTCTGTCGACTAGTGTTGACATATCTGACCACCACTTTGCCAAGTATGTACTTTCACAAGAAAAACTTTGCATACAAACTTCTATTTACTATATCAATGTTTTGAGAAAGTTTTAATGATTGATATTAAAATCTACATATTACAATTATTTTGATTCAACTCTGGCTGTGGAGTAACAATGTACAGTAAGACTTGTATCTAGCAATAGGATAATATAAAATGATTGAATATTGTAAATACACATTGTTTACATTCTAATTATATTTCTATCGATGGTTTGAGTTGGGTAAGATATCTACTAAGTTTGAATTCAATTGAAAGTTGTCTCCCCTCAATACTAGTCATTCGAATTTCTGAAGTCTGTCGAATAGTGTTGACATATCTGACGACCACTTTGGCAAATATGTAGTTTCACAAGAAAAACTTTGCATACAAACTTCTATTTACTATATCAATGTTTTGAGAAAGTTTTAATGATTGATATTAAAATCTACATATTACAATTATTTTGATTCAACTCTGGCTGTGGAATAACAATGTACAGTAAGACTTGCATCTAGCAATAGGATAATATAAAATGATTGAATATTGTAAATACACATTGTTTACATTCTAATTATATTTCTATCGATGGTGTGAGTTGGGTAAGATATCTACTATGTTTGAATTCAATGGAAAATTGTTTGCCCTCAATACTAGTCATTCGAATTTCTGAAGTCTGTCGACTAGTGTTGACATATCTGACCACCACTTTGGCAAATATGTAGTTTCACAAGAAAAACTTTGCATACAAACTTCTATTTACTATATCAATGTTTTGAGAAAGTTTTAATAATTGATATTAAAATCTACATATTACAATAATTTTAATTCAACTCTGGCTGTGGAGTAACAATGTACAGTAAAACCTGTATCTAGCAATAGGATAATATAAAATGGTTGAATATTGTAAATAAACAATCCTTACATTCTAATTATATTTCTATCGATGGTTTGAGTTGGGGAAGATATCTACTAAGTTTGAATTCAATTGAAAGTTGTCTTTCCTCAATAATAGTCATTCGAATTTCTGAAGTCTGTTAACTAGTGTTGACATATCTGACCACCACTTTGGCAAATATGTAGTTTCACAAGAAAAACTTTGCATACAAACTTCTATTTACTATATCAATGTTTTGAGAAAGTTTTAATGATTGATATTAAAATCTACATATTACAATTATTTTGATTCAACTCTGGCTGTGGAGTAACAATGTACAGTAAGACTTGTATCTAGCAATAGGATAATATAAAATGATTGAATATTGTAAATACACATTGTTTACATTCTAATTATATTTCTATCGATGGTTTGAGTTGGGTAAGATATCTACTAAGTTTGAATTCAATTGAAAGTTGTCTCCCCTCAATACTAGTCATTCGAATTTCTGAAGTCTGTCGAATAGTGTTGACATATCTGACGACCACTTTGGCAAATATGTAATTTCACAAGAAAAACTTTGCATACAAACTTCTATTTACTATATCAATGTTTTGAGAAAGTTTTAATGATTGATATTAAAATCTACATATTACAATTATTTTGATTCAACTCTGGCTGTAGAGTAACAATGTACAGTAAGACTTGTATCTAGCAATAGGATAATATAAAATGATTGAATATTGTAAATACACATTGTTTACATTCTAATTATATTTCTATCGATGGTTTGAGTTGGGTAAGATATCTACTAAGTTTGAATTCAATTGAAAGTTGTCTTTCCTCAATAATAGTCATTCGAATTTCTGAAGTCTGTCGACTAGTGTTGACATATCTGACCACCACTTTGGCAAATATGTACTTTCACAAGAAAAACTTTGCATACAAACTTCTATTTACTATATCAATGTTTTGAGAAAGTTTTAATGATTGATATTAAAATCTACATATTACAATTATTTTAATTCAACTCTGGCTGTGGAGTAACAATGTACAGTAAGACTTGTATCTAGCAATAGGATAATATAAAATGGTTGAATATTGTAAATACACATTCCTTACATTCTAATTATATTTCTATTGATGGTGTGAGTTGGGTAAGATATCTACTATGTTTGAATTCAATGGAAAATTGTTTGCCCTCAATACTAGTCATTCGAATTTCTGAAGTCTGTCGACTAGTGTTGACATATCTGACCACCACTTTGGCAAATATGTACTTTCACAAGAAAAACTTTGCATACAAACTTCTATTTACTATATCAATGTTTCGAGAAAGTTTTAATAATTGATATTAAAATCTACATATTACAATTATTTTGATTCAACTCTGGCTGTGGAATAACAATGTACAGTAAGACTTGCATCTAGCAATAGGATAATATAAAATGATTGAATATTGTAAATACACATTGTTTACATTCTAATTATATTTCTATCGATGGTTTGAGTTGGGTAAGATATCTACTAAGTTTGAATTCAATTGAAAGTTGTCTTTCCTCAATAATAGTCATTCGAATTTCTGAAGTCTGTTAACTAGTGTTGACATATCTGACCACCACTTTGGCAAATATGTAGTTTCACAAGAAAAACTTTGCATACAAACTTCTATTTACTATATCAATGTTTTGAGAAAGTTTTAATGATTGATATTAAAATCTACATATTACAATTATTTTGATTCAACTCTGGCTATGGAGTAACAATGTACAGTAAGACTTGTATCTAGCAATAGGATAATATAAAATGATTGAATATTGTAAATACACATTGTTTACATTCTAATTATATTTCTATCGATGGTTTGAGTTGGGTAAGATATCTACTAAGTTTGAATTCAATTGAAAGTTGTCTTTCCTCAATAATAGTCATTCGAATTTCTGAAGTCTGTTGACTAGTGTTGACATATCTGACCACCACTTTGGCAAATATGTAGTTTCACAAGAAAATTTTGCATGCAAACTTCTATTTACTATATCAATGTTTTGAGAAAGTTTTAATGATTGATATTAAAATCTACGTATTACAATTATTTTGATTCAACTCTGGCTGTGGAATAACAATGTACAGTAAGACTTGCATCTAGCAATAGGATAATATAAAATGATTGAATATTGTAAATACACATTCTTTACATTCTAATTATATTTCTATCGATGGTTTGAGTTGGGTAAGATATCTACTAAGTTTGAATTCAATTGAAAGTTGTCTTTCCTCAATACTAGTCATTCGAATTTCTGAAGTATGTCGAATAGTGTTGACATATCTGACGACCACTTTGGCAAATATGTAGTTTCACAAGAAAAACTTTGCATACAAACTTCTATTTACTATATCAATGTTTTGAGAAAGTTTTAATGATTGATATTAAAATCTACATATTACAATTATTTTGATTCAACTCTGGCTGTGGAGTAACAATGTACAGTAAGACTTGTATCTAGCAATAGGATAATATAAAATGATTGAATATTGTAAATACACATTGTTTACATTCTAATTATATTTCTATCGATGGTTTGAGTTGGGTAAGATATCTACTAAGTTTGAATTCAATTGAAAGTTGTCTTTCCTCAATAATAGTCATTCGAATTTCTGAAGTCTGTCGACTAGTGTTGACATATCTGACCACCACTTTGGCAAATATGTACTTTCACAAGAAAAACTTTGCATACAAACTTCTATTTACTATATCAATGTTTTGAGAAAGTTTTAATGATTGATATTAAAATCTACATATTACAATTATTTTAATTCAACTCTGGCTGTGGAGTAACAATGTACAGTAAGACTTGTATCTAGCAATAGGATAATATAAAATGATTGAATATTGTAAATACACATTGTTTACATTCTAATTATATTTCTATCGATGGTTTGAGTTGGGTAAGATATCTACTATGTTTGAATTCAATTGAAAGTTGTCTTTCCTCAATACTAGTCATTCGAATTTCTGAAGTCTGTCGACTAGTGTTGACATATCAGACCACAACTTTGGCAAATATGTAGTTTCAAAAGAAAAACTTTGCATACAAACTTCTATTTACTATATCAATGTTTTGAGAGAGTTTTTATGATTGATATTAAAATCTACATATTACAATAATTTTAATTCAACTCTGGCTGTGGAGTAACAATGTACATTAAGACTTGTATCTAGCAATAGGATAATATAAAATGGTTGAATATTGTAAATACACATTGTTTACATTCTAATTATATTTCTATCGATGGTTTGAGTTGGGTAAGATATATACTATGTTTGAATTCAATTGAAAGTTGTCTTCCCTCAATACTAGTCATTCGAATGTCTAAAGTCTGTCGACTAGTGTTGACATATCTGACCACAACTTTGGCAAATGTGTAGTTTCACAAGAAAAGCTTTGCATACAAACTTCTATTTACTATATCAATGTTTTGAGAGAGTTTTAATGATTGATATTAAAATCTACATATTACAATAATTTTAATTCAACTCTGGCTGTGGAGTAACAATGTACAGTAAAACCTGTATCTAGCAATAGGATAATATAAAACGGTTGAATATTGTAAATAAACATTCCTTACATTCTAATTATATTTCTATCGATGGTGTGAGTTGGGTAAGATATCTTTTAAGTTTAAATTCAATTGAAAGTTGTCTTTCCTCAATAATAGTCATTCGAATTTCTGAAGTCTGTCGACTAGTGTTGACATATCTGACCACCACTTTGGCAAATATGTACTTTCACAAGAAAAACTTTGCATACAAACTTCTATTTACTATATCAATGTTTTGAGAAAGTTTTAATGATTGATATTAAAATCTACATATTACAATTATTTTGATTCAACTCTGGCTGTAGAGTAACAATGTACAGTAAGACTTGTATCTAGCAATAGAATAATATAAAATGATTGAATATTGTAAATACACATTGTTTACATTCTAATTATATTTCTATCGATGGTTTGAGTTGGGTAAGATATCTACTAAGTTTGAATTCAATTGAAAGTTGTCTTTCCTCAATAATAGTCATTCGAATTTCTGAAGTCTGTTGACTAGTGTTGACATATCTGACCACCACTTTGGCAAATATGTAGTTTCACAAGAAAAACTTTGCATACAAACTTCTATTTACTATATCAATGTTTTGAGAAAGTTTTAATGATTGATATTAAAATCTACGTATTACAATTATTTTGATTCAACTCTGGCTGTGGAATAACAATGTACAGTAAGACTTGCATCTAGCAATAGGATAATATAAAATGATTGAATATTGTAAATACACATTGTTTACATTCTTATTATATTTCTATCGATGGTTTGAGTTGGGTAAGATATCTACTAAGTTTGAATTCAATTGAAAGTTGTCTTTCCTCAATAATAGTCATTCGAATTTCTGAAGTCTGTCGACTAGTGTTGACATATCTGACCACCACTTTGCCAAGTATGTACTTTCACAAGAAAAACTTTGCATACAAACTTCTATTTACTATATCAATGTTTTGAGAAAGTTTTAATGATTGATATTAAAATCTACATATTACAATTATTTTGATTCAACTCTGGCTGTGGAGTAACAATGTACAGTAAGACTTGTATCTAGCAATAGGATAATATAAAATGATTGAATATTGTAAATACACATTGTTTACATTCTAATTATATTTCTATCGATGGTTTGAGTTGGGTAAGATATCTACTAAGTTTGAATTCAATTGAAAGTTGTCTCCCCTCAATACTAGTCATTCGAATTTCTGAAGTCTGTCGAATAGTGTTGACATATCTGACCACCACTTTGGCAAATATGTAGTTTCACAAGAAAAACTTTGCATACAAACTTCTATTTACTATATCAATGTTTTGAGAAAGTTTTAATGATTGATATTAAAATCTACATATTACAATTATTTTGATTCAACTCTGGCTGTGGAATAACAATGTACAGTAAGACTTGCATCTAGCAATAGGATAATATAAAATGATTGAATATTGTAAATACACATTGTTTACATTCTAATTATATTTCTATCGATGGTGTGAGTTGGGTAAGATATCTACTATGTTTGAATTCAATGGAAAATTGTTTGCCCTCAATACTAGTCATTCGAATTTCTGAAGTCTGTCGACTAGTGTTGACATATCTGACCACCACTTTGGCAAATATGTAGTTTCACAAGAAAACCTTTGCATACAAACTTCTATTTACTATATCAATGTTTTGAGAAAGTTTTAATAATTGATATTAAAATCTACATATTACAATAATTTTAATTCAACTCTGGCTGTGGAGTAACAATGTACAGTAAAACCTGTATCTAGCAATAGGATAATATAAAATGGTTGAATATTGTAAATAAACAATCCTTACATTCTAATTATATTTCTATCGATGGTTTGAGTTGGGGAAGATATCTACTAAGTTTGAATTCAATTGAAAGTTGTCTTTCCTCAATAATAGTCATTCGAATTTCTGAAGTCTGTTAACTAGTGTTGACATATCTGACCACCACTTTGGCAAATATGTAGTTTCACAAGAAAAACTTTGCATACAAACTTCTATTTACTATATCAATGTTTTGAGAAAGTTTTAATGATTGATATTAAAATCTACATATTACAATTATTTTGATTCAACTCTGGCTGTAGAGTAACAATGTACAGTAAGACTTGTATCTAGCAATAGGATAATATAAAATGATTGAATATTGTAAATACACATTGTTTACATTCTAATTATATTTCTATCGATGGTTTGAGTTGGGTAAGATATCTACTAAGTTTGAATTCAATTGAAAGTTGTCTTTCCTCAATAATAGTCATTCGAATTTCTGAAGTCTGTCGACTAGTGTTGACATATCTGACCACCACTTTGGCAAATATGTACTTTCACAAGAAAAACTTTGCATACAAACTTCTATTTACTATATCAATGTTTTGAGAAAGTTTTAATGATTGATATTAAAATCTACATATTACAATTATTTTGATTCAACTCTGGCTGTGGAATAACAATGTACAGTAAGACTTGCATCTAGCAATAGGATAATATAAAATGATTGAATATTGTAAATACACATTGTTTACATTCTAATTATATTTCTATCGATGGTGTGAGTTGGGTAAGATATCTACTATGTTTGAATTCAATGGAAAATTGTTTGCCCTCAATACTAGTCATTCGAATTTCTGAAGTCTGTCGACTAGTGTTGACATATCTGACCACCACTTTGGCAAATATGTAGTTTCACAAGAAAAACTTTGCATACAAACTTCTATTTACTATATCAATGTTTTGAGAAAGTTTTAATAATTGATATTAAAATCTACATATTACAATAATTTTAATTCAACTCTGGCTGTGGAGTAACAATGTACAGTAAAACCTGTATCTAGCAATAGGATAATATAAAATGGTTGAATATTGTAAATAAACAATCCTTACATTCTAATTATATTTCTATCGATGGTTTGAGTTGGGGAAGATATCTACTAAGTTTGAATTCAATTGAAAGTTGTCTTTCCTCAATAATAGTCATTCGAATTTCTGAAGTCTGTTAACTAGTGTTGACATATCTGACCACCACTTTGGCAAATATGTAGTTTCACAAGAAAAACTTTGCATACAAACTTCTATTTACTATATCAATGTTTTGAGAAAGTTTTAATGATTGATATTAAAATCTACATATTACAATTATTTTGATTCAACTCTGGCTGTAGAGTAACAATGTACAGTAAGACTTGTATCTAGCAATAGGATAATATAAAATGATTGAATATTGTAAATACACATTGTTTACATTCTAATTATATTTCTATCGATGGTTTGAGTTGGGTAAGATATCTACTAAGTTTGAATTCAATTGAAAGTTGTCTTTCCTCAATAATAGTCATTCGAATTTCTGAAGTCTGTCGACTAGTGTTGACATATCTGACCACCACTTTGGCAAATATGTACTTTCACAAGAAAAACTTTGCATACAAACTTCTATTTACTATATCAATGTTTTGAGAAAGTTTTAATGATTGATATTAAAATCTACATATTACAATTATTTTGATTCAACTCTGGCTGTGGAATAACAATGTACAGTAAGACTTGCATCTAGCAATAGGATAATATAAAATGATTGAATATTGTAAATACACATTGTTTACATTCTAATTATATTTCTATCGATGGTGTGAGTTGGGTAAGATATCTACTATGTTTGAATTCAATGGAAAATTGTTTGCCCTCAATACTAGTCATTCGAATTTCTGAAGTCTGTCGACTAGTGTTGACATATCTGACCACCACTTTGGCAAATATGTAGTTTCACAAGAAAAACTTTGCATACAAACTTCTATTTACTATATCAATGTTTTGAGAAAGTTTTAATAATTGATATTAAAATCTACATATTACAATAATTTTAATTCAACTCTGGCTGTGGAGTAACAATGTACAGTAAAACCTGTATCTAGCAATAGGATAATATAAAATGGTTGAATATTGTAAATAAACAATCCTTACATTCTAATTATATTTCTATCGATGGTTTGAGTTGGGGAAGATATCTACTAAGTTTGAATTCAATTGAAAGTTGTCTTTCCTCAATAATAGTCATTCGAATTTCTGAAGTCTGTTAACTAGTGTTGACATATCTGACCACCACTTTGGCAAATATGTAGTTTCACAAGAAAAACTTTGCATACAAACTTCTATTTACTATATCAATGTTTTGAGAAAGTTTTAATGATTGATATTAAAATCTACATATTACAATTATTTTGATTCAACTCTGGCTGTAGAGTAACAATGTACAGTAAGACTTGTATCTAGCAATAGGATAATATAAAATGATTGAATATTGTAAATACACATTGTTTACATTCTAATTATATTTCTATCGATGGTTTGAGTTGGGTAAGATATCTACTAAGTTTGAATTCAATTGAAAGTTGTCTTTCCTCAATACTAGTCATTCGAATTTCTGAAGTCTGTCGACTAGTGTTGACATATCTGACCACCACTTTGGCAAATATGTACTTTCACAAGAAAAACTTTGCATACAAACTTCTATTTACTATATCAATGTTTCGAGAAAGTTTTAATAATTGATATTAAAATCTACATATTACAATTATTTTAATTCAACTCTGGCTGTGGAATAACAATGTACAGTAAGACTTGCATCTAGCAATAGGATAATATAAAATGATTGAATATTGTAAATACACATTGTTTACATTCTAATTATATTTCTATCGATGGTTTGAGTTGGGTAAGATATCTACTAAGTTTGAATTCAATTGAAAGTTGTCTTTCCTCAATAATAGTCATTCGAATTTCTGAAGTCTGTTAACTAGTGTTGACATATCTGACCACCACTTTGGCAAATATGTAGTTTCACAAGAAAAACTTTGCATACAAACTTCTATTTACTATATCAATGTTTTGAGAAAGTTTTAATGATTGATATTAAAATCTACATATTACAATTATTTTGATTCAACTCTGGCTGTGGAGTAACAATGTACAGTAAGACTTGTATCTAGCAATAGGATAATATAAAATGATTGAATATTGTAAATACACATTGTTTACATTCTAATTATATTTCTATCGATGGTTTGAGTTGGGTAAGATATCTACTAAGTTTGAATTCAATTGAAAGTTGTCTTTCCTCAATAATAGTCATTCGAATTTCTGAAGTCTGTTGACTAGTGTTGACATATCTGACGACCACTTTGGCAAATATGTAGTTTCACAAGAAAAACTTTGCATGCAAACTTCTATTTACTATATCAATGTTTTGAGAAAGTTTTAATGATTGATATTAAAATCTACGTATTACAATTATTTTGATTCAACTCTGGCTGTGGAATAACAATGTACAGTAAGACTTGCATCTAGCAATAGGATAATATAAAATGATTGAATATTGTAAATACACATTCTTTACATTCTAATTATATTTCTATCGATGGTTTGAGTTGGGTAAGATATCTACTAAGTTTGAATTCAATTGAAAGTTGTCTTTCCTCAATACTAGTCATTCGAATTTCTGAAGTATGTCGAATAGTGTTGACATATCTGACGACCACTTTGGCAAATATGTAGTTTCACAAGAAAAACTTTGCATACAAACTTCTATTTACTATATCAATGTTTTGAGAAAGTTTTAATGATTGATATTAAAATCTACGTATTACAATTATTTTGATTCAACTCTGGCTGTGGAATAACAATGTACAGTAAGACTTGCATCTAGCAATAGGATAATATAAAATGATTGAATATTGTAAATACACATTGTTTACATTCTAATTATATTTCTATCGATGGTTTGAGTTGGGTAAGATATCTACTAAGTTTGAATTCAATTGAAAGTTGTCTTTCCTCAATAATAGTCATTCGAATTTCTGAAGTCTGTCGACTAGTGTTGACATATCTGACCACCACTTTGCCAAGTATGTACTTTCACAAGAAAAACTTTGCATACAAACTTCTATTTACTATATCAATGTTTTGAGAAAGTTTTAATGATTGATATTAAAATCTACATATTACAATTATTTTGATTCAACTCTGGCTGTGGAGTAACAATGTACAGTAAGACTTGTATCTAGCAATAGGATAATATAAAATGATTGAATATTGTAAATACACATTGTTTACATTCTAATTATATTTCTATCGATGGTTTGAGTTGGGTAAGATATCTACTAAGTTTGAATTCAATTGAAAGTTGTCTCCCCTCAATACTAGTCATTCGAATTTCTGAAGTCTGTCGAATAGTGTTGACATATCTGACCACCACTTTGGCAAATATGTAGTTTCACAAGAAAAACTTTGCATACAAACTTCTATTTACTATATCAATGTTTTGAGAAAGTTTTAATGATTGATATTAAAATCTACATATTACAATTATTTTGATTCAACTCTGGCTGTGGAATAACAATGTACAGTAAGACTTGCATCTAGCAATAGGATAATATAAAATGATTGAATATTGTAAATACACATTGTTTACATTCTAATTATATTTCTATCGATGGTGTGAGTTGGGTAAGATATCTACTATGTTTGAATTCAATGGAAAATTGTTTGCCCTCAATACTAGTCATTCGAATTTCTGAAGTCTGTCGACTAGTGTTGACATATCTGACCACCACTTTGGCAAATATGTAGTTTCACAAGAAAAACTTTGCATACAAACTTCTATTTACTATATCAATGTTTTGAGAAAGTTTTAATAATTGATATTAAAATCTACATATTACAATAATTTTAATTCAACTCTGGCTGTGGAGTAACAATGTACAGTAAAACCTGTATCTAGCAATAGGATAATATAAAATGGTTGAATATTGTAAATAAACAATCCTTACATTCTAATTATATTTCTATCGATGGTTTGAGTTGGGGAAGATATCTACTAAGTTTGAATTCAATTGAAAGTTGTCTTTCCTCAATAATAGTCATTCGAATTTCTGAAGTCTGTTAACTAGTGTTGACATATCTGACCACCACTTTGGCAAATATGTAGTTTCACAAGAAACACTTTGCATACAAACTTCTATTTACTATATCAATGTTTTGAGAAAGTTTTAATGATTGATATTAAAATCTACATATTACAATTATTTTGATTCAACTCTGGCTGTAGAGTAACAATGTACAGTAAGACTTGTATCTAGCAATAGGATAATATAAAATGATTGAATATTGTAAATACACATTGTTTACATTCTAATTATATTTCTATCGATGGTTTGAGTTGGGTAAGATATCTACTAAGTTTGAATTCAATTGAAAGTTGTCTCCCCTCAATAATAGTCATTCGAATTTCTGAAGTCTGTCGACTAGTGTTGACATATCTGACCACCACTTTGGCAAATATGTAGTTTCACAAGAAAAACTTAGCATACAAACTTCTATTTACTATATCAATGTTTTGAGAAAGTTTTAATGATTGATATTAAAATCTACATATTACAATTATTTTAATTCAACTCTGGCTGTGGAGTAACAATGTACAGTAAGACTTGTATCTAGCAATAGGATAATATAAAATGGTTGAATATTGTAAATACACATTGTTTACATTCTAATTATATTTCTATTGATGGTGTGAGTTGGGTAAGATATCTACTATGTTTGAATTCAATGGAAAATTGTTTGCCCTCAATACTAGTCATTCGAATTTCTGAAGTCTGTCGACTAGTGTTGACATATCTGACCACCACTTTGGCAAATATGTACTTTCACAAGAAAAACTTTGCATACAAACTTCTATTTACTATATCAATGTTTCGAGAAAGTTTTAATAATTGATATTAAAATCTACATATTACAATAATTTTGATTCAACTCTGGCTGTGGAATAACAATGTACAGTAAGACTTGCATCTAGCAATAGGATAATATAAAATGATTGAATATTGTAAATACACATTGTTTACATTCTAATTATATTTCTATCGATGGTTTGAGTTGGGTAAGATATCTACTAAGTTTGAATTCAATTGAAAGTTGTCTTTCCTCAATAATAGTCATTCGAATTTCTGAAGTCTGTTAACTAGGGTTGACATATCTGACCACCACTTTGGCAAATATGTAGTTTCACAAGAAAAACTTTGCATACAAACTTCTATTTACTATATCAATGTTTTGAGAAAGTTTTAATGATTGATATTAAAATCTACATATTACAATTATTTTGATTCAACTCTGGCTGTAGAGTAACAATGTACAGTAAGACTTGTATCTAGCAATAGGATAATATAAAATGATTGAATATTGTAAATACACATTGTTTACATTCTAATTATATTTCTATCGATGGTTTGAGTTGGGTAAGATATCTACTAAGTTTGAATTCAATTGAAAGTTGTCTTTCCTCAATAATAGTCATTCGAATTTCTGAAGTCTGTTGACTAGTGTTGACATATCTGACCACCACTTTGGCAAATATGTAGTTTCACAAGAAAAACTTTGCATGCAAACTTCTATTTACTATATCAATGTTTTGAGAAAGTTTTAATGATTGATATTAAAATCTACGTATTACAATTATTTTGATTCAACTCTGGCTGTGGAATAACAATGTACAGTAAGACTTGCATCTAGCAATAGGATAATATAAAATGATTGAATATTGTAAATACACATTGTTTACATTCTAATTATATTTCTATCGATGGTTTGAGTTGGGTAAGATATCTACTAAGTTTGAATTCAATTGAAAGTTGTCTTTCCTCAATAATAGTCATTCGAATTTCTGAAGTATGTCGAATAGTGTTGACATATCTGACGACCACTTTGGCAAATATGTAGTTTCACAAGAAAAACTTTGCATACAAACTTCTATTTACTATATCAATGTTTTGAGAAAGTTTTAATGATTGATATTAAAATCTACATATTACAATTATTTTGATTCAACTCTGGCTGTGGAGTAACAATGTACAGTAAGACTTGTATCTAGCAATAGGATAATATAAAATGATTGAATATTGTAAATACACATTGTTTACATTCTAATTATATTTCTATCGATGGTTTGAGTTGGGTAAGATATCTACTAAGTTTGAATTCAATTGAAAGTTGTCTTTCCTCAATAATAGTCATTCGAATTTCTGAAGTCTGTCGACTAGTGTTGACATATCTGACCACCACTTTGGCAAATATGTACTTTCACAAGAAAAACTTTGCATACAAACTTCTATTTACTATATCAATGTTTTGAGAAAGTTTTAATGATTGATATTAAAATCTACATATTACAATTATTTTAATTCAACTCTGGCTGTGGAGTAACAATGTACAGTAAGACTTGTATCTAGCAATAGGATAATATAAAATGATTGAATATTGTAAATACACATTGTTTACATTCTAATTATATTTCTATCGATGGTTTGAGTTGGGTAAGATATCTACTATGTTTGAATTCAATTGAAAGTTGTCTTTCCTCAATACTAGTCATTCGAATTTCTGAAGTCTGTCGACTAGTGTTGACATATCAGACCACAACTTTGGCAAATATGTAGTTTCAAAAGAAAAACTTTGCATACAAACTTCTATTTACTATATCAATGTTTTGAGAGAGTTTTTATGATTGATATTAAAATCTACATATTACAATAATTTTAATTCAACTCTGGCTGTGGAGTAACAATGTACATTAAGACTTGTATCTAGCAATAGGATAATATAAAATGGTTGAATATTGTAAATACACATTGTTTACATTCTAATTATATTTCTATCGATGGTTTGAGTTGGGTAAGATATATACTATGTTTGAATTCAATTGAAAGTTGTCTTCCCTCAATACTAGTCATTCGAATGTCTAAAGTCTGTCGACTAGTGTTGACATATCTGACCACAACTTTGGCAAATGTGTAGTTTCACAAGAAAAGCTTTGCATACAAACTTCTATTTACTATATCAATGTTTTGAGAGAGTTTTAATGATTGATATTAAAATCTACATATTACAATAATTTTAATTCAACTCTGGCTGTGGAGTAACAATGTACAGTAAAACCTGTATCTAGCAATAGGATAATATAAAACGGTTGAATATTGTAAATAAACATTCCTTACATTCTAATTATATTTCTATCGATGGTTTGAGTTGGGTAAGATATCTACTAAGTTTGAATTCAATTGATAGTTGTCTTTCCTCAATAATAGTCATTCGAATTTCTGAAGTCTGTCGACTAGTGTTGACATATCTGACCACAACTTTGGCAAATATGTAGTTTCACAAGAAAGACTTTGCATACAAACTTCTATTTACTATATCAATGTTTTGAAAGAGTTTTAATGATTGATATTAAAATCTACATATTACAATAATTTTGATTCAACTCTGGCTGTGGAGTAACAATGTACAGTGAAACATGTATCTAGCAATAGGATAATATAAAATGGTTGAATATTGTAAATAAACATTCCTTACATTCTAATTATATTTCTATCGATGGTGTGAGTTGGGTAAGATATCTTTTAAGTTTAAATTCAATTGAAAGTTGTCTTTCCTCAATAATAGTCATTCGAATTTCTGAAGTCTGTCGACTAGTGTTGACATATCTGACCACCACTTTGGCAAATATGTACTTTCACAAGAAAAACTTTGCATACAAACTTCTATTTACTATATCAATGTTTTGAGAAAGTTTTAATGATTGATATTAAAATCTACATATTACAATTATTTTGATTCAACTCTGGCTGTAGAGTAACAATGTACAGTAAGACTTGTATCTAGCAATAGAATAATATAAAATGATTGAATATTGTAAATACACATTGTTTACATTCTAATTATATTTCTATCGATGGTTTGAGTTGGGTAAGATATCTACTAAGTTTGAATTCAATTGAAAGTTGTCTTTTCTCAATAATAGTCATTCGAATTTCTGAAGTCTGTTGACTAGTGTTGACATATCTGACCACCACTTTGGCAAATATGTAGTTTCACAAGAAAAGCTTTGCATACAAACTTCTATTTACTATATCAATGTTTTGAGAAAGTTTTAATGATTGATATTAAAATCTACGTATTACAATTATTTTGATTCAACTCTGGCTGTGGAATAACAATGTACAGTAAGACTTGCATCTAGCAATAGGATAATATAAAATGATTGAATATTGTAAATACACATTGTTTACATTCTAATTATATTTCTATCGATGGTTTGAGTTGGGTAAGATATCTACTAAGTTTGAATTCAATTGAAAGTTGTCTTTCCTCAATAATAGTCATTCGAATTTCTGAAGTCTGTCGACTAGTGTTGACATATCTGACCACCACTTTGCCAAGTATGTACTTTCACAAGAAAAACTTTGCATACAAACTTCTATTTACTATATCAATGTTTTGAGAAAGTTTTAATGATTGATATTAAAATCTACATATTACAATTATTTTGATTCAACTCTGGCTGTGGAGTAACAATGTACAGTAAGACTTGTATCTAGCAATAGGATAATATAAAATGATTGAATATTGTAAATACACATTGTTTACATTCTAATTATATTTCTATCGATGGTTTGAGTTGGGTAAGATATCTACTAAGTTTGAATTCAATTGAAAGTTGTCTCCCCTCAATACTAGTCATTCGAATTTCTGAAGTCTGTCGAATAGTGTTGACATATCTGACCACCACTTTGGCAAATATGTAGTTTCACAAGAAAAACTTTGCATACAAACTTCTATTTACTATATCAATGTTTTGAGAAAGTTTTAATGATTGATATTAAAATCTACATATTACAATTATTTTGATTCAACTCTGGCTGTGGAATAACAATGTACAGTAAGACTTGCATCTAGCAATAGGATAATATAAAATGATTGAATATTGTAAATACACATTGTTTACATTCTAATTATATTTCTATCGATGGTGTGAGTTGGGTAAGATATCTACTATGTTTGAATTCAATGGAAAATTGTTTGCCCTCAATACTAGTCATTCGAATTTCTGAAGTCTGTCGACTAGTGTTGACATATCTGACCACCACTTTGGCAAATATGTAGTTTCACAAGAAAAGCTTTGCATACAAACTTCTATTTACTATATCAATGTTTTGAGAAAGTTTTAATGATTGATATTAAAATCTACGTATTACAATTATTTTGATTCAACTCTGGCTGTGGAATAACAATGTACAGTAAGACTTGCATCTAGCAATAGGATAATATAAAATGATTGAATATTGTAAATACACATTGTTTACATTCTAATTATATTTCTATCGATGGTTTGAGTTGGGTAAGATATCTACTAAGTTTGAATTCAATTGAAAGTTGTCTTTCCTCAATAATAGTCATTCGAATTTCTGAAGTCTGTCGACTAGTGTTGACATATCTGACCACCACTTTGCCAAGTATGTACTTTCACAAGAAAAACTTTGCATACAAACTTCTATTTACTATATCAATGTTTTGAGAAAGTTTTAATGATTGATATTAAAATCTACATATTACAATTATTTTGATTCAACTCTGGCTGTGGAGTAACAATGTACAGTAAGACTTGTATCTAGCAATAGGATAATATAAAATGATTGAATATTGTAAATACACATTGTTTACATTCTAATTATATTTCTATCGATGGTTTGAGTTGGGTAAGATATCTACTAAGTTTGAATTCAATTGAAAGTTGTCTCCCCTCAATACTAGTCATTCGAATTTCTGAAGTCTGTCGAATAGTGTTGACATATCTGACCACCACTTTGGCAAATATGTAGTTTCACAAGAAAAACTTTGCATACAAACTTCTATTTACTATATCAATGTTTTGAGAAAGTTTTAATGATTGATATTAAAATCTACATATTACAATTATTTTGATTCAACTCTGGCTGTGGAATAACAATGTACAGTAAGACTTGCATCTAGCAATAGGATAATATAAAATGATTGAATATTGTAAATACACATTGTTTACATTCTAATTATATTTCTATCGATGGTGTGAGTTGGGTAAGATATCTACTATGTTTGAATTCAATGGAAAATTGTTTGCCCTCAATACTAGTCATTCGAATTTCTGAAGTCTGTCGACTAGTGTTGACATATCTGACCACCACTTTGGCAAATATGTAGTTTCACAAGAAAAACTTTGCATACAAACTTCTATTTACTATATCAATGTTTTGAGAAAGTTTTAATAATTGATATTAAAATCTACATATTACAATAATTTTAATTCAACTCTGGCTGTGGAGTAACAATGTACAGTAAAACCTGTATCTAGCAATAGGATAATATAAAATGGTTGAATATTGTAAATAAACAATCCTTACATTCTAATTATATTTCTATCGATGGTTTGAGTTGGGGAAGATATCTACTAAGTTTGAATTCAATTGAAAGTTGTCTTTCCTCAATAATAGTCATTCGAATTTCTGAAGTCTGTTAACTAGTGTTGACATATCTGACCACCACTTTGGCAAATATGTAGTTTCACAAGAAAAACTTTGCATACAAACTTCTATTTACTATATCAATGTTTTGAGAAAGTTTTAATGATTGATATTAAAATCTACATATTACAATTATTTTGATTCAACTCTGGCTGTGGAGTAACAATGTACAGTAAGACTTGTATCTAGCAATAGGATAATATAAAATGATTGAATATTGTAAATACACATTGTTTACATTCTAATTATATTTCTATCGATGGTTTGAGTTGGGTAAGATATCTACTAAGTTTGAATTCAATTGAAAGTTGTCTCCCCTCAATACTAGTCATTCGAATTTCTGAAGTCTGTCGAATAGTGTTGACATATCTGACGACCACTTTGGCAAATATGTAGTTTCACAAGAAAAACTTTGCATACAAACTTCTATTTACTATATCAATGTTTTGAGAAAGTTTTAATGATTGATATTAAAATCTACATATTACAATTATTTTGATTCAACTCTGGCTGTAGAGTAACAATGTACAGTAAGACTTGTATCTAGCAATAGGATAATATAAAATGGTTGAATATTGTAAATACACATTCCTTACATTCTAATTATATTTCTATTGATGGTGTGAGTTGGGTAAGATATCTACTATGTTTGAATTCAATGGAAAATTGTTTGCCCTCAATACTAGTCATTCGAATTTCTGAAGTCTGTCGACTAGTGTTGACATATCTGACCACCACTTTGGCAAATATGTACTTTCACAAGAAAAACTTTGCATACAAACTTCTATTTACTATATCAATGTTTCGAGAAAGTTTTAATAATTGATATTAAAATCTACATATTACAATTATTTTGATTCAACTCTGGCTGTGGAATAACAATGTACAGTAAGACTTGCATCTAGCAATAGGATAATATAAAATGATTGAATATTGTAAATACACATTGTTTACATTCTAATTATATTTCTATCGATGGTTTGAGTTGGGTAAGATATCTACTAAGTTTGAATTCAATTGAACGTTGTCTTTCCTCAATAATAGTCATTCGAATTTCTGAAGTCTGTTAACTAGTGTTGACATATCTGACCACCACTTTGGCAAATATGTAGTTTCACAAGAAAAACTTTGCATACAAACTTCTATTTACTATATCAATGTTTTGAGAAAGTTTTAATGATTGATATTAAAATCTACATATTACAATTATTTTGATTCAACTCTGGCTGTGGAGTAACAATGTACAGTAAGACTTGTATCTAGCAATAGGATAATATAAAATGATTGAATATTGTAAATACACATTGTTTACATTCTAATTATATTTCTATCGATGGTTTGAGTTGGGTAAGATATCTACTAAGTTTGAATTCAATTGAAAGTTGTCTTTCCTCAATAATAGTCATTCGAATTTCTGAAGTCTGTTGACTAGTGTTGACATATCTGACCACCACTTTGGCAAATATGTAGTTTCACAAGAAAAACTTTGCATGCAAACTTCTATTTACTATATCAATGTTTTGAGAAAGTTTTAATGATTGATATTAAAATCTACGTATTACAATTATTTTGATTCAACTCTGGCTGTGGAATAACAATGTACAGTAAGACTTGCATCTAGCAATAGGATAATATAAAATGATTGAATATTGTAAATACACATTCTTTACATTCTAATTATATTTCTATCGATGGTTTGAGTTGGGTAAGATATCTACTAAGTTTGAATTCAATTGAAAGTTGTCTTTCCTCAATACTAGTCATTCGAATTTCTGAAGTATGTCGAATAGTGTTGACATATCTGACGACCACTTTGGCAAATATGTAGTTTCACAAGAAAAACTTTGCATACAAACTTCTATTTACTATATCAATGTTTTGAGAAAGTTTTAATGATTGATATTAAAATCTACATATTACAATTATTTTGATTCAACTCTGGCTGTGGAGTAACAATGTACAGTAAGACTTGTATCTAGCAATAGGATAATATAAAATGATTGAATATTGTAAATACACATTGTTTACATTCTAATTATATTTCTATCGATGGTTTGAGTTGGGTAAGATATCTACTAAGTTTGAATTCAATTGAAAGTTGTCTTTCCTCAATAATAGTCATTCGAATTTCTGAAGTCTGTCGACTAGTGTTGACATATCTGACCACCACTTTGGCAAATATGTACTTTCACAAGAAAAACTTTGCATACAAACTTCTATTTACTATATCAATGTTTTGAGAAAGTTTTAATGATTGATATTAAAATCTACATATTACAATAATTTTAATTCAACTCTGGCTGTGGAGTAACAATGTACAGTAAGACTTGTATCTAGCAATAGGATAATATAAAATGATTGAATATTGTAAATACACATTGTTTACATTCTAATTATATTTCTATCGATGGTTTGAGTTGGGTAAGATATCTACTAAGTTTGAATTCAATTGAAAGTTGTCTCCCCTCAATACTAGTCATTCGAATTTCTGAAGTCTGTCGAATAGTGTTGACATATCTGACGACCACTTTGGCAAATATGTAGTTTCACAAGAAAAACTTTGCATGCAAACTTCTATTTACTATATCAATGTTTTGAGAAAGTTTTAATGATTGATATTAAAATCTACATATTACAATTATTTTAATTCAACTCTGGCTGTGGAGTAACAATGTACAGTAAGACTTGTATCTAGCAATAGGATAATATAAAATGATTGAATATTGTAAATACACATTGTTTACATTCTAATTATATTTCTATCGATGGTTTGAGTTGGGTAAGATATCTACTAAGTTTGAATTCAATTGAAAGTTGTCTTTCCTCAATAATAGTCATTCGAATTTCTGAAGTCTGTCGACTAGTGTTGACATATCTGACCACCACTTTGGCAAATATGTAGTTTCACAAGAAAAACTTTGCATACAAACTTCTATTTACTATATCAATGTTTTGAGAAAGTTTTAATGATTGATATTAAAATCTACATATTACAATTATTTTAATTCAACTCTGGCTGTGGAGTAACAATGTACAGTAAGACTTGTATCTAGCAATAGAATAATATAAAATGATTGAATATTGTAAATACACATTGTTTACATTCTAATTATATTTCTATCGATGGTTTGAGTTGGGTAAGATATCTACTAAGTTTGAATTCAATTGAAAGTTGTCTTTCCTCAATACTAGTCATTCGAATTTCTGAAGTCTGTCGAATAGTGTTGACATATCTGACGACCACTTTGGCAAATATGTAGTTTCACAAGAAAAACTTTGCATGCAAACTTCTATTTACTATATCAATGTTTTGAGAAAGTTTTAATGATTGATATTAAAATCTACATATTACAATTATTTTAATTCAACTCTGGCTGTGGAGTAACAATGTACAGTAAGACTTGTATCTAGCAATAGGATAATATAAAATGATTGAATATTGTAAATACACATTGTTTACATTCTAATTATATTTCTATCGATGGTTTGAGTTGGGTAAGATATCTACTAAGTTTGAATTCAATTGAAAGTTGTCTCCCCTCAATACTAGTCATTCGAATTTCTGAAGTCTGTTGACTAGTGTTGACATATCTGACCACCACTTTGGCAAATATGTAGTTTCACAAGAAAAACTTTGCATGCAAACTTCTATTTACTATATCAATGTTTTGAGAAAGTTTTAATGATTGATATTAAAATCTACGTATTACAATTATTTTGATTCAACTCTGGCTGTGGAATAACAATGTACAGTAAGACTTGCATCTAGCAATAGGATAATATAAAATGATTGAATATTGTAAATACACATTCTTTACATTCTAATTATATTTCTATCGATGGTTTGAGTTGGGTAAGATATCTACTAAGTTTGAATTCAATTGAAAGTTGTCTTTCCTCAATACTAGTCATTCGAATTTCTGAAGTCTGTCGAATAGTGTTGACATATCTGACGACCACTTTGGCAAATATGTAGTTTCACAAGAAAAACTTTGCATACAAACTTCTATTTACTATATCAATGTTTTGAGAAAGTTTTAATGATTGATATTAAAATCTACATATTACAATTATTTTAATTCAACTCTGGCTGTAGAGTAACAATGTACAGTAAGACTTGTATCTAGCAATAGGATAATATAAAATGATTGAATATTGTAAATACACATTGTTTACATTCTAATTATATTTCTATCGATGGTTTGAGTTGGGTAAGATATCTACTAAGTTTGAATTCAATTGAAAGTTGTCTCCCCTCAATACTAGTCATTCGAATTTCTGAAGTCTGTCGAATAGTGTTGACATATCTGACGACCACTTTGGCAAATATGTAGTTTCACAAGAAAAACTTTGCATACAAACTTCTATTTACTATATCAATATTTTGAGAAAGTTTTAATGATTGATATTAAAATCTACATATTACAATTATTTTAATTCAACTCTGGCTGTGGAGTAACAATGTACAGTAAGACTTGTATCTAGCAATAGGATAATATAAAATGGTTGAATATTGTAAATACACATTTCTTTACATTCTAATTATATTTCTATCGATGGTTTGAGTTGGGTAAAATATCTACTAAGTTTGAATTCAATTGAAAGTTGTCTTTCCTCAATAACAGTCATTCGAATTTCTAAAGTCTGTCGACTAGTGTTGACATATCTGACCACAACTTTGGCAAATATGTACTTTCACAAGAAAAACTTTGCATACAAACTTCTATTTACTATATCAATGTTTTGAGAGAGTTTTAATGATTGATATTAAAATCTACATATTACAATAATTTTAATTCAACTCTGGCTGTGGAGTAACAATGTACAGTAAAACCTGTATCTAGCAATAGGATAATATAAAATGGTTGAATATTGTAAATAAACAATCCTTACATTCTAATTATATTTCTATCGATGGTTTGAGTTGGGTAAGATATCTACTATGTTTGAATTCAATTGAAAGTTGTCTTCCCTCAATACTAGTCATTCGAATTTCTGAAGTCTGTCGACTAGTGTTGACATATCTGACCACCACTTTGGCAAATATGTAGTTTCACAAGAAAAACTTTGCATACAAACTTCTATTTACTATATCAATGTTTTGAGAAAGTTTTAATGATTGATATTAAAATCTACATATTACAATTATTTTGATTCAACTCTGGCTGTGGAGTAACAATGTACAGTAAGACTTGTATCTAGCTATAGGATAATATAAAATGGTTGAATATTGTAAATAAACATTCCTTACATTCTAATTATATTTCTATTGATGGTTTGAGTTGGGTAAGATATCTACTAAGTTTGAATTCAATTGACAGTTGTCTTCCCTCAATATCAGTCATTCGAATTTCTGAAATCTGTCAACTAGTGTTGACATATCTGACCACCACTTTGGCAAATATGTAGTTTCACAAGTAAAAGTTTGCATACAAACTTCTATTTACTATATTAATGTTTTGAGAAAGTTTTAATGGTTGGTATTGATATTACTGACAATTATTTTGATTCAACTCTGGCTGTGTACAGCAAAACCTGAATGTAGCTATAGCATAATAGAAAATGATTGAATATTGTAAATACACATTCTTTACATTCTAGTTATATTTCTATTGATGGTTTGAATTAGGTAAGATATCTACTAAGTTTAAATTCAATTGAAAGTTGTCTTCTCTCAATACAAGTCATTCGAATTTTGAAATGTTGAAAAGTGTGGACATATCTGACCCCCACTTTGACAAATATGTAGTTTCACAAGTAAAACTTTGCATACAAACTTCTATTTGCTGTACCAATATTTTGAAAAAGGTTTAATGATTGATATCAATATCAACATCTACCTTTAGTATAATTACTTTGATCCAACTGATCGTCAAATGAAGAAAGCGGTACAGCAAAATCTTGATGTAGTTATGTTATATGGTTGACTATAAATTGATACACACACTTTCCATTCTAGTTATATTTGTATCAATTAAGATCACATGCAGCGTGGTCTCTATAATTACAGATCTATTTCAATATCATTGAGAGTTTCAACAATTACATGTCTCCCCTTACAATTAAGTATTGATGCACACCTGCAAAGCAATTTATTCACAGAAAGTAGCTCAAGATATTCTAGCCTTTGCGCTAACTACAGGTCTCGGCCAGTTTATGATCACATCGTCTTGCATAGCTGCTTCAACATGAACACAAAGACCAACATTTCTTAGTGGATGAACAACTGATGCTGTTAGTTCATGTTCAAACTTATCATCCTTCAAGCTGGGTTCCAATAGACAGAAATATGTACAATATTTCAGCATATGGATAATCACCTCTTGTAAACTTGCATAATTGTTTCTCCTAAATAGTATGTCATACTTCAATGAAGACTATTGATCATTTCCTATACAACCAATCTTGTGAATGTGAGAACATCTATCTCAACAGATATGCTGGCATCAAACAGACCCTTCAAGTCATCTGGAACTCTATGTGACATCTTCCAGTCTCAATGATGTTTGCTTTCTAGAAAGACACAGGTGAAAGAGCAAATGTATCTTCAGAGAGGATTCAACATGTTACCACTGCAAATTAACGTTCCTTAACTAAAGCATAAACGTGTGTGTGTATGTGTGTGTGTGTGTGTGTGTGTGTGTGTGTGTGTGTGTGTGTGTGTGTGTGTGTGTGTGTGTGTGTGTGTGTGTGTGTATGTGTGTGTGTGTGTGTGTGTGTGTGTGTGTGTGTGTGTGTGTGTGTGTGTGTGTGTGTGTGTGTGTATGTGTGTGTGTGTGTGTGTGTGTGTGTGTGTGTGTGTGTGTGTGTGTGTGTGTGTGTGTGTGTGTGTGTGTGTGTGTGTGTGTGTGTGTGTGTGAAGTATTTTAAGTATTTTAAATTTTAATTAAATAGTTGCACTACTTTATGTAATATTTAAATTAAATTAATAAAATAAATATTTGAGGTAAAAATAAATTTGCTTTATTTCTTTTGAAAATATTGGTAGCTATCTTTATTTTTTTCCATTCCCCCTAAGTGTAAATTCGGAAGTGAGTAATGAAGTAAGGGTCACACCAGGTGTGCTCATTAGCTAATTAGAGCACTAAGACCTGCTTCAGTTGGACCATGTTACACCAGTTATCTTAAATGGTTTGAGTTGCCGTCTTACAAGATAATTTAATAATAGCCATTGCTCCACCCGTTTGTCTTTGATATGCAAAAGTACTATTCTTCTGTTTGTTTGTAGGAAGGGCTTCGATAATTTAATAAACAGACATGCCACACCTAGCGGTTTCTAACGATACCGAGATCATCGCGAAAGTCCAAAAAGCAGCGAAGATACTAATGATTTTCAAAGTTCACACTTATGGGGAACAGACAGTAGACTGAGACAAGTGCACGAACGAGTGATACGTACGGGGACTGTTTAGTAGTCACGTGTACTTTACTCCCAGTTTTCTTGAATGGCGTTCACCAACTTTCTAACGCTATTTAGTTTGCTCGTTGCGCTACTTCGTTTGCAAGAAGTACAAAGTAAGAAGTGCTTTAGAGGAAGAGCTAGATTAGCAAATCTGCTTTGTTTGATGTCCGAAACGCCCACAAGTTTATATCTAGTTAATAATTACGAATACTCAGACTTATGATATAGCATGCACGCTGTTTCAACACTGTAATAGTTGTTGTGTACGTTGTGTGTCTTATTCTGTCTAGCAACAGCATTTGTACATGCGGCTGATGTTCGAGCACATTGGGTGTGTCCTATTGTTGGTTAGATAGTATGTACATGTAAACACTCTAGCTTAGTAGAGGCCTCCAGATATATGAAAAATGTTTTGATCGATCAGGAAAATATGTTGGGAAAGGCCAGACTGAGGCTGTGTACTACTGTTGAGAAGGAAGTACAAGTGGGCGGTTCACTTCCGTCTTGCTCATACGGATGTATAGAGCTCGATATCTCTTTCGTAGAGTAACCTGCCAGATTTTCTTTGTTGGTCTGAGGTAGTGGGATGTACACCTGTTAATTCACGTTTACGTCGCCAATATATAATGATTGTCAGGAAACATGCTGAATGAATGTAAACAATATCTGGCAACTCATTCGTTTCCAAAATTCTGTATGAGAATTTTTCAGAATGTATATCGTGGTACATGTTTAATGAGTATGTTTGCAAAATATTTTTGTTTCTAAATTAGAAATATTTTACCAAACTTTAGGATGTTAACTATTTACACTTATATCTATGTTGAGTGTTTCCATCATGTCGTCATTACAGGTTGTTCACTTGTATGTGCTAATGGAGGCACGGCCTTGCCAAATTGCGACGTTTGTAAATGTCCTCCGCAGTGGTTTGGAGACACGTGCGCAGGTAAACAAATGATTATGATTACAATCTATTCATACAGCTAAATTGCTGCCAAACTATAAATTTATTGCGTGTGTGTTTGCCTGTGCGCATACTTACGTGAGTGTGTGTGTGTGTGTGCGTGCGTGTGTCTTTGTGGGAGTGTGTGTGCTGTGGCACAATTGGTTAGAGTGCGTTTTGAGAATGGAAACATCGGCACCTTGCGTGTTTTTAAGTTCAAATCACAGCGATTGCGAGCTATGGCATAATTTCATAAGGCAAGAGAGTCACACACAATTGCCTCTTTCTTGAATTGAGAGTATAAATGAGTACCTGGTCTTTGACTATGGAGGCGAAGGCCTCCGACTGAGACAAAGTCCATCAGCCACTTGGGTCCGGGTGGGACTTCAGGTGCCCACACCACAGTTGGCGTCGCAATCGGTGCTCCTGCGAGCACCTGACCAGGCTCCAGGAGATTGCTTAGCACGACCCATAGCTTTCACTTAGTGCACATGAACCCAGTTATCTGGCTGGGGGCATTACCGTTTAAAGGCAGCTCCTTATCTATTTGCCATTGTCGTGTGTGTGTGTGTGTGTGTGTGTGTGTGTGTGTGTGTGTGTGTGTGTGTGTGTGTGTGTGTGTGTGTGTGTGTGTGTGTGTGTGCTGTCACGTATACATATTCTTGTGAAAGTATGCAAGGTATCTAATAAATTAATACAGTCCGATTACATCTATTTATATTCTAGATCCTTGTGGTGGAATCATCTCATCATTTTGGTATCGCATAAACTCACCCGGATTTCCAGATCATTATGGAAACTACATAAACTGCAGTTGGAATGTCATCGTGCCTCCAAATTTTACCACAGTTCTATCATTTACTACATTCAACCTGGAAGAAAACTATGACTATCTTTTTTTGTATAATGAAACTGCAACAGATTCTAAGCTGATCGCAGCATACACTGGAAACAATATTCCTCGTAATGTCAATTTGGTGAAATCTTCCTTTTTGGTGTTTCTCAGTGACTCTATAAAATCGTTTGAAGGCTTTTCTTTACATCTACAGAGATATCAAGGTATAACTAGTTAACCATGCTTTAACAATTGTTTAATTATAACATTCATTTTTTGTATAGGTTATCTTCCCAAATTTAGAGAATCTTTAGATGCGAATGATAACCCTTTGGTAGTCGCAGAAGAGCGTAATGTTACTTTGTCCTGCGACGCTGTAGCTATGCTGGAGCCTTCTTTCTTATGGTGGAAGGATGGTGTGGCAGTCACACGAACTAATCTTCCTTATTCTACTGGTCATGTTTTGACGTTTGCAAGTGTCAATAAATCAGACTCCGGTTGGTACACGTGTGAAGCAAGAAATGCTATCGGATCGATTCGAAAAATATTCGAACTATTAGTATATGGTAAGTCGATCTGATAATACTAAAATTGTCAAAACGAGATGTTTATATGTTATCTGTTAACGATCTAAAATAATGCGTAATGTCTTCTTCTGGTAGTTTTACAGCTATGCAATTTATAATACCAATAAATTTAAAATTAATTGCAATTTGCATTCTTTTTATAATTTATCATGTGTCTTTCAAGTTTTTAAATTGAACTGTTGTTTTTGTCGCAGAGACGGGATCTACACTAAAACCAACTCAAACAAAGCTTTCTGACATCGCCAGTCTTAGCACAGGTGGTCGTATGCCGTATTTGACTAAATCAATTATTTCTTATTGCGTATTTTGTCCAGACAAGAGCAAGCAACTCTCTCAAGTAGCTGTGGCGGGAATATCTGCGGGCGCCACTGCACTAGCTGCAACAATAATATGCGCAATATTGCTGCGCATTGTGATATTGCGTATACAGCAAACTCGTAATGGACAGGGTACCAATGAAGACACCGGCAATATACGACGGAGCGGACACGTTAATCCCGTATTTGACAAAAGCCACAACGACAGTGAAGCTCATTCGGACTATGAAACTATTGGTTTACGCGGACCGATCTATTTGCCTTCATTGCCTGCTCCTCCCCTTCCAGACAAAGAAATTTCAGGCACAAAGATACAAAATGCTTCTTCCAAAATACATCAAGCAGACGAGGCTACTAACGACGTCGTCTACTCTAACGACGACGACATCAATGAAACGAGCAATGATGAGCCAACTGCTAATGCAGTTTACGTTGACACCATGTAAGAATACTCTTGTCGTATATTGTTCTAATAACTCACTGCGTTGGCTCTTGCACATTATATAATAGGAAAGTATAGAACACACATGATTGCGCGTATGATGAGAATGATAAAAGTAGCTTATATATTTCTTTCAATAACACTTTTTTCCATTAGTGCATTTTAACCTTATAGTTTAATAATTGAAAGTAATTGTTTGAGGTTTCTGTGTAGCTTAACTAGCCGTAGTCTGACCATTGCGTTTTAAACTTTATATGTTTATCTAAATTTAGGAAAATTTAAGTGTATCGCTTATTATGTTCAGCTTTGAGTGGATATCCATGTAGCCTCAACGCTAGGCTATCCCAGCCCCAGTAGAGAAAAGGTTGTCGCTGCATTCATAAATGACTCGATGAAAAACTCCCTGTGATACTGGTAAAGTAATAATAAAGTATAACGTATGTATGAGAGCCGCTGTCTGCATCTCAGAACCAGAATCACCAGACTGACTTATGCTTAGGCAGTAAGATCGAGTCAATCGTTCTTTGCTTTGACTTAGTGAAATACGTAGATTATCTGCCATGGGTGTGTAAAGGCACTAAAACAATCTTGGCGATTCTCTGGCTCTGCAAAATTGACTTGACGATAATTGCGTTACGTCTAAGCAACACGTTCTTTGTGAAACCTGCTATAACAGATGTCACATTAGGTGTCTTTCATTTCAAACTTGATCTAACAAACCTTTTGAAAGTAAATGCTAAGAACGCGGTCTTTGAAGTCTGTCCCCGTGATGTTACAGCGATTGCTTTTGACAAGCTAGAAACATCAATCTAAGTTTATGGCAGTACTTTGACGTCATTGCCATCCACAATTATATCCACAAGAACCTAAACTGAAAGCATTGCCAATTTTTGCATTTAATTCGAATATATATATATATATGTATGTATGTATATGGATTACGGTCAAATTATTTGGAAGATAGTTGTAAACGGTGAGAGTGATCTTGACCAGTTCTCCTCTTTGGACCGAGTAGAAATGTGGTAAGTCGATGTCAATTATGAATGATTTGGAGAGTTGCAAAACTTGTGGAATTGCGATCGACATGGACGTTGAGGGAGAAACTGCAAAAGAATTTGCCAACCACGATGTAATCGTATGAGGAACAGTAACTTCTTCGTGGAATGTGCTATTTCTAGAACACTTGCATATGACTTCAAAAAAATAGCAGACAAAACAGTTGAATATAATACCTAACTTTGCGATTAAACCACAACCAGGTTATAGTCGAGTGCGTTGGTGAGTCAGATGAACTGAACAAAATTTCTGGTACATATTGCGCTGGCAGTTCAGTGACACTTTCAAAATACTCGCTCTCATTAGATTCTTCATATTCACCAAATTCTGGATACGCCTTACAGACTACAAATGTACGCACACACACACACACACACACACACACACACACACACACACACACACACACACACACACACACACACACACACACACACACACACACACACACATACACATATATAAACCTTTTCAAATGATCTGCTTTATATGTGCTTACATGAACAGCAATCATTATCATCTTTCGGTGGCGGGCTTGGCTTCGGGCAAGCTTTTGGAGGTGCAATTTCGCTGTCAAACAATTGCAGTCCCGAGCTCTGTCGGTCAAATACGCGCATGATAGCTTTGAATGCCAAACATCAATAATAGCCTTACCGAAAACAGACTGCTTGCTTTGACATAAGAACAGTAGACTTTTTCGTAACGCAATGCGGTACAGTTTGGTGGACAGGAACTTGCGCTATTAAACTTTAGAGAAAATGAATCAATGAGGTTTGATTGTTATTTCCATCTTGTCTACTTACATTGGTAGTTGTATAATTACTTGGAGAATTATCCTTGCCTACGTTTTGCTGTAAAATTCCAATAGCGCGCAATGTTCCAGTTGCGTTTGATATAAGTGAAAAAGATTCACGACACTGATTACAAGAACAATACCAATCCCCATACCAGTCACATAGGTAATAGTCAATTGGTAACAATTTGGATTTTTCATCAAAGTTTCCAAATTCTTCGTACAACTAAAGATGAACGCCGTACCAATAAATAACTACATTAATCATGATATGCGGAAGCGGCTACTGAGGCACCTTTGCCTATGGGGAGCCCGAATAGTAATTTACGTGTCCTGGATAATTCTTCGCAGACCAGACAATGTCATGGTATGGCTGCACTCGTAGGTGTTCACCTTTGATTCAGCTCTCCCGGTTGGTTCCTCAGAGACAAGAAGATGGCCTTCAGTACGTATACCTAAGGTACTTCTACCAGCGAAGTAGAACAACTGCATTCAGGTATCTAGAGAGTCAATATCTCCAGTCTCCCCAAGGTGCTCCATCTTGTATCCGCACCCGATATGCCATAGCAGTAAATGATCATCTAACTTTAGAAGTTATAAGTTGATTTTTGTTGCTATGACGATGAACGTTTTGATCTACAGCCATCACGCCCACGTATGACATGCGAGGAGCCGTAATTACCAAGTTGGCTTTATCGCCTGGTTTCACTTCTTTTTCTTGAAATTGCAGCGAAATCTGCAATCCAAGCAATTAATTAAATATCTCAACTAATTACAGCTTCTTCTTTAAAATCATGTATATCTGACCCTAAATTCATTATTTTGAATCACGTCGAATGCAATGCGTGCAGTAGTTAAAGCTTTTTGGCTAACGATTACGGTGAATTTCGGAGCCATGTCTGACGTCACAAGAAATGATATATAGCAAGTTCTTTTAATTCCTCCAGATTTGCATAAAATTTGATGTTTGCTGCGAGCATTCCTATCACGTTGTGGCAAACAAAGGCCATGTCGGACAATCTGATCGCCACGGACAACCTGCAAACAACGATTGCACTAAATGTATTTTTTATGAGTTAGGATACTAAATGTTGCATTTACGTAATAATCTGCAATCATTGCTTTGGAAAAGGAAGAGGTAATATTAGTTGTCTGTCCAACCTACCACAACATGACAATATAACACTTTTATATATTTTGTAACGGTCTGAGATTGTTGGCATCCTAGCACTGTCTCGTTGCTGCTTGACAGTACAATTTCGCCACTGGAGTAGATAATGCTCCGACGAGTAGTTGCTCTAGAAAACTGATAGTCGTGCATTTTCTTTTGGACTGAATATGCCTGCATACACAGTTCTATTGCAATCTAATATATTATGGCAGCATATCATTTCTTACATAAAATTCAACAGCCAATGAATTACAAGACATGCAAACGGAGACAGTTGCTATCCCGTTGCTGTCAGTTGCTTGATATAAAGGTTTCACTGAACGGATTGTTGCTGATTTGCAAAACCCGTTGCCACGTCTATATATCCTACTTTCTAACGATACGTTTGCAGCTTTTGGTTTTCCTGAAAGTGTTGAAGATAAAACCTGCGTAATCAATGACTCTTAAATGATTAGAATATTTGATGATATATATATATATATATATATATATATGTATGTATGTATGTATGTATCATTAGACCTTCACGGTTGTCATCTGTCATGGATGAAAACCCCCGTTTTCTTCAATAATTGTAAGTTTGTATAGTTGTCTAACGATGGAGACTGTATTCTGTCCCTTGCAATGGACAGTAGTTCCAGATGTTGCATCAGTTACGTTGACGTCGATTATTGCGTCTCTCGGGCAGTAGATATTTGAGCAATTTTCAAAACATATCTCTTTTTGTTCCATTAATCTAAAAGAATAGAAATTAGTAAAGTAAAAAATGGTCTAACGCCTTGCATGTAAAAACAGCATCTAAGAATGAATACAAACAGTTGGAACTATAAAATGCAATCTTGAACAAATTATTTCAGATGAGTGACAGTCTTAATGAATTATTAAATTAATTAATATTAGAATACCAGGCATTTGCTCAACTGAAAAACCATAATTGGAGTGATGATATTCTATGGATACGTTTTAATTATTAATTATAGTCTAAACATGCATGATGGCCATTTTGCATGCAAGAAATGACCCAATTCTATTGTTTTGCGGTTATCCGTTAGTTATTTTCTGCAAGAACTGCAACACTGCCTTACACTCTGTCGTTATGACTACAAATGTTTCGAAAAGAAGGCTAGTATACTAAACTTTGCCCCGAGACCGTACACGACACAAGGCGAGTCAATTGGCATTGTCTCGCATGCTGCGACAGTTACGTAAACGTATTATCGCAACGCATCGTAAAATATCTTTAAATATAATCATAACCTAGACTTCAGTTAATTAGGCTTGTTGGCAATATAAATATTTCGCAAGAAAAACGCATAGTTTTAAGCAATGACGTAGGTAGCGTTATTTTCCTGTCGCACGAAAACCACACCAACCTCTAGGTGATCGGCATAGGTATATGAGGGGACACTTCAGCCAAACGTCTGATGTTGTACATGCTTAGATGTGCAAACTATGCAAAAATGGCCAGTTAGTGAGTGCGACGAAACAGTCGGAAACTTGGTTGCACAATAGACCTTTACAGTAGATACTATACTGACACTGCATGTCACAAAGGGAACAGTCGGTACATGTAACGATGACGCTACTAATTCGTCTGGCGCAACTACTGGTAAATCCAGACACACTGAAACGTTAGAGATATACCTCCAAAAAAAACTTGTTGAACGACCCTATATGGAATTAGATATAAACGGGGAGTAAGTATGCGTAACCGTACAAACCATAGCAAATTTCGGTACTTGAGTTTACCACTCGTAGTTGACTACTGACAAGTGAGCGACCAAAAGAATCCTTTAGACTTACAACTACTACCTGTTGACTCCGGGACAGCTTCGCTTTAGCGTTAACATAGACAACAAACGTCTCGCCTGGTATGATTCTTCTTGGTGCTACAATACGCCTATAATCAAAATATTAATGAAAATAAACTTTTGAACATTAATCTATTCCTCTTTACAACGATGAAAGAGAAGTATCAGAAGATACTGACTGACGTGTAACCGTTTCCAGGAGCCCAATTGAAAACAAAAAGGATTGCCTCTTTCATCTCGTTGGTCCGACGACTGATCTAGTGGCAACTGCTTTGCTGCAATGTGAGAGTTCGATCGCTTATATTGTTCTCCACTTGGCCACGTCAGAACAGGTGTTGCCACGACGTCACAAATGAACAATGTTAGCACGTCGTCGTCGAGACAGCGTCAGACCTAGTACTAAGAGACTGGAAAGAGGGCGGTCTTTCCGTCAAGACACTTTACCATCACTATGGAAGAACGTAGGCGTTTGCTATTTTGAGTAGCATCGGCTGACAATTGATTGGAAATCATTTGCTGACAAAGATATATGAATTGTGCCTGCCTTTCCAATCCACTCTTTGGCTACCGGTCACCAACTAAACTTTGCCTGCAAGTAAGCTTATGGATTTATGCCAATTTCCAAAGAGCTATGTAATTTGTTGAGTCTCATCCATTTGATGAAAGCGGAAGTCAACCAGATTTCTCCAAGAGCGCTATCAAGTCTGGCTATTTAGACGCATTGCGACGCTTTGCAACTGTTGTCTTGCTTCCTCGAAGTCAGTGGGGGTGTTGCCAATCCGTGCACCTTTCGGCCATTCCCTTTCAAAGTATTCTAGCCACATTGCGTACGCGTGCATTATTGCAAAACTAAACACCGGATTTTGCACTTTTCATATCTCGTTTCCACTTACTCATATCGCTAGTAAACCATCATTTCCTTGTCCAGCAAGCTGTTAAAGCAAACACGCTGACTAATTAAGGCAATTATATGTTTCCATCATGCGGTATCTATTTGAAATCACCCGATGCTGTAGGAAGGGGTACGACACGTTTCACTCACTTTGCACTTACAGTCAATACTCTACGCACAGTTTTCATCGTTCTGTACATGCAGAAAGCCACTCAAATCGTGCGGTGAGCAAGCACCGTCCAGGGAGGTAGTGTGAGACATCTATTACTAGTGTTCCGTAAACCCTATCAAGGTGCTCATATTGAAGCGTCCCGGAGCACCGCACAGAGTGTTCGAATCGTGCACCATTATAACAACACTAAATTGAGTGCACCTTAGGCACTGAAGGGTCTTAGCATTCGACTACCTATTTGGTGTTAATTGCATGACGAAGAGGCGCCGGACGTATGGAACTAATTAACTATTGCAATCATTGCATTTTTAATAGAATGCTTCATTCCTCATTTCCTAGTAAGGTAGAATCAGAATTCCTAGTAAGAGGCACACCAACACAAAACTAGAGCGTGGACTACGGTTAGAACGGTCAGATGATGTGCGGCAACTGGGTGCCATAATACCGTGAAAGAAGGTGTGACGTTCGTTCGGTTTCCAAAAAACCACGAACAAAGACGAAAGTGGGCGGTACAGGTCAGACAAACGAGATCGCTGGATAGCCCCAAGTAAACTTTCGTCTTGTGTAGTCGTTATTTGGAAGGAGAATGCTCTGAAGATTAACCAGGATGGTGAGAGCAATTTAGTTTAGGCTTCCGGGCGCCGAAATTGAGCCGAATGACAAACATACTGATTGAGCCATTGCGAAGGCTGGGCAGTTGCAAACACCGAGAAAGATGAGATTAGCATACGGAAAACGTGAAAGAAAGAGAATAGGTTGTATTTAGACTTCGTGTTAGTGTACATACATATTCTACCCTCTTGTGGTGGAATCACAAAGAAGTCTCTCCTATCATCTGGCTTATCACTGAGCCAAGCTTCCAGACAATTTCATTAATAGTTATTTGTTCGTTTGTGGCAGTATAACTCAAGATTGATTACTAACAGATTGGACCTCGCGATTGATAACTATCTACCTAATTATTGCGATATTTCGACTGAGACTCTCTGTGCTTCTGTCCTTAGAGCGGATATGCACTATTTGTGTTATATATATATAATACATACTGTACAGTGAGAAATTAAATTGATTCTAAATATGACCCACTGAAAAATTTCTACAGTACAAAATCTGCTGACAATAGCTATGACAGCAAATATGCACGATCTTGCTAATTGATGGTTAAAAGTACATCTTTTTGTCTTCTTGTAGCACAGAAATCCATTGTTGAAGTCAGCATTATTGATAAAATAAACTAATATTGTTTCTCATGAATTGGAGGAAGATCCATTTCCTAGATAGCCTTGCTTTAAGCAGTCAGCAGAACCAACACGTCTGGGGAGATGCCAGACAATTGTGGGTGTCCAGTAATGCAATTGTGTCAATTACTTTCAGTATGTCTTGGCAACAACCACAATGACGACCAGAGGTCAGCAACCACACTACTAAATAGTTTCAAATCTAAACAAAAATCCACTACATCACTTGTAGATAATCCTAAACTGTTTAATACCACGATAAATCGAGTAGCCGTTCGTTTTACTCGTCTTGGCATGCTTAGTATTAATGTGTCAATTTCGAATGTCTGCTCAAACTTATCTTATTCACAAGTAGGGTGCGAACAGCTTCTCCATGATTTTCTTTAGTAAGTCAGTAAGGAGAGAAAGCTGTAATAACAGAATCTTGTAAAACCATTACATGAGTTTCAGATTATTCATTTGAAATGCGCTGTCTTCGAATCTAATAAGCCATACACTAACTAGATATCAACTTGTAATACAACACAATAAACAATTCATAAATAAAAAATTATTAATGCATGCTGAGTAGTCTCAGCAACAGCTGCGTCTGGTATGTTGCAAGAACATACACATCGTCTAAGTCTTGAGTTTGTAAATATGCATAAAATGCTTTTGAAAACATTGGAAATCCCGTTCCTCCTATCAAAATAGCAGGCGCAACATATCGCCAACAAACTTAAAGAAGAAATCTCACCAAAATCAACAATCTCTAAGATGAAAGCTGTCACGTCATGACACAACCCCTAGCAACCGTAAATGCAGACTTTTACCATAACGGAGAAATAAAGCATTGAAATGTCTTGTGTGGGCGTGTTTAGTAACTGTATGTTTCTTTCAGATTAAATTATTGCTGGTTAGCAAGAAGACGGATACCTGTGCTCTTTCCAAGGTAAGGACTGTGAGAGATATGGTAGCAAGTTGTAATTTATTGATTAAAGCAAATTGGAACGCAAGACTTATTGTGATGTGTTTCTTTTCTATTATTTGTTTAGTACACTTGTGAAACTTAGTTAGGGTAGTGATGGGTTCCTTTGCTTGGCGGTACACCTGTTTGAACCGAAAATGAGTGCAATTTCTCAGTCGTTTAGTATCTGCTTTGGAAAAGTTTGTCATGTGTATGAGACGTTACACATGCGAAAAACGGTGTTGCTGAAGATGTCTCACTAAATCAAACATACTAATCGAAGCACTAATATATATGGTAAGTATCACAGGAATTTACCAATAGCTTGACCTTCGGCATGCAATAATGTAACCGAATCTAATTTCAGAGCAACTGAGAAGCTGCCTGAGACTTCAAAGAAATTGAGAAGCAATATCAGCATTAAAATGGAAAGTCTTGCTTCTGATTCAGATGTACTGCAGCACATTCCAACACTTGCAGACAATATCAATACTGCCCGTAGTAAAAAGATTGAAAGCGCAGCACTACAGAATAACTATGATTACTGCAAAAATTAGATGTTAGGTGGAATGAAACATTTAGATTTATCTAAAGAAAGTATTGTAAATAGACAATGTTTCTGTTGCACTCTCTTACTGGGAGATTTGATGGTACCTCGCAGTGGTACAAGATTACAATAAGTACTAAGATACCACTGCAGTGCTAGTAATATGACAGTAAACCTGAAATTTTCAATTAGATGGGATGCACGGTTGACTGTCATAAAAGCAATACGTTGACAATTTACAAGACGATTACAAGTAGATAAAAAAACCATTCCCAACATTCACACAATACATATAAATCAAGACAAAAAATTGCCTTGATATCATTTAAAATTTGCAAGCACGCAATTTTTGTCACAAAATAGTTACAAATAGTGTTTTGTCTTCTTCAAAGTTGACATCTACTTTCAACTTTGACTAACTTCTATACTGACTTTAAAAAGCAAAAATAATTGTGCTTACAGATAACAAACCAGCTGCAAAATGTATCCTCTGCTTCATTTTGCTCTAAATTTCAAATTTGGAATAAGAAATAAAAAATGAGTCATTTCTATCAAAGTGGCCTCTTTAGTGCACCAATATGGCAACCATCAAACCGTTTCATGTCAATTATTTCCTTTTTCACATACCATTGTTCTTGCCAATATGCTACTAATGAAAATGCAAATCTCACTGGGCCTATCTGGTGTAACCCAGTACAGGCTTGAACTAAGGGTTGGTGCGCTCATGATTTCTTTACCTTCTTCATACCAAGATCACTAATGATGTCTTCAGATCTCCTTGTCTAGTTTAAGCGACTTCAGTTACTGTGCGTCTGAGTTTTCAATAATGTTCAATAATGTTCAATAATGTTCAATAATGTTCAAAAAGGCTTAAAGGCAGTCCCTTAACCTTGCTGGCGTCAGCCTTACAAGGCCCTGCATTCACATGGCAAGGTTTAAGTGGGGTGCTAAAGGGTTGCCTCCTCAAGCTGTCCATTCGTTTTTGCACAAGAGGAACAAGCACTGTTTACCGTGGAGCTTTGACACTTTCAGATGTCTCCGAGGCGTTTTAAAAGGACGTATTTATAAATATAAAAGATTTGAGAGATCGGCAATTACGTACTTATTCGACATACCATCTGCGATTCCTTCCCGACGGCGGGTTAGATTTCCGCCCAATCCCGTTTTCTGCACTGGATCAATGGTACAATACCCACCCTTAGCTGAATAAGGTGTGTATTCTTCTATCCTCTACGATACAATTCGCAGCCTACTTATCTAACAAGCTCTTTACATATCAGTTTAATATACAATATATCATCCTGCACACGACTACTTAAAGAAACTTGGATTATATCGTTCTCCAATATAATAAGCAATTCTGCAGATTGTTGCGCAAAATTGCAGGTTGACCAGTAGTCCGTTCAGTTCAGAATGTATAAATGTGAAAAGAGATCAAAAAGCTTACCTTGCCTAGTATTCCGCTCAGGTCTGCATCTATCAATGTGACAGCGGAACCAAAACTTTTTTAATCAATTACATACATATTTCGTTTAGATCGACACAAAACCTATTTAAGAGTTACTTTAAATACATAGAGTCAGACTCGAACAGCTATCTTTGTGCGCTACTATTTCTATGACCGACGTAATATAGCTACTGTATTATGGATTTTCACAATATTCAAGAAGTCGTTTGCATGATGACAATTCTGCAGAACAAATACTTCGATTTCTGCAACGTTGCCATCTTTTAAGGAACACAGAAGACAGTCACTGTGTATCTGCCATCAATATCCAAAAGTTTCTAGAGAAACCGATGGTTACATCTGAAGATGTCCAAGAAACAAATGCAAAGTACCAAAGTTATAAATTCAACAATGCATTCAAAATATCTCCAATTTTTTTTCTCCTATCATTTCCAGGTTTTCGCCTACTTACAGTTTTCGCTATTTCACCAACAACTTCAGCTTTAGTTTTCTCTGCACGTCAACCAAAGAAATAAGCAAGGGTTGAACCAGATGCAGTTGAGAAGCCAATACTGAATAAAAACCATCAGCTCTATCAGCAACCAGATACAGAGCGTCTGTTGCAAAACATGCTGCTGCGACTCTATGACGATTCGAGTCACAAAAGAAGACATTTAAAAAACTTAAATCCAGCACGTGTTGTTTGATGTAAAGTGGCATAACGGAAGGTTTTTTCAAACGTAGATGGAATGATGTGGACATTTGTGACAGACAAAAACGGCTGCGTTTACTAGATTAGAGTTAAATTTTTCACTATAAAAATTAGTAATACCAATTTTCTGCACATGGTTGTAAAAATGTTGACAGATAGACATGAAAACAAGCCAATATTGAGGAAATTGAACGACGTGGCTTGATGACCATCCTCAGCAAAGTTTGCATTAAATCCTGTTAACTTTAGCATAACAACTCCCTTGAGGTTGAGTTGTGAAATGTCTTTAGCCTTTAAATCGACAAGTGTGAGTGTGGAAGGCTTATTGAAAGGAAAGATTTCATCTCTTAACCTGTACATCGGGTGAGGGCATGTATGGTCTCCTGAATCGCTAGCTAGTATGTGACGTGAATGCATACGTGCCTTAATTGCGTATTACGATAGAAAGCTCTGTGATCTCTATATTAGTCCAAAATTACACCACACAATTTTTATCGATTACGTTGCATTTGTTGTCGCGATAGCATCATCGAGAGCTTCTGTCACGGCATCAAGTTTAAGTGCTCCGGATTGTCGATACATGAACGACCCCTGCCACTGGACACATGAAAGTGGTAACGTGTGAACGCAGCAACCCTTCTACCGATCATATAGACGCACGTGCTCCCAAATACAACTATCCACAGCGATGAATGGAGAGCGTACCGTTGCGCTATCCAGCTTCCAAACGTTGTCATGATCCAAACAGTAAACCATTCAATTAATTTTCAAGACCGTGCAACCGACGTTCAAATATATGTATACGATCTATATCGAATCTTATTAGAATAGAATAAAGCTACGACTGGTACTAATGAAAATCTGCCACAGACATATGCTGCCACAGTGCCAAGACAAGATCAAGAGAAGAGAGAGATGTATGGGAAAACAAGACAGTAAGCTCCAGAAAACATCGTTGCTGACATAGCAGCACGATACTTGGTACCTCACTGACATTCCTATTATGGACATACGTCCCACTTCTTGACGCAGTTTTATAACTAGCTAGAGGTAGCTAGAGTTTGTAGTTTCGCCTATCTACTTTGTAATTCGATAAACTTTACACAAAAAGAAACATTCTCGTACTGCACTGTGCGCACGAGAACAATCTGTAAATTTGTTTAATATCCCGAAAAAGAGTAGAACGCTATATAAAGTAGACGTGTACAGAATATATTGTATATCACTCTTGTTAGCGATATCTAAATATCTTGTTCGGCAGCGCGTTATATCATAAACGCTTGAAGAATACCCACAACATTTCGGAACAGGCTTTCATACCCATTTGACTATACAAATCAAGGTGACCAAATACAATTACCATAAAAAATTTGCAAGTTCCTAATTAAAACAGACTTTTCAGGAAGGGTTTAGAATGATTTTGATCAATTCGGTTGCATTTTACAATTGACAGAACCCAATATTTTACTGAATGTAGCAATAGTAAGTGGTTGTCTCTTAGATAATAACACTATTTGAATGTTTGATGAGCTAATTTCCGGCCTTTTCTTGAGTAGTTTTCTGATGAGGAGCAGACTGCAAAATGAGGTTACCTCGTCCTGGTATTCGTATTATCATGTTACATTGCATAGGATCTGTGAGAGCGGGAAAACGTTTGCGGAATTATCCGAGCACGTCCGGACAAAGATGATCGTGTTTGGACTGTTTCTACAACCAAACTAAACTTTACCTCCAACCTGCGATAGGCATATCTGTACCTATAAAAATCATAAACAGTATATAATATGCTGTGATTGCAGATGCAATCAAACTCAAACGGAGAAAAGGAGGAACATGTTACCACAGCCGGATTTGGAGCCCCTTGAACTACCGGTAGTTTCAGTGGTCGTGGTTGTGCATGTAGTGTTATTAGACTGACTGTACTTCAGACGCCCTCATTTACGGGAGAGGTGATTAGATAAGACCAGGATCTATTATGGGGCACACAGCCCACCGCGTGGTCTCTTTATAGTCTCACTGTATAGTGACAAGAGTGGAAGGAATGGCTTCTTCTTTTTCATCTCTAAAACCTCCCGAACCGGTCGACTTTGCCACACCAAAAGCGTGGCCGCCATGGATCACACGATTCTAGCGTTATCGTGTTGCGTCTGGCCTTGACAAGAAGGAGGAACTAATTCAGGTCAGTACACTTATTTATGCTATGGGACAGGACGCAGAAGATATTTGGGGAAGCTTCACGCTATCAGAAGACGAGAAGGGGATGTACGAAAGTGCTAAGTAGAGCTTCCAAAACCATTTCGTGCGACGGAAGAACCCTATCTACAAGCGAGCCCGGTATATTAAGAAGGAAAAACAAACAGCATAAAGCGTACATGCGTTCGTGACTGCTCTTCACACCCTATCTAAACTCTGTAAATACGGGACATTCAAACAACAGCAAATACGAGATCGCTTGGTGGTCGGTCTTCTAAATGCAGATCTTTCTAAACTATAACACCTTCTATCAGATCTGGAGCTTGCTACAGCAGTGGCAAAAGAACGTAACAGTGAAGCAGTGAATGCACAACAGTCAATAGTCAAAGGTTATCAAGCCACGCCTACCCATTTGCTGTTTCTGCTGACGCTGTGCACCGAAATGCCCAACTGGAAAGGCCACAACGCCAACGTCCTTCCAGAAAAGAAGAGAAACGACCACCATAAATAGCATGCCTTTATCGCTAAATTGCCGATGGTCCAGATACGACGAACACCCCGTGGCAAAAGCCCCGCCAGAGACTCAAAATTCTTACAATGCAGCAAGATAGGCCATTATGCGTCTGTGCGTAGTTCCGCACCCGCACATTTTGTATCCACAGCGTCCACAACAGCCCAATATGATGCTTTTCTTAACTTCCTTAATTCTGGTAATGCGTGATCCAAACACGTAGATGTCGGAGGCTCACAAATTCTTATGAAACAGACAAAGGGGACAACGTTATCGCCATCCCAGAGCAACTCTATCAACAAAGTCTGTCTCAGAAATAGGCACTTCAAATATCTGACCGTTTTCTGCTCGGACCTGACCGCAACCAACTTCCCGTCCCAAAGTGTATCAAAATCACACTTTCGCGTACCGTTGCAGATGCTTTGCCGACCCACATGATCTACGTTGGACGTGGGTTACAGACACTTCTTCTGGGTAGACTAGCCATTCAAGGTTTACGCATATCAAGACAAGTCAATCACAACAGCAAACGCCGCATCGTCATCAAGAAAGCCCACACGTCTTTTCTCGTCATTCTTTTTAGGACTCGAAAAATTCAAAGGTCTCGCTCATAACATTTCGCTACGGGAAGACGCAATTCCTTATTCTCTAGCTGCTCTTCGTCGAGTTCCTCTTCCGCTAATGCCGCGCGTATAAGCAGATCTACAGCGCATAAAGTCAGACGGAATTATAGAAAGCATAGACGAACCAACTAAATAGTGCTCTGGCATTGTGATTTGCCCTAACTTGACTGCAACATTCGCATCTGTACAGAATTCACACGCCTCAACAAAAGGGTTCGCAGGGAGCGTCACATCCTCCCATCAAATGGAACACCTCTTAGCAACAATTCAAGAGGCAAACACAATTTCCAAACTGAATGACAACAGTGCATTCTACCAAATTCCCTTGGCCGAAGCCTCGCAACCTCACCACATTCATTACACCCTTCGGTCGTTTCTGCTATAGTCGTCTACCATTCAAGATATCATGAGCCCTAGAACACTTCCAAAGAGGAATGTTGGTTCTGTTGGTGAAAATGGACGGCACCATTTGCGTCATGGATGATATAATCGTATTCGGGGCGACGCAAGATGAACACCACAAATGTCTTGCCAATTCAGCAATTCAACAAAGAGGTAATTCGCTTCTGTGGCTACCTGTGGCTAAATGATCGGAAAATATAGAATAGAGCCTGACCCAGAGAGAATTTTTGGCACTTACCATTACCAGAAAATTAGCCAATTTCTGGGAATGGCTAATCAAATAGGCAGCTTTTCTCCTCGGTTCGCTTCACTGTCGCAACCTCTTCGACAGCTTCTCAGCAAAGACCGGGCCTGGTTATGGGAACCACAACAGCAACAAACCTCTACAGAAATCAAAGCAGAATTAACCAGTCACACAGTTCTCGCACCGTTCAACGTCAACTTTGAGACACAGATTTCCGTAGATGCATTTTTGTTTGGCATTGGAGCCATCATACGCCGGGAACAGCTCCCAGGATAACGGCGCCCTGTCGCTTACCAATCTCGAGCTATGACACTCACCAAACAACGATACTCCCAAATTGAGAAAGAAGACATAGCAGTAACGTGGGGGTGTTAACGGTTCCATCACTACCTTATCGGCTCACTATTCTCCTTTGTAACCAACCACAATCCTCTGGTACCGCTATTGTGCACGAAATCCTGGATAGCCTACTGTCGCGAATAGTCCGATTTCGGTTGAAGCTAGTGAGGTACGATTTTACCTTTCAGGCGCATCTCTGGAAAAGAGATAGTCAAAGCCGATACACTCTCGCGCGAGCCAACTCATACAGCAACAAGGCGTGACCACGAGTTTCAAGTAGAAGTGGATGCCTGCCTGGTCGCCGTGACCGATGCCCTATGTGTTCCAGATGAACGACTAAAGGAATGTCTGCCTTTCCAAGAGCAAGACTTCGTTTGTCATTCTATTGCTGAGTACGGCAAAAGCGGCAGCCCCGTGACACATGACCTGCCAGACAAACTTAACCCGTACTTACCGAAACAGGGAAAACATACGATAAACCACGGGCGGTCTTCTCATATGCGGACCACAAATCGTAGTGCCACATAAAGCCGGTCCTCAAGTCCTAACGAAACTACTTTTGAAATATCAAGGTACCACCAAATGTCGACAAATACCAAAGGAATCTGATGGTGGCCCGAAATGAGTACACAACTACACCATTACGTACACAACTGTCGTGCTTGCGCCCAACACTAACAGCAACCAAGTAGAACCATTAGTATCAAGTTCATTTCCCACTTACCGTGGCAAAAGTAGCGGCGGACAATTTCAAATATTAATCGAAAAGTTACCTTTTGGTCGTCGACTGCTACTCACGGTTTGTGGAGGTATGCCCTATACAAACTACGACTACTGAATTTGTAAGAGAGTATAGATCAGAAACTGTATAGGTCAACACCAGATCAGGAGCGCAGGAACGGGTCGGGCAGGTCATACTTTTGGAAATATGGACTTCAGCAAGCGAACGATTGCCGTAAACTTCCGGTTTAGGTATAGGCGATTAAGTATATTATTTATTGATATATGTACTTCTAACAGGAGCTTCTATCTCCGTATATACTCCTGACTCTATTGTATCCATGTTGCCTCGATGTCCAGAGTCGTCTGTCACGAGACATCTACTGAGCATGCCCAGGTAGCAAAATGGCAAGGCAGACGTCCGCGTCCGGCTTTGATAACGACGACATTGTCATTGCAACACATCCGCATCAGCCGTCTGCAGCAACGTTCAGGTTTCCAAAGCAATCGTACGGAACGAAACTGAGAAGCTTCCAACCTTCTTGGTTTGAGAAATGGCCATTTCTCCACTACGATGAAACGAATGACGCCGTCTATTGTCACACCTGCTTGTCAGCCCATTTCATGAAGAAGGTCAACATTCCAACGGCTGACGACTCATTTGTAAGTTGTGTACATGTACAAGTTGTTTTCCAGTAGTCTCATACCAGACTCCCTCGCGATCAGATTTGCATGAAGTCATGCCTCGCTTAACCAGGTTGTTAGTGATAGGGTATGAGATTATATGCTACATTTCAGTTATTTTTGCAAATTTTTGTACCTTTTTTGGTGACGTAAACTCTGACAGTCTACACATGACATACACACAATTATTGTTGCCACAAATCATGAGTTTACGCTTGGACATCCATTATTTTCACTAGTTTTTCTACTGCAGATTAGGAGAGGATTTACAAATTGGAAAATGCTACAGTATCTTTCAAGAATCATGAGAAATCAGCTTGTCATAGGGCTGCCACCGAAATTATAATTAGCCTTCCTAGTACGACCAAGGATATTGGTAACCTGCTCTCTAAGGAGCATGCTACCTCTAAGAGGAGAAATAGAGCTGCCTTCTATCATATTTTGTCTTCAATACGATATTTGGCTAGACAAGGACTAGCAATACGAGGCCATGGAGAGGACAGTGATGGAAACTTTATCCAGTTGCTTAGACTGAAAGCAAAAGACGATGACAATTTGTCTTCATGGATGACAAGGAAAGACAATTCTTATACGAGCCCTGACATTCAAAATGAAATAGTAGAGTTGATGTCGTCACATGTGTTGAGGGTTATTGCAAATGATCTTCGCAAATCTCCATTTCTCAGTATAATGATTGACGAAACAAGAGATTGTGTCAACACAGAACAAGTTACTGTAGTTGTCAGAATGGTTACCTATGAGTTTGATGTTCATGAGCAATTCCTGGGAATGTATGGTGTACCATCCGTAGATGCTCAGACTTTGACAACTGCGATAAAGGATGTTTTTGAGAGATTTAATTTCATTTTTAATAAATTACGCGGGCAATGCTATGATGGAGCCAGTGCGATGAGTGGAGCAAAAAGTGGGGTAGCCAGGAGAATACTTGAAATCGATCCAAGGGCACTGTTTACACACTGCTATGGGCATTCATTGAACTTAGCTGCCTGCGATACAATGGAGCAGATTAAACTCCTGAAAGATGCATTAGGTGTATCTTTCGAAATAACAAAGTTGTTGAAGTATTCACCTCGTCGTGAGGGGATTTTTCTAAGATTGAAAGAAAACTTGCCAGAAAGTACAGCCACCGGAATGAGAGTCCTTTGTCCTACAAGATGGACAGTTAGAGCTGACTCACTTGCAAGCATTTTGGAGAACTTTCAAGCCTTGCAAGAAACCTGGCAGGAATCAATTGAAGTTGCACATGACACTGAAACCAAAGCAAGAATTGGTGGAGTGGAAGCGCAAATGAACACATTTGATTATCTATTTGGCACCATGCTAGGTCACATGGTTTTGAGACATACCGACAATCTTAGCAGAGCATTGCAGGATAAAGGTTTGTCTGCTGCAGAAGGACAGCAAGTTGCTAGAATGAGTCTAGAGACATTGAAGTCTTTGCGTACAGATCAGTCGTATGAGTTGTTTTGGCTGAATGTCAACAAGAAGGCGGAGGAATTGGAAATTGGAAAACCCATGTTGCCTCGTCGGAGAAAGAGGCCTAGAAGATTTGAGGAAGGCGAAGATGGGTATCATCATGAAACAGTCCGTTCTTACTACTTGCAATACTACAATGAGACTCTCGATGTCGTAATCAACTGCATCCAGGAACGATTCGATCAACCTGGCTATGGAATGTATAGCTCTTTAGAGTCGCTCTTAATCACTGCTGCATTGCAGTACAAACACGCAGATGATGATACTGAAGCACTTGCGAGGTACAAGTTTGAAATGGAGGAACAACTGGAGCGAGTACGTGCCTTCTACGGCGATGATTTTGACAAGGAAAAGTTGAGAGGGCAGCTGGTAACATTTAGTCTGCATTTCCAGAAGAACACAGAGAAACTTGAGAAGGTTACAATATTTGATTTAAGGCGCTACTCTTCTAGCTTGTCATCTGGTCAGAGGTCCTTATTGAGTCAAGTATGCCGCCTCATGCAGCTGATTTGGTTATGCCAGCTACCAACGCCACCTCGGAGAGATCCTTCAGTGCACTGAGACGTGTTAAGAACTACCTAAGAACTACCATGTCTCAGAAAAGATTCAATAATCTAATGGTGCTTCATGTGCATAAAGACTATGTCGATAGTGATTTGGATCTGGATGTCATTCATGACCAGTTTGTAGCAAAGTCAGAAAATAGGCTTCGACTATTTGGGAAGGCCAATGAGGTTCAGTAATCACAGTAGTAATAATAATAATTTGTGTGAACTCCATGCTGTTTTCAATTTTAGCGCACGCTAAATAGGATAAATCACGTGACTTTACCACATCTCTTAGCGCGCGTTAGGCCCGACCAGTCCTAGAATGCTTCCTACGCCCCTGCTACACTGTACACAAACGACAACTTGTAGTGCGCTCTTCACGCAAACTCACGTCCCTACACGTCGTGGTTTGTATTCTGCGCCTGTCAACGGCAGTAACGACACCTAGTAGAGCCGTGTGTTCCAACCGATGCTCCGACATCTACACTAGCCAGCCAGCTGCATTGTCAAAGACTTCATGATCACGTCTACTACACAGAGTCTTGCGGAGAATTCACGGCGAAGTTTTGTCGCGATTTCGCGGCTAGTCGAATCGAATCCGGACGATCAAGTCACAACGGATGCGCGCATCCCGAATTTTCATCGCGAATTCGAAGCTCCACGCGCGACTAGCAGCTACTCGCAGCGAATTCACGGCGATCAGACACATGCCGATCGCGTCCGCGGCACCACTAGTACAAGAAAGTGCTTCCTAACGTCCCGTTCGCGTTCCCTACTAACCCACAAATCATAAAACCGTAGCTACTGTAAACACAAAGGTACCCGTGCAGCAGAATGCGACACGATGTTCTAGTGCGACATGTCTTCGTCGTTCTTGTATTACGGCCGTAATTGGAAAGGTATGCATTTATGAAACTGAACACTAATGCTGGTCCTAGGACCAACCGCAATATATTGAGAAGAGGCGGTACCATCCCAGACTCGTGGAGGACGATTTTGTATCGGCGCTACACGGGTCTGGGAGGCCGAGGCTAGTCGAGTGCGCTAGAAGTTCTCTGCAAGTCGCAAGGTTGGTGGGAACATGCAAGGGAGCTAGACGTAAGCTACAGACACTGTTTCTACACTTTAAGAGACGAATGGAGCTAGTCGTGTTGTACCGTCCGGCGTCGCTTCTAACTAGGAGGAAAGGAATACCGGAAGTGCAAGGTTACTCAATAATGCACATCGATTTGAAGGTGAAGCCAGGAGTTTTAAATATTGTCACGTTGCAGATGTAGCAATTGATGATGAAATGAAATTGTAAAAAAAGGAGTTAATAAAAATAATTTTTTCATATATTCGGTCTGTGTAGAGAGTCACGCTCTTTAATAGCATCCGTGCTCTGTTAGACATCTAAGCAGCCAATAACAGATCAACAAGAAACCAAACCAACTGATTCTATAGGCAATGGTAGTTCCAACACCAGGTTTATTGAACATGACAGCCATTATTCCCACATTGAAGATCCATCAGAGGCCAGTGATACTCATCACTTTCTACCGCAACTCACATTGCAATCCAAGTTGTTCCTCAAAGTGGAGATGCTTGGACATAATATGACTGTGATGACATCTATGAGTTAGTATGTGAACTCAATTATTCCATAAGAAAGTCCACTCCCATTGGTGCTGTTCCGGATGCAGCTGCCAGCATGTCATCATTTGAAGACATCTCTGTAATCCAAGATATCTCTCTTATGTCTTAATTCGTCCATCGTTTGAAGAAGTGACAAGTGATGACTCAACTGCCGCCTCACTGGACACATCAATAAATAGCAACCACTCGATCACGCATGAAAGAAAGTTTTTTGTGAAAGCTGATTTGATCAGCTAATTCGACGCTGTCCTACATGTGGCAAGGCAATTTTGAACACATGCAAGTTTATTGTTAGCAACTGCCTTTCTGTCACTACTGAGTGTTGCACACATCACATTTTCAAATGGGTTTCCCAAGCAAGCATAAGAGGCATGACTTTTGGCAATCTTCTTATGTCAGCGTCAATATTATTTTCTGGCAGTACTCATGATAAATTTTCTCATCTTTCTGAACTCTTTAACTTGCAAATTTTGTCACGTTCTGAATTTTCTCGAATTCAGATGCCTATATATTCCCTGTTGTTGCTGAGGTATGGAGAATTCATCAAAAACAGTGTTTGCTGTGATGGAAGGAAAATCTCTGAGAGTGTCTTCAGACGGACGTTGTGATAGTCGCTGAGACGTGCGCTTGAAGATACTCTGTAGTAGGTGCAGTCGTTGATCTTTTAGTCATTGACTACGCATACGCAGCCCAATGCAAAGTATTGCAAATGATCCGTCAAGGAGCGGTTGCCGGTTGTCATCTCTGCACATAGCTGCCCACTAGGTGCAATACTTGCGAAAGATGGTCTTTTTTATTAGACAACAAATAGTACATCACTCCTGAGTACCATCCGTTGCGTAGTACTGAAGACTATATTCGTATAACAAACGTGATATGCAAAGCTGGAGGGTAGAGAAACATTATATCATTGCTGTATTTGTGAAGGCGTGAACTACGAAAAACCGCGACTCAAAGTAGAATACGATCCTTAACACGAGTAAACTTCGTTCAGAACAAATGCACCGCTACACTGTTGGTTCTAATTTTCTTGCCAATCCATGTTTGAAAAAACGCTCACAAACGGTAAGCAAACATATCCTATCAATCAAAACGTACATTTGTCAACATTACTGTTTCATCTGCCGTATACAATTATACGTTAAATGAAAGAAATTACAACACAATAACTGCAGCGATGTCTAAAGCTATCAGCGCTAATACGACAACAGTGGTTGACTCCAACAAAGTTTGTATCAAGATAGCGATGCATCAGAATTTTTTATTTGTATCTCTTGCAGATGCCTGCATTGGCACGTACATTGCACTTGGTGTTTCATATATGTTTTCTTCATCACCGCCTTCGGACCTTACATCACCGTATGCAGGGTTACTCTTCATGTCTTGTACGTTTTCTACCACTTCATACGTTTCTACTGGTTTCAAATCCGAGCTTTCACTTTCAATGACTGCAGCATTAGCAAACGACAGCATCCCAATTGGTGTGTTTTGATCGGCTCTGGAGTCATCGTGTAGTGATTTGCGAGAGGGAAATTCCGTCGGCATGTCCGGTGAGGTAGCTACATTGCTTGCAGAAAGTTGTCTACGACGATGCACAACGAAATAGAAAATAATCACGCAAATAAGAACTGGTATGATGGCCGTCACAGTCACGGATATACCAGCCACAGCTCTTTGAGACAACTCTTGTTCGCCAGCTACATCTACAACATAGAGCAAAAAGTAATTGAATAAACTTCAACATGTCTGCAGATATATAGTCAATATTAGTTGACTTATACCTTGCGTTGTACTTATATCATGAGTAAAATGCAACTCTTGTGAGGTGGTCGTAACGTTGTCTGTAAAAATATACCAAACATTCTTTGCATTACTGTATTTGTAGATATAATTATACTTAATTTATAAGATCGAGAATGCATTACGTGATGTGTTTACATTCCCAGTTGAAATCAAAGATGTCAGTGAAGCTACTGTTGATGCTAAAAAATATAAAGAATTGTCATATATCTGTTACTCTAATCGTATCGTTGATCGAATACCATAAGTTGGACATGCATTTTGCGGTCGACATGCATCTGCGTATACAGCTGGTCCTAAACACCGGACTCTACTGGTGCTGCATTGTCTTTGTACAAGTGTGATGCCATAACCCGATCCACACGATAAACTGCACTGAGAACCTCTATTTGACTCTAACCATCCTTCGATCTCTACGTCATGAAAAGCACATGTTCAAGAGTTTAATAATTTTTCTATGTAATCATAGAGTTTGCTTGGTCATGCCTTGAAAGGTCACTCTAGTACTTGCTGTACTGCTTCCCACAAGATTAATTGCTGTGCAGTTGAAAACGTCATCTCTTTGCTTAGTCGAATAGTATTGTATTGTCAGATAACTCTTGAAATAGTCAGCAGAGATTTTGTATCCATTGCCCGAGGTATTTATAGCAACACCATTTTTGTACCAGACAAACATGGGTTTTGGATTGACGATCCTAGACTGACAGGTAATAGTTCTTTCGTCGTAAAAACTTTTCCAGTCTTCCTTTTTAGATGTTATAAGTGTGACGGGTAAACCTGTAATAATTATTATAATAATAAGTAGGTATTAGTACATGATTTAGTGTAGTATACGTAACACATATTAACTGACCTGGAACGTCGATGAAAGTAAACCAAGAAACGCCGTGATCGACCAACCGTATTTCGTATATTCCGACATCGGCTTCAGTTAAATTTGAAACAAAAATTCTAATATCGTGTATGGATTCATCGAGAACAAATCGGTCATCAGTTGAAGTATTCACATAAATTCCGTTTCTGTAAATTTTGGCCTTTCCGAGATCGACGTCGCAGTATCCAAAAATCAAATCGCAAGTTATTTCAATTTCAGCACTTGGGTACATGGGAACAGACGAAGGGCGATAATTAATAGACATAATGCAATAAGCCTAGAATGCATATATGTATAATCAATCATTGCTGTTAAATAATTATACCAGTACCGGTAGTATTTGACGCATATAACGTGGCTGCAATTGACTCTACTTGACCCAATGAGTTTTTAGCATAACAGAAGTAGTTTCCAAGATGAACGTGATCAACATTTCTAATTAGCAACCATTGCCTTCCTTTTGTATAGTCAAAGCTTAAAGTATCTATTGATATCCCATCCTAAACCAGAACAAATGTAATTGCTATTATTCATTAGAACTAGCTTGTAACCTTTTTCCAGTTGACTTCAGGCTCAGGAATGCCATACACTTTGCACCAAAATGCTGCTTGCTCAGTGTATGGAACGAATGGTTCAAGATAAATACTGACCGGCATTTGAATAATGACCGGGAAAACTAAATAGACAGGATAAGAAATATGTTAACAGCGTAATGTCTGTAAGTAACATCTATAATCGCTAGAGACCACAACTTTGTTACCTTGAATGCAAATATTACGCTAATGTAAATAGTACTTTATTAGCATAAGCATCATATGGTAATAAACAGTCATAAAATAAAGTCAACGAGCACTAAAAGTGTCTTGCATTCCAACTTTCCTTTCGGTAAATCAGGTAACCAATGCTAAGAGTTGTTCTCGCGCGATAAATAATATCTAAATTTATTGATTTTGGTTTTCATATATACTTGCCATATCTTTATTGAAATCGTGACAAAAGCCTGACTCATATAGGAAAGTGTTCCCCACTTTCTCTATTATTTTGTTCTGCGAGCATTTCGCTAAATATGTAACTATAGCAGTCTCTGTTTTCCAGCGATGTTTAAGTGTTAAAATAAGACATCCGTTCAATATTTCCATAGATACGAATAAGGCAGCACAATATGTGAAAAAAATATCTTAATAATACATTATTTAAAATATGTTACGTAGTAGCTAATTACACTCTTTACAAGTTTTCCCTTTCTAAAATCCCATAAATGACATAAACAATATGGATTTCCTATAACGTTCTATTCAATTCAAGCAATAAACTTTGTTCTTTAGCATCTAAACTTACTTCTGCTTTATACAATAGCGTAATATTATTGTGGTAATATAATTTGTACTATACTTTAAATGGTAAAGCAATACCCTTGCTGGTGCACGAAATTTATTTAGTTGGATCATGCTGTTTGAAACTTCAAAGAGTACATACACACCTGCTGCATCTGATGTATTTATGACCCAATATATCTATGTTTCTGAACATAATATCGCTAAATAATTTTTTTCAAAAAATTTGCAATAATAAAACAATTACTGTAATTTGAAAAAGTATACTAAACTAAGTATTACATTTTACCATGAACTGTTAGTTGATAACTCCTCTGTGTCTTCCCAAAGTAGTTTCCTGCCTCGCACGTGTACCAACCTGTATCCGTTTCGTTGACACGAGAAAAGATAAGCTCACTCCCACTTTGTGTGACAAAAAGCTTTCTATTTTTAGCAATCGTAAGACCGTCCTTTTTCCAGACAATTTGAGGTTTGGGAATTCCGATAGCATCACAGAGAAAGCTAACTTTGTTTCCTTTAATTACTGTGACGTGGACATGGTTTCTATCGGTTGCTTTTAAGAATCTGGGAATGTAGCCTAAATACGCAAATTCAATATTTACACATTGCTGCTGAGCCCGATACTATTATTTTACCTTTATATATATTTCAATATAGAGAAAATCCTTGACGAGTGACTGAGGAGTCGGTTGTAAATACTATTAGAAACGACTTTTCCATAATTGTTTCAAACGGAATTTCGTTTGAGGTATATTTGCCGACCGGTTCAGATTCAGTTGTTTCTACCTTGTAAACTTTGACATAATCGATAAATCTTTCTAGATCAAAGGATTTAAACGACAGAACGACGGTAGATTCTGGAGGCACTTCGACAATCCAACTACAGTTTTCATAATTTTTGTAATTCTTTGGAAATTATGGTGACGTTATATGACCAGTGACCAAAGAAAGGTTACCGCCACATGGTTCTGTAAAAGAAACAGTATTTTTAGCTTTAATATATTCCGCATTCAACATTCCGCGGTTTCGCGGTAATTTAAGTCCATATTTTACCTATTAGCAATACTTAAAGTTAATCATAAACAGAATGTCTTTCTTTGCAGCATGCCAATATAGTATACTTGATATGACTTCAATTATATAGTAAAATATGTGGCCAAATTCCAAATTTTTACTGTAATTTGTCTTGAAATGTATGAATCATTGTATTAATTAAGTAGATGGCCAAGCATGACCTTGGCGAAACAAAGTTACCGACACACAAACAAAAGAAAGCAGAACAGAGGAAAGAAGAGCAAAGCAGAGGAAAGCAGACCTCAGCAAAGAAGAGCAGATCAAACACCCGATCGATTTGCCTTTGTATGAAAGACCAATAAGGCATATGAGAATCTTTGGGATAGTAATTAATTAATAACAGCTAATTTATCTTACATGCATTCTAGACAAGGTTTATGCTGTCTAGTTGATTTACCTGAGCAATCGTATCCTGTCCATTGTGGAGCACATTTGCAACTGCACGGTTGCACAATTGAGCCTTCATTCAAGCACACAAGCGAGCAACCTAACCAACATTAGGACAAAAAATATAACCGCCATACAGAATATAGAATAAATTAAATTACACTAAGATTTGACTAATAATTAAAAGTAAAATATGTAATTGTCGTATTACCTTAATTGAAGCTAATATTCTGCATGTTGAAGACAAGTGCACAATCACAAAAATTCATCAACGTTTAAATATGTTTGAAATAATATCAAACTGCCAGTCTTTATATTATTATGTGGCCGAACTGCCTGCATGATTAAACTTTGCAGACTTTACTTTTTGCTTAGTGAAGTAGCTACTTTCTGCTTACATGACGAATCCTTATCGCCAGACTAGATCAGCCTAATAGTCAGTCGGCCAACCCCAAAGGTCGCTTCTCTTAGAAGTTGCGTAGCCCCACCCAAGCCCGGGGAAGTTTTGATAACTCTAAAAGAGAAAGCAGTATGACAGAACTCCAAATGCACTTGTTTGCCTCTCCATACCGGGGCCGTTAGGTAGCCGCACGTCAACAAAATTTAGGGGCGTGCCACAGACGTCAGTACAGCGACCTTGCTAACTCTGTGGTCGGCAGAGCACTCGAAACGGGTTAAAACGCACCATGCAAACTACTGAGGCATAAAGCATCCATTGTGAACATGTTAGTTAGCAGCATTAGCCCAATAGCCTACGATATCACACGTGATCACATGACACGCGATGACGAAACCTTTTAAGTCGCGTCTGTCAACTTTCCTAGCTAGAGACCTAAACTAAACCAGATTGCTCATTAGCAGTTCAACTTCTATTACAGCAGCAGTAGAATAAACTGTAAGCAAACAGAAAGCCGTACCAATGCGAAGTAGGCTGTCAACAAAAAGCCTAGATGTCCAGGAAAGCAGGCATCACGTAGAATGAAAGCGCTGCACAGCTACCTTGTTGTGGACTACGAAACGGTGTCTGCTGTTCTCCTACGAATGTAAATCAATGGTCTTTCAGTAGTACTCTTGCCCAACCTCAGGTCTCAGACACTTGGCCTCATAACCTCGTCGGTTTGTCATTTGGCTGGCTTCAAAAGAGTCCAAATTATTTTCTGAACGTGTGGGAAACAAGTAACACGCCAGACAGACGATGACCAGTGTTTATTTGCGTAACCTCGAGTAAAGAATTGTGATGCGGGGGCGTAATGACTACTTCCGGTAACGTGATCGAAGTCTATGGTAGAGTACAGTGTTTCTTTAGCCGATGTTATGTGGAGTGTATGACGTAAGGAAAAGGTTGCTACATGCAGAAAGACGTAATCGTAACTGGACAATAAAGATTTAATTGCTCAAAGTTCACTGCAAGGACACTACATGTAAGATTCACTTTCAGACTGTGGTTTTAGTTAGATGATAGACGTCATCGGAACTGGACGATGACGACTTAAATAGGTGCTAGAAATTGAAAGTAATACAAGTACACTAAATAAAGATTCACTTCGAGACTAAATGAAAGTCGTCATCGTTGCTGGTCGATGAAGACCTAAGTGATAAAAGTTCAAAGTAAATACAAGTATTCACTACCAGATTGTTGTCTAGAAGAACTTCCGGTTGGCAATATATAGAAAGAGCTTTCGCCTACCTACATTAGTTTACTAAATTAGGTGTGAGCAATCTACTTGTTGTTATCTTTCGACTCAACTCTAATTAACTCAGCTTTCAACGGTATTAGAGGTAAAGCTGTCAAATGAACAGTTATCTGCCAAACCGAACGTCAGAGATATATTGTAGACTATGACAGATCTCAAATTCAAAATCATTTCGCAGTTTTGTTTTGAATATCATCTGATTTCTGTTCAGAGAGCAAAGATAGCAAAAAGTGACTCTGAGCACTGCCAGTGCCATATTTGTATGATGTTACCGATCCTCTTACGGCTTTTACACAAACCAGTTGGAGAACGTTGTAACATGCAGCAAGTATTCGCTTAGACGACGTCTTTACAGTTCTACAGAATTCTTGCACAGATGAATCGAAACCGATAGGAGCTTAACACAGACAATGGTACCAAGCATACACTAACAAAATGGTTTTAGACACAGTTCAGCGCAACCGAGATGTTAGCATCTCTGAAAGTAGTTCTATAAGAGAGTCAGACGACCCAGACGCACCTTAATTAAGCAATGGGCAGCACTGCAACCGATCGTTGGACCAGAAGACTTGTCTCCCCAACCAACATCAAACTATGTTTGCTTTGTGAACAGAGCACAAAAACAATTTAAGGGAAACGACAGTCTTTAAGCAGAGTTACTACCTTTTCAGCATGTTGTGCTATTTCAAACGCAGCGGAAATCTGAAAATACAGAAGAATTTTATTGGAAGTGCATCAAGGACCGTGTCAGCCTGATGGTATCGCCAAGGAGCTTTACTATCATGAATCTTGCTACAGTAATTACACTCACCAGGAAACATTAACCAACATGCTTGATTCTCAGATCTCTCTAGAAGATGCACAACACAGTACAGCATATGACTGTGCGTTTCAAACTCTTGCCGGTGAAGTCGAGGGAACAATACTTAGCGAAGATGAAGAAGAATTATTGCAAGAATGTCTGACTTGAGGTCAACATTTGTAGACTTTTTAAAGCAGGAAGGTGTTGACTCTCCAAATTACAAAATGAGCAAACTGAAGCGTCGTCTACAAAAGAATTTCGGTAATCGCATAATATTATTTGCAAATCCACAAACTGTAACGGAGCCGAAACTGGTTACGTCTGCTACTGCATGTGCCCCAGCTATTGAATGGACGACAAAGCCACCGGTACCTGTTGACGTTTTGAAACTGATCGGTTGCATCTGTAAAACTGGGTGCAGCTCTAAGCACTGCTTTTGCCAGGAAAGCTGCTTGCCATGAACAGATGTGTGCCATTGCGACAATTGCGAAAACCCTAATACGCGTGAAGTCTTGCAGCCTGCTTCCACTATAGCATCTGCAAATGCGTTTGAAGCTGATAATTTTGATCTAAACTCTACTGATGAATATGATGAATAGGTGGCTCTTTACATTTCATTGGTTGTTAATTAATTAAGTGTAGTTTCTATATGAAATCATTAGTCCACTAAATAATGACTAAAATTGACTCTTAGCGATATAGTATAGCCGTAAATTTAGACACTATATGTCAGTAACGCATACGTCCTGCTTTTGATGGTCTTATGTTAATTATTGTACACTTGTACTAACGTCTAAATAGTTAGTATTTCATGTACGTTCCACACATCTGGGAGTTTGTCACGACTGGTGCGGTATTTACTGTCTTGCCGAACGCTCAGGGTCAAGTTACTGTTGCAAGGCAGTCACACGCAGCAGCACAAGCGTAGCAACCATGAAGGAGTTTTCTTTCATCAACAGAACTACCGGCAATGTGAGAAATACTATCTAGAGACCACACTTCATTACCTCCAGCTCTAGAAAAGACAGCTGTACTTGTTTAAGTCTTCGGGTGATATAGCTAATGTCTATAGACCTTATGCGTGAGACCACGTTCGTCTCTTACTCTCGGTTCGCTGTTGCTGCGAACTTGCGTGGGCGTGGCGTCAGTCAATCTAGTTCTTCTTGTTACTCAGAAACGGCCTCGTTCCAAGACGGCAAACAATCGCAAATGCACTCGCATGGCTTCTATTCGACGATTTCAACTACGGAAACTTCCCCGGTTTTGGGGCTACACAACTTGTCGCTTTCTGATGTTGGTCGAAGGACTTGAGGGGTTGTTGCATACTATTCCCTAGCATATTGCAGTCTCCAAACTAATCGTATTATCTCCTATCCGTGTACGACTTGCAAGGATTTTGTCTTCTTTTATCTTGGTCTGTAGTGGCTTTGCTGTTCCTTTCTCCGTGTTTTACTTCCGGATGCATCAGCTAGGTGCGTTAGCGTCCTAGTAGAGTTCTTGTACGCTTACAGCAGCAACTTTACGACACGTGCTAATCTTACTTGACCTAGATACACCTGGCTACTATAAACTGGGTTAAGCTGGCTCATAGCGCAAACAGTTCCAGAATGCGAATGCCTGACATTTCATCTGGAACTGTAACCGTACCATATCTACAGCCACCTAATGTTCATACCTTGTTCTTGGTAAAATCCGCAGAAAACAATCAGTAAGTTGATAAGCGTATGAACGTACAACATCACTCCAAAGTATCTCTTGTCGCAGTCTCGATCTGTCAAATGAGCATATCCTCTGGCAGGAACTAACTATGGAAGCCGATAAGTGCGAGTTCATATCAACGCGCACCTGTCGGAAACTGCCATGCGGCAGGTAGGTGTGCGTTGATATAAAAATACAAAATACAGCATGGATTTCTAAATTTATAACGTGTTTTAAAATTTGAATTGTTTACTATCAACGTAGCTCATATGCGATTTGTTATCAACAATGTACACATCATAACGTGCGTTATTTCATTTTCGATAGACGCGTTACAGCCCTAGATTCTTGCTGAATCCTAAAAAAGAGGTGTGGAACGTGCTTGCGCTCTTCGATCAGTAACTGCAACGATTGTTTCAAAGGTGTCTCCATTTTGGGATCGTTGTCTACTACAAGTCGTACAATCTGTGCGAATCGACCAGTAAACTGGATACGAGTAATGTGTTTCCGAGGCCGTAATCTTACAATGTGAAGATTGCTTGTGCGTTTAAAGCGTTTTTGTATGTTCATATAATTTATCATTGATCGAGTGATTGATTAATAATAATTAGCAAAACTACACAAATACACATATATGCACACTGTTGCACAGGCTTAATTTTGTTTTCAGTAACGATGTAATTGTTATTGTAAAGTTTTATAGATTTAAACTATGAACAAATTTCTAACAGATATTTTCAAAAGTAATATACCCAGCTGAAGAAGATACTTGGATTGAAACATCATGTGAGTTCATGTTATATTGGTATGCTGTGTATGAGAGCTCTACAATAACCGATATATCGTCATATCATATACACACGCATGCACGTGTGCGTGTATGGTTGTCTGTGCATGTTATATCTATATACCATTATATACACACACACACACACGCACACACATATATATATATATATATATATATATATATATATTTATTTATTTATTTGTTTGTTTGTTTATTTTCATATATATAGCCAAATATATATTTCAATACAACCAATCTACGATACAGGCAAATCTCTTAAACTAAAATTACTGTCATTAATGTCTAACAACAATCTACTTAGAATCATGCTTGCATTATACGACCACGACTTAACTGACAATTGCTGCAACAAATTATTTAAAGACTGACTAAAAGGAATAGAATTAACAGAAACAGTTTTAGATGCTATAGTCTTTAATGCATTCAAGCTGACATCCGACCATGTCTCAAATGATTCAACTGCAAGTGGAAAGAAGAGAGCACCAGATGAAAACACTTGGGTATCGTACTTCATACACTTTGAAATTTCTCCTTCTAAAGCCGCAAAACAGGTGTTGCTTGCTGAATGCGACACAAATCTTTGCTGGAACGAATTACACACGTTTACATCAAAATAAGCCGGACGGCCAAACAAAAAGTTTGGATGACAGACATTGCCAGGTCGACTATAGTTCACTGAAGAAGAGCTTTGATCGCGTCGGGTCTCTTTATCGCGTACTAGCAAAGCTTGAAAAATGACATCCTTCAAAGCATCATGACGTCTAGAACGTAAAGAAATCTTCCGGCAACCAAGAAGATGATCACCAAACATATCCAATACCTGGCAGCAAATGCAACGGACAGCATTTGGAGATGAAGAAAACAGTGGAAGACCGAGCCAAAGGTGAACAGCAATCGTGAACTCATGACAACTCATGGCAAGCCCGAGATTGGGGTTGGGAATGGCTGTAAGCCATGCTCCTGCATGGGGCTCAGGGGTAATGTTCAACCTGGCTTTGACTCTAATAGAACAAAACTCCTTAAATAGATCAAAATCCCATTTGTCCACTTGACTCTGAAGAGAATGCTGAGAAGCAACGTTTATGTCAGTGTCTATCTGAACATTTTCATAAGTAGTAAAGAACGTTTCTTTAACATTCGATTCACCATTCACTTTGAGAGATAAAATTTCGTCAATTGAGGAGATGCTAAATAAACAACATTAGAATAGAACTAATTATTGGCGTGTAACAGGGCGAAAGCTTGACGTTTTGTACTTACGCAATTCAGGAGTGTGAACCCATGTATGAGATTGTATTGCTTAGATCTTTGCACACACCATGGGACCTCAACTAATACATTGCCTAGAATAGTAGCCTTGTCTAGAGAAGAACAGAACAGCTGCTAGACACATCGTGGCGACTTGACAGGAAGTGTAGACGTGAAGAATCGTATAGTCCCAACCCATGCAAAACTTACAAACTGTTTGAATTCTACTATGGTTTGATACTTTAGCAAATCTCATACAACAGCACAGCGAATGCAATAAGCAGCTCGACTAATTTTGTTACGGTCTTCCCTGCGTTTCTTGTTGCTTTGCAATCAAGTGACCACAATATTGTCTCTCTGAATCCAAAGACACCTTCTAGATGCATGCAAAGCTACGACTTAATTTGTTTGAACTCTGGAATCCAGTAAATAGGCTCGCAAAGAAGATCAAGAAATGCCCTTACTCATTTAGTCAATAGTCCACGAATTGTCTCAACGTAACTACCAACAATTCCAGTATTATCTTAAAGATACATCTTAGTTTCTTTGTCAAGGCTCAGTACTTCCATCAGTCAGATGCAGATAGTTTCTGACTCTCTATCAATCCTATACTCATTAACAGTTACATGAATTCTATTTCTTTTCAAAGAATTTGATTCACAGAAGTGTGTCAAGTGTCTTTAACATCTTACATATTCAGTCTTCGTCAAAGTAGATGCAATAACTGAATGAGTGATTTGGTGACGGTCCCTTGCGAGCAACAATTTTTGAAGTCAGACGATAGTCGAAATTTTATCTACTAGCTTGTACGAATACGGAGATACCTTAATTATCATAATATCGCTTGTTCTAGCAAATGGACTGGTCACACCTGCAACAAATACTGGTTGTCAACAGTGAAATAAGGACTCGTGTCAAAGTTCGTGTATGAAACACCTACGGAAGTTACAAACCGTTAATATTATCTAAAGAGAATCGGCTGCTTGTTAGGCATTTCATTAGAATGATCACTTTAAAGAAAAACTCTCACAGAATACAAAAATTTGCTGAAAGAAAGATACAAGGACCAATATTATCATGCATGAAACTTACTGTCCAACCAGCCACAGAGACAGAGAAGTGCAAGTTGTTCAGATGATTTCCCGTATTACACGTATTCCCTTACTCTGTGTCATCGTTTGGAAATATATTCTTTAGTTTTAACTGTAACAAGTGCTTCTAACGCACCCAAATTGCAGCGAGACATGATCTATGAACTAATTTTAAACGGGGCTTCTTTAAGGCTCCGTTTTATACCAACACAGTCGCCATTTGCGTGGTACTGTACGCTACTTTATTAACCTAACCGCGATGCTTTACCTTAATCATAGCTAGATCTCCTCTATTCAGCGATGTAAAGCAATCATACTCATCTCCCACTACTCTTTGTAACGACATTTATTATACTGGCGGGAATGTGTAGAAGTATACAATATATACAATGACCTATTTTGAGGTGGCAGTTGTTATGGTTATCAATGTGCATAATTGGCGGAAAAACCAAACGAGAGGTTGCCTCTCTTTACAAAGTTTCTGTCTAAAACAAGAATTTTACAAGGAAATGGCAACATAGACTTGGCTTAGGTGAGACTGATATCACGAAGTCTTCTCATGTATGTTCAGATAATTTCCCACGTAAGTCTTGGTCTTCACATTTGAAAGGCACGTATACCAAGCTGGGCCGATATGTTCTGCATCTGAATCTAAGCAAGAGACACTCAACAAAATGCTACCAGATGGCAGAGGCACAATTCGAGGTAAGCAACTGTTATAGCTACAAGTAACAATTTTCCTATTAACTTAAGGGCCGGATCCCCTACTGACAAAATACAATCATTTTAATTCATGACATAAATGTTACATAGGAATTATTATTTAATTAAATTGTTTTAAAGTTAGCTCTTGCTAATGCTAGAAGAGTACCAACGGTCTAACGGTCAAATTGTCTCCATAGCAACAAGGCACGTCTCCGCTGTTTTAAATGAGGATACAACAGTTATTGCTCGCTCGCTTCGCTCAAACGAGCAGGAAACGCGAGGCTACTTAGATTGCCAACAGTCTGATGAGATTAGATTCCTTTTTTGTACGTTCAAGCTCATCTTGATGAGTTTCGATATCTCCGGTTGTTCAAATTATTTATGGAAAAGACGTCAAATGTTTTCGTCAGCGTAACGAAGGTAAAATCGATCCATAAGGTTGTTGTACGTCGTGTAACAAATTTTGCTAACTTAATAGAATAAGAAGGCTCGTAATGGCGTCCATACTGTCTTCTCGCAACCGTCGAGTGCGCCGGAAGTTCTCTGCAAGTCGCAAGGTTGGTGGAAACATGCAAGTGAGCTAGACGTAAGCTACAGACACTGTTTCTACACTTTAAGAGACGAATGGAGCTAGTCATGTTGTACCGTCCGGCGTCGCTTCTGACTAGGAGGAAAGGAATACCGGAAGTGCAAGGTTACTCAATAATGCACATCGATTTGAAGGTGAAGCCAGGAGTTTTAAATATTGTCACGTTGCAGATGTAGCAATTGATGATGAAATGAAATTCTAAAGGAAAGAGTTAATAAAAATAATTTTTTCATATATTCGGTCTGTGTAGGGAGTCACGCTCTGTTAGACATCTAAACAGCCAATAACAGATCAACAAGAAACCAAACCAACTGATTCTATAGGCAATGGTAGTTTCAACACCAGCTTTATTGAACATGACAGCCATTATTCCCACATTGAAGATCCATCAGAGGCCAGTGATACTCATCACTTTCTATCACAACTCACATTGCAATCCAAGTTGTTTTTCAAAGCGAAGATGCTTGGACATAATATGACTGTGATGACATCTATGAGTTAGTATGTGAACTCAATTATTCCATAAGAAAGTCCACTCCCATTGGTGCTGTTCCGGATGCAGCTGCCACCATGTCATCATTTGAAGACATCTCTGTAATCCAAGATATCTCTCTTATGTCGGAATTCGTCCATCGTTTGAAGAAGTGACAAATGATGACTCAACTGCCGGCTCACTGGACACATCAATAAATAGCAACCACTCGATCACCCATGAAAGAAAGTTTTTTTTTGTGAAAGCTGATTTGATCAGCTATTTCGACGCTGTCCTACATGTGGCAAGGCAATTTTGAACACATGCAAGTTTATTGTTAGCAACTGCCTTTCTGTCATTACTGATTATTGCACACACCACATTTTCAAATGGGTTTCCCAAGCAAGCATAAGAGGCATGACTTTTGGCAATCTTCTTATGTCAGCGTCAATATTATTTTCTGGCAGTACTCATGATAAATTTTCTCATCTTTCTGAACTCTTTAACTTGCAAATTTTATCACGTTCTGAGTTTGCTCGAATTCAGATGCCTATATATTCCCTGTTGTTGCTGAGGCATGGAGAATTCATCAAAAACAGCGTTTGCTGTGATGGAAGAAAAATCTGTGAGAGTGTATTCAGACGGACGTTGTGATAGTCGTTGAGACGTGCGCTTGAAGATACTCTGTAGTAGGTGCAGTCGTTGATCTTTTAGTCATTGACTACGCATACGCAGCCCAATGCAAAGTATTGCAAATGATCGGTCAAGGAGCGGTTACTGGTTGTCATCTCTGCACATAGCTGCCCACTAGGTGCAATACTTGCGAAAGATGGTCTTTTTTATTAGACAGCAAATAGTACATCACTCTTGAGTACCATCCGTTGCGTAGTACTGAAGACTATATTCGTATAACAAACGTGATATGCAAAGCTGGAGGGTAGAGAAACATTATATCATTGCTGTATTTGTGAAGGCGTGGACTACGAAAAACCGAGACTCAAAGTAGAATACGATCCTTAACACGAGTAGACTTCGTTCAGAACAAATGCACCGCTAAACTGTTGGTTCTAATTTTCTTGCTAATCCATGTTTGAAAAAACGCTCACAAACGTTAAGCAAACATTTCCTATCAATCAAAATGTACATTTGTCAACATTACTGTTTCATCTGCCGTATACAATTATACGTTAGATGAAAGAAATTACAACACAATAACTGCAGCGATGTCTAAAGCTATCAGCGCTAATACGACAACAGTGGTTGACTCCAACAAAGTTTGTACCAAGATAGCGATGCATCAGAATTATTCATTTGTATCTCTTGCAGATGCCTGCATTGGCACGTACATTGCACTTGGTGTTTCATATATGTTTGCTTCATCACCGCCTTCGGACCTTACATCACCATATGCAGGGTTACTCTTCATGTCTTGTACGTTTTCTACCACTTCATACGTTTCTACTGGTTTCAAATCCGAGCTTTCACTTTCAATGACTGCAGCATTAGCAAACGACAGCATCCCAATTGCTGTGTTTTGTTCGGCTCTGGAGTCATCGTGTAGTGATTTACGAGAGGGAAATTCCGTCTGCGTGTCCGGTGAGGTAGTGACATTGCTTGCAAGAAGTTGTCTACGACGATGCACAACGAAATAGAAAATAATCATGCAAATAAGAACTGTTGTGATGGCCGTCACAGTCACGGATATACCAGCTACAGCTCTTTGAGACAACTCTTTGCCAGCTACATCTACAACATAAAGCAAAATTAATGGTAAAAACTTGAACATGTCTGCAGATACAAAGTCAATATTAGTTGACTTATACTTTGCGTTGTACTTATATCATGAGTATAATCCAAGTCTTGTGAGGTTGTCGTAACGTTGTCAGTAGAAAAATACCACAAATTCTTTGCATTACTGTATTTGTAGATATAATTATGCTTAATTTATAAGATCGAGAATGCATTACGTGATGTGTTTACATTCCCAGTTGAGATCAAAGATGTCAGTGAAGCTTCCGTTGATGCTAAAACGTATAAAGAATTGTCATATATCTGTTAGTCTAGTCTTATCGTTGATCGAATACCATAAGTTGGACACGTAGTTTGCGGTCGACATGCATCTGCGTATACAGCTGGTCCTAAACACCGGACTCTACTGATGCTGCATTGTCTTCGTACAAGTGTGATGCCATAACCCGATCCACACGATAAACTGCACTGAGAACCTCTATTTGACTCTACCCATCCGTCGATCTCTACGTCATGAAAAGCACATGTTCAAGAGTTTAATAATTTTTCTATGTAATCATAGAGTTTGCTTGCTCATGCCTTGAACGGTCACTCTAGTACTTGCTGTACTGCTTCCCGCAGGATTAATTGCTGTGCAGTTGTAAACGTCATCTCTTTGTTTAGTTGAATAGTATTGTATAGTCAGATAACTCTTGAAATAGTCAGCAGAGATTTTGTATCCATTGCCCGCGGTATTTATAGCCACACCATTTTTGTACCAGACAAAAATGGGTTGTAGATTGTCGATTCTAGATTGACATGTAATAGTCCCTTCGTCGTAAAAACTTTTCAAGCCGTCGTTTGTAGTCGTTATAAGTGTGACGGGGAAACCTGTAATAATTTGCATAATAATGATCAGGTATTGGTACATAATTCAGTGTAGTATACGTAAAACATATTAACTGACCTTGGAACTCGATGACAGTAAACCAAGAAATGTCGTGGTCGACCAACCGTATTTCATATATTCCGACATCGGCTTCAGTTCCGTTTGAAATAGTAAATCTGATATCGTGTATATATTCATCGAGAACAAATCGGTCTTCAGTTGAAGTATTCACATAAATTCCGTTTTTGTAAATTCTGGCCTTTCCTAGCTCGAGATCGCATGAGAACCAAATAAAATGGCAAAATAGTTTAATGTAAGCACTTTGGTACATAGGAACAGGCTGAGAGTTGTAAGAAAACCAGACATCCGAGAATAAATCTAGAATGCATGTAAGTATTGTCAATCATTGCTGTTAAACGATTTTACCTGTACTGTTGGCATTTGACGCATGTAACGTAGCTGCATTTGACTCTACTTGACCCAATGAGTTGTTAGCATAACAGAAGTAGTTTCCAAGATGACGGTAATCAACATTTCTAATTATCAACCATTGTCTTCCTTTTGTATAGTGAAAGCTTGAAGTATCTATTGATATCCCATCCTAAACCAGAACAAATGTAATTGCTATTATTCGTTAGAGCTAGCTTGTACCTTTTTCCAGTTGACTTCAGGCTCAGGAATGCCATACACTTTGCAGCAAAATGCTGCTTGCTGAACGTTTGGAAAGAATTGATCAAGGTGAATACTGACCGGCATTTGAATAATAACCGGGAAAACTAAATCAACAGGATAAGAAACACTTTAACAGCGTTATGTCTGTAAGTAACATAGTCGCTAGAGACCACAACTTTGTTACTTTAAATGCAAATATTACGCTAATGTCAATAGTCATAAAATAAAGTCATACAATTCAAGCAATAAACTTTGTTCGTTAGCATCTAAACTTACTTCTGCTTTATACGATAGAGTAATCTTATTGTAGTAATACAATTTGTACTGTGCTATAAATGTTAAAGCAAAAACTTTGCTGATGCACGAAATTTAGTTAGTTAGATCATGCTGTTTGAACCTGCAAAGAGTACACATACACCTGCTGCATCTGATGTATTTATGACACACTATATCTATGTTGCTGAATATAATATTGCTAAAATATTTTGTTTCAAAATATTTACAATAATAAAGTAATTACTGTAATTTGAAAAAACATACTAAACTAAGTATTACGTTTTACCGTGAACTGTTAGTTGATAACTCTTCTGTGTCTTTCCCAAGTAGTTTCCTGCCTCGCACGTGTACCAACCTGTATCCGTTTCGTTGACACGAGAAAAGATAAGCTCACTGCCACTTTGTGTGACAAACAGCTTTCTATTTTTAGCAATCGTAAGACCGTCCTTTTTCCAGACAATTTGAGGTTTGGGAATTCCGATAGCATCGCAGAGAAAGCTAACTTTGTTTCCTTTAATTGCTGTGACGTGGACATGGTTTCCATCGGTTGCATTTAAGAATCTGGGAATGTAGCCTAAATACGCAAATTCAATATATTTACACATTGCTGCTGAGCCCTATACTATATATTTTACCTTTATATGTATTCCAATATAGAGAAAATCCTTGACGAGTGACTGAGGAGTCGGTTGTAAATACTATTAGAAACGACTTTTCCATAATTGTTTCGAACGGAATTTCGTTTGAGGTATAGTTGCCGACCGGTTCAGATTCTGTTGTTTCTCCCTTGTAAACCTCGACATAATCGAAAAATCTTTCTAGATCAAATGATTTAAACGACAAAACGACGGTAGATTCTGGAGGCACTTCGACAATCCAACTACAGTTTTCATAATTTTTGTAATTCTTTGGAAATCCTGGTGACGTTATATGACCAGTGACCGAAGAAATGTTACCGCCACATGGTTCTGAAAAGGAAAATATTTTTAGCTTTAACGTTGTCCGCATTCAAAATTCCACGGTTTCGCAGTAACGAAAGTCCATGTTTTACCTATTAGCAATACTTCAAGTCGATCATAAACAGAATATTTTTCTTTGCAGCATACCAATATAGTATAATAGATATGATTTCAATTATATAGTACGATATGTGGCCAAATTCCAAGTATTAACGTAGTTAGTCTTGAAGTATACGGATCATTGTATTAATTAAATAGATGGCCCAGCATGACCTTGGTGAAATATAGTTACCGACACACAAACAAAAGTAAGCAGAGCAGAGAAGGGGAAAGCAGAGCAAAGCAGAGGAAAGCAGACCTCAGCAAAGAAGAGCAGATCAAACGCCCGATCGATTTGCATCTGTACGAAAGACCATTCCTGCATATGGGAATGTTTGGGATAGTAATTAATTAATAACAGCTAATTTATCTTACATGCATTCTAAACAAGGTCCATGCCGTGTAGTTGATTTACCTGAGCAATCGTATCCTGTCCATTGTGGAGCACATTTGCAACTACATGGTTGCACAATCGAGCCTTCGTTCAAGCACACAAGCGAGCAACCTAACCAATATTAGAACAAAAACAATAAACGACTTCATTTCTCTTGGTATTCAGAATAGATTAATTTACATATTGAAGACAAGAGCAAAATCATAAAAATTAATCAACCTTTAAATATATTTGAAACAATTTCAAACTGGCAGTTTTTATATTATTATGTGGCGGAACTGCCTGCATGACTAAACATTGCTGACTCAACTTTTTGCTTAATGAAGTCGCTACTTTCTGTTTACATGACGAATCCCACTTGCCAGAACAGAACACCCTAAGGGTTGTTGCATACTTTTCCTAATTACATTCCAGTCTGCGACCTAATCGTTTTATCTCCTATCTGTGCACGACTTCCAAGAATTCTATCTTCTTTGATCTTGGCCTCTAGTGGCTTTGTTATTCCTTTATCCGTGTTTTATTCCCCAATGCGTCAGCTATAGTCCGTCAGCCAACACCAGAAAGCGACAAGTTGCGTAGCCCCCCAAACCCGGGGAAGTTTCCGTAGTTGCAATCGCCGAAGAGAAACCATGCAAGTGTATTTGCGATTGTTTGCTATCTTGGAACGGGGCCGTTTCTGAGTAACAAGAACGACTAGATTGACTAAGGCCACGCCCACGCAATTCACAGCAACAGCGAACTGAGAGTAAGAGACGAACGTGGTTCCATGCATAAGCTCTATAGACACTAGCTATATCACGCGAAGGCTTAAACTAGTGCAGCTGTCTTTTCTAGAGCTGGAGGTAATGAAGTGCGGTCTCCAGATAGTATTTCTCACATTGCCAGTAGTTATGTTGATGAAAGAAAACTCCTACACTGTTGTTACACTTGTGCTGCTGCGTTTGACTGCCTTGCAACAGTAACGTGACCCTGAGCGTTCGGAAAGACAGTGAATACCTCACAAGTCGTGACAAACTCCCGGATGTAGGGCATGTATTTGTAATACTAACTATCTAGACATTAGTACAAGTGTACAATAATTAACATAAGACCATCGAAAGCAGGTTGTAAGCGTTACTGACATAAAGTGCCTAAATTTACGGCTGTACTAGATCGCTCAGAGTTATTTTAGTCATTATTTAGTGGACTAATGATTTCCTAGAGAACCTACACTTAATTAATTAATTAATAACCAATGAAATGTAAAGAGCCACCTACTCATCATGTTTGTCACTAGCGTATGCATCAAAAGTATCAGCTTCAAACTCATTTGCAGATGCTATAGTGGAAGCAGGCTGAAAAACTTCACGTGGAATAGGGTTTTCGCAATTGTCGCATTGGCACACATCTGTACATGGCAAGCAGCTTCGCTGGCAAGAGCAACGCCTAGCTAATTAGAGCTGCACCCAGTTTTTACAGCCGCAACTGATCAGTTTCAAAACGTCAACAGGTACCGGTGGCTTCGTTGTCCATTCAATAGGTACCTCATTGTCATCACTAATCTGCCAACCTTGATTGTGGAAAGATGGTATATCAGGATTAGCTTCCATTGCACGTCGCCATACACCAGTCTGATAATTTGCTCGTTTGATATGCATCTTCAGAGCGTCTTGAGTAGGAGGAAGCTGTGCTGATTCTGCAGCTCGTGCACAGAATAAGGAATACCTCACGCTATTAATGTCGGTGGTGACGTCATGTAACCGTAGATCTTACAAACGTAAGGTTGACATTTCTTAAACAATACATCCATGTTACTGTCAAAGCTTTTCCAATTGGCTGAATAGCAGTGCAAAACGACTCATTCTTGTTTAGAAGTTCCGGTGGTGCAACTTTGCCTTTACCTGCGAAGGCGCCGGTTGTATCACAGCCTGTGAACGCATGGTATCCTGGCAAGGCTAAGCAAAGCTCTCTCCCCAAACTTCTTCCTACTTGCGTCAAATTGATGAAGCGGCGACGATTTTTTGTACTCGTGAGAAACACGATAGTTGCCGGTATATTGAAACATCTGCCATCACTTCTGGCGTTAAATGCAGGTCTTGGTCGTCTTCATATTCTTCTGTTTGTGTGTTGCGTTTGCCTTCGTCATGCAACGACAGAGCTACTTTTCTCAGAAGAATCTCTTGTGGTACAGTAGCAGACGTGACCAGTTCCGACTCCGTTACAGTTTGTTGATTCGCAAAGAATATTAAACGACTCTGCTACTATACTACTTTCAAAGATGCTAACATCTCGGCTGCGCTGAAGTTTGTCTAAAGCCTTTTTGTTTGTGTATGCTTGGTAGCATTGTCTGTGATAAGCTTCTATCGGTTTCGATTCATTTGTGCAAGATTATGTAGAACCGTAAATACATTGTCTAGGCGAGTGCTTGTTGCTTGTTGCAACGTTCTCCAACTGGTTTGTGTAAGAGCCGTGAGAGGATCGGTAACATCATGACGAATATGGCACAGGCAGTGCTCAGAGTCAATTTTTGCCATCTTTGCCCTCTGCAATGACATCTGATGATATTCAAAACAAAACTGCAAAATGATTTAGAATTTGACATCTGTCAAGGTCAACAATAATGCAACAATAAATCTCTGATATTTGGTTTGATATATAACTGTTCCGTTGACAACTTTACCACTGATACCGTTGAAAGCTGAGTTGAAAGCTGATTAGGAACACTTGGTCGAAAGGAGACAACAAGTAGCTTGCTCACACATAAACTAATGTAGTTAGGCGAAAGCTCTTACTTCTAGATTGCTAACTGGAAATACATCTAAACCACAATCTGGCAGTGAATGCTTGTACTGTACTGTACACTATAGACTTCCATCACGGTACCGAAGTAGTCATTACGCCCCCGCATCACAATTCTTTACACGAGGTTACGTAAATAAACGCAGATCGTCGTCTGTCTGGCGTGTTACTTGTTTCCCACACGTTCAGAAAATAATTTGGACTCTTATGAAGGCAGCCAAATGACAAACCAACGAGGTTATGAGGCCACGTGTCTGAGACCTAAGGTTGGGCAAGAGTACTGCAGAAAGACGGTTGATTTCCATTTGTAGAAGAACAGCAGACACCGTTTCACAGTCCACAATAAGGTAGCTGTGCATCGCTTTCATTCTACGTGATGCCTGCTTGCCTGGACATCTAGGCTTTCTGTTGGCAGCCTAGTTCGCATTGGTACTGCTTTCTGTTTGCTTACAGTTTGTTCTACTGCTGCCGCAATAGAAGTTGAACTGCTAATGAGCAATCTGGTTTAGTTTAGGTCTCTAGAAAAGTTGACAGACACACAACTCAAAAGGTTTCGTCATCGCGTGTCATGTGATCACGTGTGATATTACATCGTAAGCTATTTGGCTAATGCTGCGAGCTAACATGTTCACAATGGATGCTTTATGCCTCAGTAGTTTGTATGATGCGTTGTAACCCGTTTTGAGTGCTCTGCCGACTACAGAGTTAGCAAGCTCGCTCTACTGACTGTGTGCCACGCCCCTAAATTTTGTTGACGTGCGGCTACCTAACGGCCCCGGTATGGAGAGGCAAACAAGTGCAGTTGGAGTTCTCTCATACTGCTTTATCTTTTAGAGTTATCAAACCTTCCCCGGGCTTGGGGGGCTACGCAACTTCGTATAGAAGCGTCTTTTGGGGCGTTGGCCGACGGACTACTAGGTGAGTTTACGTTCTAGTAGAGTTTCTTGTACGCTTAGAGCAGCAACTTTACGACAAGTTCTAATCTTACTTGGTCTCTAAACACCTGGCTACTATAAACTGGGTTCAGCTGGCTCATCGTGCAACCACTCCCAGAGTGCGAATGCCCGACATCGCATCTGGAACTATAACCTAATGTTCAGCCACCTAATGTTCATACCTTGTGCTTGGTGAAATCCGCAGAAAACAACCAGTAAGTTGAAAAGCGTATGAACGTACACCATCACTCCTAGGTGTCTCTTGTCGCAGTCTCGGTTTGTCAAATGAGCATATCTGCTGGCAGGAAGTAATTACAGAAGCCGATAATTGTGCGTTTATATCAACGCATACCTAACGGCGACTGCCCTGCGGCAGGCAGGTACGCGTTGATATAAACAATGCAAAATAAAGCCGGCATTTCTACGTTTATAACGCACTTTAAAATTTGTATTGTTTAATATCAATGTATCCCATATCCAATTTGCTATCAACAATTTACACACGTAGCGTCATATTCGCGTTGCAGCCTTATATTCTTGTTGTATACTAAATAAAGGAAGTGTGGAACATGCGTGCTCTCTTCGATCAGTAACTGCAAAGCTTGTTTCAAAGGGGTCTTCATTTTGAGATCGTTGTCGACTACAAGTCGTGCAAACTGTACGAATCGACTTTCCCGTGAACTGGATACGAGTAGGGGGTTTCTGTAGCCATACTCTTACGATGTGATGATTGCTCGTGCGTCGCAAGCGTTTTGGTATGTTTATATAATTAATTATTTGATTGATTGATTATTAAAAATAATTTACCAAACCTACACAAATACACACCTAGGCACACAATTGTACAGACTAATTGCTATTTTCAGTAATGATGTAATTGTTATTGTAGAGTTTTATAGTGTTATACTTTGCACAAATTGCAAAAGATATTTTTAAAGTTATATACCCAGCTGAAGTACCTGGATTGAAATATTATGTGAATTTATGTTATTTTGTTATGGTGTGTATGAGAGCTCTACAATAACCAATATATCATCATATCATATACACACGCATGCACGTGTGCGTGGGTGGTTGTCTGTGCATGTTATATCTATATACCTATATACATACATACATTCATATATATATATATATATATATATATATATATATATATATATATATATAAATATGTATGTATTCAAACTCAAACAATTTCCTAATCATCCAGACACCACCCAGTCTTACATCACACTATCTTTATCCCAACTACGTATCAATGACTTGTACTTCATGCAGAATTCTCTTTTGAATCATTGTTTCAAAATTATTATGTATACACACACACACACACACACACACACACACACACACACACACACACACACACACACACACACACACACACACACACTGTAGATTCATATTGTGTAATGTGAACAGCCGTTAGACATGTTACGCCTTTCCTTTTACACAAACGAATGTTGTTGACCTGTTTACTCTTTGAGCAAACTGCAACACTCCTTTCAAAGTCAGTTCCAGTTTCCTACACGTGGTTTTTATGATACAAAATTACAGACGAATTGGTTGCAGAAACTGTCTTGTTATGACACAATCATGAATGGTAAGATTCGTTTGTTCTAGTCTTGGGATGTTTCTATGATTGAAGTTTGAGTCCCATTTTTGACTAAGTAGTTTTTAAGTTATTAGTTGGAAGTAGTCATGATGACAATAAATGTATACGATACTTTCTATTAAATAACATTAGTTAGTATGTACGCAGTAAGTACAATTGTACGTACCTTATGTAGTATAAATAGAAGTCTTAATATTAATAAAATTGGACTAAAGAAAATAAAGACATGATATAATGACTGGATTGATGGACGACAAGAATTCATATTAGACAGTGCTTCTGTCAACTTCACAAGCTGCTGAATCACAAGAGAAAGTTTGCCACAATTTAAATGAGCTTCTTCATCTAAACAAGTGATCAGGATGAAAACAAATTAATACCCAGTGTATACAAAAATGTACTCTAGTTTAAGGCAGCTCCTTAATTTATCCTTCGATAAAATCTGCTAACAAGCTAGTGGATGAAACACAAAGTTTTAAGATTTATTTAATTTCAGATTTCATATAGAAATCAAAAAAGGAGCAGGCGGTTCAAAAGACCTTAGACTACTCTTATGCTAGATTAGTAAAAACTGTAGTAATAATAAGTATCCATGTACATGTCACAACATAATGTACATAACCATTTTCAGACAAAATGCCAGCTTCTTTGTGCTAACCATTGATTGGGTCAACTCAACTCAACTTGATTCAAGTTAATCCTTGCCCATAAACTAATTATAGCAACTACAGTAAACAAATATTGTACTTTAGATTATTAAAATACACTATAATTATAGCTGTAAATTATTTAATGTATTGACAGACAAACAGAGAGAATGATACAGTAGCGACAGATACACAGACACAGACAAATCAATACCCGCTACATTTAAAACTACAGACCTAATTAATTAAATAAACAAATGAATTGCAAACTTATATACAGACATACATATCACAAGTAATTGAACTTGTTGTCTGTTTGTATATATCTATGTACAGTATCTCTGCAAGTTTTTATTAAAAAGAAGTAACTAAATAGTTTGCAGTTCACATTCATCATTGCTTTCTACTTGTAGCTATACAAATGCAGGTCTGTTATTTAAATCAAAAAGCAGTCTGGCTGCCTGCCTGCTTGCACTGCCTGCTTGTGTCATCAAGTACAGACTAAAACTCAACCAAATCATAGAATACAAAATATTGACATTCATGCATGCATTTGATATGCATAGCAATCAACATAATTTATTATGCATATATAAGATAAAACGTTGGCGGTTTGCTAAGAAATTGATAGACAAAGAGTATTGGCAGATTTTATTTTGCCTGTCCAGCCATCGTTGTTTGATAACTGACTTATGTTTTACCATAAGTGGTCATGGAGGAGTTTAGGGAATTTCCCTAATAATTCTGCGTCTGCCTGCTGCGTGTACATGTATCTTCCTTTCTTGGTGGTTACTTGAACTGCTGCTGTTCGCGTAATTTCTTTCGGCACTCAACATAGCGGTGACCCACGATATCGCAGTAGTGATCGACACGTTCCCCTAGACCGCTTAGGTTGAGCTCTAGAGTACGTACGAGACATCTGCGAGCGCAATTAGTTGATCGAAAGGCAGCAGGTGAGCACTGAGCCTGCTGCATCAGAAAACTCAAGACCTTGTCCTGTCGCTCGCCCACCTTGACCATCTGCTGAAGGAGTTGGGTTGTATCGTCGTCGATCTTGTTTGCACTCGACTTGGTACTCCGCGCGCAAGCCCTCATGAAATAAACTGACGAGAGTATCCTACGGCATGTATGAGTCGATCACCTAATTTGCAGCTCTCGTTGCAATATTGAGAGGCAATCTGACAGAATCGCATAGCATCTAACATCTTCCTGACAGATGCCCGTGACCTTTTAGTTTACGGTTCCAGTAGGTAAAGCGGGTATATACGGTGCAACATCTCGACAAAGGCTCGCCGATAGACATACAGACCGTTTTGTCCGTGAGAGCGCGATCGCCATGTGCCTAGATGACATCTAGTGCTGTCATATACATTGCAATTCTAAACAGCACACGAAAGATGCATCACTTTGTGGCGGTGTAGAGCTCTTCCGCGTGACACAACTATCAATACATAGGCGTGGAAATCTACTAAAAACTAACCACAACGTCAGTCCACTATATATGATACCCTGTGTCATATACAGTATAACTGACCATTGCAAATGTACAGTTTTAATTAACAATTAATTAAGGCCACAGATACCAGTTCTAATTGTGTTAATTACTATTCTAAATTGTTTCAATAATTGTTATTAACCACTACATTTAATTAATACATTTATTTTGATCCGGCGGCTGTGAAGAAACAATAATGTATCTATTGTTGACTATATTCTAGTTATATTTCTATTGATGACTTCAGTTGGGTAAAATATCTACTAAGTTTGAATTCAATTGAAAGTTAATTGTCTTTCCTCCATACAAGTCATTCAAATTTTGAAAACTATCGATAGGTGTTGACATATCTGACCACCACTTTGGCAAATATGTAGTTTCACAAGTAAAACTTTACATGAAAACATCTTTTAATGTATTAATATTTTGAGAAAGTTTTTAATAATTGATATTAATATCTACATAACATAATTGTACTGATTCAACTCTGGCATTGTACAGCAAGACCTGAATATAGCTAGTATCATATAAAATGGTTGAATGTTGTAAAGACACATTCTTTTACATTCTAGTTATATTTCTATTGATGGTTTGAGTTGGGTAAAATATGTTCTAAGTTTAAATTCAATTAAAAGTTGTCTTCCTCAATACTAGACATTTGAATTTTTGAAATCTGTCGACTAGTGTTGACATATCTGACCACCTCTTTGGCAAATATGTAGTTTCACAAGAAAAACTTCGCATACAAACTTCTATTTACTATATCAATGTTTTGAGAAAGTTTTAATGATTGATATTAAAATCTACATATTACAATAATTTTGATTCAACTCTGGCCGTGGAGTAACAATGTACAGTAAGACTTGCATCTAGCTATAGGATAATATAAAATGGTTGAATATTGTAAATAAACTTTCTTTACATTCTAATTATATTTCTATCGAAGGTTTGAGTTGGGTAAGATATCTACTAAGTTTGAATTCAATTGACAGTTGTCTTCCCTCAATACCAGTCATTCGAATTTCTGAAATCTGTCAACTAATGTTGACATATCTGACCACCACTTTGGCAAATATGTAGTTTCACAAGTAAAACTTTGCATACAAACTTCTATTTACTATATTAATGTTTTGAGAAAGTTTTAATGATTGGTATTGATATTACTGACTATTATTTTGATTCAACTCTGACTGTGTAGAGCAAAACTTGAATGTAGCTATAGCATAATAGAAAATGGTTGAATATTGTAAATACACATTCTTTACATTCTAGTTATATTTCTATTGATGGTTTGAATTGGGTAAGATATCTACTAAGTTTAAATTCAATTGAAAGTTGTCTTCTCTCAATACAAGTCATTCGAATTTTGAAATGTTGACAAGTGTGGACATATCTGACCACCACTTTGACAAATATGTAGTTTCACAAGTAAAACTTTGCATACAAACTTCTATTTGCTGTACCAATATTTTGAAAAAGGTTTAATGATTGATATCAATATCAACATCTACCTTTAGTATAATTACTTTGATCCAACTGATCGTCAAATGAAGAAAGTGGTACAGCAAAATCTTGATGTAGTTATGTTATATGGTTGACTATAAATTGATACACACACTTTTCATTCTAGTTATATTTGTATCAATTAAGATCACATGCAGCGTGGTCTCTATAATTACAGATCTATTTCAATATCATTGAGAGTTTCAACAATTACATGTCTCCCCTTAAATTAAGTATTGATGCACACCTGCAAAGCAATTTATTTACAGAAAGTAGCTCAAGATATTCTAGCCTTTGCACTAACTACAGGTCTCGGCCAGATTATGATCACATCGTCTTGCATAGCTGCTTCAAAAAGAACACAAGGACCAACATTTCTTAGTGGATGAACAACTGATGCTGTTAGTTCATGTTCAAACTTATCATCCTTCCAGCTGGGTTCCAATAGACAGAAATATGTACAATATTTCAGCATATGGATAATCACCTCTTGTAAACTTGCATAATTGTTTCTCCTAAAATAGTATGTCATAATTCAATGAAAAATATTGATCATTTCCTATACAACCAATCCTGTGAATGTGAGAACATCTATCTCAACAGATATGCTGGCATCAAACAGACCTTTCAAGTCATCTGGAACTCTATGTGACATCTTCCAGTCTCAATGATGTTTGCTTTCTAGAAAGACACAGGTGAAAGAGCAAATGTATATTCAGAGAGGATTCAACATGTTACCACTGCAAATTAACGTTCCTTAATTAAAGCATAAACGTGTGTGTGTGTGTGTGTGTGTGTGTGTGTGTGTGTGTGTGTGTGTGTGTGCGTGTGTGTATGTGTGTTAATTTCTCAGTTGTGTTAGCACTGGTTCGATTCTTCTATCCGGGAGAGTCCGTTTTCCATGAGCACGAGCTTTGGTGAGCTGTCAACAAAGTGTCTAGAAACAAGCACAAACGCAGATAGATCAAAGAGTAACTTTACTAGCTAGAGAATCACTATAGTTGTTGAATAAATATAACTGTTAACAGTAAATTACCGAGGAAACAGCGACGAATTCACTCCATACGTGACTCTGCACAGCCACACAGTCTCTTTCCCTTAGCACGCATGCGTAAATAACCTACATTGTCTGGACAGCGAGCGGTCGTCTCACGAGCATGATCTTAGGAGGGTCATGAGAAAAGATCAAGAGCTTGATGAGGCTAGATCAGGAGGCTCATGAGAAAAGTCAGGGTCGAGGCTCATGAGAAAAGGTCAGATCTCATGATCTCGTACGCATGAACTTCGACTCATGAGCCATAATTCTCATGAGGATTGTCTCAATTTCCTCATGAGAAAGGGGCGTATCTCATGAGGAAATGGGGACAAAAGCTCATGATATTTTCTGCATGGGATATGTTGATGTTTCACACACGTGTATGTGCGTAAAAATTTAAATAATTTATGAGTATATATAGGTATATAGCTATATAGGCACATACACGCGCAATGATAGGCTTTCGTAAGTAATGCCTGAAGTTTTAAAAGCAGATTTCATAATGCTAAATTCTAAAATTTTTAGTAATGTAAAATTGAAATATTTATTGAACGCATGCATAATGTATAACTAGTGCTCTTCTAATATCCTTTTAGAAAAAATTGACTTTTGAACGTGGATAGAACCAAACCTACCTATAATTAAATTACATTAACATTATTATTTCTCTACAGACAACATGCGCATGGTCTCGATTTACCACTCGCTAGCTTGCTTTTAAAATCAGTGTCAGATACAAACTGGAAAAGGGGTACTGTATATACTGTACTTTCTTTGTTTTTTTTGTTAGTTAATTAATTTAATTAAGTCCCTACGTAAATTTATGTTGTTGCATGAGTATTCAATTCTGAGGATTTATCATGAAGTTTAGGCTCAAAATAATAGACAGTCTGAAAGTGTTTACACAAAAGTTGATGCTGTTTACAACCAATTGACGTTAGTTGTGTACTTAACATTTCTTCCATGTTACTTTATTAAGAAAATTCTGATAATCATTTAGACAACGAAATGACATGATACTTACTATAGAGGGATGTCAGCAAAAGGTGTTCGGTCTCCATCTCTAGTAACTACCTTGACAAGAGCTAAATCGTACTTTCCAATGTCCTCGAAGTTCGAAAAAGCTAGAGAACTTTTCAATATCTCTGGACTGTTGCATCGTTTAGTCAAAATGCTTGCAACCTGTCCGCCTCTTCCGTCTCCGTCTGTGCATCCGCCAGATGTTGCATCAGACCGGTTGCTGTCTTTTTTATCCGCATTCCTTCTCTCCTGCTTGTACGCGGAAATAGTCGCCAATCAACGGTGTTGCTGGATACAGGTTTTAGTAAGAGTGGCTTCAAGAAACCTGCGCAATTTGAAAGCAAGCGCTGTGTGAGCTAAAATTGGCGAGTCGACAGCGAGTCGGTTGCATGTTATTGTCTTACCTGCAAATAGAACTGCACTGAGAGCGGTAAATAAGAGTGCAAGTAACAGGTGCAACTTCGAAAACATTCTACAGTACCGGAAATTTATAATGCCATTTGTTATCAACCAATAACCCATGAGAGACCTGGCACCTGGCCTCGGTTTCAAACGCTTCCTTGTATGTAATACAGCACGTGACAAATAAAAGGAACAGAGGATACGGAGATATCAGTTTATTATTAACTAATCAATTAGATTAATTATCCTATACTTGTTAAAGATATCTAGATATCCGTATATTATTTGATGTAAATGAAAACAAGACAGTGCACCTATTTTCACAAACGTCGAAATTTTGCATTGTTTAATTCTTACTATTTCTTCCAATTTAGTATATTGCAGTCAGATAAGAATAATTACAAGTCACTTAAGAGTCTTACAAAAAACTTGATTATTTAATTTATTTTAAGTATTTTAACATTTAATTAAATAGTTGCACTACTTTATGTAATATTTAAATTAAATTAATAAAATAAATATTTGAGGTAAAAATAAATTTGCTTTATTTCTTTTGAAAATATTGGTAGCTATCTTTATTTTTTTCCATTCCCCCTAAGTGTAAATTCGGAAGTGAGTAATGAAGTAGGGGTCACACCAGGTGTGCTCATTAGCTAATTAGAGCACTAAGACCTGCTTCAGTTGGACCATGTTACACCAGTTATCTTAAATGGTTTGAGTTGCCGTCTTACAAGATAATTTAATAATAGCTATTGCTCCACCCGTTTGTCTTTGATATGCAAAAGTACTATTCTTCTGTTTGTTTGTAGGAAGGGCTTCGATAATTTAATAAACAGACATGCCACACCTAGCGGTTTCTAACGATACCGAGATCATCGCGAAAGTCCAAAAAGCAGCGAAGATACTAATGATTTTCAAAGTTCACACTTATGGGGAACAGACAGTAGACTGAGACAAGTGCACGAACGAGTGATACGTACGGGGACTGTTTAGTAGTCACGTGTACTTTACTCCCAGTTTTCTTGAATGGCGTTCACCAACTTTCTAACGCTATTTAGTTTGCTCGTTGCGCTACTTCGTTTGCAAGAAGTGCAAAGTAAGAAGTGCTTTAGAGGAAGAGCTAGATTAGCAAATCTGCTTTGTTTGATGTCCGAAACGCCCACAAGTTTATATCTAGTTAATAATTACGAATACTCAGACTTATGATATAGCATGCACGCTGTTTCAACACTGTAATAGTTGTTGTGTACGTTGTGTGTCTTATTCTGTCTAGCAACAGCATTTGTACATGCGGCTGATGTTCGAGCACATTGGGTGTGTCCTATTGTTGGTTAGATAGTATGTACATGTAAACACTCTAGCTTAGTAGAGGCCTCCAGATATATGAAAAATGTTTTGATCGATCAGGAAAATATGTTGGGAAAGGCCAGACTGAGGCTGTGTACTACTGTTGAGAAGGAAGTACAAGTGGGCGGTTCACTTCCGTCTTGCTCATACGGATGTATAGAGCTCGATATCTCTTTCGTAGAGTAACCTGCCAGATTTTCTTTGTTGGTCTGAGGTAGTGGGATGTACACCTGTTAATTCACGTTTACGTCGCCAATATATAATGATTGTCAGGAAACATGCTGAATGAATGTAAACAATATCTGGCACCTCATTCGTTTCCAAAATTCTGTATGAGAATTTTTCAGAATGTATATCGTGGTACATGTTTAATGAGTATGTTTGCAAAATATTTTTGTTTCTAAATTAGAAATATTTTACCAAACTTTAGGATGTTAACTATTTACACTTATATCTATGTTGAGTGTTTCCATCATGTCGTCATTACAGGTTGTTCACTTGTATGTGCTAATGGAGGCACGGCCTTGCCAAATTGCGACGTTTGTAAATGTCCTCCGCAGTGGTTTGGAGACACGTGCGCAGGTAAACAAATGATTATGATTACAATCTATTCATACAGCTAAATTGCTGCCAAACTATAAATTTATTGCGTGTGTGTTTGCCTGTGCGCATACTTACGTGAGTGTGTGTGTGTGTGTGTGCGTGCGTGTGTCTTTGTGGGAGTGTGTGTGCTGTGGCACAATTGGTTAGAGTGCGTTTTGAGAATGGAAACATCGGCACCTTGCGTGTTTTTAAGTTCAAATCACAGCGATTGCGAGCTATGGCATAATTTCATAAGGCAAGAGAGTCACACACAATTGCCTCTTTCTTGAATTGAGAGTATAAATGAGTACCTGGTCTTTGACTATGGAGGCGAAGGCCTCCGACTGAGACAAAGTCCATCAGCCACTTGGGTCCGGGTGGGACTTCAGGTGCCCACACCACAGTTGGCGTCGCAATCGGTGCTCCTGCGAGCACCTGACCAGGCTCCAGGAGATTGCTTAGCACGACCCATAGCTTTCACTTAGTGCACATGAACCCAGTTATCTGGCTGGGGGCATTACCGTTTAAAGGCAGCTCCTTATCTATTTGCCATTGTCGTGTGTGTGTGTGTGTGTGTGTGTGTGTGTGTGTGTGTGTGTGTGTGTGTGTGTGTGTGTGTGTGTGTGTGCTGTCACGTATACATATTCTTGTGAAAGTATGCAAGGTATCTAATAAATTAATACAGTCCGATTACATCTATTTATATTCTAGATCCTTGTGGTGGAATCATCTCATCATTTTGGTATCGCATAAACTCACCCGGATTTCCAGATCATTATGGAAACTACATAAACTGCAGTTGGAATGTCATCGTGCCTCCAAATTTTACCACAGTTCTATCATTTACTACATTCAACCTGGAAGAAAACTATGACTATCTTTTTTTGTATAATGAAACTGCAACAGATTCTAAGCTGATCGCAGCATACACTGGAAACAATATTCCTCGTAATGTCAATTTGGTGAAATCTTTGTTTTTGGGGTTTCTCAGTGACTCTATAAAATCGTTTGAAGGCTTTTCTTTACATCTACAGAGATATCAAGGTATAACTAGTTAACCATGCTTTAACAATTGTTTAATTATAACATTGATTTTTTGTATAGGTTATCTTCCCAAATTTAGAGAATCTTTAGATGCGAATGATAACCGTTTGGTAGTCGCAGAAGGGCGTAATGTTACTTTGTCCTGCGACGCTGTAGCTATGCTGGAGCCTTCTTTCTTATGGTGGAAGGATGGTGTGGCAGTCACACGAACTAATCTTCCTTATTCTACTGGTCATGTTTTGACGTTTGCAAGTGTCAATAAATCAGACTCCGGTTGGTACACGTGTGAAGCAAGAAATGCTATCGGATCGATTCGAAAAATATTCGAACTATTAGTATATGGTAAGTCGATCTGATAATACTAAATTGTCAAAACGAGATGTTTATATGTTATCTGTTAACGATCTAAAATAATGCGTAATGTCTTCTTCTGGTAGTTTTACAGCTATGCAATTTATAATACCAATAAATTTAAAATTAATTGCAATTTGCATTCTTTTTATAATTTATCATGTGTCTTTCAAGTTTTTAAATTGAACTGTTGTTTTTGTCGCAGAGACGGGATCTACACTAAAACCAACTCAAACAAAGCTTTCTGACATCGCCAGTCTTAGCACAGGTGGTCGTATGCCGTATTTGACTAAATCAATTATTTCTTATTGCGTATTTTGTCCAGACAAGAGCAAACAACTCTCTCAAGTAGCTGTGGCGGGAATATCTGCGGGCGCCACTGCATTAGCTGCAACAATAATATGCGCAATATTGCTGCGCATTGTGATATTGCGTATACAGCAAACTCGTAATGGACAGGGTACCAATGAAGACACCGGCAATATACGACGGAGCGGACACATTAATCCCGTATTTGACAAAAGCCACAACGACAGTGAAGCTCATTCGGACTATGAAACTATTGGTTTACGCGGACCGATCTATTTGCCTTCATTGCCTGCTCCTCCCCTTCCAGACAAAGAAATTTCAGGCACAAAGATACAAAATGCTTCTTCCAAAATACATCAAGCAGACGAGGCTACTAACGACGTCGTCTACTCTAACGACGACGACATCAATGAAACGAGCAATGATGAGCCAACTGCTAATGCAGTTTACGTTGACACCATGTAAGAATACTCTTGTCGTATATTGTTCTAATAACTCACTGCGTTGGCTTTTGCACATTATATAATAGGAAAGTATAGAACACACATGATTGCGCGAATGATGAGTATGATAAAA
>CAXXBX010000066.1:177500-342500 GCA_964274945.1 Dehalococcoidia bacterium | reverse complement strand
GAAGGGCGTGTTTCAAATCTTACAACCGCTAGACACGGACTCATTTTGATAAGGGCTACAATTTACGATCGAAACTACGCGTTCTTAGTCGATACAGGAGCGGATATTAGACTGCTACGGTACAGCTTCGTGGAGACCAATAACTTACCGTTACGACGTCGTATTGTCCGGCAACCATTAATGGTGGATGGATTCGCTCTTCGGTGTGAGGGCATGACGGATATGTTGACACTAACGATTGGTCCTAGTAAGATTTCACAATCATTCTACGTAGTCAGAGGACTTGAACATGATATCTTAGGGACGGACATACTGGCACATCTCAACGTGCAAATTGACGTTGCTACGAAAAGTCTGTATCTCCATGGTCAAAAGGTCTCCACATTCGAAACTGTCACGGCGGCTACTAGTTCGGTTTGTCAGATAAAATTCGGTAAAGTCTACTCACCGGACAGAGTGGTAATTTCACCAGGAGAAGAACGAAAAATATGGGGAAGAATTCATTCAAACACTCCACCCACGTGGACGGGTGTAGTAAGGTACTGCATGAATTAACTGAACGATCGGGTCTACTGGGATGTGCAACTGTAGCGGAAGGAGGTAAAGAGAAGAATGTTCCTGTTCGCGTCTTGAATGTCACGGAAGACCCAGTGACCGTTTATAAAGCCAATCGTTAGCCGAGTTTACTAAATCTATGATCAATGAAAGCAGAACACGTGACGATGCAATAAAAACTGGTAAGATAACGTACGACCCTATCGCAGAAACGACCCTTGGAGAGTCAATTTCCACGGAAAAGAAAAATCGCCTTGAAAGGTTACTGCAAAGGTATAACAAAGTGTTCGCTTACCCAGGCAACGAGGGACAGGTAACTCACACTGAGCACACCATTACTCTAACAACGGACAATCCGATTGCATGTAGACCTCGTCGCCTGCCAACGCAATGGAGACCCGGAGTTGAAGAAGAAGTACAGAAACTGCAAAGACGAGGCGTGATACGACCATCTGAATCGGGCTACGCAGCACCAGTGTGCCCAATAAAAAAGACGGTTCAATACGTCTCTGTGTAGATTATCGCGCTCTCAACTCCAAGACAAAGGATACGGCGATTTCAACTGAAAATTTAATAGAAGTTGTAGAATCGATGGCAGGAGCCCAATTTTTCAGCCACATTGATCTAGCGCACGGATACTACCAAGTGCCGAATGCTGAGAACGACAAAGAGAAGACGGCCTTTCGAGCCCCGTCGGGCCTTTACGAGTTCAATCGAATGGCATTCGAATTGAAGGCGCTCCACCGACGTTCTGTAGGATGATGGCTTTCGTGTTTGGGCACATGACCCCCCCCCCCCCTACAACTCGTACTGTATATGGACGATCTTTTTGTTTTGTCGGTTTCGTTCGATGATCATCTTAAAGAGTTAGAAGACACTTTTAAGACTCTGTTAAATTACGGCCTCCGAATTAATGCTAAGAAGTGTCAATTTGCAAGGACTGAAATTATCTTCTGTGGTATACGAGTGAGCAAAGATGAACTGGGCCCAGATGCAGAAAAAACAGCAGCAATTGCGAAGATTCCCAAACCGGTAAACGTCAAAGAGGTTAGAATGTTTTTGGGTATGGTGGGCTGGTATCGAAGGTTTATTCCGCGGTTTGCAGCTATCGCTAAACCAATGTATAACCTCTTGGAGAGTGACAAAGCCTTTCGATGGTCACACGAATGTGAAATCGCTTTCAGCACTTTGAAGAGATGTTGATTTCTAATACAGTTCTGAGTTATCCACATCCAGATAGAACGTATTTTCTTACAACAGATGCTTCCTTGCTCGGGATGGGAGCAGAATTAGCTCAGCAGACGCCAGAAAAAATAAGACCAGTTGCCTATTTCAGCAAGAAACTTTTTCAAATCAGAAAGAAAGTATTCCGTATATGACAAAGAATTTTTCGCCATTGTGATGGCTGTCCGTCATTTTCGCCATCATCTCATAGGAACAAAGTTTTGCTTGAGAACTGACCATCGTCCATTGCAGTTTTTGGCCAATACCAAAGACCCCTGGGGTAAACGTGCTAGATGGATTATGGAATTGGAAGAATATTCATTTACTGTAGAATATATAACTAGTCGAGAAAATGTTGTGGCTGATGCTCTAAGTCGACTTAAACACGAGAAAAGCCTGAACTTCGACGAATCAGAGTAAATAGGTCAGAACAATAACTCTCCCAATCCGATCGCTGCATTTCGACTTCCGGAAGCTGCAACGTTAGTAGACAGTATGAGAGACGACTGGTCTATGGAAGAATTTATGAAGGCACAACAGAGAGACCCACTGTTAACGGAAATCAGCGATATTGTAAGTAGGGATCAAGTTGGTTCACGTGTTGATATGAAAAATCAATCAAAGGTGGTAAAGGTAACACTGAAGGAACTTTGACTTGGTCCCCTGAAGGTGTGCTTCAGAGGATCACTCCGAATGGACTGTTGCAAAATGTTGTACCGTCGACGTTAGTTGCAGAAATATTACGTCTTGCCCACGATGAACACTTTTCAGGACACCAGTGAGTAAAGAAGACGCTTCAAAGAATCTTACAGCGGTACTGGTGGCCTACAATCAGCGATGATGTTACACAATACACACAATCATGCGATGTTTGCGCTAGAGAATGCCTGCATGTCCAAGGGAACGAGCACCGTTAAAAGAGCGACAGCAGGCTACACAACCATTGCAGAATATTGTAATAGACATCAAGAGTACATTGCCGAAAACTGATAACGGCGCTCAATATATATTCGTCATCCAAGACGCGTTCTCCCGATTTGCAGAGATGCATGCGATCTTAAGACAAACGACGGAAGAAGTATGTGAGAAGTTGCTTAAATGGATATGTAGATACGGGATCCCCACATGTATACATTCGGGTCATGGCACCTGTTTTACGAGTCGAGCATTTGAAGAATTTTGTTCACGGTATGCCGTTAAACATACAATGTCAACTCCATACCACCCACAAGGGAATGGCTCGGTTAAACGCTAAATCGCTTCTTGGATGAAACGTTGTCTAAATTGGTCGCCTCGAATAAATTAGATTGGCAGAAACACCTTCCATAAATACAGTTTGACCACAATACCACATCTCATGAATCTATCGCCACCACACCTTACAAGGTCGTCTTCAAGGAAGATTCTAGAACAATAATTCATGCGGCCGCAGACGTGATTCATAGGCCACAATCTGCCGGAATCAACGAAAACCCATTAGAAGTGGCGACGGATAGAGATTCTGGAATATCTAGGCTCTATAGCAGAGTCAAGACAAACTCGGAACGAATGGCAGTACAGAGAAGAAAAACTTACAACAAGTCGAAGCTCGTATTCCATCAGTATCAACGTGGTGAGTTAGTGTGGGTTAGGAATAAAACGGGAAGACGGAAAGTATCAAGATCTCTTTCACCGCGTTGGATAGGACCGTATGTTGTTGTTAGACTAATATCCGATGTTGTCTACGTCTTAAAATTGCCTCATGGCAGTAAAGAGATAACACTACACGATGATGCTCTGAAGCCATACGTACAACGTAAAGTACGATTTATGCCCGAAAATACATCGAGGAGTTCACGTTCCAGGAGCAGCCAACTGGTAAAGCGCCCCACTTCGACAGAAAATCATGACAATACGGTCGGTTACGAGAGCACTGACTCGGGAGAAGGGTCACCATCCGAAGCGAAGGGAGGTGCGGAAGACCAGCCTGGAATGCAACTAGAACAAGAGAGCCAACGCGCTTCACCTGAACCACCAGTTGTTCTAAGAAGATCTAAACGGATTCGCAAACTACCCAGACGATTGGATGATTCCGTTTTAGAACCAAACGATGGGGAGGATTATGATGTAGTGTATTGATACTTTGTATTGCGCAGTGCAAGTTACTTAGATAAAGCACGCTATTCATTGGGTTCTATAAAAGGACACACACACACGCAATAAATTAGACTGTGGTGTTACACTCACTCGGCTGTCGTGTTGCTACCCGCGCCACCTTACAATACTATCCTAATAGTATTCAAAACAAGAATGATCTGTTATAGTCTTCCTATAATGGTGAATAGGTTATATGTAAATTAATGAAATTTGTTGTGACTTTGCACGTTTCAATTTAAGACTGTTGTCAAAATATAGAGTGTTAGTAGAAATTGTAGATGATCTCGTTTGTATTGCAAATGTGATAGCTTACTTATCGACAGACTATTTCCTAATAGAAAATAATTTAGACCGAAACTTGGACAAAGATACTCTAACAAAGGCTGACTAATTAAACTAGAGAAGATAAATGTTGATTGGAGAAGCGGGTCAATGCACACCAATTACTTATTTTTTTTGTTTGCGCAACAGAAACTATGAATATCTTTTACACAAAACAAGCAACGGCAAAACAGACGGAAAAATAGTCAAAACAAACAGCATAATGATTGCTCATCAAGGGCATTCTTTGTGAGGATAAAGCATTGTTGCACCTCCCTCATCAGGTTCAAAGTTGTTGTACGTAATGACGGGAACGCCTTGAAGTTCTTTGACTATTGACTCCCTCGTCATTGTTACGTCCAAGCAACACGTTCTCTGTAAAACCTGCTATAACAGATGTCACATTAAGTGTCTTCCATTTCAAACTTGATCTAACAAACCTTTTGAAAGTAAATGCTAAGAAAGCGGCCTTTGAAGTCTGTCCCCGTAATGTTACAGCGATTGCTTTTGACAAGCTAGAAACATCAATCTAAGTTTATGGCAGTACTCTGACGTCATTGCCATCCACAATTATATCCACAAGAATCTAAACCGAATGCATTGCCAATTTTTGCATTTAATTCGAATATATATATATATATATGTATATGGATTACGGTCAAATTATTTGGAAGATAGTTGTAAACGGTGAGAGTGATCTTGACCAGTTCTCCTCTTTGGACCGAGTAGGAATGTGGTAAGTCGATGTCAATTATGAATGATTTGGAGACTTGCAAAACTTGTGGAATTGCGATCGACATGGACGTTTTGGGAGAAACTGCAAAAGCATTTGCCACCCACGACGTAATCGTATGACGAACAGTAACTTCTTCGTGGAGTGTGCTATTTCTAGAACACTTGCATATGACTTCAAAAAAATAGCAGACAAAACAGTTGAATATAATACCTAACTTTGCGATTAAACCACAACCAGGTTATAGTCGAGTGCGTTGGTGAGTCAGATGAACTGGAAAAAAATTCTGGTACATATTGCGCTGGCAGTTCAGTGGCACCTTCAAAATACTCGCTCTCATTAGATTCTTCATATTCTCCAAATTCTGGATACGCCTTACAGACTACAAATGTACGCACACACACACATGCACATATATAAACCTTTTCAAATGATCTGCTTTATATGTGCTTACATGAACAGCAATCATTTTCATCTTTCGGTGGCGGGCTTGGCTTCGGGCAAGCTTTTGGAGGTGCAGTTTCGCTGTCAAACAATTGCAGTCCCGAGCTCTGTCGGTCAAATACGCGCATGATAGCTTTGAATGCCAAACATCAAATAATAGCCTTACCGAAAACAGACTGCTTGCTTTGACATAAGAACAGTAGACTTTTTCGTAACGCAATGCGGTACAGTTTGGTGGACAGGAATTTGCGCTATTAAACTTTAGAGAAAATGAATCAATGACGTTTGATTGTTATTTCCATCTTGTTTACTTACATTGATAGTTGTATAATTACTTGGAGAAGTATCCTTGCCTACGTTTTGCTGTGAAATTCCAATAGCGCGCAATGTTCCAGTTGCGTTTGATATGAGTGAAAAAGATTCACGACACTGATTACAAGAACAATACCAATCCCCATACCAGTCACATAGGTAATAGTCAATTGGTAACAATTTGGATTTTTCATCAAAGTTTCCAAATTCTTCGTACAACTATAGATGAACGCCGTACCAATAAATAACTACATTAATCATGATATGCAGAAGCGGCTACAGAGGCACCTTTGCCGATGGGGAGCCTGGATAGTTATTTACGTGTCCTGGATAATTCTTCGCAGACCAGACAATGTCATGCTATGGCTGCACTCGTAGGTGTTCACCTTTGATTCAGCTCTCCCGGTTGGTTCCTTAGAGACAAGAAGATGGCCTTCAGTACATATACCTAAGGTTCTTCTACCAGCGAAGTAGAACAACTGCATTCAGGTATCTAGAGAGTCAATAACTCCAGTCTCCCCCAGGTGCCCCATCCTGTATCCGCCCCCGATATGCCATAGCAGTAAATGATCATCTAACTTTAGAAGTTGTGAGTTGATTTTTGTTGCCATGACGATGAACGTTTTGATCTACAGCCATCACGCCCACGTATGACATGGGAGGAGCCGTAATTACCAAGTTGGCTTTATCGCCTGGTTTCACTTCTTTTTCTTGAAATTGTAGCGAAATCTGCAATCCAAGCAATTAATTAAATAACTCAATTAATTACAGATTCTTCTTTAAAAATCATTTATATCTGACCGTAGAATCATTATTTTGAATCACGTCGAATGCAATGCGTGCAGCAGTTAAAGCTTTTTGGGTAACGATTTCGGTGAATTTCGGAGCCATGTCTGACGTCACAAGAAATGATATATAGCAAGTTCTTTTAATTCCTCCAGATTTGCATAAAATTTGATGTTTGCTGCGAGCATTCCTATCACGTTGTGGCAAACAAAGGCCATGTCGGACAATCTGATCGCTACGGACAACCTGCAAACAACGATTGCACTAAATGTATTTTTTATGAGTTAGGATACTAAATGTTGCATTTACGTAATAATCTGCAATCATTGCTTTGGAAAAGAAAGAGGTAATATTAGTTGTCTGTCCAACCTACCACAACATGACAATACAACACTTTTATACATTTTGTAACGGTCTGAGATTGTTGACATACTAGCACTGTCTCGTTGCTGCTTGACAGTGCAATTTTGCCACTGGAGTAGATAATGCTCCGACGAGTAGTTGCTCTAGAAAACTGATAGTCGTGCATTTTCTCTTGGACTGAATATGCCTGCATACACAGTTCTATTGCAATCTAATATATTATGGCAGCATATCATTTCTTACATAAAATTCAACAGCCAATGAATTACAAGACATGCAAACGGAGAAAGTTGCTATCCCGTTGCTGTCAGTTGCTTGATATAAAGATTTCACTAAACGGATTTTTGCTGATTTGCAAAACCCGTTGCCACGTCTATATATCCTACTTTCTAACGATACGTTTGCAGCTTTTGGTTTTCCTGAAAGTGTTGAAGATAGAACGTGCGCAATTTATGACTCTTAAATGATTAGAATATTTGATGATGATATATATATATATATATATATATATATACACACATATATATATATATATATATATATATATATATATATATATATATATATGTATATATATATATATATATTTATATATATATATATATATATATGTATGTATGTATGTATGTATCATTAGACCTTGACGGTTGTCATCTGGCATGGATGAAAACCCCCGTTTTCTTCAATAATTGTAAGTTTGTAAGGTTGTCTAACGATGGGAACTGTATTCTGTCCCTTGCAATGGACAGGAGTTCCAGATGTTGCATCAGTTACGTTGACGTCGATTATTGCGTCTCTCGGGCAGTACAGATTTGAGCAAGTTTCAAACATATGTCTTTTGTTCCATTAATCTAAAAGAATAGCAATTAGTAAAGTAAAAAATGGTCTAACGCCTTGCATGTAAAAACAGCATCTAAGAATGAACACAAACAGTTGGAACAATAAAATGCAATCTTGAACAAATTATTTCAGATGAGTGACAGTCTTAATAAATTATTAAATTAATTAATATTAGAATACCAGGCATTTGCTCAACTGAAAAACCATAATTGGAGTGATGATATTCTATGGATACGTTTTAATTATTAATTAATATCTAAACATGCAGGGTGGCCATTTTGCATGCAAGAAATGACCCAATTCTATTGTTTTGCTGTTATCCGTTAGTTATTTTCTGCATGAACTGCAACACTGCCTTACACTCTGTCGTTATGACTACAAATTTTTCGAAAAGAAGGCTAGTATACTAAATTTTGTCCCGAGACCGTACACGACACAAGACGAGTCAATTGGCATTGTCTCGCATGCTGCGACAGTTACGTAAACGTATTATCGCAACGTATCGTAAAATATCTTTAAATATAATCATAATTAAGACTTCAGTTAATTAGGCTTTTTGGCAATATAAATATTTCGCAAGAAAAACGCATAGTTTTAAGCAATGATGTAGCTAGCGTTATTTTCTTGTCGCACGAAAACCACACCAACCTCTGGGTGATCGGCATAAGGTATATGAGGGGACACTTCAGCCAAACGTCTGATGTTGTACATGCTTAGATGTGCAAACTATGCAAAATGGCCAGTTAGTGAGTGCGACGAAACAGCCGGAAACTTGGTTACACAATAGACCTTTACAGTAGATACGATACTGACACTGCATGTCACAAAGGGAACAGTCGGTACATGTAACAATGACGCTACTAATTCGTCTGGCGCAACTACTGGTAAATCCAGACACACTGGGGTCGCAAAGTGAGGAAACAAATATGCAGATAGAGAAAGACATGTCTTAATGGATTCTGTAAACTACCTTTTGTAAAAACACTAGCTTATTACGCCACTGACTTATATTGAGTATAAACAGCAAATCAGTTTGAGCTTGCCTTTGTCAGGGATGATTGTTGAATAGGGCAACGCGTCGATAAATCCGATTGCCTTAGAGAAGCTGATAAAGTTCCCCTGACCTTCAGACCGTAGTTGGAACTGTAGAGACACACCGTCCAAAACTGGGGTGTTTATAACCGGTAAATTATATATTAAATTTTCTAACTTTGCTGATATTGAAAAGCAAATTCTCTTTGATGAACAAGAAATAGCTTCTTCAAAAGGAGTGATGGAGCAAGAGAATCTTGGAAATGCTATGATAATATATATGAAGAAAGGTGGGTACTCTAATAGAAGATAAAATACCGTAATCTTGGACTTCAATTTGTGAACAAACACGCTGTCCTTTGGCCAAACCCTTTATACAAATACAAACTTACAGACACAAAAACTCTACAATATATGTACATTAAAATAAGTTAGTATTTTTAAAAATTACCTCGTAGGTTGCACAAAACCGATAAACTCCTAAGACAGTAGTTAGGAATAAAGGAAATTTAAAATTTTCAACTCCTATAGAATACCAAAAATAGAAATGAGTATAAGAAAGATGCATTTCCTCAAGAAATACAAACGAAAGATTTAGGACTTACCAGAATTGAGAGTAATGTTAGGTAAACGTTCCACAGTGTACAAGTTAGGGTTCTACATTACATCATCAAGATACTGTTGACATTACAAATTTTCCTATTAGAATGTCGCAAACTTGAATTGTAATAGTGACAGCTCCTGAAGCGGCTTTCATTTGACGGTCCAGAACGATTGCTATGCCCAACACTAGACAGACATGCAGTGATATCGTTTGAAGTCCAATCTAGAGAAAGTTACCTGTTTGTCCTGTGTTGTAGATAGGCTTGTCAGATTGAATGAAAATGAATCTGCTCTTTTCGCAAACTGTAACTGGTAGGCTCTTGTTATGTATTCCTTCTTTATCCTCTCTTTCGACATAGATGTAGTATTTCCCAACAGCCGGCTCTGCATCAAGTGGTGTCTATGGAAACATTCACAATCAACTGTGGGAGCAAACTGTGGGATATCGACTGAAACGTTAGAGATATACCTCCAAAACAAACTTGTTGAACGACCCTATATGGAATTAGATATAAACGGGGAGTAAGTATGCGTAACCGTACAAACCATAGCAAATTTCGGTACCTGAGTTTACCACTCGTAGTTGACTACTGACAAGTGAGCGACCAAAAGAATCCTTTAGACTTACAACTACTACCTGTTGACTCCGGGACAGTTTCGCTTTAGTGTGAACATAGACAACAAACGTCTCGCCTGGTATGATTCTTCTTGGTGCTACAATACGCCTATAATCAAAATATTAATGAAAATAAACTTTTGAACATTAATCTATTCCTCTTTACAACGATGAAAGAGAAGTATCAGAAGATACTGACTGACGTGTAACAGTGTTCAGGAGCCCAATTGAAAACAAAAAAGCATTGCCTCTTTCATCTCGTTGGTCTGACGACTGATCCAGTGGCAACTGCTTTGCTGCAATGTGAGAGTTCGATCGCTTATATTGTTATCCACTTGGCCACGTCAGAACAGGTGTTGCCACGACGTCACAAATAAACAATGTTAGCACGTCGTCGTCGAGACAGCGACAGACCTAGTACTAAGAGACTGGAAAGAGGGCGGTATTTCTGTCAAGACACTTTACCATCACTATGGAAGAACGTAGGCGTTTGCTATTTTGAGTAGCATCGGCTGAAAATTGATTGGAAATCATTTGCTGACCAAGATATATGAATTGTGCCTGCTTTTCCAATCCACTCTTTGGCTACCGGTCACCAACTAAACTTTGCCTGCAAGTAAGTTTATGGATTTATGCCAATTTCCAAAGAGCTATGTAATTTGTTGAGTGTCATCCATTTGATAAAAGCGGAAGTCAACCAGATTTCTCCAAGCGCGCTATCACGTCTGGCTATTTAGACGCATCGCGACGCTTTGCAACTGTTGTCTTGCTTCCTCGAAGTCAGTGGGGGTGTTGCCAATCCGTGCATCTTTCGGCCATTCCTTTTCAAAGTATTCTAGCCACATTGCGTACGCGTGCATTATTGCAAAACTAAACACCGGATTTTGCACATTTCATATCTCGTTTCCACTTACTCATATCGCCAGTAAACCATCATTTCCTTGTCCAGCAAGCTGTTAAAGCAAACACGCTGATTAATTAAGGCAATTATATGTTGCCATCATGCGGTATCTATTTGAAATCACAGGATGCTGTAGGAAGGGGTACGACACGTTTCACTCACTTTGCACTTACAGTCAATACTCTACGCACAGTTTTCATCGCTCTGTACATGCAGAAAGCCACTCAAATAGTGCGGTGAGCAAGCACCGTCCAGGGAGGTAGTTTGAGACACCTATTACTAGTGTTCCGTAAACCCTATCAAGGTGCTCATATTGAAGCGTCCCCAGAGCACCGCACAGAGTGTTGGAATCGTGCACCATTATAACAACACTAAATTGAGTGCACCTTAGGCACTGAAGGGTCTTAGCATTCGACTACCTATTTGATGTTAATTGCATGACGAAGAGGCGCCGGACGTATGGAACTAATTAACTATTGCAATCATTGCATTTTTAATAGAATGCTTCATTCCTCATTTCCTAGTAAGGTAGAATCAGAATTCCTAGTAAGAGGCACACCAACACAAAACTAGAGCGTGGACTACGGTTAGAACGGTCAGATGATGTGCGGCAACTGGGTGCCATAATACCGTGAAAGAAGGTGTGACGTTCGTTCGGTTTCCAAAAAACCACGAACAAAGACGAAAGTGGGCGGTACAGGTCAGACAAACGAGATCGCTGGATAGCCCCAAGTAAACTTTCGTCTTGTGTAGTCGTTATTTGGAAGGAGAATGCTCTGAAGATTAACCAGGATGGTGAGAGCAATTTAGTTTAGGCTTCCGGGCGCCGAAATTGAGCCGAATGACATACATACTGATTGAGCCATTGCGAAGGCTGGGCAGTTGCAAACACCGAGAAAGATGAGATTAGCATACGGAAAACGTGAAAGAAAGAGAATAGGTTGTATTTAGACTTCGTGTAAGTGTACATACATATTCTACCCTCTTGTGGTGGAATCACAAAGAAGTCTCTCCTATCATCTGGCTTATCACTGAGCCAAGCTTCCAGACAATTTCATTAATAGTTATTTGTTCGTTTGTGGCAGTATAACTCAAGATTGATTAGTAACAGATTGGACCTCGCGATTGATAACTATCTACCTAATTATTGCGATATTTCGACTGAGACTCTCTGTGCTTCTGTCCTTAGAGCGGATATGCACTATTTGTGTTATATATATATAATAAATACTGTACAGTGAGAAATTAAATTGATTCTAAATATGACCCACTGAAGAATTTCTACAGTACAAAATCTGCTGACAATAGCTATGACAGCAAATATGCACGATCTTGCTAATTGATGGTTAAAAGTACATCTTTTTGTCTTCTTGTAGCACAGAAATCCATTGTTGAAGTCAGCATTATTGATAAAATAAACTAATATTGTTTCTCATGAATTGGAGGAAGATCCATTTCCTAGATAGCCTTGCTTTAAGCAGTCAGCAGAACCAACACGTCTGGGGAGATGCCAGACAATTGTGGGTGTCCAGTAATGCAATTGTGTCAATTACTTTCAGTATGTCTTGGCAACAACCACAATGACGACCAGAGGTCAGCAACCACACTACTAAATAGTTTCAAATCTAAACAAAAATCCACTACATCACTTGTAGATAATCCTAAACTGTTTAATACCACGATAAATCGAGTAGCCGTTTGTTTTACTCGTCTTGGCATGCTTAGTATTAATGTGTCAATTTCGAATGTCTGCTCAAACTTATCTTATTCACAAGTAGGGTGCGAACAGCTTCTCCATGATTTTCTTTAGTAAGTCAGTAAGGAGAGAAAGCTGTAATAACAGAATCTTGTAAAACCATTACATGAGTTTCAGATTATTCATTTGAAATGCCCTGTCTTCTAATCTAATAAGCCATACACTAACTAGATATCAACTTGTAATACAACACAATAAACAATTCATAAAGAAAAAATTATTAATGCATGCTGAGTAGTCTCAGCAACAGCTGCGTCTGGTATGTTGCAAGAACATACACATCGTCTAAGTCTTGAGTTTGTAAATATGCATAAAATGCTTTTGAAAACATTGGAAATCCCGTTCCTCCTATCAAAATAGCAGGCGCAACATATCGCCAACAAACTTAAAGAAGAAATCTCACCAAAATCAACAATCTCTAAGATGAAAGCTGTCACGTCATGACACAACCCCTAGCAACCGTAAATGCAGACTTTTACCATAACGGAGAAATAAAGCATTGAAATGTCTTGTGTGGGCGTGTTTAGTAACTGTATGTTTCTTTCAGATTAAATTATTGCTTGTTAGCAAGAAGACGGATACCTGTGCTCTTTCCAAGGTAAGGACTGTGAGAAATATGGTAGCAAGTTGTAATTTATTGATTAAAGCAAATTGGAACGCAAGACTTATTGTGATGTGTTTCTTTTCTATTATTTGTTTAGTACACTTGTGAAACTTAGTTAGGGTAGTGATGGGTTCCTTTGCTTGGCGGTACACCTGTTTGAACCGAAAATGAGTGCAATTTCTCAGTCGTTTAGTCTCTGCTTTGGAAAAGTTTGTCATGTGTATGAGACGTTACACATGCGAAAAACGGTGTTGCTGAAGATGTCTCACTAAATCAAACATACTAATCGAAGCACTAATATATATGGTAAGTATCACAGGAATTTACCAATAGCTTGACCTTCGGCATGCAATAATGTAACCGAATCTAATTTCAGAGCAACTGAGAAGCTGTCTGAGACTTCAAAGAAATTGAGAAGCAATATCAGCATTAAAATGGAAAGTCTTGCTTCTGATTCAGATGTACTGCAGCACATTCCAACACTTGCAGACAATATCAATACTGCTCGTAGTAAAAAGATTGAAAGCGCAGCACTACAGAATAACTATGATTACTGCAAAAATTAGATGTTAGGTGGAATGAAACATTTAGATTTATCTAAAGAAAGTATTGTAAATAGACAATGTTTCTGTTGCACTCTCTTACTGGGAGATTTGATGGTACCTCGCAGTGGTACAAGATTACAATAAGTACTAAGATACCACTGCAGTGCTAGTAATATGACAGTAAACCTGAAATTTTCAATTAGATGGGATGCACGGTTGACTGTCATAAAAGCAATACGTTGACAATTTACAAGACGATTACAAGTAGATAAAAAAACCATTCCCAACATTTACACAATACATATAAATCAAGACAAAAAATTGCCTTGATATCATTTAAAATTTGCAAGCACGCAATTTTTGTCACAAAATAGTTACAAATAGTGTTTTGTCTTCTTCAAAGTTGACATCTACTTTCAACTTTGACTAACTTTTATACTGACTTTAAAAAGCAAAAATAATTGTGCTTACAGATAACAAACCAGCTGCAAAATGTATCCTCTGCTTCATTTTGCTCTAAATTTCAAATTTGGAATAAGAAATAAAAAATTAGTCATTTCTATCAAAGTGGCCTCTTTAGTGCACCAATATGGCAACCATCAAACCGTTTCATGTCAATTATTTCCTTTTTCACATACCATTGTTCTTGCCAATATGCTACTAATGAAAATGCAAATCTCACTGGGCCTATCTGGTGTAACCCAGTACAGGCTTGAACTAAGGGTTGGTGCGCTCATGATTTCTTTACCTTCTTCATACCAAGATCACTAATGATGTCTTCAGATCTCCTTGTCTAGTTTAAGCGACTTCAGTTACTGTGCGTCTGAGTTTTCTATAATGTTCAATAATGTTCAAAAAGGCTTAAAGGCAGTCCCTTAACCTTGCTGGCGTCAGCCTTACAAGGCCCTGCATTCACATGGCAAGGTTTAAGTGGGGTGCTAAAGGGTTGCCTCCTCAAGCTGTCCATTCATTTTTGCACAAGAGGAACAAGCACTGTTTACCGTGGAGCTTTGACACTTTCAGATGTCTCCGAGGCGTTTTAAAAGGACGTATTTATAAATATAAAAAATTTGAGAGATCGGCAATTACGTACTTATTCGACATACCATCTGCGATTCCTTCCCGACGGCGGGTTAGATTTCTGCCCAATCCCGTTTTCTGCACTGGATCAATGGTACAATACCCACCCTTAGCTGAATAAGGTGTGTATTCTTCTATCCTCTACGATACAATTCGCAGCCTACTTATCTAACAAGCTCTTTACATATCAGTCTAATATGCAATATATCATCCTGCACACGACTACTTAAAGAAACTAGGATTATATCGTTCTCCAATATAATAAGCAATTCTGCAGATTGTCGCGCAAAATTGCAGGTTGACCAGTAGTCCGTTCAGGTCAGAATGTACAAACGTGAAAAGAGATCAGAAAGCTTACCTTGCCTAGTATTCCGTTCAGGTCTGCATCTATCAATGTGACAGCGGATCCAAAACTTTTTTAATCAATTACATACATATTCCGTTTAGATCGACACAAAACCTATTTAAGAGTTACATTAAATACATAGAGTCAGACTCGAACAGCTATCTTTGTGCGCTACTATTTCTATGACCGACGTGATATAGCTACTGTATTATGGATTTTCACAATATTCAAGAAGTCGTATGCATGGTGACAATTCTGCAGAAAAAATACTTCGATTTCTGCAACGTTGCCATCTTTAAGGAACACAGAAGACAGTCACTGTGGATCTGCCATCAATATCCAAAAGTTTCTAAAGAAACCGATGGTTACATCTGAAGACGTCCAAGAAACAAATGCAAAGTAACAAAGTTATAAATTCAACAATGCATTCAAAATATCTTCAATTTTTTTCTCCTATTATTTCAAGCTTTTCGTCTAGTTACAGTTTTCGCTATTTCACCAACAACTTCAGCTTTAGTTTCCTCTGCACGTCAACCAAAGAAATAAGCAAGGGTTGAACCAGATGCAGTTGAGAAGCCAATAATGAATAAAAACCATCAGCTCTATCAGCAACCAGATACAGAGCGTCTGTTGCAAAACATGCTGCTGCGACTCTATGACGATTCAAGTCACAAAAGAAGACATTTTAAAAAACTTAAATCCAGCACGTGTTGTTTGATGTAAAGTTCATTGGCATAACGGAAGGTTTTTTCAAACGTAGATGGAATGATGTGGACATTTGTGACAGACAAAAACGGCAGCATTTACTAGGTTAGAGTTAAATTTTGCACTATAAAATTTAGTGATACCAATTTTCTGCACATGGTTGTAAAAATGTTGACAGATAGACATGAAAACAAACTAATGTTGAGGAAATTGCACGACGTGGCTTGATGATCATCCTCAGCAAAGTTTGCATTAATCCTGTTAACTTTAGCATAGCAACTCCCTTGAGGTTGGGTTGTGAAATGTCTTTAGCCTTTAAATCGACAAGTGTGAGTGTGGAAGACTTAATGAAAGGATGGATTTCATTTCTTAACCTGTACATCGGGTGAGGGCATGTATGGTCTCCTGAATCGCTAGCTAGTGTGTGACGTGACTGCATACGTGCCTTAATTGCGTATTACTTACGATAGAAAGCTCTGTGATCTCTATATCAGTCCAAAATCACACCACACAATTTTTAACGATTACGTTGCATTTGTTGTCGCGATAGCATCACCGAGAGCTTCTGTCACGGCATCAAGTTTAAGTGCTTCGGATTTTCGATACATGAACGACCCCTGCCAATGGACACATGAAAGTGGTAACGTGTGAACGCAGCAACCCTTCTACCGATCATATAGACGCACGTGCTCCCAAATACAACTATCCACAGCGATAAATGGAGAGCGTACCGTTGCGCTATCCAGCTTCCAAACGTTGTCATGATGCAAACAGTAAACCATTCAATTAATTTTCAAGACCGTGCAACCGACGTTCAAATATATGTGTACGATCCATATCAAATCTTATTAGAATAGAATAAAGCTACGACTGGTACGGATGAAAATCTGCCACAGACATATGCTGCCACATTTCCAAGACAAGATCAAGAGAAGAGAGAGAGGTATGGGAAAACAAGACAGTAAGCTCTAGAAAACATCGTTGCTGACATAGCAGCACGATACTTGGTACCTCTCTGACATTCCTATTATTGACATACGTCCCACTTCTTGACGCAGTTTTATAACTAGCTAGAGGTAGCTAGAGTTTGTAGTTTCGCCTATCTACTTTGTAATTCGATAAACTTTACACAAAAAGAAACATTCTCGTACTGCACTGTGCGCACGAGAAAAATCTGTAAATTTGTTTAATATCCCGAAAAAAAGTAGAACGCTATACAAAGTAGACGTGTACAGAATATATTGTATATCACTCTTGTTAGCGATATCTAAATAGCTTGTTCGGCAGCGCGTTATATCATAAACGCTTGAAGAATAACCACAACATTTCGGAACAGGCTTCCATACCCATTTGACTATACAAATCAAGGTGACCAAATACAATTACCATAAATAATTTGCAAGTTCCTAATTAATACAGACTTTTCAGGAAGGTTTTAGAATGATTTTGATCAATTCGGTTGCATTTTACAATTGACAGAACCCAATATTTTACTGAATGTAGCAATAGTAAGTGGTTGTCTCTTAGATAATAACACTATTTGAATGTTTGATGAGCTAATTTCCGGCCTTTTCTTGAGTAGTTTTCTGATGAGGAGCAGACTGCAAAATGAGGTTACCTCGTCCTGGTATTCGTATTATCATGTTACATTGCATAGGATCTGTGAAAGCGGGGAAATTTTTGCAAAATTATCCGAGCACGTCCGGACAAAGATGATCGTGTTTGGACAGTTTCTACAACCAAACTAAACTTTACCTCCAACCTGCCACAGGCATATCTGTACCTATAAAAATCATAAACAGTATATAATATACTGTGATTGCAGATGCAATCAAACTCAAACGGAGAAAACGAGGAACATGTTGCCACAGCCGGATTTGGAGCCCCTTCAACTACCGGTAGTTTCAGTGGTCGTGGTTGTGCATGTAGTGTTATTAGACTGACTGTACTTCAGACGCCCTCATTTACGGGAGAGGTGATTAGGTAAGACCAGGATCTATTATGGGGCACACAGCCTACCGCGTGGTCTCTTTATAGTCTCACTATATAGTGACAAGAGTGGAAGGAATGGCTTCTTATTTTTCATCTCTAAAACCTCCCGAACCGGTCGACTTTGCCACACCAAATACGTGGCCGCCATGGATCACACGATTCGAGCGTTATCGTGTTGCGTCTGGCCTAGACAAGAAGGAGGAACTAATTCAGGTCAGTACACTTATTTATGCTATGGGACAGGACGCAGAAGATATTTGGGGAAGCTTCACGATATCAGAAGACGAGAAGAGGATGTACAAAAGTGCTAAGCAGAGCTTCCAAAACCATTTCGTGCGACGGAAGAACCCTATCTACAAGCGAGCCCGGTATATTAAGAGGAAACAACAAACAGCATAAAGCGTGGATGCGTTCGTGACTGCTCTTCACACCCTATCCAAACCCTGTAAATACGGGACATTCAAACAACAGCTAATACGGGATTGCTTGGTGGTCGGTCTTCTGAATGCAGATCTTTCTAAACTATAACACATTCTATCAGATCTGGAGCTTGCTACAGCAGTGACAAACGAACGTAACAGCAAAGCAGTGAAGACACAACAATCAATAGTCAAAAGTTATCAAGCCACGCCTACCCCTTTGCTGTTTCTGCTGACGCTGTGCACCGCAATGCCCAACTGGAAAGGCCACAACGGCAACGTCCTTCCAGGAAAGAAGAGAAACGACCACTATAAATAGCACGCCTTTATCGCTAAATTGCCGATGGTGCAGATACGACGAACACCCCATGGCAAAAGCCCCGCCAGAGACTCAAAATTCTTACAATGCAGCAAGATAGGCCATTCTGCGTCTGTGCGTAGTTCCGCAGCACATTGTGTATCCACAGCGTCCACAACAGCCCAATATGATGCTGTTCTTAACTTCCTTAATTCTGGTAATGCGTGGTCCAAACACGTAGATGTCGGAGGCTCACAAATTCTTATGAAACAAACATAGGGGACAACGTTACCGCCATTCCAGAGCAACTCTATCAACAAAGTCTGGCTCAGAAATAGGCACTTCAAATATCTGACCGTTTTCTGCGCGGACCTGACGGCAACCAACTTCCCGTCCCAAAGAGTATCAAAATCCCACTTTCGCGTACCGTTGCAGATGTTTTGCCGACCCACATGGTCTACGTTGTACGTGGGTTACAGACACTTCTTCTGGGAAGACAAGCCATTCAAGGTTTACGCATATCAGGACAAGTCAATCACAACAGCAAACGCCGCATCGACATCAAGAACGCCCACACGTCTTTCTTGTCATTCTTTTCAGGATTCGAAAAATTTAAAGGTCTCGCTCATAACATTTCGCTACGGGAAGACGCAATTCCTTACTCTCTAGCTGCTCTTCGTCGAGTTCCTCTTCCGCTAATGCCGCGCGTAGAAGCAGATCTACAGCGCATGGAGTCAGACGAGATTTTAGAAAGCATAGACGAACCAACCAAATGGTGCTCTGGCATTATGGTTTTCCCTAACTTGATTGCAGCATTCGCATCTGTACAGAATTCACGCACCTCAACAAAAGGGTGCGCAGAGAACGTCACATCCTCCCATCAAATGGAACACCTCTTAGCAACAATTCAAGAGGCAAACACAATTTCTAAACTAAATGCCAACACTGCATTTTACCAAATTCCCTTGGCCGAAGCCTCGCAACCTCACCACATTCATTACACCCTTCGGTCGTTTCTGCTATAGTCGTCTACCATTCAGGATATCATGAGCCCTAGAACACTTCCAAAGAGGAATGTTGGTTCTGTTGGAGAAAATGGACGGCACAATTTGCGTCATGGATGATATACTCGTATTCGGGGCGACGCAAGAAGAACACAAATGTCTTGCCAATTCAGCAATTCAACAATTCAACAAAGAGGTAATTTGCTTCTGTGGCTACCTGTAGCTACCTGATCGGAAAATATAGAATAGAGCCTGACCCAGAGAGAATTTTGGCTCTTACCAACTTGCCCAGTTCCCAAAGCGTAGGAGAACTTCGCCAATTTCTGGGAATGGCTAATCAAATAGGCCGCTTTTCTCCTCTGCTCGCTTCACTGTCGCAACCTCTTCGACAGCTTCTCAGCAAAGACTGGGCCTGCTTATGGGAACCACAACAGCAACAAACCTCTACAGAAATCAAAGCAGAATTAACCAGTCACACAGTTCTCGCACCGTTCAACGTCAACTTTGAGACACAGATTTTCGTAGATGCATTTTCGTTTGGCATTGGAGCCGTCATACGCCGGGAACAGCTCTCAGGAGAATGGCGCCCTGTTCCTTCCCAATCTCGAGCTATGACACCCACCAAACAACGATACTCTCAAATTGAGAAAGAAGACATAGCAGTAACGTGGGGGTAGTAACGGTTCCATCACTACCTTATTGGCTCACTATTCTCCATTGTAACCAACCACAATTCTCTGGTACCGCTATTGTGCGCGAAATCCTGGATAGCCTACTGTCGCGAATAGTACGATTTCGGTTGAAGCTAGTGAGGTACGATTTTACCTTTCAGGCGCATCTCTGGAAAAGAGCTAGTTAAAGCCGATACACTCTCGCGCGAGCCAACTAATACAGCAACAAGGCGTGACCACGAGTTTCAAGCAGAAGTCGATGCCTGTCTGGTCGCCGTGACCAATGCCCTATGTGTTTCAGATGAACGACTAAAGGAATTTCTGCATTTCCAAGAGCAAGACTTCGTTTGTCATTCTATTGCGGATCACGGCAAAAGCGGCTGGCCGGTGACACATGACCTGCCTGACAAACTTTACCCGTACTCACCGAAACAGGGAGAACATACGATAAACCACGACGATCTTCTCATATGCTGACCACAAATCGTAGTGCCACATAAAGCCAGTCCTCAAGTTCTAACGAAACTACTTTTGAGATATCAAGGTACAACCAAATGTCGACAAAGAACAAAGAAATCTGATGGTGGCCCGAAATGAGTACACAACTACACCATTACGTACACAACTGTCGTGCTTGCGCCCAACACTAACAGCAACCAAGTGAAACCATTAGTATCAAGTTCATTTCCCACTTACCGTGGCAAAAGTAGCGCCGGACGATTTCAAGTATTAATCAAAAAGTCACCTTTTGTTCGTCGACTGCTACTCACGGTTCGTGGAGGTATGCCCTATACAAACTACGACTACCAAATTTGTAAAAGAATATAGATCAGAAACTGTACAGGTCAACACCAGATATGAAAAATTCCTTGCGAGCGTATCGGTCCACACCATTGGAGAACGGATAGAGTCCAGTACAGCATCTTTTCGGTCGACGGATACGCACAACCATACCTATAACATCGGAACAACGCCGCCCCATTCTTCCCGACAAGAAAACACTAAGGGCTCACGAGACATGCCTCAGTGAACGACACCAACTCAATTAAACTTACGTCTGGCGTTACAACAATCGTACCACTACCTACCGGCAGCCCCATATTTATTCCAGACCGTCAAGAGTAATGTGTTGTCATCTCTAAACCAGCAAACAGGTCGTATATCGTTGCCACACCTGTTGTGGCCCGTAACCACAGAAGTAATTAGACAGTACGTTGTAGTTGAGTCTATAAATAGTTGCCAGTGGACTATCTCTTTCTAGAACTTTCACGTTTGTCGCATTTATGTAAAAGGTTTACAGTCATCTCTGTAAAGTCAATACAATCAGTGCGAATAGCCGGTACCAGTTGGGTATAGCTACCCGTTGTGTATAGCTAACATTTTTGTGAAAAACCGTGGCAACGATTGCATGGAAATTTTGCAGTGAAGGAAGGAAAGCATTTTTTGGTTTGGTTAATAGTCACTCGAAATTGTTGGAAGTGATGACGACAGGAAGTAATACAACGGCAAAGACGATTGAGTTACTGAGAGAGAAGTTTGCAGCATTCGGAACTCCAAATGAATGAGTAAGTGACAATAACCCACAATTCACGGTTGGGGAACTGAAGGACTTTCGCAGAGCCAATGGAATCAGACATACCTTAGTGGCACACTACCATCCAGCCAGCAATGGGGCGGCAGATCGAGCGGCGAGGATCTTGAAAGATGCACTTTGAGATATGTACACCAGACGAAACGAGGGGAGACAGAGATAATCTTGAAACACCAATTGCGTAAGTTTTAATTATGTATCGGAGCAAACGACATAGTGTAACAGGAAGAACTCCAGCAGAATTGATGTTTGGCAGACCGATTCGCACCGAATTCAGTCTGCTCAGGCCAAATTTGAGGAAGACTGTGGAGGAGAGGCAGACAGCAAAGGAAGGTTAATGATTACTCCACGAATAAAAGAGCGAAGCTTTGAGCAAGGAGAAAAGGTTGCTGTATAGAGCAAGCAGAGAGGGCTCGAGAAACTGATGCAAGGAGCCGTAATTGAAGCAAAGGAACCAAGGAGCTACATCATTCAGACACCAGACTGGAACAGGATGGTGCATGCTGATGATATGGTGACAGCCGGCGGTTCAGATTCAGTCTCAACGAGTAGTAGTACTCCTAACAAGAGAACAGCAGAGAAAGTGATTATGGAAACTATTCTAACAGATGAAAGAAGAGATACTGTACTGAATGAAACAATTACCAGCACAAAGCGTAAGGATACCAAGACAACCAAGAGAACAAAAGAGACTGCAACCAAGGTCGAGAGACGTTATACAAGAAGAAACAGGAAACCGTTAGTAAAATTAGATTCATGAACAACTGAACAGGGCACTGGCTAATGGCAAAGGGAAGAGTGTAGTAGAGCGCAGTCTGGGTGTATAGTCTGACTCTGTTTTAGATGTTTAGTCTACGGGTTGCACTCTATAGTAATATTGTACTTCTGGTGTACGTGATATACCAGTAATGAATATATTACACATGAAGTACCGTACCAACTAAGTCAGAGTGACAGAATTTCCTGGGATATTTGGTCTGCCTCCGAAAGTATACCTGAGGACAGTTTTGCCTAAGGCTGCGGTCACACAACATCCACATTGCCATTGACATTTCCGTTACGTTGGGCACACGTAGATTTGAAAGCTCATTAGCATAATATGAAGGCCAATATAAATAGAATGTAAATGAGAATGTAAATGTAGGCTGAGATTGGCATTTAGGATTGACATTACCATTGTTTTGGTTACTTGAACACGCTGTCCTATGCTACTGCGGTCGCTAGACTTTCCCTACCACTTGTACAAAGCCTCAGTTTGCGTTGACGACTTCGTCCTTTTGTATTTACTCGATTCTTCTGCGCGTAACAAAGTATGTCGACTGAACTGGATATTGCCAGTACAACTGCTAGCGCTAGCGCAACTTCAAAACGAAAGCAGAAAGTGCAGTGGCCTACCAACGTCGAGCAAGAACTAATTAAAATCTGGGCGGACGTGCTACAGCGTTTCGGTAGCGTCATGGTGACAAAGAAGCAAATGCAAGATAGGCAGCAGAGTTAGTCAATGAGTATACAACAACAGAAGGCGCCAACGTTCAACTTACACCCGAGGAACTGATGGTAAATGTGGACAACATGTCAGCAAATGCCAAGAGATCTTAGTCAGTTTAAGCGTTGCAAAGAAACCAGTCATGCCACTGTAGTGGGCGTTCCCCAATACGGGATACTAACTACGGGTACGGGCATGCGTAGTTTTGTCTTGAGTTGTGTTCAGTCAATAGACCACGTGTCGGCAATCTCCGTGTTGAACCGCAATCGCTTGATACTACATGGTGACAGATGGCGAACTCGACGTTTCCGTTGCCAACGCCTTTCGACTTTACTCATCCAGAAGACTGGGTGAAGTGGATCAAACGATTCGAGCGGTACCGAGAAGCCACAGGGCTGGACAAGAAGGAAGGTCCGACACAAGTCTCTACATTAGTCTACGCAATGGGAGAAAAGGCTGAGGACGTACTCACGTTGCTAGCATTGTCAGGAGAGGAGATGAAGAGCTATAGCGAGGTAAAAGTGAAGTTCGAGAGCCACTTCGTAAAGAAGAGAAACATTATCTACGAACGAGCTCGTTTCAATCAGAGATCCCAAGGAGAGGGTGAGCCAGTAGACGCGTTTATAACATCGCTGTATACTCTAGCTGAGCACTGTCAGTTTGGCGTATTGCACGATGATCTCATTCGAGATCGTATCGTAGTTGGTTTGAGAGACTTGAAACTGTCAGAAAGATTACAGCTAGACCATGAACTTACGCTGGAGAAAGCAGTAGTGTCAGCTAGGCAGTCAGAAGCAGTGAAACAACAACAGAAAACGCTACGCAGTCATTTCTCAGAGGAACCAACGGGCGGCACACTGGGCAAGGATGTCAGCGCCGTTGAGAAGGGTAAGAAGAAGCCAACCGAGACAAGGACTACAACCAGTTTCAAGGAAACCTGCGGACGGTGTGGGCGTACGCCAGGCCACAACAGGGCTAATTGTCCCGCACGGGAAGCCAAATGCTCAAAGTGTCAGAAGATAGGCCACTATGGCGCACAATGCCGTAGTAAGTTCGTCAGTGAAGTCGTTTCTGATACTGATAATACTGAAAATGGGGTTTTCCTCGGAGCTCTCACTGCGCCTGGTAGTAGTAGTCCTTGGATGGTCTCACTTTTGATCAAAAACACACCAGTACAATTCAAGATAGACACGGGAGCAGACGTTTCCGTCATACCGGCAAAACTGTTCTCCAGGTTCAACAAACAGTGGAACACAACCCTTACAGCACCTGATAGGAATTTACACGGTCCCAATAAGAACCTACTGGATGTTACTGGTTATTTTGTCTGTCGCTTACAAAAGGGAGAATGCAGTGTAGAGGATAAAGTTTACGTGGTGGAGAACCTCAGTAATCCTCTTCTGGGACGACCTGCTATTGAGAAGTTGAACCTACTCTCCAGAATCGAGTCTGTGCGTTCAGATAAGCTAGTTCCATCCATTGTTACAGAATACTCAGATGTTTTTCAAGGGTTGGGAAGCCTTCACGACGAATATCACATATGCCTGAAAGAGAATTCCAAGCCATTTGCCTTGAGCACACCTCGTCGGATTGCGATACCCCTCTTGCCTAAAGTCAAGGAAGAATTGTCTAGAATGGAAGCACTCGACGTCATTTCCAAAGTGGAGGGACCGACAGACTGGTGCGCGCCGATGGTAGTGGTACCCAAGCCTAACGGTACCGTCCGTATCTGTGTTGACCTGACAAAGCTTAACCAGAGTGTGAGAAGAGAACGACACATCCTTCCGTCAGTAGAAGACACATTAGCACAGCTGGGAAACGCCCAAGTCTTTACGAAACTGGATGCCAACTCAGGGTTTTGGCAGGTGCGTCTTTCAAAAGCGTCATCTCCGCTGACTACATTTATTACTCCCTTCGGCAGATACTGTTTTCACCGGCTACCCTTCGGCATTACGTCGGCGCCCGAACATTTCCAAAAGAGAATGTCCCAGATTTTATAAGGTCTGGAGGGTGTCGTTTGTATGGTTGACGACATACTGGTATTTGGGGTTAACCAAGAACAACATGACCAGCGACTTCGACAAGTTCTCACGAAACTTCGCGCAGCTGGAGTTACATTAAACAAACAGAAGTGCGTCTTTTCAGTCCCGTCAGTGAAGTTCATTGGACAGATAGTTAGCCAAGGAGGAATTCAGCCTGATCCAGAGAAAGTCAGTGCTATCACTGAGATGGCTACCCCAAAGAACGTTGCAGAACTAAGACGGTTTTTGGGATTAGTCAACCATCAAGCCAAATATGTGAAAGATCTTTCTGAGATCACGGAGCCTCTACGTGCGCTCTTACAACAAAAGAGTCACTGGCATTGGGGTGGACCGCAAAACGAGGCATTCGAAAGAATCAAACGAAAGATTACTACGGTACCAGTTCTTGCTCTGTACCACCCAAACCAGGCAACTATTCTGTCTGCTGATGCATCGTCGTATGGGTTAGGCGCTGTACTACAACAGCAGCAATCAGACGGTAAATATAAGGCTATTGCTTATGCATCTCGATCGATGTCAGAAACAGAGCGTCGCTACGCGCAAATCGAGAAAGAGGCGTTAGCTGTAACTTGGGCGTCGGAGAGATTCCAGCATTACCTGATTGGAAGAGACTTTACTATAGAAACGGATCATAAACCCCTGGTCCCCCTGCTAGGATCCAAAGGTTTGGACGATCTCCCGCCAAGGATTCAACGGTTTCGAATGCGTCTTTTCCGATTTTCGTTTTCTATACGTCACATACCGGGGAAAGAGCTTGTCACTGCGGATGCTTTGTCTCGACAACCAATCCTAACTCCGAGCAAGGTGGACCAGATTGTAGAAGAAGAAGTCGAACACTTCACGTCTTTATTCTCTGAGACATTACCTGCATCAGAGAAGAGACTTGAAGAGATCAAAGTGTTGCAGAATGAAGATACAGCTATTAGTCAAACGAAGACATATGTGACAACCGAGTGGCCAAAGTCGCATCTACTTCAAGGAGAGTCCAGACTTTATTGGAACCTTCGTAATGAATTACATATCCACGATGGACTGCTTCTCAGGGGATCTAGAATAGTCATTCCACCCACAATGAGAGCAGAAGTGTTACACACGCTCCACGGTAGTCATCAAGGAGTTTCCAAATGTAGAGAGAGGGCCAAACAAGCTGTTTGGTGGCCAGGGATCAGTACACAGATTGAAGCTTTAGTCGCCAATTGTGTTACGTGTGCGAGAGAAAGGAGAAATCCAGCTGAGCCGCTAGTCTACACACCTTTTCCAGCATACCCATGGCAGAAAGTTGCTATGGACCTGTTTGAATGGCGGGGTCGTCCGTACCTACTAGTGATTGATTACTATTCACGGTATGTGGAAATTGCTTTACTTTCATCTACAACCTCTCCAGCGGTCATTAACCATCTGAGGTCTATCTTCGCTCGGCACGGTTTCCCGGAAATAGTTGTTTCCGACAATGGGCCTCAGTTTTCGTCAGAAGCTTTTAGACAGTTTGGAAAGGAGTGCCAATTTTCACATGTGACATCCAGTCCCGGCTTTCCGCAAGCCAACGGCGAGGCAGAACGCGCTGTTCAAACTATCAAGTCCTTGTTACAGAAGAGAGACGATCCCTATATGGCATTGCTGTCATATAGATCTACGCCCTTGCACAATGGATTCAGTCCAGCGGAGCTCCTAATGAGCAGGAAGCTTAGAACGAACGTCCCAATGATTCCTGACCAACTGAGACCGAGAGTTCCAGATCTCAGTGCTCTTAGAAATACTGAAGAGAGAGCAAAGAACAAAATGAAACAAGATTTTGACAAACACCATAAAGCAAAGGATCTTGCAGTACTCCTACCGGGAACGAAGGTGTGGGTGCCTGATCAACGCCAGTATGGCACGGTAGTTGCATCAGCTAGTCCAAGGTCCTACATAGTTACCACACCACAGAAGCAAGTCCGTAGGAACAGAAGAAGTCTGAGACCAATAACCTTAGAAGAAGGAGCTTCACAAACATCAACAGAGCAGTCTCAAGACGTAACAAAAGAAAGCCAAGTACCTTGTGAAGATCAACCAGTGTCACGGAGTAGTGTACCTGTTCAGCAAGGGGCAGAGACTTCAGAAAAACCAGACTGTAGTGTACGGGTGCATGAACCTAGAACGTCTATTATGGACAGTCCAGTAATTACGAGTTCGGGTAGAGTAAGTCGCCCCCCTCAAAGGTTGGACTTATAAAAGGGGGAGATGTAGTGGGCGTTCCCCAATACGGGATACTAACTACGGGTACGGGCATGCGTAGTTTTGTCTTGAGTTGTGTTCAGTCAATAGACCACGTGTCGGCAATCTCCGTGTTGAACCGCAATCGCTTGATACTACAGCCACTGACGATGACGATTTTTCCATGGATGTGAAAGCTGCAGCTGTGGCTTGACCAAATTTTAAGACGTTTTTCGATGTCTTCAAGACTCATCAAACGCTTGAGCTTGGCAATGCAGATATTGTCAGTAAAGCACAGCCGCCTCTAGAAATGTCACACCTTTCTGAGGCTTCACTAAAGAATGACACCAGCAGCAAGGCATCATCTCGACCGACTACTCCTGCCAGTGCTGTAATTGACGTCAGTAGTGATTATGATGGTGATGAAGAGTTTCAGCCACGAATCAAATACCGGAAGAAAGAGAAGGCCAAAGACAAACAAAAAACATCTCGTTGTCTCAGTGCCTAGGTAAACTTTCTAGAATGCGTTTACAAACAACAAAAAGATGCACAACGGAGACAATTCGAGCATGACGTAAAGTTAAAAAATGTTAGGTCAAGAAATTGAAAAGAAAAGGAAAGAGTCCAGGAATAATTTTGAGTCGGAGGTCAGGCAGAAGGAGGAAGAAACAAGAGAACGCATGGATAGAGCAAATGGAGCACCGGAAGATAATGATGCAGCAACAACAGCTGTTCCAAGCAGAGCTATTCAAACGCCTTTTTGACTCTGGTACAGAAAGTAAATAAAGTAATCATATATTGTATTATTGCCTAATTGATCTGTAAAAGCTTTGTTGGAACATGCATGATGCAGATGTCGTCAAAGCGTTGTTGTAGTTGTTGTTTGTTGTAGCTATAGTATTGATTAAAAAGTTTACCTCAACTAATTGTTTCAAACTATATATTAATAAAACTTGTGTACTTTTGTTTGTGAACTATACAAGAAAGAACAATTTCTAGGCCTACTATGGTATAGTAATTGAATGTATTATCTATTTACTATTTTGGAAATGAAGATAAATCCAGTTAGCAACCACATCAATGATCTGCCTTCCAGCTTGAATAAGATCTGCATCATTGTCGTCTTGGTGTTGTTGCAATACACGAGGATCTGAAATTATATCATTCTCAAAAGGGCATCTGTAACCTACACAGATGTTGTGTAATCCACAACAAACTGATCCCACTATTCCTGCAAAGATTGGATCCTTGAGTCAGTTTGATGAAAAGATTCTGCATCTTCCTTTGAGCCTTCCAAATGCTTGCTCAACAACTCGTCGTGTTCGAATCACAGAGTAATTAAACCATGATTGCTGTGCAATAAGATTGGCTCCATCATAGCACTTTAATACTGTTAAACTTAGGAAAAATGCTGTATCTACAACAAGAAAAGAGCTGATATCTTGTCCATTTATAGCCTTTGAAAATGCTACAAATAGCCATTCCTCTAAATCTATATATCTTTTTAAGCTGCTTCTATTGAATGAAAAAGAATTTCCTACCTGTCCAGATCTTCCTGAATTTACTGAAGTAAAGATATCTCGATCATCTAAGCAGCTAAAAATAATAATAGCGTCAAAAAACCCTTTCTAACAATAATATGCATCTACAAAATGACAAGTTTCTCTATTCTCATAACCGTTCCGTCAAGAGCACCAGCACACTGTGGAATGTGACACTATGCTTCAAAGTCACAGATAAATTGTGACAACTCATTAGCTGTGGATATCTGATTGATGACGGAACCATGTGACGACGAAGTGCTTGCACTCCTGTGTGTACAATGGACACAGCAGTTGCTTTCCCTATTCCAAACAGAGCTGCAAGACTTGACAAAAAAGGGGCGTGTACAAGCCAGTATAAAAAAATGGCCTTTCTTTTCTCTTGTGGGACAGTTTTTCGAAAACAAGTGTCTTCACGACAAAAGAAATAAGCATCCAGGTTACAAACCCTGTAGAAGACGCCTTTTGACCTTATAAAATGTTGAAAGTACTAGGAATCTTCCCAGTCGGGATGTTGTCTTCCCACTTCCGTGTAAGATTCGTGTACATCATGTTCCCAAAATTTCTGTCTCCGTGAAGCACACCAGAATCGCCTTTTGAGACTAAGCTTGCCCAGGTATCGAATAAACTGCGGTAAGCTGGCAAGAGTCGTGAACAGCTGCCAAAGACCAACTAGAATTACTACAAGAATGAAATCTACGTGCCCTAGAGCGACGCCTCCACACAAAGCGAAAGCCCACATCTGGTGCAAAGACTACCCGATCACTCTGAAATAGCAACAAGTAGCAGAAAAGAAGAGCATCGCGATGACCTAGCGGCATTTTCGCACCACACCTACTTCTTCGCGCAATGACAGTAGTACAGGTGTGACCGCTTGCCCACATTACCATTAGTATGCAATAAATGTGAATGACAATGCGACATTAATGTTAACCGCAGCCTAACAGGGGACAGTTCTTAATTAGATTTTTGTTCCAGACATACTTTCTAGAATATTTCTTATGAAATTCTGTCCGAGGGGAAACACGCGGCTGGTCATTGGCGCTCAAAACAGGTCTTCAAATGACAAAAGCAAGAGCGTATTCGGAAAACCGTTGGACGTCCAGAGAGACAAAGTTGCTGAAAAAATTCAAGAACACGGGATTCTAATTCGAAACACGGGTCCACCGTTTGCCTTCGACCCGTCTACTTGAACTGGTTCTAAGTAGTTGAACACACGACCCCGTATACTTTTAAAATGAGTCCCGTATTTTTTAACCTGGTAAGCCCATCTTCTTGCATGCTAGTTGAGCGCGAGCACGGCGTTCTCGATTCTACAAACGGCTTCTACTAGGCTTAGGTCCCGTCATCTTGAACAAGCACCGAGTTCTTGAATACAATAGAAACGGCCTCTACTAGGCATCAGTCGCATCATCTTGAACGAGCACTTGGTTTGAATAGCCGAGTAGACGACCTCCACTAGGCATCGGTCCCGTCATCTTGAACATAGATCAACTGCACGAAGTAAACGACTATTTCATAGCAATTTTTCGTTGTTACTATTTAATTGATTAATTAACAGTTTACTACATTTAGCAGCCTGCAAGCTAGGTACTCTACCTAGTTTCTATCCAGTAAGACTATGACGCTAGCATAGCAGGTAGATCTGGCTGCAGCTATTTGGCAGAGAACGAGTGACCAAGACTAGGAGATATGTCCAAGATTAGATCCGGCACTCTAGCCGCTTGCGTACAATCACAAGTTGGAATTTGGGTCCAGATCTCGATCCGAGTTTCAGACTATAAGCGGGTGCTATAGAGCATTTTTCGTAAGTCAAATTGAGTAGTAATGTAATAGTTATGGCGATGAAGTGTAAGTTTGTTGTGTGAGAGTGTCGCGTTGAGTGATTTCTAGTTGGTGAGTGAAATTGTAAAGATTTGTTGTGATTGATATGATGTTGGAATGAGTGAGACACATCGGTCATGGATAGGAGTCTAGTGTTATCACTGGACGACAACAAAGTCGATGATGTGGAAACTCTTTGAAATTAGGATCAGCTTCACCTGATGCGTATGATATACATGTATGTTATTGACTGAGTGACTCATCTTATTTTTTGTTGATAACAACTCACTCTATTGTACGGATATCCTATACTTGTGACAACTTTTGCTAGAGGCTTCAATTTCATTGTACATACTTTGTTGCCAAAAGGAGCAAATGTGAACAAAACTGATTCTATTGTAAGTGTTGAGAGTGAATGAATGAATGAACGAATGTCTCCAGAAAGAAAACGCAAGGATGATCGACAACAACATCCTCAGCATTGTGGGCAAGACGTCAATTGGCGAGGAAACTGTTAACTGTTAACAGCTGGACGGTTTTTAGGGTTTAGCTGAATCGTAGTGTGACATAGGGGCTCTTGGCCATGGTTAGATTCTTGTAGACATATATCTGTTGTGATGGCAATATCTCTCAAATATATATGAATGAATTAATAGAATGATATACTTCAATGATGTGATGAGATTTGTGATAGGACGAATAGTACATTAAATACAAATAATAAAACACAATTATTGCTACTGCAGGGTCTGACTGATTTAATGTCTTCAGCAGATCATGGTTATGATTCACTAAATTGTTATGTTATTATCAGCTAATGCTTATGGCAATCTCAAGGATATGGTGAGTGTTTGTATTTGCTGTTCTTTATGTGTTGATGTGATGTATCAGCTGTGATGTACTAATAGCTAGTAAATAAAGCAGTGTTTACACTGTCGATTCAGAGCTATGAGCGTGTGTGTGTGTGTGTGTGTGTGTGTGTGTGTGTGTGTGTGTGTGTGTGTGTGTGTGTGTGTGTGTGTGTGTGTGTGTGTATTTATTGTGCATATCGATAACAAATTTATTAATTTTTGTATATTTATTGTCCTTATCATTCACTAAGCATGAGATTGTTGCTAGAATGTATAATTCTATGAAAACCAAGGATGGGACGCGTCCCAAAACGATTGCTGATTGGCTCGACAAATTCCTCGAGCGTGACAAACGGTTACAAACAAACATAAGTACATACAAACAAACATAGCGACATACCGACAGACAGACTGGAAGTCAATTCAGCCTGTTTATAGTGAGCTTCTCGCGAAGCAGCCCACCACTCATTGTGTTGTCCTTCTTTAAGCTCGTAGATTAATAAATGTATTACTATTAAATATCATTATAATATTATTTACTTAATAGAAAGCGGAGAAATACAAGCAATCTGTAGAGATTTGTTATTTATATATATATATATATATATATATATATATATATATATATATATATATTGGTAGGTTTTAATTATTATTATTATATGTATGTATGTACGTGTGTGTTTCTCCTTTTTTGTCTGTAGCTTTTCTGTCTCCCAGTTTGTTTGTTTTTGCCTGTCTGTTGTAGATTGTTTAGTGTAAACACCAAGGCATGTGGCGGGAAAGATGAATACATGTGTCGGGAAAGATGGAGACGTGGAGCGAACTGGCATTCGAGATGACGGTCTACGTAAACAACTTGCAGAAAAAAGACCTTTCATTCAGAGAATGCATTGACACGTGCCGCGCGTATGAATCGTATGAATCGACGTCAGCGCAAATGAGAGATATGAAAATATAAGATGCCACTGTACACTCTTTTTTGGAAGCTCGCAAGAAGATGCTTCAACTCCCCCAAGGAAAAGAGACACGCAAAGCTGAAAAGACAGTGAGGTACCCGCCGCAACAAAGAAAGCGCAAATACTGTGGGAAAGACCGCCAATGTGGAAGAGATTACTGTCCAGCTTATGGGAAGCAATGCAAGAAATGCTTGAAGATGCATCACTTCTCCCGCATGTGCAAGTCAAGCACAAAAAGAAAGCCGGACAGGTGCAGTGCGTACGTTGCATGTGATAGAGTCACAGACTGAGACTGATACAGACAGTGATGAGTTTGACAGTCATGTCGTTAGTACGATGACACTGACACCCCAGAAAGAGGAAGTCAATGCAGTCAGAAATAGCACAACATATGAACGAAAACTGTACGCTGTAATAAAAATCGGCAGAAAACTAGTCAAATTTCAGATAGACGCCGGCGCAACGTGCAGCGTACTGAAACAATCGGACTTGCCACAGAAACACAACGATAAAGCAGACAGCGCAAGTACTTGCGTTCTTCAACGGAACAAAGATGAAGCCCCTTGCGTAGAAGATTGTGAAAGTGACAAACCAAGTACAAGCAAGCGCTATAGCGTAGAGTTTATTGTAGTGAAAGACGCAGCAACGTCCATTCTTGGCGCAGCAGCATCTCAGACGAGGGATCTATTGAAGGTTCAATTTAAAAAAACATAGCTGTACTCGAGTCTGTGTCAGGTAGCAGTCAACAAATTATGAAAAATCAACTGACAAAGACAGACTTGTCAAGATCTATCTTTCTGTCTTTGAAGGAACTGTTCGTAAACTATCAGGAACACTACACCTACAGGTAGACCCTGCAATACAACCGACACGACAGCTATTGAGACGCATTACCACTAGCAATGCAAACCAGACTGAAAGACAAACTGGAACGATTGGAACGACTGCAGATCATACAGAGAGAGGATGAACCAACCGATTGGCAGTCTGGTTTGACACTCGTTCAGAAACCAAATGGTAAAATGCGAGTGTGTATTGACCCGAAGCCATTGAATAAAGCATTAAAGCGAAGCCGATATTGGATGCCAACCCTGGATGACTTTCTACTAGAACTGACTGAAGTAAAGATATTCAGTGTTCTCGATGTCAAAAATGGGTTCTAGCATATCGAATTGGACAAGAGCTCGAGCAAGCTCACAACATTTGGAACGCCTTATGGAGGTACAAGTGGAACAGGATGCCGTTCGGTATTTCACCGGCACCAGAAATTTTCAGAGATGGTTGGACTCAGCAGTGCAAGGCATACATGGAATATATACAGCAGCGGACGATATTCTAGTGATTGGAAAAGGTCTTGGATTGGAAAACTGACAAAGTCACATACATGACTCATATATTGACATCCAGTGGATTGAAACCAGATCCTGACAAGGTGGAAGCAATCAAGAAGATGCCTAGAGCAACAGACAATACCGGTGTGAGAAGAATCATTGGAATGGCAACATACCTATCCAAATTTCTAGAAAACTTATCAGCTCTATGTGAACCATTACGTCAACTGACAAGGCAAGATGTTCAGTGGACATGGACTGCAAAACATGATGATGCTCAGCAGAAAATCAAGAATGCAGAGACACAAACGCCAGTATTGAAGTATTTCAACGCGAAAGATAAGACAACACTGCAATGTGATTCTTCAAAATCTGGATTAGAAGCAGAGCTTATGCAGAATGGCCAGCCAGTATCATACGCAAGCAGACCCCTTACAGAAACGAAGCAGAAATATTCACAAATTTAGAAAGAGATGTTAGCGATTGTGTATGGATTAGACTAGTTTCAAAGTAACACCTACAGACGAAGAATGACCGTGGAGACCGACCACAAACCAATAGAAACGATTCATAGGAAGCCATTACATACTGCCGCGAAACGACTTCAACGATTGCTGATGCGAGTTCCGCAATATGACATCAATATTCAATACAAACAAGGGAAACAAATGCTTTTAGCTGATACTGTTTCAAGAGCATACATAACTGATCATTCAATAAGTATCAATGAGATAGAGAGATCATTCAAGCAAATTTACCTGAGCCAGCACATACCAATGACAACCGAGAAAATTTCAGAAATCAAAGTAGCTACTAAGAAAGATGAAACATTACAGCAGCTACTGCAAACCATCAAGACAGGATGGCCAGACTGTAAACAAAAAGTACCATGCAACATCAGACAATATTTTCATGTTAGAGATGAGCTAGTATGCCAAGATTGAGTAATCTACAAAGGAAATAGACTTTTAATAGCAACCTCGATGAGAACTAAAATCATGTTTAGAATTCATGGCTCGCATCTTGGAACCAACAGCTGTATTCGACGAGCAAGACTCTATATTGGCCACGAATCACGTCTCAAATCAAAGGTTATGTCAGCAAGTGCGTAATTTGTTGCACATACAGATGTTCACAGCAACAAAAAACACTTCAGAGTCATGAAGTACCCAACCGAACATGGGCCAAAGTGGAAGCTGATTTCTTTTACTTCAGGGGAAGAGACTATCTGCTCACAACAGATTCCTATAGCAGCTTTTGGGAAGTTGATGCAATAACAGATACGACAACAAAATCAACAATCATACTACTCAAACAACATTTTGCCCGATATGGTATCCCTGATATTTTGATGATAGAAAATGGGTCACAATTCACATCACATGAATTCAGATCTTTTACAAGGAACTAGGAAATTCAACACCACTCTAGAAGCCCTGGCTATGCGAAATCGAATGAACAAGCTAAGAACTCAGTGAAAACAGCTAAACAACTGATGAGGAAAGCCATCAAAGCAAAAGCAGACTCCTACCTGGCGATGCTAGATTTTACAAAATACGCCAACTCAAGAAACAAATACGAGCCCAGCACAGAGACTAATGAGCAGACGGGCAAGAACCTTGCTCCGTACAACAACACAACTTCTGAAACCCAAAGTGACTGCAGAGGCGGACCTAGGGTAGGAGTTGTAACCTCCCTTTTGTTAGCCTTGGAGTTCGTCTCGCGCTTTGCAGTCTGGGACACCGAAGCTATTCTTTGTGATGGCAGGCTAAGACCACCTTTCTTTCTCAATATCTAAATAATCAATCATATTTTTGTTGGCTGTGTTTAGAACTAATGGTAATAATTTCAAATTTGTTCCCATGTATAGAAGAGAGTGTAGTTGTTATCAGTCTCTGACTGAAGGTTCACGTGAACAGCTTACTACTCATGCGCAGTTTTCTCCATGCTGTATCTACAGAATCCGTGACTCCGGCATTGCAGCTTGTCATGATACCTGCTTTGTTCAATAGATGAGTAGGACTCGTTACACTCGCGGATGGTTTCCTCGTAGAACTACTCTCTGTTCGCGTTGACTTTGCACCTTGAAAATCTGTAATAACTTCTGCGCAATAGGGCGGACAGTGACGATCTTGACATCGTTCGAAACCGCAAGTTCCTGGATTTTTTATAGTTAGGGTAACGAAGGCGTATGTATTACACAGGCGGTTTGATAAGGATTTGGCATATCAAGATTCATTACGGTTCTTGACTCATTAAGAAGGTATGGTAGTAAAACAACAATGTTGATAATAGAGGAAGTAGCCAATTAAAAAGGTGGCTAAACGGTCAGCTGATTTGACAACAACACACAGTTGCTCTAGTTTCGTGAGTAGTTGCTTGGTATTTCTGACTCCTCTTCTCGTTCTGTTTCGTCTTGATAGCTTGCGACTTTCTCTACTGTTACATAACATCTTTGTATTGTAATATAAGCTCTAAAATGTACAATTAATGGGATATCACTTAACATCTGAGTGTGGTGAACAAATACAGCTTTATCATTAGTCACTTCCGAGCGCAAAGTGATCTAAACAGAGACAGACTCAGCAAACCGCTAGTAGATTAGAGGCGTAGGACTCAAATCATCAAACATTGTTACAACTGAGGAGGCACTGTCATACAGTATACTTTCTGTTTACTTACTAGCTACACTTGGCCAAAATCAAACCTCAATATCAAAATCAAATAGTGAAGTGGCACGTGTCCGTCCGGCGCCTCTGCTAGTTCCCATGCTTATGCTTATAGGCTAACTACGCATTGGTCTGTCTTAACATGTGTTTCAACAAAGCCTGCGTATGTACCTGGTCAGAGTAAGGCACAGTCACAGTGAGTCTGACTCCGTGGTTATATGCTGTATTAAGTTGTCAAGCTGTCGCGCAGTTCACTATCTGAATAGCGCGCTAACAATTTAAGAATTTGCATAACAAGATCTTATAATATCGTGTGTTAATCAATAATGGTCCAGCTGTGTTTAACTGGTTGAGTTCTTGAGAGACAAGACAAGGATTGCTCAACTGCAAAATTGAATTGTTTGAATTAGGGGGATGAAGACAAGGACCATCCGTCAGAGTCAAGCCTTTCTGTCTTGCATCCAAGCCGCAAGAAGGTTTCAACGGTGTGCCAAGCAATGTAGATGTCGCTACTCCTCTAGTGATACGGAGGGGAATCTGATTGATCTAGGATTCCTTGTAAAGGCCTCAAGTGGTTCCTTGCTCCACTTGAGGAAGCTAGCTGAAGAATTGCCTGACAGCAAGAAGATGCAGTTTCTTCACTCACATTGGAAACCCTTTCCTTCTTTCCGCCTTCGCTCTCATCAAGTGATAAAGAATAAGAAAAGCTGGACCGTCAGTTTTCGGCACTCATGGCTGGAAAAGTTCCCCTGGCTGGTGTACAGCAAACTCCTTGATGGAGGAATCTGTAAGTTCTGCATACTCTTCCCTGAGCAGCCAGGTAGAGGAGGCGCCAGGGGTGCATCAAGATAATATCCAAGCATTGTTGTGTCTAGTGCCAACCCTTCTGGTTCATTCTGATGTTGACCCAATGGAAGGAGTAGATGGAATGTTGCACTGGCAAACTGATCTTCCATTCACGAAGTCTCTAAGAAGTGAAGCGAGAGGGTGGCAGTCAGTATGGCAGGGCAAATACCAGAAAATGCAAGAAAAGAGGAAAAGAGGGCAAGAGTGCACGAAGGTCATACCCAACAACCTTCTCATGGCCTTGGGAGCGTGTGACTCTCAGATGTATCCAAATGTTCATCGTCTGTTATTGATAGCATGTACACTGCCTATCACAACTGCAGAAGCGGAGAGGTAATTTTCTCTACTGAGGAGACTAAAGACTTATGCAAGATCTACCATGGCAGAAGAGCGTTTTGCCGACCTAGCAGTTATCGCCATACATTACAAAAAGCGGGTACCAGTAGACGAAGTTTGTCACGCTTTTGTAGAAAATCACCCAAGGAGATTGTTCCTTCCGTCTTTGTTTGAAAGAGATATAACTGCCCCATAATTCAATTAACGTTTATGTAGCACTAGTATAGGCATGATGTTGCAGTTAGATTCTGTTAAACAGTTTTGCTGATTTAGGGTGTTTAGAGCATGCATGACACATGCATTGCTAAACATATGTTGCCATAGTTGTTGCCATTTACTCTAGCTAAGCTTTATGTAAGCTATTATTTGCACTTCTGCCAATACAAGCGTAATGACTGAAGGGGGCGTGGTCTATCCAAACCTGCAACCCCCTCTTTTGAAAAATCCTGGATCCGCACCTGGACTGACAACTACAAACAACTAGAAGCAGCCAAGAAACGACAAGCGTACTACTATGACAAGAAAGCGAAGAACAAACAATAATTGCAGACAAATGATAGAGTGAGAATAGAACCACTGCGAGGCACCGATGAATGGAAACAAGGAATAGTAAGCAAAGTTATCCCCAATAGATCATACGAAGTGACAACTACACAAGGTCAAACGTACAGACGAAACAGACTACATCTAAAGCCATCTAAGGAAACAATTTTGAGAAGATCAGGTAGTCAGCCAGTGAAGACACAATCGACCAGAAAGCCATAAATTCCCAAAGAACCAAAACAACCCAAGAGTCAAGATCAAACTCAGCAATGAAGAAACAGATACCAGCAATGACGACAACTACTAGAAGTGGACGAGTTAGCACTACGCCAAAGTATTTGAAAGACTATGGGTGCAATTATTAGCAAATATATAGTCTACTTAGAACGGTAAATCTAGAGTAGCAGCGGAGAGACGTTTCATTGTTTCAAACCTGTTTTATAAGAAAAGGGGATGTAAGGGGTAGAGTCTAAGCATGTCATACATATAATAAGATGATACTCAATTAGATAAATAGAGTTGCTATACTCACAAGACGGTGTACGTATATATACAGACGTGCGGCCTGCATGTTACACGCAGTAATATATCAAATCTTTATGTTTGAGTTGTTTGAGAGTAGGTAGCTTGCAGTCTGCTAACCTGTTTATATAGTAACAATGAAAAATTGTTATGAAATAGTCGTTTACTTGGTGTAGTTGGTCTACGATCAAGATGTAGAGGCCGTTTCTATTGTATTCAAGAACTCGGTGCTTAATTGTTCAAGATGATGGGACCGAAGCCTAGTAGAATCAAGAACGCTGTGCTCGCGCTCAAATAACATGCAAGAAGACAGGCTCACAAAGTTAAAAAATACGGGACTCATGATAAAGTATACTGGATTGCGTGTTCAACTACGTGAAAAAAGTTCAAGTAGACGGGCTGATGGCGAACGGTGGACCCGTATTTCGGGTTAGGGTCCCGTGTTCTTGAATTTTCCATGTTGCTTAGACTCGACAATCTGACCAATTGTTTCATACCACACCACTAGACACCACAAACTAAACCTACAAAGCCCCAGTTAGCCCCTTTGATCAATGACAACGCTATCAATGCTAAAAGAAAGTTCACACGAAGTCAAGCATGGTAAAACAGCATAGTACGCGAAGCAGTATCGTACAATGGATGTCGCCATTTTATAAGTTATCGCACGCCCGGATTCGGCGCAATTTCCCGGATGTTTATTAGTTCATGCACTAGATGCTAGTAAATGTAGTTTACAGCAATAATACAACACTATACTACTTAGCGACGTTCAATTGTACCACATGTTTCTGTCACATTTGATTGATCTTATCGAATAATTAGTTTTGTCCAAGATATTTTAGTGAAATAGATTTATCTATAAATATATAACGCTCAACCGTGAAATTGTCAAAGGTGATTGTATAGTGACGCTGCTGTGTGTGTACTGTCACCGCAACATTGAAAAGATAAAAAAACTGAAGCTGAAACTAAAACTAAAATGGCTCTGGCCGTCCAGAAGGATTTCACACGAACGTAATCAGTGTTGTACATGTCACTTAGCATAAATAATTTCTGCGAAAACCATCAGAGCTTACAACCGACATTCCTGTTTTAAGACGCTAATTGGCTTACTAATTAGAAGACGATTTCCGAAATAATTTTTACTATTCTTGTCAATACTATAGTTTCGCGCGCTTTGTAAGCTCACTGGTCTGGAAGTTCCAAGCTACATTAAATGGTCTACAGATTACACTACTATTAATTTAAAAGATAATTTGCGTAATCTGGAAAGACCGATATACAAATGTTCAATTTAAGCAAAACCTTTTCTGCACATCGTGCTTTCTTAAAGAAGTTGACGAGACATTTTAGATTTTTAAACCTAGACATAATATTTTGTTTTTTATTAATTATCCACATCAACATTTAGTTTAATTGCTGTTTTTGTATACATATTTACTGATACTCTATTTATTGAGGCTAATGTCTTGACACAATACATGATATGCAACACGAATGGGCAGCACGAAGATTCTATGTTTATGAAATAAAAATGGATAAATTAATATTAGAAACAAACAGTGTCGAATCTAACATTCTGTTTACTTACACAGACGTGTCGCAATATGATATGTGACATTGATGGCAGTGGTTGTAATGTTGATTGTTGTGTTGTATTGAATTGTTGGTTTTTTTCAGTAGCGCCTAAACCGGTTAAATTAACAAGTTGTTTAAGCTGAACTAGTTTACGAATTAACTGGTTTGTACTGCATTAAAACAGTTATATTGTAAACATAAACCGTTTTATTAAACCTACTTGACAATACGTTTAGCGAAGTGGTTTATGTCTAACTGTCACGTGACAGTAGCATACTTGTTTAGAAGGCTTCTGGTTTTGATGATATTGACTATTTTGCTTGGATAGGATTGCTTTAGAAGATAGAAAGATCGTTAACTAGGGATAGAAGTCAGCAGAGAAATAAGTTGGTGCCCTTTGTCATCGTCATGCAAATCCATACTATCAGATGCCGAATCAGTTACGTCCAACAGTTGCCCTGACTCGGTGAAGGAGCAGCCTAATACTTCAAAGTATGGCATTTTTAGACAGTTTGTTTTGAAGACCACGGATATCTACGTTGCTAGTGGAAATAGTAACTTTCTGGAAATGGTTTTGTTTTAAACTCGCTAAGCTAAACTGAGCTAAGCTAATATAATAATTTTAGGACATGATTTTTAAGTCTATTTAAAACCAAAGACAACTGCAATTATTTTTATTTGGAACGCTTTGCACTGGACACGATCTGGATGATCTGTGGGTGTATGGACGTGGCCTTTACTTAACGGTATGCCAACAATCAGCATGAACTCTCGCTTAGACAAGACTGTTTGTTGTTGGGAAACAGAGTAATTATAAAACCTTGTTCTAAATATCGCTTTTAACTTCAAGAGTTACATTATGAACAAATTGGTGCCAGTTGCATGAAGGCGTCCGTTGGTCAGAAGCCATTTTTGCTTAGATAGCACCATTAAACAGGAGGTTCGATCTTGTGCTAGTTGCAACTTATATCAGCATACTAGCATCGGCACCTTTGCGTCAATGAAGTTGGCTTTACAATCCGTAATATCGTGTCTACATCAATTTTGCAGAACTTACTATAAACCATTTCTTTCTCCTCACAGATGCTCATTTTAGATGGTTAGAAGTGGTTCAAATGCCATCAACAAACAATGTCACAACGACGATGAAATGATGAGAGTTGCTGCTTGTAGAACGAGTTATTTTGTTATACAAAGGATCAGTCTCTACGAGACACTGTTTATGTAATTGGTTAGCAGAAGGCAGGAATGATATAGTTTGTTTTTCTTTGGGAAAAATGAGATTATGACCTGGGAAATTTGACTGGATTCTCAGCGCCAAAAGTGCAAAATTTATTACACACTAACTAAACAGACTTTATCATCCTCACGATGGATTACAGTCTAGGTCACTTACTTCAAAAAGTAAGATTAGAAAATCTGACCGAATCATGTACTCACATAACAATCTGTACTATTATAGTAACATACTTTATGCAACTGTTCGGTTGTGCGAGCTAATGTTATCCTTAAATCGTAGCACCAGCATTCTATTCTAGTGTCTTCGTAAGTCACTTTTTAGCTTGAGTGACTATTGCAAAAGAACCATGAGATCAGACTCCCTCTTATGTAATACTGTATCACCACAGTTCCATCAGAATGCCAATACGCGTATAGCTAATTTGTTAGGTTAAGAAAATAGCGTAGTAGTCAGAGCAATCAACCAGGATGTGCAGAATCTATGAGTAGTTCTTGGACTTTGAAAGTGGACGTGATACTTAAGCGAACGGTTTGCCTACACATCTGAAAAGCATGAGCAATGACAGCTCCAATCCCCATGGAAGAGACATCAATGAGAAGCAGAGTGGTAAGGAAGGATCGTAATGAGTAAGCAATTCTGCTTAGACTAACCTTTGCTTCAATCACTGGAATCCGTACGCACATGCTGATGACCTGTTCCAAACAGCTGACTTTTGCAACAATTTCGACTTTTGCAAATCAATGGAAAATTGAGAATGAATGTTTCACACTTACTTTGTAAACTTGGAAACGATCGTAATTCTACTGTGTAGTAGGTGTGAAAGCATTTTGCACCTCTTCTACCTTCTCTCTTGCAGCTCCAGTACCAGCTTGCTGAGATTTGCTAGCCTAACTACTGCACGAAGAACTCCATTAACATACATTTGACTTTTGTTCTATGTAATATTGCTTGCAGATTCTGCAAGTGATTCTGATTAAACTCCTGTAACAAAATGTCATCCACATAACAGCATATTCCAGGAATAACATCCAGAATGTGTTTCGTAACACGTTGAACAGTTGCCAGTGCGCTGGCTACACGAAAACGTAAAAGGGTGTACTGATAAAGACCCTTGTGAGTGCTAATAATTAAGTTCTTTATGGAAATGGCGTACACGTTGAGCTGTTGGTTCGCATCTGCCAGATCCAACTTAGTGAGTTTTTTGCCTACTTATAGCTTACTATACAGATCTTCAAAATTGGGTAAGGGTAACTGCTCAACTTTTAGCACTAGTTTTCTAGATTGACCTTGTACACACTACAAATGCAAATCGATCTGTCTGCTTTTGAAACCGAAACTAAAGCAGAAGCCTATTCATTCACTTGTCATTATTGTTTTAATATTTTTATACCGACCAATTAGTGCAGCTCTTGTCCAATTGTAGGTCTCAATGAATAGGCCACAGCTTTAAACTATACATATTTGTTATTTAGCTTCTGGATCCACATCTAATGTGGCTTCATAATCACTCAATGTTTCCCAATTGTTGGGTAGAACAAATAATCTTACTGAGACGATAGCAGGCTGACACTTTGTGGTTGAGCCATAGTATAGAAACAAGGCAAAAAGGCGTAATAGGAAATGCGAATTATAAACTGAAACAGGCTGCGATATTAATCAGTTCTTGGCTTTAAATGACTTGTCTCCTTGTCTTCTATATAAATTTAGTACATCAATTTTTTTGCCTTCTGCTTTAGAGGTACATATATAACCAGCTATAGTACGGAGATACGTCGTTTCCCGAGGCCTTATCATAGAAGACAACTTTATATTCTCACACTTTCGTTTATACAATGGTAAATTTGTGATATAGTGTTATTATAAATTTCAGCATATAAACGAGGAAAGTCTGTAACACAAACACGCGCGCACGTACGCTTTCATGCACACAAACGCACGCTTATTTATCAGAATTCAAATACAACTCTTATAATAAATTAATTATTATATCCTACTAAAATTTCATAGAAAGAAACATGAATACTTAAGTTCATAAAGATTGTCGATTATGATCTATAGAATTGATTGACTATAAATACTACTAAAGGCAAGCTGGTTTGCCAGAGTCTATAAATTCGTGACCGACAGCTGGTGAATACTGCAAGACATAACACAACTTTTTAAGTAGAAAAATGACTTACTATAGACTTGTGAAGAGCAAATATTACTTTCGTTTCTTTTATCGAATCAGATAGCAATGTTATGAGAGTCACAAAAGTTGGCCTTTCACTTGCTTCAGCATTCCAACAACCAAGCATTATGGTATGACTAGAAAAGAATTGAGAAGTCTATCTTTAGGTCTCTAAAATGTACTAAACCATGGTCCTTACAGAAGACGAGGACAATTGACAGGACAGCTCATACGATAACCCTCAACGAGAAGATCATACAACCTTGAAATAGGAATACTAGGATATGGAGAACCACCTGCAATGTAATAGTTATCAAAGAATATTTTCAAGTACGCTGAAAATGTAATTAGTCAATACCAAGTGTAGCTATTTCCCACAGCACGATACCAAACGACCACCTTTTAAACAAGAGAGCCTATCACTATTGCTGTAAATATATATTGTGTACACTTACACATCACTAGCTTGCGTGTAGACTTTATGCATGATTGCCTCGGGAGACATCCATTTTGCCGGCATTTCGCACTATAGCAAACATGAACTTATAAGTATTATTGCGACCATGTTTAGATTATCATTCCCTGTCTATTACGTCGTTGCTTAAAATATTATAATTTTAATATTACGTAATATAATACTATTTGCGTAAAAACCACATTTTACTCAGATGGAAGAATGCCCTAATGGCTGTGTTTGTTCGACCTATTGCGCTGATACAGCCATGCAAAGAGACGTCAGTTGTACTTGTAACAATATAACATATTTCAAGAGAAGTACGTAGCTAGCCTTAATATACGGGAGTGCCTGTGGTCGGCGCATCCTTGAGCATCCGCACGGTTCTATCTTGTAAGCTGCTGCGCAGCCGAAACGCCTACTTCTGCTGAGACTCGCTTTCCGAGGGCAATAGTCATTATATATTATCTGTTTTAATATACGGGAAGTCTTAACCGTGGCTGGATTTTCAACGCGCATGCCTCAAACTTTGACTTGACACGTGATCACGGATATATGAAATATATTTATAACCCCAACATCATCCGATAGTTCTATGAAGTAATTAACATATAGACGTCGTTTCAAACAGCGTACGTTGCCGTTTAGTAACGATTTCAACTGCATCCCAACGCTCATGTTTGTCAGGCCCGCAGCAACCGTTTTTTTCTTGCGTTGTCGCCGTTTCTACGCAGATCCAAGCCAAAGTCATACGACAAAGTAGTTGCATATGTCGAATTGTTTTGTGCGTGTCGCAGCCCAGTTTCTTCTTCGTTGTAGTGCTGATATTGGCAAAACGTGACCAGGACTAGTGGGCGTTGCTTTCCCAGGAAATAGAGTGCTGGCTAGCAAAGACATCGACAACTCGCTTGAACAGCGTCGGGCCAGTGCCAAACTCAGCCGAAGTATAGTTCAGGTACATTCTAATGCGTTTGATGTACTGTAACGTTTGGCTTCGCAATCGTTTATCGTATACAAGATAGATGCAGACTGTTTGCAAATAGGGTCATTCTACTGCTAAATATGTTAGTAGTTGTGTTGGAGTACGTTTTACAATGTTTCTTGCTTTGCGAATAAGTCAGACTTTATGGGGATATACGGCCGGAAATAGAGCGGAAGTTTCCTGCATATAATATTGCGTTAATAAACGATTAAATGTTTTCGTTTAATGTGCACCTCAAGGCTACAAGTGAGCACACACACACACACACACACACACACACACACACACACACACACACACACACACACATACACACACACACACACAAACACACACACACACACACACACACACACACACACACACACACACACACACAGACAAAGAATACACACTCACACCTTCTTCACCTCTCAACACAAATACCAGCAAATATATACACTCATGCACACACACTCACACACGCACGCACCTGCACACAGAGTCACATGAAAACTATTGCAATTACACCTATAAAGAAAAACAGACACACATACCCACACTCACACACTCGTGCTCACGAAGGCACGCACACACACGGAGCAGAGGTCATAACCGGACTTAGTTACTTAATTAACGGCTATTAAAAACTGTTTCTCAAATATGATTACGTTCTTGCAGTGATCTTACCGCAGTCTTGCGACGATAGTAACCATGATATTTGACGTCTCTGGCCAATCCAAAATCGCTCACTTTGAGTACTTCGTTTTCAAACACCAAGACATTGCGGGCAGCAAGATCACGGTGGAGTATCTAAAACAAAATTCTAATATTTATACAGTGTGTGTGTGTGTGTGTGTGTGTGTGTGTGTGTGTGTGTGTGTGTGTGTGCGTGCGTGCGCGCGCGCATGTGCTTCACCTTTTTGCTGTTGAGGTAAGCCATCCCCTTTGCTATCTGCTCTCCAAACGTAAACATTTTTCTTTGTGTGATGAGTAAATTTTCCCCCGTTGTACTCTGATTAGTCGTAAGTGCACAGGACTGTCCCTCCACAACGTCTCTAGCAGATCGCAAATACGTCAACAGATTTCCAAGCTGAGCTCCCTCAAATATAAGCCACAGCGGTCCTGCAAAACGAATCATTTTAATGTACAATGTAATATCCAGTAGTAGAGATTTTCGAGCCTTCTTGCGAGCAAATGCCCAACAGTTTGACGACGTTGCTGTGGCTACCGATCTTAGCAAGAAGTTCTACTTCCACACACAGGCTGTGTTCACGGAATCCTGTCTCGTCTGCATTATCTGCAATACAGGGAATAGCGTTTCGTCTGATTGAACGTGCGCAGACATACTATTACCTTCAATAGTTTTGCACATTTTTACAGCGACAGTGATGTTCTCTCCTGGAGTTACGATACCACAGGCTCGCGCTCTATGAACTGTCCCAAAGTGTCCTTCTCCTGCAAGATGAAGATGCAAATATTTACTATTATGAAAAACATCTGCAGAGTATATATAGTTAATAACGCACCCAACTTTTCAAACAAATTCAAGTGATGTCGAGCAACTTCCAAGTGCTTGTATGAATCCAATATCACTCTGCACTCTTTTTTCAATAAACAATCTTTATTCTTAGAAGCAGCAACAACAGAACGTAAATGTCGTAGCCACCAATAATAGACGGTCAAGCTAACTGCTAAGATTAGAACGAAGACACCCGCAAGCAAAGCAACAATCATCTTTGCATCGGAATCGAGGGTTTCATCCGATCTCCCTAACTCGCTGTCTGCTAGACTTGCAGGCGAGCTGATTTTTGTTGAGGGAAAAATCCCATCTATATATCAACATTACACGCAATCAACATCAACAATCACTACGCCAAAACAAAGGTAGAACAAGATGTAATAATTAGGTTTAACCTTTTTCCGCTATGGTTGTTGTTGACTTAGTTGATTGTAACTCTGCTGATGTATTTTTCGCTGTTGTTGTTGTTATTATTGTTGTTGTTTTGGGGTAATTTGTCGATGGAATAGGCGAGGCTGGCAATACTGCAACCGTAACTGACACATTCTTAGAGCATTTAAGTTTGCTGAAATAATAAAATTTGCAGGCGTAAACACCGCTGAATGTCGAGTCTATATTTTGAAAGTGAAGACTTCTATCTGTGTGGTACGGAGATTCTTTAGTGCAAACAGGTCTTTGTTGTAGTTTATCGCAGACTTCAATGACTTTAGTTCCGAGTGTCCATTTTAATGTGTCATAGTTGGGATTGCTCCAAATACATTTTAGGACAACGTCGTCGCCGACTGAGACGTCAATTTTGTAAACATCTGATTCTTCACAAGGCTTAATATCTGCATTACAGATAGATAAGTTATGTTCGCGAGATATACTATTTCACAGTACGTGTTACCACGTTCTACGATCTCGCTTGAAGAGGGCGTCATTGCAGATAGAACGATGAGGAAAAGCGAAAGAGACATACTCGCTTTGTTCAATTACGTCTGCAATCAAAAAGGCTAAAATTAAAATTTGTACGACAACATTTGTAATAAAAGTAACAAGCAACAACAACAAACACCAATGACAGCAGTAGCTGGAGCAACAACATTAGCACGAGTATATAATTACTCGACAGAGTGATCTACACATAACTTCGCTGTTTGTCATGGTAAATGTTACTAAAGATATATTTACATTTCTCGCACTAAAACGTGAAATTTAGTCTAGTCAAATTAGATATTGTTGCTTGATCAGATAAATTATGATGATGAGTTTGTCGTCTTCATTACATGAACTATATGGCAATTATTGCAAGAAAAACAGGAAAAGCGTTCACAATTGCGCTATCGGCATGATAGATGTGCCGATTGCAAATATTAATTTCCAACCATAAATTGTGCGGAGTAATCACGCCAACAGTGGAATTCGAAAGCATATCCTGCCAGCGGCCTAAGCACAACACACACACACACACACACACACACACACACACACACACACACACACACACACACACACACACACACATTAATACAAACAAATATTTTTGTATTACGTGCTACATAAAAACAATTAAATTGAAAGTGGTCTATAAAATTCAAAATTACGTTTACCACACAAATTTCAGTAAATTTCCAAAGCATTAATAAGTTGCTTGAATAACAGAAATATTACCTCTTTCCCTTAAAATTCAAATACTACTTGACTATAATATTGTCTGCCTCAATGGCGAATTCAAGATATCCACGAAGTAGAAGCAAGTACCAATAGACTTGTGTCGTTAGTGAACGTCGTACAAAACGTCAAACAATCAATTTCTTTTGTTTCTTAGCTTTGATAATTAAATAAAAGGGGCTGATTCCCTAATGAATAAATACAGTCATAATAATTAAGGACATAACTGTTACATATAAACTATCAGTTGAAACGTTACAAAATTTATCAATTGCTAATGCTAGTAGAATTTCAACGATCTATCAATCAAGTTGTCTCCATAGTCACAGCACGCCTAGGCTATTTTAAACGAGGTTTTGCGACGGTTGGTGCACAATCGCTTCAAACATGCAGGGTACGCGAGGCTATGTAGATCGCAAACAGTTTGATGTGATTACATTCTAATTTTGTGAGTTCAAGATTATTTTGACAAATTTTGCTACCTCGGAGTGTTCAAATTTTGTTTGAAAAAAACGTCAAATACGCTTGTTAGCGTAACGGAGGTAAATATCTATCCATCACATTGTTGTGCCTTGTGTAACGAGTATTCGTGCCAAGTTTTACGATTTTGTTTCCTAAAATAATAGAAGAAGAAGTCTCGTTATGGCGTCCAAAAGTTCTTCGAGCAACCGCCGAGTGCGCCAGAAGTTCTCAGCAAGTTGCAAGGTTGGTTGCAAACATGCGAGTTAGCTATACGTAGACTACAGACACTGTTTCTACACTATAAGTATCCGTTTGAACTGAGAATGGCGCTTTCCACGAAACAGAAAGTAGTAGGTTTTTGAAGGTCAATCAATATTACAGGCCCATAAGCTGGGGGGAGACGGGGGGATTGGACAAACCACCCGCTGAATCGTGAAGGTCCGCTTTCGATCCAATGTATATATTACTGTGGCGTATAGTACTCAAAACTCGTCAAATTCTCTCTATTTCTTCATGCAATTTCTACATTTCTCGATATTTCTATATAATATGTTTGCAATAGTAGAGTGTATATATTTATAGAAAAGTGCTCCATGGACGCAGCCGGATAACTGCTTGTTCCGTATCTTATATACATGTAGTCGCAAACTGCTATCTACTACTTGTCACTCCTAAAGCAAGCAACCTTCTCTACTTCGAAAAGCAACTAGTGCCCTTGCGAAGCGGTGACTGGTTTCTTGTACTTTTGCTTTGTGCTGGCGTCCGTCTGGAGATCGTAACGTCAGAAAATGTTTGTTCCTCATGCGCTCGCAAACCGCTGCAATTTTGCGCTCCACGTTAACGCTAGCACGCAACCTTTTCTCACTTTGAAATAGCAACTGCATAGTGTTGTTTGCAGGTCCATGGCGTCTATGCGTTGTTGTTCGTCTGCATAGTTCGCAAAAGTTGACATTGCAAAAGAAAAGAGACGAAGAAGCTACTGTCCGGCTTGAAGCACAGCATAAGTGCCTGTCCACGGATCGCGAAAGCTTCTTCTAAATTGAAACTGTCGAAACAGCTGCAAGCGAATACTTGGTCACTTGTACAGAGCCACATATTAATCGGTATTTTTAGAATTCTCCGCCCAGAAAGCGAATTGTATGATGCCCCAATTATATATACGCCGGAAATTGTGTTAATTAACAAAATTTGTCCAAGCAAAGAATGCATGAGTTAATAAGCTAGTAAATATATATAATTCGAAAAGCTAAGATGTAATATGCATGTGACATCATTGGTCCATTTTGGTGTCCTAGGCACTGCCCACTTCTAAAGCCAGGCTTCGGGCCTGTATTAATATGAAATAATAAATAGAATATACGGTCAATGATAATATACTTGCACTCCTGATGCGATTCTGGAAATTCACAAATACTTTGGCTAATGTGTAACCCAGACATGCATGATATATACAGGCATGCTTACTAATGCCAATGAATGAGATGGAGTTGATCGTGTTCCTTGACAGAAGCGTGTTCAGCATTCCCGCCATTCCGGTGCGGGCGATATAATTTGAGTTAAGAGTTAGGGTAAGCGTCGGTGTAGGCAAGTGCCGTGTGACAACTAAACCCATCATGGCGACGCTTATAACGCATCGCTTACAGTTACAACAGTTTCTTACAGATCTAGACACACACAGTTTGGCACTGATTGATGGCTACATTGACATGGAACCCCATTTCGTGACTACACGACAGTGATTGCTGCAACATTAACTGTAGAGCCTTAACCAAATTTTTGACGACCATAGACGTTATCAAGACCACGGTTTAGCAATTGAAAAGTTTTTCAAAACGGCTCACAGTTTTAAACGTTGCCTATATACAGCTACTAGTTTCTCGACACGGCGTTTCCAGGGTAACATTAGACAGGTGCAGCTAGGGTTGCGCATTCTTAGATATCTTACGAATTAATTAAAAATCAATTATTAGCCAGATGTACGCAAATTAGTATGTTGTTGTATGGGTATCCCGTTCTAATTTATTATGAAGTGTATCTTTGAAAAATTATCAGCCAGACAGAATTCTCATGAAGACTTTCATTAAGAGTTCTATCCCGGTCAATGCTATTCCGTTTAGAGGCTATTGATTGCCATATATATATATATATATATATATATATATATATATATATATATATATATATAGTCTGCTTCATAATTACAAGGACATTGCTGTCAAAACACACTTGTACTATTAGATTGTAAATTATATCTTAGGCAATAACTGAAATCTTTCAATTGTGACAATACTAGATGTAAACGTAATCGCACTAATCTATATTTTGTTTTTAGTTAAGAATTAGGAATTCTGAACGTACTACGCACGACCTAAATGACGTAACACATTAATTAACAACCAGTTTTGTTTGTCCTGTTTCCACTTCTCCTAGAGAGTTGAATTTTGCAAACTTATGTCAATGAAGTTGCTATTCTATTGCATAAATCATAGACGTTTTACTTACTTTTGCTCAAGAGAGAGGAAGAGTGGACTCAACTTCAGAACACAGGATTTTAGCGCATGTTGCTCCAATTTAAAATTGGGAATCTTATCTGACAGTTTTAGGCATTGTACTATTAGAAAGGTTGTTGCTTATCTTTTCAGTAAAAGAATAAGCGTAAGAAAATTGCAAATAACCTCTAAAAGTTAGAAAATGTAAATAATTAGCCATTTTCGGGAGTTTTCAAATAGTCAACCTACGCGAAATTTTTCAGCTGCCAAAAACTCTAGAATAAAAACCGCAAAATTTCATGTCGTCAGCTAGTCTCTTTTCAGCGGAATTCATTTTACAAGTTTGTTTCTGTTCGCTCGTCCGCTGTAAGTTACTGTAATGCCAAGAGGAAACAGGTCAGTCCCATTACCAGAGGAAGATCGAAGTGCTGCATTCTGTAGGCCATAACACTCGCCATGTTGGAGTGCAAGTGGGAAGAACGAAGACAGCAGTTCATCAATGCCTGCAGAGGCTGTCATAGGTAGCAGCGACTATACAACACGTACGTCCTAGTAGAAAAATTAAAAAAATCGCACTTCAGGACAGCATGTTAAAGCGCCTTGCTATTGAGAACAGGCAATAGACGTCGAGACAGCTACCCTTTCAGCGGCATCGTAAGGCTGACGTTGCTATTTCCTTAAGTACATTTAGAAGAAGACTGCATGAAAGTGAGCTGCATTCTTGGAGGCTGCGCAAGAAACCGCTGCTACGAGGACCGTAGCTTGGCTTTAGAGGTGGGCGTTGCGTAGTACACCAAATTGAACTAATGACGTCATATACATGTTACTTTTAAGCCTTTCAAATTATATATATATATATATATATATATATATATATATATATATATATATATATATATATATATATATTTACTAGCTGATTAGCCCATTCTTCACCTTCTTCTAATATACTGTATAATATACTGTATAATATACTGTACAATATACTGTATAATATACTGTACAATATACTGTATAATATACGGTATGGTATACTGTATAATGTACTGTATAATATACTGTATAATACACTGTATAATATACGGTATAATATACTGTATAATGTACTGTATAATGTATAATGTACTGTTTAATATACTGTATAATATATTGTATAATATTATGTATAACATAATGTATAATATATTATATACCATACTGTATAATACACTGTATAATATAGTGTATAATTTGCTGTATAATTAACTGTACAATATACTGATAATATATTTTACAATGTACTGTATAACATACTGTATAATATAGTATTTAACATACTGCATAATACACTGCATATTATACTGTATAATATACTGTATAATATACTGTATAATATAGTCTATAATATACTGTATAATATAATGTATAATATACAGTATAATATACTATATACTATATTGTATAATATTATGTATAACATACTGTATAATGTATTATAGATCATAATGTATAATACACTGCATAATATAATGTATAATATAGTATATAATTTACTGTATAATAAACAGTACAATATATTGTATAATATACTTTGCAATATATTGTATAATATGCTGTATAATATAGTCTACAAGATCCAATGCCCGGCTTCGCCCGGGTGGGGGGGGGACAACATATGCCAGGTGCTTCTCCTTTCCACTTCACAGCCCCGCAGTTGACACACACGTTTTTCATAGAGCCAGTAGAACATGGAAGTGGAGGAGAAACAGGTCGCCTTTATAGGTAGAGATTATAGCATTAATGACAGACAGACAGACAGACAGACAGACAGGTCGCCTTTATAGATAGAGATTACAGCAGAAAGTATCTAAAAATGTGTTTGATGGTTGGAGAGGCAGAGGGGGTGTAGCCAGGTCACGTACAGTTTGTATAGAGAACCGTTTACTGTCACTAATTAGACGTGGTGTAAGTGCTTTTACAGTTTAGTAGCAGCCACACAGAATTCTCATTCATAGTTATGTCCCGTTCTATTGCCGTTTCTAAAATTCCATTGATTTTTGGATTAGCAATTGGTTGAAACCATTTCAACTTGGATGTTGCTGCCGTTGCGAGACACAGGTGTATCGAACTTGGCATCTATTCGACACGTGTCCAGTTTCAAAAAATCCCTTTGATTGGACTATTGATCCCGTTGAAGCCATTTCGACAGTCCCGTTGCGGAGAACAGGTGTATCAAACCTGGCATCTATAATTTCGACGTTTTTCCTGTAACGTGCAAGTCACGTGCAATACTTACCCGGATAATCTGTTCCCCGTATATAACGAAAGCCGACTCTCTAAATTTCGACAGTCCCGTTGAACGTCGTCTCTTCGAAGACGTTGCTGGCCTTTCGGGGATCAGGTGCATCACGCACGGCAGCTCTTCGATTCTCGTAAACTGGCAAACTACTGTGGGCGTATTGTTTCAAGACCCGGATATCATCAAAAATATCTTCTGTTTCCCGACGTCGCCCACAATAAACGACACGCTCGGCTCGTACCGTCCGACGTCGGGAACGGGCAGTCTAAATTCAGTGGAGATACGATGCGCTGTTCCGGAGATATTCGCGTGCGAGCGGAAGCGACTGCGATCGGCCGGAAATGGCGTCGTCGTTGGAGAAGTCAGGAAGACGACCACAGTCTCACTTTCGACCCGAATGAATTCGGCGTGCGCGATCCAAATTCGGCCGAGGTCAGACTCGCCGTTTTTGAGAAACGCTCTTACGGACGGACAGACAGACAGACAGACAGGCAGACAGACACCTCTCCTTTATATATATACAAGCTCCAATGCCCGGCTTCGCCCGGGGGACAACACCCGGGGGACAACACCCGGGTAATAGTTTAATGACACAAATTATTGATTTGCAGACACTGTTTGCTATTAATGACAGACAGACAGTACAGAAAAACACACAAACAGACAGACAGGTCGCTTTTATAGGTAGAGATTACAGCAGAAAGTATCTAAAAATGCGTTTGATGGTTGGAGAGGCAGAGGGGGTGTAGCCAAGTCACGTACAGTTTGTATAGAGAGATCTTTGTAGATTTCCAAACTCTCTGGTCTAGAGTGTTGGTTATCATCCCTGTGCAAAAAAAGTTGCAATCACAGCACAAACCAATTACACTAACTTATGCCCTTGTCAGTGCAACCCAAGCCAGACCACGTGGAGGTCAGGGCATATACTGGCTCAAAAAATTGGTTGAGACATGCTCAACCTGGAGCTCTCGCTCCGGTGGTATTTGAACGTTATGTACCTGCTTGATGTCTTCAGCATAGGTCTCTTTGAGAAATTGATGCATCACCAGCTGCTGCAGCCGCCAAAACGGTCTACTTTGTCCTGTTTGTTGCTGTGTGATACATATTGTCTACCTACCTTTTAGTGCATTATTGTAGTGTTTTGTCTGTTTAGTCGTTAGTCATTAATGTTTATCTAATTGACCATGTGTGCATGATTAAAAGCGGTGTCTTGAATGTTCAGTTGGGCTGAATTTACAGCCATGCAAAGGCACAGTCTGAGATGTCATGGAGTGCTTGCACACTCCTATTAACAGTCAACCTCTTCTAAGCTAACCCTGGTTCAGTCGCTGTTGGCCAGCATCATAGGTGATGTTGGCCATGAATGCCTGCAGTGAATATAAAGATGATCATCTTGTCGACAGCACTTCCTGGTACACTACGTTTTTGGTTTTTCCTTCTTTTGCCAAGAAAGTTAGTCCATGTTTGGAGGCAACTCTAGAAATGCCAACATAAAGCTGTCCATGGCTAAAGGATGGCTCGTGTAGATCTAGCCCTGCCACAGCTAAGGTCTGCCCTTGTGCCTTGTTAATAGTCATAGCAAAGCAGACCTTAACTGGAAACTGAAGTCGTTTGAATTCAAATGGTAGTCCAGTATCACTGGGAATTAGTGGTATCTTTGGCAGATACACGTCCTGGGCTTTATGCGGTCCAGTAGCAATAGTTGCTTCCAGACAGTTGTTCATCATTCTCTTTAGTATAAGACGTGTGCCGTTTGCAATCCCAGGAGCCAGATTTCGAACAACCATTAGAGGAATTCCCACCTTTAGAGCCAGTTTATGAGGAGGCATACCAGCAGGTTCCAGGGAGTTAAGAAACTCCGAGGGATAGTGTACTGCATCATCATCTCTGACCGTATCAATTGATTTATAGATCTTTATCTCTCCAGGAAACAGCTGAAGCATCTCCCAGTTAATATCACGAATGGAGACATTGTGTGGTGCGAGAATAGCTCGTTGCATTAGCCATTCGAAGTCTTGGTAGTGATGTTGCAAGTTTGGGTACACTCGCTCTATCAAGGTCTGAGGAGAGTCGGTAACTGTGCCAAGATCTTCTGGAATGAAGATGATATGACGTCCTTCAACTACCGGTATATGACCGTTCCCAACTCGCAGCAAGAGACTTGCAAACTCAGCAGCGTTGGCGTCACCGTAGAGATAAGCTCTCATGTTAGTTGTCAAAGAATGTGTTTCTACGCGTTGCCATAAATGTGATGACTTGATGCAGGCATCAATTTCATTGGCACGTGTACCTCCTCGAATGACTGGTAATGTCTGACGAAAGTCCCCAGACAGGACAACTAAGATACCGCCAAATGGTCTTGAGGACTGCCTTAGGTCTTGTAATGTGCGATCTAAAGCCTCAAAAGCTAGTTTGTTAGCCATGGTTGCCTCGTCCCAAAATATAACGGCACATTCCTGTAGGAGTGTAGCCTTTGATGAACCTCGCTTGAGGTTGCACATAGGAAGGTCTGTGGTCATGAGATTAAGCGGTATCTTGAATGTTGAATGTGCTGTCTTCCCATTTGATAGTAGCTGTGCCGCAATGCCACTGCTGGCGACAGCAAGGGCGACAAATCCTCTTGATCTGAGGCGTGCCAGGGAAAGGTTAATCAGGTAGGTTTTACCTGTGCCACCTGGGGCATCAATAAAAATAATCCCTCCTTGCCCATGGTCCACCATATCTGTAATGCGAAGGTCAATGTTGCGTTGGTCAATCGTCAAATTCGTTTCATTTTCGTCTACAAATTGTTGCAGTGCTTCTCTGTCATAAGATTTTTCTCTAAGTAGGTCAACTGTCAGTCTGTCTTCATGTCCCCTGTTTACAGGCGGCAGTCCGTACTCTTCAAGTTTCTGTCCACTCATCTGCTGTACTAATTCCTGTAGTCGAAAGAGACACTCGTTGTACATATCATCACTATAGTCCATGTCAGGCTGTCGAGCTTCCCTCCTACACTGATGCAGTATGTCATCAGTCATATCATTTCGATATGCAGACCATATGGCAAGAGGGTCAGCAACATCACACGTGGTCAATATAACAGCAAACAGAGCACGTAGTGTAGATGCTCCGGCTCGCATGGCTGCCTCTTGCATGGCCATGGCCCAATGCAAGTCTTCTTCCAACAAACCCATGCAGTTACATGCTTCGCGAAAAGTCTGGCACTTTCGTGCATCAATCGTAAGCAAGTCATCAAAAGAGCAAGGTCCCCGCTTATGGTGAAGCAGAAGGCGTAAAAAGAAGCATTCCTGTTGCTTAGGATGCACGGCGTACACTCGACCAATGACCTCACTTTTTTTAAATGAAGTTATTTGACCATCACTGTAAACAGCTGTGCCAAGCCTTCGAGGGTTCCACGTTTTGGTGCCTGAATGAAATGTAAAGTACTCGGGCACATTTACATAAAGCAAATTTTGAACAAACCTCTGGTCGGGCGTAGCAAGCTGGTCAAGATCTGGACGATACCGAGCGCAGAGATCAAAAAAAGCTGTCAACGTGGTTTTAGGTGGACGTTGAGCAAGAGCAACAGCATTTTGATCATTGTAAACAACCCTCTGCCCATTTAGTAGGTGGACATGAAGGTTTGTCACTGCTGGATGACGATCGTGAATGGTAAAGTTCAGTATTCTCCAGCAAGCTTCACTGCAACTGACGTATCTTGCTGTCTGGTACAGATCTATTTCATCGATAGGTTGGGATTTTTCTAGCGAAAAAACTGCCATGTCCCTGCCCTTGTTGACATACTTTAGGACATACTTGATAGACTTGACACTTGTACAAAGCTCTACGTTGATATGACAGGCAAACATTCGGCAGAGGTAGGGAGAGTAAGGTACTACCCATCGATTGTCTATACAGACATCGTTACCTTTGATCTTCTTTATTCCTTGATGGCCACAATCATCGGGTTTACGTCGTCGATATAATGGATAACCATCATGGCCGCTCTGAGTATCACTTTTAAACTCTTTCGGGTAACGTTTCGTGCATGCTCCATCTCGCATGCAGGGTGAGTGCTTGTCCATGCGACCGCAAGGGCCATGAATCATGTTTGTCATGACTATATCAAACAGCACCTTGTCAGAGTTAGGGTCAGGCAACTCAGCGGAAATAGCGGCATCGATGTCATCAGCATGAATGCTGTGCTCTGCAGGTAACCAAACTAAAATATGAGCATGTGGCAGACCACGTTTCTGCCATTCAATGGAACACAGGTATGCAATAGTCTTGCCGAAGATGCAGTGCTTGGTCAACTGTTTGATGAGTTCCTTTCTTTTTAGGTTAAAGACACGTGCAATTAGGTCTGGACGATGTTGTGCTGTCTGCATGGGCAGCAGTTCATCAGTGATTTCTTTCCAGCCGGGATTGCACGTCATTGTGATAAAAAGAGAAGGCCTACCAAACTTTCTAACATAGCACATGGCATCCTGTGTACGTTCATGCATGTACCGTGGTCCTCCAGTATAGGAGCTAGGTAAGATCACCGTCTTACCGATGTTTGTTGGATCTCCATCACTTGCCAGAAGTGCATCTCTCAACTCACCATATTGTTCAGCTCGAAGTTTTGTTTGCTCTCGCCGAAGGAAGCACAGCCGTTCGGTCTCTATTTTGGCGTACATGTCAACAACATATTGTTGCATCAGTCTCTGACACCGTAGCAAGATGTTAAAGTCTGCACCACCTCGCATCATCAGTCGATACGCATAATGTTTCATCGCAGATACTTTGTACTGGTTTGGGACTGGTTGGTCAGGAAAATAGTATCCATCATCTCCATGTGGAAGTATGAGAGGATACTGCAAAGCATCATAGCTGCGATGAGTTTCAGCTATTCTTGTAAGGCTGCCATCAGACTTACGAAGGACAATGTCTCTCTTTCCATGTTCTTCTGTGACCATAAGCACAGCTACCTCATCACACATTGGAGCATTAAACCGCCCTCTGTGTTCTCTAGGAGGCCTCTTGTCAGCATGAATCACAACCTTGTACTGCTGATCATATTCACGGAGAACGTCTTTGGCTAATTTAAAACTCTGCACATACCTATTGATGGCATGAAGCATGTTTTGTAAACCCTCAATGATATTTATCCTCAAACCAGGAACAATGCCTTGTCTTACTTGTATCTCTCTCTCCACATCACCCAAAAAGTAGATTTGAGCAAATTTGGATTCTTCATTAGGCAAAGGGCACAGGCTTCCAATGAGGTGGTACACTTGACCTTGCACTTTGAAGCAAGGATTCCATCCATGTGTTTCCTTAATTTCATTGCAACCCATTGATGTCATCTGAAAAGCTGAATTGTACTTGCGAATATTTGTAAGGAAATGCCTAGACGTTTCTGAGTCACCTAGAAGCAATGATTTTAGCAAGAGCGGTGGATCTTGCAGAGTTGCCAGTTTCACTTTTCCGCTACTGCAACACATGCCAGGTGCTTCTCCTTTCCACTTCATAGCGCCGCAGTTGACACACACGTTTGTCATAGAGCCAATACAACACGGAAGTGGAGGTTGTGCTGCATCATAGTTCAGAGCTGGTGGAATATTCGGTTGCTGTCGCACTCTTGTTGCAGTATGTCTTTCTCGATCACTGTGAAGTCGTCGCTGTCTAGCTAGCTCATCTTCCGCTGCACGCGCTGCAGCAGTTCTGTTGCAGTGGGCGGCCAATCGTTCTTGTCTGGCTAGCTCATCTTCCGCTGCACGCGCTGCAGCAGTTCTGTTGCAGTCGGAGGCCAATCGCTCGTGTCTGGCTAGCTCATCTTCCGCTGTACGCGCTGCAGCAGTTCTGTTGCAGTCGGCGGCCAATCGCTCTTGTCTGGCTAGCTCATCTTCCGCTGCACGCGCTGCAGCAGTTCTGTTGCGGTCGGCGGCCAATCGTTCTTGTCTGGCTACAATGTGTTCATCTACGCGAGTTCTAGCAGTGGTATCACGATTAATCTGAAGTCGTCGCTGTCTGTCTAACTCGTTTTCGTTCGCGCGAGCCGTAGCGCTTCTGTGTCTGTCGCTGTCTAGTCGCCATTGTCTAGCTGCCTCACCTTGCTCAGCACGCGCTCTCGCCACTCTATCTCTACCGGAGTCCAAACGTTGCCGTCTCGCTACTTCGTCTTCTTCTAAACGTCTCCGTTTTTGACTGGCTGCAGCTGCCGATGAAAAAACTGTCTTTCGTCTCTTCGGAGGCATTGTAAAAACGACGCAAAATGTCGCGTATACACTTGGAAATCCTATATTGCGCAGCTAGTAGACTGTAATGTTTTGGCGACAGTAGAGTGTAATGTTTTGTCAGTAACCGTTTACTGTCACTAATTAGCCGTGGTGTTACTTCACTAAAGGCATATCAAGTGCGTTGACATCTGTGACGTTTGCTATTAATTAAGATAACGTAAGATTATCGGCAGTGCGAAAGATCCTGTACAGACATCGGCACTTCTCTCCGCTGCAGGGAGTGCATACTGTCCGATGTCAGGAACGGGCCGGTAAATTCGGTGTAGATACGTAGTGATTAGTTGAAGTCACGTGCAATACTTACCCGGATAATCCGTTCCCCGTATATAACGAATGCCGACTCTCGTCATTTCGACAGTCCCGCTGAACGTCGTCTGTTCGAAGACGTTGCTGGCGTTTCGGGGAAGAGGTGCATCAAACACGGCAGCTCCGTATCTAACGAAGTCACGACGCGTACCGACTGTCGTCATTTCGACGGTCCCGCTGAACGTCGTCTGCTCGAAGACGTTGCTGGCGTTTCGGGGAACAGGTGCATCAAACACGGCAGCTCTTCGACGGTCGCAGACTGGCAAACGACTGTGTGCGTATTTTTTCGAGACCCGGATATCAGCAAGAATATCTTCCTTTTCCCGACGTCGCCGGCAATAGACGACACGCTCGGCGCGTACCGTCCGACGTCGGGAACGGGCAGTCTAAATTCGGTGGAGACACGATGCGCCGATCCGGAGATATTCGCGCGCGAGCGGAAGCGAGCGCGATCGGCGGGAAACGACGTCGTCGTGGGAGAAGTCAGGAAGACGACCGCAGTCTGACTTTCGACCTCAATGAATTCGGCGTGCGCGAGCGAAATTCGGCCGAGATCGGAGTCGCCGTCTTCGAGAGACGCTCGTACGTACGGGCACACAGACAGACAGACACACAGACACCTCTCCTTTATATATAGAGATATATACTTCATAATATAATGTATAATGTACCGTAGATTATATTGTATAATATATTGTATAATATTATGTATAACATACTGTATAATATATTATATACCATAATGTATAATTCAATGTATAATATACTGTATAATATAGTATATAATTTACTGTATAATAAATTGTACAATATAATGTATAATATACTTTATATGCTGTATAATATACGTTATAATATTGTCTATAATATAATGCATAATATAGTGTATAATGTACTGTATAATATACTGTATAATATATTGTATAATATTATGTATAACATACTGTATAATATATTATATACCATACTGTATAATACACTGTATAATATACTGTGTAATATAGTCTATAATTTTCTGCATAATAAAATGTACAATGTATGGCATAATATATTTTACTATATACTGTATAATATACTGTATAATATAGTCCATAATATACTGCATAATATAATGTATAATGTACTATACAATATACTGTATAATATGTTGTATAATATTATGTATAACATACTGTATAATATATTATATACCATAATGTATAATACACTGAATAATATACTGTATAATATAGTATATAATTTACTGTATAATAAACTGTACAATATATTGTATAATGTAGTTTACAATATACTGTATAATATACTGCTTAATATACTGTATAATATACTGTATAATATACTGTATAATGTACTGTTTAATGTACTGTATAATATATTGTTTAATATATTGTACAATATTATGTATAACATACTGTATAATATATTATATACCATACTGTATAATAAAATTTGTAATATACTGTATAATATAGTGTATAATTTACTGTATATTAAACTGTACAATATATTGTATAATATATCTTACAATATACTGTATAATATACTGTATAATATAGTTTTTAACATACTGCATAATACACTGTATATTATATTGTATAATATACTGTATATTATACTGTATAATACACTGTATATTATACTGTATCATGTACTGTATAATATACTGTATAATATAGTGTATAACATACTGTATAATTCAGTGTATATTATACTGTATAATATACTGAATAATGTACTCTATAATATACTGTGCAATATACTGTATAACATACTTTATAGTATACTATACAACATATGTATAATATAATTTATAACATACTGTATAATAAACTGTATAATATACTGTATGATATACTGTATAATATAATGTACAATATAATGTATAATATTGTGTATAATATACTGTATAATATACTCTATAATATACTGTATAATATACTATATAATATAATATATACCATACTGCATAACACACTGTATAATATACTGTATAATATACTCTATAATATACTGTATAATATACTGTACAATATAGTGTGTAATATACTGTATAATATACTGTAATTTATAGTATACTGTATGATGGCATGTCCACTGATAACAGTGATGACTCTCTTTAGTGTCCTCTGTGTCTCTGGTGGAATTTAACATATACTGTATAACGTACTTTATAACATATACTGTATAACGTACTGTATAATACGCTATATAATTTACTGTATAATATACTTTACAATTTACTGCATAATATGCTGTATAATATACTGTATAATATACAGTACAATATACTTTACAATATATGGTATAATATACTGTAAAATATACTGTGTATATGCTGTGTATATGCTGTATATTATACTCCATAATATGCTGTATAGATACCGCTTATATACGATATACATAATTATAATTTACTGCATGGACACCGTATAATACGCACACACACACACACACACACACACACACACACACACACACACACACACACACACACACACACACACACACAAAACATCCTTTCTCAAGCCTTCCAGAACCTCATTGAACAAATTATCTATGAATCTCTGGTTATTTATTGCTCGTTTAATGCTTGGTCGTATGCAACTGCATTATTCTAGTGACTCTCTTTGGGACTTGCTCACTTAGTGTATATTGATGTTTCTGACACGTGTATGTGTGTAAAAATTAAATTATTAAAAACAAATATGTGTGTGTGTGTGTGTGTGCGTGTGTGGGTGCGGGCGGGCGGGCTGGTGGGCGGGTTGGCGGGCGGGTGTGTGTGCGTGCGTGCGTGTGGGTGTGTGTGGTGGTGTGTGTGTGTGTGTGTGTGTGTGTGTGTGTGTGTGTGTGTGTGTGGTTTAATATACTCTCTAGGCTGTGTAAACTGTATGGACTTAGCCGTTGCAGCGAAGGTGCTCTGGTGTACGAGGTTAGCGGTGCGACCTTTGATTCTCGGTAGTTAGCGGAAATGTTACAACTGCGATTTTGACATAAAAGTAATATCTTTCTACGCACCTTTCGAGCATTAACCTGCACCGTACATTCAAAAGGGGTTTTCGTTTTGAACGTCTTCTGCTGAACACTGTTTTCCAAATTTATTTGAAGTCGATTTGTGTCGAGAAACAATGTTCAGCAGACGACGTTCAGAACTGAGGGTGTGTTCCAACTGTAGGAACTGTCAGAAAAGGAACTAAATCAAAAGAAAAATCTGCTTTGGAACTACTAACCGAAGCAATGTCGACGCCTACCGAGAATGCAGAAATCGCAAATCAAACCGGATATATGCTTTCTGTAAAATCAACCATAAATGAATTAGAATAAAGACACCCTCAAGACTTTTAAGGGTTCCTGACTGCCGTGACACTCGTCTAGCGTCGTAATTTCGCGCTTTGGACCCATGTCTAAATTGTAATGTCTCGCAGATTCTGATATGTTAATTAATTCCTTTCATGAACAGCAAGGCCAAGCTGTCTAGTTAGTTGCTTCCCCGTCATAGTAGTTCAAAGACGTATAAATCTTCTGATGTATTAAAATATTCACTCGCTGTTACATTGCTGACGTCTGTGCGATAACCTGAAGCTTGATGTGTTCGGCTCGTATGGCTTTGACTTCAATGGACAAGGTTTCCTTGTAATGATTATTAGAATAAATAATATAAGGTTTGATGGTTAATATTCTTGAAATAACTTAGGAGTTTTGGAATCGACGCGGTATTTGATCACCTACAGTACGTAGGAAACGATTTGAGAAAGTAAACAGCGACTTTTCACATCAATATGATTGGCTTAGATACATGCAGACAAGAAGTAGCAGATGTGAGTACAAAAGAGGCAAACGTTGATACAGAGAGAACATGTAACGTAACTGTGGAATTTTGAGTAACGCAACGTAACACTGCGTCCCTCTGGTCCTACTTAGATGCCTCAGATCCGATTTTCATCGGTTTCCCAAATCCAAAAGGTATTAGATACACAGTCATCACGACACACACATAGCATTCACAAACTGACTTCCCCCGCATTCTGCTTGATAGAGTGTTGACTAATTGAAGTGCTGAATACCACTGCATGTATAGTGATCGCTGACTTGGGAAAACGCAGTCGTTTCTCACCTTAATTGCTTACATGAAATCACTGCAGCTGCTTCCTTATCGGTCTGTAAGATACAGACCAAAGAGAAACCACACGTACTTCCTTTGGTCACCGTCGTACGTGAATACGGAAACTGCTAGACACAATATACCTTTCGTTACACCTTCAAACAGAGACGGTAGTGTTTGTTGTCAGACCAACAACCTGAAGTTCGTACTGCCCAGTAGTATACAACTCTGAGACGAGTTGATGGCTAACTTATAACTTGACTCGCAGATTAGAAAGATTTCGAGCGCTACAACTAATAGACTGTCTCTGGGACACCGAACCGTCGTCTTACAGACTGAGTTCGGTTACTGTGTATATATACTCTGCATCTGGTTTCTGTGTATATATGCTAATTGAGATAGTGTATAGAAGCCGTGCACAGAACGTTCTCGAACACGTGCTATGCAAATCGAAACCAATAGAATGAGTTCATAATACATCTAAATTAGAAGCCATGGGTTTAGGATAACATTGCTTTGTCGTGAAGGACTATGACATCCGACCACAACCGCAGGCATGTACTAACTTTGCATTTTACCTTGATCAACTCAGACATAGTCATTCTTAGTGTTAGCGACCTCGTTCACCACATGAATCTCTTTGAATCTGCTAAAGCTGTAGATAGCTCCCTTACATATTTTTTCTATTAGAGTAACAATTGTAGATGACAGTAGGTGTGTTCACACTATGGTATGCACGCGATGGTGTGCTAAGTTTTGATTTGCGTGATACGAGGAAAATGCATTAGCATACAGTACAAACCTGTGCTCAGACCGGACTGAGTCTAATTACCTATTTTGTCAACCTAGCACGCTATTGTGATCCATTGTTTGTGCAGGAATCTCTAGACATGGTGTCTGACAACAGAGTTAGAATACTCCGCATGACAAACGACACAACAGCTCGGTACTCTGTGCTATCACTGCGATAGCGACGAAAACGACGTCATCTGTCATCTTGCACGGGCGAGATTCTTGCTGTTGACGCCCTGTTTCTAGCAGCATCCACCACAGTAAGACGATGATTTCTACTGCTACTCTCTTAGCTATGCGCTAGGCTGACTGCTACTCTGTTTACCAGGCGCTAAACAGCTGGGAATGTTTTGTTAGCTCCAAATCAGACTCCTGTAACCGCAAACCTACCTTTGCAAGTACGGTTTGCAAACCCAGCGCAAGCCATCATTCCATGGGGCAGATGCAACGTCTACCACTAACTCAATTATGATAACAAGCTCAAACCAGGCTCGCAAACCATAGTGTGAACACACCTACTAAAAATGATAACGCTAATTGAGATAACTTATGCAAAGATGGAGGTTCTGCTGAATGATGAAATGTTTATTTCAATGCGATGACAAAATTACCAGACACGTCCTATAGACAATGTACATTATTAATTTTTGTTTCAAGTAGAGCTATAATTTATCCCTCTGGTTTCCGTCGAATCTATATACTACAGAGAATGAGAGGAACCTGCTTGAATTGTACATTATAACAGGATTAATGGTCTGTGTCTTTAGCTAGAGTAGGCACTCCGTTCCACAACATCCACTCTTCTACAATATTCTCTAGCTGATCTATCTGCGTGTTCTCCTGGTACTCTTTTAATTAATATACTTGCACTGTACGTTCATGTATTTTCCATTACATCATCAAGTCTGATGGTAGGCTTGAAAACGCAGTCGTCGTTATTCACCTTATTCACATAAAAATCACTGCAGATGTTTCGTTTGTTCGTCTGTGGGATATCGACCATAGAGAAACCGTATCTGCATTCATGCTTCCTCTTGTTCAGTGGTTCTTTCGCCCATTTCAAATTTCAAATTTTAAAATTTTAAACTTAATTTTTGAAATTCTATTTCTCAATTTTTTTATTAAAATTTAAAATTTTTAATTTAACATTACATCTTTTTTAAAATTTGCGTTGAATTTTAAATTTTTCTTTTTGAAAAATCAAAATTTCTAATTTTACTTTAAATTTGTAAAGTTTTAGGTGCATTATATTAGAAATTGCTTTGCCGACGAGAACGCGGACGTAGTGGCATATATGAACTGATGGCCAGATTTGAACGTAACAGAAATTGAACGCTCATCCGTTTTCTCAAATAATTTGAGTACATCAGAAAAAGAAAATTGAAAGAACCAGTAGCAGTGTACGCAGTAGGGAGTCCATTGGACGGCGTAGGGGTGAGTTCCAACGCGTGCTGATACAATGATTCAATTAAACTAGGGGCGGTTTCTGTTAATCACATCAGCACGTTCCTGTACCGTGTTTCTGCACATGTACGTACGCCGTTTCAGACAGTTACTAATGTTTAGTAACTCGAAGTGCATGGTCGCGTCGTTACTGTAGATGTAGAAGTACGATTGGCCAAACTGCAAGTTGCACTTCATGTCTAGATTTTGTACATCACATAGCTAAAACACTACCCGATAGCGCAGATGGAACCTCTACAACCTCATGCTGTGTCTCTTCTGTGCCGTGCGAACAAAATCCACACTGACTACAAGTGAATTACGAGACCAAATAGTAGAGGTGCACGCACGCAGTGGTCATGGCAGGAGGGCATAGGAAACGTACGTGTACCGTGTTGCCGACACGCCCCTTTCCTCGACGGTACCGTGTCCAACTACAAAAACTACATTTACCTATGTCGTACTGTACCAACAGACTAGTCGCCAATGCAATACCAACTAACTTTACACAAGCAACGTGCTACATGATCGCGTGAATTACGTTTCTACTGTATCGTAACCTTTCTACATAGTCTCTAATTAGCTAAGAATGCAACAACACTCAGGTAGAGATCCTCTAGTATCAGTATCAACGGCAATTAAGGGTTTCCTCCTGTATCGTTGAAGGACGCCCCCACACTACACATTGAACAAACGCACACACGCACACACAATAAACGGAGTTTTGTGTTTAGGATATTGAGCGTAGTAAGGCACAGGATTTATTTGCCGATGAGTTAGTTGATGCCTCCTTCCATTTTATTGAGAAGCAACTTGTCTTAGAATGCGGCCAATGCAATTGTCACTAACTCTAAGTCCTCCTGCTTGAAGATAACCTTTCATCATCTTTCTTCCGTATGCTGGACCAACCTACGTAGAGACGTGTATTATCGGCTAATGTCTCCATCTGTTTAAACGGGTTTAGTAAAAGAGAACACATTGCTTCTCTAACAGCTGCCTTGACTACCAGCCTCATGTCAAAGTAAGATAATGCGAAACGATAATGAATATTTGCTCATGACAGAATCGTGTAACGGATCGCTCAGAAAAACCTTTGACTCCAGGATGTCTCCTTCGAAGTATATAAGTTTGCTTTACTGCGAAAGCCCAGCCTTCACCATTTCTTGAATTTCTCTTTCGTCCATCCGTGACTCAATTTGATACGATGTGCCTATACTGTACGTGTTGCTAATTGGTTAGGGAATCCTCAAGTTTGTCGCGTCCGCATGGCTGTCCGGAAACTCGCGTGCCTGCCTACGTAGTTACTAAAATTTAGTATGTCGGCGCTGTCAGCTCTCATGATCCAGGAAAATTTCCAAAGTACCATAGACCACCAACGTGATCGTGCCCTCCACAACCTTGTAATGCTAGCGATCTTGGCAAACATGTGACAGCATTCTCTCAACGCACGCTCTAAGGATCAACCCCTACCGAGTGCTAAACGGGGCCTTTGACTCGGATCCGTTGTTTATTGTCTGTGCGTGTGATCTAACCTCGGCCTCCCAGACCCTGTAGAGACGATTCAAAATCGTCCTCCGGAGGACTATTTTGTATCGTCGCAACACGGATTTGGGAGGCCGATGCTCCGTAGCTTGGACGAATTGACAAAGCTGGGCAAGGAAGTAAGTGATCAAGTGGGTTGTAGCCTCGTTCACAGCGACGGTGACGGCGCAGAGTCAACCGAGTGTGAGCAACCCCAGGTACTTGGCAAGTCGACCGGCTTACGCAGGTCTAGATCTGCAGTGACAAGAGAGCCATCCGCAAGGACCGAAGCTCAAGATTCTCCCGAGGTGATTGATTGAGCGAATTGATTGAATTTGCACGTAGGCGCGTGTGTAGAACAACGAACCGCACATCTTTGTTTCTAGTTGCCGTGTCTACTGCATAAAATGCATGGTAGTTAAATAATTAAGCTCAGTTGAGTTTGAACGACTTTAGCATAGTTACTAAATTTATTGAATTTTAGATTTAGCTAGATTGTTGCTCTAAGTGGTAATAGGTAAATTCACGTACCATGCATATGTACTGTGCTCATCAGCAATGGCTGATCGCACCTGAGATTGATTATTTTTGGGAAAGAGGAAGATTGCATCCTCGTTAGAGCGGAAATTGCAAGAGATCGTCATAGGGCGAAAGTCGTCAAAAATTCACTCAGCCCCTTCCAATCAGTAGCAAGCGTTGCAATGAAAAACGACTCCCTACTGCGTTGGATTATGACTAGGGTATGCGTTTCATCAGACTCCCAGCTGCGTAATTCGCACAATGCTGTTTCATTTTTTGTTCTTGCTGCGTTCAATTTCGTTTTTGCTGCGTTCAATACTTCTGACATTCAACTCAACCACATATAATCAAAGAAAGAAACTTAAAAATAGAACAACGAAAATGAAAAAAGGAAAATGAAAATCAAAAATAAAAAATAAAACTTTGCTTGCCGAATTAATTTTTTCAGCAAAATAATTAAAAAACTTTGACAAAAAATTAGGAAATAAAAAATGAAAAATGAAAATTGAAAATTGAAATGGCCGGAAGGGTCACGGACCGTCATGGACCTTCCATGTACCCTGCAAAATGTTGGGGTGAATTCGATTAGCAGTTGCAGCACTAGAACTGAGGGTGTGTCGCAACTGTAGGCACTGACAGAACCCGAACTAAATTGAAAGAAAAATCTGCTTCGGAACTGCCAACCGAAGCAATGTCCACGCCTACCGAGAACTGCAAATGGAACCGGATATATGCTTCTTGTAAAACCAACCATAAATGAATTAGAATAAAGACACTCCCAAGACCTTTAAGGGTTTCTGACTGCCGTGACCCTCGTCTGGAGTCGTAACTGCTCGCTCTAAACCCTTATCTAAAGTGCAATTTTTTACAGAGTCTGATATGTTAATTAATTCCTTTGATGAGCAGTAAGGCCAAGCTGTATAATTATTTGCTCCCCATCATAGTAGTTCAAAGACGTGTAAATCGTTTGATGTATTAAAATATTCACTCGCTTGCCTCAGGTTCGGTTTTTAGAGGTTTTCCCAAATCCAATAAGTAGTAGACACATAGTCATCACCGCACACACATGGCATTCACAAACTGACGTACACGTCCATTCTGCTTGATAGGGTGTTAAGTAATTATTGAAGTGGTGAATACCACCTGCATGTATAGTCATCGTTGACTTGCGAAAACGCAGTCGTTTCTCACCTTAATCGCTTACATGAAATCACTGCAGTTGTTTCCTTGTCCGTCTGTGATACAGACCACAGGGAACCCACACGTACTTCCTCTGGTCACCGTCGTACGTGGACACGGAACCGCTAGACAGAACATACCTGTACATTATTATATCTTCAAACAGAGATGGTATTGTTTGTTTTCAGACCAACAACCTGAAATTTTTACTGCCCACTAGTATACAACTCCGAGACGAGTTAATGGCCAACTTTTAACTTGACTCGCAGATTAGAAAGTTTTCGAGCGCTAGAACTGATACACTGCCACTGCGACGCCGAACTGTTACTAATATGAAGTGTATACGGAAGCCGTGCAAAGAATGCTTTCAGACACGTACGTACTATGCAATCGAAACCTATAAAAAGATTTCATAAACATGTATAGAAGTCAAAGGTTTTTTTAACATTTCCCTTTCGTGAATGACTATGAGAACCGACAAAAATCTCATGCATGAACCAATTTTGCCCTTTACCTGTAGACGCAAACCGTATCGTCTAAATAGAAACCAGAATGTTGCGTTTGTGACTCTGTATCAGTCCAGATACTGTTTGTCTTCTTAGGCAGGAAAAGTAAGCCCGTCTTCCCTCCACGTACATTGCACATCTTTCTCTCAAAATCCAGCACCTCTAGGTGCTGTCCAAAATTGTCGCTGACGCCTGAGCTGTTTCTCTAATTGCCACACATAGGGATTCATCCACATAACCTTGCTGTGCAAAACAGAAGGAGGCAACAATTTCCTAGGAAACCCGGTCTTCACAGATGTATGTCGGAAACCATAGCGAAGAGCACCTGCAAGACACGTCATGCTTTCTAATTAGAATTTCTAGCTCATCGCGGTTTCTATTCGCTGGCTCTCAGCGAAATTTTTTTTCGATTGGAGAAGGCGGATATCAGCAGCACGTATGGCACGCGTCCCTCAGCGTCAGGAGTCTTCCTCTCTCGGCTGCACACTGAAGTCCTGCACCGTACCTTCTTCTATCGGGCCCAGTGTTTCTGGAACTCGCTCCCTTCCTCATCGAGAACGACTTCAAATAGATTAGTGTTTAGATATCGTCTAAGGAACTATATCTGTATGCTTGATTAGATTTAGTGTAATTAATAGAATAAATAGTTTCTTGTAAGCACGGTTCCCGGAAGATCGGCCATGTGTCGAGGGATTGCAGTCCTAAATATAGTCTCAATCCATCAATCAATCAATCAAAGATAGGTATTGTATGATGGTATTTCAGCTCGCGGTACGCCACACGAGAACAACAGGAAAACGATAAACCAGCGCTTACTATCTCTGCTTGTCGGCATCATGGCACAACGTCACAAAAAAATGAACCAATGGCAAAGTCTCAGTAGGTCAAAAACACTAGAATGAGTGTTGCAGAAGTACGCGAAGGTGACAACAGCGACAATATCACCTTACCACACTAAAGAAACGCCCACGCAACGTAGGTATGTACATCAACGTTTAGACCTGGTTCACAATATTGACGCCGACGTCGACGTCGACGTCGTCAATAGAAATGAATCCTATTCCAGCGTGGACGTCGGCGTCAACATCAAAGCATGCCACCGACGTCAAGGCGGTTTCTTTGAAGTTTGACACTCAACTGAGCGTCAGCGTCATATTGTGAACCAGGCTTTACGTAAACGTGGGAGTCAACACCACGTTCACCTTTACACTGACGTTCACGTTAAGTCTAGATAACGTCATGAGAAAAGCAAGTGTGACCGCCCTAACTCAAACGTCGCCGCCAATCCTGACGTAGTGTGACCGGGGCTTAACTAAGCTCAACTAAATCTACATATCTAGAAAGCCTACAACACCTTGCTTCATCAATCGTGGTGTAATCCACTTACTATGTAAAACGTGCGTCCTGCAAGATACCATACAACAGTCCTGCGTCGTATCTGATTTTTAGCTAATCAAGGCATCGAATATCACTACGTCGTCTTCCCACCTTTCTTGAATCAATCATTTATTGTTCAGCTGTTGAGTGAACATCATAGAAAGACGTCATTAAAAAGGTGCGCGGTTTTGACTTTACGTATTAGACTGAAATAATCATTTCTAGAAATTTGGTACTTCTAAGACAGAACATTGGATAATTGATTGCCTGAATCGAATAATAGAACGCAGATTCGGATAATTGAACGCAAAATACTATAGTTGTCTTCAATTTTTCGTTCACGCTTCAATCGTGTCACTCGTTTACTCATATATACACGCAACAATTGTCTCGTAGTCACGTGATAATGGTGCGTAGCAATAATTTCTGTTAAAGTAAAGCGCGGAAAATCAAAAAACAGACTTTTCTCTTCTATTATCTTTTTCTTTCCATTCTGTTTGTCACGCATCAGTTTCCTGTGCTCTTTAGTCGCGTAAGGGAGTAAAATCGAAAGTCGGTTCACTTTTCTCGCCAAGAATTACAATTGAGTCGACTTGTGACAATTGCTGACGTACGCATATAAATAAATATATAAATACTAGTAAATGCTCGGTTAGAATTGTGTTTTGCGAGCGATGGTGTTTTGTCTTTACCTATTCGCGTAAAAATGGTTGCGTTACGTAGAAATATTTTGTCAAACAAACGCCGGAATTCAGGAAACAGACTTTTAGATGCTCTTCTATAATATTGTGCGTTCAATTATCCGAACTCGGCGTTCAATTATTCGATTCAGGCGTTCAATTATCCGCTCCTTACGGCTGTTGTGCAATATCATGAAAAACTGAATAACTTACAAGTCTGTGGATGTACTGTACTGTCATTCAGGTCACCATATAGCAGCCAATGCTATGGTATGTTGTTTGAAATAAAATGCCAATTAGCTAAAGGCATATATAAGGTATACCAACAAGTGTCCACAACACAATGACTGATACCACCAACTAAAATTGCACTACGTCACGCCTATAATTATCTAGCGCGCGCCCTTATAATCTAGCGTGCGCATAGCAAAGTACAGTAGAGCCTCGCTAATCCGAACCTCGTTAATCCGAACCCTCGCTAATCCGAATGTCCCTAACTGCTTGACCTCGAGTTTCCAGAGAGCATTTAGAATTCCGAGGCCTTGTGCAAACGTCCTTTGATATCCGGGAAATAACAAACATCTGATCATATCCGGGTACACGTTCTCATGTCGTCAGACAAAGATATAACAAAGAAGACAAAACGGGCTCACAAGACTCTAACAATAGAGCAGAAGGTAGCAATACTGGATGAACTGGGAAGTGCCTCCTATTCTGTGCTGTGTGAACGATATGGAATCGGTCGAAGCACCATTAGCGATATCAAGAGGAAAGAGTCTGAACTGAGGCAATACGAAAGGAAGCTAACCGAAATGGGAACGAGTCGACTTGCCAAAACAATGAAGCTTTCTACTTACGAGGAGCTGGAGAGGGCTGTTTTCATGTGGTTTCGGCAGACGCGCGAGAAAGGCATTCCTGTATCAGGCCCACTACTACAAGCAAAGGCCTTGCAGCTTCACGAGAAATTAAAGGAGTCTTCTCAAGAAGAGGATTTCGGCAACTTTGTTGCCTCGTCTGGTTGGCTTTGGAGATTTTGTAAGCGTCATTGCATTAGACAGCTGGCCTTACAAGGAGAAAAGCTGTCTGCCGATAAACCAGCTGCTGATCAGTTTGTGTTACGTTTCCAAGCTTTTGTCAAGGATAGTGATTACAGCACTGAACAAATATTCAACTGTGACGAGTCAGGTTTGTACCATAAGCTGCTGCCTCAGAAAACGCTTGCTGGTCACTTTGAGAGGTCTGCTGATGGGCGCAAGACTCAAAAGGACCGTGTTACCATCAGTGCCTGCTCAAACGCGTCTGGTAGCATAAAACTACCCTTGGTCTTGATAGGTAAATCCAAGAATCCTCGTTGTTTCAAAAACGTCAATCGTGATCACTTGCCAGTGAGTTACTACAACCAGTCTAATGCTTGGGTGAACACAGGAATATTTTCTGACTGGTTCCATCATAAGTTTGTTCCTGTAGTGCAGGAAACGTTAAGGGAAAAGGGTTTGGATGATAAAGCTGTCCTTCTGCTTGACAACTGTTCTGCTCATCCGAATGAAGAAGACCTGATATCAGCAGATGGCAAAGTGATCGCAAAGTTCCTTCCACCGAATGTCACTTCGTTAATTCAACCCATGGATCAAGGTGTGCTAGTATCCATTAAACGCCGATACAGGAAAAAGATGCTTCAAGATCTTATTCTTCAAAATGATAGAGGTGTGTCAATCATTGACTTTGTTTGTGGAATCAACATGATGGAAATTTCTGATAAAGTTTCCGCTAGTTGGGATGAAATTACACCTAGAACAATTCGATTGTCTTGGAGAAAGATTCTACCCATTTATCCTGACGAAGGCAGTCAGGAACCTGCTGGCATCACAGAATCAGGAGAGTCATTTGAAGAGCCTTCTTCTAATTTGACCCCTCTCTTCTCTGCTTTGGGTTATGAAATGACTTCAACAGAAATTGAGGAGTGGTTAATGGTAGACAATTTGGATCCTGGTTACACTCATTTGGATGATGATGAAATTGTCACTGAAGTCTTGGCTCACGGTCGTGATGAAGAGACTGCTGCAGATGAAGATGAAATGCAAAGTTCTGATCATGATTCAAGCACAAACCAGTCTGGCATCTCTCATGACAGTGCATTTCAAATGCTCTCTGATTGTTTGACATGGTTTCGGGAACAGACAGAAGCAACTCAATACAGCTTGAGTGTTCTTCGGAGCCTACGTGACCTTGCAGCTAAAAAGAGACTAAGCACTCTTGAACAGGCGCGGGTGACGGACTACTTTGAGAAATGAGTTGCTTTTGCTTGTTGTTGGGTTACCTACTTAGTTAGTTGCGTTGCAAGAATTCTTGTCCCTGCGTAGGCATGTAATTGTTGACATATGTATGCGCAAACGGTCTGGATTGTCAAGGCTATGTCTGGGTCTCCAAGGCTTCGTATTTTGATAATCCGAACAAATTCAGTAATCCGAACAGGTAAGAACGGAGTCTGGTACAGAGCTATTCGGATTAGCGAGGCTCTACTGTACTATTATTTGCAACTGTAGCAACAGTATAAAAGTAAAAATAACAATTCTGACACATATAAAATGTACATAAATTGCTCATTTGAATGACACAACTTTTGTAACTACCTCTAACTGTTTCAATATTTGCTTTGTCTCCCTGTTTATTTTACCTCTAATTTGCATAACAATCCAATCAAGTTGATTGACTATTTGAAAAAATATTGGTATGAAAATGCTAAACAAATACAAAGTATTTTCAGCAGTGACTTTACACTTTCAAATATATACACATATATACACCTAAACCAACACTAAAAAACAACAAACTTTTACTATATACAAATCGTGAAACATAACATAGATCACCTACTACAACAATATATAAATAGAAATATACAACAATATATAAATAGAAATATACAACAACATATAAATAGAAATATACAACACTGTATAAATAGAAATATATACAATATATACAGTCAATTCCTAGTGTGGTAAATATACCATATACAGCCACTTTTCAGTCATTCTGAGTATGGTACCTCTCCGTATGATACAGTCTAAAACAATGTCGGTCAGCAGATGCCACACAGAGGGGGACGTTGCATTCTTGGCAGCGATACCTGGTCCTTGTGTTGTTCCTGCCTTCAGATACACAAACAATGCAACGTACTAACCCCTCTGCTATAACCGGCATGTGTGAGCTATACCGAGGGTTTGGCATCTGTTCTAGTTGTTGTTGTATTTGTTGTTGCTGTTGTTGTATTAGTAGTTGTTGTTGGTGCATCTGTTGTCGTTGCATCTGTTGTTGTTTTTCTTGTTGTAATTGTGCAAGGTGTTGTTGCATCTGTTGTTGTTGTTGTTGTTGCATCTTTTGTTGTTGCATTTGCTGTACATGATGTTGTTGTTGTATTTGTTGTTGTGCATCTGCGAGTTGTTGTTGCATCTGTTCTTGTTGTTGTTGCATCTGTTGTTGTTGTTGTATGAGTTGTTGTTCTTGTGTGTGCACTCTTTGTTGTTGTAGTTGTGATAGTAATTGTAATTGCTGGATTTGCAGTTGTTGTTCTTCTTCTTCTTCTTGTCGTCTCCGTTGTTGTGGTGTCAGTGCGGGAACCTGTATCATTCGTTTTGTTAAAAAACAATATTGAGCTAACGGTTCCCTAATGTCAATTCCTGCCAACCCTTGAATAAGCTCACACCTGAAGTCTTTCTGCGCATACTGCCCTTTCCTCTGGAGACGTTCATCTTGAGAATATTGTTTTTGAAGGGCAGTAAACATGATGAAGCTGTTGAGAATAGCTAAGTCAATCATGTGCAGAAAGATCTTCTTCCAGTACTTGAGGCTCATATGCAATACTTCATAATACTTTATCATTTGATCTGACTTGTCTACGCCTCCCATGTGGGCGTTGTAGTCGCAAATAGCCTCAGGTCTGAGAATACGGATCCTGTGGTGCCCATCATACTTTGCACGATCCTTGGTGAATCTTTCGCAGAGAGCATGATGGTGTCCAGAATGAAGAGTGCTCATAAGTGTTACCACGTTACGGTCCACCCATTGAATGGTACAGAGTGGACCGTCACGTTCATAACGAAATGAACCTAAACAAAACTGTAATTGTATTTGCTAATAAACACATATGCTATAGTTACCTCGTGACAATTTTAAGAACAGATGAATGTTCTTCAAATCGGCAGGAACACCCTTCCTGTTTTTCTGGACTGTACCACAGGCCATTGTACGCCGGTCATAGAGCTCCTTGAACAGAGGTCCTGATGTATAGAATTGATCAGTGTACACAGTGTACCCCTGATCAAGGAGAGGATCCATCATACGCATGACTGTACGATGGATCACACTTGTGTCATCTGTTGACTGAAGTGTTGTCTTCCGTCGTTTTCGAGCTGAGCCAGCTGATGGTGTTGTGGTTGCAGCTGCTGTTGTTGCTGCTTGTGATGTTGTTGTTCCCGCTGTCGCCGCCACTGATGATTGACGCTCCTTGCCCGTGTAAATATCGAAGTTGTATGTGTAGCCAGAAAAAGAATCGCATACACAATACAACTTCACACCCCACTTGACGGGTTTGTTTTTGATGTATTGCCTAATAATAGCAAGATCATATTCAGTAATTGTTCAGCTTATATTTTGGAAAACTTTACATACCTAAAAGCAAAACGGCCTTTGGCTTTCACTATGCGCTCGTCAAGTGAGACACGAGCTTGAGGCTGACCATATTCTAGACAATTTCTTCGTAATTCGTTATATACGGTGCGTACTTTCCTCAATGGGTCAGCCTCTCGGTCCTTATCAGTACGAGGATTTTCCATCTGTAGGACCGATAGGATCGCGTCAAAACGGTCGCGAGACATGAACCTTCTGGCCCACAACCCGTAAAAGGGAAAAGTTGTGAGCCAGTAATCTGAGAGCTCAGGAACCTACAGATACAAAGAATCAAAAATAATACACTAAATATTTTGTTATAGTATACCTTGACAAGTCCCATGTATATCAAGAGCCCAATCAGCGAGTTCATCTCGTCAACCGTCACTGGTCGAAAACTACCCTCCCCTCGCCGTCCTCCAGATTTGCCTCTATAACTCTTTTACAGTTATCTTCACCGTTGATGTTACTGTTTCTACAGAATATTATGCCATGAAGACAAATGCAGAGAAAAGACATCAATCACATACGTTCTGATAATCTCCATCATGTTGTCGGTGAAAAACAATTGAAAGAATCCTACAGCAGTGGTAGGATACGGTTGAGGAGGGTAGAATCCAGCAGGCATTCGTGGTGCAAATTGTGGTAATTGCCGTTGGTAATCATCAACAGGTGGAACATGGCACAAATGCTCAACAGGCAGTGCATCAGTGCGTCGATCAAGACAGGCAGCTGGCTCAGGCTCAGAGTCAGATGACTCAGACGAGGAAGCTGGTGAATGACGTTGTTGAGTTGCTCGACGACGAGCTGGCTGTTGGCGAGCTGGCTGTTGACGAGGTTGAGGTGGTGGTTGCTGATGGGGAAGAGTTGACATTGATGACACAGAAACAGCAGTGACTGAGGAAGAGGGAGCTGAATGGGAAGTAGGGGGTGAATTGGCAGGTAGAGAAGTACCAGGAAGTGATAAATGAGGATCTGGTGATGAAGGAGAATGATTGTGAGGTGAAGGAGGGCTAATACAAATATAAGATATTAGAATCTGTGTGCATGAGTGCAATATATTGCATCTGTAATCACAAGGTACAGGTACACAGCCATAGCAACCGCACCACAACAGGTCCGTTGCTATGTGCGTTGCTATGGGCATAACTCAAATTCTTGCCAACTCCTAACATCAAAACTTGGAAAACACTTACTGAAACGTAAAAACTAAACAGCGCATAGCAAAAAACCAAACGAATAGACATCAAACTGTTTTACATACCGATGTCTACCACAACATACGGGTACACAGCCATAGTAACCGAACACTCATGCGTTGCTATGCGCATAACTCAAATTCTTCCCAACGGCTAACGCCCAAACTTGCAAAACAGGTACTAGAAACGTTACTGAACAACGTATCGCAAAAAACGAGATGATTAGACATCAAAACGTTATACTTACAGCGTAGCGTCATCGCTGTCTTCCTCGACGGGTAGCGCTTCTTCGTTGCCCGTCGCGTTATCGTCGGACGACGATATCGAAGCCATCGACACATCATCGCCATCGCCAACCTCGTCATCAGTTGTTTGCAGCTGAAAATAGGAAGCCAAATCGCCAACAGGCAGCGAAGCCCCAACTTGACATGAGCGCTGCGACATCCGGTCGAGCGAAAGTTATGACCAAGCCGCATGCGCCGTTAAAAATTTCCCCGTATGTGTAGACACGCCTCAAAGGTGTGTCTAACAGTGAAAAATATTTTGATTGCTATATCTAGCGATTACGAGAACGTAGACTCCTCAAAGTAGGTTCATTCGAAAGATAATTTAATAGCGAATCGTTTAGGCTATAATTTAAAAATATTGACGAAGGCAACTTTGCAGGAAACCGGAATAGCAAAGCCGGGTACTGACCGAAGGTGGAGACAAGGTACGCGCGTTACCGACGTCACTCCATGTGGTGACCTACGTACCCTCGACGTAATAACTGGTCAGGAATAGTAGGGTTAACGTAACTTAGTTAACTTAATTTAATAAATATTGTGTATACACACATATCATATGCTCATTTAAATTGTATAGTGTATATCTGTATAAATCTTTTGTAGTAGTTTTGAAATAGAATTTATCTGAGTACTTTGCAATTTTCTAATTGCATGCAGGTACCCGGTCAGTGGGTCATTCGGTCATTTCAAATTTCAAATTTTAAAATTTTGAATTTTTTGAAATTCAATTTTTAAATTTTTTGTGAATTGAAATTTTAAATTTTTAATTTAACGTTACCATTCTTTTAAAATTTGCGTTAAATTTTCAAATTGTAATTTTTTGAAAAAACAAAAAATTTGAAATTTTATTACTTCAAATTTGTAAATTTTTAGGTGCAATACATTAGAATTGCTTTGCCGACGAGAAAGCGGATGTAGTTGTATTTATGAACTGATGGCCGAATTTGAACTAAAAGAAATTGAACGCTCGTCCGTTCTTTCAAATAATTTGAGTACATCAGAAAAAGAAAATTGAAAGAACGAGTAACAGTGTACGCGGTAGGCAGTCCATTGGACGGCGTAGGGGTGCATTCCAACGCGTTATGATACGTTGATTCAATTAAACTAGGCGCGGTTTCTGCTAATCACATCAGCACGTTTCCTGTGCCGTGTTTCTCCACCTGTACGTACGCAGCTTCAGACAGTTGCTAATTCTTAGTAACTCGAAGTGCATGGTCGCTTCATTGCTGTAGATGTAGGAGTACGATTGGCCCAAATGCAGGTTGCACTTCATGTCTAGATTTGTACATCACATAGAACACTACCCGATAGCGAAAATAGAACCTCTACAACCTCATTCTGTGTCTCTCCTGTGCCGTGAGAACAGAACCCACACTGACTACAAGTGAATTACGAGACCAAATAGTAAAGGTGGACACGCACGCAGTGCTCATGGCAGGAGGGCATAAGAAACTTAAGTGTACTGTCCTGCTGACACGCCCCTCCCCTCGACGGTACCGCGTCTAACTCCTACATTTACGTATGTCGTACTGTACCGGCAGACTAGTCGCCAATTTAATACCAGCTAAAATTTACACAAGCAACGTACTGCATGATCGCGTGAATTACGTTTGTAACCTTTCTACAGAGTCTCTACTTAGCTAAGAATGCAACTAGAGATCCTCTAGTATTAGTATTAACATTAATTAGGGGTTTCCTCGTGTATCGTTGAAGGACGCCCCCACACTACACATAGAGCACACGCACACACGCACACACAATAAACCGAGTTTTGTGTCCAGGATATTGAGCGTAGTAAGGCAAAGGATTTATTTGCGATGAGCTAGTTGCTGTCTCCTTCCATTTTATCCAGGAGCAACTTGTCTTAGAATGCGTCCAATGCGTTTGTCACTAACTCTAAGTTCTCCTGCTTGAAGATACCCTTTCATCCTCTTTCTTCCGTACGCTGAACCAACCTACGTAGAGACGTGTAATAACGTCAAAAGTTTCCATCTGTTTAGTTAAACGAGTCTAGTAAGAAGAGAACATATTACTTCTCTAGCAGTTTGCCTGGACTACCAGCCTCGTGTCAATATCAGATAATGCAGAACGATAGTGAATGTTTTGCTCATGACAAATCGTCTAGCTGATCGTTCAGAAAAACCCTTGACTCCAGGATGTCTTTTTCGAGGTATATAACTTATGTTTGTTTGCGATAACCCAGCCTTCACCAATTCTTGAATTTCTCTCTCGTCCAACCGTGACTCAATTTGATACGATGTGCCTATACTGTACGTGCTGCTAGAATCCCCACGTTTGTCGCGTCTGCAAGGCTGTCCGAAAACTCGCGTATCTGCCTACGTAGCTACTAAAATTTATTTAGTCGGCGCTGTCAGCTCTCACGATCCAGGAGAATTTCCAAAGCACCATCGACCACCAACATGATTGTGCCCTCCACAACTTCGTGATGCTAGCGATCTTGCGGAACATGTGACAGCATTCTTTCAAAGCACGCTCTAAGAATCAACCCCTACCGTATGGTAAACGAATTCTTTGACTCGGATCCGTTGTCTATTGTGTGTGCGTGTGATCTATCTGTAGTGTGAGGGCGTCCTTCAACGAAACAGGAAGAAACCCCTAATTGATGTCGATACAGATACTAGAGAATCTCAAAGCGATTATGCAGTACGTTGCTTGTGTACAGTTAGTTGGTTGTGTCAGCAGGACGTGTCAGCAGGACGGTTGGGCGTGTCAGCAGGACGGTGTACACGTAAGATCTCTATACTCTCCAGCCATGAGCACTGCATGCGTGTTAGTCTGTCGGCCAACCCCCAAAAAGACGCTTCTTTATAAAGTTGCGTAGCCCCCAAGCCCGGTTAAGTTTTGATAACTCTAAAAGATAAAGCAGTATGACAAAACTCCAACTGCACTTGTTTGCCTCTCCATACCGGGGCCGTTAGGTAGCCGCACGTCAACAAAATTTAGGGCGTGGCACAGACGTCAGTACAGCGAGCTTGCTAACTCTGTAGTCGGCAGAGCACTCAAAACGGGTAAAAACGCACCATGCAAGCTACTGAGACATAATGCATACATTGTGAACCTGTTATCTCGCAGCATCAGCACAATAGCTTACGATATCCCACGTGATCACATGACACGCGATGACGAAACCTTTTGAGTTGTGCGTCAGTCAACTTTCCTAGAGACCAAAACTAAACCAGATGGCTCATTAGCAGTTTAAGTTCTATTACAGCAGCAGTAGAACAAACTGTAAGCAAACAGAAAGCCGTACAAATGCGAATTAAGCTGCCAACAAAAAGCCTAGATGTCCAGGCAAGCAGGCATCACGTAGAATGAAAGCGCTGCACAGCTACCTTGTTGTGGACTATGAAACGGTGTCTGTTGTTCTCCTACGAATGTAAATCAACGGTCTTTCTGTAGTACTCTTGCCCAACCTCAAGTCTCAGACACTTGGCCTCATAACCTCGTCGGTTTGTCATTTTGGCTGGCTTCAAAAGAGTCCAAAATATTTTCTGAACGTGTGGGAAACAAGTAACACGCCAGACAGACGATGACCAGCGTTTATTTGCGTAACCTCGTATAAAGAATTGTGATGCGGGCGTAATGACTACTTCCGGTACCGTGATCGAAGTCTAGACGATGTTATGTGGAGTGTATGACGTAAGGATGCTACACGTAGAAAGACGTAATCGTAACTGGACAATAAAGATTTAAGTGCTCAAAGTTCATTGCAAGGTCACTACATGTAAGATTTACTTCCAGATTGTGGTTTTAGTTAGATGATAGACGTCATCGTAACTGGACGATGACGACTTAAGTAAGTGCTAGAAATTCAAAGTCATACAAGTGCACTAAATGAAGATTCACTTCCAGACTAAATGAAAGTCGTCATCGTTATTGGACGATGAAGACCTAAGTGCAAAAAGTTCAAAGTAATACAAGCATTCACTTCCGGATTGTCTAGATGAACTTCCAGTTAGCAATATATAAGTAAGAGCTTTCGCTATTTACATTAGTTAATGTGTGAGCAAACTACTTGTTGTCTTCTTTCGACGAAGTGTTCTTACTCAGCTCTAATTAACTCAGTTTTCAACGGTATCAAAGGTAAAGTTGTCAACAGAACAGTTATATATACCAAACCGAACGTCAGAGATTTATTGTTGCATTATTGTTGACCTTGACAGATCTCAAATTCGAAATCATTTCGCAGTTTTGTTGTGCTGAAAGTAGTTCAATAATAGAGTCAGAGGATCCAGAGGCACCTCAAGAAATGGGCAGCACTGAAACAGTTGGTGGGACCAGAAGACTTGTCTCCCCAACCAATGTCAAACTATGTTTGTTTTGTCAACAGAGAAGAAAAAAAGTTCAAGGGAAACGACCGTCTTTAAGCAGAGTTACTACCTTTTCTGCATGTTCGGCTATTTCAAATGCAGCAGAAACCAGAAAAGACAGAAGAATTTTATTGGAGATGCAGCAAGGACCGGGTCAGCCCGATGGTATCGCCAAGGAGCTGTCTTATCATGAATTTTGCTACAGGAATTACACTCACCAGAAAACATTAGCCAACATGCTTGATTCTCAGATCTCTAGAAGATGTACAATACAGTACAGCATATGACAGAGTTTCAAATTCTTGCTGGTGAAGCAATACTTAGCGAAGATGAAGAAAGATTATTTGCAAGATGCCTGACTTGAGGTCGAAATTTGTAGACTTTCTAAAGCAGGAAGGTGTTGACACTCCAAATTACAAAATCAGCAAACTGAAGCGTCGTCTACAAAAGCACTTCGGCAATCGCATAGTATTCTTTGCAAATTCACAAAAACTGTAATAACGGAGTCGGAACTGGTTACGTCTGCTACTGTGCTCCAACTATTGAATGGACGACGAAGCCACCGGCACCTGTTGACGTTTTGAAACTGATCAGTTGCAGCTGTAAAACTGGGTGCAGCTCTAAGCGCTGCTCTTGCCAGCGAAGCTGCTTGTCATGTACAGATGTGTGCTAATGCGACAATTGCGAAAACCCTATTTCGTGTGAAGTTTTGCAGCCTGCTTCCACTATAGCATCTGCAAATGCGTTTGAAGCTGATAATTCTGATGCAAACTCTACTGATGAACATGATGAGTAAATGGCTCTTTACATTTCATTGGTTATTAATTAATTAAGTGTAGTTCCTAGATGAAATCATCAGTCCACTAGATAATGACTAAAAATGACTCTGAGCGATTTAGTACAGCCGTAAATTTAGGCACTTTATGTCAGTAACGCTTACGTCCTGCTCTTGATGGTCGTATGTTAATTATTGTACACTTGTACTAACGTCTAGAGAGTTAAGCCTGGTTCACAATATGACGCCGACGTTGAGTTGAGCGTCAAACTTCAAAGAAACCGCCTCGACGTCGGCGGCATCTTTTGATGTTGACGCCGACGTCGACGCTGGAATAGGATTCATTTCTATTGTTGACGTCGACGTCGACGTCGGCATCAATATTGTGCACCAGGCTTTAGTATTACAAGGTACGTGCCAGTTATCCGGGAGTTTGTCACGACTTGTGCGGTATTTACTGTCTTTCCGAACGCTCAGGGTCACGTTACTGTTGCAAGGCAGTCAAACGCAGCAGCACAAGTGTAACAACCATGTAGGAGTTTCCTTTCATCAACAGAACTGCTGGTAATGTGAGAAATACTATCTCGAGACCGCACTTCATTACCTCCAGCTCTAGAAAAGACAGCTGCACTGGTTTAAGCCTTTGCGTGATATAGCTAATGTCAATAGACCTTATGCATGGGACCACGTTGGTCTCTTACTCTCGGTTCGCCGTTGCTGCGAATTTTGCGTGGGCGTGGCCTTAGTCAATTTAGTCCTTCTTGTTACTCAGAAACGGCCCCGTTCCAAGACGGCAAACAATCGCAAATGCTCTCGCATGGTTTCTATTTGACGATTGCAACTACGGAAACTTCCCCGGGTATGGGGGGCTACGCAACTTGTCACTTTCTGGTGTTGGCCGACGGACTATGTCCACCTTTACTATTTGGTCTCGTAATTCACTTGTAGTCAGTGTGGGTTCTGTTCTCACGGCACAGGAGAGACACAGAATGAGGTTGTAGAGGTTCTATCTGCGCTATCGGGTAGTGTTCTATGTGATGTACAAAATCTAGACATGAAGTGCAACTTGCAGTTGGGCCAATCGTACTCCTACATGTACAGTAATGACGCGAACATGCACTTCGAGTTACTAAAATTAGTAACTGTCTGAAGCGGCGTACGTACAGCTGCAGAAACACGGTACAGGAAGGGTGTGGATGTAAGTAGGAGAAACCGCGCCTAGTTTAATTGAATCATCGTATCAGCACGCGTTGGAATGCACCCCTACGCCGTCCAATGGACTCCCTACTGCGTACACTGCTACTCGTTCTTTCAATTTCCTTTTTCTGATGTACTCAAATTATTTGAGAGAACGGACGAGCGTTCAATTTCTTTTATGTTCAAATCCGGCCATCAGTTCACATATACAACTACATTCGCTTTCTCGTCGGTAAAGCAATTTCTAATATACTGCACCTAAAAAATTTACAAATTTGTAATAATAAAATTTTATATTTTGATTTTTCCAAAAATGATAAATTTCACCTAACAACAAATGAAACGTATACATATATGTATATATATATATATATATATATATATATATATATATATATATATATATATATATATATATATATATATATACATATACATATATGTATACGTTTATATTAATATATATTATTATACATGAATATATATATATATATATATATATATATATATATATTGTACAGGCTCATACAACTTTCTTCCTATAAATATACAAAATAATTTTTAAAAAATGTGCACTGAAAAGAAGAGCAAAGTTATTGCTGTTAGAACATTTAAATAGAACTAGTAACAGATAATAAATATGTTACACACGCAATGTTAGTGTAAAGCCATCTTGATGTAGCAGTAATACAAGTACGAGAGATAGAAATAGGCAGTACTTTCAGTTTTCTCCATCTTTAATTTAGATAACATGTGCCAAACAGAAGTCATGTCAGCGGCTGGCTAGTAACAAATTGCCGCGCCTGCTTTTTATATTTGCTATCTGGAGATTTACAAAGAAAGAGACATGGAAGGGTTTAGCCAACTGTGTAATTCTTGGCGTTAAAATGAGCAGCAAAAATGTGCCTAATTTGTTTTAAGTTTATAGAATATTATCTATTTCATGCAGATTTCTGGAACAACTTCTATGTGCGTTGAAGTCTGCTCTTACCCACATTTCTGTGAAGGAAAGGTAGAAGTCGATGTTAGTATAACTGATTCCTCGTCTGAAACATCCCTCCAATGCAAAGGACAGACACGTGTACCTATAAAATATAGAGTCGTTAAACTCAAAATTATTGATGATGACCACAGTTTCCACCCATGTCAAGCTACAGTTGTAAAGGTAAAAAATACAATTGTAAAAGATTTCTATTAGTCATTCGGTTCACATTACTTTTAGGTTGCTGCTACAATCTGGTCTGGAAAGCCAACAGCTGCCAATATTAGCTTAGATGTCTCTTCGTATGCAAAGAACAAAGCATCATGCCAAGCAAAAAAACACGTTCATTAGGACTACTATACCAAATCACTGACAGCAAAGGAATAGCGACATTCTCTGTTTGTATGCCTTGCAGCGCGTTGAGTGTCCTGCTCTATGTAAGATCTATATCTTCTTCTTTCTTAAATAATTTGTATGTCTTACTCGTTCAAGCAAGTATGCTCATGTAGGCGTCTGTGGTGCCAGAAAATAACGAAACAAGACAGGATTCTACTGCATATAGTTACCGAAGTTATATCTATTCTCCGGAAAGAATTGTGTTGTCAAGTAACAAACAGAAACTGCAGGTAAATTGAATTGCAACGCATAACTGTTATTCATAATATACAAACACACTAATTTAAAATTTTTGCAGATTGGAGAATCAGCAAATATTACGGCTTCATTTTCTAATAAAGTTGTAGCTGACTATTACGTAAAATCAACAAAATATCCACAAAATAAGAACAGTTTACTAAATATTACCATCTAAAGGTTGTTCAAGGTGGACAGATTATTCACCACTTCCGTTGCTCATCAAAAAGCGATAGAAACACTCGCAACAAGCACAAGCAGTTGTGCAAAACGGGAGAAATTAGACGAACTTGCTATATCTCATTCGTTGTGACGTCATCTATGGCTCCCAAGTTTATGGTCATCGTTAACCACAAAGCTCTATCGGCTTCACAAATTGCTTTTAATGTCATTCAGAGCATTGACCCTGTGGTATTGAAATCTATTCTTGGCGTTCTGTTAGTATATGAGTGTCTGATTTGTAGATATTACTAGAATTCCAGCATAAACAAGTAGAACCTGGAGAGAAAACTAATCTGCTGATTAAAGCCCCTCCAATGTCATACGTGGGCATGGTAACGGTAGATCAGAGCGTTTACATTCAACAGGATAAAAATCAGTTAACGATTTCCAAAGCCAGTGCTACATTCGTAGTTGCCATTACGACGTGTACGTCTTGCGTTATAGTTTCTTCGTCGTTTTCAGTTGTATGAAGAAGTAGGCAAGTTTGCTGAGAACAATCATTGGCTCAATGAGTCGTACGTGTGTGGTTGGGACGTGCAATGGTTTGGTCATTGTGTTTGTTACGGATAATACAAATTACCGGCGAATCAAACTGACAAAGATGTCCATATACCTCAGAGGCTTTGCCAAAGGCAGCTACGAACACTACCTACAAATATATTCTGGCTGTTGTCCGCGGAACTGTACTTCGGTGCGCTTCTCTAAGCAATATTTCTCTTATTACAAAGCAAGCAGGTACATTACGGTACTAGCTCAAATAACTTTGTGCTTTCTTTCAGAAAACTTTATGCGTATTGCTTGCAAACAGTCATCTGGAATTCAAATAACTGACAGTGAAACATCATCTCCAACAGCTTGCAATAAACCTAATCCTCCACAAAGGCCTAGCATCGCCTACGACTGTTGTGATACTGAATGTAAGAGAATATGTATATATATATATATATATATATATATATATATATATATATATATATATATATATATCACATTATGAAGAATAGTTCAAGACTGCATGCATTTCTAAGGATAGATGGAGCATTAGAACCTTGTCTGGATACAACTCATGTAGTAAGTCCGCTTCGCGTTCGAAACCATTTCCTGAAACTTGGTTGTGGTTTGACATAAAAATGAGGTACTCGATTTCTCTATGTACTCATTGTCGTAAATTTAAAGAGATGTGTTTTAGAAACAACACTCAAATTGAAGAAGTTACTGTTTCCGATACTAACACGTCGTAGGTAGCAGATGCCTTTGCTTTATCCTCGTCACAATCAATGTCCATCGCAAGTTCGGTATCTCTAACAGTCTTTAAGCCATTGTTCATTACTATCAATCTGCCCTATTCCGTCATAAGGGGAGAGCAAGTAGATGTTCCTCTCACTGTCTACAGCTATCTTGAAACCAAGATAACCTTAAGTGTCAATTTATGTTTTTTATAAACAACTTAATAGCAAAATTTCGTTTGTCCAGGCCTTTGTTGACCTATGCCAACAGCGAGATCGAAATTATGAGCAGACAGCAAAATAAGAAACCTATTTCTCGAAGTAACAAACTACTCTGTATTACAATCAACAATCTTAGTGCTTTCTTTTTATATAGCCTAAAGGAGTTAAAGAAGAGTATAGCAAGTCACCACTCTTGTGTTCGCAAGGTAAATTGCTATTCAGGTGTACAATAGATATAATCAAACAGTTTCCTCTCCTAATATAGGTGATGACAACTTCAACTCTAAACTTCGTTCTGAAAATAACAATCGTAGTATCACATACGTCTTCTATACATTACTGCCACCCGAATTTGTCTCGACTCAGTGAGTGCAGTTGTATCAATAACTGGTTAGAAAAACGCTGCGAAATATCAAAAACTAATTTTCGCCCGTTTAAGTTAATCTACGTGGATGTTTAGCAAATTACATGGGACCCACGACCAACGGTTTGGAAAATTTGCTGCGATTACCAACAGGCTGTGGAGAACAAAACATGCTCGACTTTGCTTCTTCCATCTACATAACACGCGACCTCGACATAGTCGGTCAACTCGATTCTGCAACCCGAAAGAAAGCTCTAAAAGTTATACTAACAGGCAATATCAACAGAATGTTGAATGCAGAAAATCAATCTCACTGTTGGTAAATTCTTTTAGGATATCAGAGAGAAATGACGTATCAACGAGAAAATGGATCCTACAGCGCTTTTGGAAATAATGATCGCTGCGGCAGCATGTGCTATTTCTGTTACAAGAATACTTTGAATTCTATGTCTCTAAATTTTAAATACACTTTAGGGTAACGGCTTTTGTGTTGAGATCATTCGGTCAAGCAGACGGTCTAATTGGAATGTCAATTGACGAAAGAGTGCAGAACGAAGCTATTCAATTTGTCAAGAACAATCAGAACGCAGATGGCTCCTTTCCATCTATCTGTAGTCCAATACACAAGGAAATGCAAGGATGCAGCGGTGGAAATTGCTCTCTAACAGCTTACGTCACATTAGCTCTCCTAGAAGAAGGACTATATGCAAAAGTAATCAAAATGTTACGAATTAATGAAAAACAATTTTATAATCTCTAATGTACATAGGACCAGAGCGTCAAGTTGGCTCTTGACTATCTATCAAGCAGATGTATTGCCCAGAACTGTTACAACTCGTACAATCTCGCTCTAGTTGCTTTCACGCTGTCTAGAGCTGTTGGATATGACAAAGAAACAGATAAAGCTTTAAAGGCTCTTGAAAAGTGTGCTGTTATAGAAGGCGACCACACTCACTGGCAGTATTATATTGAAAGAGCATGTCAGAACACAATGCCGTGGTCTTATTACTGCCGGACAAGTTCATGTAAAATAGAAGCGAACGCCTACGTATTGTTGGCATTTACTAATTGATTAAAAATTGCTTAGAGCTTGCCAATAGTCCGTTGGTTGACCGAGCAACGTAATTCTCGAGGTGGATTCAAGTCTACTTAGGCATTGAACAAAATATTTATCTGTTGCCAATTGTAGGACACCATGGTTGCTCTTCAAGCTCTTTCAGAGTACGCCAAGGTTGCCGTGTCTGATGGGAGTGTCGTTGCAGAAGTATCTCTAAAGGCTAATCAACTCACACAGACTTTATCACTAGACCAATCAAATGCTATGCAAATGCAAACCGCCACAGTTAGTCGTGCAGTGACTTAAACAAAGCCCAAAATATGAGCATTCTATTTGTATATAGCTGCCAAGTCTGCCAACACCGGTTACTATTACCGCAAACGGCATTGTCGTGTGTTGGCATCAGTTGGTGTTAAGTACAACGTACCTAAACCTGACAAGACAGCCACCTTTCACGTTTCTGCCACAGCTGCATTGAAGAAAGGTGCATGCAAGTATGTTGTAACCGTTTGCAACAGGTGAGCAACCTATAACTAATAGAGACAACACATAGTTCTCCATATTTGCTTCTCTACACCTCATTTCCATTGCCGGTGGCTTAAAATTGATCCAGACACTACAAATATGGCAATAACTGAAATCACATTTTTGTCAGTTTTCAACCTATCCAAAGACAATTAAAACAAGTATGACTCTCATTTTGCTGGAATGTTTCTCCCTGCCTTAATAATAAATGTTTCTAGCTTGAGCAAAGTAAACGTTGTAACGCTAAGAGAACAGAATTCAAGGGTCGCACACTAATCAGATACTTAGAAGAGGTTCATAAATTGACATCTGAGATTGAATAAATCACATTACGTTCTAGTTTCTATTGTGAAGGTTACCCAAACCCAGTGTTGTTTTAACATAACAATGAAAAGGTCTTCGGTGGTGGAAGATCTCCAAGGTGTTCCTGTCATTACTTACAACTACTACGAGCCTGATGAAAGAGGAGGAACAATGCTGTATCCTGGGCAAGAATGTCGTTGAAGGAAAACATTCTCCTGTTGAACTCAATGTGTGTCTGTCGCTTGTGCAAAAAATGCTCTGTATACGTTGGTTGAATGAGATATCAAAACTCAATTATTGAAAACTAAATATAAAAATCGTTGAAGTGGGATTACTTCAATCGTGGTCACTGTTATTACCTCGGTAAGTTGCTACTATTTTTTAAGTCATAAGCAATATTAAAAAAGTCACCTCCACACCTACGATATATTATGACTCGTTTGTGGTGTACGTGCATTTCCTAACTTAGTAGATAGATAGTGCTACGTACCTAGTTGGGTGTAGGTGGCAAACTCTTTGTTTGCGTTCCATGTAGACTAGTGTTATGTGTGTGTGTGTGTGTGTGTGTGTGCGCGCGCGCGTGTGTGATTTTGTACGTGCGTGTTTGTTTTTTGTCTGCTTGTGTGTGTGTGTGTGTGTGTGTGTGTGTGTGTGTGTGTGTGTGTGTGCGTGTGTGGTGTGTGCGTGTGTGTCAGTGCGTGTGTGTCCTTTTAACTTACTACAAGTATCTGGTAACTTTGTGTGCAATATGGAAACATCCAGGACCTTTACATCACCTGTACATGTTCGGGAAGAGGACAAGCAAGATTCCCTTAGACACACTCTTACACAAATTAACAGTCTCGACTCACACATGCGTAGCGTGGTCATCAAATTAGTAAGTGCCGATTGCTAAGCTGCGTCCAATTTTTCACTGTTATATTTTGAATTTCCACAGCACGAGCATGGACGTCTGCCATTGCCTGTAAAGTCTGATCAGGGCTTGCACACTTCAAGTATCGCGACTGCTATCGAAACTGGCTTCTGCCTTTCATCATCGTACTTAACGTTAATTCTGATGTGTTTCATCAAACAGATTAACACACCATTGATATTAGCATTAATAAGCTTTACTGCATGTTTGGTAATTTGAGGTAAACATGCGTTTCTACATGACGCGTTTCAACCTGATATGTTTACAAGGTTGGGAGAAGCTGTAGCCTCTGACAACACCTCACCTTGACGCTGCACCAGTGAGACTCGGGAGTAGAGATAAGTGCCTGTTCTTTCACTGATAAAAGGATACACTGATGGTATTGATACAATAACAAAGAATGTTACATGCGTTAAAACGACATTTATACTTAGATGGAAAACTGCTATAATGGCGAAGAGTTTGTTCGACCTTTTGCGCTAATACAGCGATGCAAAGTGACGTCAGTTGTACTTGTGACAATAGAACATATAAGAAGGGTAGTACGTAGCTAACCTTTAAAAGCGATTCGGTTACGTTGTCGCCATGCAAGATCTATCGTACTGTTTGACTAGAAGTAAGTGCTTGCTGGGCGCTGCGTAGAAACTTTCATTAGTTCTCTTCTGAAGAGCTCTCTCAAAATGGATGGCGTGTACGTGGCGAAGTCCTTGAGCAACCTGACAACCCGGCTTTTCACATACAAGGCAGAATAACTGAACTTGCCATTGTGATGATTCATACAAAGCATGCCAGCTTTGGCTGGCAAGTCTACCGTACACACTAGTGCCTTGGCGCTGCAAGTCACTCCTTCTTCGAGACCATATGGCACAAATTTCAGATCTGTATTGTACAATGTGGTGAAATCCGCCTTCAATTTTATCAAATCAATTAAATCATCTAGTATTACCTGTTTGCGAAAGATCATTCATATTGCGTATGAATAGCGTCAACATAGATGATAGTGGGACCTTGTCTTGGCCTTGCCACAGTCCACACAAGATCGTATTTCTTCTCAAGAAGCTAAACACGTTTTACTAATTAATATCTTAAGTGTAATTTATCAAATATATAATATTAAGTAATAATATTCACAAACTGTTAGTTATTTTTTCATGTTCTAGATGAGACTAGGAAAGTCTCGCTAATATCATTCGGAAGACAGAATAAATTAGTGCAGTGCATGAATGTAGAAAGATACACTACAACCATTTACACAGCAACACACTATTACGCAAGTACATATTTACTATTTTGTAATCGAATCAAATAATTATAGAGTTAAGCTAACGTTTGAATTTGTATACCTCAGGTTTGGCGAAAGCTCATTCACAACAGCATACAGGGCCAGAATTTTGTAGCAGATAACTTGTATGGCTGTACTCCGTCGCAGTCGAACGGTAGCGAAAGAACGTTGTTTCTTGTAGAGGACAAGTTCATAATCTCTTTGTAGCAATTGCCATCTCGAATGTCACACCCGTTGCTGCTCAAATTTTTCGCAATGTCTTTCCAAATGTCCTTTTCTAGAAAACAAAAATTGAAAGTCGTTAACATTCTTTGATATGTACATAATTGTTCGTACTCTCAAGCAGACTCCGTAATAGTTCTTCTTTGGACGTTACTTAAACAAGATTTCCTTCTACGAAAACACTGCTCGTCCTCTCCACCTTCGTATCGTAAGCTAGGCGTGTATACAATACAAATGTCAATTTAATTGTATCAGTCCAGAAAACGCTAGCGCACACATGAACACAGTCTCTCGCACGCACGCGCACACATGAACACACACACACACACGCGCGCGCACACACACACACGCACAAACACACACACACACACACACACACACACACACACACACACACACACACACACATGCATGGATACATGGAGACAAACAAGACTAACATTAATATACTTACCCTGTGCAGTCTCGTCTTTTACATCGGACTACTTCTTAACAAGGCGTTGCACAAAGAACAGACATCGTGTATTTCTCGTCTATCTGCTACTTCCAGCTGTTTCTTTCCTTGCTCCATCAAACTATCTTAATTTCGTGCACACCCAGTGTCTGGTGGACAATGCAGTCTTATTAGTTTTAGCAGATCTGTGTGTGTGTGTGTGTGTGTGTGCGTGTGTGTGTGTGTTTGTGTGTCTTTGTGGATGTGTGAGACCGTGAACGTGCTATTAGTAAATTAATGTTTGGATATTTAGGCAGAAAAGCTTCCTAGCTGACCAGCTGGACAAAAACATCAAGCGAACAGAAATTGAGCGTTTGAGCAATTCGAGACGACCGCCAAAACAGAAAAGACATTCTCTCATGATGATACAGATCAAAATTCAAAGAAAGTAACTACTAAATAGTGGTATCTAATTACAATGTGCTTGCAATAAAAAATATCACGATCTACCACGTACAGAAGTCAAGAGGAAACTGCAATCATCGGCAGAACTAGCGGCAGGCGATGCGATAGTGAAACAGATGGGATGTTCTTTTATTAATGAACCTGAAAGGTTAGTGCCCTAGACTACAATCTAGCTGTTTGACTCGAGCCTTTTATGCAATTACTACAGCAAAAGCCCAAACCTGACAATTTCTTAACATTCAGATGACATGTGGACAGATCAAGATGAAGATGTAGCAGAAACGGTAATCTTCATAATGAACATGAAAGGTTAGTGCCCTAGACCACAATCTAACTGTTTTGATTCAAGCTTTCTATGCAATTATTACAGCAACAGCCCAGACCTGACCATTTCTGAACATTCAGATGACACGTGGACAGATCAAAATGAAGATCTAGCAGAAACGGTAGTCTGTATGTAAATGTAGCGTTTGCATGTGCTCCTACCTACATAACGTGCGTTAATGAACTCGTTATTCCTCTCTGTAACTGTCAACATTCGGTCTGTCAACTTGGATCGAGTTTGAGTGGTTAGCAGGTTGCTTAATTTATGTATTTTTGTCTTTTATAGGTGACTGGTGATCGTCTACTGGCAATCGTCTATTGACGAAACGTCTTGACAAAGTAGAGGAAGCAGTCATGAGTGTAGCAACAGGACTAACAGCTTGAAAGAGGTTAGTTATGAGTAGCTAGTTGCTCTGTTTTTCATGCGTCTGCTCTGTATGTGAATATGTACTGTAATGCGATTGAAGGAAGTTATATATCTATCTACAGTCTAGCTAGATATATGATATGTTTGGTCTGCAGGTAACGGCCCCTCAGCAAGTTACACTGTCTGTATGTTAGCTGGTGCTTATGTACGTACCTAAGCGAGTACAGTTTCTAGCTTATATGTCTTCTAGACTGAATGCCATTGAGAGATTTACTAAAATGATTGACCATGTGTACGTATTAATTGATCTTTTGACAAAATAAACTGTATCTCCATAATTTCACTAAAAGTTTAGTTATTCAGCGTGTCATTTGGAGCTAAAATGTACTGACTTCCTCCTTCTATTTGATATGTCACTGTCAGTGGTATAGCTATGGGGCAAACCATGAGGCCGGGGCCAATTGCTAGCTAGCTATTAAGAATTCTATATTGGAGCGTGTGTCATCGACTTGCGAGCAAACTGTATCAAGGCCTTCAAGAGGTGAAACTCCTATCAATGAGTTCACCACCAAGGGCTACATTTCCTGCGCCTTTCCCACAATACTTTTCACAGGTGTCGACGATTGTGAAACCATGACAACGTGAAGACACCATAGGTAACTATTTCAAACACTTAATGATATATGGAGAAGGGTAGTAACCTATTTACGGTAGCAGCGAAAAAAGGAAACAGTACAGGAAAAAGGATCTAAAGAAAGCTAGAAGACGCCTGAGGGTGCACAATGTAAGACGACAGTTTTCAAGATTACTTACATGAGTCATAACTAACATAAAATATTTAGAAACTTTATCATAAAAAGCTGCATTAGAAGTATCGATGAAGTAGACAGAAGAAGGAAGTGATGGAAGCTCTACAACTAAAGCTTATGAGCTCTGAGGAAAGACTATCATCAAGCAGTGATTGTAAATCTGAACAAGAATGTGAGCAAGTAGAGAAAAGGAAGAGGGTAAAGCAATGACAACGCGGAATATTGCTTGGCGATCTCAAGAAGCTACATACATCTTCACTTCACTAGATACAATAACTAATGAATTGTAGCACTTTATAAAAATTGATGCATGTGCATGTGCCTAGGTCTAATAGTTTAATTAATTAGTAGTCTGCATGTCATCATCGAGCACTACATTTTGCTTCTGGCGAATAATTAATCCAATGTTTCTGTTCTTGTGAGAATTGAACGCTGTTTCATTACAAAAAGTAATTGAATTCAATTGCCACAGCAAAGGTGTACGTCTCTAAAGACACTACATTTGCTCAAGCCTAATCTAAGATAAATACAATATATCCTTACATTCTTAATATGATATAAATTTAAGTCATATCTGGATGTAACAAGTGCCTACGGAAGAAGCGGCAAGAATATAACACAATTTGTCCCATAGGAGGTGGGCGTGGCGTAAGAAGCCACAGTTTGATTTTTGTGTTATAAGGGAGTTTGGATTAGGTTAACTGAATAACTGAGGGTAAGATTGCTATATATGCCGGTTATGTGTGTAATGTACAGTACGCTTGGGAATGGGTAGCGTACGGTAGAAAAAGGGTGTAAAGTAATTATCTCGTGTTTTCTCGGTCTGAACTTAGTCTGTAGTGATTTACTTTACAATACAACACGTAGCTTAGAACGGATGTTACATGGTGACAGGAGATGGCTTCTCAGCAGTTACCGTTGCCAGCGCCGATGGATTTTAGCGGCAACCTAGCCATTGAGTGGAAAAGATGGCGCCAACACTGTACAATACATTAACTCTGACGGAGGAGGAGCAGACAAGTTTCCCAGGGGTACTACAAAAGTTTCACAATCGTTTCGTACCAAAACTGAATATCACATACGGACGTCAACGATTCTTCACCTGGAATTAGAAACCAGACCAGAGAGACGATCAGTATGTTACAGATCTCCGCATTCTCGCGCGTACGTGCGAGTTCGCGACACTGAAGGACTCTCTCATCAGAGACCGTATGGTATGCGGAGTGGCGGACACTCGTCTTACGGAGAGACTTCTAAGATCTACTGACATGGACTTAGAAAAGGCCATTAGCATCTGCCGCGCCGCAGAGTCGTCACAACAGCAGCTTAGAGTCATAGAAGGAGACATCGATCGTGGCGTCGAGGCCGTCGCGGCTCGTCCCAAGCAAGCTCAGCAGTCTGCACGTCAGCCACCTTCAGGAAATCATGGAGACCCGTACGTGCTCTCGTTGTGGCCGTTTTCACAGTCAAGGACATTGCCCAGCAACAGGGAAGATATGCCACAATTTTAAAGGGCGGGGCCATTTCGCTACTATGTGTCGCAATAATCCTCGAAAAATTCATACAGTAGACACCTTCGCAAGTACTCCAACTGAGATGTTACAACAAACAAATTCAGAAATCAAAAGTGTCACTAGCAGCCACGATTCCGTAAAATCTTCCGCTTTCTTTCTGTGTGCTATGAACAATGATGCGGGTTAGAACAGAACAACTCATCGCCAATAAGATCGAGGCAGAGAGTGATGCGACCGCAAAAGCGAGACAGACGTCTCTGGTACGAACACATGCAGCCGATCTCAGGCGCCATCTAATCACAACAAGAATGGCAAACGGGCGCAGACGCCGTGCCAAAGTAAATGAACTGAAACACCGGACACCGTCCGCGAGGTTGAACCGACGACGTAAACCGTACGAAACCGTACGAAGCCGGCACGGCGCTCACGGTAATAACACAGAACGGACCAGAAAGGGCCACGTTAACACATCGCTACCCGTTTATGATGTTACACACACTGAACATGTATTATCTGTCTCTAAACATAGATCGCGCCGGACGAAATACAGCGGAAACGGCCACAACAACCACAACAACCACTTACGGCAACGACGCCGAAAGAGATACGACCGATACCACACGCTAGACGAAGCGCCAGACAAACCATTCACATACAGTAATTCTACTTCTAATGTTCTAATAACAGTAGCCTATACGACCAATGATAGCATCGTTACGAATCTTAATCGTGTCACAAATCTCACACCAGTGTCGCGCTTCACCGCGGACAATAGTTCTAAGTCCACACTCGACGCCTCCGCCGCCGTCGGTAGATACGTCGTAAACAGAAGTCACGCCACACTGTCACACACCGAACTGACACTACTAGACAAGGGACTAACATACGTACCCACAGAGACAAGACTCAATCGATCACGTCACATACGAGAATTCGACAATTTCGCCCGCAAACTCAGAATCAGACTACGCGCGAGTCGTCGACCCGCGACGAAAGACGACACACCACGGGACGACCGAGACACGGACGATTACCCGGGCATCACCGACCACACTACCGCGCGTAGAATTGCCCACGCGTACGGCACGACACCGTTTAAGAGACCGTCGAAATGGGATCCACCCAAGACGAAAAACGCCGCTCTCGAAGAGTACATCACGAGAACTCGCCTCGCACTCGAGGAAACCAAACCAAAACGGAAAATATTCCAAAACCTCACCAGAGAGGAACGCATCGCCCTAGAACGACTCGGCAAACGCGACGACATAGACATTAAGAAAGCGGACAAGGGTTCCATGATCGTCGTCGAGGACAGACAGACGTACGCCCGGAAAGGCTTCGAACACGTAAACGATATCGCCACGTACCAACACCTAGACACCGACACCACGCCGGGAATCACGCAACAGATCAACAGATCGATCGAAAATATAAGCCGCCGAGGCCTCATCGACCGAGACACACTACGACCAATGATCAAAATACCGAGCAAAGTGAGAACGCAACAACTCTACTTTCTGAGTAAGATACACAAAAACCTGGTCGCCTACAGACCGATAGTGTCGGAAAGCTCGGGACCCACCGAGGCCATCTACCAATACGTCGATCACCTCCTCAAACCGATCGCATTCCTACAGAACAGCTACATACGAGATTCCGGAGAATTCGTAAACATACTCGAAAAGACCCGCTTCGCGCGAGACGCCATTCTCGTGACGATAGACGCCACGTCGCTATACACAAACATACCACAGGACGAAGCCATCAAGACTTGCACGAACATGTTACTCGGACACTACGGCTGGGACCGAAACCTCGCATACATGACCGAGACCCTTTTGAGACACATACTCAGGGACAACGTATTCGCCTTCGACGGCCAGATATACCGACAACTCTTCGGCGTGGCCATGGGAACGCGAGTCGCACCCACGCTAGCAAACCTATTCATGGCAAAACTAGGACCGCTTCCTCGAAGACAAACTGATCAAACCCCGCCTTTGGAAGAGATTCATCGACGACATATTCGTCGTATGGGAGGGAACCGATCGACAACTCGACGGCATGCTAGATCGACTCAACCGCATACACCCGACGATCAAATTCACACACGAACGAAGCGACACCGAAGCCGTCTTTCTAGACGTACACGCCTACAAGGGCGCCCGCTTCGATGCCACCAACGGAATACTAGACACCAAGGCACACTTCAAACCGACGAATCGTTTCCAGTATCTCGAATACGGCTCGAACCACACGCGGGCTACCAAGAGAGCCATCGCACTCGGCGAGGTGAACCGCTTCCTCCGATCGACCTCCGACCCGATCGAATACGATCGAATCGTCGCCGATCACGTACGCAGACTCGCCCACAGAGGCTACCCGAGCAGACAGACCGTTGAGATACTCGAACGCCTACCGTTCGACGACAAACCACGAAACACTGTCTCCCTCCTCGAACGTCGATGTCGCCGGCACCGAGCGACACCGACCTCGAATCGGTGGACAAACCGAAAACACCCACCAAACTACAGACACGACGGCGACCGAAGCCGCGACACAAACGACGCAACGACGACAACGACCACAACGAGATACCGACCCGGTCGACGGGACCGCATCGATATTCGTAACCACGTACTCATCTTGGTTCCCGAACCTCGGACGGCAGGACACATCATCGACCTCTCAAACTAACAAACAGGTCAGAACACACACACATAAACACACACACACAAAAACACACACTCACGCATCGCACGCACACGCACGAACGTTGACCCTCCCCGACCCATCCCGCCCCACTCCCGGCCTCCCCAACGATTCGTCCTCACCGACACACAAAAGTACAATAGACGGCAGTTTTAGACTGTACCAGGCAGACACACAGATGAGTAGTCGGATGGACAGACGAGGACACCGACTCTGGCAGTCGATAAACAATTTTCCCTACCAGTTAGTCAGACTATAAACCGACCGAATAGTTAGACAGACAGGACACCGACTCTGGCAGTCGATAAATATTTTTCCCTAACCGATAGTCAGACGATAAACCGACTGAATAGTTAGACAGACAGGACGCCGACTCTGGCGGTCGATAAATAACTGTCCCTACCCGGTAGTCAGAGAATAAACCGATTGAATAGTAAGATAGACGAGACACCGACTCATACAGTAGATAAATAATTTTTCCCTAATCCGTTAGTCAGACGATAAACGGATTGAATAGTAAGATAGACAGAACACCGACTCTGGCAGTCGATAAATAATTTTCCCTACCCGGTAGTTAGACGATAACCGACTGAATAGTTACACAGACAGGACACCGACTCTGGCAGTCGATACATAATTTTAATTACCCGATAGACAGACGATAAATCGACTGAATAGTTAGACAGACAGGACGCCGACTCTGGCGGTCGATAAATAACTGTCCCTACCCGGTAGTCAGAGAATAAACCGATTGAATAGTAAGATAGACGGGACACCGACTCATACAGTAGATAAATAATTTTTCCCTAATCCGTTAGTCAGACGATAAACGGATTGAATAGTAAGATAGACAGAACACCGACTCTGGCAGTCGATAAATAATTTTCCCTACCCGGTAGTTAGACGATAACCGACTGAATAGTTACACAGACAGGACACCGACTCTGGCAGTCGATACATAATTTTAATTACCCGATAGACAGACGACAAACCGACTGAATAGTTAGACAGACCGGACACCGACTCTGGCAGTCGATAAATAATTTTCCCTACCCGTTAGTTAGACGATAAACCGACTGAATAGTTCGACAGACAGGACACCGACTCTGGCAGTCGATAAATAATTTTCCCCACCCATTAATCAGACAATAAACCGACCGAATAGTTAGACAGACAGGACGCCGACTCTGGCAGTCGATAAATAATTTTCCCTGCCCGTTAGTCAGACGGTAAACCGCCTGAATAGTTAGACAGACAGGACAACGACTCTGGCAGTCGATAAATAATTTTCCCCACCCATTAATTAGACGATAAACCGACCGAATAGTCAGACAGACAGGACACCGACTCTGGCAGTCGATAAATAATTTTCCCTACCCGTTAGTCAGACGACAAACCGATTGAATAGTCAGACAGACCGGACACCGACTCTAGCAGTCGATAAATAATTTTCCTTGCCCGGTAGTCAGACGATAAATCGCCTGAATAGTTAGACAGACAGGACACCGACTCTGGCAGTCGATAAATAATTTTCCCCACCCATTAATCAGACAATAAACCGACCGAATAGATAGACAGACCGGACACCGACTCTGGCAGTCGATAAATAATTTTCCCTACCAGTAAGTCAGACGATAAACCGATTGAACAGTGGAATGGACGGGACACCGGCTCTGGCAGTCGATGAATAATTTTCCCTACCCGTTAGTCAGACGACAAACCGATTGAATAGTCAGACAGACCGGACACGGACTCTGGCAGTCGATAAATAATTTTCCCTACCCGTTAGTCAGACGACAAATCGATTGAATAACCAGACCGACACCCATTAGATCTAACCAGACGACACAACGTCAGACACCGCACCACCGGTCCCTCGATCCATCCACTAATACACGACATAACCTCACTCTTTACCCTCACCCTAAGATCGCCGAACAGTCACTCCCACCCCAACGAATACACAGCTTCACACTTCGTAACCATGACCCTAAGATCACCGAGAACCCGCGCTGACCGTAGAACCCCAAATTTAGGACGACACTTTCCGTGGAGATAGGTAACGACGAAACCAGACCACGCGATAAGGGAGCATCCCACCAGACCATCACAACAGGGCTCGTCTGCTTATTCTAACAACCTGACAAGCCGTCGACTTTTCTGTTCACTCGATAAACGGATAGAACAGTCAGACAGACCGGACACCAACTCTGACAGTCGATAAATAACTTCTCCCTACCCGTTATTCAGACGATAAACCGACAGAATAGTTAGACAGACAGGACACCGACTCATACAGTAGATAAATAATTTTCCCTAACCGATAGTGAGACGATAAACCGACTGAACAGTTAGACAGACAGGACGCCCACTCTGGCGGTCGATAAATAACTTTCCCTACCCTGTAGTCAGAGGATAAACCGATTGAATAGTAAGATAGACAGGACACCGACTCTTACAGTAGATAAATAATTTTTCCCTAATCCGTTAGTCAGACGGGACATGTGGAACATCAGTTCAGTATAAACTAGATACTGGAGCGCAGCCAAACATCTTACCAAGAGAGACATACCGAAGGCTCAGTCAACGGCCAGCACTGAAGAAGACACAGACTAAATTGTTAACTTACGGATCGTCAAGCACCCTACCAGTTGATGGACAATGCATTTGTCAGGTTGCTCCTCAGAAAGGTGGTGCAAGGTACCTTCGATTTTTGTAGTACCGTTGGAGGCTGAGCCACTACTGGGATTGAAATCGTGTCAGGATCTAGGCTTGATTAAGCGCCTGTGCACAAATGAAGCGCCCGAAAATTCTGATGTTTCCAAAGCAGCCGAAAACTCAGTGGCACGAACTTACATTGATATCTTTACAGGCTTTGGTCACATGAAGCGCTATCCTTACACCACTCAGGTGAACAAAGACTCTACAGCATATGCAGCGACTGCCCCGCGTAGGGTACCGTATTCCCTTCTTGACAAAGTTAAAGCAGAGCTGCAGCGGATGGTTGAGTCTGAAGTTACTGAAGAAGTTACAGAACCCACAGCATGGGTGAGTCCCATGGTCCCTGTGCCCAAGAAGAATGGCAGCGTCAGAATCTGTGTGGACTTGACACGACTGAACCGTTCAGTTCAAAGAGAGCAATTTCAGCTGCCAACAGCAGACCAACTGCTTGAGTTTCTTCACGGCGCTAAGTATTTCGCTACATTAGATGCGGCATCCGGATTTTATCAAATCCCCTTGTCCGAGCACTGCTCGTCATTGACCACCTTTATTTCTCCCTTCGGTCGTTACCGCTTTAAATGCTTGCCATTCGGCATCCCGTCAGGCCCTGAGGTATTCCACCGTGCAATGCAGCATATTTTGGCTGGGCAAGCGGGTGTAGAGTGTTATATGAATAACATCTTCGTCTGGGGTTTGACGAAAGAAGAACACGCTACTCGACTGAGGGAATTATTGAATCTATGTAGAGATCAAGGAGTCAAGTTTAATCTCTTGAAATGCGTTTTTCTCAAACAGCAAGTCAAGTTCTTTGGTCATGTACTGACAGCGGACGGGGTTAAGGCAGATGACAACAAAGTTCGTGCCATCATTAACATGACACGCCTCCTTGCGACAAGGAAGACCTCCGTAGATTCCTGGGGATGGTGACGTACTTGACTAAGTTTTTACCGGGGTACTCACAGGTAGGCGGTCCTCTGAGAGACCTACTGAAAAGGACGTCTCTCGGTGTTGGGACATCTGTTCAAGAGGAGTCTTTCCAGCGACTTCAGAAGATGGCCACAGATACTCCAGTCTCATCCTTCTATTCCCAAGACGCTCCTACAATTGTATCATCAGACGCATCGTCGAGGGGTATTGGAGGGGTACTTTTCTGGTTCAGGAAGATGGCCGTAGAGCGCTCATTTACTACGTGTTTCGATCGCTAACCACAACCAAACAGCGGTACTCACAAATCAAGAAGGAGACGCTGGCTATGGCATGGTCTTGTGAGAGATTTCAACGTTACCTCTTTGGTCGTGACACGCCTTTTCAGGTCGACACTGATCATAAGCCTTTGTTGTCAATTATGAATAGTCAGAGCTTGGATCAGTGCCCGCCCCGTTTGCAACATCTGCGCCTCCGAATGATGCAGTATTACTACTACAATGTAGTATACGTGCATAGTATTCGTGGAAACAACTTGTCGTCGCAGATGCCTTGTCCCGCAGCCCAGTGGAAGTCGGGATTCCGGACGATACTGTTGAGGAGTACGTGTTTGGAGTCAAAATATCATGGCCTGTTTCAGACGAAATGCTGCTGCGTATTAAGGAGAAGACAAAGCACGATCCTCAGCTCTGAGCTCTTTTGCTCATGGTGCAATTAGAATTGCCTTCGTACAAAGGACAGCTACCAGAGCTCATAACACTATTTTGGGACAGTCGATACCTCCTATCTCAAGTAAATGAAGAAATCTTACGAGGTTCTCAAATAGTGATTCCAAAATCTTTGCGCAGCCACGTTATCAACCTCGCGAAAGAAGGTCACTTGGGCATCGTCAAAACCAAAACCCGAGCTCGTGAAGTTGTCTGGTTGCCGGGGATGAACAGTCAACTAGAACATACAGTTTCAAAATGTGAAGCAAGGGCCCAGTACCAAAACCAGCAGCGCAAGGAACATCTCCAATAGTCAACATTGCCCGGTCGTCCATGGGAGCGAATCGCAATGGACATATTTTCAATTGAGAATTGCAATTACTTAGTCGTGGTCGACTACTACTCGCGATTTCGATAGCCTGGTGCAAGTACGTCACGGGAAAGCATCTTACTTCCTACAGCCGCTACGAGCGAGGTTGCAAACATATTTAGGAGTGGCGGCAATTCTAGCCGCGAGCATGGAGAAAGACGATCACGTCAAAGAACAGCAGCGACATATTCGCGTGGCCGAATGGCCTCAAGAATATTCTGCTTGCTTTCAAGTAGTCACAATGAAATGGCTCCTGATAAGAAGTGCTTGCGAAGACCAGAAGCAGCGAGATTAGGACTGAGACAGTTAAGAATTCCCGTCAACGACTTGCCAAACCGTCTCAACTAACATCTACTGACGGAGTTTCCTCAGCTAACGAGCAATGGTGGGTATGACATTTTGAGAGCAGCAGCTGGTTGACAAAGACTAAGTCCGTTGAGCTTTGGTTCTGTATCGACTAGCTATCTAGTCAGTAAAGTTCGATCATCGACAAGAACTTATATTAGAGCTATTCAACCAGGCATTCCTCCAGTCCAATCTGAAGAAGCACGAAAGGTATGTGCATACATAGAATATACAAACCATTTCTCAAATTATATAACAATTTTTCAACAAGATAGACTGTCTGTTTATTAATTAATTAATTGATATAATGCAAATTGTACGAAGAGTAGATTTAATATCAGTCCTTTCAGACGATTAACTCACTTTAAAAGGGACAATGGGCTAACAGGCAACCGATGTATCGTACAAATTTCAAACCTAAGTAATGGTTTGTGTTATATTGACTTTTGAAAATGGCGGTTGCTACGTGGTTGAAGAAGTAAAGTCTAAGGCTACTAATGGCCTCGGTAGTTCCCAATGTGAATAAATCAAGCTTACTTACCGTATTCGATGACAACGCAAGAATGCAAACGCCAAAAACCGAGTTCTTGAGAATGTGCATCAGAAGTGGCATGCACAGACACACAAGTCACACATATATTCAGTCATATCACCGAATTACAGTACGACGCGTTCGGTAAATTCCATGTCATGCAACGAACATCTAAGATTCAAAATCAAGTACTGCCTAAAAAAAGGGAAAAACCGGACAATTTTAACAGATGAGAAAAAGACAGCAAGTACTAGCGATTTTGTATCAGAAAGACAGCAGCGTAGAACGGCTTTACTGTCTGCTTCTACTTCCATAGCAAGTCAATCTGAAGTCCATGGAGAGCCCCGTAGAAATTCGGTAGATGGTGCTACAGCTAGGTGGCAATCCATTCAAGAGACAGAATTACAATCTCATCCAGTCGAGTCTCTAGCCAATAAGAGGAAGACGTACAGTGATGTTCTAGATGATCTGAATTTTGAACGGCAGATGTCACCTAAAGATAAGTATGATTTAGTAGAGTACAAATCCTATAACAACATGAGTGTATTAGAAGTAGTCGAGATAAGCTTTCTTGAAGACTCTATTCTGCTGCAAACCTTACGAGTCTTGGACCAGTCCCACCTGAACTACAGGTTAGTGAGTAATACTACTACATCATACTTACAAGTTTCATAAGAATGACTCTATTGTTGTTTTAATTGCATGAAACGAAGGATTAATCACAAGCAGAGGAAACTCTGATCTCAGCAATGAAGGCTCTCATGTCAGTCTACTGACGTTGGTATGGACAGTACGGCTACAGGGGTAACGTTATCAACTTACAACAGAACACCGCTACCTAAGCTACTAGTTTTCCAAGAATTCCAAGTTTTCTAGATGTTCTTGTCATGCGAAAGGAAGGCTACGACAACTCATATAGTAATTTCAGAGTAAGATCTGCAGTGTTGACTGCTCTCCTGTGGTTGAAAAAGCACAATAGCTAGTACAAGAACATCGAAGTAGACCATGCAGCTGTATGACAACTTCCTACTGACAGAGACTTGGCTAGACTGTGTACAGTTGAAGACACCCTATTTGATGAGCTACAAGAGCGACTTGTGAACAACGAGAACCCGCATGACATTAGCACATTTGTGTAAATGCAGCCAGAAAGATGACCGAGCAGGAAAACTATTAAGAATTCTATATTGGAGCGTGTGTCATCGATTTGCCAGCAAACTGTACCCTGGCCTTCAAAAGGTGAATCTCCTATCAATGCGTGCACCAACAAGGGTTACATTTTCATGGACCTTTCCAACACTACTTGCCACGGGTGCCAGCGATTTTGTGACCCAATGACAACGTAAAGGCACCATAGGTAACTACTTCAAACATTTGATGATATATGGAGAAGAGCAGTTTGCAAAACACCAACGGTTTCACTACTCTTCACTGAACACAGAGATGAGGTGGCGTGTACTGCAGAGTGGCAGAATTTTTATCAAACACTACTCACAAGATGCTCGTACATGTTGACTCAGAAAGAACCTATTTCCGGTAGCAGCGAAAAAGAGAAAATAGAAAACAGTACATGAAGGAAGATTTAGAAAAGGGTAGAAGACGCCTGAGGTTGCACAATGTAAGTCGATATTCTTCAAGATTATTGGCATGAGTCACAATTAGCATATAATGTTTAAAACTTTATCATAAAAAGCTGCATTAGAAGTATCGACGATGTACACATATTCAGAAAAAGGAAGTGATGGAAGCTCTACAACTAAAGCTTATGAGCTCTGAGAAAAGCCAATCATCACGCAGTGACTGTGAATCTGAACAAGAACGTGAGCAAGAGGAGAAAAGGAGGAGGGTAAAGCAATGACAACACGGCCTATTACTTGGCGATGTCAACAAGTTCCACATATCTTCACTTCACCAAATAGAAATACGGGCGAAGGCAGACGGAAGAAGCCAAGAAAATGACACTTCAAACGAATTAAGGTACTCAAACAATACAATAACAAGTGAATTGTAGCTCTTTATAGATATTGCCCCATGTGCATGTGCCTAGGTCTAATAGTTCAATTAATTAGTAGTCGTCAGTCTGCATGTCATCATCGAGGATTACATTTTGCTTCTAGCGAATACAAACTGCTAATTAATTCAATATTTCTGTTCTTGTCAGAATTGAACGCTGGTTCATTACAAAAGTAATTGATTCAATTGCCACGGCAAAGACGTACGTCTCTAGAGACACTATATTTACTCATGCCTAATCTAAGATAAATACAATATATGCTTACATTCTCAATGTGATATACATTTAGTCATACTTGGGTGGAACACGTGTCCACTAAGAAGCGGCAAGAATATAACACGATGCGTCACACAGGAAGTGAGCGTGTCGTAAGAAGCTACAGTTTGCCTTTTGTGTTATAAAAGAGTTTGAATGGGATTAACTGAATGACTGAGGGTAAGATCGCTATATACGCCGGTTACGTAGTCGAGTTAGTGCGATTGTTAGACGTTTTTGGTGAGTAAACACGTAAAGTGTCTCAGTGTGTCATAGACTCACATCGTGTCCGAACGTCTGCCTACGTTGCGTGGCACGCATACGCTTATCCTTCCTAATGGCGTCCACGTCCTGCGTAGACACATAGTTCCTTTAGAAATTCTGTTCCCTACAGGTTCAGAACTTTAACAGGTGTAGTGTGGTTTTGGAGCTCTGTGTCGCCTTCCTCAGTGTGCTGGCGCTCTGGACATAGAAACCCAATCAAGTTTGGAGATTCATATTTCTGCTACAAGCGTTTTCAATCTATCACTATTTTTGGCATGTGTAGATGCAAGAGGTATCTTCACATCAGTCAATTCAGGAAGTCTAGGGTGTGTAGGTGATTCTCACATATAATCACAGTAGCTTGAAAAGAAATATTGATACTAGGGACCGGCTTCATATAAGGCATTCAAAAAATTATCAGCGGACACGAAATTAAACATTACTAGTTGATGATTCTGCGTTTCTTTGTCAAAACATAATGAAGTGAGTCATTGAGAGCCTTGATTACCTCCAAGTCAGAGTGGATGTGGGGAGACAGTCAACGGTGTGCCTTTGAAACAATCAAAGAAGATCTGTCTCAACCACCAGTTTTAGCTTTATATTCTCCAACCAGACCAACAGCTGTGTCAGCAGATGCGTCAACATATGGTTTAGGAGCAGTTATTCGACAGAAGCAAGACAATGGAGAATGGAAACCTATTGCATACGCATCAAGGTCACTTACCAGTGCAGAAGCTAGATATGCGCAGATAGAGGAGGCACTTTCTATCACATGGGCATGTGATCGATTCCGTGACTACTTACTGGGAATGGCATTTCACGTGGAAACGGATCATAAGCCTTTAGTGTCTTTGCTGAGTTCAAACAGACGTCTAGAAGAACTACCTTTACGAGTTCAGCGACTCAGATTACGACTGATGTAGTATCAGTTCACTATTTCTCATGTCCCAGGTCGTAACCTTGATACTCCGGATACCTTATCGAGGAGTCCACTCCAGGAAAATAGAGCCAGTTCAAAAAGCCAAGAAGTAGCAATCGCATCTGACGAGTATGTTGATCACATACTCGATTCTCTACCGGTGCAAACAGAAACTTTGGCCAAAATAAGAGAGCAACAATATGCAGATGAAACAAGCTACCAGCTGAAGCAATTCTGCAGGAAAGGATGGCCGCCCAAACATAAGCTCAAAGGAGACATCAAGAAATTCTGGGCAGTTTCATCGGAATTGTCTGTGGAAGAAGGACTATTACTACGTGGTAGCCGACTGGTTATCCCTACCTCAATGCAAGCTGAGATTCTGCGTAAGTTACATTTGGGACACCTTGGCATTATCAAAGGTAGGGAGAGAGCACGTTCAGCAGTGTGGTGGCAAGGAATTACATCACAATTACAAGATAAGATTGAACATTGTTCAATATTTAGCAAACAACGGCCAATACCAGTCGAACCCTTATTCCCAACGGTTTTCCCTAGTCGACCGTGGCAAACATTGGGCACTGATTTGTTTGAATGTGGAGGGAGGTCCTTTCTGCTAGGCGTGGATTATTATTCGAGATATCCTGAAGTCGTTTCCCTGACAAACACATCTTCCAAAAAACTAATATACAAGATGAAAGCCATATTTGCTCGACACGGCATACCAGATGAGGTCAGATCGGATAATGGTCCTCAATACGCCTCCGAGATAGTCGCAAAGTTTGCAAAAGAGTACGACTTTGTGCACCAACGAGTAGTCCGAGATATCCCCAATCGAATGGAGAAGCCGAGCGAATGGTACAGACTATGAAGAAACTACTAACGAAGAGTGATGATCCCTACCAGGGATTGTTGTCTTATCGTTCAGCCCCTCTGTCAAATGGATATTCTCCGGCAGAACTACTAATGGGTAGACAACTGAGAGGTTTTGTCCCAACCACGCCAGCTACTCTTTTACCGAACATGTCCCCTAAAGAGATAAACGGCACAAAGAACAAATTCAGAGACAGACGACAAAAGAGAGATTTAACAAACAACATAGAGCCAAGGAACTACCACCATTATCTAGTGGAGAAGGAGTGTGGATTCCAGACAGAAAGGAAAGAGGGTCTATTTTACAACAGTCTAAAACACCAAGATCTTATACCATCTCAACACCATCCGGAGAATTTCGAAGGAACAGAAGACACATAGTTAGAGATCATCAACGAAAAGAACCGGTACCAGAAGACAAGAAGACTGAAATGAAGAAAGAAGAAACAACAGCAAGTACGGTGCAACATCCAACTTCAGTACAACCTGATCTAACAATAAGAAGTGGTAGAGCTGTCAAGCCATCGCAGAACTAGACTTATAGTTAATGGGTGACTATACTCTGTTAGAGTTACAACAGTCTGATCTTAGATGTTTACAGAGCTGGGAAAGGGGGATGTGGCATGTGGTATGTCGTGTTAAGTTGCCTCTGAGTAATTAGATATATCACTGTATTACGGAAATACAAGGAATCTTAACCCTACTAAGCCCGCAGACAACAGCTTCAAAGAAAGTTTAGTAGTTGCAGTGCAATAGAATAGTAACAGTCGACATCAATGTACCTTTATTTCCTGTTGTATTTGCAGCAAAGTGTGTAATTTCCTTTGACACCGTGTACGCAAGCCTACCACGCGACTCCCCATTGGCACTAAAAAAAAAGGTTTTCGAAAAAAAAACCAAGAACGTATTCTAAAAACTGCTAGACGTCTGTAGTATATTAGAGTATTGTAGTACTATATACGGGTACTATATACGGGTTAGTTAGAGTGTTGAGTTGTGTTGAGTGTGCAGAACAATAGATCAACCAGAACACTACAACTGGCGACGAGGATAGGCCAGATTGGAGAAGGATCGACCGGCATCCTGAAAGGTACGTTTGATACCACTGCCCGTGCGCTGTTTGGAGCGTAAGGTACACAAGGACCCCCAAAGAGGTGACCACGTGCGCGTTGATATCCCCTACGGAGCTCTGTAACAGTCCCAAATAGGCGAATGGAGATACCTCCAGTGGAGCGATTTCAATTTCCTGACGAATCGACGTCTGACCTAGGCGCAAACTGGGAAAAATGGAAGCGTAGTTTTCAGTACTACCTTGACGGACGAGGCATCAACCAGGACGCTCGGAAGAGAGCACTCCTGCTGCATTCCGCTGGACCGCGAGTCCAAACGATCTTTGAGACTCTAGATGACACGGGGAATACCTATGCATCTGCCATCCAGTCACTCGATACCTATTTCCAACCGCTAGTCAACAAATACTATGAACGTTACCGATTTAGACAAATACGGCAACAACAGGGAGAGGCGATTGATCGATTTGTGAGTCGTCTCCGACAGCAGGCCGCCAAGTGCAGCTTTGCAGATTCGGATGAGAACATTCTGGATCAACTGATAGAGAAGTGTGATGGTTCAAGAGTCCGCTCAAAACTGCTTGAGGAAGGTAATGACCTGACTCTGGAAAAGGCAATATCCCTAGCACGTACGCTAGAATCAGTAGCCGCGCAAGAGAGAGACATTTCGAGTCAACAAGATGCAGGACCCTCCACTGAGAGAACCCTTCGAGTAGAATCTACATGGAAGGACAGGCAAGCCAAAAGTAAGGGCAAACCACAAGCGAAAAAGCCACAACACGCGAAGCAGTGCTCACGATGTGGACTAGAAGGCCACGGCCCAACAGACGCAAAATGTCCAGCAAAGAAAGTAGAATGCAACAAGTGTCATAAGCAAGGACATTATGCTCGTATGTGCAAGACGAAGAGCAACGGCTCGAAGACTGGTAAAGTCCTCATGATAGAAGAGAGTCAATGTAAACAAGGAGAATGCTTGAGTAAGTCTGATTCAGAGTATGTGTTCGCTGTAAATCACGAACATGCTACAGCTGTTATTCGAATTGGTGGAGTTGATACACAAGTTGTCATAGACAGTGGAGCCTGTAGTAATATTATGTCACAACAAGAGTTCACACGGTTGAAACACAAAGGGATGAAATACAAATCATGCAAAGTGAAGAAAACCCTCTACACGTATGGTTCAACCAGACCCTTGTCTGTAGTTGGGGGATTTGACACAGAAGTAGCGTCAGAAGGCAAACAAATGACAACCCAATTTATTGTTGTACGCTGTTCAGGACCAACATTGCTGGGACGTCAGACTGCACCAGAGCTGCATCTCCTAACGTTAGGATCTGTTCGAGAAGACAACACGCTTGGTCGAAAAGAACTAATAGAGGAGTACAGTGATTGTTTCTCAGGATTAGGGAAGTTGAAAGACTTCCAATTGAAGATACATATTGACGAGTCTGTGACCCCCGTAGCTCAGCAACCTAGACGGATCCCATTTGGCTTGAGAGACAAGGTTGAAGCAGAGTTAAATCATCTTCTGGAAGCAGACGTCATCGAGGAAGTTCAAGGACCGACATCTTGGATCAGTCCCGTCGTGGTGATACCCAAGAAGGGAGGCCAAGTTCGAATTTGCGTAGATATGAGACGAGCCAATGAAGCCGTCATCCGGGAGAGACACCCAATACCCACAGTCGATGAAGTAGTGGAAGAGCTCAGGCACAGCAAACACTTCAGTCGACTAGATCTTAAGAAGGGGTTTCATCAGGTCGAACTGGATGAAACATCACGACCAATAACTACCTTCGTCACCCACAAAGGATTATTTCGATACAAGAGATTGATGTTCGGAGTATCATCCGCCCCAGAGGCATACCAACGTATCATCCAGCAGACACTGTCAGGCTGTGAGGGAACCACAAATATCTCCGATGATATCTTGGTCCATGGAGTTAGCAAAGCCGAACATGACCTGAGACTACGAGCTGTCCTAGATCGGATCAGGGACAGAGGATTGACGCTCAATGCCGAAAAGTGTGACTTTGATATGGATAAACTCAAGTTTATGGGACATGTGATATCCAAAGAGGGTATATCACCGGCAGACGATAAAGTAGCATCTATCATGGCAACCCGAGACCCTAAGACAGCAACGGAAGTACGATCTTTCCTCGGCATAGCAAATTTTTGTGCCAAGTTCATACCAGACTTAGCAACAATTGCAGACCCTCTTCGGAAGTGTGCGAGAGCCAACCAGTCTTTCGTGTGGACAAAGACTGAAGCAGAAGCATTCGCAACTATTAAGAATAGATTACGCGATGCCACCGCTCTTGCTGTGTTTGACAGAACAGCACACACCAGTGTCGTAGCTGATGCAAGTCCTGTAGGACTAGGAGCTGTTCTCTGGCAGGAACAAGATGGAATGAAGAAGCCTATCAGTTATGCGAGTAGAAGTCTGACTGATGTAGAGCGCAGATACTCTCAAACAGAGAAGGAAGCGCTAGGCCTAGTCTGGGCATGTGAAAGATTTAATCTGTATCTGGCAGGTCGGAAATTTGATCTCATTACAGATCACAGACCACTTCAAACTATTTATGGACCTCGAAGCAAACCTTCGGCGAGGATCGAACGTTGGGTTCTTAGACTCCAACCCTACGATTTCAACGTGATCTACACGCCAGGAAAGTACAATATTGCTGACCCCTTGTCACGATTGTCATTGCGTGATCAAGGTGGAGAGAATGACGAATACATCAAGTTTGTGGCAAGAGAAGCCGCACCTTCGTCGATCTCACCGAGACAAATTGAAGAAGCGTCCAAAGAAGACAGTGAGTTACAGTCACTACGAAGGAGTATCCGAGAAGGAAACCAAGCAAATGTACCGGCAAATTACAAGCATGTATTTGGCGAATTGACCATTGTTGGTTATATCGTTCTTCGAAACTGTAGAATAGTGATTCCAACTAAACTTCGGAACCAAGTGTTACAATTAGCACATGAGGGGCACCAAGGGATTACAAAGTGCAAAGATCGACTACGAACCAAAGTATGGTGGCCAGGTATCGACCGCGAAATGGAACGCATGTGCAGAAAATGCCACGCCTGTCAAATTACCCAATTGCCATCCCACCCACCTCCCATGAAAAGGACACAGCTCCCAACAGGTCCATGGATAACGATTGCTGCTGACATACTTGGTCCCTTACCGACTGGTGAATATCTTTTAGTAGTAGTGGATTACTACAGCCGATATTTCGAAGTAGATCTGTTGAAGCGAATTAGAGCTTCAGACATTATCTCCAGGCTAAAGACCACGTTCTCTAGATATGGTGCTCCGTACACCATGATAACGGACAACGGTTCACAGTTCACGGACCATTCCTTCGAACGTTTTCTCAAAGACTATGGAGTGGAGCACAGCACCAGCCCCCCATTATGGCCCAGAGCCAATGGAGAAGTCGAAAGACAGAACCGCACTTTGCTGCACGCTATGCAGACAGCACAAGTCGAAGGTAAAGATTGGCGACAAGAACTTTACATCTTCCTCATGGCATACCGCACCACACCACATTCCACAACTGGAATCAGCCCAGCTGACGCATTCTTTCAAAGGAAAGTACGATGCAAACTGCCAACTTTAGGGTTACAAGATACCCCAGTTTTCGACGGACAGATGCGAGATGAAGATTTGCGAAAGAAGGAGGAAGGGAAAAGACATGGAGATATCGCAGTAAAAGCACAAACCGACGATATAAAAGTAGGAGACAAAGTACTGTTACGCCAGCAGAAGACCAATAAATTGACTACCACTTATGAATGGCAACCTTATAACGTGATCAGCAGAGCCGGAGCAGAAGTAGTTATATCCAACGGGAATAAGACACTCCGACGACACATCTCTCACACGAGACCATACGAGGAAGGACAAACACCCTCTGTACAAGAGAAAGAGTCGACTAACGACCTTGACGAACATTTCCCTACTCAACAGGCAAAACAGACAACTAAAGAAGGAAGACCAAGAAGAGAGAGACAGCCACCTGTCCGCCTGAAAGACTACAGCTTATCGTAGGCTTGACTGACAGACAGTTACTTTGAGTTAGTAATAGAGTAGTGAGAAAAAGGAGGGGTTGTAGTATATTAGAGTATTGTAGTACTATATACGGGTACTATATACGGGTTAGTTAGAGTGTTGAGTTGTGTTGAGTGTGCAGAACAATAGATCAACCAGAACACTACAACGTCCAGAGACGCTAAGTTGCTTAGACTCAGAAAACTCTGACAATTATAATTATTTCTACCCAACCATAGACACACTAACTAAACCTGCAAAGCCCCAGTTAGACCTTTCCGTCAATTACAACACAATCAATGCTAAGAAGAAAGTTCAGGCGATTTCTTGCCTGGTAAAACAGAATACTACGCGACGCGGCATCGTACAGTGGACGACGCCATTTTCGCGGTTCTCGTAAGCCCGGATAATACAACTTCCCGGATGTTCCTAACTTCTTTCTAAAATTGCAAATAAATACAGACTTTACAGCAATTTGACAACGTTTAATACTTAACGACGTTCAATTGTAACCCTTATCACTCCATAATATCAAGCAAATATGAGAGAAACATCTGATTGCTTTTGTCCACCTCGAACTTCATTAACAGAGTACTCGCAAAGACCGCGACTTTAGTCTGAACCAAAACCTTACCAAACTTATTTCGGAAATACTTATCAATAAACCGTGTTAAACAATAGTATAACAGTCTATGGTAGTTTCACTTATAGAGTTCACATAGCTAATGGTCATGACATGGCAAGATACCGTGCTTTTAGACATTACTCAAATATATGTATTTGTTAGAAAAACTGTATCATACATCATAGAACAACATTCGTTATTGGTATGGTCCAGTAATTGCGGAATCCTTTGGTTATTTTTCAATAATTAATTCATGCTAGGAAACAAGTCTTCATAGCGTGCAACAATGAGACTTTACGTGAATGCAATAATTTATCCAACATCTGGTGCTCTATGTGATGCTCCTAAATTAAGCAATTTGAGCAACGTTTAATTATTCCTTTAATATAGTTGTATTTTTCCAGTCTTATATATATATATATATTTGATAAAACTAAAATTGATGTAGTTTAAACAAGCAATAGTCTTCAAAGTACATTTGTGGAGATTACGTGGTTCAAAAATCGGTCTTGATTTTTATGTATTGCCTAATAACAGCAAAACATATCATTTAGTAAATTCCTCGACTTTATGTTAGAAACCCTACATACCTACATGCTCCAACCATTGAAAATTTAATTTTAAAAGTTTTTGGGATAATTGGAAGAGATTTAATTGTTTTCCTGTAATAGCTTTTATTTAAAGGGGAACTCCCACGAAATTACAAGTAACGTTCTCATGATAGTACTAACTGCCCTGATTCTATTGGTACCTTTCTTTCTTAATACAACTCTTTCTGAACGGAGAAATTGAGCTTCGAACATGGGGGCGTAACCTTATGGCAGTCGCCATTTTGAAATGATGACGTAGCAATATCTTACTCGCGTATGTTGCTCTGTGTAACGAGGATATATCGAGGGTCAGTTAGAATTTGAAAGGATGTAGCATCTAATAACACAGTATCTTGGATGCTCATTAAGAACGTCCTTGGGTGTGAGCCGTCTATGATGCGTGGTAATGTCATTTATTATTACCTCAGGCCATACGCGTACAAGGTTGACTAGGCGGAGAAGTGAGATACAAGGTGGTTTTTCCCAAACCTACCAAGATCTGGGTTGCAAAGCCCATCACTGAATCAAAGAGCTATGGCTATCTGCAAGGAATCCTTAAAGCAGTTCTAAATAAACGGCAGCTGAATCCACAACCTCTTCGAAAACACAAAGCCAGACAACCTCCAGTGATTTTACCAGCCAACATTGCCACCTGTGAAAGACCACTCAAGGAAACTGTTGTTAGTGCTCGTAAAACAAGATTTACATAGGACATACAACTATGACATACAAACGCTATAGCATGTATAAGATGGGACATTAGTTGACACAGATTCTTAGAATTAGGTAGTTACAAGCATTATTGTCAAAATCATATCTAATCTTGATGTTCCCTAAACCCCACGTACACTTCGCCTTCTTCTGGGAATGGTCTTCTAATAGCAAAACTACACATGACGGTATGACCATTCTAGCACGCCTGCCCAGTCTCCTAGGAGCCCAATGTGTGAACTGCCTGTATGCTGTCGACCTCAAAAGCCTCTAAGTGAAAGAAAATAAACAAAATGGCAATACCGTACGCACTTGTGTCAAGAAACCTGTGATTCAGAGGTTTTGTGAAGGAATCTTCAGTGACATCTACCACTGCGGACACAACAGTGTGCAGAACGTCGTCGTTGAGGCAGACAAGCTCAAAAGTTGCGTGTTCTACCACACACCGTAAACCACAGAGTCTCTAACTTAGCGCGTCAAACTCTTGGCAGCAAAGGCAGTGGGCATGACGACACACTGACCGCATGTGCACCAGTCTGAGTTGACCAAGCGCTCGGGGATTCCGTCCCCTGTGTCCGAATCAATTTCATGAGAGTTTCCCGAACTCGAACTGCTCTCAGCGTCATCACATTCGGGCTCAAAACTGTACGGAAGCTACGCCATATATTCTGATGACAACACATGCGCAATCGGTAAGATATTCGTACGTCATCATCTCAAAATGGCGACTGCCATAGGGTTACACCCCCACGTTGGAAGCTCAATTTCTCCGTTCAGAAAGAGTTCTATTAAGAAAGAAAGGTACCAATATAATCAGGTCACTTAGTACTATCATGAGAACGTTACTTCTATTTTCATGGGAGTTCCCCTTTAATTAATAGCTTAACTTCAAGTAGCAATGCCAGAATTCATTGGAAACACAGCACTAGATGTGCTGAGTACTGAGTAGTACGTATGATTGTTTGAAATTATTTCTATAGCAATTGTGTGGAACTATATCCTTCTTTTATTGCATGAATTGTAAAAGCTAATGGATTGCGCTCTAAGTGTGTTGTTGAGTTAGTCAGAGGTGGTGTTGGCAGCCCAAAACTGGTCGAGACCTACTGAATGCATTTGTGTTGACTGACTGTTCAAGTGTTGTGCTATGCTGTTCAAGTATGTTGATGTGACGCGCTTACGCGTAAAGGTGTCGTGGTGATTACAGTGAACACATTGAGTCAATGTCAAAACAGGGTAAATGAGGAGCTGATACAAGAATTATGCAACCTACTTTGGCTTACCATTACCAATGCACATTTTCTGTCCGGCAGGCCAAAAGTCGGACGCATGAACCTCAGTTTTAATTTCAGTGTGTGTGTGTGTGTGTGTGTGTGTGTGTGTGTGTGTGTGTGTGTGTGTGTGTGTGTGTGTGTGACTGTGTGTGTGTCGGTATGTGTGTCTGTGTGTACCAGTTGACAGTATAGAATTGGTCAAGTATGAGGGACAACAATATGATCTGGTTCACGTGATTCAATGAGTCCCTTAGAAGGTATCGTACACATGTTACTGTACACAGTTTGCAGTCACTGCTTTTGCAAAGAGATAGAACTTGGCACAAAAGGCCAATGAAGCAAACTGCCTCCCACGTAATTTCGACAGTTTGAATAATGATGATGACTAGCTGCTACGTCTGAGCAACAGATTCATTGTCATGCACACCTGGGAGCAGAGACTTCAACCAATCATACATGATTGGTTGTGAATCGATTGACCTTGTAAACTGTGATCGATGCCATGCTAGCCAGAGGTCTTACAACACTTGCCGAACGTAATCAGCAAGTATTTACACACACAAATCTCATAAACTTTTCATTATGAATCTGATCAACTTTTCTTATGGAATTTTTATCTTCTCAATTCTTTCCTCTTTCATACTGTTACTGCTGGCTTATCAAATACTGGTGAGATGTATGCTACATGTAACTGAGTATTGATATGCAACTGTCTCTGTGTTGTATAGTTGTCTCAGAAATATTGGAGAGAAGCTAATTTTACTGGGTCTATTCGGCAACATTTGGCATATACAATGGAGTCTGATCAACTCTTCTTATGGAACTTTGTCGGCTCAAGCTCTTTCCTCATTGATATTGTTACAATGCTGGCTTATCAAATATTGGTGAGATGTATGTCACAATTGAGTGTTAATGATATCTCAATTTCAGCTGTGTCGTACAGGTGTTTGAAGTACTGGAAAAAAGATACAATTTTGACTCACTTCTATGCGACTTTCAACACCCCTCGACCTCAACATTCTGTAATGGGATGTTCCACGTGACCTCTCACCTGACACGATCCGCCTATTCTACAAGATCTGTTCAATTTTTCTTATGGAACTTTTTATCAGCTCGAGTTCTTTCTTCTTTCATATTGTCGGATTGTTGGCTTATCAAGTACTGGTGAGATGTATGCCAAGAAGTGAAAAAGATCAACAATCGAGCTCAAACGGTCACGTGAGCGACAATTCAATAATAATACGTTTTTCTTTATAACGTTGTGGACACTGCCATAGTTAATAGCATCCTTCTATTTGAACAGCTGAATCCCGATACGAAGATGTCCCATCTCGACTTTCACACTGCTATCACACGTCAACTGGTACGGTTGTTTAGTGAATGTCGTTTTGCACCACAGCCGATTCTTCGCGCTCCTGCAAATACTCCTACTGCTACTACTGCTGCTGAACTGTTGCCGGCGACTGCACCTGTTCCTGTTCCTGTTGTGACAACTGCTGCTCGGTCAACATGTACTTATCAGTCAGCATCTACTGAGAGGCCATTTAAGATGCATCAACGATCTCTGGCCCTGTGGGATGTCTGTCAAATCCAGTCACACCTCCTTGATGGTACTGTACACATGTAACAGCACCTTGTGCTGGCTAACGTGACTGGTGCAGTTACTGTACTTTCCACACTACATTGCTGATGTCACAGACTATGATGATACAGTACTGAATAATTATTAAAATTGTTTCTATAGCAATTGTGTGAAACTACAGCCTCCTTTTGTTGCAATTGTGAAAGCTAATGGTTGCGTTCTTAGTATGTTGCTGAGTTACTCAGAGGCGGTGTTGGCAGCTACTGAATGCATTTATGTTGACTGACGGTTGAAGTATTGTGCTATGCTGTTCAAGTATGTTGATAACAATGAACACGTAACTGATGCAGGGATTATATGGCAGCTGCCACCTACTTTGACTTACCAATACACGTTTTCTACTGGGTAGGCTAAAAGTGGGAATGGCGTGTGCAGTTTTCCTTTCAGTTTAGTATGGATGTACCAGTTGAAAGTCTACAATTGGTCAACTATGATAGACAGCACTAGGATCTGATTCAATGAGTCCGGGCAAATGAGAAGCTCGCTTGCCTAGGAAAGATTTACCTGACTTTCTTGCTCAACAGGTCAACCGAACTCGCCGTCAAAAGGAATCGATGACACGTGACGATCCTATGGTGCACATGCGCGTATGCGATACATCGACGAACTTGCGGAAACAGGTGCACAGAACGCGAGGCTGCACAGTAGCGCTCGTGACAGCTGACAGTTTCCGCTTTCAGCATGACTGCTTTATTCACCTTCCCCGAATTGAACGTTTCAAACTATCCTGTAGATGACGTGGCCATGAAACTCTACCCTGATGAGGCACCCCGTGACTTCGTTCCTCTTGACGTGTACGGCGATGGTAACTGTCTCTTCAGAGCAGCAAGCCTAGTAGCCTCAGGGAATGAACAAAATCATGGCCAATTTCGCAAGCTCGTCATGAAGGAGTTGCGAGGCAACGCGGATTATTGCGCCGATCTTTTCTTTCCTCAAGCGGAGAACCAACAAGCTAAGGAAGTGTCCATTTCCATCCTCTCGCAGACACTTTGTGATGCTCCTAGCCGCATTTTCTCAGAATGTTTGGCGTCTAACATGGAACTGCGCGATGCCTATATTGATGCAGTACGACATGCGGCCACAGTTGGTGAGAAATCGCGCGTTTGGTCTGGAATGCTGGAAATGGCAGCCTTGGCTAGCGTGCTCAAACGCTCTGTTCACTCCATTTATCCAAGACAGTTCATGCAAGCCTGTCGAGGACGTCGAGAAACAACGTACTTGCCGCGAACAGGAGCATCCTCTGAAGAGAGCCCAGTTAGAATCATGTGGTCCTGCACCAGATCCATTCTCGCACGACCAGTGCCATTTCCGAACCATTTCGTGCCGTGTGTACCAGACTCCATTGCCGGAGATGAAGATGGACGTCAGATTGCTTTGGAAGAGGTCTGCCAGAGGAAGGCTCAGAAGCGACTGCTACCTTTGCCTACTTTTTCAACCCAACCTCAAAAGAAGACGAAGCAGCAGAGTCTCTTTTCCTGTCTACGGTTAAAGGAGTCAACTGCTCCACTACGCCAGTCTATAGCCTCGAAATCCAGCAGTAGTATTACTGGTGATGTCATAGAAGTTGTCAGCCCCCAGCCTGTTGTTTCTACTGACAAGGATACACAATCGTCTTTGCTCAGTTTATCAACCTGCCAAACAGTTGCCGCCAAGCGCTCTGTTACGGCAAGGACAGTAGACAAGTGGATTCGGGAAAATGATCGAGATCTGAGTTCCTCACTCTGGCTCGAATACGAATAGTCAGAGGAGGACACTGATATGGTAATTGCCTTGAAGTGTTCGGTGTGTATGCAGTTCGAAGAAAAGCTCCGTGGATGCCGAAACTTTAGTCCTGGGTTCATCACTGGATCAAGAAATCTACGTGCCTCCTCATTTCAAGACCATGCACAGTGCGATATGCATCTTCATGCTATGTCGTTGCTTAAACAAAGTCAGAGCAGTGATCCCACCACATATGCTCCCATTGCTAAAGCAGTCACAACACTGGATGGAGCAGCTGAAGAGAGAGTGAAGAAGAAGTTCAACATTGCCTATTTCCTCTGCAAAGAGCACTTGGCATTTGCAAAGATGAATGCCATTTGTAAACTGCAGGAGACACATGGCATCGATCTTGGTACTGGATACAAGAATGAGAAGGCCTGTGCTTATTTCGTACGTTATATTGGACAATCACTGAAAGAGTCATTGACAGAAGAGTTGCAGCGTGCCAAATTTTTTAGCATACAAACAGATGGGAGTAGTGATATAGCCAATGTTGAAGAAGAGCTTTTTCTGGCCCTCTACTGTGATCCTCATGGCCATGATCACAAATTGCATGTTCGATCGAGATTTCTAACGGTTCTTCAACCCAAGTCAGTTAATGCAAGTGGGTTATTTGATTGCTTCTCTCGAGCTATGGACAGCAGTGGAACCAATTGGAAACAAAAACTGATTGGCCTTGGATGTGATGGTGCGAATGTTAACATGGGTGACAACGGCCTCAAAGGAAAAATTAAAGAGCATGTTCCCTGGATTGTTCCATTCTGGTGTCTGGCTCATCGTCTTGAACTAGCGTTGAAAGATGGCCTTGCCAACACGTTTTTCTCCTCAGTTAATGAGCTGCTCCTGCGTCTATACTATCTGTATAAAAAATCTGGAAAGAAGTGCAGGGAGTTGAAGATGTTGTTAAGGCTCTCAATCAATGCTTGGAACCCAGCGAGATGCCATCTACTAGAGGAAACAGGCCACTGCAAGCGTCTGGGACGACATTTGTAGCTCACAAAGTAGCTGCTCTGTCTCGAATAGTAGACAGATTTGGGGCATACATGTCCCATGTTCAGACTTTGATTGAAGATCCTTCTACAAAAGGTGCAGATAAAGCGAGGCTGACTGGCTACGTTAGGAGGTGGCGAAGTGGAAAGATGCTGGTAGCTTGTGCATTCTTTCATGATCTTCTAAAGCCAGCTGGTGCACTGTGCAAGGCTTTACAAAATGATGAAATCTGTGTCATTAGCGCTGTTGAAGCCATAATAGACGCTGTAAAATCGATAAGAAGTCTGGAGACGACTGCACACGAAGAGCTTTCCACAGTCAAGAAGCTCATTAATAGGATGAATCATGCTGAAGAGGTGCCATCGTACCAAGAAGTTGAGGTAGTCGACCTTGAGGACGGTTTGGAGTACTTCCGAATGCATCAACGAGAATACACCAATAAGATCCTGACCTGCATTAAGAGTCGAATCACAACGCATCACAGTGACACACAGTTGCTGACAAGTGCGCTCACAGTTCTTGCTACGTATGGGTGGGAAAAGTCTGACCAACCAGATTTTGGTGATTCTGATGTTGAATTGTTGGCCACTCAATTCCAAGTGCCACTTAAGCATGCCGATGTTGACATAGACAAATTACTGGAAGAGTGGCACAAGATGCTTAGGTATGCCAAGCGATACGTCAACCTGTGTTTGGATTATGCTAGTGTTTGGTACAAGCTGTTCAGTGTTGCAGACGCCAAGCAATGGAGCAATATTCTCGCATTATTAGAACTCTTGTTTTGTCTTCCCATGTCCAATGGCCGAGTAGAGCGTACATTCTCTCAAATGAAGTTAATAAAGACAGACCGAAGATGTAACCTTGGTGAAGCTAGTCTTGACAGTCTTCTTCGGATAGAGATGGAAGGGCCAGAGTTCCTGGCATGGGATAGCTCTCGCGCAGTGCAGCTGTGGTGGACAGATACATGCCGTAGACAAGTACAGGATACAAGAGAAGCACCAAACAGCAGCCTTCAAGAGTCTGGTGATGAGGAACTCGCCGCTGCCTTTGATCTTGATGACTGGGAGTCCTTGCTGCTGTAGAGATCTAGTATCGTTGGACTCAGTAGTAAGCATGAACTGAACTGACACTTCCGATGACAGCAGACTGTATTTTGGCTGCTTTACTAATATGTAGTTCTTTGGCTTAGTACGTACTGTTGCAAACATTGAAATCAATTTCACGTGACCATCAACAGCATTGTCCGGTCATGTCCGGCCATTTGTCATTATGGCCTGACATTTTGTCCGGCCATGTGTAGTTTCTTATCGCGGACACTGATTTGTGAAGAGAAAGGCGGCAAGGAAACCCCCAGCACGTCTAGTAGTGTTACAGTGATATGTGTTTCCCCGGATTACAAGTTTCCCCGCACATATTTACCTAGCGTTTTGTGTGTCCCGCAAACATATCACCGGACTGTCTACATCAAAGATAAGGCAAGAGCGCATGCTCCAACCATTCAAAATTTAATTTTAAGTTTTTGAGATAATTGGAAGAGATTTTCATTGTTTTCCTGTAATAGCTTTTATTTAATTAATAGTCTAACTTCAAGTAACAATGCCAGAATTCATTGGAAACACAACACTAGAAGTGTTTACCTACGCTCAATGCAGTACAGTGCACTTTTCACTACTTTCGTATTAGCTGTCTGCTGCGGGGGTGCGTGCGTGCGTGTGTGTGAGCGCGCGTGTGAGTGTGTGTGTGTGTGTGTGTGTGTGTGTGTGTGTGTGTGTGTGTGTGTGTGTGTGTGAGTGGAGAATAACAACTATATTTACTGGTGTATTAGCGGGAGCAGGGAACACAAAACACTACGAATGTGTGCGGAGAAACTTGCAACCCAGGGAACACATAACACCGTCATTGTTTGTCGTCCGTCCAGCCATATGTGTGCGAAGACCAGCAGAACACTGGGGATATGTGTGCGGGGAAATCTGTAACCCGGGGAAACACATATCGCCGTAACACCGCTTACTAATCTTCACACTAGCAATTAGCTTTAGAGATAGTGCGTGGACGTCACGATCACGTGATATCCCGAAAGTCGCCATCTTAGGGGCAAGCGCATTAGCATGGTTATAGTTCCTGTGTTTTCGGCTGCCGCAATCGTAGAAGTCAGGACAGCAAATCCGTTTTCATTCTATACCGGCAATAGCCACCAGTCAGGGACCTGAAACGCGTCATCAAACATGCTATAGCATAGACTGTCTCTCAATAAGTCGTTCACTTTCTTTCACATCTGGCAGTTTGTTAACAATCAACCCAGATCATGGATCTGCAGATCATCTAAAAGAATGGTAAGAATGATTCATTTCTATTAGGAACAAATAAGTTACTGTGTTTATCAATGACACACTGTGGTATTCTAGGTATGAATCTGTTGAATTCCAACATCACCTTCAATCCATTACCACCCAGCAGACATACAGTAAGAAGAGAAATAGTTGCATTTATATTTTCCTTTTAAAAAGGTGGTGATCGAGTCCACCCACACAAAACCACGCCGAATTTCACTTGTTACAAATAAAACTAACGAACTCAAAACATAGACATACAATTCAGCAACAACACAACGAAAGAAGTCCTTCTAATTCGGACGACGCGAAGAGCACTAGAAAGTCAAAAAAAGTCGTCTGGACAGCTGGTGCGGCTCCAAGCAGTCGTCTTCTTCGTCAAGTTGCGCCGCCATTCTGAAACGTACGGGAGTCTTGAAGCGTCATGTGGATAGACCGAAGTCCCGGCTATCATTTGTAACATTGTACATGCCTTCGTTGTGACCGGATATATTTTATATTATTTATGTAAATTATTGCGCAATAGCGCTCTGCGCATAATATGGGTGTGGTGCTAACTCCGCCGCCGTTGTCCCTAGCGACAACCAATGAGCATTTAGCATATAATTTGTTGCAAGTGTGTTTCAGTAGCTCCCCCCTGGATATTTGTTTGGCGACCAATCATCAGTTGCGATACAATTGATTAGTCTCCATGATTGGATTCGACGTTCGACATCGAAAGAGCTCGAATCCGACCATTATTTCGAAACCGACGTGCGAACGGTTCTTGGCCAACCAACCGTTTTGGGAGACGCGTCGGCGTGAACAACTCGAACCGAGCAGACTCGCCCACCGTAATTCACGTTTTCCCGCTCGTAATCCGTTCGTCTATGGGTTTGGCTTTGTCTGTAGGTTGATTGAAACGTTATTGAGAGGATAGACGTGTTGGCGACGTCTACGACTGATAATGAGTGACAGGAAGAGGTCTGGTTCGTCTCGCGGCGAATTCACGACGTGACGTGACATTGGACTAGATTGCTAAATTGTTGCATTTGAGGTTGTTCTTGGTACTTCTAATAAAGTAAGAAAGATGTAGAAACATGTGCAGTGTGTAGAGGATGTCGGCTGACCAGCTAGAGTACAGTTTAGAGTAGTTTAGAGCAATTTAGAGCAGCAAGATGTTGTAATTAGAGTCACGTGTCATATGGTTGACCTGAAACGTCCTCTGTAGCGACATGTTCTTGCAGATTTCTCAACAACGTGCTCGCAAACAGCCGCGAAACTCAGCACGGAACTACATCTCCATAAAAGCAACAAAGTTATGGAGCCATTTTCACACCTCAGACCGTTCCCTTCGAACAATCACCCCGTAAGTGTCGTCAGAGTCACTTAGATTTGTCTAGAAAATTCATTTTGCGTCTGTTTGGCAATCCGCTTCCCACTGAGTCTTTGAATACAACGTCCAACCATTCTGCCGAGTTACAAACGGTTTGAGCGAAGTTCGTGCGCGACCTACAATACAACAACGGCTACCTCGAAAGCCTAGAAACGCGTAGTTTGGCAAAAAACGAACCCACGAGTAGAAAAGGGCTACCTAGACATGTATACAGCCGGGGTTTGAGCTCGAAAAGAGCGCACTTACAAAAAAACATTGAGGTAAGGTAAGGTATGACATGCGTGGGCAGGCCAGGTCGCCCCCTTTTTAATTAATTAGACAACTGGACGATCTGCGTTTGGTTCTGGTCCTCAAGTTGTTTCTTGGAAGGTTTACGGTAAACCATGTAGATAAGAAGAGCAGACATCGCACAATTAAGTTAAAGTCAATCTAGCTGTCATTAGCATGATGATGTCTACAGCTTGTATTACCTCGTGGCCGTGGATGCTGATCTGTTGTGTTATAATATTATTTATACTGTGCCCAATGACTTCCGGTGTCACGTGTACATAATGGATAATGATAATGGCCCGCCCGTCTGCGTCAGTTTGAGAGAGCCTGGGTACTGTGAAATAGACATGCAACAAAAAGGGGCCTTACACGTGCGCCCCTCACTTCCAGAGGTAGTGAACTTCGACAAGCCGTTACCACGATACAATTATGTCCCCAGGGGACACTATTTAGTAGGATATTCTGTCCGAAGGGGACACATTATTAGGGAGACTGAATTTCCTTTGACACCATGTACGCAAGCCTACCACGCGACTCCCTATTGCCACTCAAAAAAATTTTCCAAAAGAAGAAAACAAAGAGCGTACTCGTAAAACGGTTAGACGTCCAGAGACGCTAAGTTGCTTACACTATGAAAACTCTGACATTTATTTCTACTCAATCACAGACACACTAACTAAACCTACAAAGCCCCAGTTAGACTTTTCGGTCAATTACAACAAAATCAATGCTAAGAAGAAAGTTCAGGCGATGTCTTGCCTGGTAAAACAGAATAATACGCGACGTGGCATCGTACAGTGGACGACGCCATTTTAGCGGTTCTCGTAAGCCCGGATAAAACAACTTCCCGGATGTTCCTAACTTCTTTCTAAAATTGCAAATAAATACAGACTTTACAGCAATTTGACAACGTTTAATAATTAACGACGTTCAATTGCAACTCTTATCACTCCATAATATCAAGCAAATATGACAGAAACATCTGATTGCTTTTGTCCTCCTAGAACTTCACAATTAAAGTACGCGCAAAGACCGCGACTTTAGTCTGAACCAAAACCTTACTAAATTTATTTCGGAAGTACTTATCAATAAACCGTGTTAAACAATAGTCTAACAGCATATGGTAGTTTTACATATAGAGTTCACATAGCTAATGGTCATGAGATGGAATGAAACCGTGCTTTTAGACATTACTCAAACATATGGTATTTGTAAATGCCATGAACGGACAAAAGACGTCATGAAACAACGGCTCATTGATTTCGCGAAAGAGCGCTATAGCCGTTCAGCTATCTAGTCTCTAACTACTTGACACTGATTACCGTAGAAGCTATTTCTTTAAAAGATAATTTTATTAGATCATTTAGTCGCCCGTTCTCGTCCATAATAGAGTTTTGCGCGCTTTGTGCGCTCTTTGATCTGGAAATTCTAGGCACGGTAAATGGTCTACACTATTATTATTTAAAAACAAAATTTGAGTTATCTCATTGGCGAATCTATTGTAGGGGTTGTGGGGATTGCAACCCCCTCCTTTGTTGACCTCGGAGATAAAACACAAGGTCTTGAAGCCGCATTGTGCTCATTTTCAGTATTTAATTAAAAATAACTAAGCGGATTCTTGACGAAGTGAGACATCTGGCAGCGAAACTCCAGACTCGTGACCAGGATATCTTTGTTGCGTAGGCTAGGAATGGTTCACTCAGTACGTAACTGAAAGAATGAAGGCAACAAGGCAGGATATACGCAACCTCTTTTCATCTGGTATCAAGGCATTCTGCGACTCGCAGACAGGATTGGATCCGTTGAATCTGTTCCAAGAAAAACGAAGTTAACAGCGACACCGGTGCAATACACCTACTAGTAGTCGGAGTCCGATTGAGCACTACAAACGATCCGTTGTGATACCTCTCCTAGACTTCCTGCTTCTTCAGATAAGTGAACGATCTAATGGTGAGCAAGATAATGTCCGAGCATTGTTGTGTCTAGTGCTTACCCTTGTGGTTCGTTCCGACGTTGACCAAATGAATGGAAAGCCGATCTTCCATTCCCGAAGTCTCTACGAGGTGAAGTGAGGAGGTGGCAGTCAGTATGGCAAAGTAAATACCAAAAAATTCAAGAAGCAAGGAAAAGAGAGCAAAGTGCAAGAAGGCCATACCAAACAATTAATTAACCTTCTTCTGGCCTTGGGAGTCTGTGACTGTCGGTTGTACCCAAATGTTTATCATCTGCTATAGATAGCATGTACACCTCACTATCACAAGTGCAGACTTAGAGAGGTAATTTTTTCTACTGAGGAGACTGAAGACTTATATGCAAGGTCTACCTTGGCAAAGGAGCGTCTTGCACTCCTATCATCGCCATGCATTACAAAGACCGGGTACCAGCAGACGAAATTTGTACAAAACATCTACGGAGAATGTTCATACAGTCTCTTTTAATAAAATAAAATACTTTAAATCTTTTAAAATACTAACTTGACACTATAGATGATATACAACAAGAATCATGCAGCCCAAAGATTCAAAAACAGCTGTTTCAAATTGGAAGAAAATGGTGTCGAATATAACATGCTGTTCATTCACACAGATGTGTGACAATATAATGTGACATTGATGACAGTTAGTAGTGATGTTGATGGTTGTGTTTTATTGAAACCAGTTATTCAGAAAAGTTAGAGGTCTCATTTCTTTGATTTATAATAGTTGCAACAAATAGGCGCCATGAGGCTAGTTTCTTTCTAATAATTCTTATCGACATTCGTGTAAAAAGTAATATGTTGTATGAAGTTGTAATATTTAGGCAACGAGGTAACACGTTCTATCATTTGCCAAGTATGATTAAGCAAACTGTGCTTATTATATACGTAGAATGTTATTGTGTGTGTGTGTGTGTGTGTGTGTGTGTGTGTGTGTGTGTGTGTGTGTGTGTGTGTGTGTGTGTATGTGTGTGTGTAATTATAGTGATCTACACAGCTTGCAACATAAAACAATGATTGCAGAGTCAAATAAGCAAGAACGTTATGTATTAAGGCAGTTGGTGACAGCAACTTGACGATGAAGATAGAAGACAGCAAATCCAGAAGGCACATAACAACAACCAAATCCTCCAATTGACAGTAAAGGCTCCAAAGACCGGCATAGCACGAGGCACGTAAAGGTAATTGCACGAATCCAAGAATACTTCACTGCCAAATAAAGTATAGACAGGCTGAAGTAAGGAACAAAATAAATGAAGGTAGAAGAAAGTAAATACAGGAGGTACGTAACCAAACTACATCGTCCAGATGACAGAGGAGACTCCAAAGAAAGGCAAAGCAAGATACACGTAAGGGTAATTGTACGAATCAATGAAGGCTTCACTGACGAACTGAGGCAAAGACAAGCAGAGGAAAAGCGAAGAAGAAGATACATTACAGCAAAACAGAATTACACCAGAGACACAACATCTACCAGTTGACAGAAAGGACTCCAATAACCGGCATAGCACGAAGCCCGTAGGGGTAATTGCACGAATCTATGAAATCGTCACCGACGAACAAGAAGAAGAAGAGAAGACGACTAAGCAACGACATGATATTGAACACTAACCACTTCTTCAAAAGCAATGCGAATCAGAAGGTGGAAAACTGCAAACAAATCCAGCTTTTCCAATAGAGACAAACAAATGCCAAAGCAAGCATAAACAACGTTCAGTTTCAAAGGGGACCACCACTATCAAAACATAACGAAGGCTGCGACTGCACCCAACTTTGACTAGGGATTCCACATTCTCCTGTCCTTTTTGCCTAGCACAGTCAAACAGTAACTAAAATGATAAATCAGATGCATATGATCATCGTGTGGCCACAAATAGTATAGCGTTATGTTCTTCTTTTTCTAATACAGTTATTAGCGATCGTAATGTGGGAAATATGTAATGGCTACTTTAGTATGGTTTAATTACCTAATTTATCTATTTTTAAATTTACTTTGATAAACACTCTATTGCAGATGGGTCTCCCTACAATAGTATCAAATATCAGGGCTTGTAATGATTTTCTTGTTGGTGCGAGAGATGTTCTGTCAAGTCATTGTCCTCATCTTCTGTGAGAAAGCGTCAGTCCAGTTTTAGAGACGAATAGATACAAGTTTTTCTTTCGTTCAAGTCATACAATATGGCTTCGTTTTAGGGAACGCTGAAGCAAATAGAAAGCCCACTTTCGAGACTCTCACTGCATTGATTTCTGATATGATAAAGAAAACGGAAGTAGCATTTGCTCCTAACATGTCTACTGTGTGCCAATGTGCTAGTCGAAAAGCTGTTGTTTGCATTCTAGTTTTCAAGCACGTGCCATTTCTGTCAAAATTATACAGCGACTGAGACGAGGCGATAGAGGCAACGTGTGTTTACGTTTACGTGAGTTAAACGCTACTACCTCGTATAATTTCTAGGTCAAAACTACTTAGATTACGAGTCTGATACGTTAGGTAAGCTTGACAGCTACTATCACCTGTTACGAGATTCGGCAAGACTTGGAGGTTTCAATTATGCAAATTTTAACTTAATTAAACAGTAATATGAGAAAAAGTGCATTAGTTAATATTGTAATAACTAGCATAACGTAACAGCAGTTTGATGTGGACCAAGAATCCAATTACAATAGTTGCTACCTATACAACAGTCAATTTGATTAACACAATCTATTACAGCAAATCTTTAGCAGTTTCAATAAAGCATTTGAGCAACCACCTTCATCATGTGATCAACGTCAAGATTGTGAAGTTGAATATATTACTTCATCTCTTGCCGGGTATTCAAACCTGCGAAACACAAAGGCCTGTAATATTATTTTTATTGGGTGAGTTCTAGAACTGGAACTGCCAGAACTGTCAGAACAGTTGGAACTCTTGTTAGCAAACGTACGCTTAGAACTGTCAGCAAGTTGAGCATGCGCAAATGCTCATACTTCCAGTAAGCGCAATAAGAAGTAGAGTGGCGTTTGTACTCTACTAACTTGTTGTAATCTGTTCAAACATCAGCAGGGGTTTCGCTTTCCTTTATTTGGAGCTGCTCGCCAAGAAGTTTACTGAAATTAGTTCCAAATGTCGTTTCTTGTCACCACAAGTGTTCATTAGAACCAACAAGAAATTCCACAGCGACCTCAGCACCTGTGCCCGTCATTTCATTTTGGCAGCCTTTGAGAATTTGCATTTAGGGCGTGACAGTTCCAACAATTCCAGCTCTCTTGGCAGAACTGGCTGAACTACCAATCAAACGTTATAGAACGTTTCTCACCTTGCCAATTCTAGATGTAGAACTAGTATTCGAACGCACCCATTGTCAAAGACAAAAGAGAACGACATTGTATAAAAACTACAAATTTATACTAATATATTATACAGAAAATGTCTCAGAAAATTAAGTAGGCATACTTCTTCCTCGACTGCTAACTGATTCCTGCTTTCCCGATGTTTTCTTTCATTTCTTGTTGTGTGAATGTCGTTTAAATATAGAAGCTTTCTCTTCTATTTGGAGATCATCTGACGCCGTAACGTAACTCACTTCTTCAGAAGATGATGATGAGGAATGATGGGATACGTCAGCTAGTCTTGGCAATTCCCGACTCTCTGGATTATTTGTGTGTACCACAAGCTATCATTTCGTAGGCGTCGTCTTTCCTTCAAAAGAAAGAGAAACAAAATATTGGTCTATATATAGTCAACACTGAACATATCTAAAACCACTATATTTTGTATCGTTTTCTAGTACAATCTGCAAGCACCAGCAAGGCAATAATAAGACAAACGTCTATGCAGCTCCGACAATAGTGATGTTAATAGTTTTCGTCATGCAAGTGATACAGCAGCCAGCTTCTCGTGAAGCTTTTGTGTCTGCCGTCTTGTGCTCATCAGGAAAGGTTAAAGATTTATTTGTATTCGTTACTGATGTTAGTTTCAAATAGTTGTGTTCTAATACTAACGAAATGGCTTCTGTATATTTGTTTTGAAAAGAATTTTCTTTAACCAAAAAAGTTGATTCCAAACGATGACATCATTTGTCAATATGTATATACACATTGAAAACATATTTGAGAATTTCCCGTGTTGAAGAAACTATTGCAAATATTCTGTAAAGTAAACAAGAGAGCATTGTTTTCTCAAACACTGTTTTTTCAAGCATTGTTTTAAGATTAGACAAATAATATTTATTGCTACTGTAATCTATAGAGCAACCGTACGATAGCATCAAGAAATGTAACAGAAATTGTGTTACAATTATGTAAACGTCGGCAAGAAGTTCATGTTGTTAACTTGCCGTCAATTAATGTATTCCTTGCATCTCTGTACTCAAATTTTTTCTTGTATAAACATCCGGGAGGTTACCATAATCCGGGCTTAGGAAACCCACTAAAATGGCGTCGTCCATTGTACGATACTGCCTTCCGTATTATGCTGTTTCACCAAGCTAGACATCGTCTGAACTTTCTTTTTAGCATTGTGATAGTGTTTTCATTGATCGAAGGGGCTAACTGGGGGTTTGTAGTTTCATTTTGTGATGTTTCATAGGGAATGTGAAACAAAACCCATCTAACCCAGCATGTGTTATCTAGGCATTGATTTCTGTGGATCGACTTCGTAAATCTTTTCGTTTTTAATTAAATAGTTTTTTATTTTGTCAGTAAATGATTGTTTCCAGATACTAAACAGGTGTTTAACCATATAGCACCACCTCAACCTAAAGCAGGCCCGGATTTTCGAAAGAATGGGTTGACCTGTTAGAGGTTATTTATAGCTTTACTAATTTTCTCTTTTCTAATGAAATTATTAAACCAAGCCTATTGGAAAAGAGGGGATTGAATCCCCTTAACCCCCATCTGGGTCCGGGCCTGTAAAGGCACGTTTAGTGACACATGACGTCTGCAAGACATAGCTGGTAATTAGTAAACCGTCCGTAAGTCACGCAATCACACACTCACAGCGTCTAAATTAACCAATTAAAATATTGCGGTAACAAAACTTATCAGTCGAATAGTCTTTTCATACTTAGGTTAGGTTAACTGCAAGATGTATGAAACACAATACTTAATTGGTTTGAGATAGATGACCTGCGTTGTCACTTGTCTCTCGAGAACATACCTGTACATATCTTATGTCCTATTCGCATTCGTGAGTAGACAGTGCGACAATTGATCATGGAAAGAACATGGCGCTCTGGCTGTCCATGGACAGAGGATACAGATACGTCTGTACCCTATATGGCTGTAATGAACAGCAGTGGGGTTGGTATATGTCCTCGGGCCAATTCTTAGTTAATCCACCGTCTAGGCCACCGTTCCAAAGTGAAAGTGCTGACCTTCAGGAGCAAGGTCACCAGCCACAACAAAACGTACAGGAGGTGATTTTCCAAGTAGCAAAATCAAATCATGAATCACAACAGAACGTAGAGAAGGTCGTTTCCCAGTTAACATCATGAAGCACAAAGAGGCAAAAGCGGAAGCTGTCTCCAAATTGGTCAGATGATAAAGTTTGCATTCTGCTAGATATCTGAAGGAATGACAAAGTTCAGAGTCGTTTACTATGTGATGGACGCAAAAACAGGTTTGGGAGAAAGTGGCAGCTGAAATGATGGAAGAGGGTTGTCCGCGTAGGGAGAGCAGTGCAAAGAGAAACTTTACCAACTGGAGAATTGCTACAAAACTGTAAAAGACAAACAACGAAAAACTAGAGAAAACAGCCTTGAAGATTCTTGTCTGGGATACAGCATTTTAGATGAAGTACTTTGTGCAACGCCTGCAATTGAGCCATTCTGCCAAATTGAATCTCAGAAGGTGAATCCAACTGAATCTAATACTGCATTCAATTCCAGCAGTGTGAAGATAAGATAAAACCCACCATTTGAAATCTTCTTCCCCAAATTCATCATAATCAACCCTGTCATCCAAAAATATAAGAGTAGTAACAGAGCTAGAAAAGGTGGTTGTAAGATTTTTCAAGGTGATGCCATAATGCTGGCAAAACTACAATAACGGAAATGATGTCCAAAATGGATGAGATTTTTTTTTAATTTCCTGGCAAAGCAAAGGAAATATAATGAAGAAGTACGAGACAGGCAATTGCAGAATGAGCTACTGATTGAAATAAGACAACTTATCTTCAAGTCCTAAAATTTTTGAAAAATACAGACAAATAGGAGGCATGACACGTTCACATCTAAAAGTTTTAGCATTGAAGATGTACTCAATGTGTTTGGTGTGAAAGTGGTGTTAACATGTACTCAATTTGTGAGGTTATTTTTTGTTCCATTAGTAATTCAACACTTAAAGGCTCATAACTCAACACAGCCTCTCTAGAGCTCTTCTGAATGCAACTCCTTCAACTGCTGGTAGAGCTGCTGCAGCTGCTGAATGTCGGCCACCATTATTACCATCATGTACTTGTGGCATCCGGGGTTTCATAGGCGGGGCAGTTCAGTCATTTGGTTAGCCGGCTAACGGATAAATGTTTTCTTTGTTGTGTCTCTTGTGTTCAAGTACATTTATTCTTACCAATCTTTGAGTCCAATGCTACAAAATTGGCGCTGCGAACAGATGGCTTCGAAACCGGTTCTTGGATTCAAGGATTTTGAAGTACTTTCTAGGTCAATTGGTACGTTCAAAAAAGACGCGTGTCAGGATTCGTGTCGGCGTTTCAAGAGTTGGAATACCAATTCGTTCAAGTTCTACCTGGACTTAGCTGTTACAGATTACAATATCACCTAAGACACTCACAGAAGTTTCTTTCTGAAATGTGTAGATGAAGGTATACGTATGCGTCTGGAGAGCGCAATAACTGTCATGCTAATTCACAGAATTCAACGTCGAACAACATATTGAGAAGACTCAGATGTTCTTTCAGCGTAAGTGCAATGCAATTGTAGAACGAGTGAAATTAGATCGGCGAATTCAACGGGAAGAAGAGGCTGTACAGGAGTACGTCGAAGGATTGAAACGAATCGCAACGAATTGTTTATTCAAAGCAGGAGAATACGAAGACAGATTGAGACATTTTTGTGGCATGGCTTAAAGATGAATTATTCTACAAAAGATGTATGAGAAAGAAAACTTACTGAAGCAACCATTGGATAAAGTGATTCTCCTAGCTAAGACGTTGGAAGGAGCAAGAGGTTGTGTTATGGCAACACTTGAGGCAACGGCAGAATCGCAACGGAAAGTTTGCCATCTACAAGAAAGAAAATATGTGAAGGGAGGCAAACCTTACAATAAACGTCACCCGGCCGGACGAGGGTTTGTCTGTTTTCAATGCGAAGAAGAAGGGCACTACCAATGGGAATGTACGAAGAAGACGGCGAAGAACTAAGATAAATCATTGGGATTTAGGTGTGGCAAAGTTGTTAAACCAGGAGATGTAATTCAGAGAACAAAGAAGGTACAACAAGCTCGAAACTCCCAGAAGGTAGACTTAGAAGGAAGCTCATCTCAGGAGGATGAAAATCAAGTTATTGCATTGACTCTGTCACAAAGAATGTTTACTGTCCAGAAAGTGTTCGTGATACATTAAGGAAACTTGAGTTGAATGTACGAGTAAATGACTGTTTCTTAACTTTTAGAGTTGATACAGGAGCGAACGTTTCATTGATGGATGAGATAGCGTGGAATAAATTGGGACAGCACAAGTTGAGTAAGGAGAAAGAGCAGCTAAGAAATGCTTCAGGTCGAATCATGAGATTTAAGAGCATGATGACAGGTCAGGTTAGATTTTGCAGCAACCTTGCACCTATTCAATTCTACGTGAGATAAGGAAAAGGATCAAACCTGGTGGGAATGGATTGGTTAAAAAATGTTGGGATGGCGACAGTGTGCATAGACTATCTTAAAGCTATGGAAAATCATAGCGGTGTAATGTTGACAGAATCAAATGAGATTTCAGCACCATTGAAGAAACTATTACAGCAGTTCTCAGAATTATTTGCAGAAGAACTGGGTTGCTGCAGTGAGATTGTGTTCATCTCTGTGCGACCAGAGGCGGATTTGAAGGTTTTTCCATTTCGACGACATCCTATGCATCTTCGGACACAGATCGAGAATGAATTGGAAAGGAACGTGAAAACGATGTATTGGGACCAGTTAACATCGCTCTATGTGTTTTCCAACAGTGAACATTGTTAAACCGAATAGTGATATCAGGATATGCGGTGATTTTAAACCCCTCAATCGGATTATGGTAGTTGATCAATATCCAATTCCCATACCAAAAGAGATGTTTAGTTCCCTAGCTGGGGGTAAAATGTTTTCGAAGATTGATCTGAAGGATGCTTACAACCAGATGTTCGGTGGACGAAGAAAGTCAAAAGTGGCTGGTGACTAACACGCACAAAGGACTGTTCAAATATAGACGATTACCGTTTGGAATCAGTTCAGCGCCTGCCATTTTTCAGAAAACAATAGCCAAAGTCTTGGAAGGCGTGAGAGGAATTTGCATCCATATGGATGATATTCCTATCTCAGGAAAAGATGAACAAGAACACATGCAGAATTTGTCCGAAGTATTTCAAAAGTTACAGCAACCTGGTTTCCGTAATAGAAGAGAAATGTTCGTTCTGTCAACCATCTGTGCAATATTTGGGACATATGTTTGACAGCTCAGGAATCAGAGTATCAAATGAAAGAGTTAAGACAATGCAATTGATGAAAGCACCTAAAGACCAGTCAGAGTTACGATCATTCTTATCTATGGTTTATTATTTTGGAAAATGTTTTCCACATATGTCCAGCCATACTCTACCTCTAAATCAACTGCTGAAGAAAGATACAAAATGGAACTGGTCATCAAGACAAGAAGTGCTTTTCAAAAGGTGAAACAAGAGCTAACATCTTTACCAATACTGGCAAAATATGATATGTCTCTTCCCGTTTGACTAGCCTGTGACGCAAGCGAAAAAGGCTTAGGAGTATGTTTGTTGCAAGTGACCGAAGGGAAAGAGCATCCAGTGGCGTACGCGTCAAAGTCTTTGACAAAAGCTGAACAGAATTATTTTCAGATAGAGTTTGAGGCGTTATCCATAATATTTGGGACTAGAAAATTTCGACATTTTCTACTGGGTAGAAAGTTTGTTCTCAGAACTGACCATCGACCATTACTGACAGTTTTTGATCCTACCAAACTGACAACTCCTACCTGAACAAGTCGGCAACTTGCTCGCTGGGCACTCCAGTTATCACATTATGACTATCAAATTCAATACCGGCGATCAGTTGAACTTGGGAATGCAGACTGTCTATCCCGTCTCCCAATTGGACATGACGAGGATTTTGAACAAACAAATGAATACCAAGATCAGTCAGAAAGATATATAGCGGCAATGGAATCTCATTTCATCAAAGATGGACCAATTCTTTTTGATCATTTACAAAGATATACTAAACAGGATCGCACTCTTTAACAAGTTATGAAATTCATCAATGACGGCTGGCCTTCAACAGTTAAGACCAAAGCTCTTTTAGATTTTGTTGCATACCAGCATCAGTTGTTAGTGTGTGACGGATGCGTAATGAAACGTGCAGAAGAGCCTAGAATAGTGATTCCAAAGGCAATAAGGGAACAATTACTATCAGAATTGCAGAAAGCACCCGTTGGTATGGAGAGAATGAAGAAACTTGCACGGAGGTTCATATGGTGGCCAGGTATCGACAGAGATATAGAGAGTATGGCCCAAAATTGTGAAAATTGTGCTGTGCATGCTGATAGACCACCAGAAGTACCCTTACATCCATGGGAGTTTTCTGAGTGCCCTTGGGCAAGAATTTACATTGATTTTGCCGAATCATTTTGCAAAAATGTGGTTTGTTGTGGTCGATGCGTTTTCAAAATGTCCTGAGGTAATACAGCTACCTGAGAGAGCGACTTCAGCGAGCCAAACCATTACTCAACTTCGTCGCATCTTCGCAAGGTTTGGTAATCCGAAGCAAATCGTGTCAGATAATAGGCCCCAATTCGTATCGTCAGAATTCAGAAATTTCTGTAAGAAACAGGGTATTCGTCATACCTTAGTACCTCCCTACCATCTCCAAAGCAACGGGCAAGCGGAACATTTTGTTAAAACGTTGAAAGGGGCAATCAAGAAAGGCATGGAAAGCGGAAAGGCAAGTTTGGAAGAGGTAGTGACAGATTTTTTGTCAGTCTACAGAAATACCAGCCATAACACTACAAACGTTTCTCCAGCCAGACTCCTAATGAATAGGGATCTGCGATGTCAACTGGATTTACTAAAGCCGCCACAAAAGTCCTCAGTGTTGACCATGACTTTGAAGGAAACGGTGAAAAAGGCTTAAGCAAAACAAAAGAGAGGTCACGACCAAACAGCGAGTGAGAGAAATGCAATTAGAGCGTATGATATGGTGTTGGTACGTCACGCAAAGATGCCGAAGTGGAGAAACGCCAGAGTAGTACAAGTTTTGGGGGAGAGGTATTATACAGTACAGTATAGAGACACGGGAGTAAGACAAAAGGTTCACGTGGATCACTTGAGACTGCACCCACGGTCAAATCAATTACCAACCCAGCAGCTAGTACAAGATGAACCAAATCTAGAGCCTAGAGACGTCGCAGGTAGCAATTGAGACAACAAACGAGAGGATCAATTTCGCAGTGACACAGAGCCTGAGTCCTTAGACGATGGTACTGAAGACGAGTTGAGTGCGCCTAAAGTTGCCGAAGGATTAGAGCAGCGAGGAAGGAGTCAGCGTACTACAAAGGCGATACCACCTACAAGATATGGAGAGTGGACAGTGTAGAGAGGCTATAGAACTGATAATCATAGCGCTGTAAATTTTGTGTTTTGAGTAGAAAGGAGGGAGATGATGTGGCCTCCGAGGTTTCATAGGCGGGGCAGCTCAGTCATTTGGTTAGCCGACAAACGGATACTTATTTTCTTAGTTGTGTCTCTTCTGTTCAATTACATTTATTCTTACCAATCTTTGAGTCCTAGGCTACAGTACTAGCCAGTTGTCATCTGCATGATCACCATGGGCAATACAATAGTTGTGTATAACACAGCATGCAAATATTACAAAGCCAAGGTTCAAGTGAGTTCTTTGTTGTATGAGGAGGATCCTTCATCAACCTTTAACCAGCGCAAATCTTTGCTCTACCACGATTCTTCCCCTAGAAAACCTTGCGTTGAATGCTGCTTCATGTCTTGTTAGATTGCCGCTGTTGGGAAAGTCTTCATTAGCCATGATAGTAATAATTATGTAGCATCTGCCATAATTAAAATTGGATCTGATTGCCGTATATTTTTACTGTTCCACCGCCAGAAAAACCTGTTTCTAGTGTCTGCCCTTGCCTGTACAACCAGCTGTTAGCATATATCCTGGCATCATGTACGCGACCAGGCTATCCAAATAAAATGTGGGTGAACAAGAGGTCACAGTCTACAGTGCCATGGAGTACAGGATAGAAATTTTTGTTGTTGTAATAATCTTGCGGATGGACAGATGCTCCTGCTATGGGACAATGTGTCCATCTCATGCTCTTCCAATTCTAATCAATTCGCTTATATCCCTGAAGGCCCTCTTACTACATCTTAGCCTACGGCCTGTTGGCATTCGTATGTACGTGGGCCCTATTAGACGATCTATCGCTCGGCTAACGTCGTTTGTGATTAAGGATGCAGTTGATATGCCAACACCAAACAGAAGTGCAATGGTTCGGTATTCGTTGTGGCCAGACAGCCTCCACAGTACAATGGCAACTCTTTTACCACAAAGAGTGCCTTTCTGAACTCGCTCGTTCTCTGCGATGGCCGGATGGAAATCGGCACACAAACGCAAGAACGTTATTTTTGTCATTCTGAAGTTATCTTCTACGTCATTTCAAACCAGACTCGCTTGATCCAACCACCTGCACCTGCGGAGCTTCATCTACTCTGTTCGCCTTCATTCGATTTTTCTAAGCAGGAGCTGACAAAGTACTGCAAATATTTGCAGAAACTTCTTACGAAACAATAGCGTCGACGCCAGTAGTCGTAGCTGATTGTTGCGCTGTAACGCAATTTGTCGACTCCGCCTAGCTATGGCTGCATACTGCCGACGGTGAATAAATAACAAGAGCATAGTATGTTTGTCAATCGAAGAATGTAATGTAATAATATATACAGTAATTGCATGCCAATGTTGTTAACCTTGCAGTAACCATGCTTGCTAGTCTGGTTAGTGCTAACCAAGAATATGACACTTAAATACTTTCAGGCGGTCTGCAAAATATTAGTTATCTATTATTATGTTTGCTAACCAAGGTCGCTAAACCTAGTGCAAAAACGCCAGAAGTCTGCAGATTGATACAGTCAGTTGGTTGTCTCTCTCTTCACTTCCACTTCCTGTACCAGCCTTGTCATCACTCACTAAACTAGCTTGTTTCTATCCAAAAATCACTTTGTCTACGTATTTTCTAAACTGTTCCTCTGTTACTTCACCTGATTTCTTTTTAGTACATTTCCGTACTGAACCCACTTCCTCTGTTGTCCTGTTTCCTAACTTTTCTAGGTTTTCTATTACCGCTGCCACTTCACTCACCTTTTGTTGTATCGCTTTCAATTCCTCATTTATTCCCTTAATCACGCTCTGAATGACCTTTACCACACGCTGAAGGCCCTTTTCCAAATGGGAAGTCATCTTTAGTAACTATCTTCACACTCCAACTCAGCTGTATCAATTAGTCAGTAGCAAACCCACCGGCGTAGCGTGATCCTAATTTTTGGGGAGATAATAATTAGGCAAAAACCACGTCTCTTTCTCACATGCAAAGCCCCGCCCAATTTCTATTTTCGAGCTCGCAGTTTGTATATCTAACTAAGTAAATAATATAAATTTCAGGTTACAAATAAGCTGCTGGACTGTGTGCTGCGTCAGTGTGCGTATAAAGGAGTGGAAACACTATTATTGTCCAAACCAAAAATGTTTTAATGGCTCGCAGGGTTGGTCAAATGCAAATTAAATGGCATTTCGATGACAATAGAATCTAAGCTAAAAGACCAATTCAGTGAAAACGACGTTGACCAATTTTATCATTTCGTAATATAGTTAGCAATATAGGTTAGCTAATTAGTTAGAATAACCTGTGGAGAAAGTACCGTGAGGTGCAAGCAAATCATTAGGTAGCGAAGCCGCAGGAAAATCCATTATCCGATCAATCGAGTTGTCGACCTCAACTACACAGACTTAAAAATAATTGATGGATTGGCTTCTGCATCTTTTTTGATGCGGTCTTCTTTGACTCCTCCGTTGCCGGACAGCGTAGTAAACGTCTCAAATAAGTGATGGTCATGCGCACTTTCCGTGTCCACGATTTCTCGACTCTGGTCTTATCATAATAAAATGATGATGTGTATTATGAAAGAGGTAGAGTCAATTAACGTCGTCGATCGTCAACATACTACTCTGAGATTAAGCGGACTGTCACTGTTTAGTAACTTAAATTCTAGTTTTGCTTGAAGCAGAATGACACGCCCAAAATGTTTGAGGGCTCCAGCCTTCTGTATCTCCCCCGACGCTACGTCGGTGGCAAAGCTCTCTTTATGACCCTTTCTAGTCCCTTCTATGTTATTTACGAGGCTGCAAGTAAGGATCCTTCTCCATAACAGCTTCGCCTTCAAACATCTCAAATGGTATATATGGAAACCAATTTATATCAATAGCAGCAAACCCGAGTAAACTCACTTTGTACGTGTCATCTTCCATTAAAGTTGAATAATGTCGTCTACATCAGCTTCAGTTTTCTCCTTCGTACCAGTGTTCTCCTTTTTTATATTTCTGAGATGACTAAGTTTTTTCTCTTTTGAAGCGGCTTCAAATATCAGTGACTTTGCATTCTCTATCTCTCCTGTATTAAACCCCCTCTTCACGACATCTCCAGGTGTGTCGAGAGGCACGCAATGCATCTTGTTCTGTAGAAATTATAAAACACTAAAAACAACCACGTTGCTAGAATTGTTTGTCAACGCCTTCCCACATCCAAGACCTTCAAATATGTCTTTTATACAAATTTTGTTGCTGAATCCAACAGTCCAACCAAATTTTTCTGTTTGTAATATGTTTTTGGGTATTTTTCAAAACCTTCCACAGGCCCAACGATATTTTATCAAGCAAGTTTGCCATAGCTCGCTTGGTAATGGTGCTTCCTGCTACCAATGCGAGCAGTGAGAGGACTTTCTCAACGATGATGAGACTTAAAACGCATATTCGAAGAAAATCTGGACAAGCGAAAAATTGGACAATGCAAGATTGTAAAACCTAGATCTAAAAATTTTCTCAAGAATAGGTAGATTCTCAAGAAGCCTATCATCGACGAGAAAATCGGCAAGCAGCGAGGAAGATATGCCTCAAACCCTTGCAACGACCAATTGATATCGTTTTACCCATTGACATTGAATCCGTTTATATCGACCTACTCAGAGTTGTGACTCAATCGCACGACGTTTGTATGACCACCGTATGCAGCCGTCTTGGTAGCTTCTTGAACGTGAGTGGCGCCGAGATGTCGACATAGGTGCACAATAACGGTATGGCCTCAAGTGGCAACCTTGGTCATGACTTTACCCGGAGAAAGGATATACTGGTCTGCAAGGAAATCTTTCCCATCGGGATGCATTCGACCACCCAACCAATAGACTTCTAGAACTCTCTGTGTACTCACAGGAATTCGGCAATAATCGAACCTTGAAAGCACACCGCTAGAAATGCTGAAAGAATTCGTATAGTTATTATCTCCAATGTATGTATATATACTATAGATCACATGTATCTAACGTAATTTTCCTATATTCTATAACCTCGACATTGGGTGGACTGGAGGAAAGGTTATGACCTAACGAAGACGTTTGCGCTTCTCTTTTACTTTTCTCTGCTTCAGTTGCAATAGATTTCGCTGAGTCTCTTTTGTAAGACGTATGCGACATTGCTCGAATAGATCTGACACCAGCCTTATAATAAGGTCGGGACATATCTCTTCGGTGCACAGTTGCCAGAATTCGTTGAAACAATCGATCAATACTTTTCTGGCTGAAAAGAATGGAAGCGGTCCGGGATCTGTATTGGTTATAACATGTTTGTAGACCCCGATGGTTTCCTTCACCATCTCGATAAATGTATCGGTGATACGGATGTTGTCACCTCTATTCGTATATTCTCTTCGGTAGTGAGATCTGCTCGTTTGAACATGCCGATGTATGGAGCATCTAACCTCACGAGATGTCCCATATGCATCAACCTACATTCAACTCTCTGCACGATACTCGCTGGGTAATCGTGTTGACGAGATCGATGTTTTTACCGTAGATCGACAACCAGCAGTGCAACATAGCAACATCACCAGGACTCAGAGTTCTGGGTGGACCGACAATGTTCTTCTGATTCAACTCCATATCCTTAATGGTGAATATTTGTAGCTCGGTTTACTATTGGTGTATATACCCATGATATAATAACAGCTCATGCCTTGGTATACTTGTGGGGATACAACATTGAATCATTTTACGTCTAGCCGCGTAATCAACCACCCGGTTAATACATCAAACAAAAGGTAACGAGTGACCAAATAGCTCCATAGTCATTGCATCAAATTTAGTCACAGCTGTCATTGCGCACAATTCCGTGGTTATATACTTGAAATGTTATTTGCCTAATAGTGTGCAACTTTAATTAACGTAGACTTAACGTAATTAACGTACAAAATTTATAATGTACGGTAGACCCTCCTTTTAGTACAATTATAACACTATAAGTGACAGATATACGCACGCAGCAAAACAAACAATTAAAAGTCAGTTACTACTTTATGTCATTACACTGTATGCTTAACTATTATCACAAGCTATAGTCACCACCTACTCATCTAGGTGGGCCTCACTTTCAATGAGTCCCAGCAGGTCCACTTTGATAGGTCTATACGTAGAGGATCTTGTTCCACGGATACACAGTATACTCGAGCGAAGTAGGGCAAAACTCAATCTACAGCGAATTAATTGCATAATTCTACTGTACTGCTCTCCTGACTTGGCTGCATGCAGACTTGCCACTCGCTTATAGAAGGTTGTTGCCTCTGGGCCTGTGCTTCCGTATGACGTAAACACTAATGGAGTGAAAGACCCATGCTCAACTTCCCGAATTCTCTCACCGTAAGCGCGTTTCTTCTCATTCTCGTGACTCACATAGGCGGATTTGAGTGAAGAGTGTTTGCGGTTGGAAGCAGCGTTTGGGTAGAAAACCCTCACATCAAAAAATGCCCGTTCTCCATGCCTCCACACTCCTCTAGCAGAAATGTCGACCCTAGCGTTATCATCTGTGATGGCAGTGCGATGCGCAAACTGTTCTCCATCCAAGGGACGAAGTACAGGTTCGATTGTAACATCTGTAGAAACCTCCCTTAGAAGATCAGCTGTGATGTTCCGGATCTCGTTGTGCCTTAGCGTGGGAAAGCCGCCTTTCTGGCATATTTAGTACAATTATTGTCAACAGATTGGTAAAAATTTCAATATTTGTGATATATAAAGTGAGTGAGTGATAGATTGTGTTCTGGCACATAGCCTTTTATCACTCAGGACTTCTTACCAAGTCCCAAGAAGAGATGAGAAGATGAATAGCAAAATCGGTCGTCTCCTCCAGTAAACTCAAACTTTTCTCAAATTTCCCGTTCTCTCTGTAACAGTAACAAAGATTTATGAGAAGTAAAATAGAAAACATTGAATTATAATTTGCATCTTTCCATGTATACGTACTTGTAGACATTTCCACTAGATTCCAGTGTCATCGCCTCGCCTTTCCAACTTGAGGGACGCTTCGTATGTGTTTATCGAATATTCGTATTTCCCTCCATATGTATATGTAAGCAAGGTTTTTAGCGCTAAAACACAATCACAATATTTAATTTGTATTAATATAATATAGATTCTTCTATTTCCAACCAAACTATTTGAAAGATTATTGTACTTACCTTCTTTTATAAACGCGTATATATTTCAATCGTTTTCGGTTATTTTTGATCTACCATATTCTATCTCAAGCGTTCCATTTTGCTGACATCGTGTGTTTATATTATATTTGCAACGCCTATTTGACAAAAGTGTGCTAAGCTTTGCACACAAGTTTTGATTTGTATTTTTGTATTAAGGAAATATCGATATATTTTATTTATGTACTCAAATCACAAAGTTCCTACAGCTGGACAGCCTCAAAAAATATATCGACGTAATCGCTAAACAAAACTTTCATCCAATATTTTTCTAAATGAATAAAAAATCCATAAAATGCCACAATTTTTATTCTTTGACTATTCTTTGACTATCCCTTTGGCGCTAGCACGTTCGGACGACGTTGGGACGAGGTTTATTACTGTGGAATTTGACACGCCGTTTGCCCCGTCTTTCTCTGCGTGACGTATTTGGCATTCATGTGCAGACCTGCTAGTTTCACAAGAAATCCGACAGAAAGTCTTGGTGTGATTTCTTTCCGGTATCTTGGGGTTATACAAGAAAACCCTTCTAAATCCCTGCAATGTTAGTAGCAGGCCCGTAGCTTGGCTTGTGAAGTGGGCGGTGCGTAATACACCAAAATGGACCAATGACGTCACATACATGATAGTTTTAGCCTTTCGAATTATATATATGTATATATATATATATATATATATATATATATATATATATATATATTAGCACATTATTCGAATGGGCAACATCTGATAATTGACACAAATTTTCGCGGATATATAATTGGGACATCATACAATTCGCTTATTGGGCGGAGAAAACGCAAAATACCAGATAATATGTAACCCATTATAAGTGACCAAGTGTTCGCTGGAAGCGGTTTCGAAAGTCCCTGTTTAGAAGAAGCTTTCGCGATTCGTCGACAGTCACATGTGCTTCAAGCTTGCCAAGAGCTTCGTCGTCTCTTTCCGGCTGCAATGTCAAATTTTGCAAACTACAGACAAGCACATAGATGCAGGGGACCTGCAGACTACCGCAAACGACACCATGTTTCAAAGTGAGATAAGGTTGCGTGCTGGCTAAAGGTGGAGGGCAAAATTGCAGCGGTTAGCGAGGCGCATAAGGAACAAACTTTTTGTGACGTTACAACCTACAGACGAACGCCAGCACAAAGCAAAGTTCCAGAATCCAGCCACCGCCATGCAAGGGCACTATTCAAAGGCGATTACACAAAAAGGAACTCGATCTCGAGTTCGCTCTTACCAGGGCGGAAAAATGTGCGGGTAGCAGAGCCAATGCTTTTGTTGAGAAGAACTCGTCGTGGGAGTCATATTGCCTGTCGTTCAGTGCACAATCAACGAATTGAGAGATTATGGGTTGATGTATATACTGTAGAGGCGTTCTTAGCATTTACTAATCATTCTTTACTTCTTAGAAGATCACGAACATTTGAATGTCACCAATGAGCTTTATTTGTATTACTTGCAATACGTGTTGATTCCTCGAATCAACCAATCTCTTGACATTTTTGTCAGTACTTGCAATAGACACCACTTGTCGACTGAAGTCAGCTCATTTTGCACATGATCGAGTAAAAGTTCTGGAGCAATAACTGAATAGTAATTTGTTGTTTTACACAGCATGGCCGAAGTTTAGTGTAAAAATAGACATCGGGAATGATTGAACAGTATGGTAGTGGAAGAACAGCAGTTAGAAGACGCGGTATTAACAGCGGAAGAAATAGTGCAGTATGGGGTTGACTTCGCAAGACCCACTCGGGTTAAAGATCCAGAAAGAAGGTCAGTCATAGTTCCGTCCAAGTTCAATACAATTGACAGACTAGACGCTAGAATACCTTCAAATTCGCGTAAATCCAATAAATGATAGTGATTGATTGAGGGTTGATCTTTTTATCTAGATGCACTTGCAACTCTTTAGTGACCATATGTACATGTGCACGTATAAACAAGAGTTTCTTACATAGTCGGCATAATTTACCATTATTTTCTAATATGCACAAAGTAAAATCGACAATCATTCATTCATTTTTAAGTCGTCATTACATACAGTCAAGTGCCAATCGACACAACAACGTTTGAAAATAGTACACTACAATACATACGTAACGAACGTTTAAGATCTGGCAACGTCAGCCGTTTCTCGCAAATGTTCTCTAAACGAAGTTCATTGTCCACAGACTTCCGGTCAGTATGCTGTTAAACTCTGCGCGAAAATCGGTGTAACTTGAGTATGTAGTGGGTAAGTGCAAGGATGTACGTGTGTGATGTGATGCGGCGAAAGAGTCCGGTCAATACATTGAAATCGACCTTTATGATATCGACAGTCACAACACTGCTCCCAGTTGAAAAGCGCGAAAAGCGTCCGAGTATATCCGTATTGAGGGTACGGACGTATCTAAGGAGGAAGCTAAATACAGCCTGTTGACTAGCAGACATAGCTTCTGGCTCTGCTATCATAGTGACCACCGTATTTGCAAATGGTTTAAACTTTGCCAATTTTCCTCGTACCATCTAGTCGATGGTAGGCAAGAGGCCGCGCCGTTCTTTTGCTTCCATGGCAAAGGCTGGCTTTGCCAACAGCTCAGAGTGACCGACTCGTCACACAATGTCGCGAACATTTTTAGCTGTGGGCAGTTGCTTTACGCCGAACCGACTAAATAGATCAATAAGTTCTTCTTGAGTAACATCGTCGAGAACATCCATCCTTTCTGCCTGTCCAATAAGTTCTGTTTCTGACAAGTAGTTGATAAAGATGTAACTAGGCAGTCATCTGTTACTTTTTCTACAATGAGTCCCGATACTACAGTTGCCCTCAAAACTTTAATGGAAACAACCCAAGCTGCTTAAGACCTGAGGCCAGAATGCGCGCGATTGCAACAAATTCTTCTTTTGTCGCATTGGGATCAACGACGGGAACTCTCTCGATCTCTCCGTCAAAGTTCATATCCATTATCTCATCCCAATCGCCGTCAGTACATCACGAAAAACTCCGTCTACATCCAATGCTGACTCTTGTCACGTTAACACGCTTGCTGGTCACATCGTCGATATCTTGAAATCGTCGATATCTTGAAAACGTCGAATAAGATCTTCTACCAAAACTGATCGACGAACCTGCATCCACGCCTCTGGTTCTGTTTCAGAATTGGTTAATTGAAGTCTTCATCGCTAAAAGAGAATAAATATATGAATTAAACTAACAGATGAAGTGAGCTGCCAGTCCACACGACAGGCTTATTGGATATCAGGAGATATAGGTTGGTATAATGAATTCCCGTCTGGCGAGCTGGCAGAAGGCGTAGAATGGAGAGAGATACATCCAACGTCTTATCATCACTGTCTAGAATTTGGATTGGACTTCCTGAACAACTTGTGATGGTTGAGGCTACTGCAACAGTAACTTGAGGTGGAGAATGCTGGGGCTCAACTTCACATGTTAGTCTTGGCCTAGTCGTAGTTAGGGGACACCCTGCAGTTGTGGAGTAATCAAGACGACATTAGTCGTGAAACTCATGTTTCTGTACATGTAAACAAGTTTATTTAATTGTCAGACGTGTACAAATGGTCTGTAATTCAATCATACTAAATTTTCTATTAAAACCTTAGCCGAAAAGGCTAGTGTGCAACTTTCCAAGGTGTTGGTGGGATTGGGAAGAAGTACTGCTGGAATAAATAAGGAGGTGTTCAGAAGTCGTCCACCTTCGGGATCAAAAATTTCTGGAATAGTAGCAGCATACAAATACAGCACCTATACGAAAGCAATAATGTAAGACAGAAGAAAAATTACTAACTTTAGTTGATACTAGGAATCTTACAGTAAGCGGAATAGCAGATCTAAATGTATGGTTGTGAGAACTACTGTTAGGTAGTCTAAACCGGATAGTAGAGCCAAGTTGAGACGACTTGGAGTCCAAGAGTATAACGCTGGCACATAGTAGCTAGCCACGGCCGCAAAATAGAGACACGCTGCATGAAAAATTAGTAGTTACAACAGTTTTCAAGCAGACTTGTAAATACCTACATAGACTCTTCATCTGTCTTTTAGATGATGAAAACAAGTCTTCCTCTCGGGCCCGTCGCTGTTGTCTTGATTAGAATCTCTGCTTCCTTAGAGATGCAGCAATATATTTGCACACTACGATTTTCAGTATTCTTGCAATGCATATGCTCTTGCTTGATCAGCTCCAAGACTTTCTTCAAACTCTCTATCTTGCCAATCGCGAAGCCGATCTCTTTGAACAGAAGAGAGCATGATTCTTGTTGTCCCTGTTTCCGTTCTTGGTGTTGTTGTTGTTGTTGGAACTGTTGTTATGGTTGTTGCTACTGTGACGCAGCTCTTCTACTACCACGGCCGCGCCTTGGTGTAGGGTCGAATCTTTTGGCTCGACGGCGTCCAATATTTCCAGAAAGCTGTTGCGCGACTAGCAGACGAATGTTGTGAGTTCCTGACTTCTCGCAGTATCGACAAAACGTGGCTGGCAGCATCGCACATATTGACAAAGTTCTCCATGTGTGCATCATTACTAGTGCTAGGAAGTCCTACTTCGTTACTCTCTGAGCCTTCACTTTCAATTTCCATTGTCCGAAAGTTTAGCAATCTAAAGAACTACCAAGACGTACATACAAACGTATACTGCAACTATAAGTCAGCTAGGGAGCGGTGCAATAGCTCCATTTATACAGTGTTAAGGGCGTCCTTGCCGGTGATCTGAGTGGTTTGTTAGACAACTGTCACTCATTGCGTACGTTTTTATTCACGAACTTGTTTGAAAATCTATATCCTTTGTAGTACAGATCCTAAGAAGCAAATGCACTTGTGCTAAAGGCAACTCGATTTATCGCAAGTGAAGGTGCACGTGCGTGTGTTAAGGTAGAAATAAAATTGCTTTAGCTCAATTACATAATCAACAGAGAGCAAACCTTAATAATTTATTCCAAAATATTGCTTTTTAATGCTTACTTACTATAATTGTTATTTGACTTAGACTCAAATCTCTCAGACTTTGGTATACTTATTGTATTCATGTTACTAGGTAAACTGTGCTACAGCACAAACTAAATGGATTAGCGCTTATTGCTTGTCCGCTTGTGATAAATATACAATGTGTACATCTGTGCCACAACCGTCGCTTTTGGCGCAAGTACACATGCACATGTTTTAGACCTGCAACAGTGTTAGAAATATATAAAAGTGCTTGATCGATTAAGACAGGACAAGATCTTTTAAACAAGAACTCTTTCCTTGCCCGTTCCGTCCGGTAGATATATTAATTAATACATCAGTTAACGTTTTAGTTATCTGAGCGGTCTTTTATACAGTTCAATTATCACTTTGTGTGCACCCATTGTGTTGAGCAAATTGTGCTACATAATCGGCTTATCGCTTATCGCAAGTGCAAGTACACTGTAGCCACAACCCTAACTGCTTTGGTACATAGACAAGTACAGGTGGGTCTGTGCTCTTGATCATTCCAATTTTTCCATTTCAATGCTGCTAAAAATTAGAAATATTCCGAATGTTTTAATGTGCTTTTAATTTATACTAGCTGACTAGCCTATTGTTCGACTTCGCAAATCTTGTAAATTAACACAAATTCCGCGTATATATACTTGGGGTATTATAAATTTCGCTTATTGGTCTGAAAAACACTAAATACTAGATAATATGTCACCCTTTATGAGTGACCAAGTATTTGCTTGAAGCGGTTTCGACAGTCCCTATTTAGAAGAAGCTTCGCGATCCGTCGGCGGGCACATGTGCTGCATGTGCTTCAAGCCGGCCAACTGCTTCGTCGTCTCTTCCCTGCTACAATGTCAACTTTGTGAACTACAGACGAGCGCTTAGAACGCCAGCACAACGCTAAGTACAAGAAACCGGCCACCGCCATGGAAGGGCACTAGTCGCTTTACGAAGTCACAATAGAGATCTCGTTATCTCGTTTTTTTTTTAGATTTATGTGAAGTAGTGCTTCTGTAACACTGTTTTTTGTTTCTTCAAGGAAAATTGATGAAATAATTTGTGTCACTGCGAATTATAACATTTCATCTAATGCTTCTCAGTCTCTTAATGGTCTTGTTTTGAAGATTGATAATGCAGCAAACAACTATTTAATGGCTTAGAAATTTACGTACACTCCAAATCCAACAATACAGAGCATTTATCCTCGCAAAGGATTGAAACATGGAGGTGTTTCTCTTCAAGTCATTGGAACATGGTTGAATTCTGTACAGAATCCAAGAATTCTTTTTCAAAATGATAAATGGTCAGCAAGTGGTGAATGCAAGAATTCTAAATTATCCCAAATATTATGACCTGTCAACAACCTTCGTTTCTTCAATCAGTTCCACCAGGTGGTAATGTTTTATTTAATGTGACATTTGTCATGGATGGTGTGCCTCAGTCATCTCTGCAACTTCCCGATCCGTTTTTCGTCAAGCCAGATCCTGTGTTTCGTTTGTTGGATGATGATTTAACTATTGGTACAAACAATTACATTCTGCTGAAAGGCGAGAATTTGAATGTTTTGGAGCAAGAATTTTATACTATTTATCTTGGAAAAAGTAAAGTTTGCATCATCATCATATTTACTGAAGATGTGAGTTTTTTTGTTCTGTATTTATTTGTTGTGTTTTGGTAGCATAGTTGTGTTTCTCTGGGATTTATTTTCTGTTGCTGTGGATGCTACTGGAATTTGTATTGTAATGTCTGTAGGTCATGCATATTTGCTTATGGGTACTGTTTAAGATTTTAATTAGAGCAACAATGCATTAATTGTTATTAATCTAGTATATTTATGCTTCTACACTGAATTATCTATTTATCAATTCTATTGCCATCATATCTTATTAAGTATATAGTTGTGTAGATCAGTATGTCTTGCGTGATGAGTTATTTTGGTAGTACGTCTTTGCCATACGGATGAGTTATGCTGACTGTAAGCATTTATGTAAATATATTAATTTTGCTACTACTTCAAATCAAATCATTAATAATTTTGTAGTACAGTAGCTGGTTTATACGTATTTGGTTGTACTCAGTTTTTATGCAGTCTTTTATTTAAGTGAAATTTTAACTTATGGCTGCATAAAATAGTATGGCTCCTTCTACAATACATTTTATGTGTGCCAGTTAATGGCTTTTGTTTCCTTGTTGTTTTAATTTTTATTCACATTCGCAATAATTCTTATAATATTGTGTTTATTTGCTATTGCTTATTATTATTTTTTGGTGATTGTACATTACTAAGCTCTGTAAGTTACCATGAATTTTTTCTAAACTGGCTTACTGAACTACAGTAGTCAATGTGGATGAATTGTTTCAATTACGACAACATGATGGCTTTATGAAATTGATTTTGCTGTTAATTAATGAGTGACATTTACTACGTGTTGTGACAATTAGTGTTATTTGTCATAGACTGTAATTATATTTGCGACTGTACCAAACTAAGCAGACAGAATCTGTTGGGAAACTTTTTAACTTGAGGTGAATTCTAGTCACTTGTCTCCACGTCGTCTATTCAAGGTCTGGCCACGGACGAGTGGTCGGACCCCGGATGTTTAAAGCTTCATTTAAACAATCAAAAAATTGTTTCCAAAGCAAGCTAGAAATCTTCTTTCATCTTCTCCGCTAAGGCCTATTTAGCTTGGTTCTATAGCCACTGTTCTAGATACTCTACAGTTTCTCTAAATATCATACGTGCCTTCCAAAAGCTAAGACCAGATAAAGATGCACATCTGCAGTTCTCCACCAAACGCTCTTATTTTCAGGGCTGTAGCCAGGATGAGGCAGAGGAGGCGTTCAGCTCTAATTTTTGGGACGTGCCATTAAAAATCATGGTGGGATTGACTATCTAAGTAGACGCTCTGGCCTATAACAGAGCGCCGCTTACCATAATAGATGTTTAGGTATTAGGTGTTTTTCAATGATTCGCATTCGCACTGATATAGAACAGGCTATTATAAGAGAATTCTTGAGAATTAACCAATGCCGTCCATGTTTGATTCTGAAGTACTTCGACGCAAAAACGAGTTCTCAGCTGAGGACACAGACGATCTAGAGCTGCTTGACATTATTGACATTAGAGACAAAAACTTTTATCCGAATATCCGTTCCATCTTTCTTTGCCTTCGACTCTTCCTGTATAGGTTCCTGCATATGTGAACGCTATATAGTGCACTGAGGCTCCTCAAAGCCCAGTGCACCAAATCAATGGGAGAGGACCGACTAAATCCCTTGCGCTCTCCTACATTTGATTCATAAGGACCATGTACTCCTTATCTCTTAGCTATATATAGACCCCTTGATGTGTTCAAACAGTGTGATGCATCACTCCACAGAAGAATTACACTGGCTTTCGACCGCAATCCAGAATAACCATTACAAAACTAAGCCAAGTAGCGGTATATTTATACTTCTCTAGATATCACAAAATAACATGATGTACACCATTATCATGTCAGTCTTCTCCTGGATAACAAAGCAGATGCTAGTGCCGTCTTATGATTAAAAGCATATCTTATCAGTATAAACACATGTCTCGCCTCCCCACAATGGTTTTAATCATCTCTTTGCAGGTTGCTGTACATACTCATTTCTAATAATGGTGAAAATCTTGTCAATTCTGGATTTTTGATTATTATTTGCAAATGTACAATACAGGTAATCTTCTTTGACTTGAACGTAAATTTTATGACTTAGTATCGAAATAGACTCTTATGTCTTGGTAAGTTCAGAGTTATGTTCGTAGTTAGGCAATGATGCATGTTTGGGACAAAAAGGTGACAATAATTGAGATATTAGATTTTATTTGTGACAAGTGTATTTGCGGTTGCATGTATTTGACATTTTACGATTTTGGCTTAGAACATTTACGCATGTGTATGTATTTCTGTTTGTCCTATTTTGGTGACTGCATATTTATTGCATTTACTTACTGCAGTTAATCGAATGTTCACCTGTTGGAGATGTAGAAGCTGGACAAATATTTGAAATCAGTGTAATTTACCTTTTGTCGCTCTATATTGTGATATATTGCTCCAATTAAGTCTTTTCAGGTCACCGTTGGCAATTTTAGTGAAGTTATCGGAAATGTGACATATGTTAAAAGTGGTAAGTATAACTAAAACAAGTTACCGAGATAGACACATGATATATAGCTAAGGAGATAGATTTTGGTCTGGTCAGTCTGGCTTTCTTAGCTATCATTCCTTCAGCTAACTGAACACTCAACCACAGAGTGTGTGTCAGTATTATAGGAAAAGAGCTGGCTCTGGACAACTTTCAAACTGGTTAAGCAGATTAATATTGGTCCAAAACCAGCCTTTTTTCTCATAGATAATCAGAATCTATAAAGGAGAGCAGTCTGTCTGTTTGCCTGTCTGTCGTCTTCCAGACTTTTCCCAGGACTGCGCAATTTCTGTCGATCCGCTGAACGGCTCATCGGATCTTCACCGAAATTAAAATTCCCGTATTTATGCTAGGAAGGTAAGCGCGTAGCGTGTCATTTATTGCCGGGGACATTGAGAAAGGAAGATATTTAGCGTAGATCCGGTCTTGAAGAAACACCTACACTCTTTTGCTCATGTACGCCCGTCCAAGAGATGCCACACTGGATACGCCTGTTGCCTCAACGGCAGCAACGTCTTCGAAGCGACGACACGAATTGACTGTTTATAGTTTATAGATAGGCCTTTGTTCATGTTGCTCCCGTATACAATTACCCTTTGAATTTTGTTGTTACACGTCACATTCCGTCAACGTAACGGCATCTCCTGTGAAAAGAAAGATACTCGCTAGAAATCTCAAAAAACCGCACCAAAATCGGGGTAACGTTTTCTCAATTCCTAGAAACTGTACAAGGCATATAGAACTTATTACGAATGTGCGAGTATGGAGCAGAGTGCGTCATTGGGAAAGTGTGCTATAGACTCCATCTTGACAGATTGTGATCTGTGACGTCTTTAGGCCGATATAAACCGCCTCCATGCACTCCCGCGCGAATTTCTTTGGAAAGGTCCATCGGATCTCTACTTAATTTAAACTCCCCGTTACTGACAGTGGACGGGTCAAGTTCCTGCTGCCTGGATATAGATTTGTGAACGGAATTTTTGTAAACGGGACACTCTGTTATATATTTTAATTTGTCGTTAACGGGATATTAACTAACAGTCAATAATGTAACCTGAGAACCCAAATGCTGACTGCATCAACACAGAAGGCTTTTCTACTGCTCATTCCAGCAGCGGTTTACAGGCGACCGTTTTGTGTGTATTGGTACGACAGTCAGACTGCAGCTGTTTATGAATTTCGTGTATTACGTCTCTACCTAGTGTTACTGTAGATGTCTCCAATTGCACGGATATATGGCCTGTTGTTAGAGACAGATATTTGACTGAAGACGACCATTGGCGAGACATGGCCAGCAACTGCGCTACGGCCAACGTGACTTCCGCTCCTACAATGTGCGACGATCCTCCGATCAAACAGTGGCAAATGATAATCGACCAGTATCTACACGAGTTCAACGAATGGATAAATATTTTTGGAAGAAGTTCGTCGAATGACATTTCTCTGCCTAACATAGATCCGAATGCTTCTCCTGAAGAGATCTGGGATGATCTTCGTGCTAGTCATGAACGAGCCCAGAAAGCATGGCAGAAAGAGATCGGCAATCCCAATGACATCATGCCCCATTCGTCTGCTAACTGTAGTGATGAACGCCGAGATCAATGGGTGATCTCACTTGGCACAACACAGAGCGTTATGGATCAATATGAAAAAACTTTCGGTGTCTTGTGTGATGCAGTGTGAAGATCGAGTAATGATTGAAAATGCCAGATGATTTGCATTGATTTATTTTTTAGACTAAATCGCTCAGAGTCATTTTTAGTCAATATTTAGAGGACTAATGATTTCATATAGAAACTACACTTAATTAATTAGTAACCAATGAAATGTAAAGAGCCACCTACTCATCATATTCATCAGTAGAGTTTGCATCAAAATTATCAGCCTCAAACGCATTTGCAGATGCTATAGTAGAAGCAGGCTGCAAAACTTCAGTCGGAATAAGGTTTTTAGCAATTGTCGCATTGGCACACATCTGTACATGGCAAGCAGCTTCCCTGGCAAGAGCAGTGCTTAGAGCTGCACCCAGTTTTACAGCTGCAACCGATCAGTTTCAAAACGTCAATAGGTACCGGTGACTTTGTCGTCCATTCAATAGTTGGGGCACATGCAGTAGCAGACATAACCAGTTCCGGCTCCGTTACAGTTTGTGGATTTGCAAAGAATATTATGCGATTACCGAAATTCTTTTGTAGACGACGCTTCAGTTTGCTGATTTTGTAATTTGGAGTGTCAACACCTTCCTGCTTTAGAAAGTCTACAAATGTTGACCTCAAGTCAAACATTCTTTCAAATAATCCTTCTTCATCTTCGCTAAGTATTGCTCCCTCGACTTCACCGGCAAGAGTTTGAAACGCACGGTCATATGCTGTACTGTGTTGTGCATCTTCTAGAGAGATCCAAGAATCAAGAATGTTGGCTAATGTTTTCTGGTAAGTGTAATTCCTGTAGCAAGATTCATGATAGGACAGCTCCTTGGCGATACCATCAGGCTGACCCGGTCCTTGCTGCACTTCCAATAAAGTTCTTCTGTCTTTTCTGATTTCCGCTGCGTTTGAAATAGCCAAACGTGCAGAAAAGGTAGTAACTCTGCTTAATTAAAGACTGTCGTTTTACTTGAACTTTTTTTGTTCTCTGTTGAGATAGCAAACATAGTTTGATGTTTGGTTGGGGAGACAAGTCTTCTGGTCCCACGAACAGTTTCAGTGCTGCCCATTGCTTGAGGTGCCTCTGGGTCCTGGTGGGGCATAGCGACACATAATAATAAATTCATCGCCGTGGCTTAGTGCTTATCGACAATGGCTACCACTTCATTGTTTGGGTGTTCAAACCCCAGTAACGATGTTACGGGGATTTGTGCACCCGGTAGTTTGTGTACCCTCGCGATGCAAGACCGTCGACTCGATTCTCCAGACCTTATGTCGGGTACACATATTACCGGCCATGATGCAAAGCTGCTGGTGATTTCGATTGGCGGTGATTTGTGTATCCTTGTGCTTTTCTCGCCGTTTCAGACTGCTTTCAAGCTACAGGACTTGCGACCGTAATGCAAACTAAAGTACTCTCTGTTCCCGATCATCTAGTGTACATTTGCATTTAGCTAAAGAACGAATATCTAGTGACAGTCGCACCCGTGGCCGAAAGATGACTGTGAAGAAGCCGGATGATGACTTAATCGAAGAAGCCGGATGTATGATGACTGTGACTCACCCGGATGATGACTGACTCCTAGAACTTCCGGATGGTGACTGCAACTCAACCGGATGACTGCATTACAGTCATATGTGACTCAATCAGATAATGACTGCGGCATGCCGAGGATACACTATATATTTAGAGACACAGCTTTATTGCTGGACTCAGATGCAGGTTGTTGCAGTTGTCGAGTTGAAAGTGTCTACAGTCGCGGCCAGTTGTGTATCATAGCACTTAGAATTGATTATTTGTTAGCTACAGTTGATCCACTCTATAGTTGTAGCTGTATCTACGATTTCGTTCTAATATGCTTCTATTTGGCTTGCAATAAGTTGTCTCAGTCTGGACGCGCGTGATCGAGTCATGGACAATCCAGAGTTGACGGATGCAGAGTCAGACGTAGAAGCTACAGTAAGATAGCATTGACATCTTTATGCATTAGTATTGAAGAAATGCTCTAAACGGTTGCAACTTTACAATTACTTTAGTGATGTGGTAGGAAGTACATACTGTAGTTTCAGCAGAACAACGGTCGGAAAACATTGTGAACTGATACAAAGAGTTCCTGGTCTCTGGAGGGACAAACTGCACTGATATTCCAAGTCTAAACGAAAGTTTAGAAGAAGAACAAATGACTTTACAGTTGAAGATGGAAGGTTTTACTACACAATGGCTCTAGGTCTACTCAGACTGGCACTTGGCAGCAAAAATGAGCAGATCGTGTCTTTCAGGCTAGTGCATCGTAATAAAATTGTTGCAGTTATTCAAAATATAGCTATGTACGTGTATATGAGTGAAGAATAATTTGGTTGATTGATGTAGGAGTGTCACGTAAATCAAAAGGCGGTCACTTGGGAAGAACTACAACCACTGACAAAATAAGGAGCAGATACTACTGGCCAAACCAACACATTGATATCGCAAATCAGGTAGAAATTTTTTGTTACTAATCTTGTAAAATAATTCAACTAGCACAATTAATGTTGTCTAGATAAAAAATGTAATAGGTGCTAGAGGACGAATTCTGTTTTCAAATTGCAGTCAAACGAACTCCATCCTATTCCTGTTCGTTCAGAAGTGTGGAGTCTAGTTGGAATTGATCTCATGGAACGCTAACAATGACAAGTCAAGGAAACCAATATATACTAACAATGACATGCTATTTCAGTAAATGGGTTGAAGCTTTCCCCATATCAGACAAAACTGCTGTTGCCGTAGCCAGGGCTTTGTAGGCTGCCTACTTTAGGCATAGAGCACCAAATAATATTATCACTGATCAAGGCAGAAAGTTTGTCAACCAGTTTGTATGAGGTATGTTCTAAGTGCGTGTTAATTGAATCGTGTGTGTCCAATGTAAACTTTGCTTCACCTGTAGGTGTATGTACCACTAGTTGGATGTTTATAATTTGTTTGCCACAACAGGTGCGTAATGTGCTCCATTGTCAATTCAATGTCAGTGTCACGATCTGGACGACGAATAGCGGCAATATAGGTAGAGCGAGATGGCACGAGCGGTCGACACCGTAATGAGTGCACAAAAAACGACGACTTCTATTATTACCCGCACTCAAACTCTCCTTTTCACTGACTGACTACTATCCAACCCACTGGACTAGTTCACTCCAACCAAAACGCCGGTTCAGTCAAATACCGAAAAGATGCAAATTAGGTATGGCCACATATGACAACACAACTCAGATTGACCATCTATGGCAACGCAACATAATTAATCAGTAATTAACTACATACATAATTAATCAGTAATTAGCAATATACATACCTTCCCACACAAATTTGTAGGCAAAAACGCTACATACGTCCCCTTTTAAGCTTTAAGAGAAGCACTGCGGTACTTCCATCTTCTCCGTTCTTGACCGCCGTCAGGTTACTCTGCTGAGATAGTCGGCTCAGTTGTCCTTGCCCTTGATTGCGTCTATCCGAAGATTGTACCCCTGCAGGAACAAAGTCCAGCGCATGACCAGATCACTCTCATACTTGGTTTGATTGAGGAATGAAAAAGATCGATGTCCGTTTGCAACAGAAATTCCCGGCCATACGGAAACATTCTCAACTTTCTTACACTCCAAACCAGTGCCAGGCATTCCCTCTCTATAATCGAAAACTTCCTCTCTCGGTCGGACAACTTCTTGCTTAGATATATCACGGGGAACAATCGATCGCCGAATCGCTACATGAGAATGGCGCCGATCCTAACTTTGGACGCATCAGTCCTCAAAACAAACTGTCTGGTGTGGTCCGGCAAGAGCATTGTCATTGTTAACGGTCCATGACATCAATTCCAACTAGACTCCACACTTCTGAACAAACAGAAATAAGGTGGAGTTCCTTTGACTGCAATTTGAGGAGAATTTGTCTTCTAGCACCTATCACATTTTTATGTAGACAACATTAATTGTGCTAGTTAAAATATTTTACAAGATTAGAAACAAAAGCAGTTCTACCTGATTTGCGATATCAATGTCCTGGTTTGGCCAGTAGTATCTGCTTCTATTGTTTTCAGTGGTCTTAGTTCTTCTAGAAAACCACCAGTTGGATTTACGTGATAGCTCCTTTCAGCGTGTTGTATGACCTTTCCTGGTCGCCGCCCCACTCCACCTGGTTTGGTTTCCCTTTCTTGTCAGATCAGTCAGTGGGGCCGCTATCGCCGAATAATTTGTATCGTAATCGCGGTAGAAACCCGTGTGCCCAATAAACGAGCGGATCTGGTTTTTGGTTTTAGGTCTTTGAGCATCTCGAATATTTTGCGGGTTCTCTTCTAGCGGACTGGTAACACCGTGACCAACTCTTTAGCCTGCAAAGTCGATTACGTGGGCGCCGATTACGGTCTTTGAAGGACGAGTCGTCAGATTAGCAGCAGACATCCTTCGAAGTAGTTCTTGTAGCTTACTCAAGTGCTCTCTCCAGGTAGCATAATGGATTAGGATGTCGTCGACGACGTGCTCGACGTTCTCCATGTTTTCAAGCAGAATTGTCATTGCTCTCATCAGGGTCGCATCGGAGTTTACCATCCAAAATGGCATTCTTTAAACTTTGTACGATCCATCGGGCGAAGAGAAGACGGTCTTGTAAACATCTTCCTCGGCCAGGGGCACTTACCAGTATCGTTTGGTCAGATCGATCTTTGAAAACCACTTATCGGTGCAAAGGTTCTGGATTGTTTCCCCAACTGTATTTGTTGGTTCTGGATCAACTTCTGTTATCTTGTTGAGCTGTCTGAAATTGACGCACAACGTATTTGTGCGGTCCCGTTTCTTCGCGATGACTATTGTAGACGAATACGGGGAACTTGACTCTTGTTTGATATTCATTTTGAGTATGTCGCTTAGCTGCTTTCGCAGAGTTTTATTCACGCTCTACGGACTGTATAGGGTCGTGACCGAATTTGTTCGTCCAAAGTCGCTTTAACGCGGTGCTTTATCAAGTACGTCTCGCCAGGCAAATCTGTGAATACAGGATTGAATTCCTCAATCAGCCGTTGCGCTTGTGCGCATTATTCGACGATTAGCTTCTCGCCCAAATTCACATCATTGATAGTCTCTTGTTCCCAAAACGGGCTCACGTCAAGGAGTTTGTCGTTATTTACTGCGTCGTCTGGGCCTCCTTCACCGTCAGCTGTTATTATGGCTGAGCTCATCAGTTCTAGCATTAACACTCCTTTTGCGATGTGTTACGTATCTGGTTCGCTTTATTAATTCTGGAGTAGTATCGCTTCAGCAAGTTGACATGAAAGACCTTCGATTTGCTCTTGACGTTGACGACATATTGCACCGGTTCCACCCTTCTTTTCATTACATAGGACCCCTTTCACTGGATGACCATCTTTTTTTCTATTCGTAGGCCGCATTAACAGTACCTGATCACTTCGTCGAGTTCACGTCGTATGCATTTACTGTCGAAGTATTGTTTCTGCCGTGTTTGCAACTTGTCTGGCTCCTCTCTGACAAGTTTTAGCGTTTTTTTCAGTCTCTCCCTCAGCTCAATCACGTACTGGTATGAAGTTTGCACAATGGGTTGGTCTTCCTCGCTTGTTCAAAGGCGGCGTAGTATGTGCATGGGACTTCTTACTGCTCTTCCGTACAGTAGCTGAAAGGGGCAAAGCCGGTACATTTTTGCGAAACTTTTCTATAGACGAACAAAACGGCGTCAATATATTAGTACAATTGCCCGAGCTGCTCCAAACGTAGTCTCTTTAGCATCCGCTTTAATGTACCATTAACGTTCTCGACCAACCCGTTACAGATCGGTTGATACGGTGTGGTTGTCATCTGTCAAATGCTAAGAAGACGCGCCACCTTTTGCATACAGTCGGAGACAAACTGGCTCCACATGTCGCTAAGAAATTCCTCAGGGATTTCGAGACGACTATACAGACCAGCAAGAGCCTCTTCCATAGCTTCTGTATTGATATGCTTCAAAGCTTTTGCTTCCGGATAACGTGTCGCGAAGTCCACTAGCGTCAAAATGTATAGGTGTCCTTTGTCGCTCTCTGAATTGATAGAACCACCGACGTCTGCGGCCACTGTCTTGAAACGCGAGTCAATCAATGGCATTCGCTGCAGAAGAGCTCGGAGTACTGTTCCCTTCCGAAAGCTTGCTGGCACACGTCGCACGACCTGCAATATTTCGACACGTTCTCTCGCACGGCTGGCCAGTAGAAGTTGGTAAGAACTCGGTCAGTGGTCTTTCGTATTTCCATATGTCCTCTCATGAGAAAGTTTGCGCTAAGTGCATTGCTTGTTCCCGAGAAGTTTTAGGAACTACCACTTGCCGGACAGGCTCTCCTCTATTGTCAGTTGAATTTTTGAAGATTTGATGCAGTGTCTCGTTTTTGTTCTCGAATGTAACCTATCGTCGATTCCTCACTTTTACTTCGCCGATCATGTCCCTTGGACCTCGTTTGAATAGTTTTCTGCTTGCATTTTTATGATTTCCTCCCTGTTAACTGAGATCCATTGCTTCTCCAGCAATTGAAAAAGAGCTGGCGCTCCCTTCTTCTTTCCGCTCCAGCGATCGCCGCTTGTGCCTCCACCCACTGCAAATTAGGGTCATCGGCAGGTCTCTCTCCGGGGACGTATCCCAAAAGACATCAGATACCGCGTCTTGAGGACAGAGAGCTTGGACTTGTCCGGACAAATGCGGCGAGGCACTCTGCACATTTGCGATTGGCTAACGTATGACACTGTTGCCAACCATGTGCATCAGTTCTACCTACCCCTGTACTGATCATCCGTAACATGTTGCTGTTTAATTATGACACTACTACATCCGGTATCCCGAAGCACGTCCACAGACTTGGTACAACTTTTTTCTCTAACCACGGCATTTTGCGAAGATCTCTCTGGCATAGCGGACGATAGAAATCTTCCTTCCGTCATGCAGAACTAGATACCCGATATCAACCGACTCCTTAAACTCGATCTGCGATAGACCCATCTCCTTGTATACGGTGTTTGCCATGCATCCTGCGCTGATCTCTTTACGACTTCGAACATCACTCGGCGGTTATCCGGATTCCACTTTCTGTAAAGCAGCGTTTGAGTTGACATAGCATTTCCCAGCGCGAATCGTGTTTCGACAGTCTCGGGCTTTGTGGCCTATCTTGCCACACTTGAAACAACGTCGTCTGTGTCTCTCTCTACACTCGATGGCTCTATAGCTAAACCTTTTACACAAAAAGCATTGCTGGCCCCGGAACTGAACCGCTCTCGTTTCACTTTCTTTCGCAACGGTAAATTTCTCCTCATTAAATGTCTTGGCGGCGTTCTGTTGTGACTGTTGTTGCGCAGCCTATAATTGTCTATTTTGTGCTGTCCGAAATTACTCTGCTGCGTTCTTGACGAAGTGAGACATCTGGCAGCAAAACTCTAGACTCGTGATCAGGATATATTTGTTGCGTAGGGAATGGTTCACTCAGTACGCCAAGGCAACAAGGCAGGATATACACAACCTTTGGACATTTGGTATCAAGACATTGTGCGACTCACAGACAGGATTGGATCCGTTGCATCTGTTCCAAAAAACAAACATACAGCAAAACCGAAGCAATACACCTACTAGTACAGTAGGAGTCCGATTGAGCACTACAAACTATCCGTTGCGATACTCTTCCTAGACTTCCTGCATGCTTCTTCAGATGCGCGAACGATCTAATGGTGAGCAAGATAATGTCCAAGCATTGTCGTGTCTAGTTCTTACCCTTCTGGTTCGTTCCGACGTTGACCAGGGGTGACCCAATGAATGGAAAGCCGATCTTCCATTACCGAAGTCTCTAGGAGGTGAAGTGAGAAGGCGGCAGTCAGTATGGCAAAGCAAATACCAGGAAATTCAAGGAGCAAGGAAAAGAGAGCAATAGTGCAAGAAGGCCATACCCAACAATTAATTAACCTTCTCCTGGCCTTGGGAGCCTGTGACTCTCGGTTGTACCCGAATGTTTATCGTCTGCTATTGGTAGCGTGTACATTGCCTATCACAAGTGCAGAAGCAGAGATGTAATTTTTTTCTACTGAGGAGACTGAAGACTTAAGCAAGGTCTACCATGGCAGAGGAGCGTCTTGCACACCTATCAGTTATCGCCATGCATTATAAGGACCGGGTACCAGCAGACAAAGTTTGTACAAAATCATCTAAGGAGATTGTTCATACAGTCTTTGGTTGAAAGAGACATAGTTGCACCTTAGTTTACTTAACGTTTATTTAGCAGTAGTCTATGCATGATGCAGTTAGATTCTGATACAGTTTTGATGATTTAGGGAGTTTATAACATGACACATTGCTAGAGATATGTTGCCATAGTTGTTGCCATTTACTTTAGCTAGGCTGTAAGAAGTCTGGGCCATTTGCGCCTCTAGAGATAATATGCGTTGACTGAAGTTCGTATTGTCTATCAAAATTTGCAGCCTCCTCTTTTCAAAAGTCCTGGATCCGCGCCTGAAGTAGTACGTAGATTCAGCACAGACATCTATTTCTGCTACCACACAGTGATTTCCTGTTAGCACTTGTTGGAAGGCATGGTGGTCTGAAGAGGTTGATTTACTAAAACGTTTAGAATCAAGAATGCAGACATACGTTTTCCTTGCCTTCTGCAGCCGCTAAAACAACTTCGTGCAGTTGTGTTTTGTTAGACTCAGAGAGAACTATTCACAGACAATCTCTTGAACGTTGATTTAAGACATCAGACAAGTTTTGCAGAATTTCCTCTGTTAGCCAACGATTGCAAGTCAACATGAAAATTTGAGGACTGCTTAAGTTACCACATGTCGTTGTTATTATGGCAGATGCTGATTGGTTCAATAACATGGTCTTGAATAGCTGGAAACTTTGGTTGTCGAATGGTGTGACATCCAAGAAGTCAGGAATGGTAAAATTTATAGAAAACCAGTTTTTCTCAAGAGATACCTAACAAACAATGAAATGGAGAAACATTAAAGAACACGTTACCCCTAGTGCAGACTTAGGTAGACATCTTTGAAATGCAATTGTGCTGCTAACAGGGCTACCGTTCTCATGGTATTGTTGAT
>CAXXBX010000066.1:100000-172500 GCA_964274945.1 Dehalococcoidia bacterium | reverse complement strand
TGCATCAATCAAACTTGCCTGTGAGGCGATGGATTTGGCTTCGTGTATTGCTAGGAATTCTCTAATTCCATCAAGATCAAATATACCAAACAAGAATCCAGCAGACTGGATTTCATCTTTACAGTCACAATCTTGATTGATCTTTCCGGGTAGTCCCATACCCGTAGTTGGAGCAAGTTGGGGGTACAGGCCCGAACGTGTAGTAATAGCCTCTAGGAAATGACCAAATAGTTCCGGGACTCTACTCTAACGCACGCTACTAGCTCTTCAACAATGCAAATAGCTTTGCTTCAACTAAAGCTTTCACTCGTAGCGCTGCTTTTCTTTTCATCTGTGGTTTCGCTTCCTACTGTAGTATCAAGTGATTGCGGTTCAACATGGAGATTGCCGACACGTGGTCTATTGACTGAACACAACTCAAGACAAAACTACGCATGCCCGTACCCGTAGTTAGTATCCCGTATTGGGGAACGCCCACTACATCTCCCCCTTTTATAAGTCCAACCTTTGAGGGGGGCGACTTACTCTACCCGAACTCGTAATTACTGGACTGTCCATAATAGACGTTCTAGGTTCATGCACCCGTACACTACAGTCTGGTTTTTCTGAAGTCTCTGCCCCTTGCTGAACAGGTACACTACTCCGTGACACTGGTTGATCTTCACAAGGTACTTGGCTTTCTTTTGTTACGTCTTGAGACTGCTCTGTTGATGTTTGTGAAGCTCCTTCTTCTAAGGTTATTGGTCTCAGACTTCTTCTGTTCCTACGGACTTGCTTCTGTGGTGTGGTAACTATGTAGGACCTTGGACTAGCTGATGCAACTACCGTGCCATACTGGCGTTGATCAGGCACCCACACCTTCGTTCCCGGTAGGAGTACTGCAAGATCCTTTGCTTTATGGTGTTTGTCAAAATCTTGTTTCATTTTGTTCTTTGCTCTCTCTTCAGTATTTCTAAGAGCACTGAGATCTGGAACTCTCGGTCTCAGTTGGTCAGGAATCATTGGGACGTTCGTTCTAAGCTTCCTGCTCATTAGGAGCTCCGCTGGACTGAATCCATTGTGCAAGGGCGTAGATCTATATGACAGCAATGCCATATAGGGATCGTCTCTCTTCTGTAACAAGGACTTGATAGTTTGAACAGCGCGTTCTGCCTCGCCGTTGGCTTGCGGAAAGCCGGGACTGGATGTCACATGTGAAAATTGGCACTCCTTTCCAAACTGTCTAAAAGCTTCTGACGAAAACTGAGGCCCATTGTCGGAAACAACTATTTCCGGGAAACCGTGCCGAGCGAAGATAGACCTCAGATGGTTAATGACCGCTGGAGAGGTTGTAGATGAAAGTAAAGCAATTTCCACATACCGTGAATAGTAATCAATCACTAGTAGGTACGGACGACCACGCCATTCAAACAGGTCCATAGCAACTTTCTGCCATGGGTATGCTGGAAAAGGTGTGTAGACTAGCGGCTCAGCTGGATTTCTCCTTTCTCTCGCACACGTAACACAATTGGCGACTAAAGCTTCAATCTGTGTACTGATCCCTGGCCACCAAACAGCTTGTTTGGCCCTCTCTCTACATTTGGAAACTCCTTGATGACTACCGTGGAGCGTGTGTAACACTTCTGCTCTCATTGTGGGTGGAATGACTATTCTAGATCCCCTGAGAAGCAGTCCATCGTGGATATGTAATTCATTACGAAGGTTCCAATAAAGTCTGGACTCTCCTTGAAGTAGATGCGACTTTGGCCACTCGGTTGTCACATATGTCTTCGTTTGACTAATAGCTGTATCTTCATTCTGCAACACTTTGATCTCTTCAAGTCTCTTCTCTGATGCAGGTAATGTCTCAGAGAATAAAGACGTGAAGTGTTCGACTTCTTCTTCTACAATCTGGTCCACCTTGCTCGGAGTTAGGATTGGTTGTCGAGACAAAGCATCCGCAGTGACAAGCTCTTTCCCCGGTATGTGACGTATAGAAAACGAAAATCGGAAAAGACGCATTCGAAACCGTTGAATCCTTGGCGGGAGATCGTCCAAACCTTTGGATCCTAGCAGGGGGACCAGAGGTTTATGATCCGTTTCTATAGTAAAGTCTCTTCCAATCAGGTAATGCTGGAATCTCTCCGACGCCCAAGTTACAGCTAACGCCTCTTTCTCGATTTGCGCGTAGCGACGCTCTGTTTCTGACATCGATCGAGATGCATAAGCAATAGCCTTATATTTACCGTCTGATTGCTGCTGTTGTAGTACAGCGCCTAACCCATACGACGATGCATCAGCAGACAGAATAGTTGCCTGGTTTGGGTGGTACAGAGCAAGAACTGGTACCGTAGTAATCTTTCGTTTGATTCTTTCGAATGCCTCGTTTTGCGGTCCACCCCAATGCCAGTGACTCTTTTGTTGTAAGAGCGCACGTAGAGGCTCCGTGATCTCAGAAAGATCTTTCACATATTTGGCTTGATGGTTGACTAATCCCAAAAACCGTCTTAGTTCTGCAACGTTCTTTGGGGTAGCCATCTCAGTGATAGCACTGACTTTCTCTGGATCAGGCTGAATTCCTCCTTGGCTAACTATCTGTCCAATGAACTTCACTGACGGGACTGAAAAGACGCACTTCTGTTTGTTTAATGTAACTCCAGCTGCGCGAAGTTTTGTGAGAACTTGTCGAAGTCGCTGGTCATGTTGTTCTTGGTTAACCCCAAATACCAGTATGTCGTCAACCATACAAACGACACCCTCCAGACCTTCTAAAATCTGGGACATTCTCTTTTGGAAATGTTCGGGCGCCGACGTAATGCCGAAGGGTAGCCGGTGAAAACAGTATCTGCCGAAGGGAGTAATAAATGTAGTCAGCGGAGATGACGCTTTTGAAAGACGCACCTGCCAAAACCCTGAGTTGGCATCCAGTTTCGTAAAGACTTGGGCGTTTCCCAGCTGTGCTAATGTGTCTTCTACTGACGGAAGGATGTGTCGTTCTCTTCTCACACTCTGGTTAAGCTTTGTCAGGTCAACACAGATACGGACGGTACCGTTAGGCTTGGGTACCACTACCATCGGCGCGCACCAGTCTGTCGGTCCCTCCACTTTGGAAATGACGTCGAGTGCTTCCATTCTAGACAATTCTTCCTTGACTTTAGGCAAGAGGGGTATCGCAATCCGACGAGGTGTGCTCAAGGCAAATGGCTTGGAATTCTCTTTCAGGCATATGTGATATTCGTCGTGAAGGCTTCCCAACCCTTGAAAAACATCTGAGTATTCTGTAACAATGGATGGAACTAGCTTATCTGAACGCACAGACTCGATTCTGGAGAGTAGGTTCAACTTCTCAATAGCAGGTCGTCCCAGAAGAGGATTACTGAGGTTCTCCACCACGTAAACTTTATCCTCTACACTGCATTCTCCCTTTTGTAAGCGACAGACAAAATAACCAGTAACATCCAGTAGGTTCTTATTGGGACCGTGTAAATTCCTATCAGGTGCTGTAAGGGTTGTGTTCCACTGTTTGTTGAACCTGGAGAACAGTTTTGCCGGTATGACGGAAACGTCTGCTCCCGTGTCTATCTTGAATTGTACTGGTGTGTTTTTGATCAAAAGTGAGACCATCCAAGGACTACTACTACCAGGCGCAGTGAGAGCTCCGAGGAAAACCCCATTTTCAGTATTATCAGTATCAGAAACGACTTCACTGACGAACTTACTACGGCATTGTGCGCCATAGTGGCCTATCTTCTGACACTTTGAGCATTTGGCTTCCCGTGCGGGACAATTAGCCCTGTTGTGGCCTGGCGTACGCCCACACCGTCCGCAGGTTTCCTTGAAACTGGTTGTAGTCCTTGTCTCGGTTGGCTTCTTCTTACCCTTCTCAACGGCGCTGACATCCTTGCCCAGTGTGCCGCCCGTTGGTTCCTCTGAGAAATGACTGCGTAGCGTTTTCTGTTGTTGTTTCACTGCTTCTGACTGCCTAGCTGACACTACTGCTTTCTCCAGCGTAAGTTCATGGTCTAGCTGTAATCTTTCTGACAGTTTCAAGTCTCTCAAACCAACTACGATACGATCTCGAATGAGATCATCGTGCAATACGCCAAACTGACAGTGCTCAGCTAGAGTATACAGCGATGTTATAAACGCGTCTACTGGCTCACCCTCTCCTTGGGATCTCTGATTGAAACGAGCTCGTTCGTAGATAATGTTTCTCTTCTTTACGAAGTGGCTCTCGAACTTCACTTTTACCTCGCTATAGCTCTTCATCTCCTCTCCTGACAATGCTAGCAACGTGAGTACGTCCTCAGCCTTTTCTCCCATTGCGTAGACTAATGTAGAGACTTGTGTCGGACCTTCCTTCTTGTCCAGCCCTGTGCCTTCTCGGTACCGCTCGAATCGTTTGATCCACCTCACCCAGTCTTCTGGATGAGTAAAGTCGAAAGGCGTTGGCAACGGAAACGTCGAGTTCGCCATCTGTCACCATGTAGTATCAAGTGATTGCGGTTCAACACGGAGATTGCCGACACGTGGTCTATTGACTGAACACAACTCAAGACAAAACTACGCATGCCCGTACCCGTAGTTAGTATCCCGTATTGGGGAACGCCCACTACACCTACCTTCTCCGGAAATAAGAGAGTCGAGAAAATAGTTGTGCACCCGCAGACTGGAGATGTTTACGTAGCGGCAGTCAACAGGATCTACCGTCTATCAGACTCGCTGGTGAAGCAAGATGAGCATGTGACTGGGCCAAAACACAGCGATGGGAGATGCTTTCCTAGGGCGTGGAATCTTCCGCCCGTGAATACCTGCCATGACTCGAATACGCTAACTGATTTTCACAATCAGTTGTTTTTGCTCAATGAGACGAGCTCTGTATCTTCTGACACACTCGTTGTTTGTGGTAGTGTAGTAAGTGGAGAGTGCAACTTCTATTCTGTAGAGAATATTTCCTCTATTTTGATTTCAGCACTGGAAGTATTCTCTAAATCGGCTAGTGTACACGTTCCTATTCTTGTTGGTACGGAGGCAACGTTGAGCACAGCTGCACTAATTTCTACTGCTCATGGTGATTCTGCTCTCTATGTTGCTACCTATAGAGATCGTTCTTCACTGCAGCTGGTCAACAAACCAGTCATGAATGTCGTCAGTCTAGAGAGAAATGATTTGTTGAAGCAACTAGGCTCTCTCAATTTTAATAACTGGATTCGCATGGGTATAGAATCTCGTCCTCGACAGAGCTTCACAAGCGGACAGTTTGTTTACTTTACATCATATCAAGAGGATAGAACCAATACTGGTGCTTACCGAACTGTTTTGTCTCGAATCTGTAAAGATGATTCTGGTTTAGGGAGTAGCAGTTCTACATTATATGGTTATATGGAAGCTACCATCAAATGTCAAAATAGTTCACACTCGTTTGGTTTTCTTACGTCTCAGACAATATTCAACCCAGGAAAAGCTCTACAGGCAGCTTTGAATTTGAGCAGCTCTGAAGATCTTCTTATTGCTTTGTTTGCAGAAAGTTACAGTAGAAATAATGACACACTGAAAGGTGATTTTTCAGTATGCATTTACAAAATGACAGATATTGAACAGAAATTTAAAGAGACACAAGATAAATGTAGAAAAGGAGATAGGTCAATAATGAAAGGATTTGAAAGAGAGGGAACAAACATTGAACAATGCATAGCAGACCTTACTGCAATATGGAAGGAACAGTCATGCTCACCACCTGACGGTGTATCAGTCTTGTTGGAAGTTGGCAGTGTCATTTTGTCTCAACCGGCATTTATCAAGACATTGTTTCAGATTACAAGTGTTGCTGTCTCTGTTGTTGAGAAATCTACTGTTGCATTTTTGGGAACTGCTCATGGTCACATTTTGAAGGCAATAAAGTTATCGGACAGTAAAGTTGTAGATTCAAGTAATACATTACTTGTGTTATAGATGATACTCCAAGATCTCACAACAGTAACTGAATTAAGTAATACACTTCTTATAGAGCTGACAACATCTAAAGAAATTCATTCACTTGTGTTCAGTCATGACAACAGGTATCTGTTTGCTGTGTCAGAATCAGAGGTACAACTCTTAGCTTGTCTAGTTGTTAATTGTTTGTGTTGTAATGATATGAAATTTTAGGTTGTGAAAGTTCCAGTACAAACATGCTCATCTTTGAAATCCTGTGACCAATGTATTGCCAGCAATGATCCATTCTGTGGTTTCTGCGTGTTGGAGGACAAGTTTGTCTCGCCAATTCATTATTACTATTAGGTTTCATTGTTGACCATCAATCTTATTGTGACAGATGTTCTGTCCAGTCAGACTGTCAGATGTCTGATGACATTGGTCGATGGATTCAAACGAACAGTTCACAGTGTATTGTCTTTGCTGGTTTGAAGCAGGGAAGCCCCAAGATTGCACCAATAACTAGACCAGTTCAAGTCAATTGCATTTCCCATAAGCTGTTTGTGCTACCATTAGATTGTATTTGTTGCTGTAGATTTCCTTAGAGGTTTCTAACATTCCTGACATTGGAAGTTTTGAATGTGTTTTTGATATAATTGGCAACACAACAGCAACTATAGTATCACCACAAGTGATATTGTGCAACACTCGTACTCTAGCTACTTTACCAGATGGAAACGGTAATGTCTTGTATTATGTATAAAATTGGTTTTCAGAGTGTGTGTTTTAATCAATTACGGTAAAGGAGACAGTTTGTCTGTTTCTGTGTCACTGAAGTCAACAGTGACAAATTCAGTTTTTGTCAGAGACATCACAGACATAACTGTCTTTGACTGTCGAATCCACAGAAAGTAAGCTGTGTTGCAATTGCGTTCATTAGATGTAATGGCTATTCAAGTTAACTTGATTGTTCTATTGATTATTTATTAGGTGTTCAAGTTGCACTACTAGTAGCGTTCCTTGTGGATGGTGTCTGTACAATAGTGTTTGTACAGACTCCTACAAGAGTTGCAGAGATGGCCAATCCTCCAACAGAATTGAGGTTTGTTAGTAGTCACTTTAAATTTTGTAGTTTAATTTGTAACACTTATATATTGTAATACAATGTATAACATATCAATAGCTCCAAGTACACTACAACCAGTTAGACTAACTTCGAGTGAGTACTAAGTGTTATTCTACTTTTCTATAGTCTACTAATCTAATTATCTAAAACCACTTGTTTCATTCCTCATTAACAAAAAGAACCATGAATTTTCAAGTATTAAAAAAGTTAAGTAGTAGAGTTCTTGAGATAACTCAGTCTTGATGGTTCTTCCACTTCTTGTTTTATATGCTTGTTTGACTTCTGTTGTTGTATTTGTTGTTCTTTCTTGTTGTTGTTGTTGTTGTTATTGTTGTTGTTGTTTTCTCTCTGTAGAGTCTTTTTCCTGTGCTGCAGCTGGTTTTAGAGCTGTTTCCTTGATTGGCTTTAAATGTATCCTATTCCTTCGATATGTTGTATTCCATGTTTCTAGCCAGGCATGCCAAGGCTTACCGGCGCTACGCTTTTAAAACTGCCCGCTACGCCTTTAGCGGACTGGCTATGCATGTACTGTACGCTACATGCACACATGCACTCACTCACTTGACACTCTGCTCTCCAGAACTTGTGGCAAAGGGAGCGCTACATGCAACGTTTATAGAGTGATAATGAGGGAGAAGATGGAGACGTGTCAATCATGAGTCTCTAATTGCATAGCTATAGTATTGTCATTGGATTTGTTGCCTAGTAATAGAAATGAGATACTGATAGGTTCTCTCAGCGTGGTATATTAGTCCCCTCACCCAAGTCAGTGGTAATTTTTATTTCACAGACACATATATGCCACGCCCACGTACCAGATCTGTGTACCACGGCCATACCGCTATATATGCCTTCTAAAAATCCTGACTAGAACCCTGTACCTGATGATGTATTTGAGACCTGTTGGATAGTTGTTTGGCTACCTTTGCTTTTTGCCACTCATTTGCTTTTGTATTGGGCTGTATCCTTGTTGTTTGATTTTCTTTCAGTTCCAGTAAGTCTCTGGCTCGTCGATCACAATACTTCTTTTGTCTGTCCTCTGTTTTTTGTATTGTTCTGTATATTTTTGGTTACTTTGGGTTGTAGCAACAATGTTGCTGTTGGCAACAGGGTCTTAGATCTTTGGTTCATAAGCCTCTAACTGGACTTGATGTCATCCCTTGAGTTGGCATACTTTAGTAATCTAAGACTGATAACCAAGGGCCTGTTTGTGCTTTCCTAGCTTTCTTCATCAGTTTTTTCATGTCATTACAGCGTTTTCAGCTTTCCCATTTGATTTTGCTGGCCTGGGTTGCTTGTTCAATGAGTAATGTTTCATGCAGGTTTTGCAGGATTTCTGAAACGTGTTAGATGAATTCAAATTGTGGTCCATTGTCGGTTATCAATGTATCTGGAATTCCATGCCTGGCGATATGTTTCTTCAACTGTCAAATTATTTTCTCTGATGATATAGTTTTTAGTCGACCTTCTTCAAAGAACTTAGAGGAGAACTTCCACGATTTTCAAGTTAGGGTCAGATACAAGTCCCTTCCATAAACCGACAATTCGAAGGGACATAGGTTTTGTGCGCGACATCTTCACCGCAGGAGAAACGTCGAAAGAAAGGGGCATGTCGGGTAAGCGAGGTACATGACGTCATTGTCGCAAAGCCACACGCGCATGCCATTGGGTTAGATGCAGTTGTGGACGGATTCGAACGCATACGCATTGTTCTTTTCTGTCTGGTGTTCGACCTTGCAGTTTCGAGCCAGAGTACGAGCCTACTCAGCGTGACATCAATGCAGTTGCATGAATACATTGACGGCCATGACAGCAGACAGATCACCAGTGAACACTGTCTGATGAGAACGAAAATCGAGTTGGGAACACTTCTTGGTGCAGCTGCAACAGGTGTTCTGTAATGCCTAGAGTAGCCGAGTACTTGTGCTGCCAGGAAGTGGACGAACTAGGGTATAGGGTGGAATCTTCAGGATCTGATCTGTAATTATTACGCAGCATGAGAACTTCCTTGCTGTGTGTCTTAATGAAGACGTTCTTCGAACAGCTGTAGTCTTAATGACCGATTGGCGACGGGATCCCATCAGAGAGCCACCAACTTCCAGGCGAGTAGCATCTAGACGAACTTGGACTGGCTTGCCTATGTAAAATTTTCACGCAGGCTGCTGGAACTAACTGTGTGCAGGTAATTTACTTGCTTGGTGCACGAGAGGCTGGGCAAGGGTATCAGACGTGTCATTGCAACATGCATTGTAGGACTCAAAGTGATCTGAACAAACGCGGCTGTTTCTTGAGATAGGCGGACAGGGTTGTCCCCAGGATTTTTGTAAGGCATGGCGGAAATTCTCATGACCACGCCCCTAGCACAATTTTGTAACATAGCTAATTTTAATACAGCCAATCAAACTTGCTTGACATTCTTGTTAGAGATAGTATATATAGACCTGTCTATATACCCAGTGTTCTACTGATGTGTACGTACCAAACCTAAAACTTATTTTGTTCTCATTTGTTGCAACACTTTTGGATAATTTCTACCGGGAATCAGATGCCATTACCTGTTAAAAGAAAAGAAAACACCTTTTTAAGTTTACAACAGTACACTTTTTTACAGCTGCACTTGTCAAAGATGTCAAAGCAGTATTCGATACACATGACTGTACTAACTAACGATCCTGGATGCAACGTGTCACCATCCCTGACACTGACGCTAAGGGCTTGCCTTACACTATGGGCTGCATAAATTGCTCCATTCTTTTCCAGTTCGTCGGCGCAGTTTCTTTGAAGATCACTAACCGTTGGCACTTGTAAACATTTTTTGGTTGCATTGGCCAATGCCACTTTCAAGGCATGAAAGAGGCAGTTGCCATCGCCACTGACACGAACGGGAATTAACTCTGATGGAGTATCATGGGGAAGTAGACTGGCAGCTACATTGTCTTTCAGTAATGGAGCACTCATTTTCGCTACGCTAATCTAGGGTCTGCACATTCTCACAATGACTTACCACAATCGTTGTGCTAAAAAGAGGGGTTTTAGGTCTAGGATTAGTATGACTCACACATTGCACTATATCACAACTTGGAATACGTGTCAAACTAAAAAGTCCGTTAAAGCCTGTGAGAAATTTTCAGAGCTCGAGCAATAGATATTTGATTCGCATAATCAGTCGACAACACGTGATTGGGAGGGGCAACATATCTACAGACCGCTACCTACTCTGCTACAATGACACGCCTTAGATTCGCCTAGATGCTCCCAACAAAATAGCAACAAGAATCAAGCTTGTTGTGCTAGTCATTGTTATCATTTTTTCGGTCTCTATGGAGAATCTTGTTGCAGTTCTGACAAGTCTTCCTCATTTATTTCTATTGTTAACCTGTTCATTGTTAGTTCTCTAAAGCCGTCTAATATTCTGCAGTAGCTACGCCCAAATTAAAACGTTAGGGGAAACTGCAGTTGCTACCTATGCAATTGTGGGCGGTGCATGACAACCACTGTTCCTTTTTGGGTACTTGTAGTGCAATCAAGTTCATACCATATGGCAGTCATCCCCTTAATTGGTCTTACCATCACACCAAACATCCCAGGCCCTCTAGGCAAAGAACTAAAATAATATGCAAAGAATTAGTTGCTTGCCTCAAACAACTTTGCAATTTTTTAAAATACAAACTTTGTTGTCTTCATAGCTACACAAGAGAACAGTAGACTCAAAGAACAACTGTTACAGAGACAGCTAATTAAATTAGTGTATGGTGATTCTAAAAGAATGCAATTAAACATTTAGCTTATCTGCTTATGTCAAAACGAGGCGGGTCTAGGACAGCGCTTTACACATCACAATGCCGAACTTGTCAGTTTTGGGGTTAAATAATTATAACTACATTACATGTACCACATCTCTATTTACCGGTTGTCTTCACCTGCTTTCGGGACATACTTGTACGTGCTCAGAATCCCGAGATCTACAAATTTTCCCACACCTCGCAAAATGTGTGAACGAACTCTAGAGTAGCCACTGCCTACTCAGTATAGCATATCGGGCCTATACCAAGCTAGGCTCGAGTGTCCAACCAGTCGACTCCCCCCGTGGCGGAGAAAGAGGTCTTTCTCCGCTGCGGGGGGGGGGAGTGACCGGCTGGACACTCGAGCCTAGTACCAAGCGGGAGCCAAGGCATGGCGGAGCGCCATGCCTTTTGTATGCTGGGGACAACCCTGGCGGATCCACCAGACGTAACTTTGCTAGCCATGATTGTAGCAAATCTGGCTTCTTGAGAGGAAGCCTGAAGAAGCTGACACCTCTGGTGATGTCGCTGATGTTGTGGCTACAGCCAAAAGCAATGCAGTGGACCATTTCACGTTGAATAAGCCAGGTAGATAGCACGCCTTGTGCACGACACGTGGAGGTAATGCACCAACTGCATTATCAACCACGGCTACGCTAACACTCCCTCTCTTTGCGGTGCTTTTCCTACGTTACAGAAGCAGTGGAGGGAACTCAAAGTTTTCGATTGCAGTCAAGATAAGAAATCTTGTATCTGACCCCAACTTGAAAATTGTGGCAGTTGTCATTTTAATTACTATAATAGTCTAGACTTGAGCTAGCATATTCTCGCCTTTGCCATTTCTTGGATTGTCGATCCTCGCCGGAGAAACGCTATCGAGTAAGCTACCGCTTTATTAGTTTCTTAAAGAATAATTTGTTTGTGTAGCATACGAGAGCGATCTCAGACACTGCTGAAGAGTCCACGAATATTGTCGAATCGGACTCAACGACATCAACATTACATATGTAGTGGTGAAAGCACCCAATTATGCTGATATTCTCTGAAATTATTCTTTTAATCCAGAGACGATCGAGTCAAAGGCTCTTCATGATGGTCGGGCATGTACATATCATCTGCAATTAAAATCAGCATTAACACAATTCATTGCGCGTTTTTTGCCAATATTGCACTGGCATCAAGCAAACTCGGGTGTCCGATACTATTTAGCTATAGAGTACAAGACCTGCCCATCTTCTTCATCTTCCTGAAGAGCAACTTTGCAAAGCTTCCGATCTGTGTTATCACTGCGAGTAGAAGAGACATTTACTTATTATGAGAAGGTGCAAACAGTGAACTGTGGTATCGTCGACAGCAAATACCGGCGGCTGTCCGATATATGATTCGTGTTTCCCATATACGGGAAAAGCGAAAGTTCCATTTTGTTGCCAAGAACAGCAATACGCCAAATGATCAAGCTCAGTCTAGCACGTCCTGTTACCGTGTGACTACTCTCTACATTCGTGCCGTAGATACAAGAAATCTTTTTATGGTTTTCACATGCCATGTAGTGTCAGATATTGGAGAGCGTCAGATGATTTATGTAAGACTCTAATATAGAAGAATTCACTTCTTGAGAGGATACCACTTACTAACAAATCACTATATTATGATACAGGTGATGACCACTGAATGGGTTCCATGAGAGCCGTTTATGTAACCCTGTCTGCTAGAATTACCTCTTCAAATTTAATTGCACCAGAAGAAGGCAGTCCAGTACCAGTTTCTCCCGCTCTAGAGCGACAATTTATTGAAACGACGGGGCGGGGAGAAACTGGCTTGAGTCTAATAATAGTCCACTTTGATGAAGTATTCTTTGTTGAAATGTCTGCTCTTAGTTTGACCCATGGTCTATTTGAGACGTCGTGGCATTGTAGTATTTCCTTCTGCTGAGTTGTTACAAATGTACGGCAAATTGATCATTTCTGTACATACTCTTTCACTGCACTGTTCATTCCTTGCCAGTACACGCATTCTCGTGCCCTTTGAATACAACCATTTCTTTCAATGTGTGAGCTGTTTATTCTTTCCAGCACTTTCTGTTGGTAGGACAGCTGTATCATGATCCTTTCTCCACAAAAAATCAGTCCATCTTTTACTACCAAGTCTTCTCTGACATTGTAGTATTGTTGTATTTCATAGCTTGTGACTTCATGCCTAGCTTCTGGCCATCCTGTCACAATAGTTGTGAGCATTTGTTGCATTTTCGAATCATTTGCTGTTGCTTGCTTGATTTCTTGCAATCTTTGATCAGTCACTGGTATATGCTGTACCAAGTCAGTACATTCCAATTCTATTTCAAGCTTTGTCTGAATATGAACAATTTCTGACTACATTTGTGACTATAGGATGTCACAAATGTAGTCAAGCTCGACTTTTTGCCTAGTTCAATGTGCCAAAATTTGTTTCTTACATCCAGGACACAATAAAGACGTTTTACGTTATTCAGTTCTGACAATAGGCCTTCTAATGTTGGTAAGGGATAGTGATTTGACTTCGCCTGCACTCTATTCAGAGGCTTTCGGTCAATGCAAATCTGTATTTTTGCATTTGGTTTATACACAGTAACCAAACTGGATATCCAATCTGTTGGCTTGTCTTTGGTCTGGATAATGTCCATTTCTCTAAACGGTCGAGCTCCTTTTGAATTCTGCTTTGACTGATAGCAGTACTCCTAACTGTTTATCTCACTGCTTGTACCGTGTTGTCAACTTCTAACTTTAGCTTGGCTTCCAGTCATCCAAATTTCCTTGGAATACTTCTGCATATTTATTTACAATATCTTGCTTTGCCAATCCACTTATCTTGTGTTTTCTACTTGTTGTGTCTCCTTCTGCTGATTGGTCACCATCTGAATGTTCTCTTTGTTTACGTGTTACTAAAGTATATCAATAGCTCAAGGTACACTACAACCAGTTAGGCTAACAAATTCTCACGGCAGTCATTGTGTGGAACCTTATTGATATTAATCAATTAATCATGCTTGTTTATTTTATTGGTTTAGTGGTTTATTTTAATATGTTATTGATATGGCATATACAAACTGAATTTGATTCTCATAGCATGTTGTGAAGAATTCAGTCGTTGTTAAAAAGAGTCTCTTAATTGTAACGCGTATCTTCTTAATTAGAAAGATTCTTTAACGTTAGAAGAGTCTCTTTATCAAGATTTGTCTTAAAAATTTAAAATACTTGTCATCAGTGATTGAATTTTTCATAGCATATGTTAAATTCAGTCAGACTCTCTGGCATTGAAAGAACAATGTAGAACAACTTCCTCAATCACTTGATGAAGTGGAAACTTTTTAACAAGCTTACCCATATGCTCAGTTAATTCCTCAATGTACACTATTTATTTCAGTCAAATAGCACGAGATAAACGTGTGACAATATGGCTGCTTCTTCGTTTACAGATCTTGAATTAGCTCTACTGGATATTAAGTATGTTATTACAAAAAATGTCCTTGTTATAGAATACGTTTATTTAAAGCCATAAATAAGGTCTTTCTATGCATCTATAATTTATTCTTGCATCTTTCCCTATGAAGCAACGAGTGCAGATGCCTGTTGGTTGCAGTTCAGCGCATAAGTGGCCATTTGTCGACCGTCTAACACGTGCTGTCTAACTGAATTTAAAGAAAACAGGCTGGATGAGTGGTGTACTAGCAGCATGTCATGGGTGCACCATAGCCTCCCCAAAATTTGTTATTACCGACATGAACTTATAATACTATTAAGATTGCTCGAGTGTAGTATACTCGAGTATACTTGACCCAGTCACGAGGGTGGAGAGAGACTGGGTTGTGTCTGGAGAATAACGAGAGCGAAATGACAGTGGGTTTAATTTACGGTTGTAGTGTGTCATTTGATCGATGTTTATGGGGGTAACGGTTGTTGCTGTTGGATCTAGACGGGATGCTAGTATGAGATCTAATAGGTTGTATACTACAAAGTAGTGGTCTTGTACACACGATAGTATATCAGCTAATTTGAGGACATCTTTTCAATCAATGTATACATCATGCATGCATACATGAATTTTTCTTAAGCTAGATGCCATTGTCACATTAAAAATGGTCTCCACGCAGTAGCTGTTATTGTCTTGTTTTTCTTTGCTTCTCATCATCTGTATTTTCATCCTCATGGTATGCCTAAACGCAGCCGTTAAAGCTTTCTCTGGGGGTTTCCCCTATTCCTGCAATACGTTGTAATTAAAGCAGCAAAGAACATGTTAGGCTTGGCGGTATTGCCATCAACAGAAGGCGTAGGGAACTAAATTGTCTCATGTAAATACTTATACAAGGGCCTCTAGGGGTAATTGCTATATACATGACAATACCATTACCAATTACTAGAAATTACATTATCACAGTTTCTATAGTTGCTGAATTGCACGACGAGTAATCCAACAAAGCAGGCAGGTGGACGTGCGGGCGGGCAAGGCATGCAGGGCTGGCAAGTTGTAATTAGGATACAACCTCTGGATACTAGAATACGAGTATGCATCAATTCAATTTATTGATCTCAAAAGCACTTTCATTACAACAAAATCTAACTATAATACAGAGTTCCAGGCTGTATACATATAGTAGCTTGTCAGACAGTTCTAAAAGTGACATTTGAAATCCCAAAAAATGCGAAGTTGGCATGTTAGCTGGCTTAGTTGACTTTTTCCGACCATGCTGATAATTTTGTCAGTAATTATGTCAGAATTCTCTTTTTGCAGACATACTGCCAACTGGATTGCCCAGGTTCTATTGAATTGGTTTTACATTGCTTGTTAAGCACAGGTGGTGCCAACAATGATACCTTCTTAATTCAACATCTCCTCAGCTCATTCTCCCATCTTCCGAAAACCTCGATGGCTATAGACCGCATCAGGTGTCCAAGGTTGTTTGCTTTCAATAAATATTTCTTATCCTCCTCTTTCTCCTTTAATTCATTAAAAGAAGGTTCTTGATGAATCAAGTGTAATTATTGTTTCAATGTGTGAAGCACTGGTTGCATCTGTCTCTGCTACTTGCAACAAAAATTAACGTGAAACAGGCGCAATTGCAAGACATCAGAATTGAACAGAAGGTATTAGACAGAAGATGATGAAATAATTAAGAAAGCAGCGAGGCAATCCAACTGGTTGACTAGAGCGAGCAGTCAAGCTAGTTGGATTTTGACTTCTCGAAGTATGCATAATAGCCATAACTTATAGGATTAAACAAGCAATTTTGATATTTATCTGTACCGAGCAATTAGCGATATAGTACAGTACCAGCAATAAGTAAGCTGACAGCGATACGATACGATACGATAGGATACGATACAATACGATACCATATGATAGGATATCATAGGATACCATAAAAGATACTATGTAGGATAGGATAAGATAAAAGATGATACCATACAATTAAGATAAGATACCATCCATAGGATATACGATACGCAATATGATATATGATACAATTAAGATAAGATACCAGATGGTACAATATATGATACGCAATACGATACGATAGGATACGATACGCATACGATAAAAATGTTAGGGTACTTATTGCCGGTACTGTATATATACCTACCCTTTAGTTTATGGTATAGATCTGTCATTGGTATGACTGTTAGAAAGTCTAGACCTAACTAAGTGATCAAGGACATTATTCAGGTGCATACCTATTGGGTTTGAGGGGTGCAAACGAACTTACCCACTGCAATTGGAGCTTTGTTCTTACCTCTGTATACGACCAATCTGCATGCAATATTTGCACCAAATGTATATAAGCTATAACTGCTGAATTGTTGAATTGAATGTGTCCCATGTAATATAGATGTAGGTAGATTGATGTAAGGAGATTGATTTAGACTCTAGAGATCGACTTCTTAACACAGTTTACTCTGCGTATATATTTACCAATGTACATACATCTTTCAATAAACCATGTTTATTGGAAGACTTGGCAATTAATAAATTGCTTCATTAGAATAGAGCAAGTTTAGCTGACGGGAGGTCCACTAAAGAACTGAAAGAACCATGTACCCAGAGTAAATGCACCAGGTGCACCAAGAGTAAATGCACCAGGTACACCCTTGCAATTTACATTGTTCTTTCAATGTAAGACTGAATATATCAGAGTCTGTTTAACTGCATTGGACACGTATATTTTATTTAACTCCGACTCACTTTAACATGGCACAAGCACACGCACACATGTAATAATTGTGCAGTCTAGGAATTAGGCAGAGCGATTTATTAATTGTCCATGCAAAGCATGTATCTATTTGCTCTACTCAGGGTAATCCATGTATTGTCCAGATTCGTAGTTTGTGCCCATCAAATACGCTAAAATGCACACATACAATATATATATATATATATATATATATATATATATATATATATATCTTTGTATAAACATGGAACTCTGACGAAATTGACAAATTGAGATAGTGAGAATGCAAGAGACAGACTAGCTACGACAGGTATTGTATGACATGTTGCAAAGAAAAGCTGATACTTATCTATGAGGGTGAATTTAAAGTGTAGTTAATTAAGAATGTAAGAATATGAACTGTTTGCAAGAGTAAACTGATATCCTATAGCTGTGTAGGCATGTTTAGATACAGGACAACGTAGCTACCAGTTAGTGGATTAAAGTCATAGTGTGACTCGTACAATGACCTTGATGTTCGAATATTGACATCAATATAGCAGAAATGCAGCACAATGTGGTATAGATTTGATAATGTGGCAAGGTGATTCTCTTCTATTATATAGAATGAAGACTTATGTCCTAAGCTTACAAGCAATGAATATTTCTGGCCTTCTGGAATAAAAACGTTTAAGTTTCTTGTCAAGGCACAGCATTTACCTAATCTTGTAAGTTTGCCGAGGTTGGTCACAGTAGTGAGTCTTGCTGTAGTGAATTATTGTGTGTTTAGCAAAGGTCAGGAGATGAATATGAATGCATTGTGAAGGTTCATAATGAGAGCACCTTTACTGTCCCTGCTATTAGAGTATCAAAATCGCAACTACAGTGTACTTCTGACCCTGCTCAGGTATATGCATTTTGTTTTTGCAGTGTATGGCATTTGCTAATTTACATGATTAGATTTTCCAGTATGCAAACGCAAATGAAATTGCTAAAGCTGATCTTAATCTGATGTGGAAGGTGTCTGGTCGAAGCAATTATGAACTTGAAAAAGAAAATGGATTTTCGTGTGAGCAAGATTTGTTTCTGCATGTACATTTACTTATCTAATTAATTAAACAGAAACAGCTGGTGTTAAATCTGAGGATGTGATTGTGTGTTGACAAATAAGTGGAAATGACTTGAAAATTGTCAATTGCATTTATTTGTCTTGTAGGACATCTGTGTAGATACATATGGGTTATTGTATTGCTTTTACATATATGAGGAACGGGGCTATTGCTCAAAACGAAGCTGAAGGCTATAATTTTGCTTTGAGTCGGGTAACAGATACATAGCACTGTAATCCTGCGTCACGTATATAACAATTTTTGAAAAATTAGAAAGGTATAGGGTTGCATAATAATAGAAACTGGAACATGCAAGGGTGCGCTCGGACATTTTATGAATCCACTCGTACAGACTGAGCAACACATCATGGTCAGTGGGTCTTTTGCCATTTCAAATTTCAAATTTAAATTTTGAAATTGAATTTCTCAATTTTCTTTGTATTTAGATTTTAAATTATTAACTTAACGTTACCATTTCTTTTAAAATATTCATTCAATTTTTAAATTTTATTTTAAAAAAATCAAAATTTAAAATTTTATTTTTTCAAATTTGTAAATTTTATGTGCAGTATATTAGAAATTGCTTTGCAGACGAGAAAGCGGACGTAGTTGTATATATGAACTGATGGCCAAATTTGAACTAAAGAAATTGAATGCTCATCCGGTCTCTCAAATAATTTGAGTACATCAGAAAAAGAGAATTGAAAGAACAAGTAGCAGTGTACGCGGTAGGGAGTCCATTGGACGGCATAGGGGTGCATTCCAACTCGTGTTGATACGTTGATTCAATTAAACTAGGCACGGTTTCTGCTAATCACATCAGCACGTTCCTGTACTGTGTTTCTGCACCTGTACGTACGCCGCTTCAGACAGTTACTAATGTTTAGTAACTCGAAGTGCATGGTCGCGTCATTACTGTAGATGTAGGAGTACGATTGGCCCAACTGCAAGTTGCACTTTATGTGTAGATTTTATACATCACATAGAACACTACCCGATAACGCAGATAGAACCTCTACAACCTCATTCTGTGTCTCTCCTGTGCCGTGAGAACAGAACCCACACTGACTACAAGTGAATTAGAAATTAGAATTCAAATCCAGCCATCAGTTCATATATACATCTACGTCCCTTTCTCGTCGGCAAAGCAATTTCTAATATACTACCCCCAAAAATTTACAAATTTGAAATAATAAAATTTAAATTTTGATTTTTCAAAATTAAAATTTAAATATTTAATGCAAATTTTTAAAAAATGGTAACTTTAAATTGAAAATTGAAAATTTCAATATACAAAAAATTGAATTTCAAAAATTTTAAATATAAATTTGAAATTTGAAATTTGAAATGGCCGAAAGACCCACTGACCCATCATCCCTGCATTGCGCCATTTACTAAAGTATAAAACGCAGTGTTAGAAAACGGTGCAACATAGGGATGAGGTAGTTCTCAGTCTGTGTGAGTGGATTCATTGTTGATGTTAGAGCACACCGTACATGGTCTTGTTCTATTCGTTTGTTACAGCAATCCTACATCCTCATTTTTCAAAGTCTTCTTATACTTGTTTACATTGTTTTTTTTGAAATTATTTAAGAAAGTAAAGAAATACATTGCAAACATGGGACAATTTTAATTGATCTCAATCCACATATGAGAATATGCTAGTCTGTGGCAAGTGAGCTGCTGCATGTATTTCCACATAAGTTCCTCAGGTTCCTACGTTTTCCATACCCACAGAGCTAATGTAAGTGTCAATAACATTTATTTGATTGTGGTCTCTATGATTTGTAGTATGAGGAGCTAGTAATGGAGAATGAGTCTCTTATGGGCTATTATGGAATGGCGAACTGCTAAATGTTGCTCTTGAGACCCTGCGTATGATGACATATGACAGAGAACGAAACAGACAATTACAATTTCCATTAACTACGTTTCTTTTATTGCGGCATTTGAGGACTACGCTGGGTATATATGCAACTACTTGTACTTTTTAAAACAGACGTAACCAATGACCTAATGCTTGCCACATTCTAACCTGCCAATGATCATGATTGTCAACAGAATACAACGGAAATAGCCACACTCTATAGGAGCATATTGGTCACAAGCATGTGATGCTATACTACATTTCTTTTAATAATCTGACCAATGATCGCAATATACGAGAAAAGTAGACAAAAAACGGGTTGCTAAACTGCAAATGCAAGGAATCACTTAGCTTAGCTCTAGATACTCAAAAAAGAGTCTACCTCCAGAGAACATTGCAACAATTCTAAGACTATACATACGAATTCAGACAGATTCTGTTCTGAGCGTAGAAGTGTGCATTAACTGCATTCTGCAGGCTTGTATGCTTGTTGGTTCGGGTGTCGGACGAACCGCCCGCTAAGGCTCAGCTGTGTAGTTTCGCATTTGATCCAAGGGATTAGCTGGCACGTATACGTAGGACACGAAGCGCCCCTTGAAATTTGTAGACGTGCCTATATGTCAAACTTGCCTTTACTGTTTCATGCAATTCCTTTATTTCTTCTAATCTTTATATAACAATTGTAGTATCTATATGAAGGACAGTGCTCCAAGAGCGTGGCGATTTTGAATGCTTTCGTCCTAGGTGCTCGCAGACCGCTACTCTTTTCCGCTCCTTCTTTAGCACACGCCATTTTCTACTTCGAATGCAACTTGTGTCCTTCGCTGTGGCTGGTGCTTTCTACTTTGCTTGTTGGTGGCGTACTTGTCCTTAGATTGCGACGTCACAAAGAAGTTTGTACCCTATGCTCTTGCAAACCGCTGCACTTTCGCTTTTCCCTTAGCACGCGTCCTTTTCCCAATTTTGAAATAACAAATGGTGCCATCCGCGGTGATCTGTGCTCTTTACTGGTTGTTCGTGTGTAGTTTGTAAATGTACGCAGCAGAAAGGAACAATGTAGCTGTTCGCCGGCTTGACACATGGCGTCAGTGCAGTTCCCATCAGCGCAATGCGAAATCTTCTTCTAAAACGGGACGTCGGAATAGGTTCAAGCTACGACTTGGTCACTTAGACACAACGTTACGAAGTATCCAAAATTTGGTTTTCTCCTTCCCCAACAGCCTAATTATATGATGCTCGAAGTGTATAAGCGTGAATTTGTCTAAATCAACTGAATTTACTTGGCTGATGAATGAGCTGCTCAGCTATATAATTCGAAAGGCCAAATAGAGCACGTGACGTGTTTGTTACATCATTTGTCCATTTTGTTGTAATACGGACCGTTTCCTCCTGAAGCCAGGCTACGACCATGTTTTCTTTATTACGAGAGACCAAACGCTGCCATATAGCTGGTATGTGTCTACACAAGCAGATGTGCATGCAGTCTGCAATTGGCGAGGTGAACATTGAGGACAGAAATCGACACACTTCCCTTCTAGTGCATGGTGCAGGAAAAATTGTAAGTTGGATTCGGTGCAAATGCAATCAGAATTTAGAGACAACCACTGGCGCTAGAAGAGCTACCACTTCAATAGAGAATCCTCGGCTCCGATTGGCAAGAAATATTTGATTGCTGGAAGCGTTGCGGATGGCAACAACAAATACAATGTACACCAAACTAGTGCGGGCGTGAGTTTGAATAGACTGAAAGGTGTACCGTTTGCATCATCAAGAAATTTTATGCTGGGTTTAATCCCTCTTTGTGCACTGTAATGACTAATTTCTCTAGTTGTAGACCTGCTCCGTTGCCAGCGCAAAGGTTTGATATAAAATCGGCACTGTAGCGTAAACGGTTACTAACGATACCAGCTTTTACAGATGAACTGAACAATATAATAACTCAACCCTACATACTGCGCCTGCGCCGCATTGGTGATAAGTAATTTATACTATTCAGGTGACGTGACGTGTACATGATAGGGTAATCTGGGGTAACTCCGTGACCAGTGCAACTTCGTCAATATCAATAGCTGTTCCTCACCCGGTTCCAGTGTGAAGCGTCTTACCTCCAGTTAAGATTTGAAACTCTTCTTCTATTAGTAGACTATTTGGCACGGGATTATGAGTTTCACTGTAAGTTGCTATGCGGTATAAGAGGCGGTTTTGTTGCTATCGCTTCGAGGGTCCGGATGTTCTTCCATACGTAACTTTTTGTTGCAAGTAGCAATTGACTTGCTAAGGCACAGCGAAAGATCTAATAGGTGTGCCTTATTTGTCGCTACCACAATAGGTGCAGTAGATACGCTGGTCTACTTGTACCACTTCGTCTCCTCAACGTCGGAATGGGCGTGGTAGGACATGTAGTAATTGGTTATTCTCGATATTGCAGCAAGCTATAATTTCACAGTTAGCAAATTGAATTGCCAGACTACCTAAACAGTAGCCATATAAACAGGTAAGAGGCTGCCAGGGAGACCAACTTCAAATAGACTTGTAGTAGACTTTCCTCTGTTGGCTGACTAGCAAGACAACGCAGTTTACCGCAATTTACTAATAACGCAGTGTTCTAAACCACTTTATGGCTGTCAGGGAGACTAAGTTCACATAACAAGATCTTACACTTCTACTGAGCACAGATAAGTCACACCTCCAAAAGTCCACATCTGAAAGCAATCTAATCTACAACAAATCACAAATACCTTTGTGCTTACTACTATTAACTCAGCTACAAACCACTAAATGGCAGTCAGGGAGACTGAGTTTACATAAGAGGATGGTACACTCCTGCTGAGCTTAAAAAGTCACCCCTCCTAATGGCCACATTCCCAGGCAATCTACTGCAGTGTGCCACACCTATGCCTTACCACAGACCATTGCAACCTCAACAACACACCACTAAATGACTGTCTAGAAGACTGAGTTCGCACAGCAAGGTGGTACACTCCTGCTGAGCACCAAGTCACTCCTCCAAACAGAGAGGATATATGTAGCACCCAGCTTGCATCAACATTCATTTACGTGTTGATTGTGCTGCACATCATTGTTACAAGTCATCGAATTATTGCTTTCAGTTTGCTTTTATTATCATGGTCAGGAACTACAAACCCAAGTCCACAAAGAACAAGTGGTCTGATTAACAACTTGCAGCGGCTCTCCAAGAGCTCTGAATAGGGAAAGGAGCCATCAGTATCAATGCAGCAGCCAAGAAATATGGAATTTCTTGGTCAACTCTCCATGATCATTAGGAAGGTATCTCTACAAAACGGTTTGGAGTCAAATCAACAGTGTTAAGCAGGGAAGAAGAAAGGGAAGTGGTACTTACTTGCATTAGCTTGCAAGAGCTTGGATTTGGTTTGACAAAAGCCACTGTTGACCATGTCGTCAAAGACTACCTGTTATCCAATGGCAGACTAAATCCTTTCAGACAAGGAATTCCTGGGTATGACTGGTGGCAAGGATTTTTACGACAATGGCCCATTGTGTCTGAAAGAAAACCTGAACACTTGTCTGTACACAGCACAAGCTGCCATCAAATCCAAATTGCAGCAGTGGTTTGAATTCCTGGCAGTAAAGCTAAGCAATCCACAGATTCCAGTTGAAGACAGACAGAGTCGACTGTGGAACTGTAATGAAGCAGGCTTTTTCACTGACCTGACTTCAAAACGTGTTCTTTCACAGCTGTATACCACACCCGTGGTGGCTCTGGAAAACAGATGTACACCGTCCATGCTTGTGGTTCTGCAGCCGGCCATCTACTTCCATCATGCATCCTATAGCCAGTTAAAATTAATACAATTGTAGTTAAAGCTGATTTTTCAGAGACAAGTGGTAAATTGCCTTCCTTCATTCTATGCAAAAATATATGAGATAGGTGGTGTTCGAATTGTGTGAATGAGTCCTTTATGGTGTGAGCGAGTCAGGATGAATGGAAAGAGGCAACTTCTGTAGCTGGTTTGAGAAGCTTTTCATACCATCTGTGAGATATCTGATTGAGACAGGCCCAGTAGTTCTATTTATGGATGGCCATGCTTCCCACCTTGGACTGAAAGTTATTCAAAAAGCTAGAAAGAACAACATTCACCTAATAGCAGTGCCAGCCCATACCACACACATCACTCAGACACTTGATGTTGGCTTGTTTGGACCCATGAAGTTGCAATGGCGTGCAATAAATGATGACTTATGAAGGAAACTTCATCAGCAGTAGTTGACAAAGCTATCTTCCCATCTCTTGTTCAATTATGGAATTTGATTGGTCTAAAGCCTTGATAGGTGGCTTTTCCAAAACTGGAATATTTCTGTTCTCCCCATACACCATCCCAAATAAAAAGTTGTCGCCATCTGAAGTCTTTTCTGATGACAAAGACGACAACAGCCATCAAGTACATAATGACTCTTCACTGGACACTGAGGTAGAGATTACCTTTAAAGGAACAGTTACAATCACACCAACTACACCAATGGTAAGACTTACCTCAAGACACACTTCTCCAAGGTCTTACAAGGTGCACGTGACCAGAAAACATAGCCCAAGGGAGCTGTAGGAAGGAAGAAAGTAGGATTAACCCATTATGGAGAAGCCTCGACATCCGATGAAGAGTTCTTTCGTCTGCGAGAGCAAGCTGCAAAACAATCAAAAGCAGCAACAACCGTCACAGCATCAAAACTGAAGAAAACAAAAAAGTGCCAAATGCCACTCCAACACGTGTTGCTACGGACTGTGAACAAGACGACAATTACTGCCAAGGTTGTCAACTCTCCTTTGAAGACGACAGTAACGAAGAACAGTCCACATGGATTGGTTGCAGTTTGTGTTGGAGATGGTATCATTTCAGGTGTGGGGGCCTCAGTGAATTGCCAAAAGAGACGGAGGATTGGTACTGTGAGCACTGTTTGTAGCCTAGATCAATGTTTAGCTGTCAACTACGCTGTAACTTGTTCTGAACTGCGTAACAAGTAGTTTCCATAGTCTAGTTTCACAGTTGAAATCTTCCTACTATTGTAAGCAATACACATTAACATAAGAAGTATGGCCTGCCAAGTGTTACAACTATTCGTAAAGTTGTAGTGCCAGAACAAAACTCTGTTCACGAAGTTGCCCCATTCACAAGATTAGCAGTGTCGACGAAAGTCCCAAATCACCTCAAGAACGATTAACATTTTAGAGATGGCTGCCCACGTGCTGATTGGCAGAAGGCTACTGCTCCACACGGTAGTAAAATCAAGCGACTACAACACTCACACTTAGCAACATACGGGCATGTTCTAAATTGTTCACGGAGTTGCCCCGGATTACCCTATATGAGAGAGTAATATTAACCTGGAGTAAGTTATTGCACACTTGCTATGCTATACGTGACACACTCCATCTAAATCGCACTTTAGATATGTCGCATGTGTCATGACAATTGTATAATGCCATATTATCTCTAAGATAAACACAGGTCTTCGTACAGTTATGTTTCCCAAACGACATTACGGGACCTCATCCTAAGAACAAAAGCCACGGTCTGCAATAAAACCACACATCCTATTACAAGTAGTCAAACATAGTGTATTGGGAGGTAATACATGACAGCTAAATTGTGTTGTTAAAGTAAGCACAGTTCAGTTAAACGACAGAAACAGTCTCCAACAAATACACGTCTCTAGTAAAGACTCATCTATCAGGCCGTTTGAAAAATAACAAGGGCGTATTTATTATATATTATTTATTATTTATGTTAGAGATAATACTGTAATTAGTAATTAGAATGGTAGTGAATGCTTGTTCTATTCTCACCTGCTGTAACTATATGGCATATCCAACTAATAGGAATAACTGACTGATAAATATTGCTTGCTTTCATCAATTAGGTAAGGCAATAGTGACTGATACAGTCACCTAGAACTATATATCAATCAATTGCTAGGCACACGTCAATGTTGCTTTGAAAGTTTCTTATAATAATTGCAGATTGATCTCACTTGATGTCAAGTGTTCAATTGTGTAGGTTGATATTCTAGACACGAGTTAGGACGAGTGTAGTGTTGCATGAGCATAAGACTGGCCAGTGTGGCTTTAGTGATAGAAACATGAAAATTCTGTATGGATCTTTACATTAGCCTCATCCCCAGGTGTTCGCCTTGCTCTTCCTTGCAGAGGTAGCGTGTAGCATTACTTGTTTGATGTCACAGTGTTGCTCGTTTTTTGCACTTTGACAAGTGCGTCTGTGATGTCTGCCTTGTCATGTGATGCACGAGCACTGCAGGAAGCAGCGACGCGAACAACTGAGGACGAGGCTAGTCTTACATAAACTTGAACTTGCTCAATTCAATTGATTGCTTTATTGCAAAATTGTAAATTGTTGCAAACTATTTTTTATGTCAATTTGACAAGCTAATGACTGTATGCTGTTGAACAAATGTGGCCATATTGTTAGGTATATTATAATGGGAGTTTGTAAACTGTATTCTGTACTGGTAATGCCTGCACAAATTGATTATAGTTGTTATTCTTTATCTGTATTTATAGTAAAGATAATTACTAACTGAAGTAAATGTTGATACTTTTTTGTTGTGATCTCTGTACCTATACTAATTACCGTACTATTTAGTGTTTTTGTTCAAGTGTGGACAGTCTGCAACTGACTGCAGTGAGTGTTTGGCTGTTGATAGTCAAGAAAGAAAGTGTGGATGGTGCAAAAATAATGCCACTTGCACTGTTGAACTTGGGTGTATTGGTCGCTGGATTGGAAAAGTTGGTGATCAAGACTGTCCAGCATCATTCATCTCTACTATTTCACCAAAAAGTGGACCACTAGAAGGAGGAACAAAATTTATAATTCAAGGTTCAAATCTTGGGCTCAAATTTCAAGATGTCTCGATTGTTACTGTTAATGGCCAAGAATGTGACTTGAAGGAGGAATTTTATGTACCTGGAAAAACGTCAGTTGTTGGAAAAGCTGTTTTCTGCATATTGTTATGATTTCTGATGCTATGTGATAGGGTAGGCTGTTATACGAAGCCGTCTCCAGTGGGCGCTGGTCCCGTAATCATAAGAATCAACAGACTTTGGGTCCAGTCTACTGAATTTTTTGAATATCGTGTAAGTCATTTCCTTTGTTATATTTAACTGATTACATCAAACAGCAATTTTGTAATTGTGGTGTCGCAGGTTTTGTGTTAATGTTGTGTGTGCTTTAGATGTTGGAAGTGACAGACTACTTCCCTAAAGTGGGTCCTTCTGCTGGAGGTACTGAGGTTAGGATAACAGGCAATAATCTGGACATAGGTGATAATGTGACAGTGATTCTTGCCCATCAGAAATGTGACATTTTTACAAGCAGGTACAGATATTGTGAATATCAAGCGTGTGTGTGTGTGTGTGTGTGTGTGTGTGTGTGTGTGTGTGTGTGTGTGTGTGTGAGTGAGTGAGAGAGAGTGTGTGTGTGTGTGTGTGTGTGTGTGTGTGTGTGCTTGCGTAATTGCAGATTTGCATGTGTCACAGTGTACATGTGTTGTTTTCGTGATATTGTTAATATTCTTTTATTACTTTTGTGTCGTCACCACCCTCTGGGTAGGGTAAGTGGGGTCTTTACTCTCAACTGGGTGCCCACCAACCCGGGTGATAAGTTCTAGAGAGATTTGTGTTTCTGTGTAATCTATATGTAGCTAGTAACTGGCTTATCGATCATCGATTGCGTGCGCTATGAAGATTTTGCCATTTCCGAACAGCATGCGCAGAATATAGCAATGACAAAATGAAAGTATGGATTGTCATTGCCAACGATCCCACTCCAGAGCACAGAAACTTCTCATCGACGGAAACAAGTCTACTCTCACAGACATAGCCAAAGAGACAGTGAGAAAGAACCAACAGACTCGTTCCATATTTTGCTGTGGTCACCCGGGATTGAACCCAAGCCATTATGTGTCATTATGTATGCCCCTCCATAATGGTCAAGAAATACAACTACAGAGGCGAGATAGGCGTCTGCTTTGGCATTCTATGATCTTGGTTTACACTCAATCTCAAAGTTGTACTCCTTTAAAGCTAAAGCCCAATGATAGAACATTCATTCTCTTTCTTGGCAACCATTATAGGGGAGCACGTCAGTATAGAACTTGAATGACTGTCCAGTAAGTAATGTCGTAACTGTTTTGTACCAAATACTATTACCAAGCACTCTTTTTGATCACACTGTAATGTTTCTCTACTTTGGTCAAACTCCAACTTGCTTAAGCCACCATTTGATTATCTTGTTCTAGCACGCACCCCAATCCAGATTCACTACCATCTGTGTGCAACACAAATTGGCCGGCATTCGCATGAAACTGCGGGTACATCAAGACAGGTGGAGTACTCAGAGCTTCCTTTAGCTGTTTAAATGCTTCCTGACATTCTGCAGACCATGTGAATGGTACTCCTTTGTGTCTGAGCTGCTGTGGTTATCCTGCAATGTTAGCAAACTGATGAATGTATCTCCCGTATGGGATGCAATTTCTAGAAACCGACGTATGTTGGCTACATCATTGGCAATGATCCAATTCCTCACAACCTCTGGTTTATCCTTATTTGAAAGTGTTCCCTTGACAGAAAATACAAGTCCAAGATGTTTCACTTGATGTTTACCAATGCAACATCTGGTCATTGTAATGTAAGACCAGCCTTCCATAAATGACAAAAAACTTCTTGCAAATGCTTCACATTCAGCTCAACGTTTGCCGAATAAATGAGAAGGTCATCCATGTAAACAGTAACAAAGGGAATATCACGAAAGAGTTTGTCCATCAGTCACTGAAATAAACTAGAAGCACTTGTCAGTCCAAACAGCCATTTTTGAGTTGAAAGAGGTCTAAGCCATGTCCAGGGCAATACGTAGTTTTGTTTTAATCTTACTCATGGACTGGTATTTGCCAATATCCATTTTGCAGATCAAGAGTAGTAAATACTGTGGATCTAGCCAAATGATCTTGTATTTTATCTACAAGTCGCAGAGGATAGGCATTTTTAGAAGTTGTTTGTTAAGTTCTCAATAATCAACACACAATCTGAGTTCATTTGATTTCTTTTTACAAATACTGCTGGTGCCATCCATCCATGAACTACAGCTTTCTTCTATAATGCCTTGTGCTAACATATCTTTGATTTGAATTTCAACCTCATTGCAATAATGAGCAGTTATCGGTCAAGGTGGAACTCGTCTTGAGGATCCAGATGTAGGAAGGTAGTGACATGCTAGAGACGTCAGTCCAGGCGCTGTTCTGAAAAGGTCTTGGTTGCCTTGGATGATCAGAGATAATTTTTTTGTTTGAAGGGTGTTGCTAGCTCAGAGTGGCAGTTATCAACAAAGTATGGCATTGCTCACTCATCAACTACATCCGATTCACAATCATCACTAGTCACTAATGCAGACACACAATTTTTGTTATTTTGGTGAGGATGAAGCAAGAGTGTTTGGTACCCCTCACGTCCTTGCCTCTAAGGAAATACAGACCGCTGCTCGACAGTTGTGACTTCCTACCTTGAGAGGTGTTGTTGTGAAGTTGAGTTAAACCATTCCCCTGCAAAAAGTCAACACCAAGAATCATCGCAACAATGAACTTATCAAGAACCACATAGTCATGGCTTATGCTCTCTTTGTCCAGCTGCACCACAACAGAAACATAGTCAAGAATAGAAATCTTATCTCCAGAAGTTGTCAAAAATCACCGTTGTAAAATAGGCTGTATCTTCACAAATTTTGATACCTTCAAAAGCAAATCTTTTTGACACAGAGAAACAGAAGATCCCGAATCTAACATCATAGTTGTAGCAACACCTCCTCCATATCCCGTATAGTTGCGACTTCAGAATCTACAACAGCCACAACAATGCACTCAGGGCCTACCATTTCTCTAGGGAGCAACTGCCAGCCATTGCAGAAGCTTCTCGACCATTTCCTTGACGACAATGCCTACTGTAGCTTAATGACCTATTTGATCGCAAGAATAGCATCGCTGACTGTGCCTACTCAGACACCATTCTGGACATTTGTTTTGTGTGTGACCAATTTTATTGCAGTTAAAGCATCTAACTCTCGAAGACTGAACTTGTTTGCGGTCTACTGCATTCAGGAGTGCAACCTGTTCCGATAATGTGTCAACATGTTTTTGTAGCTGTTGCAAATCATTTGTACCAACCTTCTTATCACAGACAGCCGCAGTCTTTCAACATTGCTCCTCAGTTGTCATCAGTAGTCTTGCTCGATCCACGACGGAATTTAATTCTTGAATTTCCCCGGCTGCTTGAAGTTGCCGGCTTATCAATATGTTAATCTGGCAACAAAGTGGTGCAACAACAACGTCTCTCTAACAGTTTCATCTATGTTAGGCATAGCTTGATCCAACAGATTCCTTAACTGATATATGTACAGTGTTCTGGCTGTAGCACGAGTCACTGAAACCTATCCAGAGATACAAACCCTACAGGGTTTAACCTAGTAAGGAGGTGCTGTTTTGTTGCATCATAATTTACTTGAACATCTTCTGACAATTCCACCCATGTTGCAAGAGCCTCAAATTCAGATAACATAGGTAACTTGAGTGACATTGTTTCCTTGCTCCACTTGTTGGCCTTACTGCATATTTCGAACCTTAGAATTAATTCACGTACGTCTTTTGCAGAAAACATTAGAGGAACACTAATGTGACGCTGTGTCATGGTACGCTCATGTACATAACCACCCTCTGCTACTAGTGTAATAGGCACCGCTGGTAAACTCATTGTGTGTATTACAAATAAGAACACAAAATAATGACTCAATAGTTTTCAATTGACTGAACCATCCGGGCAGTCACATTTACCGGTCTAGTCGTGCAGGTGTCAATTACTACGCAGTATATTACATGCACAACTACTGCTTTTTACGGTGCACCCGATTCCACATATAGATGATCTTTTGGTTAGATTGGGGAACGTATGGACATTTATGACCATGGATTTGAAATTTGGATAGCATCAAATGCCGCATAGGAATGAAGACAGAGAAATGAGAGTTTTTATAGTTTCTTGTGGCATTTCCAGAGGAAACGAGTATGTCTGAGTGATCTTTCTAGTGCAGCCTCTTGTCTTCAAAGAATGATCTCAGTTATATTATGAGATTGTCATTTCAAAGAAGTTCTTTGTTATCTTTATAATATAATTGTGTTGGTACGAGTATTGAGTGAACACGAGTTGATTACGCAAGGTGCTGGAAAAACTCAGAGTGACCGGATTAGTTTGTCAACTAGCAAGTGTGTTTTTGAAGCACGGTGGTATCTGGTCTATGTAAATGGGGGTCGAGTCAGGATAACAGAAGATCGAGTACAGCAATTGAGAAGTCTGAAACGACTCGAAACTATATTTGAGGATTGAAGCAGAGTGTAGCAAGTACAGTGGCATTAAATATTCCTGACTTTAGTAAGAATTTTGTGTTGGTCACAGATGCAAGCAATCGAGGAGTAGGTGTGATGTTAGCAAATTGGGAACAAGCAGGAGGACATTTGAAGGCCATCGCATTTTACCATCATGCATTGACACAGGCAGAGAGAAGGTATGGGACACCTGAAAAGGATTACTTTAAGGTGTTCCTTCTATTCTATTAAGAAATTCGGAGTGTGTTTATGAAAACTCTTTGACCTTATTACATATCACAATGCCTTCCAGTGGTTTGTATTCACTGAAAATGGCGAATGAAAAGGCAAGCAGAGGCATCTGGCTAGAATTTTTTCAGCAGTATGAGGTCAATCCTATGCACAAGGCAGCGAAGAGTACTAGTGATGCAATGGCAATTGTGGATTTTGTGTCACGAGTTGGAGCGGATGGTCACTTTGTGGCACCTCTGCAAGCACAAGTAAAGGATATGTGTTTAGGGCATGAATCAGCGGCATTATTTGATTAGGAACTAATTCGACAAAGGTCAAAGAAGATAGATATGGTGAGAAGTCTTTTGGAGAAAGGACAGAATCAGAGAGAAAATTTTGAAGGGGTCATTACAGAAGGCATATTGAAACATGTAATCAGACATAACTGACAAGGGTAGGAATGATTGGTGTCTTTCGATATGGGAACTATAAAGAAGGCTCGTCATCAAAGAATCCGTTGTCTACAAAAGAGGAATGGTTTGTAGTATTGCCAAGTGTCTTACGTCAGAGGTTTCGTTGTGTTATTTGTGACGAATTTTTTTCGCGCTCTTACAATACTCTCCTAACCTTTGGATTGGATGTCAATGTGTTGATCCTTCTTTTATAGGAGATAATTGAGAAGCAATATCCCTGAGGACTTTGTTGTGAGCTATTTGTTCTAATTGGCGGCTGCGAGATCTAAAGCCTCACCAATCGTTTTCTGAATGGCTTCAAATGCCTTGTCGATCACTTTTTGTGTCAACTCCATTTCCTTGCTAATAGCCAAGTCTTTACCCGTAACCATTAGATCTTTTCCTACAGTCAAAGCTTTTTCGGTTCCTAATTTGACTAAATCTTTGCCTTTGTCCAGGATCATCTTGGATCCGTTGTTACGATATTTTTAGCAGCATCCCACAGATTTCCCAATGTGGATCCTCTGATGATTTTCTTATGATACAATTGATTGCGCCTGTACAACGTCGTATATTATAGGTTACATAGTTTTTATGTGCAGTAGGAGGCCCTGCTCTCTCTATTGTCATCGATGAGTCTTCCATTCTGATTGGTGACATGAATGGTGAACATGGGGATTGACTCTGTGTTTTCATGCGAATTTAAGTTACTTGATTCGGTCTGATAGAGAGTAGTGATCCGGCAGTTTGTCGGGAGTGAAGCTATAGATTGCATGCTGGTGCTACCGTTAAAGTAGCTAAAGGATATAAGAGAGCATTATATCAACACCGAGTGCATATTGGTGATGTTGACTTGTCTTTGGCTATCGTGCGCTCCATCCTCTTCCAAGATCCCTCTATCAAATCCCAATATACCTCTCAATACTTTCTTGACTGTGAAATCGATTTTGTAGTCATCAGCGAGGATTATTAGCGATTTTAAAATATTGTAATTAGTTTGTATGGTAATAGCATCTTCATTGTCATCGTTCATTCTTAGTAACCGTGTGATTTCTAAGTTCAAGTAGGTGATGTTGTAACCCAAGATGGTACCTGAACTCTGACTCACTTTGCACCGGTGTAGTATCTGAGCTAATTGTTGTCCGTCGTGATATTATACCACGAATACCACTTGTCAGTGGATATCATCTCAATTTATTATCAACATCCTTGTCGAAACTAAGATATATTTTTCCGTGTTGTTGGGAATGCAGCTGACGTTGCTTTGCACCTTAGACTGTCGTATCCGCGAAGATTGTGAAAGACCACGGGAATGGCTGTAGGCAATCGCATCTGGAGATTGAAGCATTGTGTGCTGCACCATGACATCATCCCATACTGTGGCAATAGTCTTGATTGCAATCCCAATAGTTCTTCATAATGAGAGACTTGTCGCAGATGTAGCAGATGTTCATGTCATCACCATTGGGTTGCGTTTTGCCTTAGGTCTAGTGATGGTGTGAGACTGGAAGCAGCATTTCTTGTATGCAGGTTCTTTGTGTTTGCCCGTGTTTGGGTTGAAACCATCAATGTCATCTGTATAGGTGACTATGACTAGAGGTGTATCACAGATGTGGCAGTGTGTTCCATTCTTGTGATCTATCCAATCTTGTGTCGTCATCTCAATAGGAAGAGTTGAGTAGCATTGGCTCCTGGTAAACGACGGGCTGTTGAGTTTGTCTGTCGCCGCCTACGACGATGTAAGAGAAACCACAAGGTTCGTGATGAGCTGGTTTCTCGGTGTTACTTTGTGGGATCACATGTGGGTCCTTCGATCTTGTTGATGAGAGATTCAAAGTCTACAAAGATGATGTAAGAGACTTTGAGTTGGTTTTGGTAATTCTGGAAAGTCAATTTGTTCTTGCCTCTTTCAGGCATCTGTACTCGGATGGCGCAATGTCCAATGCCTCGACAGTCAGGTTTGTGTTGCTCGAGAAGGTCTTGTCGCGTGTATCCGTGTAAACAGCGATTGCAGAAGAACATATGATGTGTATCTTTGCTTTTGATCGTCGAGTAGAGGTTTGAGATTTTTGATCCAAGTGTAGTGTTGTTTGAGTTCTTTGTCGATAAGACGGTTGATCCTGATGGGTGACTCAAACTTTGATAACCTTTGTCCCACCTGAATACTTTTACGGTAAGTTTGGGATTTGCTTCTGCACCAGATCGATCTGTTGATGGGAGTTTTTTAATAATACCATTGCAACACAGTCCATTGTGTTTTGGGTATTTGCTACTTTGATCAGTAGGGTCGAGTGCCAAACGTAGAGCCCGTTGTAAACAGCTTTTGTCTTTGTTTTTAACGTTGACGACGCTTTTTTTGCTTGCACTTCTTTTGGGAGGGAGAAATAGGAACCACCGTGTATCTGTTGGTATTGCGCAATGTGGAGTTGAACCATGTGGATCCACTGTCCATTTGTTCCTTCCTTGGTGAACCGTTGTATTTTTTCCAGCATTTGTTGCAATTCTCTGTCCAGCGATTCTGAGATCTCGTCTTCTGTAAGAAGAAGTTTCATTTCACTTCTGAGTGTGGGTTCATTCCATTTGTCGAAGCCTTCAGTTGTCTGTTTGTAAAGAAGATTTTCCAGAAGCAGTTGGAATTTCACACCGTTCAGAGTTCGGATTTCTTCAACAAGCTTGCGGTGAATTTGTAAACGTGCATTTGCCAGAAAGGTTTGTGGATCATTTTGATCCTCTGGCACATTCATCTGCCAGTCTCGGAGGAAATTACCTACAGCGTCAGGCATCTGCTTCCACTGCAGTGCAGGTGGGGTGGTTTTCACACGCCAAGTAAGTCTCTCACCTTGATTAGGGTTGGATTTCACACATGGAGCTTGAGTGGGCTTTACACGTGGAGCAAGGATGGGTTTCACACGTAGAGTCGGGATGGGTTTCACAGAGTGGGCTTCACACGTGAAGTGGGGATGGGTTTCACACGTGGAACTGAAGTTGGCTTCACACGTGGAGTGGTTGCAACCACTGGTAGAGCTGTCTTCTTTGTGGAGGGGATATAGCATTCATATAGGTTTTCAAGGATATATGTCCTTGATAAAACAAACTTTTCAGTTTTGAAATAACACGATCCATTATGGTGCTATATTATAGAATATCTATTTCTCTAATAGGGCGCAATTTCTTGGCACTTCAAGAGACTGCCACACAAACGAACTTATATATATATATATATATATATATATATATATATATATATATATATATATATATATATATGGATATTATTTATCTAACAAGTTACAATTTGCTGACAGACAATATCACACAAACGTGCTTAGAGGGCACACTTTTATCACCATGAACGCTATCTGCGCGCTATTACCATGGACGCTATCTTTGACGTGCACTGCTTTTGTAGTTGACTGGTGCAGGTGATGAGAACGTAGGATTTTTCCTAAATTCCCCAGATTTCTTGGGAATTCTCCATGACTGGTTTTGACAATACTTCCTGTATATTTTCGGTTAACTTCTGTTTAATTCCGGCAAAAAAGCTTTGACTTTCTGTTCATTTCCGGTTTACCATTATATTTTTGCTGTGATTTCCGGTGTATTTCTTGTGTACTTTCGGTGTATATCCTGTTATAGCATATGTGCTCCTTATTAGACAAATGACTTCCATAGGTACATACTGTTATAGCAGATGTGCGCCATATTAGACAAATGACTTTCATGGATATAGACTGTACCAGTGTGTATATACTATGGATCGCATGTGTCTAATAGAACATTCAACATGAGCTTCCACGTCTTGGCGCTGAATGGGGGTGCGTGCCTTGGACAAGGGATGATATTAGGGTGACAAGATATATACATACTTTAGACTCATGGATGGGAGAGAGGGGTGGATCAATAAAATGGATGGAAAAGGCTGGAGCACTCGAACAAATATGAAAACGTTGGACCAAAACCGGAAGTGGTCCAGATCCAATAGTCTATATAGTACCAGAAGGCTCATACAAAAGTGCATGGTATCCAGTAATAGAGAGGAAGGCGTGCATTATTGGTTTCAGCAACTGGACAGCTAATCCAAGGATCTATGAACGACTAATTGGAAGCAGCAACTGAGGCAGCCCTATTGTGGTCAGGACAGGATGACGTTCTGTCAAGTACAAGTGTAGAGGATCAAGATTCAGATGAAAGCAAAGCAATGGCGACAGAGGATTTTGGGAAGGAATCATAGCTAACTATTGATGAGTGTCAAGGAGGATTCGGATACGTCCTAGATATTAGAGCTCTGATCCTCAACAGAAACGATATGAGAAAGTAGAGTATGAAACACATACATCATGATTGATACGTTGTTTGTGTAGTCAGGACACTGTTGGTTATAGAGTAGAACACTGATTTTAGAATTGAGTATGATGAAGGATGCATGCGTAGGGTTACCTATATAAGTGTACATTTACAAATAGAGTTCTTTCTTGTGTTCGGCATGGGATATATCACAGCACCAGCCTACGCGATTCTTGCAGCAGGTCACACTGCATCAACACTGTCACAAGAAGGTGAACCAGATTTATTTGCTTTACCAAACACAACGCCTTCCGTTTCTCCATGCTCTGGATCACATTTCTCTCTTCCAACATTAGGAGCTGACCTTAATTAATTTGCCCTTAGTACAGTGTTCTTGTTCACACTACTTCTATGATCATACCAAGTGACAGAACTGAACTTTAACTTGACCCATTTCATTGTCAGCGGCGCCTGAAGCATCTAGATACGTCTATCATGTAAGTTCTGCCATGCTAGTACTTGCATGGCTTCGGACAGCAAGACCAAAGCAATACGTTGCACAACACAGAGAGCGTTCAGTCCGCAGCCCAAAGCCGCAAAGTGTACTGAGCGTGCGTAAATCAGTAAAGTATTCCTGTAAACTACTTTAGATTGGAGCAAGCGGAGACATGTTCTAGGAGTGAATTCTATGAAAATGTTTGACTGAATATCTGAGATGGTGGTGCATATCAACGTAAGTCATGAATATGCAACCAATAGGTCTTAGTAGGAATGTAGGGATACGACTACAAGTTTATAATTTTATCATGTTTTAGATTTATGTGTAAGTAGCGCTTCTGTAACATTGTTTTTTGTTTCTTTAAGGAAAATTGATGAAATAATTTGTGTCACTGCGAATTATGACATGTCATCTAATGCTTCTCAGTCTCTTGATGGTCTTGTTTTGAGGATTGATAATGCAACAAATAGCTATCTAATAGCTCAGAATTTTACGTACACTCCAAATCCTACAATACAGAGCATTTATCCTGGCAAAGGATTGAAACACGGAGGTGTTGCTCTTGAAGTCATCGGAACATGGTTGAATTCTGTGCAGAATCCAAAAATTCTTTTTCAAAATGATGAATGGTCAGCAAGTGGTGACTGCAAGAATTCTAAAATTAACCAAAGTGTTATGACATGTCAACAACCTTCTGTTCTGCAATCAGTTGCACAAGGTGGTCATGTTTTATTAAATGTGACATTTGTCATGGATGGTGTGCCTCAGTCATCTCTACAACTTCCCGATCCATTTTTCATCAAGCCAGATCCTGTGTTTCGTTTTTTGGATGATGATTTAACTATTGGTACAAACAATTACATTCTGCTGAAAGGCAAGAATTTGAATGTTTTGGAGCAACAATTTTATACTATTTATCTTGGAAGAAGTAAAGTTTGCAACATCATCATCTTTACTGAAGATGTGAGTTTTTTTGTTTTGTATTTATTTTTGTCGTGTTTTGGTTGCATAGTTGTGTTTGTTTGGGATTTATTTTCTGTTGCTTCGTATGCTACTGAAATTTGTATTGCAATGTGTGTAGGTCATGCTTTATTTGATTATACATACTGTTTAAGGTTTTAATTAGAGCAATAATGCGTTAATTGTTAGTACTCTAGTATATTTGTGCTTCTACACTGAATTATCTATTTATCAATTGTGTTACCAACATATAGTATTACGTATATAGTGTTTAGATCAGTATGTAGGGCTTGATGAGTTGTTTTGGCAGTGCGTCTTTGCCATACAGATGAGTTATGCGTACTGGAACACTTATGTAAATATATTAAGTTTGCTACTAATTTAATATCAAGTCATTAATAATTTTGTAGTACAGTAGCTGGTTTATAGCTGTTTGGTTGTAGTTAGTGCTTATGCAGTCTTTTATATAAGTGAAATTTTGACTTACAGCTGCATAAAACAGTATGGTTCTTTCTACAATACATTTTATGATTTTTATGATTGTCAGTTGATGGCTTTTGTATCCTTGTTGTTTTAATTTTTATTCACAATTGCTTTAATTCTTATAATATTGTGTTTATTTGCTAGTACTTTTCATTATTTTTTATTGTACATTACTAAGCTTTGTAGATTACCATGGATTTTTTTGAAACTGGCTTACTGAACTACAGTAGTCAATGTGGATAAATTGTTTCAATTACAACAAAATTATGGCTTTATGAAATGCATGTTTTCGGGAGAACACAATTAGTTTGATGTTGCTGTTAATTAATGAGTGACATTTATTGCGTGTTGTGACAATTAGCATTATTTGGCATAGAATCTAATCATTTTGGCTACTGTACCAAACTAAGCAGACAGGATCTGTCTTGATACTTTGTAACTTGAGTTGAATTCTTACCTTTCTGAGATATCCGGTGGTCTTGCTCCACGTCGTCTCCCGTAGTACGGCCCGCCTTCTATTGAGGATCTGGCCACGAAAGAGAGGTCGGACCCCGGATGTTCCCTTGCTCGATGTCTCTGTACGGCGAAGATCCGGGACATTGTCTGGGATCCGGCCCACACCACTTTTCACGTGAGGTGTCCTTGACACTCACGGAGATAGGATAACACTCGTCCAGTATAGAGTTTTGGGCAGGTTAATGTGGGAAACAGAAAGGCGCGTTGCTCGGTCGGAAGAAAGACTGATAGCCGCGTGGGTTTCCTTCCACATAAGGAGCGTTGCGTGCACTGCACAAGCTCCGCACATCTCAAAGCGCGGTTAATATTCAGCGGTCTCCAGCTATCTACGTACCCGTCCATTATATAAGTTGCAGTCTCTCTGCGCCCTCAGCGCATTTTACGCAAGGACAAGTCAACTGCGTTTAACTGTACTTAAACTCTATTTAAATTCTTACTTTTCTGAGATATCCAGTGGTCTTGTCTCTACATCCTCTCCCGTAGTACTGCCCGCTTTCTCTTGAAGGTCTGGCTACGGAGGAGTGGTCAAACTCCGGATGATCCCTTGCTCAAGGTCGGTGTACGGCGAGAAAATCCGGTCCAATCGGTGACAACCGTTCCGCCTGGATGGCTGTCACTCGCCCAAGCCGTCACCGATATCTACATCATGATTCCCAATCTCTCTCTCTCTCTCTCTCTCTCTCTCTCTCTCTCTCTCTCCATTATTTTCTACCACTACGGCTCGCTGTACACCTATCGATCGCTGTCTTCCAGTCCGTTCTCCATACTCATACATGCAGTGACCGTGGTAAGAACAGCCGTACAATATACCGTTATCTACTCTACTCTGTTTCTAGGATTGTCTACCTGACACTAACACCCGCACCCAAGTCAGACCGGACTTACTTCTCCAGGATCTACTCGCCAGTACTATTTCAGTTACGTACCGCCGCTTAGCTGTCAGGGTGAGTGCCTTGTCACTGTCTAGTGAGCAAACGTCTATTGCACGCTCATACAAAAGCAATCATGCACGGAAATAGTCTCTAACTGGTCGCCAGCTAGAAAGCACTTGCTACCGCCATGTCATCGTCTAACTTGTCTTCCGTCTCTCGTGGGAAGCTACTAACGTCCGAGAGTAGTAGAGTCTTAGCGTCAAGTTTTACGTAGCGCTTGCAAAACCTCGCTCCTCTATCTTCTCAATGTCTGGATCGTGAAGTCCTCCACCCTGCTTTGCATCTGTTGTTGCGGCTTCAATTCTAAAGCTGTGCCCCAAGTAACCTGAGACAAACTCCCGGTTTCTAGTGCCATCCGCACTTCTTTAACACGTCGTTGCATAGACAGGGGCATTTCATCAGAGCCCATAATCAAAGGGTCTTTCATCTGAACCATTTGCGCAACGCATCTCCTCCGTGCTGTCTTATAAGCCTGCAGGTACATTGTGCGATCTGACGGTGTATCACCCAAGGTCGCGATGGCCGTCGTAAAGCCCTGCGCCCATTCTATAAGATTCGTCATTCGCCGCACCAGTTTTTTAGTAGCCACTCCCTTGCAGGTGTTTGTCTCTTCTCTGCGGCGCAGCTTGAGATTGTCAGGCAGAAGCTCCGCCATATCGACGAACTCCTGGGCCTTGGTTTTTTTTTAGAGGAACGGGATTGAAAGCTTTACTGAGGAAGAAAGCCGCTGTTTCCTGACCAACAGAATTAATCGTAGCTTCACCCACCAGGTCTCGAGGCTCATTTGCCATGAGCGCTACATGTCCTTGGGCCTTGGGCTCTGGCAGCTCTCCCAGACGTGCAGAACGTTTAAAGGCATTACATTGTTGCGGTTATGTTCCAACGCCCGCTACATCCGATCAGATAGGAGGCGGATGCGCTTGTCAGCCCACCGTCACATGCTCGCTCTTACTGAAGGAATGGGATGCCGGCCGCTCTGGCCTATTAGCTCTGATCTCAGATTGTGGCCTTTTTAATGGCTGCCAACCTCGCATAGTAGCTCGAGCAATGGCATTTTCTTATCTGCTCTAGCGTGCTACCTCTGTTTTCTGCTTGCGATCCTCTAACGGCACCTGTCTTGTCCAATCTGTAAGAGAGAGTAAGATGACCACTCTGGCTTATTGGCTCTGTTTTCCGTGTGTTCTTCTCATGTGACTGACTGCGATACTTTATGCTGGCCGTCAAGGTTCAGACAGCCGCTCAGGCCCGCTCGCTCTGTCATTTGTCTGTGTTTCGCCAGTGATCGCCTTGTACTTTTGCATGGCACCTAATTCTGATAGTTGCTCTGGCCTGATGGCCGTTCTCTGTCTGGTGGCAACGATCTGCCAGGTCGTAGCAGTTAGGGTGGCGCTCCAGCCTACTAGGTCATGTATCTCGCGATGGATGCACGCGCTCTACTCCAAACTGTAACTCAGTATTAGCGCTATCGTTAGCGCTAGCCGCCCCATTTGTTCACAAATGGCTTCCCAGTGAGCGGACTTCAACACGTGCTACGAGTTAACGTGTAGGCTTTACATCTGGCTATCTCGCAAAAACGTTCTGTTGGCCGCTCTGGCCCACTATCGCTTTATGTCCTTTGCTTACAACGTTTCCCGTGACAGCCATTCCGTCTGACCATAGGAAGAGAGTCAGTTAGCGACTGTGGCCTACCGGCTCTATACTACGCTATCTACCATTCACGAGACAACGTAGGCATTCCTCCTCAGCTCATCGCCGTTTGGTCGCCACTTCACATGCAGTGGGCTGCTCAATCGCACGCTGCACACTTAGAGTATCTCTACAATTACCTAGGTCTCTTTACTACGTCTCTTATGGTGGATACTGCTTGCTTGCCATCCCTGTTCGCCACCTGCTCCATGCCATCGCTCGGTAAAGTAACCAGCTGCCACTACTTGCTATCACAGGCATACGTTTGTCACTTCACATTGCGTCGATCTATAATAGGATGCGCGCCAATACATGTCTCGACATCTGGCTATTGCTCCACCTATTCGCTACATGCTACAAGTTTACAATAGCAGCTAGTTGGCGCGCTTTTTGCCACCGCCCATAAATGCATGATCAACATCTGCTAACCTGCGGTTGGTGACCAGGTCGCTGTTTTGTAGAACACCCACCCAACAGCACGCTGCACTCTAGGTAGTACGTTACCTCTCCAACTGGCTAGACACTCAATCGCTACGTCTACTTACGCTCGGACGTCTACTTACGCTCGGACGTCTACTGCGTGCGTGCAATCACGTGCGCTACTCGCATTCTAGTCCTTGCAGTCGGTCGTTTCTAGCTAACTACTCTATATTCTCCTACCTTAGGCCGGATTGTCTAATCTCGCCCCGGAGCCTGCTGGCTGAACGAGGCGATCGCCTTTGCTGTTGTCTCTTCGATGATCGTCTTCAACTGTTTGTTTGTAAGAACCACTGCGGTCGTCTGCTGCTCTTCCATTGAAAGGCGTAAAGAAACAGGAAGGCGCGTTACTCTGTCTTAAGCTAGAAGGATAACCGCGTGCATTGCCTTCCATATATAAGGAGCTCTGCGTGCATTGCACATGCTCCGCACCCTCAAAGCGCGGGAAATTTCCCTAGGTCTCTAACTGTGTACGTACCCGTGTATTACGTATGTTACAATCTCTCTGCATGTTCAGCGCCGTTTACGCAAGGAGAATTCAACTACGTTTAACTGTACTTGAGTTCTATTATGTTATGATTCATTCTGTTTTTGTCGTCTGGTATTGTTGTGTTGAAGTTAAATATTCTACAAAATGAATGCATAAGTATATTGTTACTAAATGTAGTTTCCTTCCATTGGCAGAAAAGAAAACAAACAATCGTAAACAATCAACAATAATAATCATGTATGTATATTTGTTTATCTATTTATTTTTTACTAAGAAAATATATAAGTAAATAAGTACGCAAGTAAGTAAGTACGTAACTTACTTGCGTACATATTTACTTGTATAGTGTCTTATTTATTTGTTTGCTTATTGATTGATTTATCTATTTATTTATTTATCTTACTTATGCACTTATTTATGTACTTATTTATTATCTGTTGCTCTGCATCACATGGACCTGCTAACTCTGTATGCATGTATGCTAAACGTAGACAAACAAATAAGAATAATGTGCAGATATAAATTCTTTTGTTTTGTAAACCATCCACATAATTATACCAGCTTATTCTTCTTACTGAGGTTATATTTTATAACACTTTCGCCTTTTCCAACAATTTGTCCTTGGACTCTCGCATTTCTAAAGCTTCATTTTAACAATCAAAACATTGTTTTTAAAGCAAGCTAGAAATCTTTTTTCATCTTCTCCGCAAAAGGCCTGTTTAGCTTGGTTCTATAACCACTGTTCTAGATACTCTACAGTTTCTCTAAATATTATACGTGCCTTCCAAAAGGTAAGACCAGATAAAGATGCACATCTGCAGTTCTCCAACAAACGCTCTTATTTTCAGGGCCATAGCCAGGGTGAGGCAGAGGAGGCGTTCATCTCCTCTAATTTTTGGTGCGTGCCATTAAAAATCAAGGTGCGATTGACTATCTAAGTAGACGCTCTGGCCTATAACAGAGCACCGCCTACCATAATAGGTGTTTAGGTATTAGGTGTTTTTCAATGATTCGCATTCGCACTGATATAGAACAGGCTATGATAAGAGAATTCTTGAGAATTTACCAAAGCCGTCCATGTTTGATTCTGAAGTACTTCTACGCAAAAACGAGTTCTCAGCTGAGGACACAGATGATCTAGAGCTGCTTGACATTATTGACATTACAGCCAAAAACTTTTGTCCGAATATCTATTCCATCTTTTCTTTGCTTTCCACTCTTCCTGTATAGTTTCCTGCATATGTGAACGCTATATAGTGCACTGAGGCGAAAGCCCAGTGCACCAAATCAATTGGAGAGGACGGACTAAATGGCCTTGCGCTCTCCTACAATTAATTGAAAAGGACCTTCTACTCCTTATCTCTCAGCTATATATAGACCCCTTGATGTGTTCAAACAGTGATGCATCACTCCACAGAAGAATTACACTGGCGTTGGACCGCAATCCAGAAGAAACATCACAAAACTAAGCCAAGTAGCGGTATATTTATACTTCTCTAGATATCACACAATGACAGTCTTCTCCTGGATAACAAAGCAGATGCTAGTGCCGTCTTATGATTAAAAGAATATCGTATCAGTATAAACACATGTCTCGTCTCCCCGCAATGGTTCTATTCATCTCTTTGCAGGTTGCTGTACATATTCATTTCTAATAATGGTGAAAAAGTTTTATGTTCATAGTTATGTTATGTTCATAGTTAGGCAATGATGTATATTTGGGACTAAAAGTTGTCAATAATTGAGATATTAGATTCTATTTGTGACAAGTGTATTTGCCATTGCATCTATTTGACATTTTATGATTTTGGTTTAGATCTTGTACGCATGTGTATGTATTTCTGTGTATCCTATTTTGATGACTGTATATTTATTGCATTTACTTACTGCAGTTAATTGAATGTTCACCTGTTGGAGATGTAGAAGCTGGACAAATATTTGAAATCACAGTAATTTAACTTTTATCGTTCTATATTGTGATATATTGCTCTAATTGAGTCTTTTCAGGTCACCGTTGGCAATTTTAGTGAAGTTCTCGGAAATGTGACATATGTTAAAAGTGGTAAGTATAACGAAAACAAGTTTCCGAGATAGACACATGTATATAGCTAAGGAGATAGATATTGGCCTGGTCAGTCTGGCTTTCTTAGTTATCATTCCTTGAGCTAACTGAACACTCAACCACAGTGTGTGTCAGTATTATAGGAAAAGAGCTGGCTCTGGACAACTTTCAAACTGGTTAAGCAGGTTAATATTGGTCCAAAACCAGCCTTTTACCTCACAGATTATTAGAATCTATAAAGGAGAGCAGTCTGTCTGTTTGCCTGTCTGTGTATCTGTCTGTAGGAGCATTTCTCTAAGACGACGAGCCTGATCTCCACCAAATTTGGCTCGGCACGTCGTCTTTCGGACTTCTCCCGGGACTGCGCGATTTCCTGTCGATCCACTGAACGGCTCATCGGATCTTCACCGAAATTAAAATTCCCGTTCCTAACCTCTGAAGGTACGCGCGGAGTGTGTCATTTATTGCCGGGGACATTGAGAAAAGCAAGATATTTTAGCATAGATCCGGTCTTGAAGAAAACGTCTACACTCTTTTGCTCATGTACGCCCGTCCAAGAGATGTCACGCTATAGATACGCCTGTTCCCTCAACGGCAGCAGCGTCTTGGAAGCGACGACACGAATTGACTGTTTATAGGCCTTTGTTCATGTTGCTCCCGTATACAATTACCCTTTGAATTTTGTCGTCACACTTGTCATTCCGTCTACGTCACGACAACTCTTGTGAAAAGAAAGATACTCGCTAAAATCTCAAAAACCGCACCAAAAGCGGGGTAACGTTTTCTCAATTCCTAGAAACTGTACAATGCATATCTAATGCATGGGGGAGTTTCGTTCAGCGTATAGAGCAGAGTGCGTCATTGGGAACGTGCGCTACAGACCCCATCTTAACAGATTGTAATCTTTGACGTCTTTAGGCCGATCGAAACCGCTTCTATGCACTCCGGCGCGAATTTCTTTGGAACTGCCCATCGGATCTCCACCGAATTTAACTGCACGTTTTTGACATTGGACGTGTCAAGTTTCTGCTGCCCGGATATATAATTGTGAACGGGATTTTGTGAAACAGGACACTGCGTTATATATTTTAATTTGTCTTCAACGGGATATATTAACTTACAGTCAATAATGTAACCAGCTCCGAAAAACAACGGGCGCTGCAACGGCATATATTCTACTTTGTGATAATCAATCTCAGTACGGTTTGTCAGTTGAGATTTGGAAGGTAATGCAGCACTTGAATGTACAAGAGAGCAAGACCAAATAATCTTTGACCGGGATATAACTCTGAACGAAATTCTTTATGAGAATTCTGTCCAGTTGCTAATTCTTCAGAACGAGGTAAAGCTGCATGTGAACGAGATATACTTAATTAATGATAAATTGTCAAAACGGGGTACTCATCCAACAACATAAATTTGCGTACAACTTTAAATTAATTAACTATGAGAATTCTGTCGGCGGCTGCTAATTCTGTGAATGAGATATACTTCATGAATGCATACAATGATATGTTAATTATTTTTTTTCTTCAAATGGAATATTAACTAACAATCAGAGCGTGATATAAACACGAACTTGTAGAGCCTGTTGCAATTTTACACCGTTTAGATATAAGATAAATATACTGTGTTGTATATACAATTATAATTTTGTAGTCACACTGTCGGTTGAGACAAGAACCCAACGTACATTTGTGTGTCATTATGCCTCTCCATAATGGGCAAGTGGGGTCTTTACCCCATCTGGGCGCCCACCAGCCAGGCAAGTGAGCCCAGCAAGATACATGTTTCTGTTTAGCCCCCACTGCGATCAATGACTAGCCGATTCGATATAGATTGCAGGCATTACCGTGACCGCGAAATCGATACAGCAAGCCTAGTGGATATTTATGACCACCAAGAAAGCACTGAACGTCATCGTCAACAGACCGTTCGCCAAACCACAGAACTCCCCAGCAACTGAAACGAGTCATAGTCTCATGGAAAAAGCTAGAGAAACATGAGGAAGCAAGACTGACAAGTTTCATAATTTACTGTCGTTACTGGGGTTTGAACCCCTAAACAATAGAGTGGTAGCCATTGTCACTAACTTGGTAACCCCTAATCCACAGCGGTGACTTTTGTAGTTATTATTATTATTGCTATTATTATTGTGGTGGTTGAACTTGTTATTGTGTTTATATAGTGCCTACGGCGTCTCCAAATTTGACCAGCTGCGTCGGTCGTCCTCCTGACGAAGACAATCGCGTGTTGATAACACTCACGTTCTTTAACGTTCCACGCGCCAGTTGGAATGGCAAGCCACACTCCTACATAGTGTCTGCCTACACATCCGCTAATGATAACACTGAGGGTGCCTTAAATTTGCTTGCAACAGACAAAATTACATTGGAAGAGTCAGAGTTTTATGAAGACAATAAGCAGATAGAAGAAGTGGCTTTTTTTTCAGATCACGTCAATAGCAGTTTGAGAGATTTGAGTATCTGTCTTGCCGCTACCAATGGTGAAGGGCAAGGACCATGCAGTCAAGGTTGCTGGTTCAGTATTCCAAGTACGCCTGTCGGCGGTAAGGGTCAGTTTATTGTGCCAAACATACATTGATTATGCACTGTGTCTGTCTAAGTGTAGTGTAGTGTGTGTGTGTGTGTGTGTGTGTGTGTGTGTGTGTGTGTGTGTGTGTGTGTGTGTGTGTGTGTGTGTTTGTGTGTGTGTGTGTTTGTTTGTTTGTGTGTGTGTTTGTGTGTGTGTGTGTGTGTTTGTTTGTGTGCGTGCGTGCGTGTGTTTTTGCGTGCGTTCGTGTGTGTGTGTGTGTGTGTGTGTGTGTGTGTGTGTGTGTGTGTGTGTGTCTGTGTCTGTGTGTGTGTGTGCGCGCGCGCGCGCGCGTGTGTGTGTGTGTGTGTGTGTGTGTGTGTGTCTGTGTCTGTGTGTGTGTGTTTGTTTGTTTGTGTTTGTGTGTGGGGATGCGTGCGCGTGCGCGTGTGTCCACTTGGAAAGATATAGTCACGTCTGGTCTAAGAACTTTTGAAACAGAGAGATTGAAAAACAGAGAAAGAGTCAAACGCGTTACTAGATTCTTACCGGATCTACCACAAATTAACACATATGTTGTACATGTAATCGAGACGATCAATCTCGAATGTATGTATGCATGTATGTAGCATGAATGTATGTACGTAAATATGTGCATGTGGCTATTAATTGATTAATTTTAGCAATTTTGTGTGCAGAAAGCGGTAGTAGCAGTAGCAGCATTGTGGGTATCGTCCTTGGTGTCGTGGTTCCTGTCGTGGTTCTCATCGTTCTACTTGTGTTGGTTATTTTCCTCTGGAGACGGCATCAATCTTCCAAGCGTGGTCTGCCTGGGAAATTCCAAATGAGCCAGTATGTGAAAAGCAACTCCTTCAGCACAACTCATTGGCTTTCAGACTGGCCAGACTACAGGCAACTGGAATTCGATCGAACAAAACTGGAAATCACAGGCGATCTAGGAGAAGGAGAGTTTGGTAAAGTGCATCTTGCTGTTGCAACAGGCATCGTACATGCTGAGGAGAAAACAAAAGTAGCTGTCAAGACACTTAAAGGGGGTAGCTCACGGGAAACAGCGGCAGACTTCAGGAAAGAACTGGAGATCTTGATGGAGTTTAATCATCCACAGATCATTACTCTTCTTGGCGTCTGTACAAAAGAGGAACCACTCTATATCATTACAGAACTAATGACGAAAGTAGAGTGCAAATACCAGTCTTTTCTATCAGGGCGTAGGTAGGCATGTCTGATCCTGCGAAGTATGCACAACAGCTCCGAGTGGATTTTGTGTACTTGTCATGCGTCATTGTGTGTGTGTGTGTGTGTGTGTGTGTGTGTGTGTGTGTGTGTGTGTGTGCGACGCGCGCGCGTGCGTGCGTTTGTTGTGAAGTTACAAGTATTTAGAACATTTTGGAGTGTACCCTGGTGTACTTGTCTGTAACCTCATAACAGAGACTGAGGCCTACCTACGCCCTTGCTTCTTAACTGCTATGTAGTATATTAATAGTATTGATGATGAGAGTTTCCTAATCAGATTATATTTGTTCTGTTTTTAGGGTGATTTGAAGGAGTTAGTTTGCAAAGCCCGACCTAGTGAACAAAATCCTATTTCCGGCCTATCTCTCCTTCAATTGTTAGACATTTGCAGTCAGGTTGCATGTGGAATGGCCTATCTTGCTTCTCTCCGGTTCGTTCATCGTGACATTGCTGCTCGAAACTGTTTGGTCGGAGGTGAAGACAGTGAGTTGGTAGTAAAGGTGGCTGATTTTGGAATGGCCAAGGACGTTTACCAGAGTGATTACTACAAGAACAGAGGAGGCAGTCTGCCACTACGTTGGATGGCTCCAGAGGCTATCACAGATGGGAGGTAACTTGATTTTTGTGCGTCCTACTAAATGCGGCTCGGAAATTTCTAGAAATATATTTTTTATGTTTAATTAAAGTAAACATTTGCTAACCTCTTATTTGGAAACACTTTCGGTTTAGGGTTATAGACTAAATTGGTACTATATTCTGTTATCATTGGTTTGTTGGTATAATAGAAAACGTACGTCTATTTAGTGTGCGTTAGGGTGGACCGATCCACTCAAGTTTTTAGTCCTGCTCATGCGTAGTGGAATGAGTATAATTAATTATACATTTTATTGATTGACAGGTACACGGTATATTCTGATATTTGGTCATTTGGCGTGTTGATGTGGGAAGTTTTCTCCTTTGGTTATCAACCATACTTTGGTGTGGAGAATGAACGGGTACTTGGAGGCGTTATTAGTGGGAAATTGCACTTGCTGTGTCCTCCGGCTTGCCCAGCCGTTGTTTACGATCTTATGGGTCGCTGCTGGCAGAAGAAACCGGAATGGAGAATCTCAGCTGAAGAATTGTCAAAAGAAATACTCAAAATCGTGCAGTTGCGCAAGAAAGGCGGCGAAGAGAATATGCAAGCCCAGAGTGCTGACTGTTTCCAAACATCTAAGCAATCTCAATCAATGACAAAGGATTCTTTAAAAGTTGGAGGGATGACACTACATGGGACAGCGAAACCCTTGAGCTATGTGGACATGACGGGCACATTACCGAGAGAGAACAAGCACGAGAGTGGATGTGAATGGATGACTGCCGAAACCGTGAAGAAAGAAGAGGGCTACGTGGACATGGCTAACGCACCGCTGCGAGAAGGAACCCAAGAGATCACGAGGGAAGCTAGTATGACACCTCGCGAGGGATCGTTCAAGCAAAGCTATGTGGAAATGGATAAAAGTCACGCTACTAATGCGATCCAGCTGCCAGGTAAAACTGATTATATCAACGTTGGGGGAATGAGCTCCTTGCCAGGACAGGAGACTGAACAGAATCCAGAAGATGATACAATTGCGGTCACTCTGAATACCTCTACTTCACCAGAGCCTGCTTACTAATTTTGACACGAATGACTGCTAATTAGTCAGCAATGACTGTGTGTGTTGCATGCTTACGTGTTCTGTTAGACTATACCGTAACTTACCTCTTAGGTAAGAGACAAGACATAGTAGATCTAGCAGGTTTGATAATCGTTTGCTGTATGTTTGTATTTTTGTAATGGCTTGATAGCTGACAATGTTTTGATATGATTCTTTTTAACAAGCGGACACTTTTAGCAACAGTAAAGTTTAGTCAATCTGTGGTGTTGTATTTTTCGTGCTTTCTTAGTTCTAGACTTTTCCTATAAATTATATTTGATATGCTGCTTGCTGTTCAATATTAGAATTAGAATTCGTCTGAACGGGATTTCGACATTTCCGACCGATTCAGAGCTGTTTGAAAGTACTGAATGGGTTGCTTCTATTGTGAAAAGTAGTGCCTTTGCATTTTCAGCTTCGGCAGACGTAAGACGAGAGCATGAAACGGCGAATAAGTCGTCAAAAGGCGCGAGTACGGTCTGGTCGACAAGGACAACCTAACCTTACCTTGCGTTTCTTGACGTCTCCAAGCTTCAATGGTCATCGTGACAGCAATGCCGTGATTTGATACGTTTAGCGTCTAACGTTTTGTCGTGTTTACGCGCAAAAGATCACGCTACATAGCAAAACCCCGTTCGAACAAATTCGTCTGAACGGGATTTCGACATTTCCGACCGATCCAGAGCTGTTTCAAAGTACTGAATGGGTTGCCTCTATTGTGAAAAGTAGTGCCATTTCATTTTCAGCATCGGCAGACGTAAGACGTGAACATGAAAGCATCGAATCTACCCGTCGAGATGCGCGAGTACGGTCTGGTTGACAGGGCCGTCAAACTTTGATTCGCTTTTCTGACTCTCAAAAGCATTTTAAGTGGTTTCCATAACAGCGCAGACAATTTTTAGGCTTATTAGATAACGCCTAGCGTCGAAATTTTACCAAGGCAAACTTGTCTTGGGTTCATAGGCGTTCTACGTCGTTTCTGAAAACGACTAGACTTTGCAGACTGTGTAAAAGTGAGCGAAATGTGTATGTATTGCATTCAAAAAGTTCAATGTCTCAACCGAAGACGAAAAACATGAAATCCCATTAGGATGAAAGATTCTTCCCAGTCCCGTTCGAACGAAAGAATCCCATTAAATAGATGAACAGGGCCTGTACCAAGTGGAAGCCAAGGCATGGCGGAGCGCCGTGCCTTTTGTATGCTGGGGAAAACCCTGGAACCACTTTCTTTTAATGAAAACCATGTACTCTAATACACTTGGACCTCCCTAATCCGGACACCTCCCTAGACCACAGGGGCATAGACACAATTCTAAAACTGGGGGGGCTTAACCAAGAGGCCTAATTGTGCTTTTGCGCATGCGCCCAGTGCACGTTCATCACCCGACTGCATCCGTATCACAATGTCTCTGATAGCGTGGCTGCGGAAAGCGCAACAACCGGATGGAAGTGTAACTAACTATCCCACTGGCATTGACCATGAAAGCAATGTCTCAGGTGAAGAAGACGTCCAAGAGCACGCCCAAACTAGCAACGTGGCTGGACCAGCCTCTACAAGTTCTGAAAGCGGCCACCACTCTCACCAGCCCGACGCAACTGATGCCTCCGAGACAAGACCGGTTGCTGGCGCCCAGCCTCAGCCCACCTTGATGCCTTGGAGTCCTCACCAACCCTTGCTGTCTTTCCCATATCGCACATTTGCTAAGCAGCAGCGAGCATTCTGTTCTTCTTGGTATAGAAGATACCCGTGGTTGCATTATCAAGAAGCAGATGACAAAGTCTTCTACTTCTACTGCCAGGTGGCGGAGAAGAAGGACTTAGGCTCAGTTGCTCTGCGCGCTGGGAACTTGGACGATAAATTCGTGAGAACTGGCTTTACAGACTGGAAGAAAGCACTCACTAAATTTGAAAAACATCAGAAATCAGTCTTTCATCGTGATGCTATGGATATGGTGGTTGGCAAGGAACAGAATGTTGGGCAAATGCTAGGGAAAGGTTATGCAGAAGAAATGGTTGAGAATAGGAATATGTTACAGATAATTATTAGTTGCATTCGATACCTTGCTCGGCAAGGTCTCGCCATGCGTGGTCGGTCTAAACCTGAAGGTAGTGTCGCTCTTGAAAGGGATTCCAACTTAATGCAACTCCTCATTATGCGTGCTGAAGACAATCCGAGGCTCTGGAAATGGTTAGACAAATGCCAGGCCAAGTTCACAAGCCCCTGTATACAAAATGAAATTCTCAGTATCATGGCATTAATGATTCTGAGAGATGTTGTTAGGAAGGTATCGGGAAAGTGGTACACTATCATGGTAGATGAAACTACAGATTTGTCCAATACTGAACAAATGGTCTTCTGTCTTCGATACGTAGATGATGATCTGGAAGTCCATGAGGAAGTAATAGGGCTGTATAGCTTAGACTCAACTTCTGCTGACTCTATACTAGCAACAGTTCAAGATATCCTGTTACGCATGAATCTAAGGATTGACCATTGCCGAGGCCAGTGCTACGACGGCGCTAGTAACATGGCAGGAGCGAAGTCAGGCGTTGCAAAAAGACTAAATGATCTAAAGCCCCGTGCGTTGTACACACACTGCTATGGTCATGCATTAAACCTAGCGACTCAGGATGTGTTGAAAGGTATCAAGGTCATGCGAAGTGCTCTGGAGACCGTACATGAAATTACTAAGTTGATAAAAAAATCACCCAAACGTGAAAGCATCTTCAAGAAGTTTAAAGATGTTGTCACTGCTGGCTCTCCAGGACTACGGATTCTTTGTCCTACACGATGGACGGTCAGGGCTGAGGCATTAACGTCAATATCTGAAAACTACACTACACTTCAGATGACTTGGGATGTGGCAAAAGAAGCCACAAAGGATACTGAGATGAGAGCTAGAATTGGAGGAATCGCTTTGCAGATGGACACATTTGACTTCGTTTATGGTGTTGAACTTGGAAGAAAGCTGCTGAACATAGTGGACAACCTGTCCCGATCCTTACAGAGTTCTACTATTTCAGCATGCGAAGGCCAAAAGCTAGTCAGTACTACAACAACAACTATCCAGTCAATGAGATCTGATGAGTGCTTTGATATATTTTGGAAGTACGTTGAACGCAAAAGATTGTCACTTCAAGTGCCATCCCCTACCCTTCCACGACGTAGGAAAGTTCCAAGACAATTCGAGGTAGGAGAAGGTGCAACAGTACATCCAGTAGAAGTGAAGGAGATCTATCGAAGGGCTTACTTTGAGGCCATTGACTTGATTTTAGCAGCAGTCAAAGATAGATTTCATCAGAAAGGATTCAACATGTTACAGAAATTAGAGACAGTTGTAACTTCTCTTCAGCAACCCCAGCAATCGGAAGCACTGAAAGAGATTGTCAATTTTTATGGTGATGATTTCAGTCACCCAGACCGACTTCAAACACAGCTCACTCTTCTTCATGCAGGTACTGAACAGCCACTGACGGATGTACGGTCTCTGGTCGTATACCTCAAATCCTTAAGCAGTGCAGAAAGACAGTTTTTTTCTGAAGTCATCAAAGTAGTCAAGCTCATTCTGGTAATGCCGGCAACAAACGCCACAAGTGAAAGAAGTTTTAGTGCTCTCCGTAGACTCAAGACATGGCTACGTTCTACAATAAGTGAATGTCGTCTCAACTGGTCTATGATACTCCATATCCATAAGGACAAAACTGATGCATTACCAATAAAAGGTGTTGCGAATGAGTTTGTTACACGTAATGAAAGCAGAAGACGACTATTCGGACACTTTGATTAAACTCTTTTGAATTAGTAAATGTAGTGTTGTGTTGTACGCGTACTGCCTATCCCTTAATGTATCAAAGATTTGAAATACAAGTCTCATATTCTGGGGGGGCTTGAGCCCCCAAAGCCCCCCCCGGTGTCTACGCCCTTGGACCAGACACTTTTCCCAGTGCATATCAGATCTTGGGACTCCCAGGGTAAGCACTTTGGCAAGAAATTCCCCGTATAAACACTCAATTCTCAAGCCTGTTTTGACTATCACCTGCTAGTGGATAGAAGAATGCATATGTAACTGTAGTACAAAGTACACATGTACATTACAGCGTAGTACAAGTGTGTACTGTACACGCATACTGTATGCAGACGTGGTATGACTTTCACCAAACCTTACATTAAAATGGTCTGGGATTCTAAGGATATAACGCTAGTTAACTATCTCTATCTTCCAAAACATTTCTAGAATCTGGACAGCGGCTGGTCCCATACTGTTAACTATCTCTATTGTCCAAACATTTCTAGAATCTGGACAGCGGCTGGTCCCATACTGTTAACTATCTCTATCTTCAAACATTTCTAGAATCTGGACAGCGGATGATCCCATACTGTCCAGATTAGGATGTTTGAGTGTATGTAGAGATGTTGTATCCTAATAAGCCAGTCACCCAGCCACTCTGACAGGAATACCGCAAGGTTACAGTTTCTTCAGGGCCCAGCTTCTGGAGCTTACAGTTGGATGCTGTCCCTTCTTCTAGCAAGTTTGCACTATCGGTTCCAGAATACACAATGACATTGGCATCTTGCATGCATGAGCTCGAGATTGGGTCTACCCTTGCCATTCAGAAGTTGGGTTTCTAATTGTGAGTGTGGTTCAGTGATTAATGTAGAGGGTTTCCATTTACTTACATGCAAGACCGACGGAGGTCCAAACTGGCAACACAACAGTATTGTATCAAGTTGGTCAGACTGCCTTCGTAAACTCGGCATACATCATTGCAAAGAGCACCATAACTGATATTGTTGTATTTGACACGGATATGGAAAAATCTCTTGATCTTGAGATATCTTTTTGCCCAGTATGACGTATGTAAAGAGGGTAGCAAAAACTTGTGGGTTTGCTGCAATGAAATGAGAGAGCATCAAATCACAAAGTACAGCCAAGAACGTATGTGGTGATCGGCCAGCCTTCATTCCCCTTGTGTCTAAACATTTTGGGTGATGGAGATAAGCAACAAAACACATGAGATATCTTTCGAAGAAGTGTCATGATAACCGCAGAAAGCCTAATCTGTCATAATTCAAGAACTTTTGGACCAGACATATAGCTGTCAACATTCAGCAATGCAACTCTTGAGTCTTGTTACGAAAGATTACCAGACTTACAAGCACTGAATCTTAATAGTTGCACTCGTGACTGGGATGCCCAGTTCACACGAGCAGTGTACTTTTTTGTATTAGATTGTCTGGTACTTTGTACATATAATTTAGTCCAATCGGTGAGAACTATCAGATTTCGGTATTAGCTACTTATAGTTACAATATGTTAAAATATATACATTCCATCCACCCACCCACACCCACACAGCACCCACCCACCCAGCACCCACCCACACACCCAGCACAAACCCATCCCACACCCACCCAAAACCAAGCCCCCACCCACCCATCACCCACCCACCCACCCAGCACCTACCCACCCAGCACTCACCCACCCAGCACCCACCCACCCAGCACCCACCGACCCAGCACCCAACTACCCAGCACCCACTCACCCACCCAGCACCCACCCAGCACCCACCCACTCAGCACTCACCCACCAAGCACCCACTCACCCACCCAGCACCCACCCAGCACCCACCCACCCACCCACCCAGCACCCACCCACCCACCCAGCACCCACCCACTCACCCACCCAGCACCCACTCACCCACCCAGCACCCACTCACCCACCCAGCACCCACCCAGTACCCACCCACCCAGCACTCACCCACCCACCCACCCACCCAACACCCACCCACCCACCCAACACCCACCCACCCATCACTCACCCACCCTCCCAGCAACCACCCTGCATCTACCCACCCACACCCACCCTGCATGCACCCACCCTGCATTCACCCACCCTGCATGCACCCACCCTGCATGCACCCACCCTGCATCCACCCACCTAGCATCCTCCCACCCAGCAAGCATCCTCCCACCCAGCAAGCATCCACCCACCCAGCATATACCCACCTAGAATCCACCCGCCCAGCATCCACCCAGCCTGCACCCACTTAGCCTGCACCCACCCAGCCTTCACCCACCTAGCCTTCACCCATTTAGCCTGCACCCACCCAGCCTGCACCCACCCAGCCTTCACCCATCCATCCTTCACCCATTTAGCCTGCACCCACCCAGCCTTCACCCATCCAGCCTTCACCCATTTAGCCTGCACCCACCCAGCCTGCACCCACCCAGCCTTCACCCACCCAGCCTGAACCCACCCAGCCCGCACCCAGCCCGCACCCACCCAGTCTGCACCCATCCAGCCTGCACCCATCCAGCCTGCACCCACCCAGCCTGCACCAGCCAGTCTGCACCCACCCATCCTGCACCTACCCATTCTTCACCCATCCAGCCTACACCCACCCAGCCTGCACCCACCCTGCCTGCACTCACCCAGCCTGCACTCACCCAGCCTAAACCCACCCAGCCTGAACCCAGCCTGAACCCACCCACCCAGCCTAAACCCACCCACCCAGCCTGAACCCACCCACCCAGCCTGAACCCACCCACCCAGCCTGAACCCACCCACCCAGCCTGAACCCACCCAGCCTGAACCCACCCACCCAGCCGAACCACCCAGCCAGCCAGTCACACACCCAACCAGCCGGTAACGCACCCAGCCAGCCAGTCATCCACGCAGCCAGCCAGTCACCCACCAAGCCAGCCAGTCGCCCACCAAGCCAGCCAGTCGCCCACCAAGCCAGTCACCCATTCACCCACCCAGCCAGTCACGCAGTCACCCACCCATTCACCTAGTCACCCACCCACTACCCACCCACTCACCCACCCACTCATCCACCCAGCGAGTCACCTGCCCAGCCAGTCACCTGTGCACCCAGCTACTCACCCAGCTACTCACCCAGCTACAACCCAGCTACAACCCAGCTACAACCCACCTAAACACCCACCCACAGCATAGCCCGCGTACCGGAAGCTTAAAAGAATAACGTGGCTGACAAGCATACCGATCACTAATCTAAATGAAGAACACTACACCCTCGGCCGGTATACACCTTTAAGGTAATTAGTCGCGTTATGGACACAACGGTTTAGACAATACCAATTAACCGCGACGCACAGCGAAAGTCCAGAGCAAATACGAAAACCAGCTTTCGGTTAGATAGATACAAAAGAAGCAGCAGCTAAATTACAGTCTAGACTAGCTACTGACGTATGCATTTGAATCTCACTTCAAATAGACATCATCCCACAGCTCAACTGCAGCGCTGTCGTTCAGAGCGCCTCTAAATACGACAGGTCGACTCTTGTTTACGAACTCCGCGTAGAAATGCTGCGGCGACATCTCATCGCGAGCAAAACTCTTTGCAACATGACCTTTGGGCTCGCGATGCGAGCCAAGAGGAAGAAGATGGCCCTTCGGTATCGATGCAGCATCCGGATAAAAGTACAGCACCCACAAATAACACAAAATTGTTTCCACAGTCTTGAATATCCACATAGTGTTGCAATAGACTAGAGCCCAGTCCTCCTCCGCGCTAGCCTCGTTCTCCCAGATCCGTGTAGCGCCGATTGGAAATCGTTTCTGGGATGGTACCGCCTCTTCTCAATATATTGCGGTTGGTCCTAGGACCAGCATTAGTGTTCAGTTTCATAATGCATACCTTTCCAATTACAGCTGTAATACAAGAACGACGAAGACAGGTAGCGTTATAACATCATGGCGCATCCCGCTGCACAGGTACCTTTGTGTTTACAGTAGCTACGGTTTTATCATTTGTGTGTTAGTAGGAAACGCGAATGGGACGTTAGGAAGCACTTTCTTTTACTAGTGGTGCCGCGGACGCCATCGGCATGTGTCTGATCGCGTGAATCCGCTGCGAGTAGCTGTTAGTCGCGCGTGGAGCAGCAAATTCGCGATGAAAATTCGCTAGTGTCCGCTGTGACTCGATCGTCCGGATTCGCCGCGAAATCGCTACAAAACTTCGCCGTGAATTCTCCGCAAGACTTTGTATATCTACTAGACGTGATCATGAAGTCGTTGAGAATGCAGCTGGCTGGCTAGTGTAGATGTCGGAGCATCGGTTCGAACAAACGGCTCTATTATCTAGGTTTCGTTACAGCCGTTGACAGGCGCAGAATGCAAACCACGACGTGTAGGGGCGCGAGTTTGCGTGAAAAGCGCACTACAAGTCGTCGTTTGTGTACAATGTAGTCTTTGGTAGACAGCAGATATGCATGAGATGTCTTCAGCTGTATTTGGAGAGGTATGCATTATGAAACTGAACACTAATGTTGGTCCTAGGACCAACCGCAATATATTGAGAAGGGGCGGTACCATCCCAGATCCATGCGTGGAGGACGATTTTGAATCGGCGCTACACGGGTCTGGGAGGCCGAGGCTACCTCCGAGGTAGGTTGCTACACCACGTGCGCTAGCTGTCACGTCTGTATAGGTCCATGTGGTTTCACACGTGTGGTTGGTAAGCCCGGTCCTCCTCCTCGCGCGCGCTCCACGTGTTTCGGCACGTGCTTGTGTTTCACTAGCTAGGCAAGTAAAACAAAAAGCACGTGCCAAAACATGTAGAGCGCGCGCGAGAAGGACTGGGTACAAGTCTAGGAGGACTGGGCACAAGTCTAGTGTTGCAAATGGCGATGGGAGCACTGCCTCAGGAGGCCAGCAAAGTTTCGCTAACTTTCTAAAGGCGTGGCTTAGAAGAATGTAGGCGGAAAGGGTCTGGCTACGCGAGACTACTGATTGAGCTGGTGTGTACACGTATGTGTTGCGTGCACTTGAGCCTTGGACTGGTTAGGTAGCCTAGAGAGTCGTTGTGAGTATGAGTACATGGTCCGTTGTACTGTACGTGTTTTGTTTGTGTTTTCATCATGAAGTGATTGTGCGCGTGCGCGTCTGAAAATCTTGTGTTGCTGGCTACCTGTATTTCTACTATGAGTCTTCACATACTCGTTGCATTTTTGTCAACTCCCTTCTTTGCCCACCTACAACCGGATTACGAGGACACAATAGAAGTTCACGGCCCAGGAACGTCGTTTTCATTGCGTTTACCGCCTGGCATCAAGGAGTGTTTTTATCAACGCGTCGAACAAGACCAGACTCTAGACGTCGAATTCCAAGTAACGAAAGGAGGTAATCTTGACATCGACTATTTTGTTAGAAATCCAAGGAGGAAGATAATATTGATGATGTCCCGGATTACGAACTCTTGGGATTAGCATGTGGGTATCTCCGTGACTGAGTTGGGCGATAATGAGATTCGCTTCAGCAACCAGTTTAGTCAGGTGTCAAGTAAACAGATGTTTCTGTCGATTGGTGTGGCATCAACAATGGAGGAAGGGGCTGGTATGGAACTGGCTGAGAACGAACCAAATGAATTTGTTAAAATTTCAGTAAGAGAAGTTTTGTATGTACGTATGTATGTATGTATGTATGTATGTATGTGTATATGTATGTATGTATTTAATGATGAATGTACTATGAATGTCCGAAACTGAGCTCTTCCAATTAACAGCACTGTGGCCGTTCAGCGGTGAAAATGTGTTTGTTGAAATTTATTAATCACAGAAATGGCCGATTAAGTTTATTATGAGGCTTTAGAGTGTCAATTGGTGCATGAATAGCATAGGTGTACATGCGTGATCTGAGTGATGTCACCATGCATGCATAATGCATTGTCAGTCTACAATCCTGCATCTTTGTCGCGATTACTTTACCAGGCATGGTCTAGACAAATGCAATCATACAAGGACTGCATCTGCACATACATGTGATGGTCTCTGGGCAGTCACTTGCAGATAATGCAGTTAGACTGATGCCTTGGTGTGCAATCAACTGAGAAATCATCCATAACTAAGAAATGAAGCTTTGTCTTGTAAATCTATGAATGAAAACATCTTCTAAATCCAAGAACGTAATTTCTTACCAGAAGGCCATTTTTCATGCACGCATTTGCGCGTGCGCGCACACACACACACACACACATCACCACCACCACCACCACCACCACACCAGGCAGACTATCGTAGACATGTGCACCAAGGCATTATAAGACTGGGCTCTTTTCAGACATTTATTCCACATGGTATCTGTATGTATGTGTATATGCAGGGTTTCCTAGAAAAATCTGAGAAGGCTGATTTTATATGAACTTGACAAATCATTAAATAATGAATGGATAATCCGATTGATTTACTACCATCAGTCAATTGAGCAGATTTGCAAAGCAAGTACACATGACACCAGCAAATAGTCATACAGTGCACAAAGTTAATGTGTACAGTATCTACTCTTCATAAAGCTGTTAGACTTGATTGTAATGAGTATGGACCACAGCATGTATACAGGCTGCTAATTTGTAACCATGCTACACACTTGACCTAAAGACGCGGCCTGTTACAATGCGTCAAATTAGCAGTATATAGACATAGCGAAGGCTTGCACATGATATGAAAACCCAGTGCTCAACACTTGCACATATCATTAATGAATGCAATTGGCTAATTTTGATAACAAAATTGTATCTTGCTGATTGTATAATCTTTTCACAGTGCTTATGTTTGGACTCTTTAATGATACATGTCGAAATTTAACCTCTAGCTAAATGTAATCACTCAATCATGATTTGCACATATGGTATTTAGTAACTACAGCATCAAATTAATTAAGCCTTGTCTTTAAATGAGATATCCCAAACGATTGCACGGTGGCAAAACATTTCAGTACAAACTGCTGTTATGTGGTTGTACTATCGGTTGATTATTTACAGGAAGCACTTGACAAGATCGAGGTAGCATTGTACCGTGCTGAACACACACAGATGTTACTCGTTGCTCACGAGAGTAGAGACGTTTTTCTGGTAGAGAGTAACAATGTAATGGTTCCATTCTGGACCGTCATTAAATCGTTAGTAATTTTTCTAGCGACAGTATGTCAGATCTATTTTGTAAAGCAGCTATTTATTACTGAGAGAAATATGCCTATGTGATAGTGATTTGAGAATAATGATATACGATATACAGTGTATTGAGTTTGTGCGTGCTCAACACAAAGCATCACAGACTGCCATAAACCAATCTTGCCTTCATGTGTATGGCAGTTTGCACAGACGTGAAAATTTTAATTCTTGTGATCACTACTCTAGGGTAGAACTATGGGACCAGTCATTGGCACAGGGTAGAGTAGGAGCTTGTGTTTTGTAAGCAACAGAAACAATGGGCTCCTAGATTGATCTTTACTGTAAACATATACATTGGTAGTATGTCTCTAAATACCTCTCGTGACATGCAAATGGCGAATGTCTTTTCTTTACCGTCAACATTACAACTGGTTCGTTCTGTATGTACCTGTAGTATAGTAACAGGACAGTCGATAAGTAATCTGACCCCTACACAGTACTCTCAGATTCACAGAGCTGAGAAGCACTGCCTGTCTGTACTTAGAAAAACTAAAGCATATGTCACACAAGCACACTTTAATCATGCGTTTACAATGGAACAAAATAGTCTTCAATTAGGGTTGTCCCCAGCATACAAAAGGCACTGTGCTGCGCTGTGCCTTGGCTCAAGTCTGCTGTGCTTTACTGAGTAGGCAGTGATTAGCTATGAAGACAATGGACTTTGCATTTTAAAAAGTGGTAAATTTGTTTGAGGCAAACAAGTTTGTTCTTTGAATGTAGCAACTGGGATACTTGGTTTGAAGATAAGATCGATTAGGGCAAATACTAGCTGCAACAGTGGTTGTCATGCACCGCCCACTATTTACGTCAGTATCTGTCAGTATTTTTCTGTCATATGTTTTGCTTCTGGCTGTGAGCATGTAGGCAGATCTAAGGTGTGTCTTTTGTGCCTGAGGATTCGGTGACAACAGTTTGTGAAGCGAAGCATGTCAGTAAGCAAACCAGCATCAAACCTTGCGCATGTGGGCATGGCCATAAAACTCAGCATGGAGCGTGGTCTCTGAAGTGCCTTACAAAATCCTTGCAACACCCTTGTTAAGGTACCATAAACAGACCTGTGAACATAGACATATTGACATGTACCATAAACCACACTTTTGCTGAGTCTATTGACTCTGTTAGACGACAGTTAGACAAACACCGACGGAAACTGAAAACATTGAAAGCCATTGTCCTCACACAGTCATACTTTCAAAACTAGTGCTAACAAAGAGAGCGGTGTGTTACCCATACGAGTATGAGTCTAAGACAAAACGATCGAATCAATGGCAATGTCTCCCAGCGTGTCATTACCGACAGTAGCAACAAATGCAATTCGTGATTTCACATATGGCTGGATTGGACCAATCGTCACTGAAGCTGTATGCCATTTGTTGCCCTGATTACCACTCTGAGTCCACAGAGTATGTCGTACCTTTTTCTTATCCTTGTCATATCGCAACTGGTCTACTTGGAGGCTGCGAACATTGGGGCCAAACATGTGGTAAGCAAACGACAGTTTGGTGGGATGAGACTCTGCCTTGATGGACACACTGCGCAACTCTGCTTTTTGTCCTTCACCAGCGGGCCTGGAAGTCTCCAAATATATATAGTAGCCTGGGCACAAATTAGCAAGTTACACCTCATCAAAATTACCAATAAATTAGTCATAATAATTTAGCTCCTTTTGGATTACTCACAGTGTAACTCACACATTGGATTACTTACATGTCAAAGGACAAGGTATGGCAAATGCAGTGCCCACAAACAGACAAACAAAGAGACAGTACCATTGCATTGGCAATTAATAAAGTTGATTACTGTATTTCTTCGATTAAGCACCGCCCATATTTAAATGCAATAAATGCCGTATTTCATCTGTTGCTCTTGTTGAAGGAAAAACCTCTTCGGAGGTGTCACTAGATTACTCAGATACTGTTTTGCTAAGTGAAGTCTCGAAGTGTGAAATTCATACCAGTATCGTAGGTGTTGTTCTCTTGAAAAGGTGTGAAAACTACAGCCTGACACTCCTAAAGCATGGACAGAGAGCCTTTAGCAAATAAACACCACAGCATTTAATCAGAGAAATAGGTATTCAAGCATGTGTGTTGCTAGGAGATATTGTAGACAAACACGTTTGTGAAGACAGTAGGATTCTTGACTGGAAATATTTATATTCAAGACCAGCGTACATTCTGCACTTGTCTATGAGCAAATGCTGAAAAGCCCTCTAAAACGTGACAATCATTGCACCCCTCGTCCAACTTTAATGCTTTGCTTTCAAAACATTTGTTGACTCCTATATACAAATATTGCCCTTTCAAAGTCTTGTCCCAAGTTAGAAATTTTGAAGACTTTTAATAGCACAACTGGTTTCTGTACTACAATGCAGCGTCGCAGTGTATTCAAGATTCTTTTTCGTCTTCATCGCATGACAAACTGTTTTTCGTGTAACAGAATGTAACGTTTGAATAGTAGGTTTGATATTTTTATTAGCAATGCCAGCCGGATGTACAAATTGAACTGCTAAACCACTAAGTTCCACTGCAGTGATGTATGGAGTGGAAGCGTTTACAGACTAGAAGTACAGGTATAGCGTGTACCAGTGGGATCAGAAGATGTTTGAGATTACTATATCTGTGGTAGATGTACGCATGCACAAGACAGAATGCCCTGCACCAATGACGCCACAGCCATATTTCTAATTTTATGGGGTTGGCACCCCTGTGGTGTGTATGGTCAGCATATGAGTTATTAAAAATGATGTCACTAAAAGTAGACAGCATACATAAAATGCTAACAACAGTTAGCAAGTATCTGTATGTTATAGAATAGCAGTTTTTGCAGTGTTATACGCATGCTAACAGCAAGCATCTGAATACACAAGTGGTTCAGCGATCAAGTCCCAGGCTTGCTGCAGAACATGGCAGCACTAATATTATAGTATCATGATTCGTTCAACCAAACATTTATGACACTGCAGCCATTATAGGGTACACTCTTGCCTTTCCACTTCCTTGTAGAATGATATGTCGAGCAGGGACAAAACAGAGCATCGATTTGTCCACAATGTCTCATATTTTAAGCCTAGATTCCTCTAAGCTCTCTTCCCTGTGCATGCATTTACTGGATGTGATTCCACACAATTCTCAGCGACTCCACATGCATTGTGCATGCACATTACCAGGCGACACTCTGGAGACCGGCCCTTTTTACTGTATACTCCAAAAATTCCATGCATGGATGGGCGCTGAAGATTCGACATCATTAGCTAATCAATGGTCAGATCAGCTGCCAGGTCCTTAATCTCTGCTGGAATTCCTTTCATGTCCTTGCTGCAGTAGCTGCTCATATTTTGGTGATATGGAATGGGCTCTAGTGCACTGATACTTGCAAGTGCACTTAAGAGTGTATATGCACTACTGAACAGCCAGATTGTGAAGGCAATTATGTTGACATAGCCAATAATGATGTCCTGTCAAGCAGCGATGACGACTCTTGAAGTACTTTATAACTCTTTAGTGTTGGAGTTGCTGCAGTTAGAGTTGTTAAAATCTCACTTTTCATAACCACTAATCACAAACATTGCTTTGCCTCTCCTCCACCCGCTTACGGCATCAAATCATTAATTAAACTTAATAAACTGTACTTCAGATACTTAGATAAACCTAAGAAAAAACAAGCAGTATTTTCCCCAAGACTTCAGAATAGTGTGGCAGATATGGTAGTTGCAAGTCATGCCTCATATTACTGCGATGTACCCTCAGATACCCAGACTTAACGTATGATTAAAAAACTGTGGGTCAAACTGCATATTAATTAATTACTGAAGCCTTCTGCCCCAAAGACAAAAGAAATTAAGTCATTATAGCCTGAGATGTCTTCCACGTTTATTTAACACACGCACACTAATGCCATCTGCTTACTGTATATATAAGTGCAGTGTACAGTAGTGTACAGCACTATACAGCACTGTACATCTACCTTGGGTAGAACACAAGTGAAAGGCTTGGTCATGTGGCTAGGGTTGCTCTGCGTGGTAAAGTGCCACGCTACCATGCTTTAGGGAGAACCATGTCAAGTGCAGAAAAATACCCACAGCTACTGTAATCTAAATTTTCTTAAAAAGAAATGATAAATTACACAATTGCATGGTTGCCATGACAACCATGCTATCCTCCATTTCTCCGATTTAGGACACTTTAATCAAAAGGCAACGTTCACATTTGCAATAAGCACCATTAAATTAGCAGGAATATATTGAAAGATAAAAGTTGGACGAAGGGTACAACAACATGTCATAATTCTGGACTTGGATCACAGACTAACAACAGCGCAAAAGGGTCTGATATGAGGCTAATAACAAAGTGCAATTTCACCACAATGTTTCACCAGGGTTCCGTCACACGACCAGCCTTGTGTCATGGACGACTACTTAGTGCCAATAGCCTCATTGGCACTGATAATTGTTTGTTAATCTCCTACAAGTCCCTCTTGTGCTGTCGTGCCTACATCTTGTATGACACAATGCCAGAGAGAAACTGGCACAACATCATAAGAGGGTCTGGTAGAGTCTTACTAAATTCAACAACCACAACTCACTGTCATGTATGACATGCCACTGATTGTCAGTTTCATACCTGTTATGCAGGTACGGAAGTTTTAAATGTTATTATGAAACCAACTTCTTCCTGCAATGGTAATTGCAAATAAGGCCACATGCTAATTTCCAGGCAGATGGAAAGACAGACAACAACCAGTAAGACATGTGAACAAATGCATAAAAGAACATGACCAACGGCTAAACAGACTGTCAACAGTAAAATCAAACATTCCATACCCGATCCTCCATATCCTGCCACAGGTCCAGTAGAATGAGATGGTGTTTCTCCCATGCGACGCAACCAGCCAACCTCATTTTCATTAAGGTTACCTCCATTAATCCAATCACAGAGATCAGTCTCAAATGTACAATTCTTCAACCTGCGTTCTACACATAAAAAATTTAACGAGAAACCTAACCTCCGTCACAGAATAGACATACTTATCACTTGGAGAATGAAACTTGTACTAGTTGTTCCTACACGATTTTCAATCAGCAACGTGTAGTTACCACTGTCAGTCTTCTTTGCTGCTTCCAGAATAAATGTGATTTCGACAAAATATCTACAGAAGCTTGGACCACTTGGTGAAACAGAAACCCGGACGATTTGTATTGAAAGATACTTAGATGTTGGCAAGAGTTCACGTCCATTGCGGTAAATACCCAAGTTGGATAGCATATTGTCTTGAGCAAGGTCTGGAGCAAGGTGTCCAACAGTAAATGTGAGGCGCAATTCCTCTCTGAATGTAACACGAAATTTAGACAAACCTCCTGGCAAAGCAACTGCTGGAGGTAAAGCAGGAGATTCATACAGGCATACCTCTGTAACACAGATTGACATAACAGTGATGTACAAACATGTGCGATTACTCTCACCTACACATACTTCACAGCATTTGTCAACGGGTCGATATCTCTCCTTAGCTCCACAAGTAAGTGCCAAACAAGTAATGCCCTTGTCTTTCTCACACTTAAGTGACCCATCCGTACAATTGCACTTCAAGCACCCTTTCTTATACGTACGACCCTCTACACAAGGCGGCACGTGTGTCCCTATACAAACAAAACACTCCAAACATGTCACAAAGTTTGAATGAATTAAATGTTAGTAAAGTCGCTAATGTCTCCTAATATCAATACATATACTACTAAAAAGATAACAATACATGATCATTTGTTCACTTGCGTCACAACTAGCACGCAAACTATTCTATACAAGTCTACCAATCATTTTAGTTGAAGATAAAGAATCACACCCTAAGTAAACATTAGATTGACACTTGCCACTTTGACAACTTGTTTGCGGAATGTCATACTTGAATCAAGGAGAGCTAATTCTACACAGTTTAGGTCACATTCACACATCTTAGGTAAATTCGCGTGTTGTCACATCAAGTTCACTTACATCGTCTTAAGCTTATTCATTGTCACATCAAGTTGGTGTAGACTCATTAATCTAATATTGGACACTTCCGTACTCATACAAAACAAGAATTTCTTTCATCTAAAGGCAATGAGTGTAGAGAATAGTTACACAGAAACAAGATATGTTAGATTGGGCGTGATTGACGTTTTGCTGTTCAAGTCCGACAGCTTACAACTTCTACTGTTGTTCGCATATATCCGACACACCTACTCAATTATCGGACTGCAGTTGGTTTCTGCTTAATGGTGCCACAGCTTACAGTCTGCACCTTTAAATAACAAGTACGTGTCTCTTCTATGTGCAGTGGTAGCAACAGATTGGCAGCTGACAACGTTGGCTCTGAGGAGATCGAAGAAGAGGGACGAGTTGTATTCTAATATCAGACACCAGTTGTGCCTGATTGAGTACAGTTTTGGCAAGAAAATGCAGTGGATTATGTCAACATTGATGACAGACATGTAGCAACCACCTGCCGAGTAGAACAGCCTTTCCTTCATCTCCCATGTCAAACTAGGCAAGAAGCTGGAAAGAGCAGAGTCTTGAAATGCTTAAGTATTGCATGCATGCCTATTATATGCTCAAAATACACAACTACGATCTAAAAACATGGGCATGTGACTGTTACTAACATTAAGTGACAATTACTTGGTGTGAACACACTACCCCAACAGTGCTCTAATCATATGAACACATTCTTAGATGTGCGTGCACACAGACATGGCAGGGGAAGTCTTCAGCAGATTGTTCTGAGCTGTCAAAGTTTTTGCTTATGTGTCGTCTGCTGGACATGTGGACTTTTCTTCTTCATGCACAATTGGTAAACACTATACTCTGTTTGCTAACAGCCTATTGGTCGGTCCCCATTGACTAGCTTCGTAATTGTGCAAAGTACACTGAACAAAAAACTACGTATACACAGGAATGAGGCAAGCATCTCTCCGTATATTGTCTAACAACAAGACCAGCAATAAAATTTCAGCTGTATCGTCGTCTTCCACTTCCATATCATCATCTAGAACTAATAGTATTTTGCGTTCAATCATCCGAACCAAGCGTTCAATTATTCGAACCCGGCGTACAATTATCCGATTCGTGCAATCAATTATCGGAATTGGGCATTCAATTATCGCTTAAGGCTGTGCAATAACACAAAAAACTAAATGGGGTACATAGTCTGCGATTAGGCAGCTGCTCAAATATCATTAGTCATCAGTTGTCTAGCCAAAATAATTTGTAATTAATCTTATAGTTAGCGTCAATTACTTAGTTAGTTAGTTAGTGTGTGTGTGTGTGTGTGTGTGTTGTATGTTTGCTGTGCACTAATCTTGGTGTCCCACGTTTCCATCTAAATCTACACTTATCTAGGAAGCTTCCAATGCCATGCTCCACCCCTCAGTTTTTGCATGGTGTAATCTAATTTGTAAGCAGTGTGTCCTGATAAATGCATTGTTAGTGTGTGCTTAGCTAATCAAAGAAATCTAGTTTCACTACATAGCGCCTTCCCCTTTGGTTGAATCAATCAATTGTTGTTCAGTTGAAAGATGAGCTAGCATTATAGAAAGACTTCATGAAAGAAATGTGTGGGATTTTGACTTTTCTGTACTTATCAGACTGAAAGAATTATTGCTATAAATTCGGTACTTCTACGAACGAAACTCAGATAATTGAATGTCCCATTCGGATAATTTACGCTGGAGCAACTAAAAACTGCAGTTTTTGATATCAACAAAATGGTTTGGCTGTCATGGCTCAATACCATCCTCACTGTACTCACTGTACTGTACTCACCTTAGTATACCTAGTATAGTTCCAGGGCTCAAGAAGCTCCAATGACCACTTTTGGCCAGGGCATTAAGATTTTCACACCTCTATTTTCTTTAAAGGAGAATTCTCACCAAATACTAAAACTTGTTGAAAGAAAGATACAAGGCCTGGTATCTTCTTGCAGGAAACCTACGGTCCAGACAGCCACATAAGCAGAGAATCGGCAACAATTTGTTCAGACAATTCCCCGTGTGTACACAAAGTCTTGCTCTCTCGAAGTAACTACTTCAGGTTTAACCATACCAAGTGCTCCTAACGCACCCAAAATTCAGTGAGACATGATCTATGAGCTAATCTAAGAAGGGTCTTCTTCTGAGGTTTTATTACCACAGTCGATACTTGCGTGATAACTTTGGGGTTCCAGTTTGCTTCAGTCAATAAATCACAACTTGACACCATATTTATCATAATCCTTACCTTCAAAAGTGCACAGATATCAGTCTTCCTTGCAAATCAACAATCAAAGGTACGCATATGCCACACACGGGGGGATACTTTCAATGCTATATTTTTCTTTACGGTAAACTTCTGCAGTAAATGGTTGCAAAAGGTTGTGTCATGAAGTGACAGCTTTTATCTGAGAAATAATTGATTTTGGTGAGAGTTCTCCTTTAGTTACTGCTAATCAGCCCTTTTACAGTCTGCTAGGGTTGAGTTGCCTACCATCATTCTTCACTTTCGTATGGCTTTGACAATGTACAGCAGCTATGGAAGAGAATTCACTCATTCACTGTTGAACAGGCAGTTAGCTTGTCCAATGGCATTGCAACAATAGCATTGCCACAATAGCTTTTCCACAATGGCTTTAAAGTCTGTTTTGATAATTGGAGAAGACGTGGAAAAAAAACGGTACCTCCTTTACTTAAACGGACGTCCTAGCAGGTTGATTCCAACATCATTGATAAGCTCACAAGGAGGAGGTTTCAGATCAGTTAATGAATACTGTGATTGGTTCTTTATTCCGACAATTATTAACTTCCTGTATGACACGCATTTGGCCCTGCCCTCATCTATCATTTACACCAGATGTCTGATAACTTCAAAGTCACTCCTATGACGACGACTACATAAAAGCTGACAGAGACGTACTTTGAACTATGGATTAATAAGTAAAACAGCTGTAGCTAGTAAACTTACATAGTCGAAGCATTGGTTGAACCTTTAGACCTAAGTTCAAAGCTAAACTGGAACCGTTTATTTCACTAGCTGGAATTAACAAGCCCATCTTTGCTCTTCAATTCCTTATCTATTAACCACAGATCCCACCTCCTCTCCAATAATCAATAATCGAACAGACTTTAGTTTAACATTGTGGTGTCATTAGCGCTTAAGTTAATTGATTAATCGCTTCTGCCAATTAACACCTCTAGATGTCAGTCTATCAAGTGACCTTCCATCCCAACTTTTCCTAGCCAACAGTAGGGGTTGGGATAATATCGACCAGTTTGGTACTTTCTACCACAACCGTTCGATTGGTACTTAAAAACCAGTTTATCAGAGCGTGCATAGACAACCAAACGAATGCACCTCAGGTGGTCGTTCTGTCTGGTGTAAGCACAGCGCTGCAATTACTGGCTATCACTTTATTGTTTAGTGCTACGCCCATACAAACTTGATTGCCTAGCCTAAGCAGTCAAGTTGGAAGGTTGGGCTGAACTACAGGCAAAGCTGAATATTAGAGCTTAGTCACCGTTACAAATAAGGACAACGAACGGGAGCGATTTTGCAATCTCGTTGCTGAAGTAGAGTTCGGGTCGCGCGTAAACCAACTCGTCATCTTTCCTCAGGTCGAAGGCACCACATACGTTACGTTCTACGGGTTTGAACATGCGAGCGCTACATATCAGCGTGAAAACAGGGTGCATACGATCATCACGTGGTAAGCAACAATTAGGTCACGTGATAAGTGCAAGCGCAATAATGCCCCTTCAACCTTGTATGCGCATCCATGCCCATTGTATAACCCACGAGTACATTTCCCAACGTCTCGCGAGTGTCTTCTAGCCTTTTGATTGTACAACAAGGCTACTAGCGTTAGCGCGCGTTGACGGAATGTTTCTCACGTGACTATCGTATGCGCCGTTTTCAGGCCATTTGCTGCTAATATCTAACGTTGTCATATCCAGCTTTTGCCTTCCGACCAACCCTCTATCTTGATTGCGTGGGCGTAGCACTAAATAGCATCACTAACAACTCACGTGACGTCACACAACTCACCTACACAACGACCGACTGCGGTTCCACTGCCATCGTCATTCGAAACCTTCTTGCACGTAAATCCCGACGCCGCGTCACAATATCGAAAGGCAGTAACGTTGTCAGTCGTCTCTGGAGAGCATTCTTCTCCCAACTGCAAACCGCACACATGGCAGCACGGACATCTCTCGTTATCAACCACCAGACTACCAGGACAGTTCAAAACTTCTGGACACTTGGTGCTAGGACATCGCGGATTTCGGCATCCCGTTGTAGTGGCAAGTGGTGTCTGAAGTTGGGCATGCACAGTAAGCGTCGCAAGCGCGAGAAGCAATCCACACGATACCACCGCACAAGACATGCTGGGAGGGAAGAGCTGCAAGAAATGCAGAGGTCTCGAGATATTCGCTTTTATAAATATGAGTGGTGTGATTGATATTGGGTGGAGGAGAGGTGTGGTCTAATGACTGGTTTGCGGATCGGCGAATGTGGTTAGACTTCTCATTGTGACTCACTGAATGACCGCATGACTTCGGCTAGGAAGGTCGCGGATATCCATAGTCCATTTATAACGTTTGCTTTAGGAAGTGGAAGGTGTGCTAGCATCTGCTGCCGCAGATGTCCAGATTACCCCAGTATGCACAGTTATGTTCATCATTTTGATTAAGCCAGTGTTGTCTAGAGGGTCGGTTTTTTGTTTACTAAGGTTTTGCTTGCTATTGATAGTAAGGGTTCCCTGGATGAATGCTAAATACTTTGGTGTGGTTAGAGCTCTGATATTAATTAAGAATGTGTGTGGTTTTAAGTGTTTTGATTGACTAATTGTAACTATCCTGCACTCTTGTGGATGTGGGTTCTGTTTGTTTAAGTTAATTAATATTGGACAGTTTAGCAGTTTCTATGCTCTGTCATACCAGAAGTCTACAGAAGATAAGAATTTTAGGTGTATAGTGAGTGAGTGAGTGAGTGATGTTGCTCTGGTATCTGTGTTTTTGCAAAATAGATTCAGATTCATGGTGTGCATAATTACTCAGCACTGATCAGAGAGTATACTCATATTTGAGTATAGATCCATGCTGTGGGTATATGGTAAAATGGAACATCAGCAAATGCCACTAATAACTGTGATTTCCAGTCCCAATGTGGCAATCAACAAACATCAAACCACAACAAAGGTATTGCTACTGGGTTTACTCAGATGACAAGGCTAATAATAGGGTAGAACTTATCCACTCATAGTTCTGGTTTGATTTCTGGTCATTAATGGAGCATCAGCTAGATACAACAGAGCAGCGACGAGATCTAATTGCAGACGCATTACTCAATCCAGTTCAGTCAAACGCCGAAAGTGTTTGTAGCTGCTGTGTGTCTTCAATCAATGTCAATCATGAAATCTATTCTAAAGGGCGTGTAGCCAAACGACGAGTGAAATGTATATCTGTGAACCTTGTACTGTAAATCCAGACAGTATAACGATCATTTTATGTTAACGAATATAACGAACAAGTTCTCATCGTTATAATACCTTACGTTAAGCAATTTTACTTTACACATGCGTGCTTTTACATATGCCATTTTGAACAGCAGCGTACTGCGTACGACTAGTAATGTCG
>CAXXBX010000066.1:10000-95000 GCA_964274945.1 Dehalococcoidia bacterium | reverse complement strand
GTTGTTGATTAACTAATACTTTTCAACACACAATTTATGATTGAATTTTGCATTGCCATCTGAAACTGAAACTATGAAACTATCTTTACATGAATATATGAATATTTTAATTTTTTGATTTTTTAACAATTTTGTATGTTATATTATATAAAATAACTAATGTTTTATTAATAATGAAATTAGTTATATAATAAATTGACTGGTATCAATAGAAGCCTAAAACTGGCTCCGACGTTCGACATCGAAAGAGCTCGAATCCGACCGTCACTTCTTTCGAAAACCATTCGGCGACCTGTTTCTTCCTTCTGCGAACGGTTATTGGCCAAGCGACCGTTTTGGGAGACGCGTCGGCGTGAACAACTCGAACCGAGCAAACTCGCCCACCGTAATTCACGTTTCCCCGCTCGTAATCCGTTCGTCTATGGGTTTGGCTTTGTCTGTTGGTTGATTGAAACGATATTAAGAGGATAGACGAGTGTTGGTGACGTCTACGACTGATAATGAGTGACAGGAAGAGGTCTGGTTCGTCTCGCGGCGAATCCACGGCGTGACGTGACATTGGACTAGATTGCTAAATTGTTGCATTTGAGGTTGTTCGTGGTACTTCTAATAAAGTAAGAAAGATGTAGATACATGTGCAGTGTTGATGATGTTGGCTGACCAGCTAGAGTGCAGTTTAAAGCAGTTTAGAGCAATTTAGAGCAGCATGATGTTGGTAATTAGAGTCACGTGTCATATGGTTGACCTGAAACGTCTTCTGTAGCGACATGTTCTTGCAGATTTCTCAGCAACGCGCTCGCAAACAGCCACGAAACTCAGCACGGAACTACATCTCCATAAAAGTAACAAAGTTATGGAGCCATTTTCACACCTCAGACCGTTCCCTTCGAACAATCCCCCTAAGTGTCGTCAGAGTCACTTAGATTTGTGTAAAAAATTTATTTTGCGTCTGTTTGGCAATCCGCTTCCCACTGAGTCTTCGAATACAACGACCTATCATTCTGCCGAGTTACAACCTCTTTGAGCGAAGTTAGCGCTCGACTTACAATACAACAACGGCTACCTCGAAAGCCTAGAAACGCATAGTTTGGCAAAAAAACGAACTCACAAGTAGAAAGGGGCTACCTAGACATGTATACAGCCGGGGTTTGAGCTCGAAAAGAGCGCGCACTTCAAAAAACATTGCGGTAAGGTGAGGTAGGACATGCGTGGGCAGGCCAGGTCGCCCCCTTTTCAATTAATTAAACAACTATTGGACGATCTGTTTTTGGTCCTCAAGTTGTTTCTTGGAAGACTTACGGTAAACCGTGTAGATAAGAAGAGCAGACATCGCGCAATTAAGTTAAAGTCAATCTAGCTGTCATCAGCATGATGATGTCTACACCTTGTATTACCTCTCGTGGCCGTGGATGCTGATCTGTTGTGTTATAATATTATTTATACTGTGCCCAATGACTTCCGGTGTCACGTGTACAGGATAATGATAATGGCCGGCCCGTGTGCGTCATTTTGAGAGCCTGGGTAATGTGAAACAGACATGCAACAAAAAGGTGCCTTACACGTGCGCCCCTCACTTCCAGAGGTAGTGAACTTCGACAAGCCGTTACCACGTTACAATTATGTCCCCAGGGAACACTATTTAGTAGGACATTCTGTCCGAGGGGACACCGTATTAGGGGGACTGAATTTCCTTTGACACCGTGTACGCAAGCCTACCACGCGACTCCCTATTGCCACTCAAAAAAGATTTTCGAAAAGAAAAATCAAGAGCGTATTCGAGAAACAGTTAGATGTCCAGAGACGCTAAGTTGCTTACACTCTGAAAACTCTGACAATTATTTCTACTCAACCATAGACACACTAACTAAACCTACAAAGCCCTAGTTACAACTTTCGGTCAATTACAACACAATCAATGCTAAGAAGAAAGTTCAGGCGACGTCTTGACTGGTAAAACAGAATAATACGCGATGCGGCATTGTACCGTGAACGACGCCATTTGCGGTTCTCGTAAGCCCGGATAAAACAACTTCCCGGATGTTTCTAACTTCCTTCTAAAATTGCAAATAAATACAGTACTTTACAGCAATTTGACAACGTTTAATACTTAATTAACGACGTTCAATTGCAACCCTTCTCACTCCATAATATCAAGCAATTATGACAGAAACATCTGATTGCTTTTGTCCACCTCGGACCTCATTGATTAACTATCAGAGTACGCGCAAAGACCGCGACTTTAGTCTGAACCAAAACCTTACTAAATTTATTTCGGAAATACTTATCAATAAACCGTGTTAAACAATAGTCTAACAGCCTATGGTAGTTTTACGTAAAGAGTTCACATAGGTAATGGTCATGAGATGGAAAGATACGGTTCTCTTAGACATTACTCAAACATATGGTATTTGTAAATGCAATGAACGGACAAAAGACGTCATGAAACAACGGCTCTTTGATTTCGCGGAAGAGCGCTATAGCTGTGCAGCTAGCTAGTCTCTAACTCCTTGACGCTGATTACCTTAGAAGCTATTTCTCAAAAGATCATTTTATTTGATCATTTAGTCGCCCGTTCTCGTCTAGAATAGAGTTTTGCGCGCTTTGTGCGCTTTTTGATCTGGAAGTTCTATGCACGGTAAATGGTCTACAGATTACACTATTATTATTTAAAAACAAAATTTGAGTTATCTCAGTGGCGGATCTACTTTAGGGGTTGTAGGGGTTTCAACCCCCCTCCTTTTGTTGACCCCACAGATAAAACACAAGATCTTGAAGCCGCATTGCGCTCATTTTCAGTATTTAATTGAAAATAACTAAGCGGATTCTTGACGAAGTGAGACATCTGGCAGCGAAACTCCAGACTCGTGACCAGGATATCTTTGTTGCGTAGGCTAGGGAATGGTTCACTCAGTACGTAACTGAAAGAATGAAGGCAACAAGGCAGAATATACACAACCACTTTGACATCTGGTATCAAGACATTCTGCGACTCGCAGACAAGATTGGATCCGTTGAATCTGTTACAAGAAAACCGAACTTAACAGCGAAACCGGAGCAATACACCTACTAGTAGTCGGAGTCCGATTGAGCACTACAAACGATCCGTTGCGATACCCCTCCTAGACTTCCTGCTTCTTCAGATGCGCGAACAATCTAATGGTGAGTAAGATAATGTCCGAGCATTGTTGTGTCTAGTGCGTTTCCTTCTGGTTCGTTCCGACGTTGACCCAATGAATGGAAAGCCGATCTTCCGTTCCAGAAGTCTCTACGAGGTGAAGTGAGAAGGTGGCAGTCACTATGGCAAAGTAAATACCAAAAAATTCAAGAAGCAAGGAAAAGAGAGCAAAGTGCAAGAAGGCCATACCAAACAATTAATTAACCTTCTTCTGGCCTTGGGAGCTTGTGACTCTCAGTTGTACCCAAATGTTTATCATCTGCTATTGATAGCATGTACACCTGACTATCACAAGTGCCGACGCAGAGAGGTCATTCTTTCTACTGAAGAGGCTGAAGACTTATATGCATGGTCTACCACAGCAGAGGAGCGTCTTGCACACCTATCATCGCCATGCATTACAAAGAACTGGTACCAGCAGGCGAAAATTTGTACAAAATCATCCACGGAGATTGTTCATACAGTCTTCTTTTGAAAGAGACATAGTTGCACCGTAGTTTACTACATATATTTAGCAGTAGTATAGGCATGATGCAGCTAGCTTCTGTTAGACAGTTTTGATGATTTAGGGAGTTTATAACATAACACATTGCTAGAGATACCTTGCTATAGTTGTCGCCATTTACTTTAGCTAACCTGTAAATAGCCTGGGCCATTTGCACCTCTAACAAAGTGAATGCTTTGACTGAAGTAGGCGTGGTCTATCGAAATTTGCAACCCCCTCTTTCAAAAGTCCTGGATCCGCGCCTGTATCTCGAAACATTGATATACAAATATTTAATGCCAACCCTTTTGTGGACGTCGTACTGTGGCCAAAATTAAAGTTGATGTGACAATATAAATTTGTGCCTAGATTCGAGTTTCCAATCCTTTCTTAACTTAATTATTGACATTAACATTTAGTGCAAATTGCTGTACGGTATTAGTTGTATTAGATATACAACTATCGTACTTATTAAGAATACTATCTTGACACTATAGATGATATACAACAAGAATCATGATGCCCAAAGATTAAAGAATAGCTGTTTCAAATTGGAAGAAAGAGGTGTCGAATATAACATGCTGTTCATTCAAAAAGATGTGTGACAATATAATGTGACATTGATGACAGTAGTAGTGATGTTGATTGTTGTGCTTTATTGAAACTAGTTATTCAGAAAATTTAGAGGTGTCATTTCTTCAATTTATAATAGTTGCAACAAATAGTCGCCAAGAGGCTAGTTTCTTTCTAATAATTCTTATCTACATTCGTGTAAACAGTAATATGTTCTATGGAGTTGTAATATTTAGACAACGGGGTAACACGTTCTATGATTTGCCAAGTATGGTTAAGTAAACTGTGCTTATTATATACATAGAATGTTATTGTGTGTGTGTGTGTGTGTGTGTGTGTGTGTGTGTGTGTGTGTGTGTGTGTGTGTATGTGTGTGTGTGTGTGTGTGTGTGTGTGTGTGTGTGTGTGTGTGTGTGTGTGTGTGTGTGTGTGTGCGTGCGTGCGTGCGTGCGTGCGTGCGTGCGTGCGTGCGTGCGTGCGTGCGTGTGTGCGTGTGTGTGTGTGTGTGTGTGTGTGTGTGTGTGTGTGTGTGTGTGTGTGTGTGTGTGTGTGTGTGTGTGTGTGTGTGTGTGTGTGTGTGTGTGTGTGTGTGTGTGTGTGTGTGTGTGTGTGTGTGTGTGTGTGTGTGTGTGTGTAATTATAGTGATCTACACAGCTTGCAACATAAAACAATGATTGCAAAGTCAAATAAGCAAGAACAGTATGTATTAAATAAAGCAGCTGGTGACAGCAAGTTGACGATGAAGACAGAAGACAGCAAATCCAAAAGGCACATAACAACAACCAAATCCTCCAATTGACAGAAAAGGCTCCAAAGACCGGCATAGCACATGGCACGTAAAGGTAATTGCACGAATCCAAGAAGGTTTCACTGCCAAATGAAGTATAGATAGGCTGAAGTAAGGAACAAAATAAATGAAGGTAGAAGAAAGCAAATACAGGAGGTACGTAACCAAACTACATCGTAAAGGTGACAGAGGAGACTCCAAAGACGGGCAAAGCACGAAACACGTAAAGGTAATTGCACGAATCAATGAAGGCTTCACTGACGAACTGAGGCAAAGACAAGCAGAGGAAAGGCGAAGAAGAAGATACATCACAGCAAAACAGAATTACACGAGAGACACAACATCTACCAGTTGACAGAAAGAACTCCAAAGACCGGCATAGCACGAAGAACTTAGATGTAGTTGCACGAATCCATGAAATCGTCACCGACGAACAAGAAGAAGAAGAGACGACTAAGCAACGACAGTATCTTGCTTTGCCAATCCACTTATCTTGTGTTTTGCTACTTGTTGTGTCTTCTTCTGCTGTTTGGTCACCATCTGAATGTTCTCTTTGTTTACGTGTTACTAAAAGATATCAATAGCTCAAAGTACACTACAACCAGTCAGGCTAACAAATTCTCACGACAGTCATTGTGTGGAACCTTATTGATATTAATCAATTAAGTATGCTTGTTTATTTTATTGGTTTAGTGGTTTATTCTAATATGTTATTGATATGGCATATACAAACTGAATTTGATTGTCATAGCATGTTGTGAAGAATTTAGTCGTTGTTAAAGAGTCTTTTAATTATAACGCGTATCTTCTTACTTAGAAAGATTCTTTAACGTTAGAAGAGTGTCTTTATCAAGATTTGTCTTAAAAATTTAAAATACTTGTCATCAGTGATTGAATTTTTCATAGCATATGTTAAATTTAGTCAGATTGTCTGGCATGGGTCTTATCCGGGACCTGTCTACATATTTGGTAAGCCAAGCTGGTGTACACAAGTCAAGCCGAAAGTGCGGAGCTAGGTACATTGAGTTATAGATTGATTGCTGTTAATAGAGTTAATATATTCGTATCTATCTCTCTGGGTTTCGGTGATGTTCGGATCCACGCTCAACTAAAATAATAATGGGTGCTCATTGCATTCCCACCTGTGCGAGCGAGCACGTACTATACAGATGTAGAGTAAAATTTCAAAACCACGTCTAGAATACGTTTTTCAATACACTAGCGGTGTGTAGTAAAACATCAGGAAAAGAGAGCTGCTGCTAGATACCGTACAAACTTGCAGACGCATTGATTCGGGTAGCATTTACATAGTGAAAGCGAAAAAAAGCAAAACACGACTGTTGCATCTCTATGTGTCTCTATTACTTCACACATCGATCGCAATGAAATCTCATTCTTGATAACCACGATCAACACAACTCGATACTCACTCACGTACACAGCTCACAACTGTCAAAAGCTGCCTCAAAACTGATCACTCTCTAGATAATTAATGTGTGAAGTACCATGAGTCTAACTTGATCAACATTTTACTGAGCTAGATTTAGGCGTCCTCTATGGAGCGACAGTCGGCAAGCCAAATATTTTAATGCAATTTCAGTCACAAAACATCGGCCGCGGCTAGAAAGATCGCATCGGCCATGTGCACAGGTAGATTAGCTACATACTGCTGAACGCACCCGATGGACAGCAAATCAGTTTTGTTCGAAACAGCTTCGTACAATTAATAAACCCTTTACTGTCGTAAGTGACTTGTTTTCTTCAAATTTCTTTGAAGTGTGTACTTTGCGCGCTTTCTTCAGTCAATAGTGTCTAGCGATGACCATCGCATGAAGTGTCACAGTTAGTTACGTAAATCTATAGTCAAGCTAACGGAGAAGCGCCTAACCAACAGTGTAGACGTGAAAAGTACTGTTCCTTCAATTCGCTCGTGGAGTGGCTAGTTAGGAGTGGTGCGCAACGCACAGTAAAACGCGCATGCCTAGCAGTAAGTGAGCAATGTTTCCATGGCGATGTTAGCAGTTGTTAACTTTAATTACATCAGCTAATTATTATTAGCAGCTAAGAACAGCATTAACTGTCACAAAAACAGCTAGAACAGGACGCTACATAAGTAAAAACACTGGTTACGCCTAATTCAATCTTGTTGCCATAGCAATAATGAGAGTAACGTCACATAACGTGAAGTGTCAATTTTTGGCACCCATCGAGGAAAACAAACAATTATTCAAAATGATCGATTTGTAACAGCTGTCCCGTTTGTAGGGGTCGTGGAGCGCAGTCACATAAGTGAGCATAGTTACCATAGAAATATCTCTAGTAATGACGTCACATGACGTAAACTATTGTATGTTTACTTTCTTCAAAACTAGCAAAGAACGATTCGAATTTATCAATTCCTAAACAATTCCCCGGGGGTAGGGATGGTGGCGTACAGACGGACGCACGGACGGACACTCGGAGTACCCCTTTGACGCATTAGAGAAAAATCGCTCGCTTCGCTCGTTCGCAAATAAGGTTAGCGTGCTTTAAGCAGTTCGTGCGTCAGATTGATATACTCACACAGAAACGTAAAACGAAGACAAATCAGTAAGGTTCTTTTTTTGTCTGTCTACATGATTTGCGGCAAGCTTACAATTTACTCTTGCTAGAAAAAATGGCAAAGACAACTGGTAATCAAATTTTGGCGTCATTTAATCTAGCCCTACCTTTGGTTTGGAAAAGAATGACTGGTGTAAGACAAGGCAACGTGTGAGGATGGATTGAGTTGAGTTAACCAGCTAGTTGTGTGTGTGTGTGCGTGTGCGTGGTGTGTGGTGTGTGTGTGTGTGTGTGTGTGTGTGTGTGTGCGTGCGTGCGTGCGTGTACTGAAGGGGTAGGGTGTCTATTTAGACGAAAGCAATACAGGAGGAGTTGTGTGTGTGTGTGTGTGTGTGTGTGTGTGTGTGTGTGTGTGTGTGTGTGTGTGTAAGAGAGGAAATGGTGTTTGCCAATACTGTCACCTGTTGAAAGGTTTAAATGTAGTCTGGATTACTCAGTTGACTTGTGTATTTAACTTACTAAATCCATAATTATTGTTTTTTCAGTTTTTCCAAATTGACCCTGCAGACTGTAATTCTTCAAATTGAAATGACATACTCAAATGCTAACATGCTCTACTACAATGCTACTCTAGGACACTACTCTATTGATACATTAGAACAACATGTCCGTCAATTTGAGGAAATGCTGTATTTTGAGTCAATTCGAAGCCAGGACTGTTAATATTATTTGGTTAATATTATAGGTTTAGCATTTACTATTAATTATAAGCATGTGCAAACTCATTGTGGCGAAGGAAAACAACGCGTTAGAGAAATTGTGGTAAATAGAATTGCTATATTGCTATTCTGAATAAGTGATGAAAGTATTTGTAGTTACTACTTGTACTGGAGTGGTACATTGAAAGGATTGACGTTGCATTTAGTGGTAAATATTTGTCACTATTAACATTCCATATAAGTTGATATCCATATATATATATATATATATATATATATATATATATATATATATATAATCATGTGCAATCTACCTAAAGTGCAAGTTTAATGTAATTTTTCGCTGTCATGTTTGAACTGAAACTTCATACACAGTGAATCAAGTCGAATTTCTGGCTTGTAACAGATGATCTGCATCTTGTACTTGTAACAGCGGTGGTTATTTCTTCTCCCACTGGACACAGAGAGTGGTCAGTAACTACATCATACATAATGATGTAGTGAAAACATAGAAAACAGTTATTGAATAATTTAATAAAAACTAATTAATTCACGTACATAATACAAACCAATAATGAGATACCACCAGAAATCATAGAATGAGCAGACAGCTGAACAGTTTTATTACATCTAAAGTACCTGTAGCAAACCATAATGAATATTGTAGCACGCCATGGGCAACTACCGTGTGTTGTTCTAGACATAAATTCATTGCACATGCCATGACATGAGCAACAGAGTTCTTTCTTCAGTTGGTGATTCCTGTAATGCAAGCACGAAAGTTTATTAGTAGAAATTTGATTTCATAGAAGCATAGAAGCAGAAGACGGTGCTAGGTAGCAATCAAACATAAAATATATTGAAATTATCAATAAGACAAATATACACAGCTTAAGAATGTGATGCATCACATTGAATCCACTGGTTTCAATTCAGTATTGAATGTCCTAACTATCGTATAGAGTTTTCCTACTGTACTGTAGTTTGTAATACACAACACACACACACACACACACACACACACACACACACACACACACACACACACACACACACACAGACACAGACACAGACACAGACACAGACACAGACACACCACACACACACACACACACACACACACACACACACACACACACACACACACAGACACACAGACACACAGACACACAGACACACATAGACAGACACAGACAGACACAGACAGACACAGACACAGACACAGACACACAGACACAGACACAGACACAGACCACACACACACACACACACACACACACACACACACGCGCGCGCGCGCGCGCGCGCGAGCAGTCGCTGGTTACCTCAACTCAACCCATCCTCACACTTTTCCTTCTGTTACACAAGTCATTCCTTTCCAAACCATGCTATAGTGGCCTATCTGTCGCTATGCCACTCCTCCATGATGCGCTATTATGTGTCGTTATGCCCTTCCATAATGGGCAAGTGGGGTCTTTACCCCCATCTGGGCGCCCACCAATCCGGCAGGTGAGCCCAGCGGGGTACATGTTTCCGTGTAGTCCATACGGCGATCAATGACTAGCCAATTCGATATAGATTGCAGGCATTACGGTGACCGCGTACTCGATACAGCACGCCTAGTGGATATCAACGACCACCAGGAAAGCACTCAACGTCATCGTCAACGGACCGTTCGCCAGACCACAGAAACTCCCCAACGACTGAAACGAGTCATAGTCTCATGGATAAAGCTAGAGAAACATGAGAAAGAAAGAGAGACAAGTTTCACAATTTACTGTCGTCACTGGGGTTTGAACCCCCAAACCATGGCGTGGTAGTCATTGTCGCTAACCACTACTATGTGTCGTGCTCAACCAGATCAGTCTGCTTTGTAAAGTCTATTACAAGTACCGGAAGCAAACCCTGCTTCAGAAGTACTTAGACCATCACGGCTGTCTAGAAAGAAGACATGACTTTACGAAGGATCCGAGTAGATCCCAGAAGCACTGTTTTCTGTAAGTGCTGCAGGTTGTGATGACCTGGAATAATGTCCAGCCACCGTGCAATACCTGCGTGCACTGTGCCCAAAGCTCACAAGACCACCGCAACCACCAGTGTTCGACAATGCCACATGCGGCTTATCTCCACTCGCAAGTCGCTGCACTTCGCCAACTTCTCAGCATGTTTCTTGCCAATGTTGCCATCAGCAGGACAGCTGATATCAATAAGAAGACAAGTGTTTGTCTTCCTATTTCTGAGAAAGATGTCTGGACGATTGGCTTTGATCTTCCTGGCAGTGGGGATGGTGGTATCCCACGTCATAGTAATGTCATCCGTCTCCACAAGCCTATCAGGATGATGCCGGTACCATCTGATCTCCACTGGAACCCCAAAATGGCGACAAACGTCCCAGTGAATAATGGATGCCACCTGATTGTGTCGATCAGTGTAGTCTGTCGGTGCCGAAGCACTACAGCCTGCCACAATGTGGTCGACTGTTTCCAGGCCTACACTGCAAATGCAATCTATTATTATTATTATTATTATTATTATTATTATTATTGTCGTGCTCAACCAGATAAGTCTGGTTTGTAGAGTCTATTAAAAGTACTCGAAGTAAACCCTGGTTCAGAAGTACTTAGACCAACACGGCTGTCTAGAAAGAAGACAAGACTTTACGAAGGATCCGAGTAGATCCCAGAAGCACTGTTTCTGTAAGTGCTGCAGGTTGTGATGACCTGGAATAATTTCCAGCCACCGTGCAATACCTGGGTGCACTGTGCCCAAAGCTTCCAAGACCACCAGAACCACCAGTATTCGACAATGCCATAACAAACGAAACGAACACAACAACTTTATTGATAATCATACTATGCATAAGCCAACCATAACATAACCAATTTAAAAAGAAAATTACTACTATTTTAATATTATTATATCATGATCATAATATCAAAATATTTATCTCCGCTCACTGTAGAGCAGAATCTATCAACTACAATGGAGAAAAATCTTGCCAGTTTTGTCTGCAGAGTGGAACCACACTACCAGAAAATCCATTGCACCGATTTGGGCCATATGAGAAAAGTGTTCTTCTAAGAGACAATGCCAGCTTGCAACAACATAGCAAGGAGGCTCTCAAGACAGGAACAACAGTATGTGAAACAACTTTATAATTCACTGTTTGACAACTCATAGTACCTATCTAAACACTTATCTAATATTTAGATCTATGGAGTGAAGGGTGTTAGCCCATTAGCTAGAGCGAAATCACTACATCTGCTCAAGTCTTGAGCCATCGACTGGATGCAGTGAGTGTTCTTTGGAGTTACAAGAAAACTCTTTGAAATTTGGTTATCGAACGACACAAGACTGCTGCTGACTAAGGTTCAAGTCAATTTCTCTACTTATAATAATTATTATCATGTTTGTCATTTATATTCTCTAGATACCTGAAGTCAATAAAAGATTTCTATCGATTACAGACATACCTAAACACATTACTAGAGTGCCCCGTTTAGTCACGAACTGGTCCAACTGGAAGGGTAAGTACAAATACCTAGATCAACTTGACAACTAACCTGAGTTTTCACAAATCTAGCAAATGAGTTTCGATCATTTTTGATTCACTATGGCCTGCCAGTTCTCAGAGGCACATTGCCATTGGATAATTACATTCATTTTACGTTGCTTGTGGCAGCAATAAGACGACTCTCCCAAGCAAAAATCTGTGTATCAGATCTTGAAACAGCATACCAATATCTAGACATCTTTTGCTGTCACTTTGAAAATTTGTATGGTAAGACACTTTGTTAAACTTGTTCACACACACACGCAAGCATGCACGCGCACGTGCAGACAGTATCGCTTGGCGGCTTTCTGGAGATTGGGTTTACCTTTACCTTCCAATGACGAAATACAAGTTTGTGACTGTAGCAAACCAATTCATGATTCTAGCGGCTACCACAAAATCACTTGTAAAACTGGAGGTGGACCAGTCTGGACAAACAATTCCATTATGTCTGTGTGGTCTGAGTGTTTGGCAAGCCTTCAAATACACCACAGAAAAGAACCAAGAGGCAGGTATTCAACATCTGAAAGCCGTCCAGACATCTGTGTTCGACACTGGAGCTGGCTCCAATCTAGAGTTGAACATAGTCTTAGCCCACTCGTGGAGTTCGGACATATTCTCTCTATCTCCTACAATTGATGGAGCTGCGGCATCAAGACTAGAAGACAGAAAAAAGGCAAGATACGGAAAAGAAACATATCCAGAAGGTGCGTCTGTACAGGTGATTCCCCTAGTATTAGAACATTATGGAAGATGGGGGGAAAAATGCTAAGATATCTAAACACCTTGTCAAAAAGATCAAGAGATGACAAAGGCCGACAAAATGCAAGTAAATTCAAAGACTACTGGAGGAAGCGAATTGTCATCAAACAGTGCAATGCTCGTGTGCCCCAGAAGAAGGCATCTGACATAAATAGCATTCTAGCATAAACAAGGACTTTATGTCCTTAGGGGTCGTCCATATTTATCGGCATTTTCACGAGCGTACAAAACGTACGCTGGGGGGAGGGGGTAAAAAAACAGGCGTACGCTTTGGAAAAATGCCGTTCTAACGCATGTGTAGGACGTTCTCACTGAGGTAGTTCAATGGTATTGCACACAGGTTCGCGTGGTCAAACCAACCATTACGCTACGTAGCAGTTCGCTGCATCCGGGTTAATGAGCAATATCCGGGTTTCTCTTTTCGCCTCTTGTCTTGATGGATAACGTAGAGAAGCTGTCAGAGTTGTCAAACTATGCGGACTCTGTACATACGCACCCTGTGAATGCCTATCAGCATTTTGTCAACGCTTTTGTATATATCAATAACAGTTACGGCAGGCAAGATGCTGTGAGGAAGGCGCAGGAGGTTTGGAAGGTTGGGAGTGATGAGAAGAAGAATTACATTTTGAAAGAAGCTTTTCGGAAGATAGAGATGACGACGAAGAGAAAAATTACGTCGTACTTTAGACAGGAGTCAAAGGTACAGCGTTGTTTCTGTATCCTCTAGTCTGCTCGTAGATTTCTCATTATTTTCTTTTCATACTTCAATTATCCACTATTAAAATTAGATATCTATGCATTATTGTTAATAATGAATACGAAAAACTTTCTGTGTATCAAGTATGGGCCTATTGAAGCATGTAGTATTATTAATATTAAATCAGCATTTTTCGCGTACGCTTTCAGGGAGGGGAGAGGGGGCAGAGAAAAAGCGTACGTTTTGTACGCTCGTGATAATGCCGATAAATATGGACGACCCCTTATAATCTGACAGAACTTAAAATCGGTATGGACTCGTAATTAGCCTATATTTGCTATTGTACCATAGTTCATGTTTGAAAATATACTACCATTGACAGACAGAGAGACAGACAAACAGACAGACAGACAGACAGACAGACAGACAGACACACACACGCACACACACACACACACACGCACACACACACACGCACACACACACACACACACACAAAACACAAATGTTAAGTATAGAGTATTCTTGCAAATTAATATTTACCGTTGTAGGAAGAAAAATTCAACAATGAATGTGCACTTACTACGTCACCTCCCACATTGTGAATATGGGGACCAATTTGGGGCTACGCCCTATTTTGGTTCGAAAACATCAATGGACTCATTAAGAAATTGATACATGGTACAAGACATGTATCCAGCCAGGCACGTTCTGCTTTTACATAGAATTACCACAATTCTTCATGAGCACCCTTATGTAAAGGTTGCAAATTGTGTTAGCCTCATGAGATCTGTGTCAAAACTTTTACAAAAAAACTGAAACAAAAGCATCCCACCAGCAGGTGTCTTAATTCTAAGGAATTTTGGATTAATAAAGTCCATAGCCAGGTAAAGCAAATTTTGTTAAACCATATCAAGTAAAGACAGTTTCATTAAACTGACCAGTACATATCAGTATTGTACACCATGGTAGGTAATTAAGCACACTGGTACAGAAACAACGCGCGCGCGCGTGTGTATAAGAAGAATCATATATTATTTCTTCAAGTACAACATTTCTTCAAATAATAAATGTTGTGCGCAAAGTGCAGATTTGGACAATCCAAGGATCGCCAATACAAACCGTGCATGCCCTAACCTTAATCCCAACTCTCAAATTAACCGGGAAAAGCTAGAAATCCGCGGTTTGTCCATATCTACACTTTGCGCATGACATATATATGTAAAATATAGTACAGCCAATACATGCACATACAAAGACTGAAATATAGCCATATAGACAAACAGGATAACAAACAGGCAAAAATTACTGTATTGATTAGACTAATTGTACATGTACAATAGTCATTCAGTTAGACTTAATATTAAAAATCTCAATGAGCAGTTTTAGTAGAACTTATCTGTAATACCAAAAGAAAGTTTTTAATGAATTAGGCATGTTTGCACATAAATGTACTATAACTTGTCTTAGAAAAAATACAGCTGCAGCTGCTACCGCCATAGAACCCTTAGGTAAACCAGAGCAAAAAAAATTGACAAAAGCAACACTACGCCAATTGGACAGCCTGCTGAGAAAAAGAAATCAATATCATTCAGCCACCCAATCAACAGAAACAGCTAGTTACAGACAACTGAAAATCAATGAAACAGTATTTACAGCAAGAAGTTATCTACGTACCAAGCGAGTCTCTACCACTGTGATAGTTCGAAAGAATCACTTTAAATATGGAATAATCAACCAATTCATTCTTCATCAAGAAATCTTTTATGCTATTATAGACAGTTTCGAATAACTAAAGTACCTCGACTGCAGAGCAAGTTTCTGTGATTCAACATTAGACGAACTGGTAGGAAATCAAGTGTTCCAGTTGCTCTAAACAAAACAAATTTGGTGGTACCTGCTATCGACATAGTACAAAAGTGATTCTAATAGAAATGGAAGGATCAACCATGAAACACATATCTCTTTTGGATGATGTCATTAAACACGACTGAATTGTATTTAGCTGTTGTTATCATACGTAAGTACCTGTACTATATGCTGCATTTGTAACAATCTAACACAACTGTTGGTGTAAATAATTACTTGTGAAACTATATCATTATGTACAGTGTATATATTGCACGCAAAGTGTATGCATGGACAATCCATGAATTGCTCGACACAGTCTATTGATCGCCTGTACACAAAACCTGCATCCCTAACCCTAAAGCAAATTCTTAAATTACCCGAATACACTAGATATGCACAATTTGTCCATGTTCATATCCACGCTTTGCTCATGACACATATACACATGCATTTTGTACATACTTTGATCACTGTCCAATTCAAAATTGGTCCTCAATACAATACTATCTATCAACTATTAACTAACTACACCTAGGGGGCATTCGATTGGGCTCTTCCAGCCTCTTCCAAAAAAGTCTAGAAAAAAGTTGAAACAGCTACAGCTGCGACCAATAAACCAATATTCTACAAAGGATAGTCTCCACCAACAGGAACTGAGGCAAGGTCATGATCACCTAAATGTGTCCAGCACAGGCAGAATTTTTCATCCGCTCGTGGTTGAGACTCTGGGTCTTTGGACAGCTTCTAGCCTCGAGTGCTCAAGATCATAGCACGTAGAGTTTCATATAAACATAACTGTTTCAATTAGCCACTCTGTTTGCCATTTTCATAAGCAACTCTCTACTAGACTGTGGTGTACCAATGCTAAAATGATATTAGCTGGATGTAGTTTAGATGGTACGGCTAGTACCTTGTTGGACCTATAAAAATATATACTACACCAGTTCAGACAGTTACATATGTCCCAAAATCAGTGGTTTTAGCTAAAGAATTACGTCATGCCTATGAGAATGGCTTGTGGGGATTTGCTCGCTTCTTCATGCTGGCTAAGGCTACCCTTCGCTGTCCTCCTCGGGGTGGTAAAAGAAAAGTTATGTTGTGAAGCAAATTTTGTCTTCACGCCTTGAACGTTGGTTAGATGGACATTATGGTACTGTGGCTTGATGTAAGGGCTGAGACGAACTCTAACCACGTTTCAGTGAATGCCTCAAACATCTCTACTGCCAATACTCGAGGATCGTTGAGGTTGGCTTCAGAAAGGGCGATACAGTAATGCACTTCAGGCCTTGCGTTCACAAGGATGTGCCTCTCATGCTAGTAGTGAAGCTTTGGAGGAGTTAGTACATCGTCATCCACTGTCTTTCACGTGTATCTCCATAGTGAAGAATCAGAACATGAGGATGACTCAATGATGGACGAACTAGATGCAAGCTTTCTAGATGATCCAGTCATGGCAGATGTTGCCTTCAAAGAAGCCCCAGAGATTGTGACAGCCAGTAGAGATGGTGAGAAACAGTTCACACTGAATTGGATGCAGAGGAAATGTAGAGTCTACTTTCACACAGTGTATCTCATTGTATTGTATAATTTATTATCCAACCTCTATTATCATAGGCAACAACTCTGAATCGTTTTTGACAGCAAGCAGGCTAGAAAATAGTCCTGAAGAAGCTGTGAATGAACGTGTTGTGTGTGATGTTGACTGTATAATCCAGCTTCTGGGCAAAATCTGCAGACAACCAAATTGCCAGGCATCAATTTCTTATAAAAGAATAACATAGGGTGTACACTGAACATCCAGTGGAAATGTCTGCAAGGGCACAGTGGCAAATGGAGCAGTTCCAAGAGATGCTACTCCAGAAATGGGTACCCTTTTTTTGTTAACAATCTCTTGATGGTATCTTCAATTCTTTTGTCTGGCAACAACTTCAGCAAAATTGCTCTTTTCTGTACATCGTTCAATCTGCAACACATCAAACAACCATTTTCTATAAAGTACAAAGACATTATCTATGTCCAACAATTGAGAGCTATTGGAATAAACAGATAGGAAAAATTTTGTCAGCAATCAGTGATAAACCTCTAGTTGTTAGTGGAGATGGACGAAATGATTCCCCAGGATTCTCAGCACAGTACTGTCTGTACTCAGTCATGGACAATGAAACAAACTGTATCATTCATTATCATTGAAGTACAGGTTGTAGATAAGAGAGAAGTGGACCTGAAGTCAGTACGGATGGAAAAGCTAGGGCTTCAACGTGCTCTTGCAGCTCTGAAGGGTACAGTCAACATAGTTGAACTTGTCACCGATGCGTCGACATCTATTGCTGCGATGATGTGTCAGTATTTGACTGTCAGTCACAATTTAGTCTAACTATGTGTAAGTTTTTTTCCTTGTAGCTCGGGACCTAGAGTACAAGAACATATTTCATTCGTTGGATGTCTGGCATAAGGCTAAGAAATTGGCCAAAACCTTGTCAGAGGTAACTGTTTTCATTGCTATAGTGATTTTGGTTATAACACCACATTTAGGCATCAAAGAAGAAAGGAATGGGAAGTCTGAGAGAATGGAAGCGTTCCATCATCAACCATTTCTGGTGGTGTTGTGCACAATGTGATGGTAATGTGGAGACATTGACGGTACTCCACTAATTTCACTAATGAAAAGTTATAGAAATTTATGTCATTCTTCTTTTATTTAACTACATAGAATAGATGGGTTTCTGTTCTGCACCATGTCAGCGGTGAGCATGAATGGGCTACAGGGCAATGTCACCACAGTACATTGACAGCTGACGATGTGAACGAACAAGGGAAACAGCCTATATCTGTTGACTCGGCACCAATGCAGATGCTACGTGACATTGTACTGAACAGCAGGTGGCTAAATACACTTGGGTACTATATCAGATGCAGGTTCCATTTATACTTCTCTATGCACTAGATCCCATGCTTGCTTATAGGCACACTGGCTTACTAGAGAGCTACCATAACTTGGTCTTGAAGTATGCATCAAAGAGAACTTGTTACAGGTACAGTGGCATGCGTGCTTTTTTGTATCTCTTTATATCACCATGAACTTTCCATCAGGTACAATGCATTCAGAGCACGCTGTTTGCTGGCAGCAATTGATCATAACCACCACATTACTCGGGAATACAAAGAGCACCAAAGTACTAGAGAAACAAAGTTCCACCGTAAATACAACAAGTCATCTGGCCAGTGGACAGTCACCAAAGTCAAAGTCAACAAAACATACAGCTACTTACCTGAATTGACGAGAAGATGCCTCCAGATGTGAATGTCAGCGTCAGGGACAATAGATGACAGAACGCAAATCGCTGCAGAACATCCTTGTCACATTGCTCCTACAATAGCTCCAATACCACCACCTCCAACAGCAAAGTTAATTCAGAGACAAAGTAGTCGTGCAGCAGGGTTCTCGCTACGTGGGTCGGCGCGGGTCGGACGAGCCCACAGTTGCCGGCTTCCGCCCCACCAGCGGCCTTGCCCGACCCTTGCTGTGTGGATGAACGCCTAAAACGCTTTTGTACTGTAGTCATCTTTGTATTATCCGGGTATCCGTCAATTTGTTGCTTCCCCGGCTTTGACTTTGTTTACGACAGGTCTATTCGTCGGTTCTTCAAGCCTGCTGATGCTCTTTCGTCGCCGAAACGACCAAGACTACAAAGCGATTCGTCCAGCAAATCGGACGTCGAAATCTCGGTCGAGTTGGAAGAGGAAGTCGCACAGTCCAGCAATGAAAGCGTAGTCGAGCTGCTGTCAACAGCTGACTTTCTGGGCAAGAGTTCCTCTTCAAAGCAGTCGTCGCGTTTGCGAAAATCGTCTTCGTCGACGTCATCGAAGCAGGCGGTGAGATTTCGTTCCGAGTGGCGAGTTGGTCGAACGGAATGGCTTCGTTACGACAGCCAAAGCAAAGGCATGCTTTGCGTTTTGTGTCAGAAGCATGACAAGACCGCCGATCTTACAGACTGAAGGAAGATACGTTAGATGCTTTATTACGGATCGCAGTGGAAGGTCCAGATGTTGCCGAGTTTCCCTTTCACTCGGCTGTGAAACTGTGGGCCAAGAAAAAAAGAGACGTATCTTTCACGATAGGTGATAAGCTTAGTCATTATGGTTACTCTCGCACAATTCGATTGGCGAATAAAAGTACAAAAATGACCGCGCCTACTAAAAACAAGACCAGGCCCCCCCAAAATTTATCCACGACTTCGGCGCCGACCCACTGACTACTTCTCCTGGCGAGAACACTGTGCAGGTAATCTGTTGAAAAGATAAAGATAAACACAACAGCAACTGAAAGCTGCAGCATCCTGTTTGTTAGGAGAGACAGCATTGTAGAAGACTGTGTATATAGATACCCAATGTGGCAGCGGAAGGTACTGGTGGAAGGTGGTGGAAGGTGGTGGTGGTAGTTGGGGTCACGTAAACATTTACAATTCTTGTCGATGCTGTATAATTCTTTTGTGTTAACAGACAGAGTCAACATGAAGAGAATTAACTTACTAAATTAATTACTCCTATAACCCATGTCATCCCCTGTAGGAGACGGATACCAGTGCCGTATGCAGCACACAGCACAAGGAGCAGCACACAGCACAAGGAGCAACTCGACGGTTTCCCCGACCAAGGTAGCCATATTGGCCCAAAACATACTGTCTGTATGCTGCTTTCCGATAGCCGGCAGAAGAATAGTCTGGACGCAGGTTTAATACGTCAGCACGATATCTAATGTTAAGTTGAAGAACATCTGGATCTAGGACCGTTGAACGGAAATACTGCTGGGTACTGGTAAAGTTAACAAGGCCACAACACACGTTCTCCCTGGCTGTGTAGTTATATTGTGTTCTTTATACTTTTAATAGTGCTTACAACATATGGAATAATTATAGAAAAATCATTGTAATATAGTTTATATTGAACAAAGAAACGTACATCATGCAGATATCAACTCACCCTGACTTCATCTCCCGAATAGAAGCGCTCCCTCGGAGAAAGCTGACGATGGACAGCACTCGCAGATGACGGATCATTTGTGGCGTCAGCCTATATTTACAGGGGTTTTGGAGTTCCAATTTGTACACTCGCCTATATCAACCTACCCTATTTGTGTAACACGTGCGGCTACAGTTACACAAAGGCGTGCAGTTGGTCTTGTTTGCCTTGCAAACGCATCCACGACCACTTGACCGCGCTCTGGCACACTTGCTCTTCTTAGTGCAACCACAAATCACCATGAACCACGCAATTTTACTGCACACCGAAGGGGGCCCAGTCGTAAAAACTGGACTCAACTGTAACTTCGCATTCCATTTCTCGTTCACTGGATGAGTCTGAATCGCTGTTGCAAGTCACTTCCATCAGGGCAGCCATCGCTTCTTTGCGCAAATGTTAGCGCGCGTTTCTGAAATTTTGCGTTAACGCATATCTCCGAAATATACCTTTAATGACACTTACAGACGTTTCCTCACAAATGCGACAGCTTTCACAGATACAACTTGGAAGGTAATTTTTACACGTGTGAAAGACCGTTCCACTAGTTGCACTGCTCTGCCTATATTTTAAGAGAATCGGCCATGGGTGTTTGCCAATCTAGAGCATAGCCATACAGCTTAATATTGGGTAACTCGGTTTTTTACTCGCGCTGCCTGACGTCGATGTAATTAATTAGCTCCACGAACATCGCCGTAAGTTTTGTGATGTAAAAATACCGCATTTTATCGCAGCTGTATTTGAACCATACCCTAATTAATTTGTAACTGGCGCCCGGTTCGTAGATGCCGATGTTCAACACTCATTTGTTGAATACATAACGAATAGCGTCAAAATGAAGAGAATGTGCTTACATGAGATGAGAATTGGATATGCATACCAGCGAAAGCGGAAACGCAATTGTTTCGCTCAGTATCTTCCCGAGAGTCGTCATCGCTCTCAGCAAATGCCCGTGGATGAACTAAGAGGTTACACAAGATTGGATCAAACGTTTTGGGGTCAATATTGGCGGCCTCTTCTAGTTTGGGATGCCCACCGCTGTCACATTATGGCTTCCGTCTTAATACTTATTAACTGTCATTTGTGGTGGCCTGATTTCACCTATACAACATGTTGAAGTGTCGTCAAATATACAAAAATCTTTTCAAAGAAACGTTATAATGAAGGAATGGCGTTAGGTGAAAAATCCTTCACAATGGGAGGTAACTCAAGACCATCTGGCAAGAAAACCATCACACCGAGGGTACAGGAGATTTGGGATGCCATCTCTGTGAAGTCATAACAGAAATAGCTTAAATACCGTTTTCTGCCTCTAGCTGTTAACGTAGAGATCTGAAGATGAAATGATAAACAGCACAAAAGCTAGAGAAGCTGCTGAAGAAGGGTAATTGCTGTAGACACTAAAGAATGTGACAAAAAGGAACTAATGCACGCAGGAGGACACTCCAACGGAAGCCACAGAAGAACTAAAGAGTAGTTAAAGATTTGGACGGCACACGTCAAAAAGACGCAGAAGTCAAGCTGTATTCTTGCGGATTTCTCAACCGATGTCGCGACATCCTGTCGAACGAACTCACCTCCACTGGTGCCTGAATATCTCTGAAACGGCGCGTCAGATTGCAACAGGATATAAACTGTCCGCTCCTGGGGCGCATTTCATTATTATTCCACCAGCTAATCCGGTTGAGCTAGTGGAACTCTACCGGTTCTACAATACACGTACTATATTTCTCCGAACACAACAACACAATCAAAAGATAGAATGCAAGCAACAATGGCTGAAGTGTCCAAGTATCCAAGAACGAGGGTAATAATAAACGTCACAGAGATCTTTGTGCAACAGCCTTCTGACAAAGTAATGCAATCTGCCATGTTTTCATCATACAAACACCATAGCACTGTCTAAGGCCTGATTGGAATTGTATCAACTGGAATGATTAATTTTGTATCGCGTATATATAGTGAATCAATATCTGACGTACAGTTCACTAAAGTGTGTGCTATTCTCAGTAAATTAGAACCTGGCCATGCTGTGATGGCAGGATTGTTGAAAAACAAAACAGCATTAGCGCCATTCTAAATATACGCCCGTTCCTTTCAAAGGAACCCCAACTGACTGCTGGTCAAGTCCTAGTCGGAAGAACTGCATCAGTAAAAATATACGTGGAGAGAGCTACAAAACGCATAAACAACTTTATCATATTACAAAAACCTTGTCCCTATCAATATGTTTCAACTTCTTGACAGTATATTTACTGTCTGCAGCTATTTGTCCAACTTCCTTCAGCCATTCCTTCCACTTGTTGTGACACCATTGGATACCACCAGCTCACACACTTTGGCTACTGAATATATGTCTAGCTGTGAGTCAGTTCATTCTAATCCTAGTTGTGATGAAGATGCACTGGCAAAAACTGCATCTCAGTTGAACATGTCTACTGAGCAACTGGCAGACATCAGACAGTCATGTGATGAATTCACTGCAGCCGCCGACATTGAACAAGCAATACAAGTTCTAATCAACAATATACCAAAATGGTATTCACTTCCTGTGTTTATGTCATACACTCCACATTGCAGCACAAGTACAGTGTGTATATAGAGTTCGTCCTTAATTAACTAAGACTAGACTAACTAAGCTCTTTTACTTGGATTTACAGGCTTAAGCTTCATAATCGGTTTAGTGCTTTGATTTCGAACAGTTTAAGCTGCACAATACTGTTATAGAAGTTGAATAAAGACTTTATGTCATTTGATACGCAATCATGTGGGTCAAGATCAAATGGTAGTCGTGGACAAACTACTTCTCGCAGAAAGCAAAAGTTGCAAAATTTCTCCAATTTAGGAAGGCATCGATGTCTCCAAAAACCACGATCAAATCTGACTCTGTCAATGCAGCAGTTGAAAGTGGTCCATACAACCAAATCACACCTCTCCTTTCCTGCGACTGCCAGTTGCCCTTGTATTTGATAATAGGAGTTGTGATTTTGTTTGAACTTGGGCATACCATGTAAGAGAGTACAGTAGAAGTTCTTTCCATGGCATGCACCTTGGACTGATTTATTCCTGTAGGTATATGGACACTTGATCTCCATTAGGCCTTCCACAAGGGTCTCTGACGGATCAGTAACCAGTGCATCCGAAGATGCTGCAAGCCAGCAGTTATGCAAGTCAATAAACAAACAACACTGGTGACTCTTCTATTCTGGATGTCGTTAGCAAATTGGTTTAGCAGTTGCTTTGTGCCTGGCAGTGCTTTGTGCCCGGCAGTGCTTTCATGAGTTCTTCCCCACACTAGTGCTGGTAAATTTTTGAGTGGTTTGGTGTAGCCAAGTAGTGTTTTAAGAAGATTTGCCGGTGACGAGCTTGTCAGAAGCTTGATTATTTTACCAAAGTTCAAAACTGTGAGACGACGCTGACGGTGCTTGTGCCATTCAACATTTTTCGCTTGCCCTATGGTTTGTTGTTCTATTCGTCTGTTGTTGCATAGTCACAGTTAGAGATTTTCTTGTTTTCACAGAGCCTTTTCAACTCTTCTGTTGCGATACCTCGCAGAACAGCCTGTGCATCTTCATCATATTGCAGTTGTGATAAATCAATTTCTTGTGATGCTAAAAGGATAGAAGGCAAGCTACCAGCACTAGCCGCTGCTTTTGGACTTGTCCCGTCTGTTGGTGTGATTGTTCCACTGGTTTTTGATATAGAATTTTCTCTTGGTAATGTAGATAGTGCTGTTGACACTAATGCTGGCTTTGTTGATCGTGACCTCTGGTGAACTACTGGCAATAGATCTGACAGTGGACTGAATGCACACGAGAAACTTGTAGGAAGCAGTTTTGATCTTATACCTCCATCATTCCGTTGTCTCCACAGATTATCTGTCACCTTTTTGGTATTTCTGCTTTTCTATTGTGGTAGTCGTGGATCAAATGTTGTCACAGATTGAGATGTTCTCTTGATTTTCCCAATTTCATGTTTTGTTGCTATCTTGTATCTCATCTGCAAGTGTTCAACATTGCTCTTTCGTAGCTAAATCCAGTCAAAAGATGTTGAAGTTGAGGCTGATTCAACGATCCACAATAAGTATAGTGCCCATAACGTTGCAGAGACATGTATGCAACTGGGACTCAAACATCTCTTGATTTTTCCAATTTCATGTTTGTTGCTGCCTTCTATCTCATCTGCAAGTGTTCAACATTGCTATTTCGTAGCTAAATCCAGCCACAAGATGTTGAAGTTGAGGTTGATTCAACGATCCACAATAAGTATAGTGCCCATAACGTTGCAGAGACATGTATGCAACTGGGACTCAAACATCTCTTGATTTTTCCAATTTCATGTTTGTTGCTGCCTTCTATCTCATCTGCAAGTGTTCAACATTGCTATTTCGTAGCTAAATCCAGCCACAAGATGTTGAAGTTGAGGTTGATTTAACGATTCACAATGAGTATAGTGCCCATAACGTTGCAGAGACATGTTTGCAACTGGTACTCAAACCAGCCGGGCAGGTGCAATGTGCATGATCCAGACTGAAAAATTATAGTGAATGAAATGTGGCTAGTTCGCTTCTCTTATTATATGAAGTGTACACTACAGACTTGACACAGATGTCTGATGGACCATTAAAAATGCACAGCTACTTGATTAACGTGTCTGGAAATTCAGAGGATATGTCCCCTTGTCAAGGCTCTGAATTTGTCAGTCGTCGGGTGTTGAACTGTGGTCCTTGCCAAAGACGAAAAATCATGTCCACCTTCACTTAAGGGACATACTGCTTAATTGTAGTGAGGCTGACATGCCATGGACATTGTAAAGTCTGTCCCAGCATTAAAGTCACAACCGAAAATGGGCAGCTGAGGGGCCACTTTGGAAGATACGGGATTGATACGGGCATCATTGCATAGCTCTTGATTCCCTTTATTCAATTATGGCAACGTGTTGTTGATAGGGTGTATTAGAGAGGAGATACAGCACACTTTAGAAATATAATGAGATAGAGGGTGGAGTTATGTCAATCAACGTTCTCTAAATGCATAGCTTGCCAAATTAGTTTCAACTCTTTAAGATAAAGACTGTAATTGAGACTGAAGTTGATACTCTAATGGACATATAAATTAGCTACCTGCTGTTGCTACACCCTGTACAATACCAAAGGTCAACAGTTAGTCACTTTCTGTATCGCTAACAGTTACTTCAGACTCAGAGCTCGAGGTGTCGCCATGGCCTACTTCTATTACCATTCGCTCAACTAGGTCGTCCCTCAGTCCGTCTACTTCCCAATAGTGTTTCTCCACCTTTTCTCGTACATGTTCCAAACAGCCAGCCCATCGATCTGGTGTGACTTCCTGCATTCCTTCTCTGGCAAGTTGCAAGATGTTCTCCATAGTAAAACCACTGATCCCTGTATTCTTTCTAGCTGCATAACCTTTGACTTGTGCCCATGCGAGCTCTATAGGATTTAGTTCACAGTGACCAACAGGGAGACGCAAACAGCAGTGTCCCTTTTCTTGTGCAAAGACGTCTGTTTGGTATACAGAAACAGGATTGGTTGCCCAAATTAAGAAATATAGTTCAGCTTTTAACATCTTCTTTTCATGACGAATTTTATGCTTTGCAAGCCAGTCTAACATATCCTGTTTTCTGCTTGACTTGGTTGGTATTTTTTCAACAACTGCGTTGTGGTACTTGGCATTATCCAACACAATCACAGATCGAGGTGGACAGTTTGGTAACAGCTTCTCTCTAAACCACTCCATGAAATGTAAAATATTCATTTCGTTGTGATAATCGCCTGAGTCTCTTTTGCCAACAAAAATCAGTTCAGCTCCATCAATCCACCCTTGCTCACAACCTGCATGAAGGATTATGAGTCGTTTTCCTTTACCACTAGGAATCTTGAGGCCACCTTTCCCGTCATAGTCTGTCCAGCATTTTGTCACTGTATGGTGCTGATTTAGCCATGTTTCATCAAGGTAGATAATAGGCCTACCTTCTGATCGAAATCGTTTGATTTCTTTCAGGTATTGGGCTCGTGAGGCCACAATGCGGTGCTGTTCGTATAAACATTTTTTTCTGTTCATAGTTTTATGTCGAAAGCCCATTCTGCTAATGATCCTATGCAAACTTGCCCTTGAATATGGAAACTCCTCTTCTTCTACTAGAGCAGCATGGAGTAGTGTTAATGTGGGGAAGACTTTGTCAGTGTAGAATTTATGAATTCTTCTCCTGATTACAGCCTCTTGAAAATTGTCTGTGTACTCTCTAACTGGTCCACTGTGTTCTTTTCTCCCTCTCTTCCTTGGACTTTCAATATGTTCCTTATCTCTATGTTCTCTGCAGATTCTGTAGATTGTTCTCTGGTGCATCCCTGTTGCTTCTGCTACTCTCTGGATCGGTTTGTCCAGAAGGATGGGGCCATCCTCCTTTTCTTTCACAAAGAAATCTCTCACGGAAAGCACAATTGACTTTTCTATACTTCTTATATGTCTTCCTGATTGTGTTGCCATTGGAAAATAGATAGAAATTGCTGGGTTTTTTATAGGCAATGCGTGGGACCTCCAAATGGAATCTCTGGTGACTGCTATAAACTTGTTACGTCACCTGCACTACACAGTCTGTTTCCGGTTTGGATACTGTTATCATTTTGCTTCTGAAAATGCATCTGAGTTCTGATTGACTGCAGACTACTAAGTTAGAACTTGGACTGTAACAGTTATGGGGCTTATTGAGTTCCAACCAGCCGCGTAAAAGAAAATGCGTTGCAATTGTTTTTACACAGCTGCAAAGGACAGATGTCCGCTAATTAGGCAGGCCCTCCCAAGTTGCACACCACATAGATCTACTGAAGAACTTCTTGTAGCCAAGCTACTGTAGCTAAAAGATTTGGATGTTGTGGGTACGTACAGGGAACACTTACTTATCTAGTACCTGTGTTAGTTTACCTGGAGGGGATAGTAAACTGAGGCTAACTGGATCTATAATTGATTGTTGCAACAACATTGCATATGGTCCTTACAAGGTGCAGGGTTTCCTCAGCCACTCCCAAGTTACTCCCCCAAACCCGTTATGACTTTAATTCTGAGACAGACTTTAGTTGTGGTACAGCTGCAGGTACCACATTTGGACTGGGCTGATCTTGGACTAACTAGTAAGCTCCTATTGCAATAGCGTTTTCGATTCTACATACCCATGCAACGCAGCTGCAGAAAAGACATTCTGCCTTGAACATTACCGAAATTTCTTGCATACCTTTCTGTCAGTTGTTTGTTTCCTCCTACCCTCACACTCTGATGACTAACAATCATGCTGTGACTGGCCAACTATTGTTTAATTTCGACTACACTAAACTGCACAACCGCTTTTCCAAACACATTCTCGACAGGGTGCTTGTGAGCCATGAGAAAGGTCAGTGCAAGCAAATAATATTAATACGTAAGTAGGAGCAAGAGCCGACGCTGCAAAAAATCGCTCTTTATGCAAACGTGGGATAGTGGTCCTGACAACCATGTAAGGTAAGACACTAACACGCAATCCTGTCTGGAGTATGTGCTATGTTTATGGCTATGGCTACAGCAAGACAACGTCAGTGCTAGGAGAATCATAATCCTCAGCTTGCACTACATGTCCAAACATCGGCCAGATCAACTAACAGAGATCAACGCTGCATGCGAGCAATGGATTATGTGTAGCTATACGCGAAATTACTACACTATCAATACTCATACAAATCGAAAGAAGTTCCATTGTTTGTAGGAAACGTCCTGTTCCCAGGTTTTGCAAAGTAATATGCACTGTGCCACTCGAAAATGAGACGCTAAACGCTTTATTTGTCCTACCGCAGCTTTCTATAGAAGGTATTGATTTAAATCGCACGAATGCGCATAAAGACTATTAATACAGATATAATTTTGTTTATTGCTTTCCCGTTAGAATTGCATTACGAGCAAAAGCAGTCTATACAAGAACATGAGTTGTATGGAGTATGTTAAATAGAGTAATCGCAGGTCGTCTTGTGTTAACTGCTTCAATGAATTTCAGCGGCAATCCTGCCATAAACGGAAGTAGTGGCGTCAACGCTTTGAGATCTATCTGACATCGACAGCTAGACAGCGGGCGGAGAATGGAGTAAAGATTTCTGTCCGTCTCCATGCTTTGGAACCCAAGGGCATCAAAGTATATAATAGTCTGATGATGACGGAAGACAAGAAGAAGAGCTTCTTCGCTGTGATGGAACTATTCCATAAACACTTTGTTCCGAAGCGGAATGTTACATATGAGCGAAACAAGTCCTTTACAAGTAATGAAGGACAAGATGAGTTAATCGATTAATATATCTGATTTTTCCTTCTCACACAAAAGGAATATTCTGAGAATTTGACGTCTTCCGGGACTCCCTCGTAAGTGATGCCCAGGCGTATGAAGTTTCACCCTCGCCAGACAGCGATTTCTTCGCATGAGCGACATAGACTTGGAGAAGGTCATTGGGATTTGCAGGGCTGCAAGTCTCAAAACAACAGCGACCTATGGTAGGTAACAGCAATCGAATTGTCGAGGCTGTCAAAGGTTGCTATAAACAGGAGAAACAGCCTATGACTCGGTCATACTGGAGGAGGCATGTGAACTCGTGTTCTCGCTGTGACAGTTTACATGGTTCTGGATACTGCCCAGCATCGGGGAAGGCACGTCATTTTATGTAAAGGGCGGAGCCGTTTCGATAGAATGAGTTGCACGATGTCTAGGACGGTTCGTGCTCAACAGTCCACAGCGACTTCTCAAACCGAGCCGGAACTATCACAACACGCAGAGATCAGGAACATTAGTAAGGGCCCGGTCACACTACGTCAGGATTGGCGGCGACGTTTGCTTTAGGGCGGTCACACTTGCTTTTCTCATGACGTTATCTAAACGTAACGTGAACGCCACTGTAAACGTGAACGTGGTGTTGACTCCCACGTTCACGTCGGCGTTGATGTACATACCTACGTTGCGTGGGCGTTTTTGTAGTGTCGGAAGGTGCTATTGTCACTGTTGTCACCTTCGCGTACGTCTGCAACACTCATTCTAGGGTATTTGACCTACTGAGACTTTGCAATTGGTTCATTTGTTGTGCCGTTGTGTCATGATGCTGACAAGCAGAGATAGTAAACGCTGGTTTTTCGTTTTTCTGCTGTCCTCGTCTGGCGTACCGCGAGCTGAAATACCATCATATGACAACTTTCTTCGCTATGGTTTCCGATTTACATCTGTGAAGACCGGGTTTCCTAGGAAATTGATGCCGCCTTCTGTTTTGCACTGCATGGATATGTGGATGAATCCCTATGTGTGGCAATTAGTGAAGCAGCTCAGGCGTCAGCGACGATTTTGGACAGCACCTAGAGGTGCTGGATTTTGGGAGAAAGATGTGCAAGGTACGTGGAGGGAACATGGGCTAGCTTTTCCTGATTGGGAAGACAAACAGTATCTGGACAGATACAGAGTCACAAAAGCAACATTCTGGTTTCTATTTAGACGATACGGCTGGCGTCTACAAAAGCAAAACACCAATTTGAGGAAACCAATAAATGCAGACAAGCGCTTTGCAATTACTCTACACTGGCTTGCTCATTCAACGTCTTTTTCAGAACTATCTATAATCTACCGAGTTGCAAAAGCTTCTATTGTGTCAATTGTGCACGAGGGAATGTATGTGTTGCGTCGGTTTCTGGTTCCAGATTCTATTCGTTTTCCCACTGGAGATGAACTGTGTAGAGTAGTGGCCCGGCATATCCGGGGAACAGCAGTTGTGTAGCCGGGTACTGTACTTGTGCAACGGACGTGAGACTGGAAGTCTAACAGAGTATTACCGTGAGTACACAACACTGGCGACGAGGATGGTCGATCAAGAACCACAAGCTAGCAACGGCAGAGCACAGATAGCAGACGCACCCCGTGGACCACTGCTAGGGAAGCCGAGTCGCTACGTTCCGGGAGGAGATTGGCCAAGCTATACGGAACAGATGGATTTCTTCTTCGTGGCTAATGGTGTGTCAAACGCGCAGCACAAGAAAGCAATCTTGCTGACGAATGTTCCCACAGAAACATTCCAATTGATCAAGGACCTGTTGGCGCCAACACCACCTAGCGACGGCGGCGTCACATATGAACAGATCGTACAGGTGGTAAAGGACCACGTCAAGCCCGGACAATCTCCTCTCGTGAGTCGTTATGAATTTGACACTAGGGTGCGTAAATCTACGGAGTCGGTGAGTGATTTTGTCAAAGTCCTCAGGCACCTAGCAGCAAAGTGCAAATTCCACGATGACCAAAGAAATGAGCGTCTCAGAGACAGATTCATAGCGGGTATCAAAGATGATCGGATGTTGAGGACGCTATTAGGAGAGACGTTGACGGACCTTACGTTTGACAAAGCCGTACAACGTTGTGTGGCAATGGAGCAAGCCAGTAGGGATGTGGAGACGCTCAGAGGAGAGGCAGGACTCCAACCACGACCACACGAAGACACGGTCGGGATGGCTGAGGTTCATCAAATGACAACGGGATCAACCACATGTTATCGATGCGGAGGAGCACATGAAGCCAGAGAGTGTCGATTTAGAACAGCTACATGTTTTCGTTGTCAAAAACAAGGACATGTACAAAGGATGTGCAGGACCAAACCAGGTCCAAGAAAAGAAGTCCAATCTGACAAGGGACCAATTCGGAAGGAAAATAAGAAGAAACCAGCGATGAAATGCCTGGAAGCATGGGAGAAGGAGGAACATAGTGAGAGTGACAGTGACTTGTACAACTTGTTCAGTCTTGGCAGAAACCACGCCATGGAGGTACAGGTGCAAATTGAACGGAAACCCATTGTCATGGAATTAGACACTGGGGCGGCCGTATCAGTCATAAGTCATGAGGAATACAAGAGGAAACTAAGACAGCAGGTCTCCATCAAAGAGACAGATCTGTTGCTGCACACGTATACTGGAGAGACCGTCAAACCAATGGGAGTGTGCACAGTGAACGTAGAACATAATCACCAGAAACAACAGTTGCCCTTGTATGTACTACCCGGAAAAGGGCCAGCTCTTTTGGGACGAGAATGGCTGAAAGCCATCCGACTGCAATGGTCACTCCTCCATCTGAACGCAACTCAAGAACTAGAAGACCTGCTAGCACGACACCCCAATGTGTTTGGATTGGGGTTGGGGCGCATGAAAGGCATCAAGGCCCGAATAGCGTTGCGGAGTGACAGCACACCACGTTTTTGGAAGGCAAGACCGGTGGCTTTCGCGAGGAAGAAAGCCGTGGAGCAAGAACTAGATAGGCTGGAGTCTGAGGACGTGATAGAACGGGTACAGCACAGCGAGTGGGCGGCGCCAATAGTTACTCCTGTCAAGAAAGGAGGCAACGTTCGGATTTGCGGCGATTTTAAAGTGACCGTTAACCCACAGCTAGAGATAGACACCTACCCACTCCCTCGAATTGAGGAGATTTATGCAGGCTTGGGAGGAGGGAAACACTTCACAGTCATCGACCTGAAGCAAGCCTACTTGCAAATGGAGCTGCAAGAAGACTCCCAGTTGGCAATGACCATCAACACCCATAGGGGCCTGTATCGGTTCAAGCGCCTACCGTTCGGAGTAGCTTCAGCCCCAGCAATATGGCAACGAGCGATGGAACAAGTTCTGATGGGAATACCGGGCACCAGATGCTACCTGGACGATATCATCATCACGGGCCACACCCTAGAAGACCACTTGACCAACTTGGAGATGGTTCTTCATCGGCTGGAGGAGTATGGCTTGAAGGCTAACAAAGGGAAGTGCAAGTTCTTGAGCGATTCCGTAGAATATTGTGGCCACATAATATCGGCGAAAGGTCTACACACATCGGAAAAGAAGACACGAGCCATCACTCAGATGCCAGTACCATCTAGTATTCAACAGCTGAGGTCTTTCCTTGGAATGATCCAATATTACGCCAGATTCTTGCCAAATCTGTCGACGGAGCTTGCACCTTTGCATGACCTGTTGAAAAAGGACGCCCCGTGGGAGTGGGGTGAAGACCAGGGAAAAAGCTTCACCAAGGTCAAACAGATGTTGTTGCAAGATAGGATTCTCACACATTTTGATCCTGGGTTACCAGTAACACTTGCTTGCGACAGTTCATCCTATGGACTAGGCGCAGTCCTTTCACACATGTTTCCGGACGGTAGCGAACGACCCATCGCATATGCTTCCCGTTCTCTAAGCGGGGCGGAGAAACAGTATGCGCAAATAGAGAAGGAGGCGCTCGCACTTTACTGGGGAGTAAAGAAATTCAGACTGTATCTGGAAGGGCACCGGTTTACACTAATCACCGACCACCAACCACTGAAATTTATTTTGAGCCCTGACAAGGCTATTCCAGTCACCGCTGCAGCTCGACTACAACGCTGGAGTTTGTTTCTGGGAGCATTTACATACGACATCCAGTACCGGCCAACAGGGCAACATGCCAACTGTGATGGACTATCACGACTACCTGTGGATGACGAGATTCCAGATCGAACAGATGATACAGCCATTTTTTACAATAGCATTGTGGATACCTTGCCGGTTACAGCAAAAGATATTGAAAGGGCAAGCAGACAAGACCGCCTCATATCTCAGGTCATGGAGATGGTGCAGCAAGGAGGGCAGTCACTGGATACAGAAAAGGAACTGATCCCGTTCAACAGGAGGAGAAACGAATTGATTACACATCAGGGGGTCCTGATGTGGGGATCTCGAGTGGTGGTACCAACCAAGCTTAGAGCAAGGGTGTTGGAAACCTTGCATGAGGGCCATCCCGGGATGGTGAAAATGAAGGGTTTAGCTCGGTCATTCGTGTGGTGGCCGGGCATAGATGGAGACATTGAAAGAGAGGTTCGACACTGTGTAGGATGTCAAGAGAATGCGAGGACACCTGGTAGAGGGCCGCTCCATAGATGGGAGTACCCAGCTAAACCTTGGCAGAGGCTGCACGTAGATTTTGCAGGACCCCTCGACGGACAGATGTATCTTTTGGTCATCGATGCATACAGCAAATGGCCTGAAATTTTTTCCATGAGAAGCACCGTGGCTGAGGAGACAGTGGCAACTTTGCGGACATTGTTTGCTCGGTTGGGCCTACCTGACCAAGTAATATCAGATAACGGTCCACAGTTTACATCAGAGTGTTTCAGAATGTTCATGTGCAAGAATGGTATTCGACATGTCACGGGGGCACCATATCATCCCGCGACGAATGGTCAGGCGGAGCGTTTGATGCAATCATTCAAGAGAGCCATGAAAGCAGAGAAAAGGGAGAGAACAGCACAACACAAACTGGATAGGTTTTTGCTTTCATATCGGAACTCCCCTCAGGCCACTACGGGACAGAGTCCGGCTCAGCTTTTGTTGGGTAGAAACATCAAGTCAAGACTGGACTTGGTTAAACCAAGTGTGGAACGGGAAGTCAACAGCAAACTGATACAAAACGAATATCGTCCGCCAAAGGGTTTTGCCAAAGGACAAGCGATCTGGTTTAGAAATTACCATCTGGGCCCCAAGTGGCTTGTCGGAACCGTCGAGGACCAAACTGGACCGGTGTCCTACAGAGTGGCAACGCCTACCAGAACACACAGGTTACACGCGGACCAAATGAGATCAGGGCCACATCCTGAGGGAGTCCCTAGCAAGGATACAGGTTCAAAGACAGAAGAGGTAGCGTTGTCTCAGCCATTACCAGGGCGAGAGCCAGTAACTGGGCAAGAGGGGGAAACACAGACACAACAAGAAATGGACAGCAGACAGGAAGCTCCTAACGAATGTCAGATACCAGAGCCACCCACACCAGTACCAGAAGGAGGAAATGCCACATGTACCAGGTCAGGGCGGAGAGTACTACCACCCGCTCGCTTGGCAGAATATGTTACGGACTATGCAAAGTGATTGGTTGTTTTAGCACTAGTTTTAGCGCTGTTGGGTTGCGTTGTTTCAGAATAGCACAGGGGGTGTAGAGTAGTGGCCCGGCATATCCGGGGAACAGCAGTTGTGTAGCCGGGTACTGTACTTGTGCAACGGACGTGAGACTGGAAGTCTAACAGAGTATTACCGTGAGTACACAACAAACTGGACCAAGTTATTGCTGACTTTGAAGCACTCTGTTGTTTGCCTCACTGTGGTGGAGCATTAGATGGGACTTTTATGCAAATAAAAAAACCTAGCAAATTTGGAGACAGCTATTACTGTTACAAAAGATTTCATAGCATCATAGTGCTGGGGTGTGTTGATGCCAGAGGGATATTTATTTCAGTCAACTCTGGTCGGCCAGGGTCTGTTGGAGACTCGTACACATTCAGAAACAGTCAGCTGAAACAACAGCATTTCCCCTCAGTTCGACTGTCATAAAATGTTATGATGGTGACAATCATGTTGGCAGAGAAAAGAGCTTTAATTATTCTGTCATTCGAACAAGGAGAGTAGTGGAACAGGCTTTTGGAAGACTCAAGGGGCGATGGCAAGTGACAGCACATAGCAACCTCAAGAATCCGGAGTTCGCGAGCCAAGTAGCTACAGTTGCTTGTGCTCTTCACAATATTTGCGAGAGGCACAACTGTCCCTTTGAAGAAGACTGGTTGCCCGAAGATGCTGCTTATAACAATGATGTTGTAGGTCCTCCTCACCACCATGTAGTTGATGATGATGCACAACGTGTCAGGGATACCCTTGCAGACTGGGTTCATGCTATCAATCCTAGACACTGATATTTCTCAAGTCTAGCCTTACTACAGATATTTTAAATTACTACAGATTGTTGTTATTTCAAGAATATTTTAAATTATACACATAGACATTGAGTAAATGTAAAAGACATGCAACAAGTTAGACATTTTCAATTATAACTATTGCTTATCAGAAAAGAGGCGTTTAAAGAGCTCAGCCTGAAATGCTTGCTGTTGCTGCATAAGCTGAGTTTGAAAGATTTGACTCTCCTGAGACATCTTTTTTCTCATTTCCTCTTCATTCAGGTGAATTTCTCTGTCGTGCTGCTGCCTCTCTCTCTCTCTCTCTCTCCTTTCTTCAAACTGCTGCAGTTGCAGTTGCATAGCCTGGTCATGCTCAAACTGTCGCCTTTGGCTAGATTCTTGCATTTCTGTCATGGCCTGAATGAATGCTAGCTGAGACCCCGCAGTACCAACTCTTGGGGCCTTGGGAGCCTTCCTTTTCTTCTTTGCCTTTGGTGCTGCTTCCTCTTCAGCGTCATTATCGCTCGAAGACTCTAGTGGTGGCTGTACGGGAGTTGATGTACGTGAACTAGGTGTAGTTGGTCTGGAACGTGTGGGAAGTGGGTGTTGGGCTTCCTCTGCCACAACACCTGTGGTTACAAACAAGTCCTCTTCAGTACGCTGAGATAGCGGTAGATTAGGTAGCAAAGAAGCGTCGTCAACAGAGCCAGGTCCCAGTGAGGGATGGTTTCGAAAGTGAGCAATAAAAACAGCAAAGTTAGGCCATGCTAATTTGGCAGCTTCCTCATCAAGCGCAATATCGGCATCATCTGTTTCACGCCCCGTTTCTTTTGGAAGACGATACTGCGCATAGATCCCTTTCGCTTTCTTGACAATGCTGTCTATTCTATTGCGCACCTCCGACTCCGAGAAATGTTGAAGACTGACTTGATCGCAGTAATCATTCAGCTGCTGGGTGACAATCTTCTCCTTGGATTTTTTTGTCATCATTTTGCCGTCATATTTGCCAAGTACATCAGCCCACAGCTCTATCAGTTTTGCTTCCGCGTTTGGCGACCAAATGACTTTCTGCTTCCTAGTAGCTGCAGCTGTTGACTTTCCACGATCCGCAGACATGGCGTTTGTTGACGATCGATCAAAACAAATGAACCAATTGCAAAGTCTCAGTAGGTCAAATACCCTAGAACGGGTGTTGCAGACGTACGCGAAGGTGACAACAGCGACAATAGCACCTTCCAACACTAAAGAAAAGCCCACGCAACGTACCTATGTACATCAACGCCGACGTGAACGTGGGAGTCAACAAATACTCTCTACAAGTGTGACCGCACATTTACGTTTGCATGTAATTAGACAAAACGCGTGAAACGCAAACGCAAACGTCGCCGCCAGTCCTGACGTAGTGTGACCGGGGCCTAAGTTGGCAGCAACCACAGTCACGTCTCAATTTGAATTAGTTAAGGCATTAGAAACAGTGCTTTGCTGTGCATGACCTTCTTGGTTAACTAAGTTCATCTGAATGTGCTTGCACAGGCACACTGTTACAAATAAGAAAAGGAATACTGTCTGCTTAGGGATGCCCTAGTTTGAAATGTTTGGCGCTGCAAATGCTAATTGGACAATCGTATCATTACAATGTACTGCTGGAATTAACTTTAATAAATGTTTACATCAATTTCAAAGAGCTCATATCTGATTAACATTGGATTAATCCAGTTCAACGCTCTAAGATCACAGATTAAGTATACATACGTAAGAAAGCGGATCCAAGGATTAAACCCCAAATTCTATTTCCATTTAGACACATTCGAGCACCCAACCAGTACACTTCTAGAACTTTGTGTGTACAACAGCAAGAATTCGTAAAGTATCGCCATTGTATATACTATAGATTACTATAGGGCGTTCAACAAGAGCTTGCAAGTCTCAAGCGTCGAGTCGGGGGGAAAGAGGGGGAGAATGTGTGCTCGCCTTCGACAAGGGAAGATGTGCTACTCGTTTGGCTGCCAGTGTCCAATGGAAATAATCACTTGAGGTTGTGTTTATCTCAACAAAGAAAATATGATAAAGGACTCCAATTACGAAACCAATCACTAAGTATTGAAAGAACACTTGGACCAGAATATAAACCAAATCTTGCAACCAGTACGTATCTCAGATAATCAAGTGTTTCAAATATGAAGCAGATCAAGACTGGTCAACGATGCGGTTTAAACGAAATTCAACTAGATGAACTAGTCAGAATTGACACAGAAGAATCACCAGCATCACAATGATCACCTGCTCGGGGAGTAGAGCTGTGGTAGATGGACTAGTGCAGACGACAGTCTTAAGGTAAACAAGCAAGACGTTCAGTAGCATTATCAGTGTTAACGAATACCAAAGCAGCTCCTCCCTTAAGCCACACTTGATGATTGCTATGAATTTGCAAAGTTTAGAGCAGCTTGACATTGTTAGCAGTGAGAATATACTAACTAGTAGAGACTTCTTTTCCTATTCTCTGTAACTTGTAACTACTGCAGCCAATTGATTAATTAATCATAGAGAATATGTGTTCTAGAATTGGAGCAGTGGATTTTGCTATGCTGCCTGTTACTAATAGTTATAACTTTAATGGTTTCAAGAGCTAGTACTTTCCAATCAATACTAGGACAAAGTTGAAATAATTAATTAATAAATAAAATCTGCACAAGGCTTATGAGAGGAATTATAGTAGGTCAGCGTCAGGTAAGGTAGCCGCCACTGCTAGGAAATCAAGTTAACGAATCAGTTGAATCAAATCAAAATGCCATAAATCTCGATGATCAGATTTGTCCGGGACTGAGATGGGCGTGATTAATAGAAGTCATTGCGCTAGTCTCGTAAAATTCCGCTCCTGGTTTCTACTCAATAAATGAAATGGCTAAACGTTTCCAACACCTAATACGTCTATCGAATACCTGCAACGATTCGCTCCAATCAGATCTTCGAAAAGACACAACCAAGAGCGTTTCTAGAAAACAGCTCGATGTGCAGGGCACTAGATCGCGTCTACACTTAGTCTGTAGGGAACATGCACTCTGACAAATGGCTTCCTAGACACCCAAAACTAGTCTGTAGGGAACATGCACTCTGACAAATGGTTTCCTAGACACCCAAAACTATTCTTATTATTAAAACAGTTAGCTCGTTGAATCAATAACGAAACTATCAATGCTAGAAGAGTATGTGTAGCCTGGAAAAACAGCATAACACACAAAAAAGTATCGTACCGTGGAGGTCGCCATTTTAACAATACTCTGAAGCCCGGATAATTTGCAACTTCCCGGATATGAATAGAAATGCAATACGGTACAATTACATTAATTTGAAGGATAACTGCAAAGCAAAAATCAATAATTATTTTATTTTAAAATTGGTAGTTATAGTTGCATACATGACAGAGAATAGTTTTAGATGTATAAGTTAATTAAGTCTTCGTTGAGCTAGAGCAGGACAATTTGCTTCCTGTTTTCCAAGTTCCGGCAACTGGCGTGGTGTAGTGTTCACCTCACAGAGGGGATACATGTATAGTCAGCGGCCTGTAAAAACAACTACGTATTCATATCTAAGGCAATGCTGCAAAGGTAGAGGTGACGGTAGCAACAGCTATTCTTCTGAAGAGCCTTCTGGAGGTTTTTACGTGATGATATCGTTCCGTTATCGCAAATCGCAAGATAAAGAAGATCTGCTGCAAGCCATTATAGTGAATAGACCATTCGGGTTTGAACTTAGCGACATTGTCTCTGAAGATTTGAGATCACCTACTGCCGTAGAAGCGGTGGAGGAAGAGGACAGCCTATCCGATAGCCTGTCACCATAGCAGGTATTTGTAAGAGTAGCAAACATAGTCGATGCACATACGAGTAAGTAAACAACCATCACAGGTGCAGTTGCAGGTCGTAATGGATACGTATTCGTAAGGAGTACATGTATTGTCAAAACGTCTTTGAGATTGTCTCAAATATTGCGCGATAGTAATGTAGTATACAAGGGACCACAGTGGAACGGTGTACTAGTGAGTTCATGCAAAACTCTAACTAGTGCTATTCGCGAGTAAGAGAACAAACTGAGTTGAAGTTCGTGCGTCGAATTCGCGTTAACACAAGGTTGGACTTTACTGTACAGTATAATCTAATGCAGACGACTGCATTCAGTGGGTCAGCCAAGGTTTGGCATTGTGAGGGCGAGGCTAGAATTATTTTTATATCCGGAAGCTTTCCGCCTTTCTAGGCGTGATTGCGTTTGAAAATCTACTGAAAAGAAGAACACTAGGACGAAGATCACTGTCTGTAGAAGATGTGCACGTAAGGACAACATATTGGCTAAGTGTATCGAAGGTATCTGGCGATAGACTGCCGTATTTGCGACTAACGACGTGGTAGCATAGCGCTATAGTTTTAGCATTGCCGTCTCTGGGCGTTTTTTACCAACAAGTTAGTAAATTGTAAAAAGAGCGTGTTATCGCGTTTTACTGCATGCTAAAGTCTGGCGTGCATGTCCATCTACAAACACGTGAGGTTTACCCCAATCATTCACAACGCACTGTGCAGTAGCGGGAGTAAGATAAATCGTCATGCAAAAACCAGACTTCTGTACCTCAGCAGTCTTATAAGGTGGGATATCGCAACTTTTTTTGAAATTTCTTTGCGCTAGTTGCTGTTTTCACGAATTATGATATTACTTTACTTCTTTGTAATATGAGTTTCTAGATAATATTGGGTTGTTCTGAGATTCCGTAGCTCTATAAAATTGATTTTCGAGTTTGCTAATAGTTGTACGTGTTTTGATAATATAAGAAGCCATAAATAACCAAGAGATTGATGTTGAATAGATGTAGAGGTTGAACTGTTTGTTCATGCATTTTAATAGAGTATACGTACTCTACATATGCATCTAAATGGGGAAGAGAAAGGTGGAGAAACTGTTCATCATGGAAGAGATTACCAGTCTTGTGCTAGATGTGGCACCCCTGCAGAGATCCAGAAAATTTAGAAGAATCGTTGAAACAGGTGTAGTGTCTGCTCTTGAAATCAAATCAACACAAAGTCTTGCTTGTGTCACAAAGTTAATGTCAACAATCTGTCAGGCGCACTACAAGGGCGTAACTAACATTAATATTTTACCGAGACAAGTTTACATAAATTAATTAATTAAGCATTAATTTGTCTTTAATCTACTTTATGTATAATGTAAGTAAACATACTTTCTATAATAACAACTGTCACAATCTGCGATTTCCTGTACAATCAAATCTTCGTAAGACGTTCTCTCTACTCATAGCCACATCTCTATAAATATATAAAAGAGCTACGCCACCGTCATGTATCCACGTGACCTGACAAATGAATCAACCGTCATGTATCCCAAAGGGGACTTCACACTTTTGCAGTACATTTCTCTTACCCAAGGCACTGCAAAAGAGATAGTTGCTTCGAGTTCTTCTTCCTTTTCTTCGATGGCGGCTCCATTTTCGACCCAGCTAGTATGTACTGTGACAACCTCTAGGTTTCTTAGTCACGTGTGTTGCAAGTGCTTCACGTGCCGTAAACGTGCGCTAGCTAAGTCGCGAAAAGTTGTAGAAGAGGACTTCTTCTGTTCGGTAACCGCGTGCAGACTGCCCGATATTTTCTGTTAACTATTAACTGATACATCTAATAAAAGTTTTGCAACGCCAAACCCATTTTATTTACCGTGGCAACTGCCTCGGCTGCCTCATGCCTACTTTCGCCACTTCACTAGATGACCAGACATGGAGATGAATCTGGTAGTTCAACAACAGTTGCAGTGCTAGTGCCAAGAGAACAAAAGATTGGGTAATGAGGATGTGGAGTCAAGCCAACTTGTAAGAGATTGTTGTACTTAGATTGTTGTACTTGATTGTAGTTCAATACCTGTACTAACTTGTTGCATCATATATACAGGCGTAGATCCAGACCACAAGACAGGCTTCCACGATTACTATCAACCAATAATAATTAGTATTATTTCGAAATTTGGCTTTTCAAAGAATTTTGTTATTTGTAAAACGGCACTAAGCTTAAGCTGCCAATTAGCCGCATGAGTCTATCTAGACTATGGATTTAAATAATTTCGTCTTTCAAGATTGCTTCCTAGCAAATCGTTGATGACTTCTTCATATTCTCTTTCCATGTCGTAGTGAAAGTGTGTCGAGGCGAGACTGATAGTTGTCTGTCTCATTCTAGACAAACTCTAAGATTTAAAGTCGTTGTGATCACTGACGCTCTTTTCACATTACAAGTGGTTACTGGTAGTTATATAATTCCCACGAGTATACTTATAAATATAGAATAAACTCATTGATTCGTTTGTATAGTGGGCAGAGTTTAATAAACCAGAAAGTTGAGAGCTCGCGCGAGGACGTTGCACATTACAGAATCATCGCTCGTTCTCGGTCACAAAATCACAGGCGCAAGTACAAAATTTTTCAAAAGATTGTTCAAGCTAATTGTATCATTAGCCAGGCCCAATAACAGCTACATATATATATATATATATATATATATATATATATATATACATATATATATATATATATATATACATATATATATATATATATATATATATATATATATATATATATATATATATATATATATACATATATATATATACATATATATATATATATATATATATATATATATATATATATATATATATATATATATATATATATATATATATATATATATATATATATATATGACAAGCAAACTTATTTTTATATGTAATGTAGAGTTAATTCCTAGCATAACCATTAGTTAATTATAAGATACAAGTTTAGAATTCAACGAAATACCCATCCATAAAAACATTTTAATTATGGTAGTCCACTTAATTAATAACAAAACAAACAAGATTCATTTAACATTTCGTCTACCATGGACGTATCGTTGAAGAGAAGTGGTGTTGACAGCCACCCCTCCTCTTACTCTGCCTAGTATGCGAAGATAACGGAGTAAATTAATTAAAGCAATCGATGTCTTTGTAAGATGTACTCTAATCGTTATGTTAATTTTTGCTGGACTTCTCTTATGTCGATAATTTTGAGAAATAATTGTAAAATCCAATATGATTGAATGACAGAATTAAAAATTTCAGATCAACCTCTTTAGTAGAGCATGCTGTACAAATTACTTCTTATTTCTATAGCATTGTTTCTAGATTACGCAAATTATTTGTTACTACAGAAATCTCTACACCACGTAGCACAAATTACTGGATAGTGCAGCAGCAGATAGTACAAAGAAAATGTGACAGAAACATGTGTTACAGCTGAACCTCAGTAAGTAGTAAATTCTGTTGAATTGCTTGAAATCACCATACTTACTTGCATTATAATTAATTAAGCCTAGATCTTTTTGTTTGGATAAACCCATCCGGGAGGTTGGTTTTTATCCGGGCTTAAGAAGACTGCTAAAATGGCGTCGTCCATTGTTCGATACTCGTGGAGTATTATGGTATTTTATCAGCTTAGACATCGTTTAAACCTTCTTCTTAGCGTTGATAGTGTTGTCATTGATCGCATATTGCTATCTGGGGCGTTGTAGGTTGAGTTTGTGGTGACTAATCATAGTAATGACGTGGTAATGAAACCATGCATTCTTTAAGTGCAGTGGCGTACCTACGCCTATTTGGAGAGGGGTGCGTCCTCATCAAACTACGTCACACCCACTTTGAACCAACCTCGCCTACCTAGAGTCAAAAATTTTATCACAGTCACCACAAAAAAGAATGAGTCTGAAACTTTTGCCAACCACATTACGTTTCATGTGACACCTTCTACGACATCCCTTTTTACCTGGATCGACACGTACAGGGACAGTGTAACCCTTGTCAGGAACAAAATGGTTGTTGAGCAAGCGCAGCTTAGCCTCGGACGACAAACCAGAGGGATGTCAGTCATTTGAGCGGATGAAAGAAAGAACTATAGTGATCACAATGCACAATACCATGTCAGTGGAGTCTACACTCAAACCTCCCTTATCCGGGCAATATGGGACCTGGGAGTGCCCGTATTTCAGAATGTCCGGATAAAAGAAAGAGGTAACGCGCGTTAGCTTTGGCGTCCTAGACCACCTTAATATTAAATGATCTCTAATAATTCTCCGCTTAGCATATTCTTTTGGTGCTTCGGCAGCAAACACGTGGTCTTTGATTTTATCACGATGTTTCCACACGTCCGCCACAGTAGACTTCGGAATTCCGAAGATTTCCGAGGCGTGTCTCGGTTACTGACCTTTGCTGATTTCATCAATGACCTTGAGCTTCGTTTCAAGACTGATGCAGGCGCGCTTTCTTTTCTTTGAAGCCATACTCCCACGCACTGGCGTGTGAATGCGACTGAACATACGGGAGTTTGTTGTTTACGCGGTGTGTAACCTCGGAGCTCCAAGACATATATGCGCAGGGTTTTCGAGGGTGCAAAGGTGCCCGGTCTAGGGAGGTGCCCGGATCTCGGAGGTCCGGATAAGGGAGGTTTGAGTGTATATTTAACTTGCTTGCTGACTCTCAAGCAGTCGTTCTGCTCTGGTCTCTGTGGTGATATACGGTTTGTATTTACTCTACTCAACACACTAGAACTCAACACACTACGAAGACATACTACGAAGATACAATAGTTACGCATGCGTGTCACTACGCTATTAATAGAGTCACTCCACATCTCCCCCTACAGGTCGAGTTTCTTCGGCCTCTTTATTTTTGACAACCAGTCTGGCTTCTCGTTGTGGCCTGGTTGGTGCTGATTGACCAGTTTCCGTACTCTGGGGAGTTTCGATTTCAAGTGAAGTGCCAAACTTTGTGATGGCTTTCAAATGTCCTCTATTTCTCCTCACCTCCCCTTTTTTTTGTTTTGATGACATAGGATCGTGGAGTGTGGCCTGGATCGACGATTGTCCTATGAGCTGGCTCTTTACCTGACGTTATCCTGACTTTCGTGTCCTTTTGTAGTTGGGGCAGGTCTTTAGCTCGATGTCTGGAGTCGAAGTTGTTCTTCTGTTTACTTTTGAAAAGATTGTCTGCTTCACGAAAATTCCTCGTATAATCGCAGTGTGGGGTGAGTTGTGCTGTCGACTGTGGCATTGTTGTTCTCAATCGTCTTCCCATGGGCAATTCTGAAGGACTGAGAGTACACCAAAGCAGTGGCGTTGATCTGTAAGCCAGTAGCGCGAGATGTGGGTCCTCCGCCTTTGTCAGTAGCTGTTTGATGGATTTGACCATCCGCTCCACGAGTCCGTTGTTCTGCGGGTACCTAAGGCTGCTGGTTATCATGACACATCCATAAGCCTTGGCGAACTCTTTGGTTTCCCGAGCGATACATTGAGGTCCGTTGTCACTCCTGAGAATATCAGGGATGCCGTGACTGGCAAAAACAGATTTCAAGGCTTGAATTACTGCTAAGGCTGTGGTGGACGTCAACTTGATAAGTTCTGGATATCTTGAGAAGTAGTCAATGGCAACAAGATAATGAGCTCCATTTTACTCCATCAAGTCCGTTCCCACAACTTGCCAATTAAAATCTGGTAACTGAGAAGTCATGAGTGGTTCAGTTCCTTGTGGATTCTGTTTTGCACATGTGGGGCATTGTTGCATCAATTGATATATCTGTTGTGTTATCCCCGGCCACCAGACGGAGGTGTGAGCTCTCTGTCTGCAACGAACTATGCCCTGATGACCCTTATGAATTTTTGTCAGGACATCTTTTCCGAGTACGTCCGGAATCACTACACGGTTGTTGTATAGCAGTAGGTCATTGTGTACAGTCAGTAGCGATCTTAATCTCCTAAACGGGATTAGAGAAGTTTCTTCAAGACATTTGTTGGGCCATTGTGACTGACACTACTGCATCACTTGGGCACACGTGGCATTTCTAGCTTGTGCTTCTCGTTACGTTTGTAGTCTGTCCGTTGTAGTTGGTAAATTAGCAACTACCTCATTGATGAAGGTCTCAACATCGTCCTGTAGAGAATCCTCTGTGATCTGTTCTTGTAGGGGTGCTCTTGACAACGTGTCGGCTGTCTAAAGCAGTTTCCCAGGTACATGTTCAATGGTGAAGTCGTATCTCGCCAAACGAAGTCTAAAACGAACAATTCTTGGCGGTAACCTGTCCAAGTGCGTAGTGCTAAGCAAAGGAACTAACGGTTTGTGGTCGGTCTCGATATGAAATTTGCGACCAAGTACGTAATCTTGTAACTTATCGCAAGCCCATGTTAATGACAGAGCTTCCTTTTCAATTTGCGCGTGGCGTTTCTCAGTATCTGTCAAGGACCGTGATGCGTATGCTATCGGCTTCCATTTATCTCCGGCTTCTTGGAGAAGTACCGCACCTAGACCGTGTGATGACGCGTCAGCGGATACTTTCACCTTTTTCTGCGGATTGTACAGCTCCAGGACAGTAGGACGAGTCAATTTATCTTTGATTCTTGTGAATGCTTGCTCTTGTGGATGTTCCCATAACCATGAGCATCTCGTACTCAACAGCTCTCTCAAATGTTGACTTATCTCTGAAAGATGTGGTGAAATTTTTCCCAATTGGTTTGCCATCCCCGTGAAGCGGCGCAATTCTGATACATTCTTGGGCTGTTCTAGGTCTGGATATCTTTCAGCCGTGCTGGATCCGCTCTAAGACCTTTGCCATCGATAATGTGACCTAGAAATTTGACGGTGTGTACCCCAAACTCACATTTGGCCTTATTTAGAGTTGCTCCTGCATCTTGCAGTCGTTGTAAGACCGAAGTCAGTCGGTCGTCGTGTTCCGTTTGACTTGTTCCGAATATGAGAACATCGTCCATGTGACATAATACTCCAGGTAGTCCCGAAAGAATCTTGCTCATTCGCCGTTTCAAAAGCTCGGGCGCACTAGCGATGCCGAATGGTAAGTTGTTGAAGCAGTACCGTACGTGAGGAGTGACAAAGGTAGTCAGTAGCCTAGATTCCACCTGTAGAGGTATCTGCCAAAACCCACTATTAGCATCGATTTTGCTAAACGTTGTGGCTCCCGCCAATTGAGCAAGTGTGTCGTCCACTTTGGGTATTGGGTAAATCTCTCGTACATGCTCGTTGAGGGGTTTCGTATCCACGCAAATCCGGACATCTCCTGTCTTTTTCCTGACTACAACCATACCAGCGCACCATTCTGTAGGGTCTTCCACTTATGAGATGACGCCAATTTTTTCCATTCGATCTAGTTCTTCTTTGACTTGTTGTCTGAGAGAAATTGGAACATTCCGTGGGGTGTACAGCGCATAGGGCTTGGCTCCCTCTCTAAGCTTGATTTTGTATGGATCACCCAGATTACCCAGTCCCTGAAAAACTTTGGGAAATCTGTCTTGTATGGTGATTCCTACACTGGTTGCTTGGATCCTGTGGACAAGTTGTAACGATGTGATAGCCGGTAACCCTAGTAAATTGGTTTTCAATCCCTGGACAACGAAGATAGTCTCCTCTGATGTCTTGTTAGTCACTGATAGTGTATTTGGGAATTGTCCCAATGTCCGAAGAGCTGTAGATGTTGGTCCATACAAGACTTTGGACGATTTCTGCAACTTTGGCATTTCTAACATTCTATGTGCCTCTTCTGTAATCGCTATCACTTCGGCCCCCGTATCTAACTTGAATATTAGCTTTTTGCCTCCTACTGAAATTTTGGAAGACCATGTGATCCTTTTGGATACGATCACTGGAAATGCATAGGCCCCGTCTCGACTCTCACTGTCCACAGTTTCGATTGTCTTCGAGAAACACTGAGCTCCAAAGTGACCCTTTCTGTTACACTTTGAACACCTGGCCGGTCTTGCTGGACAGTGGGCTTCTTTAGCATGATTTCTTCCGCATCGCTTACATTGGTGTCTCGCAGGTGGGGTTGCCGACTTTGACCGTCCGCCGCCAAACTGGTGTTTGCTTGCTTACGATTTGCCACCTGTGGTGCCGCTTTTACCGTCTGCTGTGCCACTTTTAGCGCCGTTTTGCACTTGCTCTATGACGATTGAATGGTTCTGCTGCCGTCACCTTGCAGATGTTTATGCTGTTCTTTCACGGCTTCTCTCTGTCTTGTAGATCGTTTAAACGACCTTCTCCAACGTAAGCTCAGCGTCACACTGTAGACGTTCTGATAGCGCCTGGTCTCTTATGCCGACGACAATTCTTTCCCTCAGCATTTCATGTTGCAAACCTCTGTATTCGCATGTCTCGACCAGTTCTTACAAAGCGTTGATATACTGCTCGCTAGACTCTTCCTCTAACTGATTTCGCCGATTGAAGCGCGCTCTCTCGTAGATCACGTTGCGACGTATGCGGAAAAATTCTTCGAATTTAGCAATCACATCATCGTACTACTTTTTGTTGTCTTCTGTGATGTTGGTGGAAGTTAGAACTCCCTCTGCGTCCTCTCCCATGCAGTAGAGTAACGTGGAGACTTGACGTACTTCGTCCGCGTCTGCCAAGCCTGAAGCGATTCGAAACTGTGTGTATCTTCTCTTCCACCTCGGCCAGTCATCTGGCTGCCGAAAATTGAAAGGACCTGGTGGTTCGAGTCGTATGAGTCCCACTCCTGTCGCCATGTGGTGATATACGGTTTGTATTTACTCTACTCAACACACTAGAACTCAACAAACTACGAAGACATACTACGAAGATACAATAGTTACGCATGCGTGACACTACGCTATTAATAGAGTCACTCCACAGTCTCTACTACAAACAATGCATTCTCTGTTGTTATACAAAGAAACAATACTGGACTAAATGTCATATAATATCAGGCAGTATGCAAAATGTTGTCCTAGTATGCAAATTGCTGTCCACATGATTAGTAGACGGACTTCTTTTATTGGTATTCTCTATACCTTCGTCACATGGTTCATTTTTGTGACCACAACTGTTTTCTTCAGCTTTGCTGTCTTTCTACTTCAGGCTAAGTCTAAGTCTGCTTGCTTGATGTTGATATGAAATTTGTTTGTTAAAAGACGATGCCGTGGGTACAAGTGCAGACTTATCAATGATATTTGTTACGTCAATAGTCTCATTGGATATACAACATGCTAGCACTTTGCGTAGGTAAGGTGAATATTTACTTGCTTGCCAAAATAGAGTCAAATTTAACTTTACATCATTCAGAGCCATGTTCGTTGACCATTTACATTCCCAGACATTTCTTGGGGTGAATTCAGAAATTGCAAATTCAGAAATTGCAACAAATGTAAATGCTATTATTCCACATGCCTGTGAACACTTTTGAACAGGAAAGTTCAAACAGTTTTGAGAACAGATGTTTTCACCATTGGGGTCAAGCATCGGCTTATGCATTGCAATCGTGTGATAGAACTTTTTTATTTGCTTGCTAAGAACCCTCTTCAGTTCTAAAGAACCTGCTGTGTTTCGACTGACAGATTGATGGAAATACGCAAACCTAAGGGATCACAGTATTAGGTAGTTTCAGCGCAGACATCTATTACAGCTACCAGCCAGTGATTTCCTGTTAGCAACTTGTTGGAAGCGATGGTGGGCTGAAGTAATTGATTTACTTAAACTTTTAATATCAAGAATGCAAGACGTACGTTTTCCTTGCCTTCTGCAGCTGCTAAAACAACTTCGGGCAATCGTGTTTTGTTACACTCAGAGAGAACTACGCACAGTACGATTTCAAGTCAACATGGAAATTTGATGACTGCTTAAGTTACCCACATGTCGTTGTTGTGGCAGATGCTGGTTGGTTTCATAACATGATCTTGAATAACTGGAAACTTTGGTTGTTGAGTGGTGTCACATCCAAGAAGTCAGGAATTTTGAAATTTGTAGAAAACAAGTTTTTCTCAAAAGTGACCTAACAAACAATTAAATGGAGAAACATTAAAGGACATGTTACCCCTAGTGCAGAATTAGGTAGACATCTTTGCAATGGAATTATGTTGCCAACCGGGCTACTGTTATCATGTAATTTTGACTGTTGTGGCACATTGATATTCTATTAATGTCAGTTGCTGCTACATCCACATATAAGAATAACTAATTAAAAACTTTTCTTCATTTGGAGTGTAGTGTATACAATCAATAGCCGTGTATTGTCAACTACCCACTCGAACTAACACAACTAGTGTCCTGCGTAAACTCTAATGCTAACCGCAAACATGCAAGTAATTAATTTACTACACTCCTCTTTCCTTCAGTTGAACGATACCTAACTGGTATCTGTCTGTTCTGTCTCTTGGGATATCTTCTTCCTTGTGTTTCTTCTGTAGTATCAGCTGCTTCCTTCGCAGAAGGTACTTCTGCTGGCTGGTTGGAAGGTAGTGGATCTTGCTCTGGTTGAAGTGGAACTTCCAGAGATTTACATGCTTGTTCTGTTATTGATAATGGTATCTTCATATCAGGTATGTTCACTTCAACAGCATCAGTAGATGTAGGCTCAGCAACCGGTATCGGTATACTTCTGATGTCTCGAACTCCGAGATGTTCTATGTTTGCATATCTGTGTTGTCCATCTACTTCCACCAAATAGATCACTTGTCTCAATCTTCGAAGTATTACCTCATGAAGCCATTTCCTCGTCCTTTTCTCCTGGGATTCAAATACTAACGTTCTGCCCAGGGTTCAAACTCCGTGTTACTACTGAGGCTCGGTGGTATTCATCATATTGAGTATCTCTCACTTCTCCTCCCACATCAAGACGTAAGAGTGTCAACTTTGTCCTCAGCTCTCTCTTCATTAATATCTCGGCGTGTGTCCTTTCGGTAGTACAGTTAGGTGTAGTCCTGTACTTCAGTAAGAACAAACAGATTTAGTCACTAATAGATCGTTCTATTGGCTTTGTCTTAAAGCTCTTTTTAGTTCCTGCACCAATCTCTCTACTTGGCCGTTTGACGAAGGATGGTAGCGAGGTGGACGTTGGTGTCTAATACCATTGGCCCTGATGAACTCCTCAAACTCGTGAGCAACGAACTGATGTCCGATATCCGTGACCAGCTTGTGAGGAATACCATGAATACTGAATGTCCTCCTCATAGCTTCCACAGTCTGCGTAGCTGTAACATGTGTGCCCAGTTCGTGAATTTCTGGCCATTTGGAATAGGCACCAATCAACAGTAGATATATTTTCGCTTTCCACTCTGCAAAATCTGCACGTATCCTCCTCCAACGTGCTTCTGGAAAAACCATAGGATGTGGAACTGTGTGGCCTGGAAGATTTCTAGAACTCTGACATTCGGGACTGGATCTGACCAAATCTTCAATATCTATATCCAGTCTCGGCCACCAGATAAAGCTGGATGCGAGTGCTTTCATCCGACTGATCCCGAGGTGCCCTTCATGTATCTCTCCTGGAAGAGTGGATTGCAATTTTGGAGTGATAATCACTCTGTTTCCCCACAACAAACACCCTTTTTCCATGGTTAGTTCCTCAGCCCGCCTGTTGTAAGGCTGTAACTCTGGAGGTACTTGTGCCTTGAAATTCCAACCAAAACGAGTTTGTTTGTATACTTTTCTTAGTACCGCATCGTGACTAGTCTCAGTGTCTAATTCTTTTGCAGTGACAGGTAACTACTCACAATAATCTAAGCCATAAATCTCCTCTTTGGGATCGATGACCTTCACAGGAACTGGCAATCTTGACAGCATGTCAGTTTCTTTATTGTTGGCTCTTGCGATGTATTCCACGTCATAGTTATACGCACTAGTGATTAGTGCCCATCGTTGTAGTCGCGTGGCAGCCAATGACGGAACTCCTTCCTTTGGACCCACAATTTTCAACAGTGGTCTGTGGTCCATAACTAAAGTGAATGAACGTTCCACCAAGTATTAGCGAAATTGTTTGACACCGAAAATTAACGCCAGTGCTTCCCTTTCCATTTTCGCATAGTTTTGTTCCGCCTTGGATAGAGTTTCTAATGCGAAAGCAATGGGCTGCACTGAACTATCAGCCATAACATGGCTCAATCAAGCTACCACACCATAAGGTGAGGCATCGCATGTCAACCGTACTGGTTTCCGCAGATAATAATGTGTTAAGACACTAGACTCTAACAATTTCTGCTTTGCCTCCTGAAAAGCTGTGTTCTGTTCCCGTTGCCATTTACAGGAAGTTTTTTTCTAACAACACGTGTAAGGGTTGCAAAGTGGTAGACAAGCGTGGCAGGAACTGGTTATAATAGTTCAATAAACCAAGGAAAGCTTTGAGCTCAGACACATTAGATGGCTTTGGTGCATGCCTAATAGCACTCAGCGTATTCTCTGCGGGTCGCAACCCTTGAGCATCTACCACATGACCCAAGTATTCTACCGGAGTTTTCTTGAACTCACATTTGTTTTCTTCAACCGAACTCCGACTTCACTCAGTCGTTTCAAGATTTGTCGTAGCCTCTCATCATGTTCTGCTTCCGATGACCCAGCCACCAAAATGTCATCTAGATAGCAGGTTACTCCTGGGGTCACTATAAAAATTCCATCCATTGCTCGCTGCCAAATGGCAGGAGCTGTAGCAATGCCAAAAGGCATTCTAGTGTAAACACAGTTCCTTGGAAGTATTTACTGTGAGATACTTTTGACTATCCAGAAGAATCTTCATTTGCTGGTACGCTTGTTTTATGTCTAGTCGAGTGAAATACTGGCCTCCAGCTAAAGTTGCGAATAAATCTTGTGGGTTCGGCATTGGATTGGTAGGAGGTTTTTGTCACCTTGTAATCCCCACAAATTTTGGTAGAATTATAAGCCTTTCTCACAGTGACAGTAGGTGCTGCCGACTCACTGTTTTCCACTGGCAGCATAATGCCCTCTTTCTGTAGTCGATTACGCTCCTCCTCTACCTTCTGTTGTAAGGCATAAGGCACTGGGCGTGGCCTATTGAACCGTGACTTGGAATCTGAATACTAAGTTATCTTGGCTTGATAGCCTTGCAAAGTACGTACTTTTTCTGCAAACAACTGGAGAAACTCTCAAGTACATTAAACATTTTTTGTCGACTTTTAACAGAAGCCCAAACAGGCTTAAGGTTTGACACCAATCTCATCCCAAGATTGATGGCTTATCACTCACATCTACTTCAATCAACTGCTCCATTGATGGTTGCATTCCATACTTGATTGGTACAATAGCTTCTCCTTTCACATTTAATCGTTCACCGCTATATGATTGAAGTTGGGCAGTGCCCTTCTTCAGCTGTACGTGGGATAGAACTTCATTATACATCTGAGTCGGTACAATACTCACCGAAGCTCCTGTGTCCACTTCCATCTCCACATGCCTGCCTGCCACCGTTATTGTCACCTTGACCCCTCCTCTACCAGACAAAGAACAAATGAGGCTTACATCTTCTGCATCTACTTGATATGCAGACTGGGTCTTCGGTTTCCTTTGCGTACGCCAATTGCATTCCGGTGTCACAGGGTGGGACTTCTCCCGTGTGGAGTCTCTCGCGGAGGCTTTAGTCTAGCGTCAGAACCTCCCCCCGGAGGTTCTACAGTAGTGTCAATTCTCCTCCCGGAGGAAGTACGCTAGGGTACAAACTCCGTCCCTTCGAGTAGAAACTCCGTCCTCGGAGATTCTGCCCTTAGTGTCAATTTCACCCGGAGACTCTGCCCCAGCGTCAAATTTTCCCGGGAGACTCTGCCCCAGCGTCAAGTTTTCCCGGGAGACTCTGCCCCGGCGTCAAGTTTTCCCCGGAGACTCTGCCCCAGCGTCAAGTTCCCCCGGAAGTAAAACTCTAGAGTCACATCTCTCCTCTCGGGAGGTAAAATACTACAGCATCACCGCTCCTCCTGCCTGGCATATATTTACAGGGCGACTGCGCGCCGTTCAGCGCGTCACTGAAATAGAGTGGTACACCATCCGCAATACAACTGAAAAGTTTCTAATTGACATACTTTCATATACGCAACTCTCATGTATTCACTATTGTCTCTTTGGTTTGCAATCGGGACAGTAAAAGAGTTTACCAGGATATTTTAAACTAACACAACCGAAATGAAAACTACTTTTCAATCAATTGTCGACTGCCTCGTGGGAAGTTTTGTTCCATTTCCTAGAGGAGAAATACTTGCGATTGTCATTGAAGGATTTACTAGTTTATTCAATTTCTTCAGGGTGTGGGAGCCATTGATAGTACTCAGATACTATTTGCACCATCTGCACTCAACCACACTGATTGTTGCAACAAGAAGGGTTGGTGTATTGTCATTCTCCAAGCTGTTGTTGACAACAGGTACGTGTTTCTAGATATCAATGTTGGCTGACCTGGAAAAGTACACGATGCAAGAGTCTTTGGCTGGTATTCTTCATTGTCGATTCTTCATATCCACTGTTAAAGAGGCTGCATAATCCGCTTCCTTAAAATGAACACTTGACCGAACGAAGAAAAAATTTCAATTAACAACTCAAGAGCCGGGATAGTTGTTGAAAATGCATTCGGTCGTTTGAAAGCTCGCTCGAGGCGACTAAAAATAGGAGATACATGTACATTTGCAAAGTTCAGCATGTTATTGCTGCTTGTGTTCTCCACAATATGTGAGAAAAACTCACTGAATCGTTTGATGATCATTGGATAGAAGGAGTAGTACAGAACTTTGGCAATCAGAAGTACCCCGAACTACCAGTGTCAATGGCAGACCGTCACATATTCGTGATGCCCTAGTTAGGCACTTTGCAACCTGGTAAAGTAATTAATTGGTTGCAATGACATATTAGTTGTTTTATATTTTAATTATAATATTAGTTATTGCTTCAACAGCATACTACTGCACTTCTACAGTTATGGAAACAGATGCAACTCCAACAACAAATACATATAACTCTAAAAATATGTAGATGTAACTCTAACAATTAATAGATTCAACTCTAAAAATATAAATACAACTACAACAAATAGATGCAACTGTAACAACAGTGCGAATCGGAATATGGTCATGGCTGGCCATACTGATCTTTCTTTTGGTTTCCAAGTCCTACCATCAACTGCATATCTGCAGTTGAAGTTCCCTTCCGTTATTCTGTTATCTTCATACTCCCTTTCCTCTCTTGTTCGCTTTTCTGCATTCTCTCTTTGCTCTCTCTCTCTCTCTCTCTCTCTCTCTCTAATCTTCGTACTTCATCCTTCTGTTCTCTAGCTTCATTAATAGTGCTGCTTCTGTTTTCTTCATTTTACTCAACAGGTTTATTATAGTTTCCATCATGTATTTCATTCTTTCCTCATTGCCTTTACTTCTGCACACTATTCCTGCATTGCTGTTGTCTTTTCATTCCTTTTTTCTCTTTACCACTAGCAGACGTGATTTTGCAAGGGTCAGCACTGGAGCCTTCGACCACACGGCTGCTGTGGCGGAAGTGGAACTTTCCTCCAGACTGAGTGAACTTGTGCGTGAGAAACCGCCTATCGCCGAACTTCCTTCACTATCCAAACAGAACAACTGGGCAAGTTGATGGCCTGTGCCACAGGATGCTGTCTATCGCCTCAAATATTCTGGTAGAATGACTCGCTCGTCCACTCTCGTTGTTGTTTTTCTTTGGCTTGTTGTAGTATCCCTTCAACTTTTTTTCATTCTTTCCGGCACTGCACACCTGTTCGTGAGTCTAGCTTCCTTCATTTGTTCCGCTAATTTAACGTAGACTTCCTGTTTTTAGGGCAGCCTTCAATTACAACGTGGATGCTGTCCTTACCCCACAATTTGATGATGTACAAGGTTTCGTGCTCTGACCACGCCATTTTGGTATCTACTGAGCATGCTCGGACGTCAACTTAGCCCGCATTGACATGATGATTTGAAGCAGTACTTACCCGGGCGAACCCACGCTGGTACGGCAAGTTTCGGTGGGCCAGGCCACCTCGGCCTGCATTCACACGACTGTTTAATTCAACTCCTTTGAATTTGGTATACCAATCAGGTGTTCGTCCGTCTGCTCCATCTGCACTCAGTCAAATGTTGGGAAACTAAAGGACGGATCGGATCGAAATTATGGAGTAATGCTGCCTGAACGGACGTCTTGTCTGATATGTGACCGATAATAAGTAGGAGAGGTAACAACCGTACGCCTCATACCCGGTGTTGTAATGGGAACTTGTAACAATGTCTGAAAGCGTAGCGATCGTTTTCGGGTCTGTTTCTACAGTACTAATAACATTGCATTGTGCCAATTGTTACCAAGCGAACTGTCCAAAAGAGAGTTTTCTTACAATATCAGGCCCGACAGAAGCAAAATTGCATTGGTCGGGTATAGCGCGCGCTAAGAGGCGTGGCCAAAATGACGTGACTTAAAAGGCAACATTTACAATACAGTCTGACTAAATCACGTGACTTAAAAAGGCAGAATTGACAATACCGTCTGCTTTCTATTAAAACGATTTTGAACAGCTAAATGAAATCACCAAAAAACACGTAAACGATGTTCATTGCGTTTCAGAAAGGCTCTTGCGACTTCAGAAAGTTCAAGTCTGTCTAAACTATCGCGATAAATCCTCGGCAACATGAGGTGGTTCAGCCTTGCCTGTCCACATCTACTTCGTAAATATGTTGTCAGTCTTCTCATGGTTGAAAACGCCTTTTCACTTGTTGCATTGGTTGCTGGCATGACGTTGATCGGCCGAGCTATGGCACAACCTTTTTTTAGAAATGACCTTTGGCTGTCTGATGGTGTCTTTAGAAAGATGAGAATGTCCTGAAAAGGTACTGATTTCTTACAAATGGAGTCCTTTGAACAATAATTGGTGCTGAAGATTTCCAGCTGTGTGGCAAGATCTTTGTCATTGATATCACCCTTATAGAATGAGAGGACTTCTTTCAGTTCACAGGAGTAGTCTTCTTGTTTTGCTGCTTTTAACAGTAGTGATTCAAGATTACTTCAGATTGCATATCCTGGGTAGTTGAATCGTTCTTGCATGCTAGAAACAGCAGGATCAAGAGCCTCATATTAAATCATTCGAAAATATTCCTGAACAGTAGGAGAGTGGTATCAATCACCTTCACCTACTTCAAAAGGCTTTGGTGCTTTTCTTTTCCTCGCAAGTGTAGTTTGGTCAGTATCCAGTCGATCACAGTCACGCTTAACTGTTTCAAACAACATAACAAATGCTTTGTCATTCCTCATACTCATTAATGTTTCGATAGTCATTTTTCCAGTCTTTGGCCCTTAGCGAATGAGAGCGATGTCTTTTGAATTGTTTTGCTCAAACTGTCGGTTACCCTCAAAATTTTTTCGGACAGCTTTAGCCCAAAGAGAAGTCTGTTAGGTCCCAGTTGTGTCATTACTCCAATCACTCTTCCTTTCAAGTCTAGTTCCATCCTAGCTTCAAGACTTTCTTCTCAAAGTTGACTCAATACACTATAGTTTTCAATGGTGTTAGTAATAGCATACCCTCTAACAGTTCATCGGGTACGACAAAATGACCTAATACCAACGCTACCTCTAGCATCCTCATGAGAGATTTATGTCTTGATCCTGTTGAATGCTGCATTTCGCTTAGGAGAATACTTTATCAGTTTTGAAATTTATATGCTATCTCGAGGGCTTCACGACAAGCAGGGGATTGCTTGAGGGTGTCCGCAATTGCGAGATTGAGAGAATGCCCAAAGCAGTGCATGTACACGGCACATCTTTCTAACGAAAGGATTTGAGTAGCTACACCGTTTCTGCTTCATCTCATGTTCGAAGCTCTGTCGTAACACTGGCCACGGCAATGAGATATGTTCACGTTTATTCGCAAAAGAACGTTCTTGATGCTATGAACAAGGCGGTTGGCATCAATCCTATCCACTTCATAGAGACCAATAAAACTTTCATGCTCCTGCAGATCCTCTGATACCCATCTGATTACAATGACAAACTGCTCTTTGTTAGATACATCAGTGCATTCATCCGCCATGATAATAAAACAGGCACTATCACTAATGTTCTGAGCTACATTTCGAAGAATGTAAAGAGCCATGAGTTGCATGCATTCGTTTTGAATTTCGTGTGAAGTGTAGTTGTCTGTTTTCCTCTCCAGCCATGTCTTTATTTCCAGGTAGTTTATACTTTGCAGGCGCAACAGCTGAATGAAGTTACTATCTGCGTCATCAGCATAACCTCTCAATGGTAGACCCTGTCTGGCAAGAAATCTGATGTTTTGTAAGATTATCACAAACATCCTTCTATTAGCTGCTTTCTCTTCTCGATGCGCTTGACTTAAGAGCTCACCGACGTCTCCCAAGACTTGCTTAGGAAGAAGAAGTACTTCGGTTTCTTCCCGATGGCAGTCACTTCTTTGGTGCTTCTTGAAAGCAGTTGTCCCATCTTGCCAGTAAGTGAAGCCTTTGGCGTTGAAGGCTGGATCACGCTTCGAACTTTTCAGCAGAGGTCCTCGATCAGTCAGAGTAGCGCTCATGCATACATGACAAAACGCGGCATCGAGCCTAATGTCATTGTGAAGCCATAGGTACATCTCACACCACTCCGCTCTGAACGATCTCTCATGATCCCCGTTCTTCCCAAACTGACGGTTTCGGATGCATCTATAGCACCTTTTGCATCATCTAAGATCAAACCTGCCCTTAGTTTGTCGACACACGCACACACGCACGCACACACGCACACACACACACACGCACGCACGCACACACACACACACACACACACACACACACACACACACACGTACATATATACCACAAGGAGTTTGAGCCTAGGACAGTGTAATGCCTGCGCATGATGTAAGGATACGCCTCAGAGATCGACTGACACCGTCAACTCGACTTATTGACTCTTGTATTCATTCTCTCTGAATTTGAAGTCCAAGATGACTAATGGATCCCCGGATGTACGATTCTCCTGCATTAGGAGTTGTAGCAAAGCAGTTCTCAACAATCTGATCGTGCTCACTGTGTCATTTCATCAAATTTAGTCAACCCTTCAGCCATACCATACTCGTCTCTCCTTCGAAGCAACGTCCGAGTAGAAACACCAATATTCCTGGCAACATTTTTCCGTTGTAAAGCCCTATTCACAATACGACGCTGACGTTGACACTGACGATAACACGCTGACGATGACCATGACGCTAGTGTGGGCGTCATATTGTGAACATTCAACTTCGGCGACGATCGTCGCAGCGTTCGTCCAGCGGTTGACTCGAGTTCAACTCTAGCGTCGATGCCGGAAGTGTATCAACGTAACTGGAAAACATGTGATTACTTTCTACAAATCAAAGAACAGCCCTGTTTAATCTCGGATTTGGCATGAAGGGTCTAATCGACAGCGTTTTGAGTTATCCTTGTCTTTGGTGCGTGCATTTAAAAAATACAAAGACTTGCCTGCCGCCTTCGTTGTAAGAGCGGTCTGACCCACATTTACCGTTGTTGAGATTCTTTGGCTCTACGCCTACGGCGACGAATGAGAAGTAGAAGAATTACAATTTCTTCTTCTATCTATGATGCACACGTGGTGTCACAATAACGTGCGTTAGCATGCGCTTAGCGCTTGGGTATCCCGACAGGTGCTGACCAACGTCTCATGACGCTCACGAAAAAATACTGTGAATGGTACAACGTCATCGTTAGCGTCAGCGTCAGCGTCAGTGTCAACGTCCACCATCATCGTCAGCGTCAACGTCAGCTTCAGTGTCGTATTATGAACTAGGCTTAAGCCAATGCTCTGACAAACGTCGAGAGATTTACCAGGAAGATAGAAATATGGTCTTCCACACATTCCTTGAAAGCCAACTGTGATTATCGACGTCTCAGAGACAAAACTACGTCTGTCGTCGCTGCTCCGGCATACAGCAGTGTTGCAGGCATAGAGCAGTGTTGCAGGCATAGAGCAGTGTTGCAGGCATCCAGCGAACTGTTTAGAATGAGTTGAAGACAACGAATATTACCGACTAATTCAGGACTGGTAGGAGGGGAAGTCACACGTGAGTCGACGACCCGTAAAAGTCTAGGCTATCTTCTAGTTGTTTGCTGAGAGCTTCTAGTACAGTTATCTTGGGGTTGTGAACCTGTCGCTCCACTTCCTTCACCAGTGCAGGGAGAGATGGAACAATCTCCTGGATATTGGAAGCAACTTCCATCTGCTGTCAGTCGAATTCCTGGAAAGCACTTCGGTTTACTGTTTACAAATTCGACAACTTGGAAATATCTTTCAGATGGTGTTCTAATGTTAGCCCAATATCACGCGCATGATTAGATGATATCACTAGAGAGTTGACTTTACCTTGAAGAACAGGAAAGCGATCAGGCAACAACTTAAGAGAATTTGCCCAGCTGGCAACAAAAGCAAATTGTACCACTTTGTTTAGGTAAGTCATACCAAATCCTCCTATTGTTACTGGCAACATCACTTGGTGTCCACATATTTCCACTGATGTCAACATTTCCCAGCAAACGAGAGAAGCTAGAGTTTGTTTGATTGTCTGTCTGTGTTTGTCTTAACAGCAACAGAATATTGATTTGTGGAGCAAGTTGATGAATTGATCACAAAATCTGATAAAGTAGAATATTTATCAATACCCATTGCGGTGTCGGATGCCACAATATCAGATAAACAATAATACATGTACAAATATTGAACTTGCTGTTTCCCTGATTTGAAAGGAATGCTGACATCTGAGTCTATAACTTTGACGGTTTTGATTGATGAGTAACTACTGCACTCTTCTTTCTTTTTTCGTGAAGCTGGATTGCGGCAGTAAAAAATTCGACACGCTGCTTATTTTTTCTGGCTTTACGTGCAAAAGATGCCGCAAATCCGTCACTACATGTAGCTGAATGTGGTACACAAGGGAATTAATGGTTTGGACTAGGAATTTCGCAGTCTAATCTACTTCTGGTGCAAGACCAGACAATTAGGTCTTGTCTTCCTTCACTTTTCCTTTCCTTAGGTGCGTATGAGGTTCGCAGGTATTCTCGATAGACTAGTTTATCTGTGTTGGATACACTGAATAAACATATCTGCCTAACGTACTGGCCAGGGCTGCCATTTCAAACACTCCAGCATTAATGCCATTCTTCTCACCGACTGTGACGCACAGTGAATTGCGTTGAGGTACCCGTTGTGCTTTGGCAGGTTGTCATCTATACCGTTTGTAAAGGCGTTGAAAGCAACGTCGCAAAGTGTCTGTGATAGAAGAGAGTTCAAGCGCAATGGCTTGTTCGCGTGTAGTTAAATTTTCACTCGCGCTATTAATTAGTCGGCGTAAAGATCTGGGTTGTTTCGCCACTCCTTCATGACAAGTGTGCGTATGTAAGTATGATAACTTTTCTTCGTTACTATTGGCCACATGACTAGCAAAGAGATATAATCAGTTGCTTTCACCATACAGACACAGGGATGAAACCACAAGGCGCATCGGTAGGGTAGACTGCCATTCCAACGTCATCGAGAACGTTGTAGAAAGATCTAGCCTTGGGAAACTGAAAGCATCCATCTCAGTTAAGTAGTAAACATCACAGAAACTGATAACGACGCATTGAACTCTCCAGTTTAGGTGTTAATTGTAGCAATTATTGCAGATAGTACTGCACTGCTATAATGGGATATGCTATTGCAAAAGCATTGGCATCAATCTTGTGTGGACATCATGTCCGCAATATTTTCTTTTAGTTCAGACAATAGTGATATTTGTACAATGTCCGGCCGTTACCATAGACACTATCGTCCGTCGAAATACATGGTCGCTGACTTACTAGTCGTGCTTCTACATCTCTTTTCTACTTAAAACGGATCGGTTACTGCTCTAACAATAGCTAGTACGCAGTACGTTTACGTTGTTGCTGATTGTGTCACCATGACGATCAGACACCCTTCTGAATATCACATTGGTATCAAATTTGTCTTCAGATAATCCGTGCAGTTGCAAGAGTTTTAGTACAATACTATTAGGTCTCCTTAGGTTTGCACTCGTTGTTACCAACCATAGCTGCCTTCTAACAACTGTACACCTAGAAGCTAAACTACTTTACTGCTACGTAATTTTCAGTTATTGGAGTTGAAATTTACAACAGTGGTCGTCATTGAGTGGAGCGCCAGTGAATCATGTAGGGATAAGTCTCCGCATCATTGCATGATGTCTCTTAACTAGCAATTCTTATCTCTCGAGCGAGTTTGCCACTGACATATCTTAGCACCGAAAGCGGAATACTAAGGCTGTAAACATAACTGCCAAACGACCTTTGTTCTTGAAATTTATTTACCAAGCAAGTTAAAAAGTAGGTGTTGAGATTCTAGAACGATAGCACTGTTCATTTATTTGTACTTTTGGAGTGCTAAGCAATCAGCTGTTCATTAACGACTGCTTACTTATTAGAATAGAACGTGGTTCAGCGCCATTGTCTGACATTGAAATCAAACTGCACGAAAATACCCCGAGGACGAAATCACCCTAGATTACCATATCTTTTGCTAAAGATGGAACAGCCTATAACGTGAAACTAACACTTTCAATTTGTTTTGTCTTACTTAGCAAGATTTTGTAGTAAAGTAAACGAAATGTAGTATCTATTCTAGAGAATGCCAGAACTCGTATATTAAGTCACTGCAACTTTCTCTTTGCGCCTAAACATATCCTTTCTTGTCTTACTACTACTACCACTTGTACTCTTTTACTGGTCGTTACGGCGTACACGTGCTTTTTGTAATTTAACTACCTATTGTCAAGGCAACTTTACATTATAACGTCTTACGTATTCTACTGCAATTTATTTGTAGTCTATACAGTAGCAATCATCCGAAACACAACAATTCACTTTGTTCGCCCCTTCATTAACATCTTGAATATTTTGCTATTTGGTAATTACGGTTTGACAGTCTAGAGTTAGAAGGAGTTTTAGAAACGTAGGTCTTCTTAATAAATTAGTAAACCTATAAGTCAATTCAAACGATAGCAATTTACTGATCACGACGGAGGCCGCGTATCAACCACTCGCATATCGTTTCAAGTCATTAACTAATGGGTGAAAAATGATACCACAGTCGATTAATTCAAAATTCTTGCTGAAATTTCTCATATGTCGGTGAAATTAACTGTTGCACAAGGTAGTTGCAACGGGTCATTTGCAACGAATCGCAGTGAATCCACGTCGTCTTCTATTACGGGCTGAGAAGGTAGCGAACACATTTTTAAAATTGGCTTTTTACGACCCAGCGGCTGCAACTTGTATGTAGGTGGTCTTGTTCTACGTCTATCTCGATCCTGTAGCATGTAGCAGTTTCACGAAGTTTCCGTAGTTTCCGTCCTAAGAACAAGAGATATGAAGCAAATGTGAGGGAGTCTCCCCAATTGGGTCACCCAAGGACGGTCTGCTTCAGGTCTGCGTCGATACCTGGCGACCTTTCTACTCCTCTGCCAGAAGACTGGTAGGGCGCCAAGTAGACACGATTGATTTAAATTGGATTATTTTTCATAGACGTTTCCTTTAAAGTTGATTATATCCAGATTTTCAAAATTATTCAATTGTGTGTGCTAACTGTAAAAATACAACGGTATACAATGCATTCTAACTTAAAACTGCTCCCCACCGTCCTCTGCACCTGCCTTTGCTAGTTCTTTCTTCTGCTATTTGCTCCTGTTTCTCTTCAATTCATACCTCCTCCTCTTAGACTCTGGCTTCTCATTGTGCTGACTCTCTTTGACCCTTGTCTCATTCATCGTATTCACTGTTGCCATGGCAAAGTACCTATTTCCCCCAACCTCTCTACTAGACATTATCACTATAGCACTTTCCCCACCATTGAACCACAGTACATGTAAATAGAAAGCTAGCTCCAAAGTCGGAAGTCTAGAGAATTCCGACTTTGGAGCTATCCTTCATGATACATTGTTGAAGCCTTCATCGGCACTCGACGTTTCGCCGTGTACGCACTTAGTCAGAAGGCCGTGGCTGGTTAATTCCGTGTAGCAAGGCTTGATCACCTCAGCGATGGCCTTTGATATCCAGTCATGATGGGTGTAGGTGGAGGTGTCCTTCTTGTATTTACACCATGTGTCCTAGCCATCTACGCAAAGATTGTGTTGTGATTCGTCATCTGTACATGATTTATGATAGTATATTGCCCAGATAGCTTTCTTCATATTTTCCAAGCTAGCCTGGTTTACCTTATATCCTTCCCGTAATACATCTGTAACTCTTTCGTTAGTGCATTCGATAACTTGGTCTTTCCATCAATAGCCTTCCCATCCAATAACTTCTCCCTATTATGATTTGTTTTCACTTTTTCCAGGCGGTCATACAGTCTTTTGGACACATTGTTAATACATTCAAGTTTTTTTTCTCCAAGAGATCTGAGCCATGTGGTGCAACATAGTTGATTCCTTTGTTCGCTTTGCTGTCACCATCGCCCAAAAACTCGGTGTATCATGTATTTCTTGTGGCCACAGGCTTCTTGAAAATATCAATGATACTGGACACATCCATGCCTCCTGATGATCCACTGTAGTATTTGTGGCAGTTGGTAAGATGTTTTTGGAGCCACTCATCATATTCAGCTGTTCCTTCTTTCTTAGGGCACATGGTGCAGGCACGGCAGTATGAGGACTTGACTGAAACGTCAACAAGCTCTCCTGAAACGATAGAAATGACCGTGCCCACATGTTACAGAGTTACCGAAGACGGACGCAGCACCTTACGAGAGAGGACGCGTAGACTGCCCAACTGTTGACCGTGCCGTATATTGTAAACGCAATATTAATCAACTTCTACTCGCTACAGCTACCCAGTCAAATCTAACTCAATCAGAATCAATGCCTCTTATTATTCTACCCTAGCTCAGCCAAACACAATACCGGACCAATCACCAATCAAAATCACTGGCGTATATGTCACATGTCTTTACGTCTCACCACACCATGGACTTATGAGTAGCCTCTCTTTCGCCAGCTTCCATCTCCACACACACCAATGCCAATAGTGCCGTCTGGATTCGTTCATATCGGCCCCTCAACTCATCATTTTTCATGCTTCCTTCGGCTGCCTCTGTCGCTGCTTTGAGGAGAGAGATTACGTGACTCTTGTACGTGGCGTCTCCCATGTAACTTGGCATGTTCATGGAGCTACAAAAGCGCTGAAGCGGATCAAGTAAATACCCAATCATTCTCATCGAAAGAATCATTTGTGTGGTAACGTCAAATGCCCCGTAGGAAAGCTTCTTGCTGGTGTACGATTGTTTTTCATTCTGGCACGTCTGGCACTTCAAAGTCAGCTTTGACGCCCATCCCATGCGCTCGTCTTCTAGTTCTGAAAGTGTTGCTTAACTATAGCACTTCTTGCGTACGAGATTGGCGGCAAGAAATTCTGCAAGAACGCCAACGTCAATCACGCGGTAACCTTCCATAGTCGATGACGACGAATACGTTAGCGTTCCCACGTCGTACGACGAGTCGCGCAACTTGGACGCAGAGCTTGTCATCTCCATTATTGTCTTCTTTGGTGCCGTGTACTGGTTGCCGCGAAACTTACTTTTGCGTCGAAAATCTATCAATGCAATGGGAAAAGAAAAGCAACGATGCAGAACAGGAAAGTCAAGCGAGATGTAAATACCGATAGAATGGTCTGACGGTTGCGCAACACACATTTACGTCATTTTAGCGTGCTTGGAGCTAAATGTCCGGATAAGCAAACGTACCCTGATGCTTTTTTCGGTTTTTTCGCTTCCAACGGCTCCCGAATTTGATTTATTATGATCAATGCTGTCTTTGCATTGTTTTATCTGTCTTTTTTTCGGTGTGATACGTATGCTCTACTTTCGTTTGTGATTGAACTTGACCAAATGCAATAGCATGGGTTCAACAAGCATGGCGAACTGTGATTCTAATTATAGTATATGAATATGGACGTAACGAAAGGAACTACTTACGTGACGAACAGCACTGATAATGACCACAACATATCAACGCCTTGCTAAAGTATAGTCTGCGTACTGATTGGCTAATCGTATTCAGCATCATTTAATGGCAGTCCAACGTCATAGCAGTTATCAAAGCTACAGACAACATTACTAAAACCACGTTTTCATCTATGCTACAGCAGGTTCAGTAAGCAGGACACTCTCCAAATTGACTCATAAAATATGCTTTACTACACTATCTACACTAGAAATTTGAAGGTCAGGATAGTTGACATAGACAATGGAATAATGATAGCCAAATCTTCCTCTTTTTATACAATCAATTGCACGACAATGCCAAACTGCATCAATCCTTCGTCATCATCAAACATCGCTGCTCTGGCCTCTCGTTTCTTCACCCGTTTCTACGACTTGGCAAATCCATTGGCTTACGTCTCCGCAACATAACCGGTATGATGAGACAGCAAATCTATCATGCACCAATATCAAGCAAAATTTTACAATAATAGTTTTTACAACAGAAAAGTGATGCAACTGTTGCCCACTGCACTCTGCAAATGCAATCATCAGTAGCATCTCCACCTTTGCCTGTATACACAGCCATACCCGGAAGGTTCTCCTAGCTGCCGCCCTAGCTTGGTCTGCCAATATATTAGTCTGTGCATTTGGTATCTGTGTAAAGGTTTCTAGGCAGCATCTGCATGTTTTGCTCTTCAAGATGAATCACCAGCTCCAGTAGACTCTCCTATTGTTGCACTACTATCTGTTATCACCAGCAACAACTAAAAGGGAGCCGTTCTATCTAATACAAAAAGTCTACTGCTTCTATATTCCTCCAGAACTTGCCAATTCAGTACAGAGAACAGATGTACCTATTATGGTACTAGTGAATACTTCAACAGAAGCTGCGTCAGTAAAAAGGGGCAGATATTGAACTCTATCAGCTATGGTAACATGAGTTAGAAAACAGACTGAGCCTCAGTCCTCACATTGTTTTCCACTACCGGACATGGTTTTGAGGCCAACTAACCGCAGCATCACTCATAGTAACAGGTCCTGTTCTTGCGCCACAGGTACCAACCTCTTCTTCCCTATACATACTGTTGCATTCGCTATGATCTTCAACAAAACAATCAGAATTTTCTTACGCTTAGCTTGGTTGACGCTATACACCTGTTTAGCAACATCTTTTGCCTGTTAGCATCAAGCGCCTCCAAATTGGTTGTTGTCTCATGGAGACGCGCCTTCTCTGCGTTGTGACTCTCCTCGAGTTCAGTAGCTTATTCGCTATACTGCTGTCTTGCAGCTCTAATGTATTCTGCTGTGCTGCAGCTCTGAGATACATACAATTAGTCGTAACACCTGTTATAGTAAACGTTTAGATTCTATTCAATCCTTACCTGCAGGTTTACATTCAGCAGTTTATTTGATAGTAGACCTGCATGGAATCTTAATGAATGAAAAAATGAACACATTTGAGTAAGATTATAGGCTTGCATTTTACCAAACACTTTTGTCCTTGATAATTCTGATGCAAGCGTTTGCATAATTGTTGCTCTGAATTTTACGAGTCATATTCGTCTTGAAGCAATTAACCCATTCAGTTATCTTTAACCATAGTGGTATTATTGGCTGGAGGATTCCAGGGTATTTTTTTGCTACTTGAGAATAGACATGAATTGAATCTTATTGAATGAAAACATTTGAGTAAGATTATAGGCTTGAATTTTGCTAAACACTTTGTCTTAGATAATTTTGATGCAAGCCTTTGCATAAGTGTTCCTCTGGTTCGTACGACTCATATTTTCCTGGGAGCAATCAATCCATTCATTTATCTTTAACTATAGTTGTATTATGGGCTGGAGAAATCCAGGGTATTTCTTGGGTACTTAATGTCTCTCAATCTTGTTATTGACTTTGCTCGACTAATTCTCACTTGGAGTGCACCATTGATTTCACCACTTTGTTTAAGTTAAAATCATTTCTGTTTTGCGTGTTGCTCAGCTAAGTCCATCGTTGTTTAGGGCCATGCATGTTGCTCACTCAATTTGAGAGTTGAGGTTATGTGAGATGAAATGCGAGATACTATCCAGGTTTCTTCAATCATCTGAAAGAATGCTCTTGTTGTCTTTGCCCGTTTCAGTTAATCTCCAATCATTTTAGAATTGACAACATTTTGATGGAACGGGTTGATCGCTCAGTTTCCAAGTCCATTTGAACAGTTTTACTTAATTTAAACTTAATTTTTGAACTGTCTTGCTTCATAGCCATGTCACGGATATCATACCTATTGTCCTGCTTCGAACAAATTGAAATGTGATTATTTTGCTTATTGTTGGATGGAGCGAAAGACGATTCTAGTGATTGAAGTCCTTTTTCTTATACTTTTGTGAATGAAAACCTTATTTTGATCTCAAATTGGGTATTTCTTTTACCTTTCAACTTTCCCGTTTGATTGTGGGTAGCCCGGGTTCGAAGTAACATGATCAAAACCCCAGTTTTGGCTGAAACGACTAAACTCTGCTGAAACATACTGGGGCCCATTGTCCGACATTGCTGTATCCGGTATGCCATGCCGTGCAAAATGCAGTTTCAGTTTCTGTATGATGGGTTGAGAAGTGTGGCTGTCCATCCTGTCTACTTCCCAAAAATTGCTCATGTAGTTAACCGTGACCATATAGTCATACCTTTCAACGGCAAAGAGATCGGCGGCTACTTTCGCGCATGGTCGAGATGGGACGGTATGCGGGATGAGAATCAGTTTCGCCTAAGCTGGATCTACTTCACGACACGTAGCACATCGTTGAATGAACGTCTTAACGTGGTCATTTATTCCGGGCCGGTAGAACAGCTCGCGTGCTCGTCGTAGGGTACCATTAATGCTGATGTGAGAAGAATTAAGCGCGGTCATAATTTTCTGACGGATCGCACCAGGGACTATAATTTGCTTTCCGCGAAATAATACGCCGTTTTGCACTCCGATCTCGTCGCGCCAAGGAAAATAAGGTGCCACTGTCTGCGGTACCTGCGTCTTACTTTGTGGCCATCTTCGCATAACGAGCTGCTTGACCTCCTGCAGACATTCATATTGTTCTGTAGCCACCTGAATTTCCTTGCGTCTCGCTTCGGAGATGGGTAGATGATGGGAGAGGTTGACAAATTCTAACTCCTGTTCGAAAACTGACTGCATCAGACTGATGGATTCACAACCGTTTGTGGAGGGGATAGGATTGCTTTGAGCTTGTAAATATGCTCGCGACAACGTATCTGCTACGAACATCTCTTTACCAAGCTTGTACGTGACCGTTACGTCGTATCCCTGTAATTGTATGAGCATCCTCTGAAGACGCTTTGGCGCAGAATGAATCGACTTTTGGACAATCACTTCCCAGGGTTTATGATCACTTTCAATCGTCAAATGGCGGCCATACGCGTAGTGATGGAATTTGGTGACTCCAAAGAAAATGGCTAGCAGTTTTTTTATCTATTTGCGCATAGCGTGCTTCGGTGTCTGTTAGCGCGCGCGAAGCAGAGGCAACTGTTTGTCATTGTTGCATAAGAGAAGCACCACGACCCTTCACTGAAGCGTCGCACTGGAGGGTGACATCCATCTGCCGGTCAAAGTACCTAAGCACGTGTACTGTGGTTACGTCCGCTTTATTCTGTTGTATAGAGTGATCATGATGGGATGTCCAACAAAATTTCACATCTTTCTTGATCCATTTTCGAGTCTCGTCGCAGACGCTAGACAGATTGCGTAAAATACACGCTAAATAATTGACCGTGCCAATTAGACGCTGCACTCCAGCCACATCAGTGGGGTTCTCCATTTTCATGATAGCTTTCAATTTGTCCGGATCAGCATTCAACCCGTTGGGAGTAAGGATATGACCCATGTATTTGACCTCAGGAAGTCGTAACTTGATTTTGTTTCAATTGAGCCTGATGCCGCGCACTCGAAATCTATCCAAAAAGCTGGCCAATTTCTTGTCACGATCCTGGCACGCTGCCTCGTGGGTATCGCCTTCACCCACTATCAGAACGTTATCCGCAATCATTTATACTCCTGATAGGTCATCGATGGCTGATTGGAGGCGGCGTTGCAAAAATTCCGGTGCTGGGCTGATGCTGAAGGGCATTCTTTTCCATCGGAACCTACCAAACGGCATTCCAAACGTTGTGAGAAGACTTGACTCATGATCTAATGCGATGTGCCAAAACCCATTCTGTAAGTCACATACCGCATACACCTTATCCTTGGAGAGCTGGGGTATCAGATCCTCTATCGTTGGCATAGGATAATGGCTACGTTTGAGTTCCCTGTTGAGGGGCTTAGGATCCAGGCAGTAGCGCAGGGTGCCGTTGGGCTTACGCATCACGACTAGACTGGATATCCAGTCTGTATGTCCATCAACAGCCTCTAGCACTCCCAAATTCGCAAGGCGCTTCAGTTCCGCTTGCAGATGTTGCCTAAGTGCAATGGGAACCTTTCGCGTGGGTATTTGCACCGGAGTTACTGAGTCTTCAATGTTGAGATAAAGTGGTCCCCCAGACATCCCAAAGAGCCATCAAACACGTCTTTGTAAGCCTGTAAGAGATCAGGTAGTTGAACCGGCTTTTGACTAACGTCTTGACCAGACATGTGAGTGTTTGTACTGTCAACGTTGTCCTGACAACGAGCTTGAAGGGTTGCCGCAATAATGTACTCGTTCTGTATCCTCACCAGATCCAGCTGTTGGATCGACCTCGCTCCCAAAAGTGATGTGGAGGCATCTTCCACAACACCAAAGTTGGGTTTGTATTTTCTACCCGTTTTTGGGTTGTTCATATTGACCAAACACTTTCCCAATGGTCTTATTTGACTCCGGTTGTAGAGGCACAGTTTTTGGTTTGTTTTCTCAAGGACCACTGTGGTTACCAAATCTTTTCGTCGAATAACATTGCATGATGCACCCAAATCCAGTTGGAACCGCAGCCGTTGGCCTTTCACTTTCATGTATGCAAACAGCTGTCTTGGGAAAACTGGGTGCTGGACTGCATTAATCTCTTCCGTTAGTGTTAGGGTCATCAGGTGTTCTAATTTCTTATCACTCTTCTGCTCAGTCCAGTTGACTTTGGTCCTTCTCGTGCTTCGACACACCCCAGCATAGTGATTCTTCTTTCCTCATGCTGTGCATTCTTGGCCATAAGCTGGACATTTTCCTTTCACATATTGTTGCACACAGTATCCACATATTTTCTTGCTTGTCTTTGGTTTTGCTTGTGGCATTGATGTGCGCCTGACTGACTGGCGCATTGCGTGTACCTCTTCATGGCCACCCATAATCTTCGATTGCTGTGCAGATCGCTCTGCTCCTCGACATATATCAATACAGACGGACAAGCTCAGGTCCTTTCGTTCCAGCAAAGACTTGCGTAAGAACTCCTTTGTGATTCCACAGACAATTTTGTTCTGGATCATATCCTCTGACATTGCCTGGAAATTGCAGGTCTTGACAAGAGTGCGAAGGGCTAGAAAGTACTGTTCTAAAGTCTCTCCTTGTCCCTGCGTCCTGGTTCTGATAACAAACCGCTCATACGTAACATTCATTGTGCCAATGAAATGTTGCTCCATTTTTGACAGGACTGCGGCCAGGCTTTGTCTGTCTGCCTCGTTATTGAAACTTAATGTGTTATACACCTCCACACCAGCCTTTCCTAGGCACATGATGAACGTCGCTAGTTGGTATTCGTCAGATTGTTTGTATATTCGGGACACCGCTGCATAACTGTCCCACATTTGATGCCATGTACGGCAATTGCGCGCTCCATCGCCCTCGACGCATAAAGGCCTTTCCATTGTCAGAACTCCTTGCATCAGTACCGTGCTTACCTGATTGGGCGCTGTTCGGGATGCGGCATCTCTGTCAGAATCCTCGTCACACTTGGGGTGCTTCTCAAGCCCTCTGACGTTTCCTTCAGCCAAGGGAACGACTCACTTAGATTGATGGCATTTGTGTTGAGATCATTCGATCAAGCAGACGGTCTACTTGGAATGTCAATCGATGAAAGACTTCAGAACGAGGCTGTTCAATTTGCCAAAAACCACTAGAACGCAGATGGCTCCTTTTCTTCTATTTGCAGTCCAATAGACAAAGAAATGCAAGGATGCAACGGTGGCAATTGCTCGCTAACGGCTTACGTCACAGTAGCTCTACTGGAAGCAGGAATGTTTCCAAAAGTTTAAAAAATTTTATACAAAGTAATGAGAAAGCATCCATTAAATAATTCATTCTGTATAGGACGAATCTCAATTGCAAGTTGGTTAGGTAGAAAAGGATGCTGATGAAAGTACGTCTCCCTAATCATGCATCACCTTATAAAAATCTGACTCAAATTTATTCCCTAAAAACAGCATTCATGGAATAACAAATTTCAGGTGAAAAGCAAATTTTGTATCCTGGTCAATTACATCTGTCTTTATTCTTAAATGACTCTGTTAATTTGCAGTCGGAAATTTTCTCTGCTTCTTAAATGCCGGAATTCTTCAGTGATGTCACATTGTCAAATGGAGGTCCAGCAGTTTTGGTACCTGGCGGACCGACTTTTCCGGCTCTACAAAGCGTCGTGTACCTTTTACCTATTGCTGTTGACGCCCACGCTTCCTGTCAAGTCGCTATGAAAGGTCTAGCGAGTGTCCCGTTTTAATCTAAACCAATCATCTATTATACACAATGTCCTAGTATAATGTGTTCTCGTGTGTGTGCAGAACTAAGGAATACACGCCTATGCACCTCTGTTCCCGCTCCGCAATTGTCTAAAAACGTCTAGCATTATTCTTCCGGTTACACTCCAATCATATTATATTACTTCTGTTACAAAAGATGCTATTCCTCTCTTCTTTTGGGCTCACCCTCACTTCAGGAAAAGTCGTATGAAGCAGTACAGAAAATTAAACGTTGCAAGATGAAATTAGAATGACGACGAATGTATGTAAGTTAACAGCAAATGCACTCAGAGTTGCTGACAGCTGATGGCGAGACTTCGCCTTAATAATTACAATTACGAGTTTTAATAATCAATCAATTTTTATTCCTCAATTTAACCCCAGCGATACGCCTAGCTCTACTGATATTGCATGCACAAAATTTGTCAATCAATAGTAAGCTTAGTCTTCAAATTGATGCAAGAAGTAGATCAATGTCTCTGTGCACTGCAGTCTCAAAGGTACGTTTACCATACGCATTACAGCTGTTAATTGAGTGAAACAAGTGACGACAACACATACACCTTCTAAACGTTTTCAATGCACTGTACATTTTGTTCCTGCAAAGCGCATTGCGGCCCTCTACAACTCATTCGCAGGTAAATAATGTAGGAATAAACATGATTGAACTTTAATTGCACAGCCTATATGTACAACAACAATGAACAAAGAGTAGCCTTGCACGGATGTTGGCACTTTACACCGACGAGTCCAGTCAAGTCCAGATTAGGTCAAAACAGAACAATCTTCTTGATGTAATTAGCAGGTGTTATTCCGCTAGTAACTAGTTACTGCAGGCCAACACCACCGATTGAGTCGCCAAGAATGTCTAGCAGCCGTCCGGTTCCCATTAATTTTAATTAAAGATGTTAATTGTAAATACTACAACGTAAGACGACTCTGAGTACTGCAAGTCCATAACCATGACGATAAACATTGACATAAAGCAGCAGAATTTTGATAGCAGCACGTTCTCTAAAATATATTAACATTTAACGCATCGTTCCTGTCCATGCTATATGCATGCTCTTTTCTCATTGACAGAGTTCATCACTTGTGGTAACAGGCGGAAATTAGCTCCTGTTCTGACTGTTTCTCTAGACGACAACACAATGCTGCACCGATTAGTCTAGTAGATAGGACGTCAAAACCACGCCCTCGGCGACACATGGCAATGACCTACGTCACACTAGTTCAGAACAAAGAAGCACATAGCAGCCAGCGTTGCAGAGTAGTCGTAACTCAAACTTCAGAGAGGCGGTATGAACAAGGAAACATTTTTCGTTTTTTCAATTTTGCTGTTTGCCACAGTCAACTCGATATATTCCGAAACGTCAAGTCCTTCTCTGTAAAACGCAATTGATTTGCGGTATACTATAGTCATCACCTCTAGTACTGATTTGTGTCTTTAGTCATGTGGCTGCTCCAAGAAACCTTATACCAGGCGAGACGTTTGTTGTCTACGTTCACAGTGAGGCCACCAACCTCTCAAGTACTCAGTTGATATCTGTAAGTCTGCGTCATTCTGCTGGGCTCACCCTTGTGGATGGAGGCACACAATTGATAAAATCAGGTACTAAACAATTTCTGTGCACAGAGGCATTCACACTAAATTTTATTTGTCGCTGTCTAGGTTCGACGAACAAGTTCGTTTTGATGGTATGTCTCTACAATCTGTATCATTGTCACATTCATGTTTGCAGTTACTACCGGTTTGTGTAGACACCACCAAATGCTGATCCTGCAGTTACCAGCTACTACATTTTCGTCAACAATGTGACCACGGAAGGGAATTCGCAGAACAAAAGCATACCAGTTACAATCCAACGAAAGAACAAAATCATCTTGATTCAAACTGACAAGCCCGTTTACAAACCGGGCGAAACAGGTAGAAATTGCAATATCATTTGATTAACTAGACAATATCAATTTCTACGTTCTAAATCTAGTAATGGGAAGAGTTATCGTTCTCAATCGTCAAAGAAAATCTGCTACTGGAGCTGTTTCAGTTACCATACAGGTCCATACCATATTGTGTTCTACTAAAAATATTAATCTTGATTCAATATTTTTTAGAATCCTCTCTCTTACGCGATGGGACGCTATCCAAATATCACACTTGATTACGGTTGGTTTCAGATTTCCAATTGCGAAAATATAGCAGCATAATGCATTTTTCTATGCTATGCATACCAATATCTACTTCATCGTCTTATTAGGTGTTGCAAACTTCGAGTTTCCTATATCATCAGAACCTGTTCTTGGAACACATCGAGTGTGTGCTACCTATGAGGTAACTGATTCAAATTTTTTAATAACTATGATAATTTACAATGATAATTTATTTATAATAATTGAACAGGGTTTGCCAAAAGGACAACAATCATGTTTTCAGTTTGAAGTTCAGCGTTACGGTAATTCACATTTACATCACATTATACCCATGTTGGTGTCTAACTGCATTTATTTTAGTTCTTTCCAAATTCTCTTGTACCATCACTCCTACTGTTGAGTCCTTCTCCTGCTATCCAAAATCTGTCTGCTTTTCGGTATCAGCAAAGTTAGTCTCAGTGGCAATTGTGTGTATAAAAACCTTATTGTATGTTTAATATCGACGTTATAGATATAGATATGGGCAAAGGGTTGAGGGAAATCTATCAGCGTCAGTGTTGCTCATGCGTACGGATGTAGGATGCCCTCGCAGAGAGATTGCGCTAAAAAAGGTAAGGCTAATTACAAGAGAAAGTGAACTATCTACATACTTTAAGGGCAAATTAGAGTAAAATAGGTTTGTTATTTCTTCTAATAAACGGCTATGACTTTTAAACAAACGCCCTTAAACCAGAAGGGCGTGTTCACATGTAGTTGACATTCTCATTAGCAGTTTCGTTACGCTGTTCACACATACTTAATTTATGTCATTTCCATATTGGTAAAGTGAATGTCAATGATAAAGTCAACGTCACCTCCTACCCTTATTTCACTTGACCATTTACCATTGTTTTCACATTACGCCAGTCACCCACCCACCCGTGAACAGCTTCCAAACGCACTGCTTGGTTTTCACTATTTGTAGATTACGTACAATGTCCTAGCTGATACTTTGGGCACGCAAAAGGCACCTGACAACGAACAAGCGGCGGACGCCTCCAAAGATTGACTTCCGAGCGGACATTAGGTGTGAAATAACTGGCTCTTTCGACAGCAATATAATATAAAAGGGCAATGACAAGGGTCTTCTTTTTACTATCTAACGCTATGTCATTTGTGTGTGTAGTCGGAATGCGGATCCGACAAACGTATGCATACCATTTGAAAAAGAACACATCTGCTGCTTGCGTATTTGAGTGTGTGGACAAGGTTTCAAGTTACAATTTCGTTTCACTTTACTGTAATATTAATGCTAATAGAATGTCAAATATGTGTGAACACGGCCGAAACCACTAGCATGTGATGTTTCGTTAAACTAGTAATTTATAGGTGGAGCCCTAGCAGCAAGTACAACCACAAAGATAAAAGTAGTCAGTACTTTCAGCTCTTGCCATCCTTAAAGAATGCAACAAGGCACACAGAGGTCATATCTACGGTTAGTAAAACGATTACCGCGCACGCTTTATGACAACTCAGCTATGCAATAGATTCAAAGTTACGATTATCTATACTTGTTATTTGACGATTTACGCAACTATTGACTACAGACATAAAGAAAGGTTTAGCCAATCGCGTTACTTGTTAGCATGCAGGGCAAATAGATGCCTTCATTGCTTTACGTTGTTAATGGGGTTACACCAATTGTAGATTTCTGGAACAACTTCTATGTGCCTTCGCATCTGCTCTAACGGATATTTCTGTGGCGGAGACGTAGTAATCGATGTCAACGTGACTGATTCCTCGTCTCAAGCAACCGTCCATTGCGAAGGACAGACCACTGTATCATCCAGGTATAAAGACCATGAACTCACAATTATTGATGGTGATCAGAGTTTCCATCCTTGTCATGCTACAGTCGTGAAGGTTTAAACATACGGTACACTTATAAAAGATTTCTATTAGTGAATCGATGTATGTCTTTTAGGTTGCTGCTTCAAATTTGTCTGGAAAGCCGAATGCTGCAAATGTTAGCTTCGGTGTCATCACATATGCAAAGAACAAAGCATCGTGCATAACAACCAAACCACGTTCATTAGGATACCAATATCAAGCTACTGACCACAGAGGAATTGCGACATTCTCTTTTTGTATGCCTTGCAACGCCGTGAGAGCCAGGTTTCATGTAAGATATTCTGACCTAATTTCAAAGTGCTAATCTTTTAATCAAATATGCTTATGTAGGCGTCCGTAGAACTCTTCCAAAGGAATTGGTTTCTTGCCGTATACAGCTTTCCAACATTAATATATTCTCCAGAAAGAATTGCTTTATCTAGCAAGAAACAGAAACTGCTGGTAACTTGACTTACAATACCTAACTGTTATTCAGATATACAAACTTAATATTTTGAAACCTCTTGCAGATTGGGGAAACAGCTAATATTACTGCTTCTTTTTCTAATGCAGCAGTAGCGGATTATTACGTAAAATCATCAAAATATACAGCAATTGATATAATTTTTCAAATTGTTTTGTCTAAAGGTTGTTGGCGGTGGGCAGATTATTGACCACGGCCGTTGCTCACCAATCAGCGACAGAAAAGCTCGCAAGAAGCACAAACAGTTGTGCCAAACGGGTAGAATGAGAAGAACTTGCTATATCTCATTCGTTGTCACGTCATCAATGGCTCCCAAGTTAACTCTGATTGTTAGCCAGAAAACACTCGCTACTTCACGCATTGCGTTTGAAGTCATTCAGAGTCCAAATAAGGTCTCTGCGGTACATTAAAATATATCTTTTAATTTTTTTGTAGTTTATAAACGTCTTATTTGCAGATATCGCTAGAATTCCAGCATAAACAGTTAGAGCCTGGAGAGAAAACTAATCTGCTGATTAAAGCACCGCCAATGTCATACGTGGGCGTGGTAGCAGTAGATCAAAGCGTCTACATTCAACAGGATAAAAATCAACTAACCCCTTCCAAAGTTAGTGCAGCAATTGTATCTAATAGCACAACATATAAGTCTTGCTTTATCTAAATTGAAATTTGATCGCTTATTTTAGTTATATGAAGAAGTAGAAATGTTTGATGAGCACAAGCATTTGCCCGTTGAGTCGTACGTGTGTGGTTGGAACGTGTACTGGGATTGTACTTGTGTGTGTTACGGACCATACTCAAAAGCAACGGATCAATCCAATACTACCGAAATGTGCTGTCCCCGAATATGCACTGAATTGCGCTACTCCAAGCAATATTGCTCTTATCACAAAGCAAGCAGCTATTTTACGGTACTGTAACAATTTTGCGCTTGTTATCAAATTTTAAAGCGTATTGTTCACAGTCATCTGGAATTCAACTGTCTGGTAGTGAAACAGAACCTCCAAAGGCTTGCCAGAAACCAAATCCTCCATCTAAGCCTGGCGTCACCTACGACTGTTGTTATCCACGGAGTAAGAAAGTATAAATTACAGGTTGTAAATAGCATAATGCTGTTTCGTTGCTAACGACAGGCGATTACATTGTTGCTGCTAGAACTAAAGATGTTCCTACTGAAACTACAGATGTTGCTGCAGAAACTACAGATGTTGTTGCAAGCACAATTGAGAGTAGTAGTGAAAGTAATAATGTGGTAAGTCCGTCTCGTGTACGAACACACTTTCCCGAAACTTGGTTATGGTTTGACCGAAAAAATAGGTATTCTATTTTTCCATTTACAAGTAATCGTAAATAGACAGAGATATGTTTTAGAAACAGCACACTAGATGAAGAAGTTACTGTTCCCGATACGATCACGTCGTGGGTAGCAGATGCCTTTGCTGTATCTCCGTCACACTCGATGTCCATCGCAAGACCAGCAACTCTGACAGTCTTCAAGCCATTCTTCGTCACGATCAATCTGCCCTATTCGGTCATAAGAGGGGAGCTAGTAGAGATTACGCTCACCGTCTACAACTATCTTCAAACCATGCTAACCGTAAGTACAAGTGAATTTTGTTTAAAGATGACGCACTACAAGAATTCACTTGTCCAGGCCTCTGTGAACGTACATGTAGATAACAATGACGCACGACTAGTGCAAGGAAAGCAAGACAAAACTCAGTTGAATCAGCGTTCAAGGACACTTGACGTTGTGCCAGGAAATGGAGAGGTGATATCATATCTTCTTTTGCCGTTGAGAAATGGCCATCTGCCAATAACAGCAACGGCCAGATCTACGTTAGGAGCTGACAGCCTGATAAGAAACTTACTTGTCGAAGTGAGGAACTAAGTTTGTAGTAAATCGATAAAGAAAATTTGATGTTAATTTTTGCGCAGCCTGAAGGCGTTAAAGAAGAGTATAGTCAGTCATCACTTTTGTGTTTGCAAGGTAAATTGTTATTCATTTGCAGCATATATACATACATATATATATATATATATATATATATATATATATACTGCAAGGTAAATTGTTATTCATTTGCAGCACATACATATATGTATGTATGTATGTAAGTATGTATGTATGTATGTATGTATGTATGTATAATTTGAAGTTGTCGTCGTTCAGATAATGATGATGATAATTCGACCTCTAAACTTCGTTCGGACGATAACAATCATCGTATCACATACGTCTTCAACGCATCACTGCCACCCAACTTTGTTCCCGACTCACAGAGAGCATTTGTCTCTATAACAGGTCAATTAATAAAGGCATTAAGAAAACAAAAGCACTCTTGCACGTAAATCGAAAGAACGTTATGTGTAGGAAATTACATGGGGCCGACCATTGACGGTTTGGAAAATTTGCTGCGATTACCGACAGGCTGTGGAGAACAGAACATGCTGAATTTTGCTCCTGCCGTCTACATTGCACGGTACCTCGACACAGTCGGCCAACTCGATGATGCAACCCGAAAGAAAGCTCTTCACTTTATGCAAACAGGCAATAGAAAACACCAAAATATATATAGAAAACCAATCTCACTGTTGTTATGCATTTAGGATATCAGAGAGAAATGACGTACCAACGAGAAGATGGATCCTACAGCGCTTTTGGAAACAGTGATCGCTGCGGTAGCATGTGGTAATTATATTTAAATATAGACTGGAAATTCTGTTGTCCATGTTAGTGCATAACTTTAGGTTGACGGCATTTGTGTTGAGATCATTCGGTCAAGCAGACGGTGTACTTGGAATGTCAATCGATGAAAGAATTCAGAACGAGGCTGTTCAATTTGTCAAAAACCACCAGAACGCAGATGGCTCCTTTCCTTCTATTTGCAATCCCATACAAAAAGAAATGCAAGGATGCAGCGGTGGTAATTGCTCGTTAACGGCTTACGTTACAGTAGCTCTACTGGAAGCAGGAATGTCTCCAAAAGTTAACAAAATGTTTTATACAAATTAATGACAACGCATCTAACAAATAATCCATTCTGTATAGGACGAGAGTATCAAATTGGCTCTAGATTATCTATCAAACAGATGCATAGTCCAGAACTGTAACAGCCCGTACAATCTTGCTCTAATTGCTTTCACACTGTCCAGAGCTGACAAAGAAACAGAGAATGCTTTCGAGGCTCTTAGAAAATGTGCCGTTATAGAAGGTGATCACACTCATTGGCAGTATTCGATTGAAAGAACATGTCACAACACAATGCCGTGGTCTTATTACTGCCGAACAAGTTCATGTGACGTCGAAACGACCGCCTACGCATTGTTGGCATTTGCTAATCGAGGAAACCTTGCTTACAGCTTACCAATAGTCCGTTGGTTGATCGAACAACGTAATCCTCGAGGAGGATTCAAGTCTACTCAGGTGTTGAATGAAAGAAATTGATTGCTTATTTAAGAAATGAGATTCTGTCTTGAATTGAAAATTGCCATTTTTATTTTAGGACACAGTGGTTGCTCTTCACGCTCTCTCTGAGTACGCTAAATTTTCAGTTTCTGATATCGTTGCAGAAGTATCTGTAAATGCTAATCAAACCACAAAGACGATATCACTTGACTCGTCAAATTCTATGCTAGTGCAAACCATCACAGTTAGTCAAGCATTGTCTTAAAGATGCACATATTTCGACAGCATATTGTTTATATAGCTGCCAAGCCTGCCAACATTGGTTAATGTTACCGCAAATGGCAAAGGTTGCATTTTGGCATCTCTTGGTGTAGAGTACAACGTTCCTAAACCTGACAAGACTGCAGCCTTTGAAGTTAATGTCAGCAATATATTACTCAAAGGTTCACCATGCAAGTATTTTATAAGGGTTTGCAACAGGTAGGCTATCTAGAACTGTTTCAAACAGCACCGGCTGTCTACGTCTTACTTGCATTGTAGGTGGCTTAAAGCAAGTCCGGACACTTCAAATATGGCCATAACTGAAATCACTTTTTTGTCAGGTTTTCAACCTATTCAAAGTGAATTGAAGCAGGTCTCTATTCTGCATAAAGTTTTAAAATATTTCACTGCATTAATAATAATGAAATGTTTCCAGATTGAACAAAGTAACCGCTGTAACGTCAAAAGAACCGATTTCAAGGGTCGCGTTCTCAGCGTATACTTCGAAGAGGTTTTTTGTTAGAATAATGAGATTTGGCAAATGACATGATGGTCTTGTTTCTATTGCAGGTTACACAAAGACGGTGTTGTTTGTATGTAACAATGAAGAGGGCTTCGGTTGTTAAAGATCTTCGAGGCGTTCCTGTCATTACATACAACTACTATGAGCCTGACGAGAGAGGAGGAACAATGCTGTATCCTCGCCAAGAATGCCGTTGAAAGAAAAACGTTCTCTTGTAGAACTTACTGTGTGTCTGTAGCTTGTGCAGGAACTGTCACGTGTTGTTGGAAGAGATACTTACTAACTCTCAATTATTAAAAAATAAATACAAAAATTGCTGCCTTGGAATGTTAATGAAGAAACTTTGACATTTTTGGATGTGTTTGTTGTATGCCTGTTCTAATTTTATTGATAGATAGTGCTACTTACCAAGTCGGCCTAAGTATTGTACAGCCCATTTGCGCTTCCTGGACGGTTGTGTTGGTTTTTGCGTGTGTGTGCGTGTGTGTGTGTGTGCGTGTTTGTGTGTGTGTGTGTGTGTGTGTGTGTGTGTGTGTGTGTGTGTGTGTGTGTGTGTGTGTGTGTGTTTATGTGTGTGTGTGCGCGCGCGCGCGCGAGTTAGTGGGTGTGACTTAGTGTGTGAGTAAGTGAGTAAGTGAGACAAGCTCTTTAGCAGCCTCCAAAAGGTTGTTAGCTTCCATTTCACAAAATGTAGGGTGAGCGTGTAAGTCAATGATGCCATCAATGATTTCGAAAACATCGTTGGATGTGTTGCTCGCAACTGTCTTGAATGCTGTCAGCTCAGACGACATTCAACGAGGAGGATTTGGTATTCGGTGTGCAAAGCATTCTACATTTGAGGCCTGTGTTGGATTATGGTTCAGCAATCTGTACCATCTTTATTGATATGTTCGACTGAATAGTAATGAGAGTGAACGACCAACAGCAACCTCGATTCCTCATTGAATTGTGAGTGCTTTCTTTAGCTAGTCCTTGTGATCACCAGTCCTTTGCCTATACTGGAAAAGTATTATCATGGATATCAAAACATCAAGATGCTACGAAGATACTACATGTAAAACTTTACATAGACCATAAAGCTGTTGAGCTTAACCAGGCTTTGCAACATTGCCTTGATCATGATCATGATGACCGAATACAAACACATTAGATTGTGTGGTTCAAATTCTTGGGTTAGGCTGGATGCGATACAGAATTGGCACAATGTCAACACTGTCTGAGACCCGGATTAAACCATTTCAATCTTGCCATCTTTTGATTGCTGTAATGACCAATGTGTTTTACTCAATAGCTGTTAACTAAAGGATTCCACGCCATGACGTGTAATACGGCTGTCGCCCATTCAGACGACAAGACAGTGTATTCGACTGCTTTTGCGACATGTCCAAATCTGTTGGAGTTCATTGTCAAAAAGAGTTTATGGCGTAATTCGAGATAAAGCAAAGTCCTGATATGTGTACCTAAGAAGATGAAAAGTTTTTTATGTGTAACCATTACAGTGCCGGCGGAAGCTCCTACATATTGGGGGTGCCGTCAACAAATTACCAGAGTCACGTGACCATCCGCTTGTTTGAGAAACTGCTTTCGTTAACGCCTCTTTTCGCAATAGAAACTCTATTTATCAAATCAGCTAATAGCAAGGCCTGCGACTCTGAGCTGACGGCAGTTAAAAGATCTAGAAGGTGATGTGTACTTGTTCAGTCTTCCCCGTCATCTCTATCTCGCCGTTTCCATGTTGTACTCGGAGATGAGCTTTCGGATTTAAATCGTGTCACCAGTATTGAGACGGTATACACAGCTATGACAGCATAGCGATTCGTTCTAACAGAAATTCACAAGCTGCTTTGTCTTCTACCTTACAATACCTGTAAGATCTGCTAATTCAGAAAAAGCCTTCTCAACTCTTAGGATGCTATTGACTTACCTACGATCCACTATGACAGAGAAGAGTATGAATAACTGTTCCCTCTTACATGTGCACAAAGTTACGGAATCTTGGCTAAAGCGATCATTCAGCTCTTGAACCATGATATTGTATGCTTCATAATACTTCTGCCGGAAGTATGTTTTGGAGGAACGAGTTAATGGGACCATCTCCTGTCTGCAGTCCTCTAGGACCAGTTCGGTACCTTGGCAGTGTCAGTTCATTGACGTTTTAGTCTTTCAGCACTTGATTTTACATCCTTGTAAAATGCCTCTTCTCCTTTATGCTGACGTTTGTAGAAAGCTGCGATTAATCCCACACTGGTCATTGTCCCTCGTAATGATTGGTGCTTGGATTTAATGACATTAGATGCTTTTTCTGCATCACCAAATACCATATGCCATAATCTAATTCCAAACAGCTTGTCGAATTTTTCTAACCATGCCAAAACTCCGCCAGATTTCAGGCCGTATTCATCTCTAGTTTTGAACTTTACTTTATGCGTAGCATCTGCATTGACAGAATATTGATCTAAAACTCTGCCTAATGACCCTGTTCTCACAGTCCAACGGGTAGGGCAAAGAGGTTCAATCTGTTAGCGGTTTTCTTGTGTTCAAGTAAATTGCTTGTAAACAAATGCTTCCTTTTTACTGAGTAATTGATAGGCTTCACTATTTCTCGCACGACATCCATGGCATCGCAAAGAACTTGTACCTGCCTTCTTGCATATTGCAAGCACAAGTTCAATGAGTGGGCGATGCAGTGCACAGGTATAGAAGCTGACGCTTTTTCTTGGATTCTTTTCGCTACACCACTTCTTTTCCCTTGCATGACGGCTGCTCTATCGTATGCCTGCCCGCGGCAGAAGGAAAGTGGCAGGGCAGCTCGAATTAGTACACCTTTCAACACGGTGGGAATAGTTTCTGCATTTGTGGAAGGGAGCTGAATAAGACCAATGGAGTCTTCACGGACATAGCAGTTGTCGTCTACGTAGCCGTTGGAGACATTAGATTGCTCGTAGCATGAAACATCAATTGCTTCGTCAACAGTAACCTTATACCAACTTGGATTAGTAGACTTAATTCTAGCGATCAATTTCGAATCACCTTGTTACTCATTAGTGTAATGATTTCGTTGATAACGTCATGGGACATGTATCTTCCATTTTTGAGCCACTTAGATATAGTATCATTATCTCGCCCCCGTGTACGTAGCAGCTGCTACAGATTGCCATCATGCACACGGTGCTCACGTAAAGCAAATCAATTTCGGATGAGGTACCTCATAGCTTGTAGCTGCTTTAGAAACCCAGCTCTATGTTGTGCTTGTTGCTGGGATAATTGAACACTCATCCTTGTTTGTATAGATTCCCTTTTGAGAGCTGCAAATTTAACAGCTGCCTCAATATTGCAATTAGACTGCTCGTGCTTATAAATCTTCGCCTGAGCTTAGTTATAGCTATCAAATGCTTTCACTGAGTACACTGTCTCATTACCTCTGGTTGAAAACGTGATGAGCTTCTGCTTACAAGCATAGCTGCATTGACCACAGATACATTTGTGTTCTATGTACCATGTTCTCATGAACTTACGACCTTTGTTGTTGAGCTGAGGCAGAACAGCACATTTCGTAGGCTGGAACACAGCAGCGCCCCTTTAATTAAGAGTACAACAAACACAGTTACAAGCACTATTAACAGAATTGTCTAAATCCATGGCATTCGATGTTTTCAGCTGAATAGGCTGGGTGTTTGCAGCGGAATCTCCTGCACAGTTGAACACTGTAGATACTTCGTGGACATGTTCATCATGCTCTAACGTATCAGCTGTACTGTGCGCACATCTAATGACACTGGCTGCACTTCGTACGTCTTGCCACGCAAGCACCACACTAAATATTATAACTAACGTAGTAATTAATTCAAGTTCTAGAGAAGTTATATTTATCAGAAATACAACGAACTAGATAACAGGTGTGACTCTGTATAGAGTACTCATAGACAATTCAGATTAGTTCAAACAGTTAATTTACTACGTTTGTAAACTCTTCACTTTTCGTCAAATACTACAGCTATAAAGCATTCAAAATTAAAAGATTATCCACTCTGAATATTGAATTATATTTTGGCTGACTTTACTAAATATATCACCTAGTTACAAACACGTAAGTTCACCTAAAAAAAGTTTAAACGGGCACATTTACCTGAAACAGACTACTGCAGCTTGCGTCCTGGGTCAGGTAGCGCAAGATGACGTGAAATATTGTAGCTTAGCTAACAGCGAATACCATTTCGTTCTTACTACAACAGCAATATGTCGTTATAGTGTTTCTAACCAGGAAAGCTTTCTATTTCTAATATACTATTATAATAAGCTGCCACGCAGGTATAGTGTACCTCCCACTTGGGGTCCCTCTCAGACTCTGATTTTGGTTGAATAAAACCTTCTTTGCTTCGAAAAGAAAGTCTCTTCTTGGCAGCTGTTCCGCTCTCTTCATGAGACTGTCACTTACCAACTTACTCGTCAGAAATACCACGCCCTCGAAATGCTCGTATGCGCGTGTTGGGCGTTGCATGCCTTGCATCACATTTTTGACGGAGTCCGTGATGTGTGCACGTGGCCTAGCTCTTGATTGGATTGGCAAACATATTGCAGAAGTACATTGTTCCATTTAAGGAAATCCAAGAAATCGGTATCTCAAACCCCCAATTTCAATATTGGGAGGTCTGTCGCTTTTCCAAACCCTAATCTCCGACGCCTCTGCATTGGCCTTTCCAAGGTAAAACGATCAATCTTTTCTGGTTTTAATAAGCTTGGTTTCTATGCAGCTGAGAAGGAGGAGAATGATAGCAAATACATTGCCAAGTCAACAACTCTTGAGTACTTAGTTTCTCAAATTACCTTGCAGGTATACTTTCGTTGGTGAATCAAACCGAAGAAGAC
>CAXXBX010000066.1:0-5000 GCA_964274945.1 Dehalococcoidia bacterium | reverse complement strand
TGACACTAACTTGAACGTCTGCGTTGTATATTTCTCCATCTGAACTGTCTGTTGGAGTGACAACAAACAATGACTCTGCTGCTGTTTCAATATTCAATTTCGGTGAAGTAAATAGTTCCCTTTGGGAATGTTCAGTCTTTTCTATTTCTTCACCGTTTTCGAGTCGTTGAGGGCTTGCGATTTGTCGAACATACTGGCAAATAGGAATTGGATTAGGGTCTTCCTCTGCTAACGACAAAGGCAGACCTACCGTTGCCATTGGCTTCATCTGAAGAAGGGTAGCAGTATGAGAAATATCTGGAGAGGTGTGCAATGGTGAATTTGTTTTTGCATTAAGAAATAGCTGGTCCCCATCTTCGTGAACAGACCGCATCACTTCCGTAGGTTTCATTATCATTTCATTTGCATCACCCGATTTTAGCAGACCTCCAGAACCATTATGTGTAGACACCTTCACGTTAAGGTATTGCAAACGTCCGCCTTCTGTTTGCTTGATGAAATGACTATCGTTAGTCTGAAACTGTTTGCTCTGTGCTTTTTGCAGTTTTTCTGTCTTCCCGTTTCTTGGTCGCCCACGTTTCTTTTTATGCAGCTTTGAAATCGACTTTTGCTTTGATCCAGTATTTCTACTTTTTGAATTCAAGCCGCAAGTGGTACCTTTTTCAGCATTCTTTGTTGCAATTGGTTCTGCACTGTAATCGCAGCTATCTATAGCATTAGAATAGAAAGTATTTCCTGTTACGCCGTTTTCATCGCTAATCAAAGAATTCCTACAAAAGCAAAGTACGAGTTAAGGAGTAAAAACCGGCGTAAAAGATAACGGCTAGAAGCACGAAAATTATTATCAGAACATTTAACAGATTACATTTTTAAAAATGTCCAAATATATTAGCTTAGACTGTAGTTTTATACAACATGGTTAATAGTTGTATGAGTAGACGTCAATATGGAATGACTCTATGGAGTTTCTCAAAGTTTTACGTCCTGCCAGGTCTGCTTTGGTCTCTGAGATAGTAATATTTGCTCTCAGGAATGACGTCCCTGAGATCAAAGTAAACAAATAAGATAGTCTTCACAGATCATCACGTTACCAGGATAGCGACGACGATAAGACATGCACGCCCACACCAGCTACAGACAAATACAAAGCCAAATACATCTTCTGTTGCTGTATGCGGCCGCTGACTTTTTGGTCGTTGTCGCTTTAATAGTTTTGATGCAGTAATGATTATGTAGCAAATTATTGGAGAAAATAAAAAAGACAAAGAAAACTGCTGAGGTATAGAACTTCAACTTGGTTTGACGAAATAGTAACTCAAATGATTTCCGATGGTATTTGTGAATTAGCTAATCTAATGGCCTTTGTTTACTTAATTTTTTTATAAAAGTCATTGCCTTTTGCGGAAAGCAAATACTTGAAACCTTGGAAAGTAATATTCTCACTTGTAGACAGCAATACAGAATTTACGTAATGCATGATTGCTATGTTATCCGCTTGTTTTACTGTTGCTCTAGCAAGTGTCTTATGATACCACTGTAAATTTAAATTTAAAGATACAGTACATTTTATCCAGACTATGGTTTAATTAATAAATTACAGGTAAGATAAAGAGAACACTACTTATAATTCCTTCATTCAGCACAGTTTAATATTAATTATCAGGTCAATCCATCCATTAGATAACGTGGTACTTTGAAATTCAGCAAAAATTGCATTTCATTACTTAAGGCAAACGTACACTAAATGCTAAGAATAATAATATAAAAGAAACCTATCAGTAGTTTAACCTAACCCCAGCTTCAAGAAGATATTCTTTCCGTTTCAACATCTCGAACCTTTTTGTGTGCCTATACATAGCCATGAAGCTCAAAGTGGCTTGAATGAGTGTTCTCTCAACTATTGTATATACCTTCTTTTTACTAAATGGTTATAGATTTTTTACGTTATTTTTACTGTTTGTACCTAAAGTAATCAATACGGTTTGCCTTCCGCGTTTTCGTCTGGTTTCCTTCCCATTCGACCTGCATGCTACGTCGCGTTCTTAGGCAGTAAACAGAGACATATACTGTCTTCGGGTAGTAAAAATGTGTGTCAAACCTGTCAGAATCGAGAAGAACTCCTCGTAGAGTCCTTTCGCCAACTTTTATTGACACGACAACCATGTTGTTCATCGCTTCCTCCACTCGTACCAATGTCTCCTCGCCTTTTCGTAGCATTCCCGTGTTGCTGCTAAAGGTGCAGGATAACAAGCGCCACAAAAGAACTGACTTTGACTGTCCTGACCAGGCGTACTCTATTCTTCCGTTTTCGTTGTCCCTTGTAAGAATGTGGGCGGGAACTGCTGGAAGTGACGTCAACGGGTGAATGCTATCATACCAAAATACTATAAGATCAGAAATCTGCGTAGACGAACTATGTATATTCATACCAAATAATTTATTGCAATATTTCACTCAGAATGTATATCACATCTACTGGGTATACTCTAGATAATACGCAAACCTTGTGTCCGTTTGTCTGATGGCCGGATGTTTGTTCCGCGCCGATTGACACGCGTCAAAGTCGGATCGTCGCGAAACGTATTGGAAGGGTCGAGATCGGACAAAGGTCGAGTCGGATTTTGAGACTTTGTCGTTCTGAAATGACATGGGCCGGAGTTTGTTTGTTCAATCAATTAACAGAGCATTCGTATGTGACGTGTCGCCAGCAACTGTACGCTATTCTTCGACCCACTAGCCACTGTACCCATTCCCAGAACTGTTAGAGTGCAAGATGCGCAAACGAGACCTTTTGCCTGAGTCCGTCCGTCCGTGTGTCACGGAAGGTGAGTCTTCTTCGCGGAAGTGGCCTTACGTCATTTTCCACGAATAGACCATGCATGACGTTATTAGATGGGAAGAGTCTGAGATGGAGAGACAAAGCTCTGGATGGAGTACACTGAACAACAGGAGAGTGCTGGCTGCATGGAGTGTGTAGGATTGTAAGTTCTAGGAACATTGAAAACTTGCCAATTAAGAGCAAACGCGCAAACATAGACTGCTATCGCCAGGGTAGAACTAGTATAAATTATTTGCGTTCTTCGCTCACTGTAGAAATTGAAATTTTCTATGCTACTTACGTTTGCAAATCTAATTGCGGTCTGGCAAGCGAGGTAGTTTTCCTTACTCTTGATGACATCCACGGTACAGCTTCCCTCACTTCCCGCTCGTGAACATCTCCCTACGCCACTGTTTTGCTGCAGCTTTGAGCTATACAGTTGTTTTACTAAGTCGCATACTATGTAAATTTAAATGTCGCATTTCCTAGAAAAGTTTGCATAATGCTAAATTTGTTAAAATTGCACTGTTTTAAGCAATTTCTAAATTCTTTAGCAGTTTGCTATGAGAACTATAAACAATATCTATTTAATATTTTTAATGCTTTTTAGATTTCGTAAAGTTATTTATTAACTTTCTCTTAAACGTTCCAGCTCACATTCTTTTCAAATCGTTAGTGTAATATATACACTGATCGCGAGCGAACAATTCAAAACATATGAGAAAATCGCTACTAGAGAAGAAATGAAGTCTTATCTTTCATTGATGTATAGCAGATCCAATTTGTGAAAATCAGAGCTGATCATAATGAGAAGACATGTGCAATCAAAACTTTGAATGTTTCGTCAATTACTGAAGAGTTCTCAGATCTTGGGTGTGATGACATATACGGAAGTCCAAAAGACCGTCATGTCTTACCTTGAAGTTGAAAATAGATAAACTTCTAGTTCTTTCCATTGAATTTGCACTTTCGATTCAGCCATTCAAAGACTAATAACCGGTTCAATCTAAAATATATTTTAGCTAGATCTTTAGGTGGTGGATGCAGGCTGCAGCTAGAGAAAGAATAACGTTATGCAAAAAGCAGAAATTTGATGCAATAGACAAATAGATACTCTGAAAATTAAAAACAAAAGTTCCACAAGTTATCAATTTTTAAACACTGCTTCTAAATTCTACAGAGCAATTGTTCCATTACAATGAGAAGCTCATCTGACAACTATGAATGAGAGAGACTATCTGGTGAAGTGCTTTAGTCCGAAAATTTTTTTTAGCTCTAATGAATGCCTTTAATAGAGTCTGGTCTAGCCAGACCGCCTTCCGTCGTTACACTTGCCGTACAGCTGTACAAGTTATTGCGTTCATTACCATTGGCCCGGATTTCCGTGTTAAAGGTATAGTAACTGTTTGATGACCGACCTACCGTATTTATACTCGATTAGCGTAGATCCAAATATATCTGTTCCGACCAATAGACGAGAAGTGGTGTCATTACAGAACAATAGACGAACGTGATGTCATCATGAGGCTCTACCTCTCATTAGACTCCACCTCTCATTAGGCTCCACCTCTCATTGTGTGGTGTAGCTGCTACAATAATTCGTCCATCGGGCGTCCGTCCTGTTTATTTCTTTGCTTTACGGATTTAGAATATAGAAACAACGCTTACAGTCTACATTTGCATCTGTATGTTTTCCCATCAACAACCAGGCGTCTATGGAGCGAAAATGTAAGTGTACATGACTTTTATCATTTTGCGTTTTCTACAGTGTTTCTGCATAGTGATTCTGCAGTCTTACAGCTTGAATTTTCGTTGTGCATAGCTGAGCGGCTGCGGTGTTGTTGCAAAAATTACAACAGAAAGGTGGCGCTTGACCGGAGTTTGTCAACAGGAACGGGCATTGTAATGACACCGTCTGTTTGTCGGACTAAGCGGCTGACTTGTGAGTACGCTAGTACGTCTCTCTATTCATTTTGTTTACGGTATCTAGAGTCAGTGCGAACAGACGCCTAATCTACTTGTGCTCGTGCATGTTTTCCCACATTACTGTTTTGTTTTTGGCTCTGACGGGCTCTGGGATCATCTCATTACAACAACCAAAATTGCTGTTAGAAGGATATGGTAGGCGTAATAACCATCGCGTAAGGGGAAATTTCAATTGTTTCAAATGCATGTGCGTTGG
>CAXXBX010000065.1:0-19186 GCA_964274945.1 Dehalococcoidia bacterium | reverse complement strand
TCAACCATCCGATCGCGATCAAAACAACCTCCCGATGTGGATTGGATTTATCTCGCATAGGATCGCGATCCAGTTGCCAGTGTGGACAGGACTTTAGTTGATAAATGTTTATACATGTAATTCATATAATTATCTCTACACTGACTCATTGTGCCAATGTTAGCCTAGCCAATGTTAAAATGCTAAAAAATTTTCATCTATACTTGACTGTCTCTATCTGTTACAACCGTTCCCGATAAAGAAGTGCATCAGAGCATTGCATAAAACACAAATTGTGCATGCACACAATCACGTACACACACACACACACACACACACACACACACACACACACACACAAACTCACAAAAAACAGACATGTACAAACTTAACAAACAAGCACATTGCCAAATAAAGCAACTGTTGCTTTCATGTCTTACGAATTATTGTAATTATTGTCAATAAATCAACAAATTAATAAAGGCAAACAATCATTTTATTCACCAAATTTCACCTGGAGCAAATGAAGGAATGGGTACTGTAATTATTCGTCCTTTGCCAACACCCCTATCTTTCGTCTTGTCAGGGATCAGTAAACACAACCACCTAAAGTGATTAAATTAAATTAGCAACAACTATCTATACATGGACTGCACACCAATGACTCACCGTTACATAATATTGATTATCAACAGGCAGCTCAAGGTTTGATACAACAGTTGATCTCATATCCTGAGATACAATTAAATGTCAACTGTCAGGCGGTTATACTGCTGACATACATAAAACATGTAACTTCACACCCCTAAAACGAACGTTGATATTAGAGGTAATTTTCCATGTAAGGCTCCTTCAACAACCACAAGCTTTGTTTTCTCAAGTGGAAGGAACGTGTTTGTTGGTGTCCACTCAACAGTGAGATTAGTGTAATTGTATCCACGAGATATCTTTACTCTCACATCAGGCTCGCCAGGAGCTATAAAAACAAGATGCTCAAGCAACAGCGAATCAAATGTATCAGAATTTAATGTAAAACCAATGTAACAAAACTGCATGTCATGGGGTCATGAAACATAAACATGCGTAACTTCCTTTCTTATACATAAATTACTTGGGTTTCAATTTAGATTGATTGCAACCCAGCTAACAAAACAGTATTCAAGTACAACTCATGTTCTATTGCTGACTCCTGTCCTATTTCTGTAATTGCTGTAAGTGTCATGCATGCAGTACCTGGAAATAAGCACAATGTTGGATCCATATCTTCTGTGATCATATCACAACCTAATACAGAAAGTTCCATGCAATAAAGACTATGATTACATTACAGAAAGATGCTTTTTAGCAAACAAACCTGGAGACATAAAAACTTTACTCTCAGTTACTGTCTCAGAGCAATTAGACGGTGATGGAATTGAGTTCATCTAACATGTAAACCGTTCTATACCTTATAGAATATAATGACACCACAATCATTACATGTAGTGTGTACTGACGATAATTTTCCCAAGGCATTGGCATTAGACTAGAATCCACGTCACAGCTTGTTGCCTGTTAATGCATACACATATATAGAGTTTGATACACACAGACAGTACAAAGAATGACACCAGCAGTAACCTCCATGGCAAAATAATTAGTTTGGCCGAAAACAATTAGACCAACTGGCAATATACACCAAAATACAGCTTGTCAGAAATAACTAAATTTGTAACTTCTAATTGATCCACATATGCAAACATAAACATACAAAAATCTTTAACTAGATCAACTGATATGCAACACGTTTAGCTTAAAAACAATGGATTAACACACTAACAGACATACAGCCAAACCAACCAATGACATGACAATTTATTAATCAAGTAATAGACAAGCAATCACAAACTTAAAGCAACAGACACTCCAACAGACAATCCTACATATAAACAAGCAAAACTAAGTTCATCAAGCTCTGACTTATTCACCTGGTCCGTCATTGCCAGTTGTGTTAATCTCCAAGCACAGTCTTAATTGATTGCCACCCCCCTCGTGATCAAACACTCTGATCTGAACACCTTGGAACAATCCATCTGCAAAAAAGCAATTTTTTGAATTATAATATGTACACAAAAATTATCTAAAGCAATAGTGACGTAGTAGCACCAGAGGGATTAGTCCAATTCACACGGCCAACAGTGTTTGAACTACTGTCTTTTAAAAATGTAATGTGCACATTAGAAGGTGGACTTGCAACTGTTGCTGTGTACGAAGTTGTTCGTTTTAGTCTGCAGTCTGCAAACCATTGACAATCATGGTTAGTAATACTACCACAAAGATATATGCTGGTGACCATACCGGGAACAAACTTGGTAGCATGACACTGAGGCACCTTTGTAGGAGTCAAATCATAATAGAGACCTAAAACAGAAATAAAAGCAATGAAATAACAAATAAATACTGTAGTAAGACAGCCAAAGAAACAAACAAAACAGACAAATAGACATACGAAACAGCTAAACAGCCAGACCAAAGATATGTAAGATGTAGCTGCCAGCTATAGCTGTTAACTCTTACATTGATAATGATAAAACTCTAAAGGATACAATACTTCTCTCATTAAATAAATTAAATGCAAGACATGCAAGAAAGCGTTATTAATGCACAAATAATTAAGAAATCTACACTGACAGTCTACCATGTAGCTCTGAACACACCCTACCACAACATAGACTGGTGCCCAGTCCTCCTCCACGCTAGGTTGCTTACACCATGTGCGCTAGCTGTCACGTGTGTATAGGTCCATGTGGTTTCACACGTGTGGTTGGCCTCGGCACGGAGGAGTACTGGGACCATACCTCGTCATGTGACAAACATGTTTGCAACGTGACCAAAATGGCATGACATGATTGGTAGATACTATTCTATTTAGCATGGTAGATTCCGTAGGAGGACTCTTGTAATGCACAATCACACAATTAGAAAGACTAAGTACACAACAATTATAGAGCCACTAAGCCATTACGTGCCGATAACTTGTTGACGGCGTCCATGTCCATGAGAGTGCGACTAGAGAAGGACTTTCGAGAAGAGCGGTCTCAATGGTAAGTACATGTGCATTCGCGCTCGCCTAAACCTTCTAGATACCTGTTGAGCCACACGTGTACGTGAAAGTAAAGCCTCTCTTTTTTTCAAAGGCTGCGACGGGTCCTGATCCCTGTATCCGCCAGAGCACTGCGTTCAGGCGTCCCTGTTAGTTACGTCCAGCAGATTTTGTTGGATCAATTTCAAGCTAATATCAGTCACGTCGAGGTGGCTCGTATTGTGAGACAAGCTTTCCCGGAAGCTTGCCACAGGATGGACCATGCCACCAGAACATACGTCTACGATGGTATTGCCTTCGCACCAGTCTCTGCTGGAGTTACAGCACATTCTACTGACGCTTCAGACTTGCAAAATCACCCCTCGCCTTATGCAAGTAAGATACGCACTACGTACAAGAGGTGTGCATGTGCAGAGTGCCTGTTTGACCTGTAGAAGTCACAAGGAGAAATCGACAAGATTCGAATCAAGCAAGTGGAACTTCTCCAACTCCAGCGAAGCAACATGTCTCAAGAGACTATGCAGAGACGCCAATCAATTGGCAATTAGTAGAAACGACTCTGTCGTCCAAGATGGAACATTTGTGGGAGTCCGACTACTGTTCTCTTGGTCGAGGGCCTGTTTTGTGGCAAGATTTATGCCGTTTCTTCATGAAAGACATTGAAGACACGATGTGTCGTCAAAGCCCTCATTTGTTTGGCATCTTGCAAGCGCTGGTCAAAGGGAAAACCGATGAGGAGGCTGACAGCACATGCCTGCAGGCTCTCATCACCGGCACTGTGGCACTGAAGTTTAGAGATCGCCAAAGCAGTGGGATGGCACTCCTAACAGCCTACATGCTTGTTGCTCGCAGTACAGGAAAACAAGCAATTACAGACCTCAACCATCTTGGTGTCTCACAATCATATCAACAGGTTTGGCGACGTCTAAAGAACTTGGCGAATGATTACCAGGATGTACAGCAGCTCACGAAAGAGACACACATCTGGGTGTATGACAATCTGAATTTGTACAAAGGTGTGCGTCATGAAAGAATCGGTAAGTCAATTAATTAACTGGTGAAGCTATAGCTGTCACACAGAACATTTACGTTACTGATTGTCATTCAATCAGTTTTAATTTCCGGCCTAACTTAATTAATTCAAGTACTCCAATATTACAGCAAATTATTTTCAGAACTTATGACTGGAGGTGGAATGTGTATAGGCACAGCCATGTACACAGAAATTTAGTGTTGATTACTAAACAGATTGATCAATGGACAGATGTAGAAATACAGGGCATGTATGGCCTAAGAGTGTATTATCTTATGTAACAACTTTGTATATATTATATGTATAGCTAGGACTGACAGTCTGTTATGTAACTGCAGGTGTGTCAGCCACTATGTGGAACTTGACCACAAGACTAGTTATCAAAGTGAAAAACTCTCCTCCCAGTTGGGATGCTGGATTACAGATGTGTACACTGTAGTGTATACCAGAGAGATCCTGCTGTGGTCAAGTCAATTATCTCACACTGACCATGCTGTGTTTAATTGCAGAAGAAGCGGTCAGAGCTTCTTAAATAAGACTTGCTTCCTAGTAAAGAAAATGACGAGACACTCATGCTTGACGCAGTGGAGTTTGTCATGGCATTCAAGGTGGAGAAACTCGAATGCCTGTCCCACCTCAAGAGGGAGAAACAACAACACCCTACAATTCCTTCCTCAAAGTCGCAGATTGTGCCACTGGAAATCCTGGACATTGATGAGGCCTCCACTGACAACAACATTATGATCCTGAAACATTTTTATAGGGACACTAGAAAAGAGAAACCTGATATGCAGGTTTGTAATGTTATGCATTGTCAACGTGTTCAGATTTTATAAGACTGTGTATGTTCTGTTCATTGCTTGTTTAAGAAGTAATAATTTTGGCTTTGTGTTAATTTAATTACCTATGGACAATTTACGTGCAAATTTTGAATTTTAGGGGGCTTCCACCACTCTTAATACCTTAATTATGACTATAACTCAGAATACATTACCTCTGTGGGACTTATAAGTTTTACAAGTGATAAGCTAAATTCTGAAGATTAAATTTTGTCTTTTTCATTGTATAGTATCTATGTCAACCTTGTATTGGTTAACTTGAAAATAACCATTGTAAGTATTAGAGGAATGAATCTTTGGCTTTTCACATTGCACTGCAAGCAGTCTGAATAATAGTTAAATATACTCATGCAAAATCTGCAGGCTGCATGCTGTATGATCTCGAGCATAATAGCAGAACAATAGTGGTCCCATCCAAGCCTGTAATTAATGTTTTAGCAGCATCTAACAATTAAGAACATTTTGAGTCAGTTGGCATGCATGGTAATTGTTTGAACATGAAAGCATTGTTGTTAATGTTAGGTTTGAATCTGCTAGCAGTATTAGTGTTTATTAAATTAATAATTAATGCGCAGGAAAGTGGAAAGAAAGTGTGGCACTGTTAGTGACTAAAAGTTTTGTCTAGGCTGTGGTTGGTGATCAGAAGACATGTAGTAATATTAGAGGGGCCAAACTGATGCGATCATTTGAGAAAGATCCTGAGCATAAGCTGCATTGGGCGTGCGAATGTCCTGGTGAGTGAGGAATTAACCATCTTAAAGTTTAGACATGTGGTGCATCTCCCTGTTTAGGAGATTTCCACTTTGCTTTGAAATGTTTACAAGTTACTTTTATGACTACCTGGGGCTCTGAAAGAGACAGCGGCTCTCTCTGTCATTTAAAAGATATTAGTGGAAGAAGGCAGGTGGGACGAGATGTCAAAGTCTTTAATGTGGGAGATGAGTTTCTTCGACATGCATTTGAAGCTCATCTACTGGCAGCAATTACAAATCGTTTCAACTTACGTTCGCCTCCAGACAACATAGCTGGCTCCACAAAGAAGACACATTCATGGCTGCAGCGCAAGGCTGAAAAGATTGTCCAATGCTCTGTGCTTCCCTGTGAGTCTCCTTTGATGCTCACCAAAGTTGATGAATTGTACATGTTGCATAGACGTTTATTGTATACGGGATTTCTTTATCTACGACTAGGGGACTCCATCAGACAAGAAGACGGTCCTAGAATTATTTCAGCGTGAAAGTTGGCTTGTCATGTTTCTTGGGTCTTGGCGAAGGAATTATTCTACAGAGGCAGCAAACCTGTTAGCTAATTTGAAAGCTGACTGGTCACCATCCATGGCCTACATACAGACCTATAACAGGACAGTCAATATGAAGGTGAAAGCGGAGGAGGCAAGCCAATTGACCAAATGTTGGAGCATTACAACTTGTAAGTGGCATAGCTGCATAGCTGCATCATGCATTCAGTTGTCAGTTATTCAGAATGTTGTGTATAGGATTATGAAGAATGCTATGTCATCAGCACGGACATTTTCGTTTGACCATGTCAAGGTCATATCTAGAACTGCCTTGTTTTTGATGGAAGCTGCTCATGAGGCAGGGCCTGAGCTGTCATCAACACTAAGTCAAAGGGCTCATACAACTCCCTCAGCTGAGAACAATGTTTTTTTATGAGTGCAGCCATAAATGCCAGTGGGGTTGCAGCTCAAGTAGAAGGACGTAAAGGCAAAGTCACCAAGCCAGATCCAAGAGAGAAAGGACTTGAAAAGTTGGAGCAAGGATGGTTGAAGGCTTACTTAACTAGGTCATGTGACATTGACTCCTATCTATCTGAGTACTGTGACTCTCAGGCAGAATATGAGCTAGAGCCGGAAGTGCTTATAAAAGATGTGGAATGCTAGAGTCATTAGTAGGATCCAGTAAATGTCAAGGCACCACCACCACCTTTCTAGTTGTTGTGTTGATTTTTATGTTGGGGCCGCATGCATAGAGCAAGACCATCAGTGGTCACTATAGTAGTTGCTTTTTTAGTAGGAGTGTTACAGCATGCCGTTGGGCTAATAGAGAGTGTTCAAAATTGCAGCCCATAACTGCAAGCATTTCTATTGATTCTAATAGTGACGTTCTCACAGGGGTCTCACAATGCTGTCTATACGTACGTACCGGTGATTACTGTGATACAGCACTCGCGGTAGTATTGGAACACACGAAGTCTCGGAAATTATGCTACGAAATTCTTTTCTGTGTAATTACACAGTTATTTCATTACTGGCCTTCTATCTCTGGGCATGCGCGTCATTGGCTGCGGGTGGAGCAAGTTGCATGTCTCCAAGTGGCCTTCGCTTTGTGCTTGAATCAGTTGCTTGCTCCAATGTTAAACTTCGTTTCATGCTCCTCTTGTGGCGTTTTTGTGGACTGTCAATGCAGTGTTCTTCGAGGGCGCTCCTAACGACAGAATGTATCTCAGAGGAGTAGCGTTGGTCCAAATTTGAGACAGCGGCCAGGTCTTCTACCTCCAAAAAATTGCCACAATTGTCAACTATCTCCCTAATAGTTCGGTTTGTGACAATTGACTGGGGCCCCAAGAAGGCTCTGCCATTCCTTTCAAAGGTTCTCTCTCGCCATGAAGCCAGGGCCTCAAAGAGCACGCTCTTTTCTGCATCCGTCACCTGAAAATCGCAAACCGTTTCTTGGAGCAGCTACAGGAACTAACTATAAGAGTTAGTCACGTTTTGCCGTTTGTGTTTCCTGGAACGGCGAGCTGAACATGTGTGGTGCACGATATAGCCATTTGGGTCTACGGTTACTTCTGTGCATCCTGTGCAGCATAGGCTGGGTTTGCAACAGACAAGAATTTCTTCAGAGTCTAGGGCAGTCAGAAGGCCTCTTCTAATGCAGCCTCCTCCTAGGATGCTGTTTATGCGGATGTCCTTGGTCTTTTTTCTGAGTTCTTTGGGATGGAACACAATGGCTGCAGTTGACTTATGGCCATCTCTTCCTGCTCTTCCTATCATCTGCACCAGAGCAATGATTGCAAATGTTACCACATTAGAACTGCAACAACCTACTTGAAACTACTCTTCAATAGTAGATGGTAATCCCAAATTCACTACCATGTGAACATCAGGAATGTCAATGCCCTGTCAACAACACTTGGAGATCAATCTACTAGTCTACTTTACCCTATACTGTATGGAATGGGGACTTCTCACCATGCCAAAGCCAATTGTGGCTATTACTACCAAAATCTTGCCAGTTTTAAACTACATTTCCACCTGCCGTCTGGTGTCAGCTCTGAGGCTGGAATGATGGAGGCCAACTTGCAAACCTCTTGATGACAGACATTGCCATAACTTTACTGCTTTCACTTTCCGCTGAACATAGAGGATAGTTTTGGGGAAACTCTCAAGTGACGTTAACCCAAACAGCAAGGATAGAATGGCCTTCTGCAGGTAAAGGTCAATTTGATAATTACAATGTGCATGACCTTGCAGCTGACAATATAATGCAACAACCTGGCTCTGAGGTGTCTTCTTTGCATACAAAAACAGTCATTGCCATAACAGGACATTGGAGAAAACTCCTAAGTTTTCGCTATTCTTTGAATTGCGGTTGGAAGTTATTACCCCTACAACACATTATAAGGGTCATGTAAGCAATGGTCGAATACGTGTAATGGTACCAGCCACAGATGCAGTGTGCTTCATCCACAGCAATTAACCCAATTAAGTATTGCACTGAGACTTGCTGAAACACTCCAGCCAGACCTTGCTAAGAGCAGTCTCAGGGGACATGAAGACTATAGAATGTGGGCCATTAATTAAGCTCATACATGCATTGTAGGTACTTGAAGTAAAGATGTTTGAACTCACTGAATTTGTTGCTGGTAATGTACTGAGCTGCTTGGCCAGCAGTCAGTGACCGAGAACTGAGTGGAATAGCAGCTGCAGGCACTTGTAATTGCTTTAGAGTTTCAACCTAATCATTAATCTGGTTAGGAAACTAGGATCAAACGTCTAGATATTTCTAATGCGCCTGGTCAATCATCAGTGAATTCAAAGGACTGATGACAAGGCAACACTTCTCCAGTGCTAAGACTGGCAGTTGGTAACACAGGGACTTTCCACTGCCCGTAGTCATCTGAACGACAATGTCCTGGCCCTGCATGATGGCGACGGATGCTTCAAGCTGGCCTCTGCGCAGTGAAGGGTATCCATAGACCTCTCGCAGTACGCCACACAGCTTTTCAACGTGTCCCATTTGAAATTGGCGATCAACTAGCTATGTGTAGGCGTGTGCTTTAGATATGTGAAGGTAGCCAGCTGTACGAAATATGTCCGTCATGGGCTGCGTTATCCTACCCTATACTCTGCTAGTCGGCGCAGTTTTGCGAAGAGGATCGTGCATGTGCATGATGGCGTTGATTTGTGAGGTCAGGCGACTGACCTGTTGTAGGCAAGTTGTTAGGCTCTTGCTAGCTAATCTACCACCTTCTGTGTCGTTTAGCAGAGCCTTTGCAACCTATTAGAAATCTTAGCCGAGACCAGCGGGCTGACCTAAATAACTTAATTAGACTCAAAACGTGTCACGTGACAAGGTATGATCCCAGTCCTCCTCCGTGCTGAGGCCAACCACACGTGTGAAACAACATGGGCCTATACACACGTGACAGCTAGCGCACGTGGTGTAAGCAACCTAGCGCGGAGTAGGACTGGGCACAAGTCTAACGACAATAGCCTTTACAAACTGTTGTAACAATTATTTACAGCAGTTGATATTTCTGAATAACTGTCATGCCAAAATGGTCCGGGCCAGAGTGAGCCAAGTACAAGGTCAGGGTTGGGGTCCGTTTCAGTTGACTGGTCCATTTTCGGCTTGAGTGCAAATTACCTAACATACGTGCATGTACTAATTAACCAGTTTGCTGTCTCGCACTACATGACGCCTCAGATGCTCGCGTACTGTGGTTAAATGAAGGGTACTTTGGAAACATATCACACACCAGACTAGCAAATAGGCGTGAGACACAAAACAAAGGGTCACACGTAATTTGCAGTGCGGCTATGTCCTCACCGTCTTCCAAACAAGAGAGGTCTTCCGGTGGCGTTCTAACGACGACCCTTCTCTTCACCGCCGAGCTGTCCATTCGCACTGCGGAAGCACACTTTTCTCGACAGCTACCATCCCTTTGCTACAATGGGGATCAAGAAAGAAATAATGAACGAACACAATGCACAGGCGACGTGGATGTGTCTGGTATGTCCTAGGTAGTTATAGATCTTTTAGATGCGTCTATAGCGAAATCATGCGATAGTGAAAGCTCTACCCGGAACAAAAAAAGTCTGTAGGGCACATTGAGGCCATGCACACTTACCTCTGCTGCTCGACATGCTTTTACACATAACATTCGTCTCGACGTCTTTCTGCCTGCTTTCACATACGAAGTAAGAAGAAAAAGATGAAGGAGCAGCAGCAAACGCATGTTGCAACATGCTAAATGTGCACAGCTTACAGTGCGTTATATGCAGGAAGTAAAGGAGACACTAGCAGGAAACACTAGGTCACAATATATAGTGCTATTTTCAGTAACCCCAATGCCAGTGGCATAGTAAGTTTAGATGAAACACAAATAATAAATGTAATGTATATGAGAACTCTACTTTACCCATGCTTTCAGTTTCGATAATTCTCTGCAAAGTTTACAGTATGTACACACGCAGAAGCCTGTGATGTAGATTTTGCCCAGTGACGTCACGTCATTCATGAAGTAGTTGACTTTTGTTGTGCGTGTGTGTGTGTGTGTGTGTGTGTGTGTGTGTGTGTGTGTGGTGTGTGTGTGTGTGTGTGTGTGTGTGTGTGTGTGTGTGTGTGTGTGTGTGTGTGTGTGTGTGTGTGTGTGTGTGTGTGTGTGTGTGTGTGTGTGAATTCGTCGAAATATATAGATAAAAGACAAATTCCCAAGTTATGCAACTTGAAACATTCTCAAATGTTGTTTAGTCCACCTCAAGTCTGCAAACCTTTTTGTCATGTAAGTTGAGTACATGTATGTATAAGAAAGTAGCTGCCAACAAGGCTAACTACAAGGCACATGCTGTAATTTTCCCTACCATTATTTATTTGATTGCCTATATTTATCTAGATCCTTCTGCAGTAATTTACATGCAGTCTAACACCAATCAATATTCTTGTTGTGCTTAATTTTTTGAGTAATGTAACACTGTATCTTGCAATTGTAATTGATCAATAAATTTCTAAACTATACATCTTTACTTGAAATTTTTCTTTATTCCTTAGCTGTGAGGAGACGAATAATTTGTTCTTTCTGTGTTTTCCAGCAGTAAATTGCTGACGTCTCCATAATAGCAGGCACAAAGTCCACATCCTCTTGCTTTAACAAGACAGGAATGCATTTTGCTTCTGCCATTGCCCGACTGTTGGTGTACATGCCTTCAATAAAATGACACAGATTGCGCAGAAGTTGTGAGTCTCCAAATCCTCGGCCATCACGACAATCAAAGTCTGCCTTCAGCTCCCTGGTGCACACAAAAACAATAAAGTCTGCACGTTTTGTGTGCTGATCTGCCCAGTTTGGGATATTCTTCCTTGCCTCATCCTCATCAAACTCATGAGATGTAACATTGATGCCATAATCAGTCCTCAGCATTTTACATATACTACGACATTCTCTTGCATTGTTATCGTTTGATGTTGAATATACAAGTAAGACTCTTGGTACATTGTTGCTTGTAAATAAATCACATGAAAATTCACCTATTTTATGATGAATTTCAACGGCTGCTTGAGATGAACAAATGTTTTGTACTTTGTTATAATCACTGGATGAGTCTCTAGGAAAGGATGCATTACCGGAACTTGATATTGCTACTGCACAATTTCTATTTGTCGATCGGTTTAAATGATTTTGGCCTCCAGCAGCATTGCAGGACTCCATTTGATATTCTAGAAAATACAACAAAAAGCATATTGACACACAGATGGCTAGACAACACACACCAATGCAGCTAGGGCAGGCATGCAGGTAACAAACATACAGGCAGAAAGACATAAACAGACAAGCGCTTGTTAGTAGATGCTATGAGTCGTGTCACAACCCTTACTAGTTGCTGTTGTTGAAGTAGTAGCATCACTGGTATCATTAGTCCATGTAACAAATTGCTGTTTGGTTAGACGCCGTCTTTTTCGAACAAACACAAAAGTCAGCATAATAATGACAATGGAAATGAGTACAAATACACCAGAAACCAAGGGAGCAATGAGTATGCTCAACTGTGTGTCTTCAGCATGTGGTGTGGCACGTGTTGAAATATTACTAAACACTAGATAACTAGTACTAGTGACTGTTTGAGATGTCTCTTGAGTTGTTTTCCTCCCTTCAGTTGTTTTCATCCCTTGAGTTGTTGTCATCCCTTGTGTTGATGTTATGGCTGTTGTACCTACACAACAACTAAATTATTCTTTTGTATGAAAGACCCTAATTTTAAAAAAGGTGATGCTATATTACACACAGACTGCAATAGGTCAAAATTAGCCCACCCATACAACTGTTTTGTCTGTATTTCACTTAACTTAATTAAGTAAACGACTAATGCAAAAGTGATGCATTTTGTAATAAAATATTACAGTGAAACTGCTTTAGCATAGCCAGCTTTTCTTGTCTACCATGATTGTTCTAATTGCAGATCTCAGGGTTCAATGCCAATAGTTCTAAAACAGAATCCCAAATACATTCAATTTTTCTTTGATTAATTGACTGCCTCCCAATAAAATACAGCAAGCTAATTACGTTAACTTGTGTTGTTCTCGGTAATCAAGTCCAGCTATATATTAAAATGCAATTAAAGCACAGTTGCCTGCTATCTCCCTGTCATACTCATGCCATATGTATACCTGAAAAAAAGCATGTTGTTGGGTCCACATGTTTTGTTGCATCATCACAGGCTAATACAGAAATTTCTATGCTGTCAAATTCCATCACCAACATGTCAACTAGCAAACCTGGAGACACGATGATTTCGCTCACATTTGGCTTCTGATAGCAGTTAGAAGGTGATGGCATAGAGTTCATCTAAATGTATGACTGATGAATGTTTCTACACATTAGTACAGCAAACACTACACAATTGTACCATTAGTGTGTAGCTACCATCAGATTTCCAAACCATTAGACTTTTATCCAATTTACAGCTTGTCACCTGTAAAATACACTTTCAGTTGGTCTTTAACTTAATACATACACAAACAGTACATATTAGCTACGGCATGCCACCATGTTAATAAAGACAAACCAGCAAAAGGCTGCAAAATAAGTAGCCGATTGATGGGTTTGCTACAGTAAGCAGTTATAGCTCATCATGACAATTAACTAAGCTAAACATACAGCAGATCAGTAACTCCTAAGATAAAGATTTGTAATGTAACTCTATACAGATGTATGTATAAACATCTAGTCCAGTGCCTGTATGACAATTCCAAGCGTGGCTAGCTATACCTACAAATGTTAATTAATTAAGCAAATAATCATGAGCAAACAGACAAAGTAATAAACAACAAACATCTTTACTATACAATACATACACACATTCAAACAGACAAAGTAATAAACACCAAACATATATACTATACAATGCATACACACATTCAAACACACACACACACACACACACACACACACACACACACACACACACACACACACACACACACACACAAAACACACACACACACACACACACACACACACACACACACACACACAACTATACATGGTATGTAAACACAAATGGGCAAAACATGTGATGTACCTGATTATTGTTGCTAATATTGCTATAAGTAATCTCTAAGCACATTCTCATTTGACTGCCACCATCCTCATTGTCATAAACTCTGATCTGAACACCTTCAAACAATCCATCTGCAAAACACCATTAAAATCTACAAAATGTCCAATTCATATTGAAGTGATAGTTGTGGTAGCACCAGAGGGATTAGTCCAAGACACAATTCCAGCAATGTTTGGACCTCTTGAAAAAGTAACCTTCAAATTAGAAGGTGGACTTGCAAGTATTGATAAGTTCGATTTTGCTCGTTTTAATCTACAGTCTGCAAAGCAAAGATGTTCACCTTTAATTAATAATTTATTGCCAATTACGATAGAGAGCTATGCAGTCATACCAGGAATGAATTTGGTAGCATTACACTGAGGCACACCTTCAGGAGTTAGAGAATAAAAACGATCTAACAAAAAGACAAGTAAAACATATAATAATAACAATAATAATAATAATAATATAATAATAACGAGTACGCGGTCACCGTAATGCCTGCAATCTATATCGAATTGGCTAGTCATTGATCGCCGTATGGACTACACGGAAACGTGTACCCCGCTGGGCTCACCTGCCGGGTTGGTGGGCGCCCAGATGAGGGTGAAGACCCCACTTGCCTATTATGGAGGGGCAAACGACACATATATTTTGTTTCATACCACTACAGGTACAGTGGTCTAAGCCAGACAAGATACATACACTAACAAGTAAAAATAGATAGTTATAGAAGAATAAACGTAGAAGAATAAACAAATATAAATTAAGGTTTAATTCAGCTCTTGAAGTCCATGTAGGACAACACCATGATTCTTGTCCTTGTCTCATTGTCCACTGATCGCCGCAGATTACCTTGAGTATTCAGAATGACGCCACTCACTAATTCATTATTAGAATGAACTGCTCTCCATAAAAGAGCTGGCTAACACGCAATAGATCTGGAGCTTCCCTGATAGGTTCTCCAAGAGTTTCTCGCAAGAATGTTTTGTTTGAGATCCCTAGCCCTCTACGATACCCTCTTCTCCACGCTTGATGTAGTAAATGTTTGGTACTTCCCATTCCCAAATCCCACAGTTCACATCCAGAGCCCAATACAGGTAACAATACGGAGTACATTATTGTTGTCCATACTGTAGGATTACGGCCCACACCTTTGACAGCCCCTACAGTTAAGTATAACGAAGAGTAGAGCTTCCGACACCGCTCTTCCACCGCACCAGTTGTTTCTTTCGGAACAGCCAATAATTTATGACCTAAATGAATGACATCATGTAGTTCAGGCACACTCTCTCCATTGGTGGAGAAAGCTGTCTCTTTACAGTAAATGGATCACCTCTTCCTAAAACTAATTGATTTACTTTCCTGAATATTAAATTTCAGGCAGTGGTCTGTTACAAAACTCTCGCAGATCTCCAATAACCTCTGCATGCCTCTCTGCTTGTAGACAGAAGCGATAAATCATCCGCGTATGCGATGCCACCACTAAACCTCCCGTTAATTCAAACACCTACGCCCGATTGTTCTAATCCAGTAATAAGGTCATCAACGTATACATTAAATAGAGCAGGAAAGAGTACACTGCCTTGGCGAACTCCATTAGATGTTTTGAAAGACACTGATTTTGACGAGTTCCATTTCACATATAAGTCTTGTTCTTTATACCAGTTCCTCAGGAATTTCACGATAAAGTTGGGGTATGCCGTTCCATCAGCTTCATAAACAATAGAGCATGATTAACTCTATCATACGCTTTCGATAAGTCAAGAAAGCATCCAAATACAGTCTCGTTTCCATTTTCAAGAAAATAATTGATAGACTCCTGTTTGACAAACGTAGACATATCACAGCCATGACCAGCCTTGAAACCGAATTGTTGCTTGTTTGTATGCCAAATTCTCTGATATTTTACCATGATAATTTTCTCTAATAGTTTTCCCAGCCCTGACGATATCGCTATGCCTCTATAATTGTCTGGATTATTTCTATCTCCAGCTTAATATTTCAGGATGGGGATTATTGCAGTTTCTCTAAAGTTTCTCGGAATACAGCCATGCTTGATCAATCCTGTGAACAAGCCAGCAATATGTCTATAGAGATTCAGAGAGCCATTCTTGATACGTTCTGCCTGAATACCATCCAAATCTGAGGCATTATTCAGTTGCAAAAAAGCCTTCCTACATTCTTCTGCATTGATAACAAAGTGCCACCACGAGGTTCTTTTTCTCATATCTTCTTCTTCTACCATTCTATCAAGCTGGTCGTTCAATACATCACAAAATTTTTGATCTTGAATATTTCCTAATTTTTGGTAATACTCTTTCCAATAATTGCTAATGTCGCTGTCCGTTCTTGCCATCCCTATCTGAACACCATTGCATCATGGTCGAGCTTGTTCTTAATTCTTTTCCAGAATCGTTCTTGTCTGCTGAACAAAGTTTTTCCAAGAGGATCTCACTCTCTCTCTTTTCACTCACCTGCTTAACTCTCGAGTTCTTTTCGGAATATCCGTCTGTCCCTCATTTCAACAAAGAGTGTACCAGATCGACATTTTCCACTTTGCTTCCATTTCCAGTATGCTTCACTGGCTTCCCGTTGTCTTAGTCGAATGCTATTTTGCCCTGCAGTATGTAGTACATAGATAATACTTTCACAATATGGTTCCAAGAGTGGTTTGTGACAACACCGGTCTGGTTGATTACATAGAATTGCATCCCACGGTATTTCTATATCTGATAGGCGTCTATCCAATTCCCATTGATATCTAAGTAAGTCCAGGTCTTGACACTGTTGCCAATTACAAACCAAATGGTTCTGTCTGACATTGGAGATCTTTACATTATGTTGACCATCATCCAATTGAATCAATAGTCGCACTGGCCAATGATCAGAACTAGGAACTATATCCTCTATTACATGAAAATCTCTAACCTGAGATCTGATGTTATTTGACACTAAGGCATAGTCCAACCAACTGCACTTTGAAAGATCCCCCGATTACCATGTCATGAAATTTACATCTTTTTCAAAGCGATCTAGATCTGCAATGACGACACCATTATTTGTAGCAAACTTTCTCATCTTCTTTCCAAACCTGCTACTACTGAATGAGCGAGGGCCACCATTAAAGTCCCCAATTATTATTTTGCTGTCGAACTCTGGGCTATTGACAAGACCATCCAAGTATCCAAGTTCTTCTTCATAATCATCACTTGATGTTACGTCTCCCAAATCACACGGCATATAATATACTGACGCAACCACAATTTTCCTTACTCCCAAATCAATGATAATAGCACACAGTTTGTCTGATGGGATCTTTTGTACTTAGATATTCTTCTGTAACTCCTTCTTCCACATGATAGCAACACCACCATAGGGTCTCCCTTGACCCATTAAATTACTCCTCATTGGGGAAAGAGCTGTGAAAAACATATCCATTTTTACATGACCAAGTAGATCAAACTGTTCTTTCAGCAACCAGTGCTCAATCCTGAAGGCAAAGAATATCTGCTTGCTCAGCAAGCACTCTAATATGATTTTCAGAAGATCCAAAACCTCTACAGTTAAAACTAATTACATTCAGAGTAGGCTCCAGTATCACTCACTGTTCGATTTGCTACTAGAGCCTTGAGGAGCTCTAATCCATGATCTAACCTTGACATATAGTGGCCAAAATGAAGGATCAAGAACATTTTGCTTATCTTCTAAACATACTCGAATTCGGGCACTCAAGGTGTCCTTCACTTTAGAATTCAGGAGAAATAGGTGGATTGGCTGTACTCCATTCTCTGACAGATATCCTTCAATATCTTCCTTACTGCTGTCTTTCTCCACATTTCCTACAAAGATATCCCAATATGCTCTTCTTGATTCAACTCCTTTCAAACTGCCAGAAGAAGTTTCTCTTTTTCCTCGAATCACTTTCACATTCTTCGTCTTCACCTGTGACACTACAGTCCAATCTGGTTGGTTATACTTATCCTCCGTCTTTCCGATATTGTCATCCTCGCTGTCCTCTCCCTTTGTAACACCGACGTCACTACCCTTCTGCTCCTTAACATACTCAGGTTCTTGCACTCTGCTTCCTGCATTTCCTTTAGATGTTACCTCCGCATAACTGGCTCTGGCTTCGTTCTTTGAGGCTTCCAGGTACCCCGATAGCAGATCTACTTTTTCGCTAAACCATCTACCTTTTCCTCTACAGACTGAAGGAGTTATGAGGTCACCTCTTTCTTAGCCGATAAAAACTGCTTCACTGGATCAGCTGTTTCAAAGGGCATCCGAGGCAGAGCATTCAGATGATGGCTGCAAACTTTGGCAAAGAAAGCCCAAGTCTGATACATTCAGTAAAGATCTTCAGTATGTCTTGAACGTTCATTTCACCAACTGATGACTTTCCAGTTTGACGGTGAACTTGCTTCCTCACGTTCATTTCCTCGTGGCCCTGCAAGTTGTTGGCAGTCTCGAATAGAACGTCGCGAGCCATCATTATCGCTTCTTCCTTGAAGCCACTCACTAAAATGGGTTTCAGCTTTTCCATTGGAACACACTCCACTTTGTTCTGAACAAAGCAGAGCAAATCATTTACAACAACACCGACGTCGTGATTCGCCATCACACATCCTGGTTATTCATATTAGTACAATTTAATTAATTAGTGATTAAAAATTATAAGACCACTCTCCAAATTTTCAGATTTTGTATATGCTCATGCAATCTGATTTAATTGTCAAACAACATAATTCTATTGCATTTCGTTAATTAAAATGCACGTGGTCTTATCATTTCTTCCAGAGCTGCATGTACATAAAATATGGCGCTACATATCTACCGTATTGAATACAGAAGTAATAAAACGTCATCATACAAAAGATGTGATTGAACACAAGACAGTCACATGATCGAATCTCGGAAATAAAAGTGGAAGTAAAGTAGACGCTCACTAGGCTTCAGGCAAGCCACGTCTTCCGGTGGAGCTCTAGCGACTCTTCCCTTCACCGTCAAACTGTCAGCTTGCACAGCAGAAGAAGCACACTTTTCTCGACACCTACCATGTCGTCGCTACAATAACAATAGAGAGCTACAAAGTTAGCAATGTGTCGATCATTAATTGTGCTATCTATTAGAAACAGTAGATATCTGTCCGTTCTACTAGAAATCCGATCAGACCTCACCTCTTCTGCACGACATAGTCTAGTAGGACACGGAGTTCCTCGAGATGTCTGTTTGTCGGTTTTCACGAACGACGTAAGAAGAAACAAGTAAAAGAACAACAGACCTGGTAGCGTACGACATAACATACTACGTTGTCTTTACAATTCACAGTAAAGTGCGTTACACGTAAGGTGCGTTACACGTAAGGTCACCGGAAGATGGTACACAAGCGTCCCTCCTACATGGAGGAAGTGATG
>CAXXBX010000064.1:0-8055 GCA_964274945.1 Dehalococcoidia bacterium | reverse complement strand
GTTGTCGTATGTGAATGACGTGGGAGAGTTAGAGCAATATCCTATTTCATTTGATTGTGCCAAAGCGCAACGTCCAAAAATTGCAGCAATACGTTCACGGTTTGAGTAAATGTAAAATTCGACGTTATCTCTATTTTGGTGGATTAGATTCTTGTGATAATCTTGTAGTGTTAGACCAAACATGTTGTCAATATAATTAATGAAGAGGTCTTCGTATAGAATCATGTAAAAAATAATTGCTGCAAGGTTAATCCAAACTTGGCAGATGATTGTAATGACCAGATTTCGCTTGCGAACTAGTGAACAGCAACAACAAGAACAGAACCCGCCTATAGTGCTTGAAACGAGTAAACTGCAATATTGAAGGTTGCCCACTGAGCTGTGAGACAAGACAACCAAGACAGCAATCCACTTGTTAGGCATATGTTGCGAGCAGAGATTTGTGACAGATGCTTTGTTTGGTCTAGATCAACATCAACCACCAAACTCTCCAGAAGAAGCAAGTGAACACAATACAAGAAGTCTGATACTGATAGCATGATAATGAGGATTGAGAGAGGAGACGACCTCTGATTTCTTTTCTGTGTGACTCTCCACACCACAACCAATATGTTGCCAATAATTCCTATTGAAAGTAACATCCAAACAACTGCATCAAAAGGGTCACTGGACAAAACTAGAGATACAAAATAAAGTTAAATTAATTAATTAGATTACGTTTGCTAGATACATTATAGTTTTCATTTCTTACCGTCTTCAGATGGTTCGTAATAGTCATGATACACAACGTCCCCAGCAGATTTACCCTCTTCTATCACAGTCTACTACAAATTTGACAGTAACTGCGTTAGTGAGCTGAAAGCCTGAAACCATCACAACTAACCAATTGACGAGTATTGTACAAGTTACCGACGTCTGAATCGAACAACACGCAATCGCTTTGATAATGAAACTCACGTGCAATCGCCGAGCACCAGCAATCACGTAAACAAAGCACGCCCACTTATCAAATCTAAACATTTGTAACTAAGACTGACTGCTGGGAATAATGTAGAGATATACTTGTCACCAATTGCAAAATTATCATTTTATTACAAATTTTGTCTTTTGTTGACTGTTGTTTTTGAGATAAAACAGACAGACGTGCTGTATATGCATTGTTGTTAATTAATTGTAATACTGTACTAGACAGCACGTTAATTCTTTCATGTTCTAGTGAGATTTATAAACGCATGCAGCAAAAGTGATGTCCTCCATACGCTCTTACCATCGTCCTACACATTCTTATTGTTTTCAACATTAATGTATAGAATTCAAAAAATTTTTTGCTTTCAAAATTGTTAGCTGCAGCTTAATTTGTTTCAAAATGCAGCTTTGTTTGTTGCTTGTTCAGTACACCCGCACAATGATGCATAAGTATAGTTATGTCCCGCCTATTTTTCGTGTGATCACGTGGAGCACGTGAATGATAATGACTTGAACAACCTTTGAGTGAGAATTATTACGAGAGATTACACACACACACACACACACACACACACACACACACACACACACACACACACACACACACACACACACACACACACACACACACACACACACACACACACACACACACACACACGCAACCTTGATTCCACCATACCCACTATGGGTTTTGGCAACGCAGCGTAATAGCGCTTCTCCAAGCAGCACGATCACCAGCATCACGAAGACTGATATGTAATGATCTGAGGTCTCTTGTGACAACATCTATTCATCTCTGTTTAGGCCCATGTGTTGGTCTTGTTGCATTACTAAGTCTGCTGCGAAGTAGTTGTTTTTGGGGACGATTGTCACTCATGCGTAGCAGATGGCCCAGCCATTGCAATCGTTGTTTCTGTATTGTCATAGCACTAGGGTCTTCACACGCTCGTTCTAAATTGTCTGAATTCTTGATTTTATTCCATCTTGAGACACCAAGGATCGATCGGATGCACCGTATGTGGAATGTATTTAAGCGTTGCAAGTTTAGTTGTGTAACGGACTAAGTCTCACATCCATATAGCAAAACTGGTCTCACCAAAGCACGAAAAATTTTCATCTTTGTGGAGATTGAAAACTGCCTGTTGGTAAATACCCTTTTCTTCCAGGAAGCAAAATCTTTACTTGCTTTGCTTATACGAGCATCAATTTCAGCAATGCATCCACCATCTTGGCTCATGGTACTTCCCAAGTAAGTAAACTCTGTAACGTTTTCAAGAACAGAACCGTCAAGAAGAATACGTGCCTGCTCGTAACCAATGCTCAAGACTTTTGTTTTCTTGATGCTGATTTTCATTCCCCATTTACAGCACGACTCATGTAGACTGTCTACTAACTTTTGTAGTTCACCCGAGGTCTTTCCAATTAAAGCTAAATCATCAGCATACATAGCAGCTTTAATGACACTTGTTCCTTGAGCTTTGACTCTGTAGTTCATGTAGAGACTTCCCTCTTTCCTGTATTCAATTTCTACTCCGCCAACTTTAGCTTTGTTTAGTGCTTCACATACAATCTTGTCCACGACGAGATTAAATAATACAGGAGACATAGCACAACCCTGACGTACACCGGTTGTAACTTCAAATTTTGATGACTTCTCACCACTAGATTTGACAACACAATGTGTTCCATCGTGAATGTCCACAATCAATTGTACAACTTGCTCCTCAATGCCTCTCTCTTTCAAAAGTAGTCTGAGAATTTCTCAAGGTACGGAGTCAAAAGCTTTATCCAGATCAACAAAACAAATATGGACGGCACACTCATGTTCAATGGACTTTTCAATTAACTGACGAACCAACCATATTTGATCAAGTTGTTCCTCTACCGTACCCGGACGAAACCACATTGAGCTTCTAGTAGTAGAGGTTCAACTGACTGTTTAAGTCATTCCAGAAGAATATTTGCTAATACCTTTTCAGGTACACTGAGTAATGCAATACCACGATAGTTGTCGCATATTAGTCTGTCATTTTTCTTGAAAACAGGGACAAGAACTGAATCTTTCCAATCCTGTGGCACTCTTCCTGAAGACCAAACTTGTTGAAGAAGCTCAGATAGCCAATCAAAAAGCTCCGTAGGCCCAGCTTTCAGTAATTCAGCTGTTATTCCATCATTACCAGATGCTCTATTATTTTTTAACTTTTTAATAGCATTGGTGATTTCTTCTTTACTGAGTGGAGCACCAGACCCAACAGAGCGTACAACCATTCCAGAGTCTATTGCAATAGGACGTCTAACATTAATACCGAGGCAAAGTGTACGCGCACGCACGCACTTACACACACAGACACACACTCTCTCTTTGACATTATTTTGTTTGTACATACGTACATACAAGAGCCCCTAAGGCCCAGGTTCGATACTGCAATGACTAAACTTGCTATACTATAAACTTTCAACAGTCACTCTATCATGTCACTAGGTACGTCATACTTGCTGTACTTCATACTTCATACTTGCTGGACAGAACTGACACTCCGGAGAGAGAGGCAATTGTATGTTAGTTCCTTGCCCTAGGGAATTTATGTATGTGGCCCCCCGCACTCAAACTCTGATCCGAAGGTCCCGGATGCTGCCAATCTGCAACTGCGCACTCTAACCAATTGAGCCACATACATAAATAAATACACACACACACACACATACATACATACAAACATACATACAGACAGACAAGCATTTACAGACCGGGACTATAGGTCCCTTCGTCTAGTACTAGTCATAGTGTATTTAGTGTGAATTGTAGTTTTAACCAGTTTTCACTATGTACTGGATGTAATGGACACGTAGCTAGATTAGCTATTGCTTTGGTGCTATAGCTCATTTATTAAAAATATATGTATTGACAGACAGACAGACAGACAAACAGACAGACAGATTGACAGACGGACGGACGGACAGACAGAAAGAAAGAAAAGATAGAGAGACAAACACACACACACACACACACACACACACACACACACACACACACACACACACACGTACGTTTTGGAAGCGAATCTATAGTTTGGTGTGTTCGTAAAATTGGTTAACGTTTCAACAGTAATTACGCCATAACAACGTTTAACTAAGTAGATTGTAACATTCTTAACTCAATGCATTTCTAAAATTTTTAATTAATTAAATATTTATTACAATTTTTGTTACAATTAGTGTTATACATATTTAAATTAGTTAATTTTTTAACTATAAACGTATAAGTTGTATACAATTGCAATAACAATTTGGACTATTTTGTTGATATCAAAACATGATAGTAAACGTGTATTTTATTTTTAGAGATCAAACAACAAACACTAAAAACACGTTTGCAACTGGATAGCATCACTGTTGATCGGTGATATCAAATTAATATTAACATTGTAATCATCAACGTTTCCAGATGGCAAATATCATTTAATATTTGATTTTGTGTCTAGAACACATGATCTAGTGAGCATGCGTACAATCTTATCAGCAAACGTTCATACAATAGCAATAAAATTTAAAGACACATGCACATTGAAAACGACTACTCTTTATTGTTTTAGCCATGCAACAGCTGATGTGAATATGTTAACTAGTTTCACTTGACTCACTGGTAGACGGCAGAAGTCTACTCTGCTCAGAATTCCAGTCAGAAGTATCTTGAGTATGCCAGTAGTCTGGATCATTCTCTTCATCTCGGTGAACACATCTCACACATGGAATACAGCTGCAACGTTCAACTCCTCTAACGTGATCGTCGTGGCAGTTGAAATTGTTCCGTCTCAGAGATATGTTGCATTTCATTCGTCTGCGAATTGAATGTAAAAAGTTCTTTTCTGTGAATGTGTAGATGAGAGGATTAATTGCTGGACTGATTGAGATGAGAAGAACACTTGTTGCAGTCGAATCATTTGGCCAATTCACATTTGTTAGATTAAGTACGTTAAAATCTATCCAATGTAGTACAGTGACAGGAATCCAACACAGAGTGTCCAGAAGAACAATTACACTCAAACGCAATTGAAGTTTGTGCATGTCAGATCTTCCCGTTATGTTTGCTGATCTTCCACGAAGCTTTAGACACACAAGTAAATAGAGAAAAGCACATGTCAATGTAAGAACAGTATTTAGAGAAGCTGTGATTAATGCTATTACTGTTGCTTCAATCCTAATTATAAAGTTCATAATAGTACTATTGACGGCAAGACTATTCATTATACATACACTGGAATTGTAGATCGTTGTCTGGTTGTCGTGTGTGAATGATTTACTAACGCTACAGAAAGATCCATATCCATTTGACTGTGTCAAAGCGCAACGTCCAAATATTTCGACAATACGTTCACGTCTTGAGTGAACAGAAAATTCTGTCGTGTTGTAGATTTCTATATGTACGACGTCATTGATTATATCTATATCTTGGTAATGGATTGTATCTTTGTCATAATCTTGTAGTGATAGACCAAACAAGGAATCAGTACCAAAACTAATGTATTTTTTGTCGATTTCAATCACGTAAACAGTAATCACTGCAAGGTTGATCAAAACTTGGCAGATGATTGTGATGACCAGATTTCGCTTGCGAACCAGTGAACAGCAACAGCGAGAACAGAACTCCCTCATTGCTTGAAACAAGTAAACTGCAATATTAAAAGTTGCCCACTGAGCTGTGAGACAAGAAAACCAAGACAGCCATGCACTTGTCATGCACATGTCGTGAGCAGAAATGTGTGACAGATGCTTTGTTTGGTCTAAATCAACATCAACCACTAGGCTCTCCAGAAGAAGCAAATGAATACAATACAAGAAGTCTGATACTGATAGCATGATGATGAGGATTGAGACAGGAGACGATCTCTGCTCTCTTTTCTGTGTGACCCTCCACACCACAACCAATATGTTGCCAATAATTCCTATTGAAAGTAACATCCACACAACTGCATGGAAAGGATCACTGGACAAAACTAGAGATACAAAATAAAGTTTAATTAATTAATTACATTACGTTTGCCAAATACATTATAGTTTTCCATTTCTTACCGTCTTCAGATGTTTCGTAAAACTTATACACAAAGTCCACTGTGGTTTCGTTACTGGTGTTGTCGACAAGTAGATTTACCATCTTCTGTCATAGTCTACTACACAGCAAGTCGCACATCAGTAATTGCGTTAGTGAGCTGAAACCATCACAACTAACCAATTGAGACGACTACTAGTTATGAAACGAACAACACGCAATGGCTTTGATAATGAAACTCACGTGAAATGTAAGCAAACCACACCCATTTATTACATCTATGAGTGGGTCCACTCTGGGGATATTCCCTATTTTGGTTTGAAAATTTGAATGGAATGATGCGACAGTTAGTACATGGTACATGATATGTATGCAGTCAATCAAGAATTGATTGTTATGACACAATATACTGCACGCTACATTCTATGCATATCCAGATTACAAATGCTATTGCTCTAATGAAAACGGTGCCAAAGTTATTGCCAACGAATTGGCTTAACAAATTCCCACCAGCAGCTATAACAATTACAAAAAACTTTGGCTTGATAAAGCCCATAGCCAGGTACAAATAACTGCATGTCATTGTTGTCAGTCCTTCTCAAAATTAGATTCTCTCTACTAAGAAGTGTGTTGATCTATCCCAACAGGTTGATTGCAGACAGACTCCATTAAACCAAAAAGTGCTGCAAGGAAAATGACAACGAGTAATGCTATGCAAGTGCAACTCAATGCAGCAATCAGAAAATTGGGAATGGAACCAGAGGTACACACCACTTCTACTGTCAGAAGCCATTATGCTCAAATCAGTATAAACAACACAATCTACTCTGCCAAAAGTTATTGTAAAAGCAAAAGAAGCTGTCACAGTGTCAAAATCACCAACAGCTGATATAATTATGAAACAGTATTCGCCATACTTAGAATATTTGAGAAACCACGTTGGCCATCTCATGCTCCGAATCACTGGATGACCTAGTGGGTAACAACCTATTTCCAGTCGAAATAGGGAGACGATCAACTAGTAGTTCCTGCAGCAGATATTATACAAAAAGTAATTCTTTAAGAAAGGGTTGAATCTGACTTGACACACCCACCCACCCACACCCACACGCACGCGCGCGCGCGCACACACACACACACACACAGAGTGAACATGACTGACAGTAACTTAATTAAAAGCACGCAAACTGTTACCCTGCAGGGCGATGATGTACGTTCTAATAAAATTAGGATTAGAATTCCGCCTACTTCTACAAAGTATACACATGCTTTTTCTGCACTTCCTCTAGTTTCAATTGCCTACAAGTTTGAAAGTGAATAAAAAGTGAATGTTACAAATATTTTCAAAGCTGTAAAATAGAATGCAAAAACGTGCATGAACAACAGTAGCATTTCTAAAAATATCAAATAAATAATTAGTTAATTAACCCCGCAAATTAATTAATTAACAAGCCGGCCGTCACATGCTCAGCAGTAGTATGACCAAACAGTTCTCAACATCACATATCTGTTAATTGTAACTATCAAACAAGCAAAGTTTGCTTCATACTAGATTATAAGTCCTGTAAATTGATTGAGTTACAGTACAACAGGGTTCGAAAACCTAAGAAATCCGCCAAAGCAATTGTTATTATGCCACGCCCCTCAATAAATGTACGCGGGCCACGCCTACTTGTGATGCTCAGAAGTTATTAGTAAACAGTCTACTTACTTTTTGTTACACTCATCCTAGTTCAATAGTATGATACGGCAATGTATACGTAACCACATGCAGGCACAGAATGTGCTTCATTCTCTAGATTAATATCTAGGTTCAAGGGTTTGACATCCTAGAGTATAAACTGACCAACCGACCAACAGTTTGGGCCACAGTCTCTCCTTGCAGACGTCATGTACACGTGCCATATTTCCGTTATCTCATACTTAAGTTCTTACCATAAGTAACACTAGACAAGTAGATTGTGAGGCAGAGAAAAGCCAGACTTCCCTGACACCTTGTGAGCGCGTGTACCTTACAGCACTGATGTAATTGAGCACGA